>NZ_JAACJR010000009.1 GCF_009939225.1 Sediminibacterium soli | reverse complement strand
TAGAATTGAGCAACTCCTCCAGCAAGGGGGCAAAGGCGCCGCCTTTACTGAACAATGATTTACCCGTCCGGAACTGCTCTTTGAGCTTTTGCTTCATTGCCTCATAATCGAGGCTTCCAGGATTGTTGTTTTCCATTTTCTGTGTTTTAAAGTTAATTACTTAACTCCTGACACAGTTTATTTTACACTCTCCCTCTGTGATCAGTTAAGTCTTTACACTGCATTTCGATTGAGCATTGGTTATTTGCGCTTCATTTCCGAACTCACGTCTTCAAAAATTGTCTTCAGATTCTTTTTCAAACCCAATAAGGAAAGTCGCTTGAAGGATTGGATTTAAAGAGCCTCATGCCACACTTTGCGTTGTATGTCCATACTGTCGCTCCCAAATCCTCTCGGTTACATGTGCGAAGTCGTTAATTTAAGCATTTTAATGATCTGCGATGCGCTAAATTTGTGGCAGCGCTGCCAATCTTCACTAGTTTGTGAATAATCAGATTTTAACCAGCTGATTATCAATTTCGGTTTTTGATGAAAAATCAATAAAATCTCATTAAATTAATATTGTATGTTATAAAATTAGCTAGTTTAGCTACTCAATATTATATCAGTTGACTCTCGCTTTTGTGAGTCACTGTGGCGAAGCCATGTTATCCAGTAACTAAGCGACTGATGTCCCTCAATCATCTTTTTTCCGGTAAAATCCGTGTCAAACTGCTGACCAAGCTTTTATTAAACCCTGGGAATAGCGTGTATTTACGAGGGCTCCAAAAAGACCTGGGTGTTAGCAGCAATACGGTGCGGCTGGAGTTGAATAAATTATCTGAAATGCACCTGATCGAGTCCCGTGCAGATCAATCAGATATTAAGAAAAAACAATACGTAGTAAATACCAGTCACCCGTTATATGCATCTTTACGTAATATCATACTGAAATATGTAGGTATAGACCAGATACTAGAGCAAGTGATCCGTAAATTGGGGAACGTAGATAAAGTATATCTTACCGGCGATCTAGCAGCAGGTAGGAATTCGAGTTTTGTAGATCTGGTACTTGTTGGAAATATAGACAGATCCTATCTATACAACCTGATTGCCAAAGCCGAAACCTTGATCGGAAAAAAAATACGAGTAGGGATTTTCGGTCCAACTGAATTTGGTCAGACGAATTTGCAGGAATTGCATGACTTGGGGGCAGTGGTGAACCTAATGGATTTTACAGGTGATTTTCGTGAGTAGGCATTATTAGGCAGCCATCAACTGGTCGTGCAGGTTTTCCATAAATAAAAAATTAAGCTAACAACACATAAGTCTTCAGGAGTGTTAATTAGTACAAAACTCAGAACATTTATAACCAGAATTTCCTCATCAATGTGTAAAGAAGCAATCATTAAAATACTTTTCTTTCTTTTCTTAGCTTTTACCGGTAGTGAAACGCTAAAAGCTCAGGATTTACTGAAGGGAAAGGACCTTAGTCAGGTGAGAGTAGACCAAATGAGCGATGCGGATATAGCCAAGCTGAAAGCGCAGTTAAACAGCGCAGGTACGACGATTGAACAGGTCGAACAGGCTGCATTGGCAAAGGGCATGTCGCCCATTGAAATTGCCAAATTGAAAAAGCGATTGGAATCAAGTGCGGATGCAAATAAGGAAGCCTTTGGCAAATTGAAAATAGACAAAAATTCTGCTGAAAAACAGGACAACAGCTCTGATTCACTAGATACAGGTAAGTATAAGGAAAAGCCACCCAAGCCGCTGATAGATCAGCTGATCTTTGGATCTGAATTATATACTACCGTATCACCCAGTTTTGAACCCAACATGAAGCTGGCCACACCATTGAATTATGTATTGGGACCAGATGATCAGATATTAGTAAGTGTGTACGGGATGCAGGAATATAACGGCGATCTATTAGTGTCCGCTGAGGGTTTCGTTACCATCCCCAATGTCGGTCAAGTAAAGGTGGCAGGTTTAAATATTGAAGCAGCTACACAGAAAATCAAATCGGCTATGGCCAATACGGTCTATGCCTATCTGAAATCAGGAGGCGCGAAGCTTTCAGTTACGTTAAGTAAAATCCGCAGCATCAAAGTGCTGATCATTGGAGCCAACAGACCGGCTACTTATACGCTATCGTCGCTTTCTACTGTGTTTAACGCCTTGTATGTTGCAGGAGGTCCCACCGCGCTGGGTAGTTTTCGTGAAATTGAGCTGATGCGCAATAATAAACTCGAGCGAAAAATCGATTTATATCGGTTATTGCTGCATGGTGATCAATCCGACAATATCGGACTGAAAGACAATGATGTGATCCGTATCCCAGCCTATAAAACCCGGGTGGAATTACAAGGACAGGTAAAGCGCCCCGGATATTTTGAAGTGCTGCCGGGAGACAGTTTTGATGAGATTCTGCAATTCGCGTCTGGATTTACCGATACGGCTTACCGTGCTTCGGTTAAAATTTTCCAGCGTAGCGAAAAAGAGCGAAAAATTGCCGATCTGGGTGCTAGTGGTTATACCACATATCATCCACAAACGGGTGATGTGTTTGTTGTTTCTAAAATATTGAATCGGTTCGAAAACCGGGTACGTATTTCTGGCGCGGTTTTCAGGCCTGATGTATATCAATTGAGCACCGGGCTAACTGTAGCCGACCTGATCCGTAAAGCTGATGGTTTGAAAGAGGACGCTTTTACAGGGAGAGGCCAAATAATTCGCTTAGAGGAAAACCTCACCCGTTCCATGGCATCCTTCGATATTCGGAAAGCCCTGGCCAATGACCCACAGCATAATTTATTGTTAAAGCGAGAAGATGAAGTGCTTATATCTTCCATATTGGATTTGCGAGATTCTTTTAAAGTAACGATTCAGGGTGAAGTGCGGTTGCCTGGTCAATACGAATATGTCGATAATCTGACTCTGAAGGATTTAATCCTGCAGGCCGGAAGTTTTACGGATGCAGCTTTTAAAAACATTGAAATCGCTCGCTTGATTAAACGGGACTCCATATCAGCTACCGATAATCGCGCCAGTACTATTATCAATACCGAACTTAATGGCGGCCTAAGTTCTTCAGCCGCTAATCTTGTTCTGCAGGCTTTTGATGTGGTCACGGTACGAAAGAAGGCAGGGTATACTATACCTGAAACTGTTACAGTGGCGGGACAAGTGCAGTATCCTGGGCCTTATGCCTTGAGTAGCAGGAATGAAAGGGTAAGTGATATCTTGAAAAGGGCAGGGGGGTATACACCGGATGCATATCCGGAGGGGGTCTATTTAAAGCGATTTAAAACAGATGAGGAAAGAAGAAGGTCTCAGGAGGTTGCTAAGAAGGCAGAGAAGAATCTGAAGGACACTTCCTTGGCAACCAGAAAACTCGTCTCAGAGGAAATCACCCGTGAATATGACCAGATTCCCCTTGATCTGTTACAAATTTTGGAAGCGCCGGGCTCCGTGGAAGATCTGGTGGTTCGTGCTAAAGATGAATTGTTTATACCCAAATTTGACGGGCAGGTTAAAATCAGCGGAGCTGTTTTGTTGGCTACGCAGGTTCCATATCAAAGAAAAAATAGCTTTAAAGATTATATTAGCGAGGCAGGCGGATTTAATGGAGATGCTTGGCGCCGAAAAGCATATGTCGTATATGCCAACGGCAAAGCGGCAACAACCAAACATTTTTTATTCCTCAAATTTTATCCAAAAATAATGCCGGGAAGCGAATTGATTGTTCCCAAAAAAGTCGAGAAAAGAAGTATGTCAACTGGGGAGATTATTGGTATTTCTAGTGCAATGGCTAGTCTGGCTGGGGTTGTTATTGCAATACTGAGATTATAAACTTTCAGGTTACTTTATAGCATATACAAATATTCTTATGAATCCTCATGTGAGTAACAAAGAAGAAATTTCTATTAAAGATGTAATAAGAAAAATAAAGGAATGGTTTGTTTTTTTTAAAGTACGATGGGCTAAAATTTTATTAATTTCTGCGTTGTCAGCGGCTTTGTTTCTTGGGTATTCCTTTTTGCAAAAGCCCATATATATAGCGACATTAAGTTTTGCATTAGAGGATGATAAGGCTGGTGGTGGTCTGAATGGAGCTTTGGGATTGGCAAGTCAGTTTGGAATTGACTTGGGAACAAGTGCTGGCGGTGCGTTTAGTGGTGCGAATATTACTGAGTTAATTAAGTCCAGGGTCATCATTGAAAGGGCATTGCTAAGTCCTATCTATGTTGGTAATAAAGAGCAGTCATTGGTGGAATACTATATTTCCTATACTAAAATGAGAGATAATTGGAAAGGGAAACCTTTAGTTGAAAAAATAGCCTATCTGCCCACCGATGAAAGATCAACATTTACGTTGCAAAAAGACAGTATCCTCGGTGTAATTTATGAGACTATTAAGTCGGGGTTGGTTGTTACCCAAAAGGATAAGAAAGTCAGTATTATTTCGATAGAAGCCAAAACAGGAAATGAATTATGCTCAAAGTACTTTGTGGAATCTTTGGCTAAAGAGGTCTCGGATTTTTACATTGACACCAAGAGCAAGAAAGCCAGAATGAATGTTCAAATCTTGGAAAGACAAGCTGATTCTATTCGAAGTGAATTAAACAGGGCAATTGGCGGAGTTGCCGTTGCAAACGATGTCACATTTAATCTAAATTCGGCTTATAATAGCCAACGGGTAGCTTCTACAAAAAAGCAGGTTGATGTTCAGGCAAATACGGCCATTTTGACACAGCTGGTTACCAATTTAGAACTGGCTCGCATTACTTTGCGCAAGGAAACGCCATTAATTCAAATCATTGACAAACCTATTTTGCCACTGAAGATTGAAAAATTTGGGAAAAAGAAAGCTTTATTAGTTGGTGGTTTTTTGGGTTTTTTTATTGCAATAGTAGGTATGGCTGGAATAAAAATTATAAAACAAGAAATTGAATAATTAGTTATGAATTTAGAAAAGGCAAAAATCGGTGTTATTGGTTTAGGTTATGTGGGATTACCTTTAGCGGTGGAATTCGGTAAGAAAATTCCTGTTATCGGCTTCGATATCAACGAAGATCGAATTAGTGAACTAACTCAGGGTATTGACAGGACTTTGGAATCTAATGAGCGGGAATTGAAGTCGGCGACTTTTTTAACTTTTTCCTCAAGTATGGATATTCTTAAGGAGGTTAATATTTTCATAGTGACAGTGCCAACTCCTATCGATCAATTTAATGTGCCTGATCTCAAGCCGCTATTAAAGGCGTCTTCGATGGTTGGAACAGTTCTAAAAAAAGGGGATATTGTTATTTATGAAAGTACCGTTTATCCCGGATGCACAGAAGAAGATTGCGTTCCTGTTTTGGAAAAAATGAGCGGTCTAAGATTTAATAAGGATTTTTTTTGCGGATATTCTCCAGAAAGAATCAATCCGGGAGATAAAGTTAATACACTCACTAAAATCAAGAAAGTTACATCTGGTTCCACGTCAGAAATTGCCGATATAGTAGATTCATTATATAATCTCATTATTAATGCCGGTACACATAAAGCCCCCAGTCTTAAAGTAGCTGAGGCATCTAAGGCTATTGAAAATGCGCAGCGGGATTTAAATATTTCCTTTGTCAATGAGTTGGCTTTAATATTCGACAAGATGGGGATTGACACCACAGATGTAATCGAGGCGGCAGGTACAAAATGGAATTTTCTGAAATTTAAACCGGGACTGGTTGGAGGACATTGCATAGGTGTAGATCCATACTATTTGGCTCATAAAGCAGAATCATTAGGATATCATCCACAAGTGATTTTGAGTGGACGTCGTGTTAATAATAATATGGGAATGTTTATAGCCAACAAAATAGTTAAGCTGCTTATCCAAAACGGATCAGTGATCAAAGGCTCGAAGGCTCTCGTTTTGGGCGTTACGTTTAAAGAGAATTGTCCCGATATCAGAAATTCTAAAGTAATTGATATTTATAGTGAATTACAGCAGTTTGGTCTTTCTGTCGATGTATATGATCCCCATGCTGATAAACATCAGGTAATGGATGAGTATGGAATAGAAATGATTGATCAATTGGATAAATACGATGCTATTGTCCTTGCCGTTTCGCATGATGAGTTTAGATCATTTGATTTTAACTCATTAAGGAAAGGTGACAGAACTGTTATATATGATATAAAGTCTTTTTTAGACAGGGATATTGTTGACGCACGATTGTAATTATTTTGTAACCTACAATGTAACCATAATATGTATACCGAAATTAAAAAATGTAGAATAAGCCAAAGTGAGAATTTAGTAACTGTATTGTCGCTGGGAGAACAATATTTAACTGGTGTTTTTCCGAAAAAAAGGGAGGAATCTGTAACAAAGGGACCTGTAGACCTGGTATGGTGTCCTGACAGCGGGTTATTGCAAATGAAGCAATCCTATAGTCTGGATGAAATGTATGGAGATAACTATGGGTATCGATCGGGATTAAACACTTCAATGGTCAAACACCTTCAGCATAAAATCAGATTTCTTGAAAAATTGGTTAATTTAACTGATTTAGATTTGGTTATTGACATAGGCAGTAACGATGCTACTTCTTTAAAAGCGTATTCGGGAAATCACCGTAAAGTCGGAATTGATCCAACAGGAAACAAATTCCGTCAGTTTTACAAAGAGGGAATTGACCTGATCCCAGACTTTTTTAGTGCCAGCAAATTTCACGCACATTTTCCAAACGAAAAAGCCAAGATTATAACGTCTATTGCAATGTTTTACGACTTGGAAAGTCCATTAGATTTTGTTACAGACATTGAAGAATGTCTTACAGATGAGGGTGTATGGCATTTTGAGCAAAGTTATATGCCTAGTATGCTTCGTACAAATAGTTACGATACAATTTGTCATGAACATTTGGAATTTTATTCATTTAGGGTAGTTAAAAATATGCTTGAACAGTGCGGCATGAGGGTTATAGACGTACAAATGAATGCGATTAACGGCGGTAGCTTTGCAGTTACGGCGTGCAAGGAAAAGGCCTCATATAAGTCGAACTTGCCTATAATTAATTGGTTGTTGCGCCAGGAAAGCGATATGGGGCTTGACACTGAAAAACCATACCGGGAATTTGAAGAGAGAGTATTTCGGCATAGAAAGAATTTGAAAGAATTAATAGAGGCATTGGTAGCAGATGGAAAGAAGATTTTTGGGTATGGTGCTAGTACAAAAGGCAATGTACTACTTCAATTCTGCGGATTTACATCAAAGGAAATTCCTTTTATTGCAGAAGTAAATGAGGAGAAATTTGGTGCATACACACCGGGTACACTGATTCCGATTATTTCAGAAGAAGAAGCAAAGGCGATGAAGCCTGATTATTTTTTGGTGCTGCCATGGC
Organism: Sediminibacterium soli; assembly: GCF_009939225.1. Taxonomy (GTDB): domain Bacteria; phylum Bacteroidota; class Bacteroidia; order Chitinophagales; family Chitinophagaceae; genus Sediminibacterium; species Sediminibacterium soli. Next base: position 210,534 of record NZ_JAACJR010000009.1, on the reverse strand, counting down.
ACTTTAAAGACAATATTCTTTCAAGAGAGAAAGAATATTTGGAAAATGGCGGAAAATTTATTTTTCCTCTGCCTGAAATAGAAATAATTTAAGATTTTATTTATTAATCATTTTGAAAGCAATCATTTTTGGCTCTAACGGCCAGGATGGGTATTATCTTGGCTTATTACTTAGAAGATCTGGAATTGAGGTTTTTGAGTCTTCGCGTTCCAGCAGGAGTTATATTGGAAATGTCTCAGACTATTCCTTTGTATCCGGTTTAATACAAGCAATTCAGCCTGATTATATTTTTTCTTTTGCGGCTAATTCTACCACTAAACACGATGCCCTTTTTGAAAACCACCTGACGATTTCGACGGGTACGTTGAACATACTTGAATCTGTTCGGTTGTATTGCATAAACTGTAAGGTATTTCTATCTGGAAGTGCCATGCAGTTTAGTAATACCGGGGTGCCTATTAATGAATCAACGCCTTTTGATGCATCGAGCCCTTATTCTGTAGCTAGAATACAATCAATATACCTCGCTAGGTATTATCGAAACAAGTTTTCGATGCACGTGTATGTCGGATATTTTTTTAATCATGATAGCCCATTTCGATCAGAGCGGCATATCAATCAAAAAATTGTTTCAGCCGTTAAGAGAATAGCAAAAGGATCAAAAGAAAAATTTGAGATTGGTGATTTGTCCGTAAGAAAAGAATTTGCATTTGCAGGTGATATTGTTGAGGGCGTCTGGATATTAATTAATCAGACTGAGGTTTACGAAGCTGTAATTGGTACTGGTGTGGATTATTCAATTCAGAGGTGGATTGAGATCTGTTTCGGTGAATTTGGTTTGGACTGGCATGATCATGTAACACGTAATCCAAATTTTCAGCCTGACTATAGAAGGTTGGTTAGTGATCCTACTTTAATTAATAGCTTAGGATGGAATTATGTGACTGATATTGATAAGTTAGCTTATTTAATGATTCATAGTTCCATCGCTGTATAGTTTTTTATTTTTTTTAATTTTACTTTTTTGTTTAAAAATAAAAGTCTTCTTAAAAACGTCGCAGCAAATTCAATAACAATGGGGTTGATGACGTTGTTTCAACTTCTCTCTGTCCCCGTTTTTTTGAAATACTGGGGAGTAGAATTATATGGTGAATGGATTACTTTGAACACATTGACGGCCTATTTTCAAATGACAGACATAGGGTTAAATACCGCTACCGGCAATAGCTTTACATTTAACTATGTGAGAGGTCAATTTGAAAAGTGTACAATTTTGATTAACAATAATATTTTTTTTATTCTGATAGCCTTTATAGCCATATTTCTGTTTGTCGTTGGGCTGGGTAGAGCAGGCGTTTTTGTACATTTGTTTCATTTCTCCTTAATACAATCTTCTGAAGTTGATACTTGTCTATTCCTTTTGTTTTTTCAGGTAATGATCGGTACGTTTAATAATCTGCTCAATACTTTTTATACCGCAACTGGTAATTATGCCAGGGGCATAATGATTGATAATTTTATTCGTTTTTCAGAGTATGCTGCTCTCCTTCTGTCGGTTGTTTTAAAATTTTCTATTGTTTATGTGCTTTTATTTGGAGTGTTGGTTAAACTAGTGGGATTTATTGGAAAGTTTATTGATTCGTCAAGGTTTTATAAACTTTCGTTGGGCATTCGTTATTTACGTAGGGCTGAATTAAAAGAAACATTCTTGCCGGCATTGTCTTTTTTTTCATTTCCGATCGCCAATTCTCTTAGTTTTCAAGGAGTGACTCTTCTAATTAATTTTTTTCTGGGGAGCACATCTGTGGTTATTTTCAATACAACTCGAACATTGGTAAACTTTTGTAAATCTTCTATAGACATTCTTCATAAGTCTGTTTGGCCCGAAATTTCGATAACTTATGGTAAAATGGATATTTTGAGACTGAGGAAGATTCATTATCGTACGATGGCGTATTCTGTTGTATTAGCCATTATAACTACGATAGTATTATTCTTTTTGGGAAATCTTCTTTACACCACTTGGACAAGAGGGGCAGTCAAATTTGATCCTATTTTATTTACACTACTATTAGTTTCGTTAATAGCAAATACAATTTGGAGTTCAAGTACCGTATTACTCCAGGCTACGAACAACCATAAAAAATTTTCGCTTTTTTATCTTTTTGCTGCTATGTTGATATTTATTGCCAGTCTTTTAGTATTGGCAATCATTAAACAGGTACGGTATATTCCTCTCTCAATTTTATTTGTTGATATATTGCTAGTGTATTATGTCGTAAAAAGAGCATTGAGTATTACTGATGATTCATTGTCTTTATTTTTAATTGGAGTGTGGGCAGCAATTAAGGATATGTTGAAATTAGTTTCGAATATTTTTTTTACAATTAGCAGATGAGGACTATTTTATATATAGACACATTTTCACAATTCGGACATACCAATTTGAATAAGGTATTTATTAATGGTTTTAAAAATAAGGGGTTTACGGTTTCAGTAATTGCTCGTGCTGGTTATTTGGATGAGCTTCAGATTTCTAACGAGGATATTGCATTAAAGATTCCTGAATCTTATTATGTTAACAATGCTGGTAGTATCAAGGATCGATTGCGCCAGTGGCTAATACTCCGTTTTATTAGGAAGAGGATTTCATTCAGGAAATATGATGTAGTTTTTTTTTCTTTTTTTGATGAAATTGTATTTTCCTTATCTGGCATCAAGGGCAATCTTTTCTTTATGAACCATTCAAATGTGTCTGGTCTGGAGAATACACTTAAGTGTTTTTTCTTGAGACGTATTGAAAGAATGGGCACAATTTTGGTTTTTCATGAGATGATTCGTAGACGGTTCGCAGACTTTGGCATGAATAAGGTGATCGTGGAGCCACTTGGTCTCAGCTTACCCTACTATAATGATTTGGAGCGTCATAAAAACCTTTTGGAGAAAGTTGACCCTCGTCTAAGTACGTTAGATTTTCGGCTTACAATTTTTATTCCTACTGTTTCCAAGTACCGAGATCATTTTTTGTGGGAATTGCTTTCAAGTAAGTCATTTCTCGATTTTTTATTGGAGAATAGAGTTCTATTTGTAATTAAAGATGATTCTATTGACATAACTCATCCGAATATTTGTCAGGTGAAAAGTTTTTTGAATGATGAGACGTATCAGGCAATTTTCATGAAATCTGATTTCTTAGTGTTACAATATCCTGATTCTTTTAAGTATAAAGTTAGTGCTTCTCTTTTTGAATGTTTTTCTAATAATAAGCCATGTTTTTTATCTGACATTGAGGCGTTTCGTGTTTTCAACTCTTATTTTAATTATGATCCCTATTATAATTCTATTGAGAAATTAACTGAGTTAATTCAGATCTCAATTGCAAGAAAAGATTTGATTGTAGGTAATCCATATAATAACACTGCATTATTGAACCCTACCTTGGAAACTATAGTGACAAACGTTAACTAATGCTGCGTGTAATGTCTCCTCAGAAGGGTTTTATACGATATAGATTTGATGTACTATTTTTATTTGTTTTTTTTGAGGTTATTCTTTATGATAAATTGCCCGTTGCACAGGCAGTAATTTCAGTTATTGAATATACTTTTATATTAGCCTCCATCATTATTAATAGGAGGGTTGGGGTTATGTATTTGATTTCATTTACCCTCCTGTCTATGGGCGCTTGGAGTTACGTAACTCAGGAGTCACTTCCATACAATTTTTGGGGATTGCGGGTATTTGGGTTCTCTGCAAATATTTTATTTTGTATTGGTATTTCATTCTATTTGTTGATTTCCAATCGATTTAGAGTACGATTGAACAAACAAAATTTAGCAAGCCAATTCTATATATTTTTCATTGTATACTCGTTTTTGCTAGGAGGGGTATTTACATTGGCTTCAAAAAACTATTATGACAATTTCATAAAAGATTTCCTGGTCTATTTGCCTTTTTTTTTGTACTTGTTTCTGATTAGTTTCTTAAGTGCCGAAGATTCAAAAATAATTTTGAAATATGGAATAGCGCTATCGATTATTGCCATGTTGATCTCGTATTTTTCAGGTCAGCTATTTGATTACGGCGAGGGGCATACCTTTGTTTTAATGAATTCTTTTTCGTTTTCAATCATATTCCCGATTTATTTTTTTAAGGACCTATTTACGAAAAAGCATCTTTATTTTTTTTTGGCTTCCATTTTGTTTTTATTAATTCAGGGGAAAGTCTTTATTGGCAGTAAGTCAATTATGTTGATTATTTTTTTGCTGCTTTGGATAGTTACTTCTTCGTATAGGGCTTTTAAGTATTTTCTTTTTGTTCTTCTCTTTTTGGTTATTTTGGTTCAGCCTCTAACCAGTTGGATATCTCAGAATATTGATCCGGACCTTGTAGTTTCTTATAAATTCAATCAGATTTTTAGTGTCTTTGAAATTGTAGACATTGATCTCATAGCATTTTCGAATACTAGCATGGGTAATATAGTGGCGGAGGCAGTTACTATTATTCATTGGATGGATAAAAACTTTTTTCAGTTTATTATTGGTAAGGGTTTTGGAGGAGGGCTTAATGATACCAATGGTTATTTGGCCACGTATGTAGGCCCAGGCGCGGGGTATAGCGAAGTGGATTTAGCTCGTGACCAGTTTACACGTTTTCATCTGCCTTTGTTCGAAGTCATTGTCAAAGCCGGTCTTCTAGGTACAATTATTTATTTAAGAGCACTTATTCTGTTATTCAAAAGAAGAGACATTTTTTCTTTTTCTTTTTTTATAATTCTGCTGTCTGTGTTCTCAAATTCTAAGGAGATGATATTATTGAGTTTGATTTTTAATCATTTGGCCATGTCGCTTACAAAACCGAGTGAAATAGCAGCATCACATATAATAAAATAGAATAATTAATTGTTGAATTATGTGCGGAATTTTCGGCGTATTTGGAACTGCTAACCTGGTAATTGATAAGCAGAAGGTCAGGGAGTCGGCACTTTTGATGAAGCATAGGGGGCCTGATGCATATGGCCAATGGGGTATAGATGGAGTAATCGAGTTAGCGCATGCTCGATTATCTATTATTGACTTGGCTGCCGCAAGTAACCAACCCTTTATCTCTGACTGTGGTAATTTTGTAGTGGTATTTAATGGAGAAATATATAATTATATTGAGCTGAGAAGGGAGCTAGAAAGCCGGAAAGTTGAATTTAGAACGACCAGCGATACAGAGGTTTTGTTAAATGCATATATAATTTGGGGTGATAAGTGTGTTGAGAAATTTAACGGTGATTGGGCATTTTGTATATATGATGTTAAGAAAAATCGCATCTTTTGCTCAAGAGATCGATTTGGAATAAAGCCATTTTGCTATACTATATTCGATCGGGGGTTTTCGTTTTCATCTGAGATTAAGGCGATTATTAATTATTTTCCGGAACTAAAGGTTCCAAATTATAACGTAATTAATAATTATTGTAGAAATAGTTTGGGAGCTCAGCACCATGAAACTTGGTTCAAAGATATTCTTCGATTAAAGCCTGCGCATAATTTGGTGATTGAAGATGGTAATGTTACAATAACAAGATATTGGAATTACCCAATAAAGGTAGATCCCGCTTTGTCTATCTCTGAAGCAAGAGATGAATATCTTCAAATTTTTAAGTCAGCATTGGAGATTCGGATGAGAAGTGATGTGCCGGTTGGGACAACATTGTCTTCAGGAATAGATTCAGGATCTATTGTGTCTGTATTACGTGAGTGGAACTCTGACAATCATAAAACGTATACTGCTGTCTTTGATAAGAAAGATTATGATAAGAGAGAAAAAAAAGTGTATAGTTCAGATATTGAAATTGATGAAGGTAGCTTGGTTAGGCAATTGGCGAAAGAATTAAATCTTGAAGCGAATTTTATTGATTGTAGTAATATTAATTTAATCAAAGAACTTTCGTTTGTTCTTTACCATTTAGAATCTGGTCATTCTTCCCCGGCTGTTCTACCACTTACAAAAGTTTTAGATGAAGCTTCAAATGACGTTAAAGTTGTATTAGAGGGGCAAGGGGCAGATGAGTTATTGAGTGGTTATATTGTTAATACGTTCCCTGCATTAATTTTTGAGTTAATCAGAAAATGGAAATATCGACAAGCTATTAATGAGATAGTAGCGTTTAGTAAACTTTATTCGATAAAGTTCGCGATTATTCAATTTGTGAGACTATTTAACTCTAAAATCCTAGAAAAAATTTATCATCGCACTCTTGGTATTGATAAAATATTTATTGGACCAATGAAAAATTATAAAAGAATTAATGACTACCCTAAGGAAAAAATCTCCTTCGATGAGAAGTTTAATGAAGTGTTATATAAATCACATATTGGTGGGTTAGTTAATTTGTTGCATTATGGGGATGCTATATCTATGTCTAAATCAATTGAAAGTAGATTGCCTTTTCTGGACTATAGGTTAGTTGAATTTGTTTTTAAACTTCCTTTTGAATATAAAATGCACAATGGCGTTGGCAAAATAATACATCGTCAGGCACTTGAAGGAGTTGTGCCTGACTTCATTTTGCATAATCCTCTAAAATTTGGATTCAATACCCCGCTATCAATTTTTTTTATGAACCGAAATAGCGAGGCCGTGCAAATACTATTATCCAATAAAACAATCAATCGGGGTCTCTTTGATAAAGCACAGCTCAATCTAATTGTAGAAGAGCATATTTCAAAAAAATATGATTATTCTACACTTTTGTTCCGTTTGTTGAGTACAGAACTCTGGTTTAGATTATTTATTGACAAGAACAAAAGTGAAAAATGAGAGTAGCAATATTACAACGTGTATGTACCTCTTATCGAGTTCCATTATTTAAAAAATTATCTAATGATAAGGAAATTGAGTTTAAACTTTTCATCGGTGAGAATATACCTGAAAGTAAGGTTAAGAATGCCGATGATATCTGTGGTATTAATTATTTTAAGTTAAAAACTAAGTTTGTGAAATTGCGAGGCCATTATTTTCCAATTCATGCAGATCTTATAAAAGAACTTAAAGAGTATAATCCAGAAGTAATTATATGTGAAGGAGAAAGTAATTTTTTTGGATATTTACAAGCAATTATTTATAGAATATTTTATAATAGAAATGTAAAACTTATTCATTGGTGTTTTATAGCATTGCCTGGCGAAGATTTATCCAAAAAACGGATGACAGCCTTTCTTAAATCTTTTTTTAGAAATTTTTTTAGTGGGTTTCTATTATATTCCTCTTATAGTAAAAGGAGGTTACAGAAAATTGGAGGTGTCTCTGATAAGAAAATGTTTATTGCTACAAATGTTGGGAATACGGAGAAAATGACAAAAGCTTATAGAGATTTCAATTTTTCGAAAGAGGAATCTAGAAATCAAATTGGAATAAATAATCGATTTACAGTTTTGTACCTCGGTACCTTAGATGAAAATAAGAGACCTGAGTTGTTGTTGAAATTAGCTCAGGAAGGTGATGATTTCGGTACATATAATTATGTGATAGCTGGTGACGGGCCTATGTTTGAATATTTAGAAACTAGAATAAAGAAGTTGAAATTAGATAATGTGTATTTGGTTGGGAAAGTAAATTCCGAACTATATACATACTTGAATGCAACGGATGTCTTAATTATACCTGGCAGGGGCGGCATTGTAATTTCTGAAGCTCTAGCTTTTGGGGTTCCTGTAGTTGTTTATCAAGCTGATGGAACCGAATATGACCTTATTAAACAAGGGGAAACTGGAATTATATTGGAAAACGGCGCAATTGACGACTTTAAAAGTGGGATACAGTATTTTGCAAAACTTTCGAAGGTAGAACTAGATCATATTAGTGATTCTTGTCATAATTTAATTTTAACTCAGTTCAATTCCCAAAATATGGTTGATCAAATAAAGAATGCAGTAAAAACTGTTTGTTCAAATAAATTCTAAACTTATGAATAATATTGAAGATTTTTTTTCGGGAAAAAAATTATATGGAGATGACTTTACAATTGATCAAATTAAATGTTGGTATCTCTCGGAAGAAGAGGGATATGCTGACTTAGTTAAAAAGAAGAAAGAAATTTCAAAAGATGACTATAGGTATGTTTACAATTCTATGAACATTGTTTTTGGTTTTAATTATATTGATAAAAATGAGAAATTTACTAATGCTTTAGGATTTGGATCAGCTTTCGGACATGAATTCTTTCCAATTATTAGTCAAATCGATAACTTGACAATTGTCGAGCCGTCAGATTATCTGATTAGTGAGATTTTAGGACACTTACAACCTAAGTATGTAAAACCCGAAATAAGCGGGAAATTATCATTTGCCGATAATAGCTTTGATTTGATTACGTGTTTTAGCGCTCTGCATCATATACCAAACGTTCGTTTTGTATTAAATGAATTGACTCGTGTTTTAAAGCCAGGAGGTACTATGATCATTCGAGAACCTATTAGAACAATGGGTGATTGGAGATATGCCCGTAATGGGTTAACCAAAAATGAAAGAGGTATACCATATCAGTATTTTGATTCATTCTTTAATGAAAAAAAAATAGAAATTATTAAGAAAACATTTTGCGATTCCAATTTTGCTTATCAGATAATATCTAAAATTTTACCTGTTAAACGGGATTCGATATTTTATCAAAAAATCGATAAAGTAATTTCAAGAATATTTACATTTAATATACATTATCACGCGAGAAATAAATTCCAAAAAATAGCTCCGGCTAGTGTGTTTTATGTAGTCAAGAAAACAGAATAATTGATGCATAATATGCGAGTATTATTTATTGCGCCACTGCCACCACCTATAAACGGACAATCTATTGCAGCAAACTTGCTTCTAGAGCATATTAAAAACAGTACAGATGTAGATGTTGTTAATATGACTAAATCTACTCATCAAGACGGGTTGACTAGTTTTCGAAGGGTCTTAGAAGTAATTAGTTTTTTTAAAAAAATTAATAAGTATAATAAAATAGCAGATGTTATTTATTTGCATATTTCAGAGTCCATATTTGGCAATATAAAGGATCTAGTAATATACTTTTTATGTAGAAATAAATTAAATAAATTCTACATCCATTTGCACGGAGGAACTTTTGGTAAGCAAATACTATGTAATAATTTTTTCCTTGAAAAAATAAATGCTTTTTTTCTCAGGAGATTAAATGGAGTTATTGTTCTTGGTCCTAGCCATACTAAATATTTTGAAAGATACTTAGATAATAGTAAGATTCATATAATACCTAATTTTTATCTCCCAGAATTTTTAATTCAAGAAGAACAAGTTTTCAGAAAATTTAATTTCCCAAAAAAAATTAAATTTTTATTTCTGAGTAATATGATTGATAAAAAGGGATATATGCATCTTTTAAATGCATTTCTGATCTTAAATGAGCGCTTAAAAGAAAGAATACAGATTGATTTTGCTGGTCACTTTAATTCTGCAACGGATGAGAATATTTTTAGAAATAAAATTGAAGGAATAGGTAATATTAAATACCATGGTGTGGTTTCAGGTGAGGGGAAAGCGAAATTATTGGCAAATGCTCATGTTTTTGTATTACCTACTTCATATAATGAAGGACAGCCTATTTCAATTCTTGAGGCATATGCTTCAGGTTGCGCAGTCTTAGTAACAATGTTAGGAGGGATTCCAGATATTTTTAAACCTGATATTAACGGATATGCATTGGCAAATGATACCCCAAAAGAAATAGCTAGGTTATTAAAATGTTGTATTGAAGATGTCGATAAGATTAAAATTATGGCATTGACTAATTATTCTACGGCAAAAAAATCTTTTTCAACTGAGTCTCACATTAGAACGTTGCTAAATGTATTAATTAAAATAAATGGATGATGAGAACATATCAAATTTGTACAAACTGCGTAATGGATACCTCTGACACGCGAATCGTTTTTGATGAAAAGGGTGTTTGTGATCACTGTAACGATTTTATTTATAATATAAAACCTAATTGGCATACGGATGAATCTGGTAGAGCTAAATTAACAAGCATCATAAAGAAAATCAAAAATGAAGGTGAGGGGAGGGATTTTGATTGTATTCTTGGCTTAAGCGGCGGTGTGGATAGCTCTTATATGTTACATATCGCCGTTAAGGAGTTTGGTCTACGTCCGTTAGTTTTTCATGTAGATGGCGGATGGAATTCTGAGTTGGCTGTACATAATATTCAGATGTTGGTAGATAAACTTGGGTTAGATTTATATACTGAAGTGATTAATTGGGAAGAAATGCGTGATTTTCAGTTAGCTTTCTTCAAATCGGGAGTTCCTCATATTGATATACCACAAGATCATGCCTTTGTGGCCACTTTGTATAATTTTGCATACAAGTATAATATCAAGTATATACTCAATGGTGGTAACATATCTACTGAGTGTGTGCGTAATCCAATGGAGTATCTCTATTATGGTACTGATATGGTTCAGATTAAAGATATAATTAGACGGTTTGGAACTGTTGATATGAAAACCTATCCGTTCAGCTCTATTTTTCGTCACAAATTTTATCTCCGATATTTTAGAGGCTTAAAAGTAATTCGATCTTTAAATTATATGCCTTATATAAAGGCAGAGGCTTTGAAGTTATTAGAAACAGAATACGGATGGAAGCCTTATCCTCAGAAGCATTTTGAATCACGATTTACAAAATTTTATGAAGGATATTGGCTGCCTGAGCGATTCGGTTTTGATACACGGCGTGTTCAATATTCAAGTTTGATTTTAACTGGACAGATGACCAGAGACGAAGCCCTGGAATTGTTAAGTAAACCGGCTTATAACCCGGAAACAATAGAGGATGAGTTTAAATATATAGCTACAAAGATTGGAATTAGTAGTGAAGAGTTAAGAAACTATTTTACTATACCCAAAAAATTTTACTGGGATTATAAGAATCAGGAGAAGGTATTCAATTTTGGAGCAAAGGTTTTAAAGTTTATCGGGGCTGAAAAATCTATTAAACGATGACCTGCATAATCAATTATGGGTCCGGTAATGTAAGGGCAATCGGAAATATATACGATCGTTTAAAGGTGCCTTATTCTATAGTTGCTAGACCCTCTGAGCTGTTGGCAGCCGAAAGAATTATACTTCCGGGTGTTGGTGCATTCGATCAGACTATGGATATGTTAAATAAATCGGGCTTTAGAGAGGTACTTGAGAGGAGGGTAATTCAGGAAAATATACCTGTTTTGGGGATTTGTGTAGGTATGCAAATTTTGGCAGAAGGAAGTGAAGAAGGCGTGCTTGATGGATTAGGTTGGATCAAGGGAAGAGTTCAAAAATTTGATAAAGAGACTATTGCACATAAACCTAAGATACCTCATCTGGGATGGAATTCCATTTGTGCGGCAAAGACTTCTAATCTTTTTAATGGCATTGATCAAGCGCAGGGCTTTTACTTTATTCATAGTTATTATTTTAAATGTACTCACGAACAAGATATTTTGGCGACCACACATTACGGCAATGATTTTTCTTCAGCAGTTAATCGTGATAATATATACGGTGTGCAGTTTCACCCAGAGAAGAGCCATCATAATGGGATATCATTACTGGAAAATTTTGTATCTATTTAGCTATGCTTCGATCAAGAATCATCCCCTGTTTGTTAGTGCATCGACGTGGTCTAGTCAAGACAATTAAGTTCAAAGATCCGAAATACGTTGGAGATCCTATCAATGCTGTTAAAATTTTCAATGAGAAGGAGGTGGATGAACTGATTGTTCTTGATATAGATGCCACTGCAGAAAATCGCGGACCTGATTTCGAACTTATAAAAAATCTGGCGGCCGAGTGTCGAATGCCATTTTGTTATGGTGGCGGGATTACAACGGTTGATCAGGCTAAGACAATTATTAATTTAGGAGCAGAGAAACTTGCAATCAGCGCGGCGGCTGTTCGAAATTTTTCATTATTGAGCGAGATTGGCCAGGCCGTGGGGATGCAAAGTGTAATTGTAGTTATTGATGTAAAAAAGAAGTCATTGTTGGGAGGTTATGATATATATATCCGGAACGGTAAGGAGAAAACTGAGCTGAAATTGAGGCAGTTTCTAGATGATTTGAACAGAATCGGAGTGGGAGAAATTGTAATTAATTCAATAGATAGAGATGGGACAATGTCTGGTTATGATTATGAATTGGCAGATATGGTTCGTACATTAACCGATATGCCTATAACGATAATGGGAGGAGCATGTGATTTTGATGATATGAAAAAAATGATTGAACGATATAAAATTATCGGAGCGGCTGCGGGAAGCCTATTTGTTTTTAAAGGGAAGTATCGCGCCGTATTAATTAGTTATCCGAGCAAGCAGGAGAAATTGAATATTATTTGATCTAAATAAGATAGATAGTTATATAATGAAGCAAATTATACAAGACCTAAAAAACGGGAGAACTATATTGGAGGATGTACCCGCCCCCTTAGTGAAAAGTGGGCATGTTCTTATTAGGACACATAGAAGTCTTGTAAGTTTAGGCACAGAGAGAATGCTAGTAGAATTTGGTAAAAGTAGCTTGATATCAAAGGCCAGACAGCAACCAGATAAGGTAAAACAAGTTTTGGATAAAATCAAAACGGAAGGGTTGATACCAACGTTGGAAGCGGTATTTAATAAGTTGGATGAACCATTACCGTTAGGGTATTGTAATGCAGGTGAAGTTATTTCAGTTGGTGATGGTGTTACGGAGTTTTCAATTGGCGACAGAGTGGCATCTAATGGTGCTCATGCCCAGTTTGTTTGTGTTCCAAAGAATTTGGCGGCAAAGATACCGGATGACGTTTCATATGACGAGGCTTGTTTTACAGTTATTGGATCAATTGGATTGCAAGGCATTCGTTTGGCGGCTCCTACTATTGGAGAAACCTTTGTTGTGATTGGACTGGGTCTTATTGGTCTTTTAACTGCCCAGTTGTTAGTGGCTAATGGTTGCCGTGTCTTAGGGTTTGATTTCGATGAGAGTAAAATTGCTTTGGCAAAAAAAAATGGAATAGAGGCATTTAACAGCGGTGTAAGTGATTCAGTTAAAGTAGTAGATCAAATGACGGGTGGCATCGGTGCGGATGCTGTAATCATTACGGCGTCAACAAAGGATAACGGAGTCATTAGTCAGTCCGCTCAAATGAGCCGGAAGCGTGGCCGTATAATTCTTATTGGCGTTATTGGCCTTGATATTCAAAGATCTGAATTTTATAAAAAGGAATTGACGTTCCAGGTCTCTTGTTCCTATGGTCCGGGAAGATATGATGAAGAATATGAGTTTAAAGGATCGGATTATCCGATCGCTTTTGTAAGATGGACTGAGAAGAGAAATTTCGAGACTGTTCTTCAGGCAATTAGCAGAAGGCAGATTGATGTAGCGTCATTAATCACGGATAAGGTTTCATTAGATAATTATTTGGATATTTATAATAATTTAAAAGGAAGGTCCGTTGCATCTATCATTGAATATCCGAATCCTTCTATAGAAGAATCCGCCAGTAAGGTACATACTTCTGTAAAGCGGACGAGCAGCCCCACCGGAGGTATTATTGGTGTAATCGGGGCTGGGAACTTTACAAAAATGACAATGATGCCTGCCATTAAAAGAACCAGGGCGTCATTAAGATACATTGCTAGTGCGGGTGGCCTGACAGCAAAATCGTTGGCTGGTAAATATGGATTTGAGGTAAGCACGACTGATTATCAGACTATTCTCAAAGATACTGAAGTTGACCTGGTATTGATTACTACAAGGCATGATCAGCATGCGCGGATGGTGGTGAATTCACTTAAAGCAGGGAAGCATGTTTTTGTGGAGAAGCCGCTAGCTATCACTCAATCGGAACTCGATGAAATTATTTCAGTTTATCACCAGTTGACCAGCCCCTTATCTGTAACAGTGGGGTTCAATAGACGATTTTCTGCATTCAGCATTAAGGCTAAGCAGTTGCTCGGTATCGATACCCCACCCATCAATATGATAGCAACTATAAATGCTGGTCACATTCCTCTAGATGTCTGGGTGCATGATATGAAGACGGGGGGCGGAAGAATCATCGGCGAAGCTTGTCATTTTATAGATCTGATGTCTTTTTTTTCGGGATCTTATGTCAAGAGTGTGCATATGTCGGCACTCGGAATTAATCCCGTGGAGAATACTGACAATGCGATTATTACGTTGAAATTCGATAATGGTTCTCAGGGAGTTATAAGTTATTTTGCTAATGGTAATAAACGATATCCCAAAGAACGGATAGAAATTTATGCTCAGGAAAGGACATTGGTGATTGATAACTTTAGGAGTATGAAAGGATATGGATTTAAGTCGTTTTCTTCCATGAGTAGTTCGATAGATAAGGGACATAAAGAACAATTCACATCTTTGTTGTCTCATTTATTGAAGGGAGGGGAGTCATTAATCGATTTTGACTCTCTTGTAAACACTTCTCGAGCCAGTCTATCGGCTATTGAAAGTTTAAAGAGCGGACAAACTATTTTTATATAACGTAAGATAACTATGAAGATCACGATTATCGCAGGTGCGAGACCTAATTTTATGAAGATTGCGCCAATAATTGAAGCTATTAATCTGGCTGCTACAAATGGTGCCAATATTAGCTATAGACTGGTACACACGGGACAACATTATGATAAGAACATGAGTGATAATTTTTTTACTCAATTGGGTATTCCTCATCCAGACGTAAATCTGGAAAGTGGAGGTGGCTCACAAGCGGAGCAAACGGCAAATATTATGGTTCGCTTCGAAAAAGAGTTACTGCTTAATCCTGCTGATTTGGTGTTGGTTGTCGGAGATGTGACGTCGACGATGGCATGTTCAATTGTGGCAAAGAAACTCGTTACAAAGGTTGCTCACGTTGAAGCAGGAATTCGATCAGGTGATATTAGTATGCCCGAAGAAGTAAACAGAGTTGTGACAGACGCTCTGGCAGATTATTTTTTCACTACCAGCGAAATGGCCAATGATAATCTCAGTAAATCCGGAATTGACAATAACAGGATCTTTTTTGTGGGTAATACAATGATTGATACCTTACTTAAGAATGAATCGAGATTTCAACCTCCACCAGTATGGGAAACGGCTTCATTGACCAAGAGAAACTACTTTGTACTGACATTGCATCGACCAGCAAATGTGGATAATGCTTCCAATTTAAAAGAGTTGATGAATGAGATTATTAGTTCGACTAAAGGGTTGCCTGTTATTTTTCCCGTACATCCACGTACGGAGAGAAATTTGAAAGAGATCGGAATAAAAGCCGGTAATCTTTTTTTTGTGGAACCGCTTTCTTATCTTGAATTTAACTTTTTAGTTAAGCATGCTAAGGCCGTGATTACAGATAGCGGGGGAATTACGGAAGAGACAACTGTGATGGGAGTGCCATGTATAACTCTACGCGATAACACCGAGCGCCCAGAAACCGTTACAACTGGCACCAATGAATTGATTGGAACCAACCCGAAAAATATATTCCCGGCAATGAATAAGATTTTTCTTGGGCTTTGGAAAAAAGGAGGTATTCCCCAATTTTGGGATGGTAAGACCTCTGAAAGGATAGTAAGCATTTTAATGACTTTAAACTCATCCCTTCAATAAAAAGCGATTATGCATACATTAAAGGATGTTTTTCAGTTTCTTCGACAGAGAAGAAAACTCTGGCTGGCTCCTGTAATTTTAGCCTTGTTACTTGTTGCTATTTTAGTTGTACTTGGGGCCGGTAGCGCTTTTGCTCCGTTTGTTTACACGCTTTTTTAATCTCCGATATGAGCAAAAATGATGAGAAATATAAAACAATACTTGTAATTGCATTGGGACTTCTGATTTGGTATTTTTTTAAGCCCCAGAGAACGCTGCTTGTAGCTATTATAATATTGGTGGCTTTATCCTCGATATCAGACTGGTTTAGTCTCTGGGTTCACTTAGGATGGATGAATTTGTCTGAATTGCTTGGTCATTTCATACCCAATATTCTATTGACGATTATCTACTTTGTTCTTCTTTTTCCGATAGCGCAATTGGCCAGATTCTTTAGACGCACAGATTCAATGGCTTTGAGAAATTCCAAATCAACCACTTTTTTGATAAGGAATAAGTCTTATAGAAAAGACGATTTTTTAAATCCATGGTAATGAGCTTGCGTAGTATTGTTAAGAGTACACTTGTTCAGTTGTGCATATTTCTTGTCTTTTTCTTTGTAGCTGATATTGGGTATAGCTATTTCAGGAAGAAGCACGACCAGCAGGTGCGAGATCCTAACAGCGGACTGCATAAGCAAAATAATTTTGGGTTCTATTGGCTCGATACTTTGATTAATAAAGGTAATTATACATTTGGCGGGCTGAAATTTCCGATTTATACCAATGAGTATGGCTTCAGATGCGGCAAAACTGAAAGCCTAACCAAGGATTCTGTGGACTACGTTTTCTTGGGGGATTCGTTTACGTATGGGGAAGGAGAATGGAACGAATCCTTCGTAGGAATTTTTGAAAAAAGACTAAATGCCAGGTTATTTAATTGTGGCGTTCCGAGTTATAGCCCCTCAGTATACTTATATCAATATAGAAAGGCTTTAATTACTGGGAAAGTAAAGGAAAAGCATAAAGTCATTATTTGTTTGGACATCAGCGATGTTCAGGATGAAAGCACTAGGTGGATTTACCCGGATTCAATGATTGGGAACATGGATGCTAATGGCATCATATACCCAATTCTCAGAACTGGGCCTACAGGCAGACGACAAGCCAAAGAGGCGCCTCAACGAACTCGAAAGATATTTGGTGACGGTGGCATAAAGGAGTTTGTCAGTAATCATATGTTATTGACGTCATATGTTTATGTGGCTTTTAAAAAGATAGTGTATAAAAAAGCTCTGATCGATGAAGAAGTGAAGGCGTTCGATGCCAATCGTTATTTATACAGGTCAGGTGTTACACATATTTCATGGAATGTGCTCGATTCAGCTGATGAAGTGGGATATAAACCTCTTGGTGTTCTTGGTGGTTTAAAAAAGATAGAGCGTAACTTGGAAAGAATTCACGAGCTGGCTAAGAAAAGTAGTTCAGAAGTGTATCTGGTAATTTATCCATGGCCGGCGCAGCTGTTAGTAGAGCAACGAGTTTTTAATTGGGAAAAGCATTGGAGTTCATTTGCTGCAAAAAACGGGATTCATTTTGTAAACTGTTTTGATGTATTCCGACAACAAATGATGAAGGGGACTAGCCCTAGGGATTTTTATATCAAACAGGATATTCATTTCAATACCTATGGCAATGAATTTGTTGCTGATGCGATAATAAAATCGCTTAAATAGTCATTATCTATTTTGCGGTTGCCTTGCTAAGGTGAGTTGCTTTTAAACCACATCATGAGGAAAATATTAGGAATATCTGCCTTTTACCATGATTCTGCCGCGGCCGTGGTAATAGATGGAACCGTCGTGGCTGCAGTCCAGGAGGAAAGGTTTACCCGTGTGAAGCATACTTCGGAGTTTCCTACTCAATCCATTCGATTTTGTCTGGAAACAGCGGGTCTTTCGATCGATGAATTGGATGCCGTTGTTTTCTATGATAAACCTTTACTCAAGTTTGAGAGATTGCTCGAAACATACTTTTCGTTTGCTCCGAAAGGATTATTGTCTTTTCTTAAGGCGATGCCCGTATGGATGAAAGAGAAATTGTTTCTGAAGAAAATAATTCGTGATTCTCTTGAGGAGGTTGGAACTTACGATAAGCGAAAGCTTACATTGTTATTTACCGAGCATCATTTGTCGCACGCTGCTAGTTCTTACTATGTTTCACCGTTTAGTGAAGCTGCAATTTTGACAGTTGACGGTGTGGGGGAATGGTGTACTGCATCTATTTGCCACGGTAAAGGCAGTGAGTTGTCTATGCTCAAAGAGATGAACTTTCCTCATTCTGTGGGATTACTGTATTCAGCTTTCACATATTTTCTTGGATTTAAGGTAAATTCTGGTGAGTACAAGTTGATGGGATTGGCTCCTTTTGGCAATCCAGACAGCTCCCAAACAAGAGCATTTATCCAGACAATTAAGGAAAAACTTGTAGATATTAAAGATGATGGGTCTGTATGGTTAGATCAGTCTTACTTCAATTATGCTACAGGTTTAACTATGGTTAAAGATGATTTATGGGAGAAACTATTTGGGTTTCCCAGGCGTGAGTCAAACTGTGAGCTTAAACAGCAACATTGTAACTTGGCACTAGCCGTGCAGTCAGTGACTGAAGATATTGTTATTAGAATGGCAAATGAAGCCAAGCGGATTACTGGCGCTACTAATTTGTGTATGGCTGGCGGAGTGGCTTTAAATTGTGTGGTTAATGGAAAATTATTGCGAAGCGGGATATTCAACAGGATATACATACAACCTGCTTCAGGGGATGCCGGGGGGGCGCTGGGAGCCGCGTTGGCTGCACACTATATCTATTTTGGAAATGTTAAGCCTCAAGTAAGTTCATTTGATTTAATGCAGGGGACTTATTTGGGGCCGGAATATTCTCATAAGGAGATTGAGTTGATGTGTAGAAAAAACAAAGCGGTGTTTACGAAAGTGGGTGAAATTGGCAAGTTGTGTAGTATTGTTGCTGAAAAAATAGCTGAGGGAAATGTAGTGGGTTGGTTTCAAGGGAGAATGGAGTTCGGTCCTCGCGCATTGGGTAATAGAAGCATTCTTGGAGATGCGCGTAATATGGATATGCAGCAGCGGATTAATAAGAAAATAAAATATAGAGAGGGATTTCGTCCATTTGCTCCTTCCGTTTTGGAAGAGGATGCCGATCATTTTTTCGAGATTGATACTACTTCACCATACATGCTTATGGTAGCCCCTGTTCAATCAGAATGGCGATTTGACCTGCCACGAGAATATATGGATAAATCTCTAAGAGAAAAGTTATCCGTAAAACGGAGTCAAATTCAACCTGTTACTCATATGGATTATTCGGCTAGAATTCAAACAGTGAGCAGAGAAATGAATCCAAGATATTGGCAGCTACTTCAATCGATCAAGGAAATAACCGGGCTGGGGATGGTTGTTAACACAAGTTTTAATGTTAGAGGGGAGCCAATTGTGTGCACTCCACAAGATGCTTTCAGATGCTTTATGAGTACGGATATGGATATTTTGGTTATAGATGACTATATTTTCTTTAAGATAGAGCAAGTCGAATGGCAGAATAAAGAAAAATGGATGACACAATTCAAGGAAGATTAAAGCAATGATAGGTAGAAAATATTTTAACCTAATTGCTAATATGGGACTTCGATATGTTCTGTATCGGCTTTATCTTTTTTTCTTAATCCGCTTTAGGATTTATGAGAGAAAATTTCCAGTGGACCCGCCAACGAAAAAATTTGAGTCATTAGATCTTTGGCAGTCATATGCTGGGTTACTAAATAATGGTATACTAAGTAATCCATCTGCCAATTCTCGAGTAAATAGTGTATTAGATGGGTACCGCTTATATTTTAGTAAGCAGTGGTATTTTCTTGGAGATCATTATGATTGGATGACTAACCCACTAAATGGGTATAAGTACAACAAAAATCTTCATTGGACGAAGATCCGAGATTACAGTGAAAAGGATGGAGATATTAAATATGTATGGGAGCCATCTAGATTCTCGTTTATCTACGATGTAATACGATATGATCAACATAATAAGACAGATCATAGCGCCTGGGTATGGGGGCAAATTGAATCATGGATTGCCGCTAATCCAATAAACAGGGGACCAAATTATAAGTGCAGCCAAGAAATTTCTCTACGGGTACTAAACTGGGTTTACGGTTTAAATTATTATAGATATTCAGGCTCATTAACCGAAGAAAAGTATCAAATAATACTCAATGCCATTTATTGGCAAATGAAACATGTTTATGATAATATACATTTTTCTCGGGTCGCAGTAAGAAATAATCATGCTATTACTGAAACGCTGGCATTATATATAGTAGGATCATTATTTCCATCCTTTGATTGCGCATTAAAATGGAGACACAAGGGTAAAAAATGGTTTGAGAAAGAGATAATTTATCAGATATATAAAGACGGCACCTATTTACAATTTAGTCATAATTATCATCGCGTAGTTGTTCAGTTATTGAATATGGCGTTTATGATAGCCGAAAAGACTAAGGATTATTTCCACCAGTTGGTATATGATCGTGCATATGCCTCTCTCGATTTTTTATATCATGCTCAAGATGAATATACGGGTTACTTATCAAATTATGGATCCAATGATGGTGCTCTTTTTTTCCCGTTCACAGAATGTGATTTTAGAGATTTTCGCCCGCAACTGCAGACATTGCATATTTTTTTGACGGGAGAAGCTCTTTATGAGGATGGGCCCTGGAATGAAGAAGTTTTTTTTATGAATGCCAAACTCCATTCGCCTGTTTTCTTCAAGCCGATAATCCGTAGAGGTGGTTGGAATAGCTATCCTGTTGGCGGGTTCTATATTCTTAGAGAGCAATCAACAGTTACCGTTATAAGGTGCGGTGGATATAAAGACAGACCCGCACAAGCCGACAATTTGCATATCGACATTTGGCATGAGGGAAGGAATATTTTATATGATGGTGGTTCCTATCAGTACAATACAGATAGATCCACAATTGAATATTTTTGTGGAACCAGATCTCATAATTCAGTGATGTTGAATGATTACGATCAGATGCTTAAAGGGCCGAGATTCATTTGGTACTTTTGGACATCTGTGCAAAGCGTAGCTGTGAGTGAAACCGATGACAGTTTTATTTTTAAAGGTGGGATAAATGCATTTCGTTTTGTAAAAAAGGGAATTGTCCATGAAAGAGTTGTTTGTAAAAAGAAGGGAGAGTTGGTTTGGAAAATATCAGATATTGTTCATGGTTTACCAGAAGGATTGCAGATAAAGCAAATATGGCATGTTGATGAAAGCTTGAAAATTAGCAGTTCTACAGCCGGAAGCGGAAAAAGAGTTGTTCCTCAGGTAAAAAACGGGTATGTTAGCAATTACTATGGTATTAAAGAGCATGCGCCATACTTTGAATGTCAAACCACGGAACCCGTGATCAAAACTGAGCTAAGATTATATGAGAATACTATTAATTCATCAGTATTACTTGGAAGTTGACGATCCAGGAGGTTCGAGATGGAATGAGATTACACAAGTGTGGAAATCTATGGGATGTGAGGTTACAGTTATTGCTGGAATGATGCATTATAACGGATTTGAAAAAGCCTCACGTTACAAAGGAAAATATTTTGTTGTTAATGATCAGCTTGGTATAAAGGTTTTTCGATGTCACGTATCAGAGCATTACAATTCTAGCTTCCTTGGTCGACTTTGGGGCTATTTCAGTTTTGTTTTTTCGTCGGTTTGGGCGGGCTTGTTTAAAGTCAGGGGGCAGTTCGATATTGTTATAGTGTCTTCACCTCCTTTATTTATCGGAATATCAGGGTATGTTATTTCACGAATTAAACGAGCTGCACTTGTTTTTGAAATTCGGGATCTTTGGCCGGAAT
This sequence comes from Sediminibacterium soli, assembly GCF_009939225.1. Classification (GTDB taxonomy): domain Bacteria; phylum Bacteroidota; class Bacteroidia; order Chitinophagales; family Chitinophagaceae; genus Sediminibacterium; species Sediminibacterium soli. The sequence continues at coordinate 188,947 of NZ_JAACJR010000009.1, read as the reverse complement.
CGGCAATTGATACCGGAGTTGTAACTAATAAATTTGTTATTAAAATCGCCTATCTTTTAGAAGCATTCATTTATAAGAAGGCGAAACTCATAAGTGTGTTGACCCCAGCCTTCCGCACACTATTGATTCGTAATAAAAATGTATCACCTGATAAAATTATTTTAATTCCTAATGCAGCTGATTTTAAGCTATCTGAGGAATTACTTCAGAATTTTAATGGTGATTTTTTCCGTAAGCAGCATCGTTTAAATGAGAATTTTGTAATTACTTATGTGGGAGCACATGGAGTGGCTAATCATTTAATTCAAATAATTGAAGCAGCTGAATTGCTAAAGGACACTCCGATTCTTTTTTTGCTTATAGGCGATGGTATGCAAAAGCAGATGCTTATTGAACAGGTTTCTTTACGTGGTCTTACTAATGTAAGATTTATTGACTCGGTGCCTAAGCAGGAGGTGTTTAAGTACATCCTTGCGTCAGACATGGGTGCGTCGGTTTTGAAAAAGGCAGATACTTTTAAAACGGTCTATTCGAATAAGACATTTGATTACATGAGCTGCAAGAAACCGATTTTGATGGCAATTGATGGTGTTTCCCGAGAATTGGTGGAGAATGCAAACGCTGGAATTTTTGTGGATCCTGAAAATCCAAAGGATTTCGCAGATAAAGTGCGTATGTATCTTCAAGACGAAAGCCTGGCTAAAAATCAGGGATTGAATGGATATAATTATGCAAAAGCGAATTTTGATAGAACCGTATTGGCACGGCGGTATCTGGATTGTTTACGAAATATGAGTTAAAGATGTATGATGTCATAAAACGGGTTGGTGATGTTTTATTTGCTTTATTGTTATTAGTCATAACGCTGCCGATTACCGTACCTATCGCTCTCTTATTTTTCTGGATCAATTCAGGTAACCCTTTTTTTGTTCAAATGAGACCAGGAAAAGGTGGAAGAATTTTTCAATTGATCAAATTCAAAACCATGACGGATCAAAAGGATCGTTTTGGGCAATTGCTTCCCGATGAGAAGAGATTAACAAGATTCGGATATTTTCTGCGCAGGACTTCTCTTGATGAGCTGCCGCAACTTATTAATGTTGTTAAAGGAGATATGAGCGTAGTTGGTCCAAGGCCGTTGTTGCCTGAATATCTACCTCTTTATGATTCAACACAATTTAGGAGGCATGAGGTGAGACCTGGTATAACAGGGTGGGCACAAGTAAATGGTCGTAATGCGCTTCCTTGGGAGAGGAAATTCGAAATGGATGTCTGGTATGTTGATAATTATTCTTTTTTAGTTGATATTAAAATCATGTTATTAACGATTCGAAATGTATTCCTGGCAAAAGGAATTAACATGGAAGGATACTCAACTACGCTACCTTTTAAAGGGAATTAATCATGATTTTGATTGGTGCAGGCGGTCACGCAAAAGTTATATGTAGTATTGTAGAATCTCTTGATCAAAAAGTAGATGTTATATATGATGATAATAGCTCTATTAACAAACTTGGAGAGTATTGCGTTTCGGGACCTTATGAGCCTTTCTCTTTTCAGGGGGAAGAGCTGATTATAGCTATTGGGAGTAATGAAGCAAGACGGGCGATAAGCAAAAAATGTCATCATTTTTTTGGAAAATTAATTCACCCCACGGCCATTGTAGACAGAAATGTAAAATTAGGAGCCGGTACAGTTGTTTTTCAAGGAGCAATTATACAACGGGATACGATAATAGGCGAACACTGTATTGTAAATACTTCGGCCTCGATAGATCATGACTGCTGTGTACACGATTTCGTGCATATTTCTCCGGGTTCCCTGCTGTGTGGCAATGTAACTATTGAAGAGGGAACACAGATCGGAGCTGGTGCCACGGTAATACCGGGAATTTCTATTGGTAAATGGTGTGTTATTGGTGCGGGCGCAGTTATCATACAAAATATTCCTGATTACTCAGTTGTAGTCGGTGTTCCTGGACGCATAATAAAAAAAAGCAAGGATGAAGAATAGAATATGGCTTTCCTCGCCACACATGGGTGGAAGAGAACTGGATTTTGTAAATGACGCATTTAGTTCGAATTGGGTGGCGCCCTTAGGTCCCAATGTTGATGGTTTTGAAAAGGACATACAGAATTATTTATCTATTTCACACGCTGCAGCTTTGAGTTCGGGTACAGCTGCACTGCATTTGGCCTTAATTTTACTTGGGGTCGGCTCCGGAGATGAAGTGTTATGTCAAAGTTTTACGTTTTCAGCGACGGCAAATCCTATTTTATATCAGAGGGCCACGCCCATATTTATTGACTCAGAGGAAGAAACATGGAATATGTGTCCTGTCTATTTAAGACAGGCGATTGAAGATAGACTTGCTCACGGGAAAAAACCAAAAGCCATTATTCCGGTGCATCTTTATGGAATGCCGGCAAACATGAATGAAATTTTGGCCATTTCTGAAGAATTTGATATTCCTATTATCGAGGATGCTGCAGAAGCATTAGGATCAATTTACTTTGGAAGAAAATGTGGCACGCTGGGCCGTTTTGGAATATTATCATTTAATGGAAATAAGATAATCACCACATCCGGTGGAGGCGCACTGGTATCTAAAGATGAGATGGCTATTCAGAAGGCCCGTTTTTTATCTACGCAAGCAAGAGATCCAGCACCCCATTATCAACATACAGAGATCGGGTATAATTACCGGATGAGTAATATTTGCGCTGGAATTGGACGTGGTCAAATGGAGGTTTTAGATGAACGGGTAAGACAGCGAAGAGCGGTTTTTGAGTTCTATAGGTCATATTTTAGAGAGAGAACCGGGTTTGATTTTCTTGATGAACCGAGTGGTTCGTCTAGTAATAGATGGTTAACATGTATTACGGTTGACCCTGATAAAGCAAATGGTATAACCAGAGAGAATATAAGGGAAAAACTGGAAGCTGAGAATATTGAAAGCCGACCCCTGTGGAAACCAATGCATATGCAGCCCGTGTTTTCCGGGACACGTTACTATGGAGGAACTGTTTCGGAAAAATTATTCAAAAATGGACTTTGTTTGCCATCTGGGTCAAATATCTCTGCGGAGGAATTGACAAGGGTTGCTGAATCCATCGATGAATTGTATTGATTTATATTGTTTTTAATATTCATTTTTTTTACTTATTTTGTGATTATATAGATCCGGTATGATTAAAAAAATTAATTTTGTACCTCGTTGGATCATTTTTTTGATCGATCTCGGCATTTGTTGCTTTGCTCTGATATTTGCCAACCTGATTCGCTATAACCTTTCCATGGAGGCGATCAATTTTCGAGAGCTTAGCGGTAACGTATTAATTCTCTCCCTGATCAGCTCTATTGTTTTCATTAATGTGCGCACCTACGCCGGTATTATCCGATATACGGGTTTGCAGGATGCACTTCGCATTTGCTATGCGATATTGATGACAACTTTCGTGTTGTTTATTATCACTCTGGTATCTTCCAACTCTGGTGGTGCACTTTCGTTTTCACCAGTTACTCTGATTATTAATGCGCTTTTCAGTTTTCTGTTCCTGATATCATATCGTGTACTGGTCAAATATGCATTTTCATATTTGCGTAGTTATAAAATGGATCGCAAGAACGTGATTATTTACGGCGCGGGAGAGGCGGGATTTGCTACGAAACGTGTTCTGGAACACGATTCTTCTTCTAATACTACGATTGTTGCATTCGTTGAGGACGATGTTAGAAAAGTGGGGAAAGTAGTTGATGGTATAAAAATTCATCATACCTTAGAATTACAATCACTTACTCTCGCACAGAAGATCGATGAACTCATTATTGCTGCGTTTACCATTCCACCGGCAAAGAAGAACGAATTGGTTGATTTTTGTCTTGATCACAATATCAAAGTTCTAAATGTCCCCCCCATCGATCGCTGGATAAATGGCCAGTTCTCGGCCCGTCAACTTCAGACCATCAAAATCGAAAACCTTCTTGAAAGAGAACCTATACGCATAAACAACGACGAGATCGATGCACAGATCGGCGGCAAGCGTATCCTGGTTACAGGGGCCGCCGGCTCTATCGGCAGTGAAATTGTCAGGCAGTTGCTGCGATACCATCCTGAAATTATTATTCTTTGCGATCAGGCCGAAACGCCGCTCCACCAGCTTGAACTTGAATTAAAAGAAATAAAAACGGATGTGAACTGTATTTCCTACTTGGGAGATATCAGGAACGAACACCGTATGAGAGAACTGTTCGAGGAATTTAAACCTCATTATGTTTACCATGCTGCTGCTTATAAACATGTTCCCATGATGGAATTATCGCCCACAGAGGCGATACTGACAAATGTGATGGGGACAAAGATGATGGCGGACCTTGCAGTAAAACACCAGGTACAGCGTTTTGTGATGGTATCCACTGATAAAGCCGTCAACCCTACCAACGTAATGGGTGCATCTAAGCGACTGGCTGAGGCATACGTACAGTATCTGCATCACAGCGTTAGCCTTGAACCAAAGGAGAACAATCGTCCGCCTATCAAATTCATCACAACCCGTTTTGGCAATGTGCTCGGTTCAAACGGATCGGTGATCATCCGTTTTAAGGAACAGATTGAAAAAGGCGGTCCGGTTACCGTTACGCATCCGAATATCACCCGTTTCTTTATGACAATCCCAGAGGCCTGCCAGCTGGTGCTGGAGGCCGGCTCCATGGGCAAGGGCGGTGAGATCTTTGTTTTTGATATGGGTAAACCCGTTCCCATTGTTGATCTTGCCAAGAAAATGATCCGTTTGTACGGACTGATCCCGGGAGTGGACGTTGAGATCAAATATTCCGGTTTGCGCCCCGGCGAAAAACTGTACGAGGAACTGCTGATGGATTCTGAGAACACATTGCCTACCTATCATGAGAAAATCATGATCGCCAAGGTCCGTCAGCCGTCTTCAGACTCGATTGAACACGAATTCAATGATCTGATTCAGCTGGCGCGGACAAAACAAAGCACCATGCAGATCGTTGCCAGAATGAAAGAACTTGTCCCCGAATTTGTCAGTAACAACTCCATTTTTGAAAGCCTGGATAAACAGGAAAACAAAGTAGTCTCCATTACGCGGGCAATTTAGACTTAAGTGAAGCCAAATCTTTTTTCAGTCCTATTCACCTGTTGCCTTCTTGCCGGATTGCCCTGCATGGTTAGTGCGCAGGAAATGCACGGATTGCCGGGTAATATCCTCGATCTCCGGACTTCACAGTTGCTGAACAACTCGGATTCTGCATCCTCTTTCACGATCAACCGTACCAGTGCGGTTGTTGAACCGGATAGTGTTGGTCTGCTGCCAGGAATCCGTAAAAGACTGGTGGTGCTTCCGCTGTCTTTTGTGCAGCAATTTAACAGCCATCACCCTTATGGCTGGAACGATGGTGCCATGATCGGCGCGAAGGGTTACCAGGCGATGTTCAGCGCAGGAATTCGTTCTGTAATCGGGCCTGTTGAGATACAACTCCAGCCCGAATTTGTTTTCGCCGCCAATCCTGCGTTCCCTTCCTCTGCTGAATATGGAACCGGCAAATCCAAAAACTTTACGAAACTCTTTCCCGGTCAATCCTATCTTCAACTGAATGTTGGAAAAGTTGCCGCCGGTGTTTCAAGCGAAAATATGTGGTGGGGACCGGGCGTGCACAGCTCGCTTCTGATGAGCAATAACGCACCGGGTTTCCCGCATCTGTTCTTTAGATCTCGTAAGCCGGGCAAAACATTTATCGGCAGTTTTGAATGGCAGCTTATGGGTGGATGGCTTTCTGCCGATTCCACTTATGCATTTGAGAACACCAATTTTAGGTTAAGCAAGGTTGGCGCTAACAGGCGTTACCTCAATAGTCTCGTGATCAGTTACCAACCCAAATGGGTTCCTGGTTTGTTTCTTGGCTTTACCAGGTCGATACAGACCTATACGGGTACCAATTCCGGTGCGCCATCGGCTTTCTTTGAACGCTATTTTCCCGTGCTGGCTTTGTCGGTGCAAAAGAATGGGGCACTCAGCGAGGACTCTCTCAGCCGTGACCAGCTGGCTTCGTTCTTCTTTCGCTGGGTATTTCCCAAAGCGCATTTTGAAGTATACGCAGAATACGGGTTTAACGATTACGGCGTGAACTTTAGGGATTACGCTATGGGACCCAGTCATTCTGCCGCCTACCTCGCAGGGTTCAGAAAGATCATCCCGAGATCAGCCGGCAAAAGGATCGAACTGGGTTTGGAATTGACGCAAATGAGCCAGACGCCGGATTGGATGGTTCGTAACGCCGGTAACTGGTATGTGCATGGCCAGCTGGTTGAGGGGTACACCCACTATAACCAGATACTTGGCGCCGGGGCAGGATACGGTGCAAATGTATTATCCGTGGATATGACCTGGGTGAATGGCCCCAAACGACTTGGTTTTATCCTGGAAAGAATTAATCGCGATCCTGTGAACAGAAGCGTTAAATGGGTTGATCTCGGCCTGGGTGTTGCACCCCGCTGGCAGTACAGGCAATTTGTTTTCTCGGGACTGCTGCAATTGATCAAAACAAACAGTTATATCTGGCAATCGGGAAACAGCGTATTGAATATGCATGCACGGCTGGCGATACAATACAATATCAGGTAATTGAAAATATTTTACAGAGCATATACGCAATCTTTTTGCAAGACCATCCGGCACGGTATCATTTGCGGTATCGGAATGCTGTTTCCTGTATTGCTGTCTGCACAATCGTTCTCCAGTGAGGTATTGCGTAACCAGGGACGTAACCTGCAGCTGGTATCCGGTTTTCAGCATGGATGGTCCTACGCTCTTAACCCCAACCGCGTCTCACTGGATGCATTCGATTCCCTGGTCGGGATCACAAAACCCCTTTCTGTTTCTTCGGGTTTTGTGAAAGCAGGATTTCTTCCGGTTTCCGCTGTCCAGCAGTACAATACCAGGCTTCCCTATGAATGGAATGATGGCGCAATGATCCCGGCAAAAGGATACCAGTCCTTATTATCCGCAGGTGGTTATGCGCAGTTGGGAAAACATATTTCGGTGCAGCTGATGCCTGAGTTCGTATATGCAGCCAATCCCCCCTTTGAACAGCTTTCGCAGCAACTCGGAACACGCGCCTGGGCAAACTACTATCGTTTTCTCAATACATCAGATATCCCGTCAGGGTTTGGTGAGAAAACATACCAGAAAATATTTCTGGGTCAGTCGCATATCAAGTACCGGTTCAGGTCTTTTGAGGCAGGCGTTTCTACCGAGAATATGTGGTGGGGACCGGGTTGGCGTAACGCGCTTGTGATGGGCACCAATGCACCCGGCTTCGGACACCTGACCTTTAATACCATACGACCTGTTAAGACCGGCATCGGGACATTTGAAGGACAGGTTATCGCAGGCAGGCTCGAAGAAAGCGGTATGCTGCCGCCGCGTCTTTTCAGTATCGACACTGCCGGTAATTTTTTGTACCAGCCAAAGCGCAATGAATGGCGTTATATCACCGGCATGACGCTTTCCTGGCAGCCCAAATGGCTGCCTAACCTGTACCTCGGCTTCGCCAAGACCTCCTATCTCTATCATTCAGATATTTCCAGCATACTTGATGTATTGCCGTTACAGGGATTTTTCGGACGTGTGCGTACCAAAACTGAAAGAGAGCGAAAAAAAGCTTCCATGGGTTCTCTTTTCGCTCGCTATGTGTTGCCATCCGAGCACGCAGAAGTGTATATCGAGCTGGGCAGAAAAGATATTTCTTTGATGCCATGGAATGTGATACAGACAGAAGATTATAGGAGGGCATACGTTGCGGGACTGCGAAAACTTTTTCCAACCCGCAACCAGGCATATATACAGCTTGTTGCAGAATTCACACAGATGCAGGCACCCACGGCCGAGCTGATACGCGATCCCGACAGCTGGTATACGGATCGGTATGTTCGCCAGGGATATACGCAGATGGGACAGGTGATCGGCGCCGGGATAGGGCCGGGCAGCAACAGCCAGACCATGGAAATAAGCTGGGTAAAAGGACTGAAACGCATTGGTCTGCAGCTGGAACGTGTTCGGTATAACAGCGATTACTATTATTACGCTTTTGAATATACCCAGGACTTCCGCCGTCACTGGATTGATCTTTCCGCCACATGTAAGGCAGACTGGAATTTTGGTCCCTTGTATGTTTCGGCACAACTGGGCATTATCCGTTCCTACAACTATAGGTGGCTGATCATACAGGTTAACCCCAACGATTTTTTTGTTCCGGGTAATGAAGTGCTCAATCTTTCCGGTAAGCTGGGTCTGAGCTACCGATTCTGATTAGAAGCGATAAGCCACAAATGATTTAGTAAGCCCCAGGAATTTTTCAGAATGGATACCGGCTTCAGGAAACAGCATTTCCATTTCTGCCCGTGTAAGTAATTTAATTTCCGATACCTGTTTTTCCGCAGCAGTTTTGTTGCGGATTTTTTTTATGTGCCCGAGCGCAAAATGCCTGGTGAGAAATACCCGCATGGTAACAGGCAGGAACTGGAAGAATGGGAACAGCCAGTGTGGCTCCATAGGGAACCAGTAATTGGGTGTTTGAATAAAATAATGTCTGCCAACCCGCCGCACTTCACCGGCCATTTTTTCCTGTGATCTTGTATCGTACAGATGTTCGATCACGGAGTTGGAAAAAACAATATCAAATGATTTGTCTGTAAAGGACAGCGCAGTGGCATCCCCCTGTATGCTTCGAAAGCCCGCCCTGTTTACCGGTTCCGCAGACAGGTTCAGGAGGGTTATTTCAACATCCGGTTCCCTGAACTCCATGGCGTCCCAAAAAGCAAGCGTGCCGCCTATGTCCAGTATCGATATAGGCCTGGGCAGTTTGTTCAGCAGGCTCAGAAAAAATGCAAAACGCCGGGCCCTGAATTGGTGGGCTATGGAGTGTTTATCGGTATTGTCACCTATTTTTTTGACCAGTTCCTTCATACACGGGCTATCAACTTGCTTTTCGCATTATCATCAGTAAGATCAGTGCCGCAAAATCGGCAAGCAGCAACCCGCTGATAGCAAAGATCCACCAGTCTACCTTATTGTCTTTAAGCGGTATCTCGGGCGAATCCACAACCTGTATGGTGGGTGTTTCCTGCATCAGCGCTGTTTTACTGATTTCAAGATTTTTAACGATCTCCGCATATATGGTCGCCTGCATATATTTATCGCGGCTGGATATTTCAGCAGAGGCTTCGGGTGCAGCGTAGGCAGGATTGGCATCAAGCAGCAACCGGTCTGTGGTTGCGGCTGAATAGGTCTTCCTGTTCAGGTTTCTTTCAAGACTGTCCGCTTTTGCCTGCAGCCTGTTTACGTTATTTACGATCCGTTTTGTTTTGGTTTCTATATACAGGTCTGCAGCCGCTTTCAGCAAACGGCGGGAGAACAGCAGACTCGCTCTCTCATCACGCATGGTCACGTTCAACGCAAAGAAACCAAGTTTCTTATCCGGTTTGGAAATGTCGATATCCGATTGTATGATCCGGGCGATCATCTTCTGAAGCAGGCTGTCGGTGGTTCTGTCGAGCGACTGGCTGCCCGCTGTAAAATTGATGGTTCTTCCTATTTTGCCGCTTTTTGCCCACTTGGTTTTCCATTTCATCAATTCCGCGTATTTATCTGCAATGGAAACGGCCGGTGCGGCGCTGTCATAGGAAGTAAGTAATGTTTTGCGAATAAGCGAATGGCTTTTTACCAGTTCCATCACATTGTCTCCACCCAATAACCCACTTGTTGAGCTGCTGCCTAAACTTCCCAGGTCAAAACCAAACTGGCCGGCAAGAGATGCCAGTGATCCAGCACCTTTTGATTCCTCCACGATAAATGTTGTACGCGATGTATAGGAAACGGGTTTTATCCAGTAAAACAGCAGTCCCCCTACGATGCCAAGGCAAGCGACAACAGCCAGCAAACGCCACCGCTCAATAAGTATCGAGCGGGTGGTGACAGCAAGGCTCTGCAGTTCTTTTTTTATCGAAAAAGACTCGTCCTCCGGAAGCAAAGGGTGGTTCGTACTTGCTGTATTCATGAATGGCACAGATTCCTTTTTGATTGGGTTATTTTTTCAATACGGCGATCATACCCACCAGTGCCGACAATACACCGGCGAGCGCTGATACTTCTACAACAGATAATCCTCTTCTTTCTCCCGGTGTTTTTTCCGGAACAATGATCTTACTTCCCGGCCGCACTTTCGGATAGTTCCTGAAAAACAGAAAATGGCGGATCTTTTTGTTGATGCCATTGCTATACTGCACATAGGCTTTTTTCAGGTTGCCTTTATCAGTGGTGCCGCCCGCTTCCGAAATATACGAAAGGAAATTATCAGAGTCATAACGCAGCATCTGCGGGTTGAATACCGCACCCTGCACTTCTACAAACGGAATTTCTCTCGGAATAAAAACACTGTCGCCAGGCAAGAGAAGGAACCGGTCGCTGCTTTTATCGCCGGAAAAAATAGTGGTGGCAACACGCACCCCGTTGCGGTATACCTGGGTATTGGCTACCGAAGCGTACGGCGAAATTCCGCCTGCCCTTGCGATCACATCCTGAACAGTTTCGTCCCGTCTTTCCAGCGTGTAATCGCCGGCATTCAATACCTCTCCTCTAACCTGTACATTGCCCAGTACACGGTAGTTCAACAGCCTGGGCACGAAAATATAATCAAGGGGCTGCAGTGCGGTTCTTGGCGTGCCGGCAAGCGATGAGTCAACGCCGACAATAATGGTTTTCACCAGCTGGTTGGCCAGGGTGTCGGCTTTGTTCTTCTCCAGTCTCGAGATTTCGATCTTGTGGTTGGCGGCGTCATTGGTAAAACCGCCTGCCATCAGTATCGCATCTTCAAGCGTCAGGCCTTTCCTGAATTCAAAAACGCCGGGATTTCTTACATTGCCTGCAAGGGTAATCCTTGGGATATCCCGCAGGCTGTCTCTTGAAGCAATGTATACGGAATCGTCTTTTTGCAGGGCAATATCCGCCGCTGCATTTTTCAGGTCTCGCGGGTTGAACGAGATCAGTTCTCTTTCGGCATTATCCGTTTTACGTCGCTTGATATAGCCAACCGCGGTAAAAGCATCTTCGCGCAGACCTGCGGCGTTGTCTATCAGTTTCGACAGCGTCAGACCGTTTGTCAATTCATAAGATCCGGGTCTGCGCACGGCGCCTTCAACAATTACGCGGTTCTCAAAGGTAGACAGTACCTGGCCGATATAAACCGAGTCTGCATTCAGCGGAATGAAATTGGGGTAGTCGATCCTGTTGATGTCCCTTATCTTTCTTTCGCCTCCGCCCACCTGCGTTACTTTCGCCACCTCCGTATAGGCATCGCCTTCAAAGCCGCCGGCATAACCGATCAGGTCGGCAAGGGTTTCTTTTTCCAGCATTTCATAAATGGCCGGTCTTTTTACATGTCCGTTCAGCGTAACTCTTTTTGCATACACCGGTATGCGTATGATGTCCTGGTCTTCCAGCCTGATCTCGTTATTGAATATTCCCTTCTGCAGGAAGCTGTAAAAATCCACCGTTGTAACCAGTTTGTTGTTCCTGATCAGTTCCAGCTTCCGCAGCGAGCCCTGCGATGAAGGACCGTTCGAAAGGTACAGCACATTGAAGAAACCCGACAGTGCGGAAACCGTGTACTTACCCGGTCTTACCGCTTCGCCGATGATGTATACATTGATGTAACGCGCATTATCGAGTGTAATGAAAAGCTTTGTCTGACCGCTGCCGAGCGCAGGGTAAGCCGGCCTCATTTTTTCCCTGATCTTTTGCTGGGCCTGGTCCAGGGTAAGTCCGCTGAGGTTGATGATATCGCCATGCGGTACCTGGAAGCCGCCATCCCGGGCGATCCTGTCAGTAACGGATGTTTCGTTAAGACCGGTAAGGGTAACCGTCAGTACATCGCCCGGACCGAGCAGGTAGGTCTTCGGCGGGTTGATGTTCATCGACTCTTCAAAAGAAATGTTCGGGTTATTGAAGAAATCGAAGCCGTAATAGGGCGAGGCAGTGCGCAGCTGGGGAACGGCTTTCACCCAGCCGCTGTCGCGCATAAATGCCGCTGTATCCGTTATCTGGCCTTTCCGGGTGGTTTTAGAAGATGCCTGCGCCTGGGTAAGTCGTTTCTTGAAACTGTTCACCTGCATGGGGTTCATCCCGCTGCGGATAAGCTGCTGAATGGCTTCGTTGTCCGAACGCCCGCTGCGCTGCGCCTGCTGCCACATCATCAAAACATCCTGGTCAGACATTTGTGCGGGGTTACCGAAGCCGGTGGATTTCTGTCCCTGCACAAAACCAACCAGTAAACACGCTATCACCAATGCCAGGTACTTTTTCACACGCAGATGTTGATTCTGTTTCATTTACGATATATTGGTCAAATATAGCAACTTAAAACTCAGCAGGCAACGCATCGCTGAGAGGCACCGGGTTGCAGATCAGAGACCGTAGCGCAGCCCTAAACCAAAAGTATTGTCTTTTACGGAGGTGCCTGCCGTTCCCTGCTTGATACTGCGCATATCGAGCGTTCCGATGAAAACGAGGCGGTTGATCCACTCATAACTGACCTGCGTGTTGATCCAGGATTGTTTGTTCTGCAGGTCAAAGAGAAAAGGCGGCTGGGGTTGCTGAAAATACTGCTGGTCAAGTGTTCCAGCCCCGCCCTTGCGGATATACTGGTACCGGAAAAGAAATTTAAGACGGGCCGCCGGTGTATACCTCACTGACCAGATAAAACGGTCTGCATTGCTGCCCATCCAGTCGCCCAGCGTAAACCGGCTGTTGGTAAAGTCCTGTGCCGGCAGCAGGTTCCGGTAAACAAATGGGTTGATGCGGGTATATTCCAGTCCCATGGTCAGATAAGGCACCACGATATCCGTAACGGAAGCGCCCACGGTATAGCCGATCTGGTTCCTGCTTTTTTGTTTATCAAATATGGCAGACATGCGTATCTCATCGGCAAACACACTGGCATAGAGATGGGTTTTGGGCAGGTGGTTCCGGGAACTTACCTGCATGAAGAGTTGCCCGTTGGAGCCAGCGTTGATGTTATTATTATTCCGCAGGTTATCGTATACCTTGTAGAAATTGAGTGGCATCAGGTAGCCCATATCCAGCCGGTCGCTGTACACCATCGATTCTCCCAGCGCAATATCCAGCCCTTTTACGGGTGTAAAGCGGATGCTGTGCACGGCCATGAATTTGGGTATAAAAAATTCCCTTCTTGCACCAAAAGTTGGTGTTCCGATGCCGGTGGGGTAGGTACGCGCCGAATCAAGGATATTGGAGTTTAACCAGGCATGCATGTAATTGAACGATAGCCAGGGTAAAGGCTGGTAATCCAGGCGTATATATGGGTATGCCGGCGCCTTATCGGAAAGTACGATACGGCCGTTTTCTCCATAGCCCCACAAAAAACGGTCGTGGTTAAAGGAGATCGATCCATTTTTAAACTGGTAGCTGATGCCCGCACGGATCTCGCTGAAATTATGGCTTTTTTTATTGCCTGAGATCTTGGTCACAAAACCGCTCTCCGGGGTAAAAGAACGGAGCGTATCGATGCCGGTGCCTTTTTCCGTAAAATCATTATAGGAGAAATAAAATGCCCAGTGTTTTCCGCCATAGCCGTACAGGTTGATACCCGAACTGTACCGTGTCACGGATTTGTTGGTGCCGCCGATCGTAAAGGCGCTGAAAACCGGATCTATGCGCAGCATGAAATGATTGCTGTTAACATCCACCATCCGCCAGCGGTTGAAGGGATCTGTTCTGAACAGGCGGCCGTTTGCAGCGCTGTCGCTAAGTGCCCGGTCGGTATATTCTCTCTGGTAAAAAGCCAGCTCTTTTTTTTCAACCGATGACAGTGAGCCGCTCTTTGCAGCAAGTGTATCAAGGCAACCGGCGATATAGGTTCTGCTCACAGGCCTTACCATATCGTCGAATACCAGCAGGCCTTTTTGAGACATGCGGTATAAAAACTGGTACACTTCTGCCGTTTGGTTTTCCCATACAGCCTGGCTTTTGAGGCTACTGGAAGCAAAGACACCGAAGAGCAGGCAAATGCTCAGCGCAATATGATAAGGTTTGAGGGTTCGCATCATGAAAAATTTGTCATTAATAAGCATTCTGATCCCCGCGGATCATATTGATTATTGTTTGCAGGATGATCTGGCAATCCATCCAGAAAGTCCAGCGGTGTATGTAGTACAGATCCAGGTCTACCCGTTTCTGCATGGCGCCAAGCGCTTTTGTCTCGCCCCTGCAGCCGTTTACCTGGGCCCAGCCGGTGATGCCCGGTTTTACCAGGTGGCGCAGCATATAATTCTCAACCGTATGGATCGATTCAAGGTTCAGGGGAGTGGGATGCGGCCTGGGGCCCACCACCGACATATTACCCAGCAATACATTCCAGAACTGTGGCAATTCGTCCAGGTTGGACCTGCGCAGGAAAGTCCCGAACCGGGTGATGCGAGGATCATGGCGGGTGGCCTGTCTGTAAAAACCGCGTGCGTCGATATCGTGGTTATCGGCGTACATGGTCCTGAACTTATAACAGGTGATCCTTTCGTTGTTTAACCCCCATCTTTCCTGCTTAAAATAGCCCGGGCCCCTTGATGTCAGTTTCACGATGATGGCAATCAGCGGAAAAAGCCAGATACCGATCAATGCCAGGAACAGAAACGAAAAAACAATATCAAATACCCTTTTCAAAAGCCGGTTGGAGAAAGTGTCCAGGGGCAGGGCGCGAATATTGATCACCGGCAGCAGCCCGATATTGTTCATCTGTATGCTGGAGGAGGTATACTGTGGCAAATCGGGGATGATCCGTGTTCTGATCGCATAGATATCACAGGTTTCGATACATTCCTGGATCTTTTCGCTCTCCGTGGCGGGCAGTGCAATCACCACCTCGTCAATCCGCTGATCCTGCAAAATTGCAGGCAGGTTTTCGATCTTTCCTTTATAGGGGCAGCCATTCATTGCCTTGGTGGTATTGTCTACAAAGCCTATGCATTTATACCCGTAGTAGTAATATTTGTTGATGGTTTCGTAAAAATCAAAAGCCGAGGCGGTGCCACCCACTATCAGCACATTGTCAAAAAGTTTTCCCTGAAAAATGGCCGAGTGCAGGTATTTGCGGATGATGTATTTGGATAGCGTAAGCACCAGAAACAGCATGATCACCAGCACCAGGAAAAAACCAAGTGTGTGCTCTATCTGGATCAGGCTGTTAAGGAAAAAAAAACCTGAACTGAGCATAACCATATAGATGATCAGCGTGTAAAGGATGAATATGATCTCCTCCGAAAATTTGTTCGAGCGCCTGTCGGCATACAGATGCGAAAAAGAAGTGGCCAGGTACCAGAGCAACAGCGAAATAAACAATATGGTCAGTAAATGCCCGGCGCCCGCGGTCAGCTGGTTGCCTTTGGTAATATAGGCGGTAAGCAGGTAAGAAATACAGACAATGGGAGCGTCCAGTATATAGCGGAGAACGGTATACTTATTGTATTTCTTCTGCATATAATTAGTCTTGCAAACCAAAAATTTAGCAAGGTTCTTGGGATGCTATCGCACAATCATACTATAATCTGTCTCAATTGGGTTGGCGTGGCCTCTGTCAAAGATAGAGCGCGAAAACTTGCCGGACAAAACATATTACAACATTGCACTATGCAATTATCGTTCCGGATGTTTCAGGGCGGTTTTCTGCCGTAAAATCAGGGGGATGATCCGGGGGGCTTCGACAAAATAGCGTCTGAACAGCCGTTTTGGCTCTTTACAGAACCGGAATAGCCATTCCAGTCCGTTTTTTTGCATCCAGCGGGGGGCGCGCGCTATATTGCCCGCCAACACATCGAGTGCGCCGCCGATGCCGACGGCGATATGGGTGTTCATATGCTCAAACATGCCGTAGATCCAGTAATCCTGCTTGGGGGCGGTAAGACTGACCCAGACGATATCGGGTTTTGCCTGGTTGATCAGGGCAAGTATTTTTTCATTTTCCGCATCACTGAATGTTTTGGCGAAGGGCGGGCTGTACATGCCTGCAACGCGGATTCCGGGATAAGCGGTATCGAGTTTCTTTTTGAGAAGGGTGTTGGTTTCGGGCGCAGATCCCAGGAAGAACATGGAATAGCCTTTTTGGTAACAATGATCCACAAACGCGGGCAGCAGGTCAAGCCCGGTAACCCTTCCCCGCAGCGATGTCTGTCCCAGCCACTTCGATGCCCAGATAAGCGGCACACCATCGCATAAGGTAAGATCGGCGGTATTGTAGATATGCTGCAGCTCCCTGTTGGCGTCGGCCCATACAACACAGTTCACCGGTGTTACGCAGACACGTTTTTTGCTGCCGTTGCGGATCCATTCGTCGAACAGACCGAGTGTTTCTTCCAGTGTTACATTGCTGATACCGGTGCCGGCGATATTGACTTTTGGCGCAACCTGCTCGTTCATTACCCTTGTTTTTTCTGGTTCTGCCAAAATGTTTGCAACCAGGCGGCTGTATGCTGCACACCCTCTTTTTGTGTATAGGGCGGATGTCCGAGTACCGTAAATGTTTTATCCATCGGTGCAGGATTATCCGTTGTCATGCTTTTGTAGCGCGACAGGGTGATCGGAAAACGGATGCGCAGCAAACGCAGCGCCGAGCCTGTTAGCGCCAGCATATAAACGAACGAGGAAGGAACGATACGCACCGGTTTGTTGACGATCGCAAGAGAAAAATCGTTTGTCCACTCCAGCATATTCACGGGCTTATCACCCACATAAAAAACAGTTTTCGAAAAATGCTGCTCCTCCCTTCTTTTGATAAGCTGGATGATCTGCCAGCATACATTGCCTACATACCCATAGGAGCGAACCACTTTCCGGTTGCCGGGGTGCAGGTATTTGCCCTCACGCAGTACGCGCCAGAATTCATAGGGGTACCGCAAATGCCAGGAGCCCCAGATATTGGTGGGACGTATGATGCACCAGTTAAAATGATAGCCGTTGTTGCGCAGCATCTGTTCCGCAATCACTTTCGATTCGCCGTATACGGTATGGGGTGCGTAATCGGTATCCGTAAGCGGGGCATCTTTCTGGTTAACGAACTGCGTAGAGGTGTGCACCAGGAACCGGACGCCACAGGCTTCACAGGCGTTGAAAATATTTTCCGAGCCCCGGGTATTCACCACATAATCATCCATCGACATCTCGGGTAAACAGGCGGTTTCAGCCGCCAGGTGTATCACGATATCCGGTTTTACTTCTGCAAAAACGGCGTCCACTGCTTTTGTATCGAGTATATCGGTCCGGTACCAGCGTTCATGCGATTGTAATTCGATTTTTGGCTCCGCAATATCTACCAGAGCGGCAGAATAAATGCCAAACCCAGCCTTCCGTAAAGCTTCAAACAGGTTGGTGCCGATAAATCCATTTGCGCCGGTGATCAGGAACCGCATCATTCTGTCGATTTGTAAAAGTTAACAATTGCCGCGTCAAAATTATTCAAGGTATAGTAAGTTTCAAAATCATGCCGGGCATTTGCCGACAGTCCTGTATACAATTGCGGATCCCGGGCCAGCCGCACGAGGGAGGCGGCCATGCCCTTTGTGTCGTGCACCTCGTGCAGAAACCCGTTTTTTGCCGGATGCACCTGGTCGCGGATGCCGCGCCAGCGGGTGGCAACCACGGGGAGCCCTGCAGAAAAAGCCTCCAGTATGACCGTGGGGAAGTTCTCCGATTCAAAAAAACTGGGGAACAGCAATGCCTGTGCTTCCCTGATATGCCCGATTTTGGCTGGGCCTGTCTGCACCCCCTCATATCGGATGATTCCTTCGGCCACGGCGGCCTCAATGGCCCGTTTCTCTTTTTCAGAAAAGACAGCGCCCAGTATTTTTCCGGTAATACCCGGATGATCCTGTCTTGCCAGGCGGATGGTATCTATAAAATCCAGGATACCCTTGCTTTCCGAGCAAAGACCCATGAACAACACACAAAAGGGTTGGTGACCGGTTATCGTGGATGGGTGTGTACCGATATCGGCCACACCGGATGGTATGATATGAATGGCCCGGCTTTGCAGGGCAATGGCATCTTTCCGGCCGTATTCGCTGAGGCAGATGGAATGTTCAGCCCGGTAATAAGCAAAACGATACAGTGCTTTGAGCACCGGGTTGCATCGGGCATAGATATGGGAAACACCTCCTGCGTGAAAATGGAAAATGCGCTTCACCCCGAATAAACGCACCGGGAATAAAAGGACGATATCGCGCAATACCGGCGTCATCAGCGGTCCGGCGGGCGGATAATACACAAAAGACGGGCGATAGACCAGCAGGTTCCATAACAGCCGGAGAAAAATACCTGCCAGTCTTGCCATTTTTTTCAGGCTGAAACTGCCCATATCCTGGATCTCGTCGCTGAAGTTAAGACGTACAAACCGGTGACCGACGCCCGCATGCGCCATTGCATCCAGCATTTTTTTGATATTGATGGATTGGCCGCCGTAGGGTGGGGGAGTCTGACCCAATACCAGGATTCTCATGTGAATGGCTTGTCGGTTGGATGGTTAACTATTGGCCAGTTCCTCTTCAATCAGCAGGTCAAGCACACCGGTGAAATCTTTTGCATAATTCCACTGCAGGATTGACCTGGTATCGGTATTGTCGCCATACAGGTCTTCAATTTCGGAAGGCCTGTACAGAGAAGGATCGATAACAAGCCGTTCAGGATCGATACCCAGTCGGCTGAATACATGCAATACGATTTCTCTCAGAGAGATGGATTTGCCTGAGCATACCAGGTAGTTGCCCGGACTGTCATGATTCATCGCCAGGAACATGGCTTCAACATAATCGGGTGCATAACCAAAATCGCGTTTGATATCAATATTACCCACTCCCAGCTGTTCCTTTTTTCCCTGTCTGATCTGCAGGCACTGTGTGATCACTTTTTTTACGAAAAAGTTTTCCGTGCGCAGGTAGGATTCGTGGTTAAACAGGATTCCGTTGACGGCGAATAACTGGTAGGCATTCCGGTAGTTATTGGTAAGCATAAATGCCGATGCCTTGGATACCGCATACGGACTTACCGGGTTGAGATGGGTAGACAGCGAAACAGGTAAACTGTTCACTGCGCCGTACATCTCGCTGCTGGACGCCTGGTAAAAACGTATGGTAGGATCGGAAAGCCGGATGGCTTCCAGAAGGTTGAGAACGCTCTCGATATTGTATTTAATGGTACCGATGGGCTGATCAAAAGAAAGACTCACCGAACTCTGCGCGGCAAGATTGTAGATGTGAGCCGGCTTATACTTTCTGAGCAGGTGAATAATACCCACGATATCGAACAGATCGCATTCTGCTATTTCCACATCTTCCTGTATACCAAGGTAAGAGAGATTTTTTACGTTGGCCGTGGTATAACTTCTGGTAACACCCACCACATGAAAGCCTTTTTCGAGCAACAATTTGCTTAGGTAGGAACCATCCTGTCCTGTAATTCCTGTAATCAGGGCAACTTTGCGCATAGTTGCGAAGATACTAGGAATAGCCGAGGTTGTATGGGTCCTTATCCGATATCAGGCTTTTTTGCAGACCTCCCTGAATACATCGGTTAGTTGCGCCGTTGCTTTCTCCCAGGAAAAAAAATGCAGTCTGTCCCTGCCTTTTCGGATCAGTTCGGTACGAAGCGCATTATCTGAAACAACGGCTTCGATTTTGGCGCAGATATCCGCCGGATCAAACGGGTTAAAGACAAGCATGCCATCTCCGCCAACTTCGGGCAAACAGGTATTGTTGGCGGCTATCACAGGAAGACCAAAGCGAAATGCCTCCAGGATCGGTAAGCCAAAGCCTTCGTTGATGGAAGGAAACACATACATAAACGCATTTCTGTACAGCGGGGCCACTTCCTCATCGGGCAGGTAACCTGTCAGTATCACACGATCCTTCAGACCATGGTCGGCAATTGCCTGGTACACATTTGCCGAATCGTCTGAGTTGATCTTGCCGTTGCCCTGGCCTACCAGTATCAGGTCTACATCTTCAAACCCTTTTTGGGTAAGCATCGCGAATGCCTCGATCAGTCGGGGCAGGTTCTTGCGTTTTTCCATCACACCCACATGAAGAAGGTATCTTTTTCCCGGACGGATAAACCTGCTGCTGTTTTTTATATCAGCAGTATCTGACTGAAATGTTTTTGGCGCAGGATATATCGTTACCAGTTTTTCGAGGGGGAACCCGGCAAGTTCGTGCAGCCGGCCTTTGGAATAATCGGTGATCGTAACAATTTTTTTGCATCTGCGGGCGGCAGGCATGGCAAGATGATGAAACAGTTTCAGCCAGAGTTTATTGCAGTGTTCGGGATTTTCAAAAAAGAAAGCGTCATAAAATATTTCAACGGTTTTATATCCGAAATGGATATACGGAGCAAAATAGTCGCCGCAGAAAACAATATCGCATTTATGATACCAGGCTTTGAGCGGAACCTGCACCTGCTTCCAGAACTGGTAACGCATATGCTCAAACATGATGCGCCATTTCATTTTTCCTGTATATATGGGCCACCTGGGATCAAAAAAAACATAGCGGATATCCGTACCCCTGTTTTTTTTGAACTGCCTGCAATATTCTTCGGTTACTGTTTTTTGTCCTGTCTTAGCTACCCGAAGATCCCAAATGTCTACTCCAACGATCATTTTCATATTGTTTTATATTCATCATCAAACCCGTGAAGAACCAGGAAAGGTACAGGACATAAACGTACGACATGGCTTCTGCGGTAAGATAGGGAATGATCATGCCGCAGTTCAGTAAAAGTACAAAAATGGCCAGGCGCCTGGCTTTTCCCCTGCGGATTTTTATCATGCCGATTGCGGTTCGTATAACAGCTGTATAGATGGCAATAAACAATCCAAGGGCTGCAAGTCCACATTGGACAGCAATGATGATTACTTCGCTTTCGCCACCCACATTGGTTCCGCTCATGGCGGCCCCCCCACCCGAGGTGCCTAACCCGATGCCCAGCGGGTTGGCTATAACCGCCTGTATGCCTTCCACCCATTGCATGATATGATAGATGCTGGAACTGTTGGTGAAATTCAGCGTAGCAACGATAAACTGGTAAATATCGCCTGTGAGAAAACTGAGCGCGAGTAAAACAACCAGCAGCGCGCCATAATGAAAAACCTGTAACCATGCCCTGCGGTTGGTGATATAGGCATATGCATACAGTATGATAAAATAGCTGGCGAAGGAGGCTCTCGACAGCGCAAAAACGATAGATGCCAGGGAACAGAAAAATACAAAGATCCAGAAACGGGTGAGCCGTATCTTTTTTGTGCTGGTGGTAATCAATGCAAGGATTGCGCAGATAACGGTAAGGGTGCCAGCGGCATGATCCAGCGGGTTGGCGAAAAAACTCGCAAAACGTTTGGGGCCGTCGTTTTCGGCTTCAAAGGTCCAGTTGAGGTTGTGGTGGCCGGAGGATTCCAGGCCGTAAAAATGCCACATATAGTCTGCATATCCGGTATAGGTCTGGAAATGCGTGTAGGTGATTTTCTCCCATACAACAATGATCGCGGCCGGGATCGCTATCACGCAGATGTATTGAAAACAGCGGTTCAGGTTAACTTTTTTCGGGTCGATGAATCGCCCGGTAAAATACAGAACGGGAAAGAAGGCGATGCTTTTCAACGCCACGAGTTTGTCTTTGAAACCTATCTTGCCAATGGGCAGTAACAGGTAAATCAAAACGTACAGAAAATAGGCAAGTGCCAGTTTGTCGGTAAGAGAAAGCCGTGGCTTCTGCCGCAGCGAAAAAACAACCGTGATAAACGCCAGCCCGGCCAGAATTTCCTTGAACCATTGCATCACCGGCACCAGCGGTTCAAGCCCATACAATAAAGTAGAAGACAGGGATACCAGGTAGATGGGAAGACCGAAAATGACAAAAACCAACAACCATTCAGCTTTCCCCTTCAGGATGTTGAAAAAAGAAAATGCAAATACGGTTGTATATATGATCGGAAAGAGGAACATTATTTTTTCCAGAATGCATACATGCCCTTGTCTATTTCGTAGTCAGACCATTCTTTTCTTTCTCTTGCCGGTTGTTGTTTGGCCCATGCCCACATGGCTGCAAGACCCTCCTGTAACGGAGTGCTGTCTTTGTAATCCAGTAATTCCGTAGCCCGCTCGTGTGTGGAGTAAGCATTCTTTACCTCGTGTCTTTGCTCCAGGAATACGATTTCGGCCTCTTCACCGATAATGCCTTTCAGCATCCGTGCGGCTTCCAACACCGAGGTTTCCACATCGCTGCCGAGGTTGATGATCTGCCTGGACGCTTTTTCCGATACTGCAGCTTTCCACAATGGCTCAAGACAATCATCCACATAGCTGAAGGCGCGCTTCTGGCTTCCGTCTCCAAAGATCGTCAGCCCTTCTCCGTGCAGGTGCTGGTACATCCAGATGCCGAGTACATTTCTGTATTTATCCCAGATATTCTGGTTCCGTCCGTAAACATTATGCGGCCTGATGATACACCAGTCCAGGTTATGCTGGTCGCCTGCAATGCGTATATCCATTTCGCAGGCAAATTTGGCAACACCGTAAGGGTCTACAGGATTGGGAACGGATGATTCGGAAAAAGGCGGATTGCCAATGCCATACACGGCCATGCTGGAGGTAAATACCAGGCGTTTTACCTCGTATTTGATACAGGCATTTACCACGTTGGCGGTGGCAATCAGGTTGCTGTTATAGTTGAACCTGCGTATGAAAGGACTGAGTCCTTCGGCCGCATAGGCGGCAAAATGAAACACATAGTCTATCCGCTGCTGCGAAAAAATACTGTCCAGATCTCCGCTGACAAGATCCATCCGGATGAAATCGACCTTACCGGGAACATTTTCCGGGTAACCGCCGCTGAGATCGTCAATGCCTATTACCTGGTAATCCGGCTGGTGCTGTACTATCCATTCAGCCATTCTTGACCCGATCATACCTGCCACACCTGTTATCAGAACCTTTTTGCTCATACTTGTTTGGTTTCAATTTTGCCGGCGATTCCATCCCTGGTTGCCCTTATCACTGCCCTGAGTTTTTGAAATCTGCCGCGAGACGCAAAATACCCCATAATAGCTGTAATATAAAATAAATTGAACAGCAGCGCAGACGGTGCAAAATACCAGGGTGTGTATTTTTTCAGCACCCATATCCTGTTACGCTGGTTCAAATAGTGCACGATCGGATTTACAACTCCTTCCTTTCCTTTCACCTTGCTTTTGTTCGACATTCCCGCTATATGGTAAACGATAGAGTCGGGATGGTATACCAGTTTATATCCAAGTGAGCGGATCCGCAAAGAGAGGTCCACATCTTCGCTGTAGATAAACATATTATCCGCCAGCAATCCTGTTTTTCGCAGTATATCGTTGCGTACAAAAAATGCGCAGCCTGTTATCCAGTCAACCTGCTTTATGACCAGGTGTTTGGACGCAGGCAGTTTATTTTCACCGCTTGTATAAAAATATCCCAGCCAGCGGTTATAGTAAGAGCCTCCGTTCCAGAGCAGGTTTCTGTTGTGGTTGAAATGAATTCTCGGCTGAATAATTCCGGCTTCAGGATGGGCGTCCATATAGTTCACCAGGTGCTGTATGAAATCGGGCGCTACAAATGTGTCGTTGTTGAGCATCATCGAAAACGAAAACCCGTTTGCCAGGGAATAGGCGAAGCCCAGGTTATTACCCCCGGTAAACCCCAGGTTTTTTTCTGATCGCAGCAATACGATATCGGGATGCGATTTGGCCAGCCTGTCTGCAGAACCATCGATCGATCCGTTGTCTACCACAATGGCGGTAAACGCGGGACCGCTGCATTGTTTAAGCGATAAAATACAATCATTGGTAACGTCAAAACTATTCCAGTTAACAAGTATGACCGCGACGCGTGTTGTCATGCAGAAAAAATCTGTTGTTCAATTAATAACGGTATCCACGGTATTGCCGCAGCAGTTCATGATCGGGCAAAACATATCCCGGCTCTTTTGTGCCATGAAAAAACAAACCGCAGGCCGCATCCATAGATCCTTTGTTGCGGTTCAGCAGCAGGTCAAAATATTTTACCCAGAAAACCGGGAAATTAGCCACATAGCTGATGTATTTGTCGATTTTCTTGCCCGGCGCAAAACTGGTGATGAAATAGCGTAAGGACCATGCCAGCGAAGACCCGGGTCCGGCCAGCAGCCCGCTGGCGTTTTCCCTGAAGTGCCTGAAAAGCCTGCGGTGTCCCAGAAAAGAGAAGCGGTGAAAATCGTATTTGCCGCCATGCACCGGTTGCATAAAAGGCGTTTCGGCGTATACCTGCCCCCCGGGTTTGAGTACCCGGTAAATTTCCGCCACGCACACAAAAGGATCCAGCACGTGTTCGAGTACCGCCTGTGCAATCACCAGGTCAAAACTATTATCTGTAAAAGGTACCTGGTGGCAGTCCAGGATGATGTTGGTATTGGGGCCGTGTGCCACATCGGATTCAACCACCACCGCGTCGGGGGGCAGCCGTTTTTTCAGTTCGCCGATGCCGGTGCCGTCGATGCTGCCGCCGATCACCAGTACCCGGCAGCCGGCCATATTGCTCAACTGTTCGCCGATCTGGCGATAATTTTTTTTGCTTTCGAGGTTCAGCGTAACATCGGGCCGCAGGCGTTTCAGCGTACGGATCAGCGGGTTTTTGTATCGCTTAAAGAAAATATCGGGCGGAGCCTGCAGGGAGAAATCAGTCGACTGGAAAACCTTGTTATGACAGCTGATCATAACGGGGATGCCGAAGTAAACAGGGTAAAAACATCCACAACCCGTGTTGCTGCATTGAAAACCATTCTCGGCTTTGTTAACAGGGTTTCTGCATTCCGGACAAAGCAACAGGTTCTCAAATGCCTGGTAATTCATAGTGCCGCGAATATTTGTTGAATAAGGATGCAAAATAATGGATTATCCCGAGCCGGGGATCATTGACAGCTTGCCCTAATTATACTTTACCGCGGTGATGCGGAGGTTATCGACAGACCAGCTTTTCTGACACATACTGTTGAAAGGCTGCAGGGCATCACTCAAAGACAGCTCCATATTTCCGGTATGGGCCGTTGTGTATTCTATTTTATACCGGGTGGTGCCATTGGACTGCGAAGCTGCGGCGCAGGCCCCGGGCAATACTTCCCATGCATTGCTGCGGGGCGGATTTTTTGAAGTTCCGTTTTTGTAATTGTCGGGGAAAGACTGGTTATAAGGACCATTGGAAAAGGTGGTGATATAAACAGGATAGCCGTCCACTTTCATGATCCATACATCCGGTACACTGTTGCCCGGCAGTAAATGCTCGCCGTTCCAGTTGTCGTGAATGTTGAGATCGAATTCGAATTTCAGTGCATTGTGTTCCGGCAGGTTCTTTAATGTCAGAATAACCAGGTGGTTGTTAAAACGTCCCAGCACTTTTGACCCGTTTACCGTAACCACTTTCAGGGAGTCGACGGGGCCGTTGACATTGGAAACGCGGATATAGGAAGTGTCTCCGTTTTCAAAATTATTGTCGTAAATAATATTTTTTGAAGGCAGGTTTTTAAAACAACCGCCGGTTGCCATAGTCAATATAGCCAGTATGGATACGCCAATGCCTTTTTTCAGATCAGAAAGCATGCAATATAAATTATTGAATGAGGGGATGACAGGATCCCGGTCTTGTACAAATCTCCGGCAAATTAGCCAAAAAACGCCGGATTGCTTTTTTGTGCGTTGGTCCTGGCAATATAATACAGGTACAGGGGAATACTGAACACTTCAACCGACAGAAGGTAATAGCCATATTGCGAAACACTGCCCAGGTGATAGAACAGCATTGAACTGGTGATGGTTATCAGCAGCAGCATAACAGAGATCCGGAAAATATAGTCATACCTGCTTTTCAACAGCAGGTCGATTACGTTGAGCGAGTTGAGCGCGGCAACCAGGGGTACAAAACTGATACAACGCATATAATAGACAGTAAGTGCCTCATCGGTTCCGGTAATGATTTTTGTGAGCAGGGGCGCCAGTGCAAAAACAAACAGGCCGGCCATGCTGAAGACAAAGAACAGGCCG
This sequence comes from Sediminibacterium soli, assembly GCF_009939225.1. Classification (GTDB taxonomy): domain Bacteria; phylum Bacteroidota; class Bacteroidia; order Chitinophagales; family Chitinophagaceae; genus Sediminibacterium; species Sediminibacterium soli. Next base: position 162,781 of record NZ_JAACJR010000009.1, on the reverse strand, counting down.
ATGTTCATCATCCGTTTTTGATGGGACCATTTTTGTCTTTCCTGGCGGAAACCCAGGGCAGCTTTCGGATAAATGGCGTTGGAAAACGAAATAATAATCATTCTTGCCGCCATGATGATCCTGTCGCAGAGGGAGTAGGCACCCAGTACCAGGCTGCCCGCCGTAGCCGAGATCGTAAACAGGAAAAAAGACTGCTGCAGCTGAACCGAAAGATTGTTCCCCGTTAAATACGCGTTGGTTTTAAGCAGGGGCCAAACAGAGGAAAAAGAAAAACGGGTAAAGTGTATTCCAAACTTTTTCAGCGCGTACCACAACATCAGGGCATAGGCTATGCTGTTGCCGATTCCCAGGTAAAAATTTACCCAGGGACCGTCGTCGGCCGAATGAACGAAAAACAGGATACAGACCGCCGACACGATCCTGCCCGAGAGGTTCATGATATTGTAAAGCCCCAGCTGCTGTATACCCACAAAAAAGAAAAACGGGTTGAACAGTTCTGTAAGCACAATTGGCAGGGCAAGAAGGCAATACAGACTGTAGAAAGAACGGAACCAGCAGTGCCATACCAGCACAGCAACGATACAGACTGAGCAGATCAGCAGCCGTACATAATAGACGGAAAAGAAAAGCCCGGCGAGTTTTTCGGGGTCCTGCCGCAGCAGGGCCACATCTTTTACACCGGATTGATTGCTGCCATAATTCACCAGTATGGCCGCCACCAGCGCAACAGATGCCGCTACAGACACATGCCCCAGTTCTCCCAGGCCGATCGTTCTTGTGATCACCGGTATCAGCAGGATCTGTATCAGCGCGTTGCTGCCCTGTATAAGACCCAGATGAAAGAAATTGCGGACGGTCTGAATATTTCTTCGGATCAACGCTTTGGCGGCTTGGCTATTCAGGTGCATATCCCGTCAAAGATAACCGGATCGGCAGGGGTTTTTAACAAAGAATATCGGTCGGAAGGATAACCGGCCCGGTAATTCCCCGAAACCCGCGGCCGTCCGGTTAGCAAACGAAAACGGCCGATAGCCCCGGAAGGGTTATTTTTGCCCCATGTCACAAGGAGCGATCAATATTCCGATTGTTAACCAGTCGGCCAACCCCTTACCCCATTATGCAACAGAAGGCGCTTCCGGAATGGATATACGCGCCAGCCTGGAGGCGCCGGTTACCCTGCAACCCCTGGAACGAACTTTGATACCCACTGGTTTATTCGTGGAAATACCGGAAGGTCATGAGATACAGGTCCGTCCCCGCAGCGGTCTGGCGATCAAGCAGGGAATTACCTGTCTCAACTCCCCGGGTACGGTGGATGCCGATTATCGCGGCGAACTCAAAGTGATACTCATCAACCTGTCGGGCGAACCGCAGACCGTGCATAACGGCGACAGGATCGCACAGATGGTATTGCAGAAAGTGGAAAAAATAAACTGGCTGCCCGCAGAAACCATTAATGAAACACAAAGAGGTGCCGGAGGATTCGGGCATACCGGAAAACAGTAAATTATGAAGACCCCCCTGATCGTTTTTATACTGGCATTATTGCTGACAGCATCCTGTAAAACCGTTAAGAAAACACAGCAGATACAGGAAGCGATCACCAAAAAAGACACCACGCAAACCGTCATTATTTCCGCCAAGCCAAGTGTTGATTCGGGCGCCATTGTGAGGGATATACTCGATAAGGCCCTGCACAATAAAATTGATTTCAACACGTTTAACGCCAAGATCAAGGTTGATTACGAAGGCCCGGAAAAAAGCGATAGCTATACCGCTTATGTGAGCATGAAAAAAGACAGCATCATCCTGATCAAGATCAAAGGAAGTTTTCTGGGGATATCGGCCGTGGGGCTGGAAGCCAAGATCAGGAAGGACAGCGTAGTGGTGGCGCAGCTGGTGGGACAGAAATCCGTAACCTACCGTTCCATCGGTTACCTGCAGGAAGTGACCCAGCTGCCTTTTGATTTTTATACGCTGCAGGACCTGATCATCGGTAACCCGGTATTCGCAGACAGCAACCTGGTGTCCTATAAAGCAGGTCCCACGCAGTTGCTGGTATTGCTGGTGGGAGATATTTTCAAACACCTGCTTACGCTGGACAACAACGGTTATAAAGTACTGCACAGCAAACTGGACGATGTAAATACCCAGCGCAACCGCACGGGTGATATTACGTTCGGGGAATACAGACCCATGGGGCCCTTCCAGTTTTCTACGTACAGGAAAATATCCCTTGCCGAGAAATCAAAACTCGATATCTCGCTCGACTTCAAGGAATATGGATTAAACGAACCGTTAAAATATAATTTCGATATCCCCAAAAACCTGAAGCGATTGTAATTTACCGCAGTTCGCCAACGCAATAGCATGAGTACATACCAGATTGTTACATACCATATACGCAGGTTCAGGGTGCTGATCGTAATCCTATGCATGACAGCTGCATCGGTATCCGCGTATGCGCAGTCAAGGGAGGAATTGCAGAAAAAAGAACAGGACCTGCAGCGGGAGCTGATTCAACTGAACAAAGAATACGCGGAAACGCAGAAGAATAAAAAAGTATCCCTGAAACAGCTGGCGATCATCAAAAACAAGATCAACAAACGCCAGGAACTGGTTAACGGCATCAATAAGCAGGTTCGTCAGCTGGATGAGACCATTTTCCTGAACGAACGGGATATTTACCGCCTCCGCCGCGAACTGGATACCCTGAAAGTAAAATATGCCCAGAGCATTGTGTTTGCCTATAAGAACAGGGGCAGTTACGAATACCTGAACTTTCTTTTCTCCGCCAGCAGTTTCAATGACGCCGTCAAACGCGTGGCCTACCTGAAAAGCTACCGGCAGAACAGGGAAACACAGGCAGAAACCATCGTAAAATCCGACAGACTGCTGCAGGATAAGATCGGCATGCTCAGTTCCAACAAAAAAGACCGCCTGGCTACGCTGCAGGTGCAAAGTGAGCAGTTAAAAGTGCTGCAGGACGATAAACTGGAGCAGGATGCCGTGGTAAAACAGCTGCAGGGCCGGGAGAAAGAGATCAGCACCCAGATACGCGATAAAGAGCGCCAGCGCCAGCGGGTACAGCAGGCTTTCAATACCATTATCCGCCGGGAGATCGAGGAAGCCAAAAAAAGAGAGGCCGCCGCCCGCCTGAAAGCGCAGCAGCAGGCCGATGCCGCGGGCAAGGCCAACGCACCCGCCACCACCCCTTCAACCCGGCCTAAAAGCAACGAACCGGTTACGGGCATGACGTCCACCGAAAAAAACAGGGCCTATACGCCACTTGAATCCACACCCGAAGGCAGGGAAATGTCCATCAATTTCGAAAGAAGCAGGGGCGGCCTTCCCTGGCCGGTATCAACCGGGGTGGTAACCGCGCATTTTGGCATCGAAAAGATCGCCGGCACCAAACTGACCCGCAGAACAGACGGTATTGAAATATCCTTACCCATCGGGTCTACCGTACGGTCCATAGCCGACGGGCTGGTGGTGTACGCCAGCGAGGTAGACGGGGAGCAGATGGTGGTGGTACAGCATGGCAAGTATTTCAGCGGGTATAACCACTTATCCTCGATCAGCATTTCCAGGGGCCAGGAAGTAAAAGCCGGCTCGGCCCTGGGCAAAACCGGTACGGGCATAGACGGGGAGGGATTGCTGCTGTTTATGATCATGAACGATAAAAGCGTTCCCCAGGACCCCGAATCCTGGCTGAAGCGGCAGAAGTAGGGTTGGCTGGCCGGGTTGAATGGTCAATTTGTCTGCTGGCCCCGTTTTCCCAGATTTTTCCCAATTTCAGCTGCTGTTTTTCCCATTTTATCCTGCATCCCCTTACCTTTGCCGCCAAGTTTGGAAAACGGGCTGTTTCCGTGTATTCAAACCGTATTTTTAAACCAATTTATATCCCCTGATATGGCTACAAAAGGTAAGATCAAACAGATCATCGGTGCGGTAGTTGACGTTCATTTCCCCGATGACAGGACATTGCCTGAAATTTATAACGCGTTGGAAATCATCAAAACAAGCGGTGAGAAGCTGGTACTTGAGGTACAGCAGCACCTGGGTGAGGACAGCGTGCGTACCATCGCTATGGACGGTACGGAAGGTCTGGTTCGCGGTATGGAAGTAACCGATACCGGCAGAGCGATCACCATGCCTATCGGTGCGGGTATCAATGGCCGCCTGTTTAATGTAACCGGTGATGCGATCGACGGATTGCCCCAGGTGGATAAGACCAATGGCCGCCCGATCCACAACAAACCCCCCATGTTCGAAGACCTGAGCACAGCCACCGAAATACTGTTCACAGGTATTAAAGTGATCGACCTGATCGAGCCCTATGCAAAAGGTGGTAAGATCGGTCTGTTTGGCGGTGCGGGTGTGGGTAAAACCGTATTGATCCAGGAACTGATCAACAATATCGCCAAAGGCCATGGTGGTCTTTCGGTATTCGCCGGTGTGGGTGAACGTACACGTGAGGGTAATGACCTGCTGCGTGAAATGATCGAAGCGGGTATCATGAAATACGGCGAGGGCTTCAAACACAGCATGGAAGAAGGCGGATGGGACCTGAGCAAAGTGGACCTCGAAGACCTGAAAGAATCCAAAGCAACATTCGTATTCGGACAGATGAACGAACCTCCCGGCGCACGTGCCCGTGTGGCATTGAGCGGTCTGTCTATCGCGGAATATTTCCGTGACGGCGACGGCACCGGAAAAGGTAAGGACATCCTTTTCTTCGTAGACAATATCTTCCGTTTCACACAGGCCGGCTCGGAAGTATCGGCGCTGCTGGGACGTATGCCTTCTGCGGTGGGTTACCAGCCAACACTGGCTACCGAGATGGGACTGATGCAGGAGCGTATCACTTCAACCAAGAACGGTTCGATCACATCCGTACAGGCGGTATATGTGCCTGCGGATGACCTGACCGATCCGGCTCCGGCAACCACTTTTGCACACCTGGATGCCACTACCGTATTGAGCCGTAAGATCGCCGACCTGGGTATCTATCCTGCGGTGGATCCGCTGGATTCCACATCAAGGATCCTGACACCCGCAATCGTGGGCGAAGCACACTACGAATGTGCCGACCGCGTGAAACTGATCCTCCAGCGTTATAAGGAACTGCAGGATATCATCGCCATCCTCGGTATGGACGAGCTGAGCGAAGAAGATAAAATGACCGTACAGCGTGCGCGTAAAGTGCAGCGTTTCCTTTCACAGCCCTTCCACGTGGCAGAACAGTTTACCGGTCTGAAAGGTGTGTTCGTTGACATCAACGATACCATCCGCGCTTTCAACGCCATTATGGACGGTGAAGTGGACGAGTATCCGGAAGCAGCTTTCAACCTGGTAGGTACACTGGAAGACGCGATCGAAAAAGGAAAGAAAATGCTCGACGCCGCGAAAGCGTAGGCAATTTGAAAACCCGCCTGCCGGCAGGTTTGAAAATTTGAAGATGTGCAGATGAAAACAACGCATTTTAGAATTTTCAAATTCCCTAATTTTCAAATTATATCATGACACTGGAAATATTAACACCCGAAAAAAAGCTTTACAGCGGCGATGTGTACGGCGTGGTATTGCCGGGCATCACGGGTTTATTCGAAATACTCGATAAACACGCGCCACTGGTAAGTGCACTGGGTAAGGGTACACTGAAAATACTGAAAGACAAAAGCAAGAGCTCCGAAAGCTATACCATCCAGAGTGGTTTTGTAGAAGTACTGAACAACAAGGTAACGGTATTGGTGGAAGGTGCTTCTGCAGCCTGAGCAGAATAAAAGCATTACTGAAAATCCCTGGCCTGCGCCGGGGATTTTTGTTTTTAGACCTGGCAAATGCAAATAAGCTGCTCAAACGATCCAACGGCCACCCATAGCCATATAACAATGTAACAGTACGTGTTAATTCAACTGCGGATCTAAGGGATAATTGATCATCTGGCTGTATTCCCCACCCATGTCCTCCAACGCCAGTTTCCAGACTTTTGTTGCATCCATATTGAATACAAGTTGCCGGCTGGCCTGCTTTGTGATCCAGCTTTTTTCTTTCAATTCGTTTTCGAGCTGTCCGTCCGACCAGCCGCTGTACCCGAGAAAAAAACGGATGTCTTTTTTACCGAGCTGTTTTTCGCGCAGCAGTTCCAGCACCTGTTCAAAATTACCGCCCCAGTAAATACCATCGGTCACTTCCAGCCCGCCTTCGATCAGCTCCGGCCGCTGGTGAAGAAAATGGAGTGTGTCTTTCTGAACCGGTCCGCCTTCATATACCGGGAAATGAATGTTTTCTGCATCGCGGATCAGGTCGCGCAGTTCGCGGTCGGCGTTCTTGTTCAGCACAAAACCGAAAGTTCCTTCGGGATGGTGCTCGCAGAGGAACACGACGGTCCGGGCAAAATTGGGGTCTTTGAGGAATGGATCGGAGATCAGTAATATGCCTGGCCCGGGTTCAACCATAGGTAAAAGATAAACCAAAAGCAGGAAAATGAAAAGTCAAATATCAAACGGGAAAAACGGAAATCTGGATCAGTAAGTCAGCTTTCGGGTTGCTTTTCCAGAGTTAAAATCCTGGTAAACCTCTTCCGGTGTTTCCCGTTCAGGTTATATTTGTGAGGATGAAGAGAACTTTCCCCGCTATCATCATACTGATCTCACTGTCTATCCTCGGATTGATACTGCTGCAGAAATCCTGGTTTGATAACCTGTTGGAGGTAACCGAAAACCAGTTTGCCTCCAAAGTGGAGACTGCCGTAAAAGACGTTGCCAACGAACTGGCCAATAATACCTACAGCCGGCAGCTGCGGTTGCCCAGAAGGAATGGCATGACCTTCAGTCCCGATTACCACCTGCATATACTCAACGCACCCACTGTAAGCGAAAAATTTTCTTTGCAGGAAGTGGCCTCCAAGATAAAAATGGCGCTTGAAAACAGGAATGTCAAGGACATGTCCTTCGAATTCGGGGTGGCCAACAGCAAGGAGGAGCTGGAGATGTCCACATCGCGGTTTAACCAGCAGTTGCTGGATACCGTAAATTTCAAGCAGGTATGGTTTCCGATCGTACCCGAAAGCGGTTCTGAACTGGAAGGGATCGCTGACTCCGAAAAATTGCTGGTGATCGTTCCCGACTACCGGAAGCCGGTGCTGGCATCATTGAAATGGGTATTGATAGGAGCCGTAGCCTTTATGCTGATCATCATTGCCGCATTTTACATTACGGTGAAATCACTGGTTGACCAACGCAAACTGAGCGAGATCAAAAGCGATTTCATTAATAACATGACCCACGAGTTCAAAACCCCGCTGGCCACGATCTCGCTGGCCGTGGATGCGCTGCGGAATGAAAAAGTGCAGCAGGACAAGGAAAAAACCAGGTACTTCAGCGGCATCATCAAGGAAGAAAATGTGCGCATGAACAAACATGTGGAAACGATACTGCAGGCGGGTTTGATGGAACGGCAACAGCTGCAGCTGAACTTTCAGCCTTTGCATGTTCATGTTCTGATTACGGATATACTCGATAACTACCAGCTGCAGCTAAAGGAAAAAGAAGGAGAGATACGGGTGCAGCTCAATGCCAAATCAGACCTGATCAAGGCCGATGAAGTGCATTTCACCAATATGATCTCCAACCTGATCGATAACGCGATCAAGTATTCAAAGGAGAAGCCGCGGATCACCATCTCTACCCATTGCAGCAAGAAATTTTTTGTGATGCGTGTCGAAGACAACGGCATCGGTATGAATAAGGAAACCGTGAAACGCATCTTCGAGAAATTCTTCCGCGCGCATACCGGCAACCTTCATGATGTTAAAGGCTTTGGCCTGGGTATGAGCTATGTAAAAACGGTGGTAGACACCCATAAGGGAAAGATCAAGGTTGAAAGCACCCTGGGCAAGGGCAGCGCCTTCACCATCGAAATGCCCCTGGCGGAAAAAGTGGAAAGCTAAAGCACGGAAATAAGTAATCCCCCCAAAAACCTCTGCGAAACTCCCCCCTCCTCTGCGGTAAAAAAACTGCTATTAATCCGCAGAGTGGGGTCAGCTTACACCCATAACAACGACCCATCCCCATAACTCAGAAAACGGAACCCGTGCTGCAGTGCATAGCCGTAAACGGTCTTCCATTCCTTGCCGGTGATGGCGGCAACCAGCAGCAATAAAGTGGATTGTGGCTGGTGGAAATTGGTGATCAGTCCGCCAACGATCCGGAAAGTATATCCGGGTGCAATAATGATCTGTGTTTTGGTAAGCAGCCGGCTGCACTGGTGTTTTTTCATCCAGTCGAGCAGACCCTGTAATGCGGTCCGTGCATTATTTTCCTGTGCGGGTATTTCGTAGGCCTCCCATTGGGAAAGAAAAAGTGCTTCGGGTTGTATGCGTTCATCCGCCAGCACTTTCCGTCCAAGCCAGAACAGGCTCTCGATCGTTCTCAGCGAAGTGGTGCCAACGGCGATGATCTTTCCCGGAAGCTGCTGAAGAATGTGTTCAATACATGCCGCAGTGACATCGATGAATTCCGAATGCATATCATGGTCCTGCATGGTTTCGGATTTCACAGGTTTGAAAGTGCCCGCACCTACATGCAGCGTCACAAATTCATGCCCGATGCCTTTTTTTTTCAGCGACTGAAAAACGGTATCGGTAAAATGAAGTCCTGCCGTGGGCGCGGCAACAGAACCATCGTGTCGTGCGTAGATGGTCTGGTACCGTTCTTTATCGGATGCTTCTGCCGCTCTGTTAAGATATGGCGGAAGCGGTATGGCACCCGCAAGATGCAATAGCTCCGCAAAGCTGAGTGAAGTGTCATCCCAGCTGAGTTCGATCAGGTAATGATCGTTGTTTTTTTCCAGCTTGGTTGCCGTCAGTGTAACGGATCGCTGCGCGGTGTTAACCGTGTTCGCAAGCCTGCCTTCTTTCCATTTTTTTGCACCGCCTACCAGGCATTTCCAGGTAACACTTCCTTTCTGCAGCATGGCAGTGGTGATATCTGCGTACTGGCTGCCCGGCTCAAGACAAAAAATTTCGATGATGCTGTCGCCGCCGGGTTTACGAAACTGCAGCCTGGCTTCCACCACTTTGGTATTGTTGAAGACCAGCAGGCTGCCTTCCGGAATTTCATCAGCCACCGAGGCATAGCTGTTTTCAGAAATCAACCCTTTTTTCCAGACCAGTAATTTGCTCTGGTCGCGTTGTGGCAGCGGGTACCTGGCGATACGTTCTTCCGGTAATTCGTAGGTAAAATCCCGGATGGAGAGAAACCTTGGATGCATCCTGCAAAAATCCGTCTAATCGGTGTAATCCGCCGGAAAAACTGGACTGGTTGAAACGGCTTGCCAGTCTTCCGTCCGCTCCCTTTTCCGCACTTGGGCGGCAATGCTTAGCGGTGTTGTTCACAGGGCACCAGAGCCCGGCGGTTGCTTATCCGCTATAAACACATTGATCTGCATTCCTGCTTTACAAATTGATTTACAGTATTTTATGGGGACGGAAATGAATTTGGCGGATAACAAACCGCAGCAGTTGGTTTTCAATTGAGACGGTAATGCACAGTCGCGAGGCGTTTGTGCAGGGGTTATCCACAGTAATTCACATGGGTTTGAGTGGGTGACTGTAGCGAATCTTCGCAAATCCTTATCCCTGCTGCATTTGAGCCGAACGGCCGTTAGTGGATAAATACAAATCGCCCATTTTCAATTTAAAAGTGGGAAAAAGTGTTATTTTGTGTCAACAAGTGGTAATTCTGACAATATTTATTCACCAATGAGCAGTTTTCACGGAGAATACGAGGCTACGGTAGATGCGAAAGGTCGCTTCCTGCTTCCGGGCGGACTGAAAAAACAGTTGCCGGAAGGGGAGACGCGTTTCATCCTCAGCCGTGGGTTCGAAAAATGCCTCACGTTGTATCCGCTCAAAAGTTGGGAACAGATTATTGCCAAAATCAGCCAGTTGAATGATTTCGACCCCAAGGTACGTCAATTTCGCCGCCAGTTCCTGGGTGGGGCAACGGAAGTGGAACTCGATTCCGCCAACCGTTTGCTGCTTCCGCCTACACTGAAGGAGTTTGCCGGGCTGGCCAAAGACATTGTTCTTGCGGCCGCCGTAGACCGGTTCGAGATCTGGGATGCAGGTAAGTACAAACAGCTCTTTGAGGATTTCTCACCCGAGGCTTTCAGTGATCTCGCCCAGCAGGTGATGGCGGAGAACAAAATTTGAAAATCTGAAGATTTGAAAATTTGAAAATGACAAACGTGATGACAGTGATTTTCAAACCAACTCTTCCGGTTTTCCGATCTGCTCGTTCCGTCCTCAGTTTTCCAATTTTCAAACCAGCCTGCCGGCGAGGCAGGTTTTCAAATTTTCAAATTTGATGTATCACATTCCTGTACTGTACGAAGCATCTCTCGATGGCCTGGCCATCCGGCCCGATGGCGTGTATGTGGATTGCACGTTTGGGGGCGGCGGCCATAGCAGGGGAATATTGGCGAAGCTGAACGAACAGGGCAGGCTCTTTGCATTTGACCAGGATGCGGATGCGCAGCGCAACCTGCCAGACGATGAACGCGTGGTATTTGTGCCGCAGAACTTCCGTCACCTGCAGCGAATGCTGCGATTGCATAAAATAACGCAGGTAGACGGCATTCTGGCCGACCTGGGCGTAAGCAGTCACCAGTTCGATGAAGGAGCGCGCGGTTTTTCAACACGCTTTGCCGGTCCGCTGGATATGCGTATGGATAGAAGACAGGCATCGTCTGCCGTTGATATCATCCGCGATTACAGCGAACAGCAGCTGCATAAACTGTTCGAGCAGTTTGGAGAGGTAACCAATTCCAAAACACTCGCAAAACAGATCGTGCAGGAAAGAAGAAACCTGCCCTATGCTACCATCGAACAGTTTAAAGCGCTGATCGGCCCCTCGGTGAAAGGAAATCCCAACAAGTACTTGGCCCAGGTATTCCAGGCTCTTCGGATCGGGGTGAACGACGAAATGGGTGCGTTGAGAGACATGCTGCAGCAGGTTCCTGCTGTGCTGAAAAAGGGTGGCCGTGTTGCCATCATCACCTTTCATTCCATCGAAGACAGGGTTGTGAAGAATTTCTTCCGCCAGGGCAGTTTTGAAGAAACGGTTGATAACCCCTTCATGCCCGTTGCGAAAGAAGAGGTGTTCAGGATCGTTACCAAAAAACCAATAACTGCTTCTGAAGAAGAACTGAAACGCAATCCCCGCAGCCGCAGTGCCAAACTGCGGGTTGCGGAAAGATGCTGAGTTGCCGGTCGCGGCCCGACTGCAGCAACCATTACCGAAAACCACCAACCAACAAACACAGCATTGGCAGAAGAAACCAAAAATACCACCGGTAAAAATCCTTTAAAGGGGATGTTCAACTACCAATGGATTGTAAAGAATATCCCGTTCTTTCTTTTCCTCTCGGTACTGGCTGTATTATATATCGCCAATGGCCATCGGTCGGATAAAACGATCAGAAGGATCAACAATACCTCGAGTGAACTGAAGGAACTGCAATACGAATACAAAACGCTGAAGAGTGAAGTGATGTTCCGCAGCCAGGAAGCCCAGATTGTTAAAGCGGCAGAGCCACTGGGACTGAAGGTAAGCAGGGACATGCCTGAGCGGCTGAAAAGAATACACACCAATTAATTCGATTTCCTGATTACTAATAACCAACGCTTGGATGTAAAACGCGACATACTCTGGAGGGTCTACCTCAGTTACATACTGGTGGTGGTGGCCTGTGTTGCCATTTTTGGCAAGGCCATCTATATCCAGCAGGTACAGGGCGCGCACTGGCGCAGCATGAGCGACAGCCTTCACCTCAGAATGGACGAGATCGAAGCGGAGCGCGGCACCATTTACAGCGAAGACGGGCAGATGCTCAGTACCAGCATTCCACAGTTTGATATATACATGGACTTCCGCGTGGATGCACTGCGGGAGAAGAACGGGCAGCTGTTCCGGAATAATATCGATTCATTGAGTCATTGCCTGGCTGCTTTGTTCCAGGACCAGACAGCAGGCGCGTACAAGACGCTGTTACAGCAGGGGTATAAAAACGAAGAAGGCTATTTTCTGCTGCACAAGAAAGCAAGCTTTCGCGAGTATGAGCAACTGCGGAAATTTCCGCTGTTCAGGCTGGGCAGATACAAAAGCGGCATGATCGCCAACGAAAAAACCATCCGCCTCAACCCATACCAGATGCTGGCATTCAGAACCATCGGTTTGGCCAGGGACTCGAATAAGGTTGGACTGGAAATGACCTACGACAGTTTGCTGCGCGGACGCAATGGCAAACGCACCGTTCGCACCATTGCCGGCGGTGTAAGCGTTCCGGTGGATGATACGTACGAAATAGAACCCGAGACAGGCAAGGACATTGTAAGTACGATCGATGTTTTTATACAGGATATCGCTGAAAACGCATTGATGAAAATGCTGGTCAAAAACGATGCGCAGCATGGCTGCGTGATCGTGATGGAAGTGAAAACGGGAAAGATCAAAGCCATCGCCAACCTCGGCAAAAGATCCGACGGTACTTACTGGGAAGACTACAACTATGCGATCAGTCCGACCGAACCGGGCTCCACTTTCAAACTGGCAACCATGATGGCATTGCTGGAAGATAAAAAAGTGACCCTTAACCAGGGTATCAATCTTGAACATGGCGCCTGGAAAATAGCAGGGCAGACCGTATACGATTCCGAAGTGCATAAAGAGAACGAAACCACCGTGCAGCATTCTTTTGAATTAAGCTCGAACGTGGCTATGGCAAAACTGGCTTCGATCTACTATTCGGCAGTCCCCAATCAGTTCATCCGTCACCTGAAAAAAATGCGCATGGACACACTCACGGGCATCGATCTGCGCGGAGAAGGCCGCCCCGTGATCTACAAACCCGGCGGACGTTTCTGGGGCCCGACCACATTACCCTGGATGGCATTCGGATACAATCTTTCTGTTACGCCCCTGCAAACAACCACACTGTACAATGCGGTTGCCAACAACGGGAAAATGATGCGTCCTTACCTGGTGAGTGCGGTAAAAGAAGAAGGTGTGCTGCTGCAGGAATTTGCACCGGCCGTTATAGATGAGAAATTATGCAGCGATATCACCCTGAAACAATTGCAGACCTGTCTTGAGGGTGTATGTACCAACGGCACTGCCAAGGAACTGTTTAAAGGAACGCCTTACCAGGTGGCGGGAAAGACAGGCACCGCGCTGGTGGCCGATGGTAACAGGGGTTATGCAGATAAGATATACCAGTCGTCTTTTGCCGGTTATTTCCCTGCAGAAAACCCGCAGTATACCTGCGTGGTGATCATCAAAAACAAACCGCATGCTGCAGTGTATTACGGCGGTTCGATAGCGGGGCCCGTTTTCAAAGAGATCGCAGACCGCCTGTACAGCACCTATATTCTGCAAAGCAATACAGCAGCTGTTCAGAAAAGAAAAACGGACAGCACTGCTTTTGCCTACAGCGGCAGCAGGCAGGATATGGCACTGATTGCCTCCAAGCTGTCGATTGGATATACGGATTCCACGAACCGGATTGATGAATGGACGAATATGAACGCAAAAGATGCGCGGCTGGTGATGAACAGAAAGGAGATCGTCAATAACACCATGCCACAGCTGAAGGGCATGGGATTGAAAGATGTGGTATACCTGTGCGAGAACATGGGCTTGCGGGTAACGGTGAAAGGAAAAGGAAAAGTGTCGGCACAGTCTGTTCAACCCGGACAGATGATCGCAAAGGGACAACTGGTCAATATAGAACTGAATTAAGACAATCATTGATCATGAGAAAACTGCAGGATATCGTATACAAAGTGCACCTGAAGCAGGTGACGGGCAATACCGGCATTCCAGTGTCTTCCATTGAGATCGACTCGAGAAAAGTGCAGCAGGGTGCTGTTTTTGTCGCCATACGCGGTGTGCAGTCAGACGGGCACCATTTTATTGACAGGGCGATTTCACTTGGTGCCAGCGCGATCGTGTGCGAGGAGATGCCGGCCACTCTTTCGGAACATGTGGTTTACCTGCTCGTAAACAATACGCATGAAGCGGTTGCCTGTATGGCGCATAATTTTTATGATGAGCCTTCACACAAGGTAAAACTCGTGGGTGTAACCGGAACAAACGGCAAGACCACGATCGCCACCGTGTTATTCAAATTGTTTACGCAGCTGGGGTATACCTGCGGGCTGGTAAGCACCGTGCAGAACCAGATTGCAGGCAAGATCATCCCCGCCACACATACCACGCCCGACGCAGTAAGCCTGAATGCCCTGCTTGCGCAGATGGCCACCGAGGGTTGCACGCATGTATTTATGGAATGCAGCAGTCATGCCATTCACCAGCACCGCATCACGGGTCTCCGGTTTACAGGGGGAATATTCAGCAATATCACGCACGATCACCTGGATTACCATAAAACGTTTGAAGAGTATATACGTGTCAAAAAGTCCTTCTTTGACCATCTGTCTTCCGATGCGTTCGCCGTTTCCAACGCAGACGATAAGCGCGGGGAAGTGATGCTGCAGAACACGGCTGCCAAAAAATATTATTACGGCCTGAAATCGCCTGCCTCATTCAAGGGAAAAATACTGGAGAATGCGCTTACCGGGCTGATCATGCTGGTGAACGAAAAAGAAGTGCATTTCCGGTTGATAGGTGAGTTCAATGCGTATAACCTGCTGGCGGTGTACGGCGCTGCGGTTTGTCTTGGCGAAGAAAGCGATACGGTGCTTACAGCTTTAAGTCTTCTAAGCGGAGCGGAGGGGAGGTTCGACTATATCATCAGCAGCGAGATGATCATCGGTATCGTTGACTATGCACATACGCCCGATGCATTGGAGAATGTACTGATGACCATCAAAAAACTGCGTAAGGGGCATGAACAGGTGATCACCGTGGTGGGCTGCGGCGGCGACCGCGATAGAACCAAGCGGCCGATCATGGGACAAACCGCCTGCGACCTGAGCGATAAAGTCATTTTTACCAGCGACAATCCCCGTTCGGAAGAGCCGGAAGCGATTCTGCAGGATATGGAGCGGGGACTTACCAGCGCCGCCAAGCGAAAATACATTTCGATCACAGACAGAAGGGAAGCTATCCGGACGGCGATATCGATGGCCAATAAGGAAGATATCATCCTGGTTGCCGGAAAAGGTCACGAGAAATACCAGGACATCAAAGGGGTGAAATTTCATTTTGACGATAAGGAAGTGTTGCAGGAAATGTTTGAACAGTTAAAAAAATAATACAACCCAACATGCTTTACTATTTGTTCAACTGGCTAAACAAGGAATTCCACGTACCTGGCGCGGGACTCTTCCAGTTCCTGACATTCCGTATTGCGATGGCCGTGATACTGTCATTGGTGATCGCCACGGTGTATGGTAAACGCATCATCCTTTTCCTGAAAAGAAAACAGATAGGTGAAACGGTGAGGGAGCTGGGATTGCAGGGCGAAACCCAGAAAAAAGGAACCCCCACCATGGGAGGTATCATCATACTGCTCAGTATACTGATACCAACCCTTCTCTTTGCCAATCTTGACAAAGTATATATCCGCCTGATGGTGCTTTGCACCGTATGGCTGGGCCTGATCGGTTTCTTTGATGATCTTTTTAAAATACGCGCAAGAAAAGCGGCCCAGGCAAAAGGGGAAGCCTATAAGAAGAAAGACAGCGATGGACTGGCGGGGGTTTCAAAAATTATCGGGCAGATCGGTCTCAGTATTATTATTGGCGTAACGCTTTATTTCAGTAATGCGGTTACGGTGGAGAGAGAAATCATTACAAGTCCTGCCGCCCAGCTGCAGCGCGGTGAACGTCTTGCAAAAGATACCAATGTGGTTGTAAGAGAGCTGAACGGCATACAGAAAAAATTCATCAAGGTAAAAACGCCGATCACAACCATCCCGTTTGTAAAGAACCACGAATTCAACTATGCAAGGCTGATTACCTGGATAGGCACCGGTGCAGAAAAGTATACCTGGGTCGTGTACATACTTATCGTGATGTTCATTGTTACCGCAGTGTCTAACGGCGCCAACCTTACCGATGGTCTCGACGGACTGGCAGCGGGCGTGAGTGCGATCATGGGCGTGGGCATCGGCGTATTTGTGTACATCAGCGGTAACTACATCTTCGCGGATTATTTCAACGTGATGTACATACCCAATCTTGGCGAGCTATCCATTTTTGTAGGTGCATTCGTAGGAGCCTGTATCGGTTTTCTCTGGTACAACGCCTATCCGGCCCAGGTATTTATGGGCGATACAGGCAGTCTTGCATTGGGTGGCATCATCGCATCGCTTGCCTTCATCGTTCGCAAGGAATTGCTGATACCGATATTCTGTGCAGTGTTTCTGGTAGAGAACCTGAGCGTAATACTGCAGGTGAGTTATTTCAAGTACACAAAGAAAAAATATGGAGAGGGAAGAAGGATATTCCTGATGAGCCCCTTGCACCATCATTACCAGAAAAAAGGATTCCATGAGAGCAAGATCGCAGTGAGGTTCTGGATCATTACGATCATCTGTCTCGTTTTATCCATGGTTACATTAAAAATAAGATAAGCGACAATTCGAAATTGACAATGAAACACAGGTTGGTCATACTCGGTTCAGGCGAAAGCGGCGTAGGCGCGGCGATACTTGCCAGTAAACAGGGCTATGAAGTGTTTGTGAGCGATGCCGGAATGCTGAAAGACAACTACAGGAAAGAGCTGGTTGATCACGGGATAGCATTTGAAGAGGGAACGCATACAATAGAAAAAATACTGAACGCGGATGAAGTGATGAAAAGTCCGGGTATTCCTGAAAAGAACGAAATGGTGAAAAAGATCCGGGCACAGAACATACCCGTGATCAGCGAGATAGAGCTGGCCTATCGTTTCAAAGGCAACAGCAGGATCGTGGCGATCACCGGCAGCAACGGTAAAAGCACGACTACGGCGCTTACCTACCATATCTGCAGAACGGCAGGACTTGATTGTGCGATGGTAGGCAATATCGGCATCTCGTTCGCAAAACAGGTGGCCCTGGATCCGAAAGAAGTGTATGTGGCAGAGATCAGCTCTTTTCAGCTGGATGATATTAAAACGTTCAGGGCGGATATAGCGGTGCTGCTGAATATAACCGAAGATCACCTGGACAGGTACGATTACAGGTTTGAGAATTATATAGACAGCAAATTCAAAGTGATACAGAACCAGACGGCGGAGGACTATTTTATTTATTGTGAAGATGATCCGGTGATCATGCAAAAACTGGCTTTACTAACCATCCATACTAACCCATTACCCTTCTCTATGAAACACGAAGTAAAAAAAGGCGGCTACATCAAAGGAGACCAGATGATGCTAAGAATCCAGGAAGAACGCGTAAGCATGAGTATCTATGACTTTGCGTTGAAAGGTAAACACAATAACTACAACACTATGGCAGCAGGAATTGCAGCGACAACGCTGGGTATCAGAAAAGAGAAGATACGGGAGGCTGTAAAGGACTTTCACAGCCTGGAACACAGGATGGAGTTCGTTGCCATGGTGCGTGGTGTGGAATTCATTAACGACAGTAAAGCCACCAATGTGAACAGCACCTGGTTTGCGCTGGAAAGTATGACCAAGCCAACGGTGCTGGTTCTCGGGGGCACGGACAAAGGGAACGACTATTCGCTGATCGCCGATCTGGTAAAGGAAAAAGTGAAGGCAGTTGTATGTATGGGTGTGGACAATAAAAAGATCATAGCCGCCTTCAAAGACATTGTGCCCACAATTGTGGAAACAGACTCTGCCAAGAAAGCCGTGAACGCTTCCTTCAAATTGTCTGAGAAAGGCGATGTGGTGCTGCTGAGCCCTTCCTGCGCCAGCTTCGACCTGTTCAAAAATTATGAAGACAGGGGCACACAATTCAAGGATGCGGTAAAAGAACTTTAGCAGGTACGGTCTGCCGGGTACGAAACAGGTATTCCCGCTTTGTGCTTTTAAACCGTACATCGTAAATCGATCGGTCATGTCTGAAATCAAAGACACCTTATTCTCACAGATACCCGGCATCAGCAATGTCAGGGGGCAGATCGTGCACAGGACCCGGGGCGATAAATATATCTGGGGTATCGTGGTGCTGTTGTCGCTGATATCGATACTGGTTGTGTACAGTGCAACGGGTACGCTGGCGTATAAGATGTACAAGGGCAATACCAATGTGTACCTGTTCAAACAGTTATCATTTTCGATCATTGGCCTGGTGCTGATCTATTTTTTGCACCGGATCAATTATACCATCTTCTCAAGGGTGGCTACGATATTGTTCCTTTTGTCGATCCCGCTTTTGCTATACACCCTTTTCTTCGGGGCAAAGATCAACGACGGAAGCCGCTGGATCAAACTTCCGATCATCAATATGACGATACAGAGCAGCGATGTGGCAAAACTGGCATTGTTTATGTACCTGTCAAGACTGCTGAGTAAGAAACAGGAAATCGTCAAGGATTTTAAAAAAGGGTTCATACCTATTGTAACACCGGTACTCATTATCTGCGCGTTGATTATGCCAGCCAACCTGTCCAATGCATTGCTTACCGGTGCCACCGCATTGCTGCTGATGTTTATCGGCCGGGTAAGCCTTAAGCACATTTTCCTGACCATCGGTGTGGCGCTGATCCCCGTTGCCATCATTGTAATGGTGGCGATGATCACGTACAACGGTCCGCAGAAGGCAGAAACGGCTAAGCCGGGCGTTGCTGAGAAAGTAAAATCATTTGGCCGCTTCGGCACATGGGTCAAAAGGGTGCAGGATTTTATCTATGCCGCAGACGCCGAAACGCCTTACCAGGTGCAGCAGGCCAAGATAGCCATTGCCAATGGAAACGTACTCGTGGGACTTGGGCCCGGCAACAGCCGCCAGCGGAATTTTCTGCCGCAGGCGTATAACGACTTTATTTATTCAATCATCATAGAAGAGTACGGGTTGCTCGGCGGGGCGTTCATGATATTCATTTACCTCGTTTTTCTTTTCAGGTGTATACGCATATTCAGACGATGTCCGTATGCATTCGGCGCATTTCTCGCATTGGGATTGAGTTTTACGCTGGTGATACAGGCCGTGGCAAATATGGCGGTGAACGTGAACCTGGTTCCCGTAACCGGTGTAACGCTGCCGCTGGTAAGTATGGGGGGCAGTTCCTTTTTATTTACCTGCTGCGCTATCGGTATCATACTGAGTGTTGCAAGAAATGTGGAACAACTGGAGGGAAAAGAACCGCCGCCATTGCCGCTTACACCCATTGCAGAACCGGTTGCGGTTGCTGCGGCACATATTCCGGAACAAAAAGTACAATGAGCACAAACGATACACATATTCACGGACAAAAAAAGCGGGTGATCATCGCAGGCGGCGGCACCGGCGGGCATATCTTCCCCGCCATAGCCATTGCCAATGCACTGAAGCAGCTGGATGCCGGTATGGATATATTGTTTGTGGGAGCGAAGGGAAAAATGGAGATGGAAAAAATACCACAGGCCGGTTATGAGATAAAAGGGCTGGATATTGCAGGATTTAACAGGAGTGCACTGTGGAAGAATGCCGGCCTGCCGTTCAAGCTTATCAAAAGTTATTTTCAGGTAAGAAAGATATTCCGCGATTTCCCGCCTGATGCGGTGGTGGGCGTGGGAGGGTATTCCACTTACCCGGTACTGCGCCTGGCACAATCGAGAAATATTCCCAGCTTCATACACGAGAGCAATTCCTTCGCCGGTAAGGCCAATACCATGCTCGGAAAAAAGGCGACGAGAATATTTGTTGCAACGGGTGGTATGGAAAAATTCTTTCCACCTGAGAAGATTGTCATAAGTGGCAATCCGGTACGAAAATCCATTGTGGAGGCCACTGTGAGCAGGGCAGAGGCTTTGTCTTTTTTTGGGCTGGATCCTTCCAGAACAACCATTCTTGCAGTGGGGGGAAGTCTTGGCGCGCGCAGCATCAATGCAGCCATTGCCTCGCATATAGATGCATTTGCGGCCGCTAACCTGCAGCTGATCTGGCAGACAGGCAAAACCACGGCTGCGGAATATATCGCCAAAGGAAAGGGACATGCCAATATATGGGTGAATGATTTTATCACAGACATGGAAAAAGCCTATGCGGCGGCAGATATTGTGGTCAGCAGGGCCGGCGCCATGGCCGTGGCTGAGGTATGCGTGGTGGCAAAACCCGCGGTATTCGTTCCGTTTCCGCTGGCGGCAGAAGATCACCAGACAGCCAATGCCATGAGCCTGGTAAATAAACAGGCTGCCCTGATCGTAAAAGACAGCGATGCAAAAAACAGCCTGGTGAAAACGGTGATCGCATTGGCGGCCGATAAAGCGGCACAGACCCAACTGCACGAAAAAATCAAACCGCTGGGCATCAGGAACGCGGATACGCTGGTTGCGGAAGAAATTTTAAAAACAGTACATGGCTAAACTGGGCGATATAAAAAACACCTACTTTATCGGCATCGGCGGCATTGGTATGAGCGCGCTGGCAAGGTATTTCCTGTCGAGAGGCATAGCGGTAAGCGGCTACGACAGAACAGAGACCCCGTTAACAAAGGAACTCTCCGCCGCCGGTATACCGATACATTACGATGAGAACACCGACCTGATACCCAAAGACGCGGACGTAGTCGTATACACACCGGCCATACCCGCGCAGCATGCGGAGCTGGCGTATTACCGGGAACACAACTATGAAGTGGTGAAACGCAGCGATGTGCTGCAATGGATCACAGAGAGCTCTTTCAATATCTGCATCGGAGGAACACATGGAAAGACCACGGTAACATCCATGACGGCCCACCTGCTCAGGCATTCGGGTTATGGCTGCAACGCATTCCTTGGCGGTATAGCGGCCAATTACCAGACGAATTTCTGGAGCAGTGAAAGAAATGTGGTGGTGGTGGAAGCGGATGAATACGACCGCAGCTTTTTGAAACTTGTTCCCGATATCGCCGTGATCACCGCTATGGATCCGGATCACCTCGATATTTACGGAACGCCGGAGGAAGTGGAGAACGCATTTGTACAGTTCTCCCGGAAAGTAAAACCCGGCGGATGCCTGATCACAAAATATGGGTTGTCCCGCCAGTCCGAGCTGCAGGCGGCGCACCAGTACACCTATAGTTATTCCGACCAACAGGCCGATGTGTACGCAGCGGAGACAACGGTAAAGAACGGCAGTTATCATTTTCACGTAATCGGCAAACAGTGGGAACTGAGGGATGTGGTGCTGCATATGGGAGGCCTGCACAATATTGAAAATTCGCTGGTGGCGATCACGGTGGGCAAGTACCTGGGCATTGAGGACGAAAAGATCAGGGCTGCGATAGCAGATTTTAAAGGCGTACACCGCCGGTTCGAATACGCGCTGAAAAGCGACCGGCATGTACTGATCGATGACTACGCGCACCATCCCGAAGAACTGAGGGCGTTGCTGAGCGGCGTAAAAAGCATTTTCCCCGACAGGAAGATCACGCTGGTTTTTCAGCCGCACCTGTTCAGCCGCACCAAAGACCTGGCGGAGCAGTTCGCCCACAGTTTGGATATGGCGGACGAAGTGTTGCTGCTGCCTATTTATCCGGCAAGGGAATTACCCATGGAAGGTGTTACAAGCGAATTATTGCTCGATAAGATGCAGAACCGCAATAAACAGGTAATAAGCAAGGAATCGATGCAGCAATGGATGAAGACAAACAAACCCGGGCTGGTTGTCATGGCCGGTGCAGGCGATATAGATGCACTGGTGCAGCCCGTTAAACAGATACTGGAACAACCCTGAACATGAAGCAGTACAACTGGCGTAAAATATTGACCAATACCGCCTGGGGCATTGTAGGTGCCGGTACCATGGTATTGCTGGGTGCCGCCATGCAGAAAAAAAGCCGTCGGCACTGCACCGATATCCGTGTGGAGATCAGCGGCGCCGAAAAGCACATGTTTATAGATGAGAAAGATGTGCTGGATATGCTGCATGTAACCGGCACGGCAACAGGAAGTGCACTCAGCACGATCAACCTCCGCTCACTGGAATCCGTGGTGGAAAGAAACCCATGGGTGAAGAACGCCGAAATGTTTCTTGATAACAACCAGGTATTGCAGATCAGGATCACCGAACGGCAGCCGGTGGCAAGGGTGTTCACCAAAGACGGGTATTCTTTTTATGTGGACAGCGCCGCATTGAGGCTTCCGTTAAGCGATAAACTGTCTGCACGCGTGCCGGCCTTCACGGGTTTTCCAACAGGCAGACCGATACTGTCCAAACCCGACAGCGCCTTACTGTACAGCGTGGTAAACATCGGACAAAACATACTGGCAGATTCATTCTGGATGGCGCAGACAGCACAGGTGGATATTACGCCGGAAGCCAAATTCGAGATCGTACCCGTTATCGGCGATCACATCATCGGCCTGGGAAACGACGGAGAGATTGCCGGCAAGCTGAATCGTTTGTATACTTTCTATAAAAAAGCCTGGCTGCAGAACGGTATCGGTACCTATGAGAAACTGGATGCGCAGTACGCAAACCAGGTGGTGGCCATCAAAAAAGGAACAACACAGGCCCGGGTTGATTCCGCAAAAGCCCAGCAGATCATGGATGCGCTGGTCAATAACCCGGTGGTGATACCTGACAGCACGAATAAAGCAACTGTTGCCATCAGGCTGCCTGTGAAAGCGGCAAAGGATTCGGTAAAAACGGTATCGAAACCGCACGCAACACCGGGATCACAGTCAGCACTACCGGTCAAATCAAAAACTGTGACAACACTAAACAATAAAACAAACAAAAAATCGTTATCGGTAAAGGCTAAATCCGGAACAGGTGCGAAAGTGGTGAAGCCGGCAACCAAACGTCAGCCGAAGGCTGTACTTAAGAAAGCGGTAAGATAGTGTAGTTGACATGGAACAACAAAACAAGAGAGGGTAAAACAATAAGATAATATTCCGGGTCCCGCAGCGGGGACCGGCAAAGCACGACACAACAACTAAAGAACCATAACAACTAAAACACAACTTTATGCATCACAGCGAAGCGCCCATTATTGTTGGTCTCGACATCGGAACTACCAAGATTGCGGCCATTGCGGGAAGGAAGAACGAATACGGCAAACTCGAGATCCTCGGTTTTGGCCGTGCCAACAGCAATGGCGTGCAGCATGGCCAGGTACTGAATATCGACCAGACCATCAAAGCGATACAGCAGGCGTTGGAGAATTGCTATGAGAGTAACCCTGATCTCGAGATCAGCGAAGTGTACGTGGGCATAGCAGGTCATCATATCAAAAGTCTGCAAACACGCGGCGATATCGTTCGCCAGGACCCGGAAACGGAGATCAAGCGGCCGGAGATCGACCAGCTGGTGAATAACCAGCGCAAGACATTTATTCCCGCGGGCGACCAGATCATCGATGTGATCCCGCAGGATTTTCATGTAGACAATATTCAGAACATCAAGGATGCCGTGGGGTACAACGGCGTGAAAGTAGGCGCCAATTTTCATATCATCACCGGCGACCGCAATGCTATCCGTAACATTAACCGCGCGGTTGAAAGAAGCGGCCTGAGCACAAAAGACCTGGTGCTGCAGCCACTGGCCTCTGCCAGCGCCGTTATGAGTGAGATCGATATGGAAGCAGGCGTGGCCATCCTCGATATCGGCGGCGGCACCAGCGACCTGGCTGTGTTTTACGAGGGAATTCTAAAACATACGGCTGTGATACCGTTTGGCGGCGAGAACATCACCAACGATATCCGCATGGGTCTGGGTGTATTGAAAAGCCAGGCCGAAGCAATGAAGGTGCAGTTCGGCAGCGCGTTGTCGGACGAGGCAAAAAGCAATGCCTTCATCACCATCCCCGGCCTGAAAGGAATGCCCGCAAAAGAGATCAGTGTAAAGAACCTGGCGGCGATCATACAGGCGAGGATGAGCGAAATACTCGATTTTGTCACTTACCACCTCAAACAGGTGGGACTCGACAGCCGCGCACTCAACGGCGGAATCATCCTTACCGGCGGCGGTTCACAGCTTAAGCACCTGATCCAGCTGACAGAATATACCACCGGGCTGAACGCGCGTATCGGTCTTCCGAACGAGCACCTGGCACCCAATCATATCGATGAGCTGAAGAAACCCATGTATTCTACCTGTATCGGACTGATATTAAAAGGCTACAGCGATTATGACCATAAATACAAGGAGTTCACGGAAAGATTCAAGAAAGTGGAAGTGCCGAGAACCCTTACGGTAGAGGCAGCAGTGCCCGTAAAAGAAGCAGTTACCATCCCCGCCTCCGTAGACGTATCGGCGCGTAAGCAGAAGTTCTGGGATAAGTTCAAAAATAACCTGATCGATCTGTTTAAAGAAGAAGAAGACCAGGTTATAAAATAAATGCTTGTTCTACACCGTTTGTAGTAGAACGACTAAACACAACTCATCCGTTCACGCATTTTAAAACACATGTTATGATCCATTTTGATCTTCCCAAACAGAAATCATCCATCATCAAGGTGCTGGGTGTAGGTGGCGGGGGAAGCAATGCCGTTAACTTCATGTTTGAACAGAATATCGAAGGCGTTGATTTCATCATCTGCAATACCGATGCGAAAGCAATTGAACAAAGTAATATCCCCAATAAGATACAGCTCGGGCCGCATCTTACACAGGGACTTGGTGCAGGCGCCAACCCCGAAGTTGGGAAAAAGGCCACGGAGGAATCGCTCGACGAGATCAGGCGTATCCTGGAAGTGAATACCAAGATGGCTTTTATTACCGTGGGTATGGGAGGCGGAACAGGCACCGGCGGTGCACCTATCATTGCGCAGATCTGCAAAGAGCTGGGTATCCTTACCGTTGGCATCGTTACCACGCCGTTTGGGTTCGAGGGCCCGCGCCGTCACCAGCAGGCAGAGCAGGGCATCAGCCAGTTAAAGCCTTATGTTGACACCTTACTGGTGATCAGCAACGACAAACTCCGTATGCAATACGGCAACCTCAAAATGAAGGAAGCATTTTCCAAAGCGGACAACGTACTGGCCACCGCGGCAAAATGCATTACCGATATCATTAACAGCCGCGGTCATATTATCGTAGACTTTGCCGATGTATGCACGGTGATGAAAAACGGCGGTGTGGCCATTCTTGGTAAGGCCGAGGTGGAAGGAGAGAACAGGGCACAGCGTGCCATTGAAGAAGCGCTGGCCTCGCCACTGCTGAACGATAACGATATCCAGGGCGCAAAATGGATACTGATCAACATCAACAGCGCAGAAGGTGAGCACGAATGCACCATGGACGAGCTCGAAACGATCAATAATTTCCTGCGCATGCAGGCCGGAGAAAACACGGATGTGATCGTGGGTATGGGATATGACCAGACGCTTGACAACAAGATCGGCATTACCCTGATTGCAACCGGTTTTGAACACAAGGACCCGTTTGCCAAACCCCTAAGTGTCAGAAAGCCCGAGCCGGCGCCCGAGAAAATCGTGATGCCGCTTACCATGGATACCCCGCAGGAACAACCGAAAATGATCGTTCCGAAACAGGAAGAACCGGCGGCTCCGGCACCTGTAATGACGGTGCAGGATTTTGTAGCACCCGAACCGGCGATGGCGCCAATGATGACAGAGGAAACAACGCAGCTGCAATCCATGCTCAGCATATTCGGTAACGACGAAGACGGCCATGCAACGCCCGAAGTGATCGTTATGGAAAAGGAACTGAGCGTGCTTAAGTTTGAGTTCGGCACAGAAACCAGTGAAGAAGTAAAAGCTGAAGCGGCTGCACCCGCCCCGGTTGTTAAAACCATCGGCGAGCAGTTGACCGAGATCAGCCTGCATGAAAAGCCTGCTGAACCTGCCCTGAACATACCGGGTCTGCTCAGCAAGCCCCGTAATATCTATGCAGAATCAGAACCTGCTATGCAGCCTGTTGCCCGGCAGGTAAAAACACCGGCTCCTCCTCCCGCACCACCCGCTCCCAAAGCGGCCGAACCGGAAGAAGAGCCCGCCATGCAGCTGGTGATGAAGGAAACACCCCAACCCAGGCCGGTGGTTTCTTTCGACGACGACATGGAACTGGATGAAGTGGAAGAACAAAAGAAACGCGCGGCGGAAAGAATACAGAAGCTGCGTAACCTCTCTTATAACATGAACAATTCAGCCGATCTGAACAACGAATTCGATGCCGTGCCAGCCTATGTGCGCCGCAACATGGAATTGTTTGGCAGTACGCTGACATCTGTAGAAAATTTCTACAGCAAATACACGGTGAGTAAAGATGACAATGATCAGACGCAAATTTCCACCATCAATACCTTCCTTGATGGCAAGAAGCCTGACTAACCCTTGCTTGCTATAAATCGAGTGTTTTAACCTGGTGATTTTAGTTGTGTCCCCCGGCGTAAGCCGGGGGTTTTGTTTTTATAACAGCAGGCAACTTTATTAGAGGTAATTTTGTTGTACAGATATGGCAACGGTACTCATAACAGGCGGCACCGGTATGATCGGTACAAGGCTTTCGGAAATGCTTACCGGTAAAGGCCACCAGGTGATCATACTTACCCGGCAGGCAAAAGGCAAAAAGCCATTGCCCCGACTGCGTTATGCGCAATGGGATACGGGCAAAGAAGCCATCGACAGCGATGCCATTGCCGCAAGCGATCATATCATTCACCTGGCTGGCGAAGGCGTGGCCGATAAGCGCTGGTCGGAGAAACGCAAGCAACAGCTGCTCGAAAGCCGTACCAGAACCAGCAGCCTGCTTGTAAAAGCGCTTGAAGAGATTCCCAATCGGGTCAGATCGGTGATCAGCGCATCTGCGATCGGTTGGTATGGTGCAGATACTGCTGGCAGCCGAAAAAAAGGATTTGACGAGAACGCAGCTGCCGATGGTCATTTTCTTGGAGAAACCTGCCGCTTATGGGAAGCAAGCATACAACCGGTTCAGCGCCTGGGTAAAAGACTGGTGATACTCAGAACAGGGATCGTGCTCAGTCCCGGCGGAGGCGCTTTGCAGGAATTTAAAAAACCGGTAAGGGCGGGTATTGCCGCCATACTGGGCGATGGGAAACAGGTGGTGAGCTGGATACACGTAGATGATCTCTGCCGCATGTATATCGCCGCCATCGAAAACGAATCGATGCATGGCCCTTATAACGCCGTGGCCCCGCATCCCGTTACCAACAAGGCGCTCACGCTGGCACTGGCGGAGCTTATGCGCGGAAAATACTTTATTCCCCTGCATATCCCGGTATTTGCACTGAAACTGATCATGGGCGAAATGAGTATCGAAGTGCTGAAAAGCGCAACGGTGAACGCAGACAAAATACAATCAACGGGATTCAGCTTTCTGCATCGGAATATCAGGGAAGCACTTCAGGCCTGTGTATAGATATCACCGGGAACCTCATATTGTTCCTGCTCTTGCAATCCCAATCCTTGTCAGGCGATTACAGATCGCGTTTCCTGTGTACCCTGAAACACAACAGCCAGATCAGCGCGGTAAGCACGATCGAATAAACCACGAACTGGGGTATCGCATGCAATACTTTGTCGTAATCTTTGTTGAACCTACCCATAAAGGCAGGGGGCGGTATCAGCCTGTCGGATATTTCGAAGGGAAGGAACCGGCCCAGGTCGTTCAGTTTGAACTGCATCCAGGTAACGGCGATGTTTTCGACCACCAGGTAATAGAAAAGGAAAATACCCAGCGATATAAAAGCCTTTTTCAATAAATACCCCAGCAGGAAGGCGATGCTTAACTGCGCGAATGTCTGTAAAAAAAACAGCGGTATATAGTACAGCTGCTCGCTCCAGCGATAACTGGTGTTGCTGTCTACATACAGTCCGAAACTCAGCGCCACCAACGAATACACAATGGTGATCACCACCGATATGATCAGTACATCGCACAGTTTGCTGGTGATGAACTGGTCCCTGCTCCAGCCATCGATGATATTCTGGCGATGCGTACGGAAAGTATATTCATTGGTGACCAGCATAATCACCAGTATAGACGGCAGCAGGATAAAGAACGAGGAGAAATAGGCAACCGAATGCCAGGTTTCGGGAAAGGTGAACGGGTTACCCAGTATCATTTTCACAATGGCGCCCACGTCTTTGCTCTGTGCAAGCGACTGTGAATAGCCGTAATAGAACATCATGTTCACACCCGGGTAGGTAAGCGATACGATGCCCAGCATCCACCAGAAAGCCGGGTACCTTTTGATCTTAAGCCATTCGATTTTTATCAGGGAAAACATTGTGCAGTGGTTTGGTTATTGGTTGGTGAGTTCGAAGAATTTGGTCTCGAGACTTTTTTTCTTAACCGTCAGCAGGTTCAGCGTAATGCCTTTTTCAAAACAGAAACGGTTCACGTCTTCCAGTTTTGCCGTGCCTACGGGGAAAAACAGCTGCAGCCTGCTGCCTTCTTTTTTGATATGGGAATAACCCGAAAGACCGCCCAGTATGGTTTCGAGCTGGCCGATATCATTGGCTGAAATTTCAACGATGTCTTCATTGGCCAGCACTTCGTCTACGCTTCCGGCCGTCAGCAGATCGCCTTTTTTCAGGATGGCTACATGGGTGCAGACTTTTTCAACCTCATCCAGCAGGTGACTGGCCATGATGATCGTTTTTCCTCTCTTGGCCAGTTCTTTGATCAGTTCACGTATTTCCGCAATACCCACGGGGTCCAGGCCGTTGGTGGGTTCATCAAATACCAGCACCTGCGGATCGCCGAGCAAGGCCGCGGCGATCGCCAGTCTTTGTTTCATGCCCAGGCTATAGGAGCTGAAGCGGCTGGTCTTGCGTTCATCCAGTTTCACGATCTTCAATACCCTTTCGATTTCTTCGGCCGAACCTCGGCCGCTGATCGCATGGGTGATATTAAGGTTATCGACAGCCGACAGGTAGTGGTAGAAATTGGGTGTTTCCAGCAGGGATCCGATGTGTTTCCTTGTCTCGGGTGATCCTTTTTTGCCAAACCAGTTAAAACTGCCGTTATCGGTTTTCAGGATATCCAGGATGATACTGAGCATGGTGGTTTTACCGCTGCCATTCGGCCCCAGTATGCCAAATACACAGCCCTGCGGTATATCCAGCGATACATTCTTCAAAGCCTGGATGGAACCGTATGATTTGGAAATACCGTTCAGGGAAAGAACAGGTTGCATATAACTGCGTTTTGATTGTCTTCCGAAGATAATCAGTTCCGCAGGATTTTTTTTCTTTTATGACGAAACGGGAGATAGCAGGGACGCAGGGGGACATGAGGCGTGAGGCGTGAAAAACGTGAGTCGGCGTGAGTTGACATGAGTTGTTGGGTAATTCCTTCCCGTTTACTCACGATAACTCACGTCAACTCACGATAAACCACCTCAATCCAGGGGTTCCCTTAATTCCTCAGGGGTTTCCCGCTTTTCAGTACGCTTTGTATTCTTTCGAGGGTTTTTTTCTCGCCGCAGAGACTGAGGAAGGCTTCGCGCTCGAGGTCCAGCAGGTATTGTTCGGTTACCAGGCTTTGTTCGCTAAGGTCGCCGCCGCACATTACATAGGCCAGTTTGCGTGCAACAAGTGCGTCGTGGTCGGTGGCATAGCCGCCGCGCCACATACCGTTGATGCCCGCATACATGGCGCCGAGTCCCATACGTCCCAGCACTTTTACATCGCTGCGCGGAACAGGGGTTACATATCCTTCGTCGTACAGGCTGATCACACTCTGTTTCGCTTCCGCAATACGGCGGTTGATGTTCATCACCGCTTCATCCCTGCCTTTGCGGAGTATGCCCATATCGAATGCTTCCTGGGCAGAAGTGGCCACTTTGGCCGTGGCAATCGAAAAGAAGCGGTTCTTGAGCGTAATGGTCTCCGGCTCGTCTTCGTGCAGTTCATCGCCGGCGCGCAGCGCAAATTCCTTACTGCCGCCGCCGCCGGGTATCAGACCCACACCCAACTCCACCAGACCGATATATGTTTCAGCGGCAGCATATACCTTGTCTGCATGCAGGTTCATTTCGCAACCGCCGCCCAGTGTCAAACCATGTGGTGCAATAACCACGGGTACGGAGGAATAACGAACACGCATCATGCTGTTCTGGAACATACGGATGGCCATATCCAGCTCATCGTATTCCTGTTCAATGGCCAGCATAAAGATCATACCTACGTTGGCGCCGGCGCTGAAGTTGGCGCTTTCATTGGCTATGACCAGCCCCTTGAATTTTTCCTCGGCAAGGCCGATGGCTTTGTTCAGTCCTTCCAGCACTTCTCCGCCGATGCTGTTCATCTTGGTGCTCCATTCAAAACCCGCAACGCCATCGCCGATATCGTATAAGCGGCAGGCGCTGTTCTTCCACACCAGTTTATCTGTATGATGGTTCAAAACAAGAAACGCCTCTGTACCGGGAACCACTTTGTAGGAGCCGGAGCCGAGGTCGTAATATTTCCGTTTACCCGCTTCCAGTGTATAAAAACCTGCTGCGCCGGAAGACAGCATCTTATCCACCCAGGGAGCCACGCTGTAGCCGGCGGCTTTCATCGCTTCCACGGTTTTTGCAACGCCCAGCACATCCCATGATTCAAATGCGCCGATCTCCCAGCCAAAACCCGCCATCATGGCATCATCCAGCCGGTACAGTTCGTCGCTGATCTCGGGTATGCGGTGCGATATATACGAGAACAGGGCATAATGGAACTGCCTGTAAAATTCGCCGGCCTTATCGGGTGCGGCGTTGAGCATGACGATGCGTTGCTTCAGGTCTTCCACGGGTTTGGCAGCATCAATACTGGCAAACCGGGGTTTGGCGCGCGGACCGTATTCGAGCGTCTGCAGGTTGAGTGTTAGTATTTCTTTACTGTCTGCCGATTTGATCTTTTTGAAAAAACCCTGTCCGGTTTTATCGCCCAGCCAGTTGCCGGCAACGATTTTATCCAGCCAGGAAGGAATGCCGAATACGGCTTTTGCTTCATCATCCGGACAATTGTCGGCCACACCTTTTGCCACTTTAACCAGGGTGTCGATGCCTACCACATCCGCCGTGCGGAAAGTGGCCGATTTAGGCCGGCCGATAACCGGTCCGGTAAGCGCATCCACCTCGTCGATGGTGAGACCAAGCTTATCCATAATATGGAAGATGCTCATAATGCTGAACACACCGATGCGGTTGGCGATAAAAGCGGGTGTGTCTTTACACAATACCGTTGTTTTACCGAGGTACACATCGCCGTAATGCATCAGGAAATCAACGACGGCGGGGTCTGTATGCGGTGTGGGAATAACCTCGAGCAGGCGCAGGTAACGCGGCGGGTTGAAGAAATGCGTTCCGCAGAAATGTTTTTTGAAATCGTCGCTCCTGCCCTCGGCCATCAGGTGAATGGGGATGCCCGACGTATTGGAAGTAACCAACGTGCCGGGTTTCCGGAATTGTTCAACCCTGGTATAGATCGCCTGTTTGATATCGAGCCGTTCCACCACCACTTCGATGATCCAGTCGCAGCCGGCGATGTCTTTCATATTGTCGTCAAAGTTGCCGGTTGTGATACGCTTTACAACCTCTTTGGTAAAAACAGGTGATGGGTTGCTTTTTACAGCAGCCTGTAAGGCCTCGTTCACCAGTTTATTCCTTTCCGCGGGTTTGGTGCTTTCTTCAGCGCCTTTAGGCACCATGTCGAGCAACAGCACCGGTACACCGATGCCTGCAAAATGACAGGCAATACGAGAACCCATTACACCACTGCCCAATACAGCCAGTTTTTTAATAGAACGGATCATATAAAAAGCTTTCGGTAAAAATAGTTAGTTATGCAACTAATTGTATCCGAAATTAGGAAAAAAGGATGAGGATTAGATGATTGCGGATCAGGGAATGATGGATTAGTGAATTAGGGATGCTGGCTATGCGATGACATCCGCTCGGAAGCTGTCTGATTGATCGGGCAACCGACTGTGCGCCGTTTATCCATCAATCCGTTAATCCGTAATCCGCTAATCCATTATCCCCCCACCCGCTGATCCGCAAAACCTCTGTCCGTTACTCGGGAAACCCTATTTTTGTCTGGTATGAAGATCGATGCAAAGATGGTGGACAGTCTGGCGCACCTGGCGAGGCTGAAATTTGACGAGGTGGAAAAAGAAGCCATCCGGGGCGACCTGGAGAAAATGGTGGCTTTTGTAGAAAAGCTCGGGGAGGTGGACACTGCCGGCGTTGCGCCCCTGCTGCATATCAGCGATGCCGTAAACGTACTGCGCGAAGATGTGGTGGCGGGATCGGTCAGCCGGGAAGAAGCGTTGCTGAATTCGCCTGAAAAAGACGGGCAGTTCTTCAAAGTGCCGAAAGTGATCAGGAAATAAACCATTCGCGGTCCAAAAGAAACCAATCATTATGAGTGTTATCATCCGTCTTGAAGATATCCGTAAGAGTTACTTTATGGGTTCGCAGGCCATCCCCGTGCTGAAAGGTATTTCGCTGGAAATATTCCGGAATGAATACGTTGCACTGATGGGCCCCTCGGGCAGCGGTAAAAGCACGTTGATGAACATCCTCGGATGCCTGGATTCTCCCACAGGCGGTAAATACATACTGAACGGGAAAGATGTAAGCAAGATGCCCGATGACGATCTTGCCGAAGTGCGCAATATCGAGATCGGTTTTGTTTTCCAGCAGTTCAACCTGCTGCCCAGGCTTACTGCCGCTGAAAACGTGGCGCTGCCCCTGATCTATGCCGGTGTGGGAAAGAAAGAGCGGCTGGAAAGGGCCATGGAAGCACTTACAAAAGTGGGGCTTGATTCACGCAGTCACCATAAATCGAACGAACTGAGCGGCGGACAGATCCAGCGGGTTGCGATTGCGCGCGCACTTGTCAATAACCCTTCGCTGCTGCTGGCGGATGAACCTACGGGCAACCTCGATACCAGAACATCTGCCGAGGTAATGGAGATATTCGGCAAAATACAGCAGGCCGGTAATACCGTGGTGCTGGTTACGCACGAAGAAGACATCGCAGCCTATGCCCACCGCGTGGTACGCCTGCGCGACGGTCTTATCGAAAGCGATAAGACGCGGGAGATGGGGGAGGTGAGACGGGAGTCGTCGGTCGTGAGTTGACGTGAGTTCTCGTGAGTTGGCATGAGTGGGTTGGTTCCAGCAGATGATGATACAGCCATTTGACAGTTCAGCCATTCAGCCATCCACCCCCGCCTGACCAATTATTCAACCAATCAGCTATTCAACCACCATGTCGCTCAAAATATATACAAAGACCGGTGACCAGGGTAAGACCTCACTGATAGGCGGAACAAAGGTTCCCAAGAGCCATATACGCATCGAGGCATATGGTACGGTTGACGAGTTGAATTCTTATATCGGCCTGGTGGCCGACCAATTGGCAGATGCGCATGCGAGGGGCATTCTGAAAGAGATACAGGACAGGCTGTTTACGATCGGCTCTTCACTGGCCTGCGACCCCGAGAAAGAACCCAAAATGAAAATGCCCGATCTCAAAGAAACGGACATTTCCCTGCTGGAGCAGGAGATCGACAGGATGAACGAGCTGCTGCCGCCCATGAAATTTTTTATCCTGCCCGGCGGTCACCCCACTGTTTCCACCACGCATATTGCACGGTGCGTATGCCGCAGGGCAGAACGCTGCTGTGTGCATATGCAGCAGCAGCAACTGTTTGTAGACCCGCTGGTGATCAAATACATCAACCGCCTGAGCGATTATCTTTTTGTACTGGCAAGGTATGCCGGCCACCTGCTGCAGGTTCCTGAAATACCCTGGAAACCCAGGGTCGGCTAAGCCTGTTGCTTCCTTTTAAAAACCAGTGATGCCACCAGGGTTATGACGCAGCCCAGCGCGAACATAAAAGCCACCAGGAATACATAGGATACCACCGACCCGCCTGTTGTGAGATCGATGTGTTTCATTCCTTCTTCCAGCTGACCGGGTGTAACCTGCGCGGCTTCGAGTCTGGCACGCTCAAATGCCATCAGGCTTGGTTTGAAGTTTTTGTTGATCACTTCGCCATAAAGTGCATACCAGAGGCAGCATCCAAGACTGTATAAAAGCGACAGCAGGGCGCCTGTCCGGAATCCCTGTCCAAAACTGAGTGAGCCCCCCTGTTGTTTTCTTTGCCGGTAAACCGCGATAAAAATGAACACATAAAAAACAATTGCAGGAACCATACGGGTATACTGGCCCGTTTCGTGGTGGGTGGTATTCCACCCCGCAACATGCTGGATCATGGTCCAGATAACGGTAAAGACAAGCGCGCAAACGGCATAGCGCACGGCAGGATGTTTCATATGGCAGTGTTTTGGTTAACCCAATATACCGAAACACCGCAACAAATACAACGGTTCGGGGAAAGCGGTATAGGGTAGGCCATTCAGACGATCCGGCCATCTTTCATGTGCAGGGTGCGGTCGCTCATGCCGGCCAGTTCTTCGTTATGGGTAACAATGAGAAAGGTCTGGTTGAATTCGGCGCGCAGTTGCACAAACAGTTGATGCAGGTCGCGCGCATTGCTGCTGTCGAGGTTGCCGGTGGGTTCGTCGGCAAAAACAATATCGGGCTGGTTGATCAGGGCCCTGGCCACGGCCACCCGCTGCTGCTCGCCGCCCGAAAGCTGCTGTGGCTTGTTTTCTGCCCGTTCCGCCAGCCCTAGCAGGGACAGTAAGGCAAGCGCCCGGCTGCCCACTTCCTTCCGGTTCCTGCCGGCGATCCACCCCGGTATGCACACGTTTTCCAGCGCGGAAAACTCGGGCAGCAGGTGGTGGAACTGGAACACAAAGCCGATATGTTCGTTACGGAAAGCAGCAAGTTTCCTGTCTTTCAGCCCGTCGATGCGCCACTCATTCAGCCAGATAGCCCCCGAATCGGCGGCGTCGAGGGTGCCCAGTATGTGCAAAAGCGTGCTTTTTCCGGCACCGGAAGAGCCGATTATGCTCACGATCTCCCCTTTTTGAACGGAAATATCCACGCCTTTCAGCACTTCCAGGTTGCCGTATTTTTTTGTAATATGTTCCGCTTTGAGCATGGCAGGATTTCTAATAAGGCTACAAACCTACGATCCAGGCCGTTTGGGCGGACAAAATTTCAGTATTTGTTTACATTATGGTACCAACTCCCTTTTGGAGATGTCATTTATACGGCTACATTTGCAAAAAATTAAAAAGCTAGACTATGTTCTGGACCTTAGAATTGGCAAGCTACCTGGAAGAAGCGCCCTGGCCCGCCACCAAGGATGAGTTGATCGATTACTCTATCCGCAGCGGTGCGCCGATCGAAGTGGTGGAGAACCTCCAGGAACTCGAAGATGAAGGGGAAGTTTATGAAAGTATCGAGGATATCTGGCCCGATTACCCCAGCCAGGAAGATTTTATGTTCAACGAAGACGAGTATTAGTTCAAAAATATTCCCCGCAAAAAAAGCCACTCATTGTCTGGGTGGCTTTTTTATGTTATTCCGGATTCGCGAATTAGCGGATTCCGGATTGTAGGGCTCTTTTTGGAGGTCTGCTTTTTTGGAAGAAGCGGGCTTCATGCAACTATAAATCCGCGAATCCGTAATCCGCGAATTTGGAATCCATCAATCCGAAATCCTATTTTTTGAAACGGAATTTAAGATAGAGCAGCACCAGTGTCAGGATCAGCACAATGCTGTTGGCCAGGATCACGGGGCCGCTGTTGATGGCGAATGCATACACCAGCCATACGATGGCGCTGGTGATAACGATCGCAACCATCCAGCTGCTCAGGTCTCCCACGCTTTTTGTCTGCCAGGATTTGTATACCTGCGGTACAAATGTGATGGCCGTAAGGAACGAACCAAAATAGCCGATGTACTCAACAAAATCCGGTGGTATCAGCAGCAGTGTATGCATGATCGTTGTATATACGGGTTATTGTATGCCCAGTTTCTGCATCACATCCATGCTTACGCCGGTATTGGAATAACCGCCGTCGTGAAACAGGTTCTGCATGGTAACCATTTTTGTCAGGTCGGAGAACAGGGTAATACAGTAGTTGGCGCAGTCTTCTGCAGTGGCATTGCCCAGCGGGGCAATCGCGTTTGCATAGTCGTAAAAATCGCCAAATCCTTTGATGCCCGTACCCGCGGTTGTCTTGGTGGGTGACTGCGATACGGTATTGATTCGTACTTTTTTCTCCAGTCCGTAGTGATAGCCGAAACTACGCGCGATCGACTCGAGCATGGCTTTGATATCGGCCATATCGGTATAGAAAGGAAAGGTACGCTGCGCGGCCATATAGGTAAGCGCCACCACGCTGCCCCATTCGCTGATGGCATCGAGTTTGCGGGCTACGGATAACATTTTGTGGAATGAAAGCGCCGATACATCGATGCCTTTCTGGAAATAATCGTAATTCGACTCTGTATAAGCTATGTTCTTGCGGATATTCACGCTCATGCCGATGGAATGCAGTACAAAATCGATCTTTCCACCCAGGATCTCCTGCGATTTTGTGAAAAGCGTGGTCAGTTCGTCAACACTGGTTGCATCGGCCGGTATGATCTCGGAGCCGGTCTTTTCCGCCAGTTTCTTGATCTCTCCCATACGCATGGCGATGGGGGCATTTGTCAATACAAACGTAGCGCCTTCTTCATGCGCTTTCTCCGCCACTTTCCAGGCAATGGAGTTCTCGTCCAAAGCACCGGTGATGATACCGCGTTTTCCTTTCAGTAAATTATAAGCCATAGGGTTGGTTTGAGGCGTAAAAATAGGTGAAAAGCGTGAGACGTCATACGTAGGACGTCGTGAGTCGGCGTGAGTTATCGTGCGTATGGTCGGGTGCATCTCAGCCTGTGCCTGCTATTGGCTGGTATCGTCCCTCAACTCACGGTAACGCACGATAACTCATGTTCCTGACTCACGTGCTCTACACGTTTTTTCAATTCATCATCTCCCTCGCATTCTCCATTGCCGCGGCGGTGGGTTTTTCGCCGCTGAGCATGCGGGCGATGGCGGTGATGCGCTCGTCCTGGTTCAGTAAACGGATATTGGTTTTGATGGCTTCGCCGCGCACTTCCTTGAACACAAAGAAATGTGCATCGGCCTTGCCGGCGATCTGCGGCTGGTGGGTGATGCAGATCACCTGCCGGCTGGCAGCCAGGTCTTTCATGATCAGTCCAACCTGTCTGGCGGCTTCGCCGGAAATACCGGTATCTATCTCGTCGAAGATCATGGTGGGCAGATCGATCGATTGGGCAACCAGCGATTTAATGCAGAGCATCAAACGGCTCAGTTCGCCGCCGCTGGCCACTTTGCGGATCGGCTCGAAGCGGTTGCTTTTATTGGCATCAAAGAGGAACTCGATGGCATCCTTTCCGTATTCGTGCAGGCTGGTTTCTGCTGCCGACACTTTCAGTCTTGCATTGGGCATGCCTACCTGCGCCAGCAGCCTGTTCACCTTTTCCTCGAGCGGCCTGATCATTTTGCCGCGTACGGCGGAGATCCCCGCGGCAAGTTCACCTGCTTCGGCAAAAAGGATAGCTGCTTCTTTTGTTTTGGCTGCTATGGCATCATCTATATCCAGAACGGCCCTGAGCTTTTTTTCCAGCCCCGCCTGTATCTGCAGCAGGTCATTGGTGTTCTGCACACCGTGTTTTTTGATCAGTTTGTATCCGTCCATCATCCGCTGGTTGATCCACTCGATGCGTTTTTCATCGTAGTTCACCGAATCGTTGATGCGTTCTATTTCATCCGAGATATCCTGCAACTCAATCTGTGCACTCTGCAGACGCTGAATGATGGCCGCAAGATCAGGATGAACCGCGGCATAGCCGTTTAACTGCTGGATGGTTTGTTTCAGCAACTGCACCAGCGGCTGTTCGCTCTCCCGCAGGTCGAAATAGGCTTTGGACAGCGTGGTCTTGATGCCTTCGGCATTGCTGAGGAGTTTGAGTTCGGTATCCAGTTCTTCCAGCTCATTTTCTTTCAGACCCAGTTCATTTAATTCATCAAACAGGAACTGGTTGTAGTCGAGTTCTTTGTTAAAACCTGTTTTCTGTTGCTGAAGTTGGGCCAGTTCCCTGCTCACTGCCTGCCATTGGCCAAACCGGCTGCGGTAGGCGGCCAGTGCGTTTTCATTGCCTCCCAGGGCATCCAGCACTTCGCGCTGAAAATCGCTGTCGCCTATTTCCAGGGTATCGAATTGCTGGTGCAGGTCAACCAGCATGGATGCCAGTTCTTTGAGCTGCTGCAAAGTGGCCGGCGTATCGTTGATAAATGCCCTCGATTTTCCGTTCGCCGAGATCTCCCTCCTGAGTACGAGTTCTTCATCCGTATCAAGATCGTTGTCTTTCAGGAATCGGCCCACGTTGGGTTTATTGCCCACGGCAAAAACGCCTTCCATAAAACATTTTTTCTCCTTGTTCACGAGAACGGAGCTGTCTGCACGTTCGCCCAGTATCAGACTCAGTGCGCCCATCAGGATGCTTTTTCCCGCGCCGGTTTCGCCGGTGATGCTGTTCATCCGGGAAGAGAAATCAATACTGATCTCGTCGATGATGGCATAGTTCTGTATGGAGAGTTTCTTCAGCATAACGGTTTAACCAAATCGTGTGCAATTTATAGAAACCATTGTATCCGCAAAGGGTATTAATACCAGGTATTCCCAACAGGCGGTTATTCCCCTTTGCAGCGGGCAATGCCCGATTTGGCGCGCTGGTCCAGCGAGTCTTTGAATTCATGGTCTTCCATAGCAAGACAACGCTGGTAATACTGTATGGCCATCGCTTTCTGCCCGCGTTTTTCGTAGATATAACCGATCTGCACCGCCGCTCTTGCGGCAAAATATTCTCTCCGGTGTTCTCCCATCCGGATCGCGATCAGGTAATTGCGGATGGCATCGTCGTCGCGTTCCAGCGCATCATAGATACGCCCGGCGCGATAGGCGAATTCCAGTTTCTCTTCTTCTGTGCCAAAATCGTCCTCTGTTTTTCCGTGCAGCAGCGCGGCGGCATCGGTGGCGTATCCGCCATCGCTCAACAGTCTTGCTTTGAGTAACAGCATATTCGGCCAGCGGCCTGTCTGGGCATCTTTCAGCGCCTGTTTGTCCGCATCCGAATTGGTGGCGCCCCGCTGCAGGATGCGTTTTCTGGTTTCTTCTGCACGGCTCATATTGCCCTGCAGGTAATAGCACCAGCTTAGTTTCTGCAATGCATCCTTTACATAGAAACTGCCCGTGAATGTTGTAAGAAAACTTTCAAAATGCCTGGCCGATGGCTGTGTTTCGAGGTGGTACAGATGGGTAAAGCCGAGTTCAAAGTCCCATACAGGTGTTCGCAAATAATCATCAGACATATTCCGGTTCAGCATGATCTTCTGCGCCAGCTCGGACTGCTGGTTATTGATGCAGAGATTGGCGGCCATATAGGCGTGCAGGTGGTTGTTTACCAGGTCTATTCTTTTCTGCTGCGCAAAAGCGATCGCCTCATCCTTTTTGTTCTCTATGTAAAACTGCAGGTAGGGGTACAGGAATGCGGCTTCGTTAAAAAACAGTTTTGCCCAGGGGTCGTTGCTGTTCACAAAACCGCGCACCGTTTTCATACCCTCGCCAAGCGAACCCTTCATGCCAAATATGCCTGCGATCCATTTATAGCCTTTTGGTATCGTACTGGTGATGGCCTGCAGCGCACCATAGATCAGGTCGTTGGGAACAAAAGTGGGAAAGTCTTTCCTGTTCTGTTTGATATCCTGGTATGCGCGGCGGAACTCCCATCCCGCATCCCAGAATTTCCCGAATTTGATGGAAGTGGCCGCTTTCTGAACACGTACCGTGCTGATGCAAAAACCATAAAACGGCGATGATTCCGGTCCTTTTTTCAGTGCTTCGATACGCTGCGCGAACCTGGGGTACCGCTCGCGGTAATCAGCAGGGTCTTCGTTGAGGAACAACTGGTAAAAATCGGCATAGCTCTCCAGAAAAACGGGAATCAGGTTATCGGGATTCTGCTGCCTGGCTTTCTCCACGAGCGCCAGTCCTTCGCTGATCTTCAGTTTGGATATTTCCTGGTAGGCCTGCTGGCAGACACTGTTGAATTCGTATACTTTCTGCGCCTCCGACCGGCCGGTGATCACAAACAGCAGCAGAACCACGATATACTTCATACCCGAAAATAGCAAATGCCGCCGATTGATGGACTGCTTTTGATGAATGGCTGAAATCATGTGTAGGATGCTGCTAAAAATATCGTTCCGCGTAGTTGACAAACAAAAAAGGACAGCGGTTAAGCTGTCCTTTACTATCACTCAAAAAAAGATTATTTGGCTTCCACGCTGTCGTTCAGGGTAGCGTCGACCAGGATACGGCCGCAGTTTTCGCAAACGATGATCTTTTTGTGCAGACGGATCTCGCTCTGGCGCTGCGGCGGAATGGAATTGAAGCAACCGCCGCAGGCATCTCTTTCAACCGGTACAACGGCCAGGCCATTGCGATAGCTTTTGCGGATGCGGTCGTAGCTGTACAGCAGGCGCTCGTCGATATGGCTGCGTGCTTCCCCGCTTTGTTTGTTGAAATGGGTTTCTTCTTTCTCCGTATCGGTAATGATCTTCTGCAGTTCGCCTTTCTTGTGGTTCAGCACACCTTCTTTAACCGATACCTGTTTTTTGGCGCCCTCGAGCGTCTTTACCTTTTCGGCCAGTTCTTCGTTGGCGTCGCGGATATGTTTTTCAGACAGCTTGATCTCGAGCTGCTGCATTTCGATCTCTTTGTTGATGGCCTCGAACTCACGGTTATTCTTAACGTTCTCGCTTTGTTTTTCGTATTTGGCGATCAGCGATTCACTGTCCTTGATAGCTGTTTTCTTGCTCTCCATGAACTCGGTGATGCCGTTGATCTCTTCTTCGATACGCGTTTGGCGGGCCTGTAAACCCTGGATCTCGTCTTCCAGGTCGCTTACTTCCATCGGAAGTTCGCCTTTGAGGATCTTGATCTCATCAAGCTTGCTGTCAATCTTCTGCAACTGCAATAACGCTACCAGCTTTTCTTCAACAGAGTACTCTTTAACTGCTGCCATAATGGTTTCTTGGTTTATTCGTTTTAATGGTTGCTGTCAACCTGCGGACCCACAGATCAGGTAAAATAGTTCACCGGGTTGGTTTTTACCCCTGATTTGAGGACGGCAAAGGTAGGGAATTTAGCCTGTAAAAGCTCAAAAAGCAGCCCGGTGGTGAATTGTTCGCTTTCCCAATGACCGATATCGGCGATGACCAGCCGGTTGTCGGCATCAAAGAATTCATGGTATTTTATGTCGGAGGAAACATATACATCGGCCCCCGCGGCAATGGCCTGCCCGGTCAGGAAACTGCCCGAACCGCCGCAGACGGCAATTTTGCTGACCGGTTTGCCCAGCAGCGGTGTATGACGGATCACCTGCAATCCAAAAACATCCCCGAGCCGGGCCAGAAACACCGCTTCTGCTGCCGGCTCGGGCAATTCGCCAACCAACCCGCTTCCAATGTATTGATTATCATTTAGTAAGCTAATTAGGTCATAGGCCACTTCCTCATAAGGATGGGCCGCAAACAGGGCTTTCAGCACCGCTGAACGGCGTTGGCGGGGCAGGATCACTTCCACCCTGGTTTCTTTTTCTTCGTGCCGCCTGCCCGGTTCACCCACAAAGGGGTTGGTATGCTCGGATCCGTTGAAGGTACCTAGGCCGGCCGTGTTGAAACTGGCCTCGCTGTATTCACCGATATGCCCCGCTCCGGCGGCAAAAAGGGCCGACCGCAGTTTTTCGGCGTGTTCTTCGGGTACAAATGTGTAGAGCTTCAGCAGCTGCGCCTCCTTTGGCAGCAGTATGCGCCGGTTGACCAGTTCCAGTTTGTCGGCGATGCGGCCATTTACGCCATCGATCAGGTTATCCAGGTTGGTATGGATGGCATATATGGCGATATCGTTTTTGATGGCGGCGATCACGGTCCGCTCCACATAGTTGCGGCCGGTGATCTTTTTTAACCCGCCGAAAATAATGGGGTGGTGGGCCACCACCAGGTTGCACCCTTTTTCTTTTGCTTCGGCGATCACGGCTTCCGTGGCATCAAGCGTACAAAGCACGCCGGTGCAAGCCCATGCAGGGCTACCGGTCAGCAGTCCTGCATTATCGTAAGATTCCTGCAGGGAAACAGGGGCTTTTTCTTCGAGTGCCTGTATGATGTCCTGGATCGTCATGGATGAATACTATGGATGCCCAAAATAAGCAAAGCTTGCCGGGATTCGGTGATTATATTTGTTTATGTCCCTGCCGCAATTTGTTTTTTACAATGGTGAGATCATGCCGGCCGACGAGCTGTGCTTATCGCCTGATAACAGGTCGTTTCGTTACGGCGACGGTTTTTTTGAAACGATCAGGATGGTAAACGGCCGGATCCCTTTGTTTGATCTGCATACCGACAGGTTTTTCCGTTCGCTGCAGGCCATGTATTTCAACCGTCCCGCCACCTGTACAAAAGCCTACCTGCAAGAAAGCATCGGGAGTCTCGCGCAGAGGAACGGCCACACCGCATCAGCCCGTATCCGCATCACGGTTTTTCGCAGCGAAGGCGGTTTGTTTGATGCAAAGGACCATTTCCCCAACCATATCATCCAAAGCTGGCCGCTGGATCCGGCCTATGCCCTGCTGAATGAAACAGGGCTGCGGATGGGCGTGTACAGAGGGGCAAGAAAAACATGCGACGATTATTCATCCCTGAAACACAACAATTACCTGCCCAGCCTGATGGGCGCGCTGTTTGCAAAAAAAGAGCAGTGGGACGATGTACTGCTGCTGAATCCATACGATGGTGTGGCCGATGCAACGATTGCGAATGTGTTTATCGTAAAGGAGCAAACCGTCCTCACACCCCGCCTGCAGGATGGATGCGT
Source organism: Sediminibacterium soli (assembly GCF_009939225.1). Taxonomy (GTDB): domain Bacteria; phylum Bacteroidota; class Bacteroidia; order Chitinophagales; family Chitinophagaceae; genus Sediminibacterium; species Sediminibacterium soli. The sequence continues at coordinate 119,826 of NZ_JAACJR010000009.1, read as the reverse complement.
GGGTGGTGTGATGCGGCAATACCTGCTGAACCGTTTCAGGGAAAACGGTATTGCTTTTGCGGAGAAGCCGATAACGGAACAGGCGCTGCGGCAGGCAGACGAACTGTTTTTGACCAATGCCCTGTACGGAATGCGATGGGTGAAAGAACTGGATGGCAAATCTTTCGGGAATGCAATGGCCCGGTCTGTCTACCATCAGTTTATCCAGCCGCTCGGCTGAACAAACCGCCCGGTTGGTTGTTATCTGTTGTATAACCCCGTTTCATGAAAGTAGCTGTGATGTGGTTCCGCCGCGATCTTCGTCTTACAGACAATGCAGCGCTTTACCATGCCTTGCGAAGCGGTTATCCCGTATTACCCGTTTTTACTTTTGACAAAACCATTCTTGACCGGCTGGAAGAAAAAGCCGACAGAAGGGTCAGTTTTATCTGTCTCGCCCTGCGCCAAATGCAACGGGTATTGGAACAGGCTGGGAGTTCGCTTACCGTACTGCACGATCATCCGGAAAATGCGTTCAGGCAGCTGTTGACCGAATTTGAGATTGCCTCGGTATACACCAACCACGATTACGAGCCCTATGCCGTTCAGCGCGACCAGGCGGTCGGGAACCTGCTGGCTGCAGCGGGTGCAGACTTCCACACCTTCAAGGACCAGGTGATTTTTGATAAGACGGAGATACTGAAAGACGATGGTACGCCGTATACGGTGTTCACACCCTATGCAAAGAAATGGCGGCAGAAACTGGATGCCTTTTATATGCGGGCCTACCCTGCAGAAAAATATGCAGCCAATTTTCTGCGCCGAACGTCGGAACCGGTTCCATCTGCTGCGGCAATCGGGTTTATCGATACCCCGGAACGTTTTCCACCGGCCGATCTGCCTGATGCGCTTATACGGCGATATGACAGCACCCGCGATTTTCCCGCGCTTGCAGCGGGTACCTCGCATATGGGTGTGCATCTCCGGTTTGGAACGGTAAGCATACGGGCATTGGTACAACGTGCGGTGGATGTAAACGCCGTTTACCTGAACGAACTGATCTGGCGTGAATTTTACCAGATGATACTCTGGCATTTTCCGCGGGTTGGTAAAGGAAAGAGTTTTAAACCCGCTTATGATCATATACCCTGGCGTAACGATGAAAATGAATTCAGGCGCTGGTGCGAAGGAACCACCGGCTACCCGATCGTTGACGCAGGCATGCGGGAACTGAATGCAACAGGTTATATGCATAACAGGGTACGGATGATCACCGCTTCGTTTCTGGCCAAACACCTGCTGATCGACTGGCGCTGGGGCGAAGCCTATTTTGCGCGGCAATTACTTGATTACGATCTTGCCGCCAACAACGGCGGCTGGCAGTGGGCCGCGGGAAGCGGTTGCGATGCAGCGCCCTATTTCAGGGTATTCAATCCCTCTCTGCAGACGCAGAAATTCGATAAAGACCTGGTGTATACCCGGAAATGGGTGCCCGAGTTCGAAGATTTTTCCTATCCAAAGCCGGTTGTTGATCACGCGATGGCCAGGAAGCGTGCATTGGAAGTATACGGCAAAGCCCTGCAAAAAGCAAACGCCGGTTAAGGGCTCGCGGCATACTGTATCTTTCTTTCGAAAAAAGCAACCCCTTATCCGAAGGTTGATGGCTATTGGCAGGGATTTATTCCGGAGAGAGAAAGATATCCGGTGAGGTGCAGGGTTGCTGCGGATACAACCGGTGGTGCACTTCACAGAGCTGTCTTACGGCTTTTTTGCCGTCTTCGCCCAGCCAGAGCGAATAATCGTTTACATACAGATCGATATGCTGCCGCATTACTTTCGGGTTCATTTCCTGCGCATGCTGCTGTACATATTCGGAGAGATGCGGGTATTCGGCAAATGCATATTCCACGCTTTTTTTGATCAGCGCGTCTATCTCCGCCGCACGGGCCCTGTCTATCCTGTTATGCACCACTATGCCACCCAGGGGTATGGGTGCATGGGTGTGTTTTTCCCAGTATTCGCCTAAATCCATCAGTCTGTGCAGGCCTTTATCCTGGTAGGTGAAGCGGTTTTCGTGAATGATAACGCCGGCATCAGCCCTGCCGCTCAGCACGGCATCCTCTACCTGGTGAAACACCAGGAACTGTTTTTGTTTTGCTTCCGGAAACGCCAGCGAGAACAGGATATGCGCGGTGGTATTCACCCCGGGTATGGCAATACGGAGGGTATCGATATCTTCCACGCGGATACCCGCATCCTTGGCGATCAGCAGCGGTCCTACACCTTTGCCCAACGCGCCGCCGCTTTGCAGCACCTGGTATTTTTCCGCCACCAGCGGTAACACACCGTAACTGATCTTGGAAATATCCAGTTTGCCGTTGATGGCCCATTCGTTCAGCGTCTGCACATCTTCCAGTGCCACATCAAAGGAGATACCGTGGGTATCGATCTTGCCATTTACCAGTGCGTCGAAGATAAAGGTATCGTTCGGGCAGGGCGAAAAGCCAAGGGTATAGGTTGTGCCGGCCATGGTTATTGAATTTTGTATAGCTTTTCGATGTATCTGATCAGTGTTTCGTTCAGTGCGGCAAGCGACTCTTTCAGTTTCCAGTTCTCTTTGTTGCGCTCACCTATGTAGTTGGAAACGGCCCTGATCTGCAGAAACGGCACGCCCGCTTCGCGGCAGGTATAATGCAGCGCAGCACCTTCCATACTCTCGATAACAGGATCGTATTTTTTCCGGATCTGCTGAATGCGCTGTGCATCCGTGCTTACCTCGTTGATCGTAACTGCGCTTACCTGCGGCAGTTTGAGCAGGTTGAACTGTGCCAGCCAGGGATTGGGCAGTTTTCTTTTTTCGAAGGGGTGGTAACTGCTTTTTTCAAGTTTCAGGTCGAACAGGTCTTTCCAGCGTCCGTCTTCCTGCACCCCCATATCGGCCAGGCATTCATCTGCCGTTACCAGCACCTTGCCCAAGGGTATTTTATTGTCAAAACAGCCCGCTATGCCTGCCTGTACCACCAGGTCGGGTTTTTCTTCGTACAACAGTTTTGTCAGCGATACCGCCGTTGCCAGCATACCCACGCCCGACTGGTGAAAACGCAGCTTGAAACGCTGGCTTTCGCTGGTGTACAGGTTGTCTGTTTCCAGGAAAGCCGGCATCCACTCGGCAACGGTCGCGGCGGTAATGATAACACGCATAGGACAAAGGTAGCATGGGGAGTTCGTTTAATTTGAAAATTTGGGGATTTGAGAATTTGAAAATGGATTGAAGACAAATAGTTAAGCGTCAACCGCTACTGCTGTTTTGTTTCCAGTGCGTGGTTGTTGTGCGGGTGCTGATTTTCAAATTTTCAAATCCCCAAATTTTCAAATTCACCCTACCTTTGCCGAAATTTTGCGGGATGGTGTATCTGACAAGGCAGGAACATTTTAATGCGGCCCACAAACTGTTCAATCCCAAATGGAGCAGGGAACAGAATGAGGCGGTATTTGGTGTATGTGCCAATGAGAACTGGCATGGACATAATTATGACCTGTTTGTGACGATAAAGGGCGATCCTGATACGGATACCGGTTTTCTCTATGATGTGAAAAAACTGAGTGTCCTGATCAGAAAACATGTGATCGATAAACTGGATCATAAGAACCTGAACATGGATGTGGATTTTATGAAAGACAAGATGTGCAGCACGGAAAACCTGGCCATCGCCATCTGGGAGCAGCTTACGCCACACCTCCCGGCAGAGGTAAAACTGCATTGCATCAAGCTGTATGAAACACCCAGGATATATGTGGAGTATTTTGGTTAGGGAAGCTGGCGGGTTGTGTTTTTGAACGGATCTACTGGCTGCAGGGTGGTTGCCGGGTGTGCAACAGACCGGATTGCCGTCGGCCGGACCATATAACCGGTAAAACACCCAATCGTTCAACAAATCAACTTATCGACCAACACCCAGCCTCAATTCCCGCTAATTTCCTAACTTGAATACCATGGCCGAAAAAGTAGCCGTTTTCAGGAAAGAACATTTTAACGCCGCGCATCGCCTGTACAACAAGCAGTGGAGCGATGAAAAGAACGATGCGGTATTCGGTCTTTGCAATAACCCCAATTACCATGGGCACAATTATGAACTGATCATAAAAGTGGTGGGCGAGCCGGATCCGGAAACGGGTTACGTGATCGATCTGAAACAGCTTAGCGAACTGATCCGGTCGGAAGTGATCTACCGCTTTGATCATAAGAACCTGAACCTTGATACGAAGGAGTTTGCCGATCTTAATCCGACTGCGGAGAATATTGTAAAGGTGATATATGAACTGCTGCGCCCCAGGCTGGACAGCAGGTTGCAGTTGTGGGTGAGGTTATTTGAGACCGAAAGAAATTTTGTAGAATATCCGGCCTGACACAGGCCTTAATTTTGTTGTATGGCATATTCAAGAACCGAGCATTACGACGAGCAGGCAACAAGTAGCCTGATGAAGAGTTACCACGAAGTACTGGCTGCATTGGGAGAAGACCCTGACCGCGAAGGACTGTTAAAAACCCCCGAGCGTGTTGCCAAAGCCATGCAGTATCTCACCCAGGGGTACCATCTCGATGCAAATGCGATCATCAATTCCGCGAAGTTCCACGAAGATGTAAGCGAGATGATCATTGTAAAAGACATCGAACTTTTCTCGATGTGTGAACACCATATGCTGCCGTTTTTCGGCAAAGCGCATATTGCCTATATCCCCAATGGATGGATCACGGGTCTCAGCAAAATAGCCAGGGTGGTGGATGTGTTCTCGCGCAGGCTGCAGGTGCAGGAGCGGCTGACAACACAGATACTCGGGGCCATCAAGGAATCGCTCAATCCCCTGGGCGTGGCTGTGGTTATCGAGGCAAAGCACCTGTGCATGATGATGCGCGGCGTGCAGAAACAGAATTCCGTTACCACCACTTCCGCATTTGACGGAGAGTTTCTGAAGAACGCCACACGCAGCGAATTCCTGAAACTGATCAGCGCCAAACTGGATTGATTGTTAACCGCAGATGCGCAGGCGGAAGGATTGACCTGCTCATCTGCGGCCGTCTTTTAATAAGTAAATTTTTCCCTATGAAACTTGCCTATGTTTTCCCCGGTCAGGGCTCGCAGTTTACAGGAATGGGTAAGAACCTGTATGAGTCGCTGCCCAAAGCCAAGCAGCTTTTTGAGCAGGCCAATGATATACTCGGTTTCCGTATCAGCGATGTTATGTTCAGCGGTACGGATGAAGAGCTGAGGCAAACCAATATCACGCAACCGGCCGTGTTCCTGCATTCCGTGATCGCGTTCGAAACACGGGAAGCGGCAACACCCGAAATGGTGGCGGGTCATTCGCTTGGTGAGTTGTCTGCACTGGTGGCCAACAAGGTTTTGCAGTTTGAAGATGCGCTGAAGCTGGTCAGCATACGCGCCAAAGCCATGCAGAAAGCCTGCGAGCTGCAGCCTTCCACGATGGCGGCCGTGCTGGCATTGGCCGATGAAAAGGTGGAGGAGATCTGCGCGGAGGTACAGAACGAAACAGGCGAGATCGTGGTGGCTGCCAACTACAATTGCCCGGGCCAACTGGTGATCAGCGGTTCGGTAAAAGGCGTGGAAACAGCCTGCGAAAGAATGAAAGCGGCAGGCGCCAAAAGAGCATTGGTATTGCCTGTTGGCGGGGCTTTTCATTCTCCGCTGATGGCGCCCGCAAAACAGGAACTCGCTGCGGCAATCGAATCAACCGTATTCGCACATCCGCATTGCCCTGTTTACCAGAACGTGGTGGCAAAAGCGGTTACCGAGGCTTCCGAAATAAAACGCAACCTGATAGAACAGCTTACCGCCGCCGTTAGATGGACGCAAAGCGTGCAGGCAATGGCCGCCGATGGCGCCACCAACTTTATCGAGGTGGGACCGGGTAAGGTATTGCAGGGGCTTGTGCAAAAAATCGACAGGAATGTATCGGTAGCTGGTGTTAGTTAGACGCCGGCCTTACACATTTAAGCAGATATTGTTTTACTGCAATGGCATGGTTTTTTTTATTCATGGGATATGAGAAATTCCATTGCTGTATTGCTATGCACGTTATTGTGCACGTATCAGGTATTTTCACAAAGCGACTCATCGCGGAAGGATACAACAGTAAAAAGCAGGCTGTACAATATGCGTCCTGCCTACCAGTTGCCGATAGCAGGCGCAGCCATTATCGGATCTACCATGGCGTTCAGGGCATTGGATGAAAGAGCAAGACTTACTCCGTCAGAAGCAATGAAACTTAATCCAAATGATGTCAATGCATTTGACCGCTCGTCTGCACTGCGCGATCCGGCCAATTTTAAAAAAGATGCAAGCGTCGGCGATTTCTTTCTTAATTTTTCTGTTGCCAGTCCCGCCCTGCTGGCGCTGGATAAACATATGCGCAGGGACTGGGTTGATTTGCTGACCCTGTACCTGGCTGCGCACGCAGTGGATAATATGTTGTATTTCAGTTCCATCCTCGCGGTTAAAAGACCAAGACCGCTTGCGTATAATGCCGGTCTAGACTCCATTGCCCGTTCGGGTGTGGGTATGCAGAAATCTTTTTTCAGCGGGCATGTATCCTTTGCGGCAACCGCTACTTTTTTTGCGGTAAAAACCTATACCGACTACCATAACATCAAAGGCTGGAAGCGCATAGGCCTGTATGCGCTGGCTTCCATTCCACCCCTGGTTACCGGGTACTACCGCGAAAGATCGGGCCGGCATTTTAAGACCGATATCATTGCAGGATTTATCGCAGGCGCTTCATCGGGTATACTGGTTCCCGAGATGTTCAAAAGACGGAACAAAGACAAGATCGTTGCCCTGACCCCTTACTACCGCAATAACGGAGCAGGCGCCAGTCTTACCGTTGGATTGAATACCGGCAGGAAAAAACAAAAAGACTGGACTTTCCTTGCAAAAAATATTTCGCAAACGGATACAGCGGCGCAAAACGCGGTGCCAAAGTAATGGTAAGGAAGCGAGGAACGGGTTAGCTTACCAGTAACGAACAGTTTACCCATTCCGGTTCGAAAACGGCATCGTATTTTTTATAAAAATTGATCGCCGGTTCGTTCCAGTCGAGCACCTGCCATACCATGGCCGAGAATTTCTTATCCTTACATTCTTCTATCAGCCGGTCGAATAACATTTTGCCGATACGGTTGCCGCGCAATGATTCTGTTACCAGCAGGTCTTCGAGATACATGCGCTGGCCTTTCCAGGTGCTGAAGCGGATATAGTACATGGCAAATCCCTGTACGGTTCCGTCTACTTCCGCTACAAATGCCCACCACACGGGTTTTTCACCAAATCCGCTTTCTTCAAAATGCTCCGGTGTAACGGTCACCGCATCCGGTGCACGTTCGTACTCGGCCAGTTCTCTGACAAGTTCTATCAGTCTTACGCAGTCTTTTTTTTCCGCTCTTCTGATCAGGATATCCATAGTTGCAGTTTGTTTTTGTTTCAGGCTTTGGCAAGCGCCTGTTCAAGATCGCTTATGATGTCGTGGATATTCTCAATTCCCACGCTCATCCTGATCAGTCCATCGGTGATGCCGTATTTTTCACGTTCTTCTTTTGGAACAGACAGATGGCTCATGCTGGCGGGATGTGATATCAGCGTATCCACGGTGCCCAGCGATACGGCGCGAATACACATCTGCAGTGCATCCGTGAATTTTTTTCCCGCATTCAGTCCGCCTTTCAGTTCATAACTCATCACCGCCCCGGGATGTTTCATCTGCCTGGCGGCGATGGCATGATCGGGATGCGATGCCAGTCCGGTGTAATTCACATGCGCGATCGCCGGATGCGCAGACAGGTATTCCGCCACTTTCATGGCATTATCGCAGTGACGGTCCATACGCAGCTCGAGTGTTTTCATACCCTGGCCCAGCAGGAAAGCGTCGAAAGGATTGCTGTTGCCGCCCAGCAGCACATGCCATTTCCACATGGCGGTATTCATCAGGGCAAGATCCCTGCCCAGCAGCACACCGCCAATGGCCGTTCCGTGGCCGTTGAGAAATTTGGTGGTGGAGTGAAATACAAAATCCACTTCGTAACGGAAGGGCTGCTGCAGGTAAGGTGTTGCAAAAGTGTTGTCGACAGATACCAGCAGCCCGTGCTGTTTGGCGATCCCCGAAACCGCCTCGATATCCACGCACTGGATGGTAGGGTTGGCGGGTGTTTCTATATGCAGCAGTTTGATCGATGTATTTTTCCGGATGGTATCTTCCACCAGGTTCAGATCGTGCATATCGATCAGTATGGTATGCACGCCGGTGGCGGCCAGTACCTTGTTCATCAGCTCATAGGTGCCGCCATACAGTGAGTAATGCGAAAGAACGGTGTCGCCGGCCTTCAGTGTCCCCAGAAAAAGCGTTGTCATGGCAGCCTGACCGCTGGCATGCAGCAGAGCTTTGACTTCCAGCTGTGAGCCGTCGGGGTTTTTTAACCCGAATGTTTCGAGTGCGGCAATGGTTTTTTCGGCAGCGGTGAAAGTGGGGTTTCCCCAGCGACTGTAGATCCTCGTCTTATCGGCACCGGCAAAGCGGTCGGAGCCCTGCTGTGCCGAGTCGAATGTAAACGTGGAGGTCGCGAATATCGGCGTAAGATGCGCGTATTCCGCATGCTCATGACCCGCGGCATGCATGGCCACTGATCCAATACCTGTAAGGGGAAAATCTTTATTCATTAAATTTGATTTGAAGGATGAACAGGGTCTGTATCCATTTCAAAATTACATGAATCATGAAACAAATGCTGGTCTCTTATACAGCCTATGAAATATGGGCCAACGAAAGGTTGCTGACGGTGATCCGCAGTCTTAGTCCTGAGCAACAGCAGCAGGAGATCGTAAGCAGTTTTCCGTCGCTGTACAAAACCTGTCTGCATATCTGGGATGCCTCGTTTATCTGGTGGCAGCGGGTGCATCAGGCAGCGCAGATTGTGGTGCCCAGTCTCAGTTTTCATCCTACCATGGATGAGGTGGCGCAGGAGCTGCTGGAGCAAAACCAGCAATGGCTTGCATGGATCGAGCATGCAACCGAGGCTGACCTGGTAAAAGAACTGCCCTATACCACCATGAAAGGAGATGCATTTGTTCAGCCCGTCAGGTTCATCATTCAGCACCTTGCCAACCACGGTACCTACCACCGCGGCCAGCTGGTTACCATGCTCAGGCAGCTGGGGGTAGAGAAGATCCCGGTTACGGATTATATTGCGTTTACCAGGAATGGAAGTTGAGAAAAAAGGGTTAATGGCTGAATGGGTAAGGGTTTGTCATCCCCATATCCACCTCAGCCATGCAAAACCAATAGGCTGTTCGCCCATCCCCCGTTCTTCTAATACGACCACTTCACCCAGGTAGCTCCCCAGGTAAAGCCGCCGCCGAATGCGGCGAGAACGATATTGTCTCCTTTTTTGAGTTGTTTTTCCCAATCCCACAGACAGAGGGGTATGGTGGCTGCCGTGGTATTGCCATAGCGCTGTATGTTGATCATCACTTTTTCCTTGGCCAGACCCATGCGGTTGGCTGTGGCGTCTATGATGCGGAGATTGGCCTGGTGCGGCACCAGCCAGGCGATATCATCACCGGTTAGATTGTTTTTCTCCAGCAGTTCGGCGCTTATATCGGCCATTCCTTTTACGGCAAATTTGAAAACGGCGGGTCCTTCCTGGTAGGCATAATGCTCGCGGTTGGCAACCGTTTCCATCGAAGGCGGTCTTACAGAGCCGCCGGCTTTCATATGCAGGTGCTTGCAGCCGCTGCCATCGCTGCGGAGTATACTGTCGAGTATCCCTGTTTCGTCGGTGGAAGGTTCCAGTAACACCGCCCCGGCGCCATCGCCGAAGAGCACACAGGTGGTGCGGTCGGTATAGTCTACAATGGCACTCATTTTGTCTACGCCAACCACGATCACTTTTTTATAACGGCCGCTTTCGATGAACATGGTGCCGGTGGTAAGTGCATACAGGAAACCGCTGCAGGCAGCGCTCAGGTCAAATCCCCAGGCATTGGTGGCGCCCACGGCTTCGCAAACGATGTTGGCGGTGGCGGGAAATACCATATCGGGTGTTACCGTAGCACAGATCAGGCAATCGATTTCGCGGGGATCGAGGTTTTTCTTGCGCAGCAGTTCCTGAACGGCAGGGATGGCCAGGGCGCTGCTGCCCTTGCCCGGCTCGCGTAAGATCCTTCTTTCTTCGATGCCGGTACGGGTCCGGATCCATTCATCGTTGGTATCAACTATTTTTTCAAGATCAGAATTGGTAAGCTTTGTTTCTGGAACATATCCGCCAACACAGGTGATGGCTGCAGTAATTTTGCTCATACGGTTAATTAGAATCTTCTGCTGAATAAAATGCAAATATCATGAATTAAATAAGCGGAAGCAAAAATTGGCCGTGCATAGCGGAGGCAGCCCGGAGACCGGTTATCCTGAAATGGTTTTCAGGTGAGCCGATTTTGTCTTCCGCCGGCAAAAACTGTGGTCTGTCAACCGTTTCCAGGCTGCTTTAAGATAAATTTAATGAGTTGATTGTCAATTTATTGTGAATAATCAACCGCAAATAGTCCAAACCCGATTCCGAACCATCTTTTTTGCCATATTTTTGGCAGGATGATCGCCTTTGTACGGGGACAGTTTGCTGTAAAAACACCGGCACGCATCGTGGTGGATGTAAATGGAGTTGGATACGACCTGCAGGTAAGCCTGCACACTTATTCGGCTATCAGTAACAAAGACAGCGGCTTGTTGTTTACTTACCTGCACATCACGGAAAACGCACACACTTTATTCGGTTTTGCAGAACTGGCGGAAAAAGAAATGTTTCTCCAGCTGATCAGCGTGTCCGGCATCGGTGCAGCAACCGCCAGGATGATGCTGTCAGGTATGCGTCCCGATGAAATTGCCAGGGCCATTGTGCAGGGCAACACCCGTCAGCTGGAAGGGATCAAAGGAATAGGCAAAAAATCAGCCGAAAGACTGATCGTGGAACTGAAAGACAAGCTGGGGAAACAGTCATTCGATGCGTCAACGGCGGCGCCGGCCATTCCTTCCATCGATAACGATGCCATCAACGCGCTGGTGGCGCTGGGTATCGGCAGATCGATGGCGGAAAATGCCGTCAAAAAAACAATGGCCGCTGCAGAGGGCGGTTCACTGGAAGACATCATCAAGCAATCACTCAAAAACCTGTAGTTCATAGGCAAGATTTACTCACCAAAGATTGACATTATCGACCCATTGTTACTTAACCAAGCTGTATTGTTTGAAGTCTCTTAGTTATGTAATCACTGCTGCCATCCTGATCCTTTCGGGGGTGCAGGCTATTGCCCAGCAAAAAGACACTACCCGCTTTCCCATCAGCGACAGGAGAGGCGATCCTATGTCCAACCAAAGCCGAAACCCCTTCGATATACGCGATACCGGATTGATCAGACGCGCAGTGGAATATGATCCCAAAACCCGGCAATACTATATCATCGAAAGGATCGGCGGTAAATACTACCGTGTTCCCACCTCCCTCGGTTTTGATGAATTCTGGCGGCTGCGCTCGCAGCAGGCAGAATCGGATTACTTCAAACGCCGTGCCGAAGCACTCACCAAGCTCAATTTAAAATCGCCCAGACCGCATACACGGGTATACGACCGTTTGTTCGACCGCATCTTCGGCACATCGGGCAACGGGCTGAAAGTGGATATCCGCCCCAGCGGCGAAGTGAACGTGATGGCGGGATACCAGGGACAGAATATCAAAAACCCCACCCTGCCCGAACGCGCGCGCAAGAATGGCGGTTTTGATTTCGATATGAACGCCAAGCTGAATGTGAACGCGAACATCGGCGACAAATTGAAATTCCCCATCAACTATAACACCATATCCAATCTCGGTTTCGATAACCAGCTGAAGCTGGATTATAAAGGAATGGACGACGAAATATTGAAAAGCCTGGAAGCAGGTAATATTTCTTTTCAGTCAAGGAGTACACTGATACCGAGTGCACAGAATCTCTTTGGTATCAAAACACAGCTGCAGTTCGGAAAACTGTTTGTAACCGCTGCACTTGCCAACCAGAAATCCACCCGCCAGTCCGTTAAACTGCAGGGCGGCGCGGGCATCCAGAATTTTTCAAAAAAACTGGACGACTACGAGGAGAACAGGCATTTTTTGCTTGGCCAGTACTTCCGTAACACCTTCAACAAAACCATGTCTAACCTGCCCGTGGTAAACTCGCAGGTACAGGTGCAGCGTGTGGAAGTATGGGTAACCAACCGTACCGGCGCCACTACGGATGCAAGGGATATCGTGGGTATGATGGACCTCGGCGAGGCGCAGCCCTATAATCCCAATGTGCGCTCTCAGACCAATAATCCCTTACCCGCAAACGGCGCCAACGATCTGTACCAGTCGCTGGCTTCCAATCCTTCTGCAAGAAATCCCTCAGTGATCAACAGCCTGCTGCTGTCAAAAGGTCTGCGGCCGGTGGAGGACTACGAAAAAACATTTGCGCGCAAACTGCTGCCAACGGATTATTATTTTAACCCGCAGGCAGGTTTTATTTCGGTGAACGTTCCGCTGCAGTCGGATGAAGTGCTTGCCGTGGCTTACCAGTATACCTATAACGGCAGGGTGTTTCAGGTAGGTGAGTTTTCGCAGGATGTGGCCCTCGATTCAACACAGGGCGTGCAGAAAGTGCTGTTCCTGAAATTGCTGAAAGCCACCTCTCAACGCGTAGACCTGCCGATATGGGGATGGATGATGAAGAACGTGTATTCACTGGACCTGTTCGGCGGTATACAGCGCGAGGATTTTAAACTGAATGTGCTGTACGAAGAACCCAGCGGCGGACTGAAAAGATACCTGCCGGAGAGTTCACAGTCTGTTGACGGCCGTCCGTTGCTGCGCATACTCAACCTCGACAGGCTCAATAACCGCAACGATCCGCAGCCCGACGGTGTGTTTGATTATGTAGAAGGATTTACCATATTACCCCAGATGGGCAGGGTGATATTTCCCGTGCTGGAGCCTTTTGGCCGCGATCTGGATACGCTTGCGTTTTCAGGCATGCCCGCGGCAACCAAACGCAAATATGTTTATTACCAGTTGTATGATTCGATCAAGGCGATTGCGCAGACCTATGCCAACGTGAACCGATTTGTGATGCAGGGCCAGGTAAAAGGAAGCGCCGGCGGATCGGAGATCATGCTCAATACCTTCAATATACCCCAGGGTTCGGTGATCGTTACGGCAGGCGGACAAATGCTGAAAGAAGGAGGCGATTACATTGTGGATTACAACCTGGGAAGTGTAAAGATCATCAACCAGGGTATCCTCAGTTCCAATATACCGGTAAACGTTTCGTTCGAGAACAATGCAGGATTTGGCATACAGCAGAGAGGATTTACAGGACTGCGGCTGGATTATCTCGCAAGCAAAAAAATGACCTGGGGTGCCACCTATGCCAAACTCAGTGAGCGTCCTTTCTTCACCAAGATGAGTTATGGTGAAGACCCGATCAAGAATACGATGTACGGGCTTGATTTCAGTTACAATTCCGAACTGCCGGGTCTTACGCGTATGCTGGATAAGCTTCCTTTCTATTCCACAAAGGCAAAATCGTTTATCAGCGCTTATGGCGAAGGTGCGGTATTGCAGCCGGGCCATCCCAAGCAGATCGGCTCGGGTGGTAACGGACTCATTTTTATCGATGATTTTGAGGGAGCGCGCAGCAATATCGATCTGCGGTTTCCGTTTGTTGCCTGGGCGCTGGCGTCAACGCCGCAGGGGGTTGCAAAATTTCCGGAGGCAACACTCACAGATTCGATCGATTACAATAAGAACCGCGCAAAGATCGCCTGGTACAATATTGAACCGAACCTGCAGGACAAAAACAGCCAGAACAACCCGCTGCGCAGAAATCTGGCCGAATTGAGCGATCCGCGTGTGCGGCAGGTGTTCACACAGGAACTTTTTCCGCAGCGCACCACCAATATCACAGACGTACAGGCCGCAACATTCGATATTGCTTTTTATCCCACGGAAAAAGGGCCTTACAATTTTGAAACCCGCAATACAGAGATCAACGGCAGCGGCCGTTTGTCAAGACCTTCCGCACGCTGGGGTGGTATGATGCGCTCGATAGACCAGACCGATCTGGAAACAAACAACATCGAGTACATCGAATTCTGGGCGCAGGATCCGTTTATCGGCAATCCCTCCAGCAGGGGCGGTACCCTGTATTTCAACCTGGGTAATATCAGCGAAGACATTCTCAAAGACGGCAAACGTTTTTATGAGAACGGTATGAACACGCCGAATATTCCTGCGGCGGTTGACAGCAGCAATACCTGGGGCAAAACACCGGTGAACCCTATTCAGATCACACAGGCATTCAGTAACGATCCGGCAGACAGACCCTACCAGGATGTGGGACTGGACGGACTGGATGATGCTGCCGAACGTCGTAAAAGATCTGCCGTGCTGCAGAGATTGCAGAATAATTTCGGTCAGGCTTCACAGGCCTACCAGCAGGCGGTGCAGGATCCATCCAGCGATAACTATCGCTGGTACCGCGATGGATCTTTCGATGCAGCGGGAACGGGTATACTCGGCCGTTACAAGAACATCAATAACCCGCAGGGCAATTCGCCCATCGCAAGCGGCAGCAGCCAGTTTACTGCGGCGGCAACCCTGTATCCCGATAACGAAGACCTGAACCGCGATAATACGCTTAACGAAACAGAAGCTTATTATGAGTACCAGGTGCAGCTGCGTCCGGGTATGGATGTGGGCAATACACCTTATATCACCGACAAACGGGTGGTAACGGTAAATTCTGCCGATGGCATCAGACGCTCGGAAAACTGGTACCTGTTCCGCATACCCATACGCGGTTATTCGAGAAAAGTGGGCAGTATTCCGGATTTTAAGTCCATACGTTTTGTGCGTATGTACATGACCGATTTCGAAGATTCCATCGTGCTGCGTCTGGCAAAGCTCGATCTTGTGCGTAACCAGTGGCGCCAGTTCACCTACAATATCGATACCACCGGTTCGTACACACCGATCAACAATGCTTCCGGCACCACCTTCAATACCCTGGCTGTAAACCTGGAGGAGAACAGCAGCCGCCAACCGGTGAATTACCTGATGCCTCCCGGCGTGGAGCGCGTGCAGCTGCTGAGCAATAACGGCGTGAACCTGCAGCAGAACGAGCAGGCGATGAGCCTTAAAGTAACCAGCCTGCTCAACGGCGATGCGCGCGGCGTATTCAAAACACTGAACCTCGATATCAGACAATACGGTAAACTGTCGATGTACCTGCATGCCGAATCGATCCCCGGACAGCGCCCGGTGCAGAACAACGAGCTGTACGCATTGGTAAGGATAGGGCAGGACTTCCTGAACAACTATTATGAAATCAAGATACCGCTTACGGTAACCGCGGCGGGTGTGTATACAAGAGGACAGGAAGAAAAAGTGTGGCCAACCGCCAATAACCTCGATTTCAACCTGCGCGATCTGATCGATCTGAAAATAAGAAGGAACAAACTCAGTTATTCCGTCACCAGCATTTACCGCGAGGCCATTGGCAACAAGACTTTCTCCGTAATGGGTAATCCCAACCTGGGAGAAGTGCGGGGTATATTGGTGGCTGTCGAAAACACCTATAAGATAGATAAGCCGCCGGTAACAGCGGAGGTTTGGGTAAATGAGCTCCGTTTGTCCGAACTCGATGAACGCGGCGGATGGGCTGCTTCGGGAAGGGTTGACCTTACGCTTGCCGACCTGGGTTCCATTTCTGTATCGGCCAATATGCACACACAGGGATTTGGTACCATAGAACAGCGCGTAAACGAACGCGCGCGGGAAAACCTGATGCAGTTTGATGCGGCGGCAACCATAGATGCCGGTAAATTGCTGCCCAAAGAAGCCAAACTGTCGATCCCGATGTTTGCCAGTATCAATAAAACGATATTGACGCCGGAGTACGACCCGTACGACAAAGACGTCAGGTACAAAGACAAACTCAACAGCAGTCCGAAAGAGAAACAGGATTCGATACGCAAGGCGGCGGTTGACCAGACAACGATCAAAACGATCAACTTCACCAATGTGCGTTTTGTAAACACAGGCAAGCCCGGTCTGCTGAACCCCGGCAACCTCGATTTCAGTTATGCCTATTCGGAACTGGAACAGTCGAGCCCGGTGATCCAGCAGAACAAAGTGACAAGACAGAGAGGCAGTGTGGGATATACCTACAACGGCCAGTCGACTTTTATTGAACCCTTCAAAAAACTGATCCGCAGCAGTACACCCTGGTTATCGCTGATCAGGGATTTCAATATCAATCCCAAGCCGTCTTTTATCAGTTTCAGGGCGGATATCAACCGGCAGTTCGGCGAGTTTATACCGCGTATCGTAAATACCTATGACAGCAAGGTAGAACGGGTGGATACCACGTACGATAAATATTTCACCTTCGATCGTTATTACAATCTTCGCTGGGGTCTTACCCGCTCGCTCAACCTCGACTTCAATGCCGTGAACAATGCCCGCGTTGACGAGCCGTACGGAAGGATAGATTCAAAGGCGAAAAAGGATACGGTGCGCAGAAATCTCTTTTCCGGCGGACGTAACACATTATACCAGCAGAAAGCAACCCTGATCTATGCCTTGCCGCTGGCCAAACTGCCGGTCACAGACTGGATACAGGCCAGTTATAGTTACGGCGCGGGTTATAACTGGATCGGCGCCAGCAGGCTGGCACTGAACCTGGGCAATACGATTGAAAACGTACAGGAGAACCATTTCAACGCACAGCTCAATTTTATGAGCCTGTACGGAAAATCGAAATGGCTGCGTTCGCTTGATAATGTGCTGGTGCGTTTGCCCCAGAATACAACCCCCGGTCAGGCAAAAACAAATTTGAATGCATTGGGTAATCCTATTCCAGAAAGATCGGAAGTGATCAAAGGACTAAGGGGCAGACAACGCAGGGAAGCGTTAACAAAATGGCGGCAGCAGAAAAGAGATGCGTATATCGCCATGCGTTTGCAGAATGCGGGCCAGCCGTCCGCTATGAGCGGTCTGGCAAGAGCCGGGGGAAGACTGCTCACCATGATCAAAGCGATTACGATCGATTATGCCGAAAATTACCGGAGCCGGGTTCCGGGTTTTATGGATAGCACACGGTATATAGGCCAGGACTGGAACAGCATGCAGCCCGGACTGGATTATGTATTCGGAAAACAGCCCGATGCCGCATGGCTCGAAAAGAAAGCCGCGCAGGGTGTGCTGAGCCGCGACAGCAGTTTCAATTTCCTTTTCCGCCAGAGCTATGAACAGCGGCTGAATGTAACCGCACAGCTGGAACCGTTCCGGGAATTCCGTATCGATCTCAACCTCGAGAAAACCTTCACCAAGGATTATTCCGAACTCTATAAGGATACAACGGGCAGAACTGGATTCAGTCACCTGAATCCGCTGGCAACCGGCGGGTTCAGCATATCCTATGTTTCGTTCAACACGCTTTTTGGAAAATACAATCCCAACGAGATATCCACCACTTTCAAAACATTCGAGAATAACCGGCAGATCATTTCGCGCAGGGTGGCGGAACAGAACCCTTACTGGCAGGCGTTGGCGCCCGGACAGAAATTCACCGCAGACGGCTTCGCAAGAGGGTATGGGCGGTATGCACAGGATGTATTGATCCCCGCTTTCCTTGCGGCCTATACGGGAAAGGATGCAAACAATGTACCGCTGCTGAACCAGTCGAACACCAAAATAGGTTCCAACCCCTTCAGCGGCACTTTGCCCAGACCCAACTGGAAGCTGACGTATACCGGACTGACACAGATACCGGATGTGGCGGCAAAATTCAGCAACATCACGCTGACGCACGGGTATAACGGAAACCTGAGCATGAACAGTTTTAACAGCGCTCTTTTTTACCAGGACCCGCTGCGGCTGAGCGCCCCGGGATTTATCGATACGGTGAGCGGTAACTATATTCCCTATTTCCTTGTGCCGAATATCGCCATGAAGGAAAGTTTTGAACCGCTGATCGGTATCGATATCACAACGATCAGCCAGTTCAATGTAAAATTCGAGTATCGGAAGAGCCGGCTGCTTACCCTGAGCCTGGTGGATTACCAGCTGAGCGAGAGTCGCAGCACCGAATGGACATTCGGGCTGAACTGGCGAAAGAAGGGATTTGTTTTGCCGTTCAGGTTGCCCGGAATGAAAGCCAATAAACTTGATAACGATCTGAACCTCCGGCTGGATCTGTCTATGCGCGATGTATCGAACAGCAACAGCCGGCTGGACCAGAGCAATGCCTATGGCACCGGCGGTCAGAAAGAAATATCGATCCTGCCTTCGATCGACTATGTGCTCAACAGCCGCATCAATATAAAACTGTTCTTCGATCAGAGAAGGGTGATACCTTATATCTCAACCTCGGCGCCGATCACCACCACAAGGGCGGGTATCAACATACGGGTGTCTTTGGCGCAGTAGTGAAAGCGGTTTATAAAATAACGGGAGATACGATGGTGCATTCCATCCTGTATCTCCCGTTATTTTGTAAACCGTATTTCGGTCAGCTTTTTCTGAAACCCCATTTCAGCATTTCTTTCCAGGTAACTTTTTTTCCGTAGAGCAGTATGCCTGTGCGGTAGATTTTTCCGGCCAGCCAGGTGGTAAAAAGAAAGGATCCTGCCAGCGTGAGTACACTTGCCGCCAGCTGCCAGTAAGGTACCGTTCCGGGTACGCCAAAGGCAATCCGCGCCATCATAACAATGGGAGAGCTGAACGGAATGATGCTCGACCATACTGCCAGCGGGCTGTCGGGCGCCTGTATCACGCTGGTCATAATGATAAAGGAGAAGATAATGGGTATGGTGATCGGAACGGTAAGGCTTTGCGATCCCTGCACGTCTTCGGTAACACTGCCCACTGCTGCAAATAGCGAAGCATAGAACAGGTAACCGCCGATGAAGAAGTAAATAAAGCATCCTATGATCAGCGGCCAGTTGGCTGTGCCGATGGTATGCTGGAAGGTATACATTTTGATTGCCGCCTCGCTGGCCTGAACAGCGCCGCCGGCAGGCATTGCGCCGCCATTCTGCTGCAGTGTACGCACCTGCTCCATGGTTTCGGCAGAAATAAAAGACTGTGCAGCCGTGGTAAGACCGATGATCAGTACGATCCAGATAAAGAACTGCGTAATGCCCACTGCGCCTATGCCGATGATCTTGCCCAGCATCAGCTGAAAAGGTTTTACGCTGCTGATGATCACTTCGGCAATGCGGTTTGTCTTTTCTTCCATTACGCCCCTCAGTACCATCATGCCGTATACCAGCATGGTAATATAGATAAGGATACCACAGCCGTATGCGATGGCTATGGCAAGACCCGCATTGCTCTCTTTTACGCCGCTGGAGCCCAGTTCTTCGGTTTTCATTTCAGCAAACTGCGACTGGCTGTGTATGGAGTCCAGTTGCGCGCGGGTGATACCGTTTTCCTGCAGTTTCTGGTCTTCGATGGCCGCGTTGATCTTTCGTTCAATAACCTCCTGCACAGAAAAGCCCAGGTTCTTTTGAGAACGGATCAGATATTGGGTTTTCTTGTCGCCCTCGAATTTCGGAATGATCAGGATATCGGTAAATCCTTTTGCAACAAAATTGCTGGTATCCACGCCTTCGGGAAATTCAAAGTGTACATCGGTTGAATTTTTCAGGTTTCCTTTAAAGAAGCCGTTGGCGTCTACCACCGCCACTTTGTGTTTGCTTTTTCCCTGGTTGGTGAGCAGGATGGATACGGCAAATATGCCCACGAATAACAGGGGTGTGAAAATAGTGGTCAGGATAAAGGTCTTGTTTTTGACCCTCGAAAAATATTCTCGTTGTATGATCAGCGATATCTTATTCATAAACAGTGGTTGAGTGGGTGAAGGTTAAACAGCCTGGAAGGCGCGGGTTTTGGCATGGGTGTCTTCCACCAGTCCGATGAAAATATCGTTCAGGCTCGGAAGTATTTCGTGAAAGCTCTCGATGGTATGCTGCTGGTTGATGAAATACTGCAGTACATCGTTGCTGCGGTATCCGTCTTTGATCTTAACCACCAGCGCATTTGCTTTCTGGTCGATCACTTCAAAAGAAGCGTCTTCGGCAGAGGCGGGAACTTCGTGTAAGCTGATGCTGAATTTATTTTCCTTGAACTGCTGTTTAACCTGGTGAACCGATCCGTCGAGGATCTTTTTGCCCATGTTCACGAGTACGATATGATCGCAGATCTCCTCCACCTGTTCCATGCGGTGTGTGCTGAAGATAACCGTACAGCCGCGCTGTGCCAGACCGTATATCTCGTCCTTGATAAGATTGGCGTTGAGCGGGTCCAGCCCGCTGAAGGGTTCGTCGAGTATGATAAGTTTGGGTTCGTGCAAAACTGTTGTTACGAACTGGAGTTTCTGGCTCATGCCTTTGCTGAGGTCTTCCACTTTTTTGTTCCACCAGGTTTCCATTTCGAGCCGTTTGAACCAGAAACGGATTTTTTCCATGGCGTTTTCCTTGGTCAGTCCTTTGAGCTGTGCCAGGTACAGGGCCTGCTCGCCGATCTTCATTTTCTTGTAGAGGCCGCGTTCTTCCGGCATATAACCGATCTTGGCGATATCATTCAGCGGATCAAATATTTTGCCATCAAGCCGGATATGCCCGCTGTCGGGGTAAAAAATACCGGTGATCATGCGCAGCAGGGTGGTCTTACCGGCGCCGTTCGGTCCCAGGAGGCCGAATATGCTGCCTTTTTCTATGGAGAAGCTGATATCGTCCACCGCTTTCTGGGTGGCATAGTATTTCTTCAGGTTCTGCAGTTCAAGGATGGTAGGCATAGGGATAGGTTATGGTCAAATGTAAGCTGTTTCGGGAATGTTTGGTTTTGGGGGTTAGTAGCCGGAAAAGAGGAAATATTACAGTCGCCCTGTATAAATACCAGAAAATAGTCTAAGCGGCTGGCCGGGAAAACAAGGGGTACGTAGAAATACTACAAGGGGAGGGTGAAAAAACGGTTGGTGTGAATAAGCTAAATGAATATTTTGCTCGGCGTAACAAAAAAGTAAAATAGGACAGAAATGGATAAAACGTCAGTGATATTGCTCATTCTTTCCTGCACCTCATTCGTGCTTATTTTCGTTTTTTTCACTTTTTTGGTGGTATCTAATAATATCAAACGAAAGCGGAAATTTCTAATAGAAAAGCAGAATCGTGAGTCAGAGTTTAAACAGGAATTGCTTCATACTCAACTCGAAATGCAGGAACATACATTTCAAAACATCAGTCAGGAAATCCATGACAATGTGGGCCAGATACTTAGTCTGGTTAAATTGCATCTTAATATCCTCACTGCAAGCCAATCGGTTTCTCCGCAATTAATGGAGATTAAGGAGCAGGTGAACAACGCGATCACAGAACTACGTAATTTAAGCAATGGGTACTATGGCGAGAAACTTGCGGATATGGGCCTGCAAACAGCTATTCGAAACCAGCTTACGCATCTAGAGAAAACAGGCTTATATACTATAAATTTTTATTCTGAAATTGATCACGTTGTAATTGATAGGAGTAAGACGATTTTCTTGTATCGAATGATGCAAGAAATCTTTAATAATGTCGTAAAACATGCCGCGGCAGATCATATTACTGTGAAGCTGCTGGCTAAGGAAGATAAGATACATATCCTTGTAAAGGATAACGGCAAAGGCTTCGCGATAGAGGATAAACACTTTGTTCCTGGTATAGGCCTCAGTAGCATGCGTAATAGAGCGGCTATGATACAAGCGATCCTTATCATTGAAAGTGAAGAAAATAATGGTACCACTGTAAATTTAGTTTGTTCTCCACGACAAGGTATTTAACGGGAATTTGGTCACTGAAATTTTTTGAGATGATAATATTGAATATAAAAAAATGTATTTACATAATATTTTAGAGTTTATCGCACTTTCTATAGCCATTTATTGCTATTGGAAGAAGGCCGACTTTTTTTTGGGGTCTTGGGTGATATTTTTGGCGTTTATTTTTTTTGCAGAGCTGGTTGCAAAATATTTAGATGAATCGAATATGCAGAACTATATCGTTTACTGCATTATTGGAATTGTAGAGTCTTTTTTTTACGCTTCTATTTTCCTTAAGTTTTGCAATAACAAGTTGTTTAAAAAACTGGTTTTTATAGCGTCACCTATTGGAATTGTCGGCTACTTAGCGGCGATTTTTATACAGTCTCACGATGCCTATTTTTTGGCGTTTCAAATATCTGGATTTATAATTACGGGGATTTGTTTGAGTTATTTGTATTTCTATTTCGTAAGTAATGACAATGTTAATGTAGTAAACGGCCTTTATTTCGCTTTTTCAATCAGTTTCTTTTTTTCTGGACTTAGTATCGCTTACGCAATTTTTTTTATTGCTGACCCGATTTATGTTGGCGATACTCTACTGTACAATATCATCGCCAGATATTTATCCATAGTGCTTTATGGAGGTATCTCCTATGAGTTGATTAGATATAGTCATAAAATTGTTAAAAGTGCTTAATATGTACTCTTGTAAATCTGATAACGGCAAAGGCTTCGCCGTCCAAAGCCGTCATTTTACACCGGGTATCGGTCTGAGCAGCATGCGGCAGCGGGCGGCCATGATAGAGGCAAGCCTGGTTATTGAAAGTGAAGAAAACAAGGGCACTGCCGTACATTTGATCTGCAAGCCAGACTAACATGATTAAAATCGCTATCGTAGATGACCATGTGATACTCCGGAAAAGCCTGGCCGTACTGATCCATATGTTCGATGACCAGCGGGTGATCATGGATGCGAGTAACGGACAGGAGTTTATTGAACAGCTGGTTAACGCCGAAGAGCTGCCCGATATCGTTCTGATGGATATCACCATGCCGGTTATGGACGGAGTGGCCACCGCCCAATGGCTGAAAGAACATTATCCCGAAATAAAAGTGGTGGTGCTCAGTATGATCAACACCGATCATATGGTTATCCGCATGCTCAAGAACGGGGCAAAGGGATATGTGCTGAAAGACAGCGAAGCCCCAGAACTCCGCACCGCCATCAAAAGCGTTTACCAGCAGGGATTTCATTTCAACAACCTGATCACCCACCAGCTTCGCAGAAAAGAACTGAACAACGACCTGCCCGAAACCACACTTTCTTCCCGGGAGATCGCTTTTATACGCTGGGCCTGCACCGAAAGAACCTATCGCGAGATCGCCAGGGAAATGGGTATGAGCCCGCGCACCATCGACGGCTACCGCGATGCCGTTTTTACCAAACTCAATGTAAGATCACGCATCGGCATTGCCCTGTATGCCATCCGCAACGGCATAGTAGTGCTTTAACCACAAAAAAACGGGGTTTTTCCCGTATGCCGGAAAATACGGGGTCGATACTTTTACCCTGTTAAAGAGACAGCGCTACCGTGCTGGATAAGGATAGCAGCCATGACCGGGGGGAAATGCTGCTGCTGTTCCTTCTCTTTACAACAGTTTTTCCGTTTTTTTTCTGCTAGCAGAAAGGAAGAATTGTACTTGGGGGGAAGGAGAGGATTACCTCTCCTTTTTTTGTATGATCAGGTTTGCCACCCGCTCCCCATCCATCGCCGCGCTCACAATTCCGCCGGCATAACCAGCGCCTTCGCCGCAGGGATACAGGTTGCTCACCTGCGGGTGACAGAGCAGCTCGGGGTTCCTGGGTATGCGCACCGGCGAAGAAGTACGGCTTTCCGTGGCAACCACCACCGCTTCATTGGTTAGGTAACCGTGCATTTTTTTATCAAAAGCCACAAAGCCCTTTTGCAGGCTCCGGGCAACAAATGCCGGCAGCACGGTCTTCAGGTCGGCAGACACAATACCGGGCAGGTAACTGCAGCCGGGTAGCTGCGAAGAAACTTTTTGTTCTGTAAAATCAACCATTCTGGCGGCAGGCGCCTGTAAACCGCCACCCCCTGCTGCAAAGGCCGCTCTCTCGATCGCCTGCTGAAAATGCAGCAGTGTCAGCGGATGCCTGCCTTCCGCATACATCACCGCCTGCTTTTTATCGGTGTGTTTGGAGAGATAACCGATGGCATCAGCCAGGCTAACCTGCACCACCATGCCGCTGTTGGCATAGGGGTTGTTGCGTTTGCTGGGACTCCAGCCATTCACCACGATTTCGCCGGGAGCGGTAGAGGCGGGTGCAATGATGCCGCCGGGGCACATGCAAAAACTGAACACGCCTTTTTCCTGTACCTGCTCCACCAGGCTGTAAGAAGCCGGGGGCAGGTACTGGTCCCGCACCGCCTGGTGGTACTGGATCGCATCGATCAGCGACTGCGGATGCTCGATGCGTACGCCCAGCGCAAAGGGTTTTGGCTCAACCAGCAGGTCTTTCCTGTGAAACAGCTCGAATATATCCCGCGCCGAATGGCCGGTTGCCAGTATCAGTTCATCGGCGTGCAGTGTATCGCCGTCGGCGGTGTGTACCGACTGAACCATTCCATTGTGTATAACAATATCCGTCAGCTTTTTTTCGAAGAGTGCCTGTCCGCCCGCACCGATGATCTGCTCACGCATGGCCGTGATGATATGCGGCAGTTTATTGGTGCCGATATGCGGATGCGCTTCGTACAGGATGCGCTCATCTGCGCCAAACTGGTGCAGGATCGTAAGTATGCGGTGAATATCGCCGCGTTTGCTGCTGCGGGTATACAGCTTGCCATCGCTGTAGGTGCCGGCGCCGCCCTCGCCAAAACAGTAATTGCTTTCCGGGTTGACGATACCCTGTTTGTTCATGGCCGCCAGGTCGCGTCGTCTGGCTTTTACATCCTTTCCCCGCTCGATAACAATGGGTCTGATACCCGCTTCGATCAGCCTGAGTGCAGCAAACAGTCCCGCCGGGCCCGCGCCAACCACCAGCACCGAATGCGGCGCCTGCGATACATCCCTGAACTGAACGGGTAGTGTCTGTCTGGGTTGAAAAGGCTCCCGGATAAAAGCTTTTAC
Organism: Sediminibacterium soli; assembly: GCF_009939225.1. Taxonomy (GTDB): domain Bacteria; phylum Bacteroidota; class Bacteroidia; order Chitinophagales; family Chitinophagaceae; genus Sediminibacterium; species Sediminibacterium soli. Next base: position 94,756 of record NZ_JAACJR010000009.1, on the reverse strand, counting down.
GGTAAGGTTGATCCATACCTGCCGGCCCCTGGCATCGATCGACTGCCTGATGCGGTGAAAGCCGGTAAGCTCATTTTCATCCGCGCCCAGGGTTTGCGACAGGTATTGCCGGATGCCGGTGTCATCCGCAGCTTCGGCAGGTTTGAGTTTTAGGGAAAGCTCTTTTTGCATGGAGTTAGGTATTTATCCTAAGAATGCGCTGACTATATAGTGTATATCGCTGCCTGCGATCTAAAAAGGCAGGTCATCCACCACATCTGCAGGCGGCGGCATATCATTGTACGCAGGAGAATCGCTGCCGCCGAGCTTAACGGATTCCATACGCCAGGCATCCAGGTTGGTGATATAATTCTCCCTGCCATCCTTTGTCCATTTCGTTCCCTTGATGTTGAACTGCACACGCACTTCATCGCCAATATGGTAACGATCGGGCATAGCGGTTTTATCCTGCACACATTGAAACTTTACATAATTGGTAATTACTCTGCCGCCAATATCTTCGGTTTTTTCGATAACGAACTCCCTTGTTTTAAACGTCTCGGTTCGCTGAACAATGTCAAAAACCGCCACCAGTTTGCCTGTTATTTCGTACGACATATCGCTTGTTTTTTGCTTGGGCTCAAAGTAATGCCAAATTCCGTATGCTGGCTAAAAAAAATACAGGGAGCTTATTGAAATAGTATTATCTTTCGCATCAAAGCCCTTACAAAGATGGTATCGCCGGTTTCCGCTGTTACTGCTGATTGTACCAGCACCATTCCGGTGCACGTACAGAAACACCGAACGGGTTGAGACCACCCGAATACCCTTCCACCATCGCCCCAATCTTTTTACCGGTTTTGTTTTTTTCCGAGGAGAAACCCGTTGTTATCCTTGTTCAGAGCCATGGTTTCTGACAGGAATGAAATGCGTGTTTTTCAATGATTTTTTAAGGTTTACGGGAAAAACCCCGTAATTATTTTACCTGTCACCGGACGTAAAAAAACAAGGTAATAAAAAATTTTTTTTTCAACATAAAGTATACATATTCGCACCCCCAATTTATTTTTTTCAACATTTCCACAAATGGAGAAAATAAAATAACTTGAAGGTTTGAAGCAAAGAACAGGGAGCAGACAGGTACGAATACATCAACTCATTATAATATCACTAACCTACGATGACCAAAAGCGCTGAAACTGTCTGGAACAATTGTTTGAAGATCATCAAAGACATTGTAGAGTGGCAGCATTTTAAAACCTGGTTTGAGCCCATCACCCCGGTTGAACTGAAAGGCAATGTTTTACTGATACAGGTTCCCAGCCAGTTTTTTTATGAATACCTCGAAGAGCATTATGTAACACTGCTTGCCAAAACGCTGAAGCGTGAACTGGGCAAGGAGGCAAGACTGGAATACCGTATTATGGTTGACAGCGGCAGCACCAATGGCCGCAACGGGTCTATGGATGTGCCCGCCAGCAGCATGAAGACCTATAATAACAATGAGATGAATTTTCCCCTGGTGATCGACAACCCGGTGAAGAATCCTTTTGTTATCCCGGGGTTGAAAAAAATGCAGATCGATCCCCAGTTGAACCATATGTATGTGTTCGACTCATTTATAGAAGGCGATTGCAACCGCGTGGCCAGGCGTGCCGGCAAAACCGTGGCGGAGAAGCCCGGCGCCAACTCGTTTAACCCCCTGGTGATCTATGGCGGTGTGGGACTGGGCAAAACCCACCTGGCGCAGGCCATCGGTAACGATGTAAAAAGACTGCATCCCGGTAAAGTGGTATTGTATGTAAGCAGTGAAAAATTCATCAACCAGTTCCAGGATCACAGCCGGAACAACGCGATCAACGATTTTATTCATTTTTACCAGCTGATCGATGTGCTGATCATCGACGACGTGCAGTTCTTCAGCCGGGCCGAAAAAAGCCAGGACGCATTTTTTGCGATCTTTAACCACCTTCACCAGAGCGGAAAGCAGCTGGTGCTGACTTCAGACAAGCCGCCCAAGGACCTCGATGGTATGCAGGAGCGTTTGCTGAGCCGTTTTCGCTGGGGACTGAGTGCAGACCTGCAGATACCCGATTACGAAACACGTATCGAGATCCTGGAGAAGAAAATGAAGAACGACGGTCTGGATATGCCCAGGGAAGTGGTGAAATATGTGGCGTATAACATCAATACCAATGTACGCGAGCTGGAAGGTGCATTGATCTCGCTGCTGGCGCAGTCTTCGCTGAACAAAAAAGAGATCGATGTGGAGCTGGCCAAGAAAGTGCTTCGCAATTTCGTTAAAACCAGCAGCAAGGAGATCACCATCGATGCCATACAGAAAATGGTTTGCGAGTATTTTGATGTGTCTTACGATAAGCTGTTGCAGAAGACAAGAAAACGAGAGATTGTACAGGCAAGACAGATCACGATGTACCTGGCCAAGGCGTTTACCAAGAATTCGCTCAAAACCATCGGGGAGCATTTTGGCGGCAGGGATCATACCACGGTGATCCATTCCTGCCAGACGGTAAAAGACCTGATGGACACCGATTCCATCTTCCGCGAGAATGTGATGGAGCTAACACAGAAAGTGCAGCTGGCCGCCATGTAAATCGGCCATGGCTGAACATATAACAGGAACCCGCCCCCGAAACAGGGCGGGTTCTTTGTTTTTTGCCGGGTAAAATAATTTCCAGGCAGACGATGCAAACATTTTTGGCAGATACCCTGCTGCAACCTATTTTTGCAGCCCTCTCTGAAAAGAGCGGAACGGTGAGGTGGATGAGTGGCTGAAATCAGTAGTTTGCTAAACTGCCGTACGGGTTAAACTGTACCGCGGGTTCGAATCCCGCCCTCACCGCTCCCAGATACCGGGAATATGCATCCGCCGCAGCTTCAGCGAAGGCGGATGGAACGGGAAGTAGCGCAGGCCGGTAGCGCACCTGGTTTGGGACCAGGGGGTCGCAGGTTCGAATCCTGTCTTCCCGACTTGCTCACCTTAGCCTTAGCGACGGTGGGCTTTTTTATTTCGATATATCAATCATTCCATCACAAGCTGAAATCCTTATTTAGTGTGTGTTTCAGTCAAATTATCCTTTTCCCAGCGCGATTTTGACTATTCACAAAAGAAAAAATGACAGTGGCAGTCCTTTTTACTGCGTAACGCAGCAGACAAAAACAAAAAATACCAGGCGTATGATGTGCACATCTGTGGTGTTTGCCTGACCCGCTATTATACTATCTTTCCGCTGTGAAAAAAATCTCCCTGGCACTCACACTTTTGCTGTTTGCATTATCCACACTGGTGATGCCTTACGCAAATTTTGATGATACCGGTTCGCTGAGCGCCGTGTACAATCATTGCCTGAGCCAGGACTCGGATATGGATTTCTTTGAGTTTATCGGGGAGAAATTGCTCGCGGGCGGGTTTGATCCAGGCGAGGCAAACGAAAAGCCGGGTCATCATCCCAACCAGCCTGTAAAAGACGCCACCGGTATCGTACAGATACAGGGCGGCGTATGGTGCCAGCCCGAATCGCCGCAAATGGTTATCGGGTACCCGGTGCCGTCCGTACCCAACAACCCGGTTCATAACATTACCCGGTATCCGGCAGATTTTTGTCCCGGTATATTCCATCCCCCCGCAGTTTCATGATGCATCGCTGATCCCCATGGCCCCGGCATCTGCGTTCCGGCAGGTAATTTGCCTGAAAGAACTGGGGGCTTTCTCTCTCTATTTCTAACCTGCATGATTTTCAGCGTCCTGAAGATCTGCTGTATCAATCCGCTACAACATGAAAAAAATAGGTATCATCATTGTTTACTGTATTACCTGCAAATTCGGCCTGGCACAAACCCTGTCGGGCACGGTCACCGGTCACGGCAAACCACTGCAGGGCGTTACCATCTCCGTGCGCTCCGCTCACAAAACCCTGCTTACCGATTCGGCCGGATTTTTTTCGCTTCCTGTATCCGGGAAAACGGTTCTCCGTTTTTCTTTTACCGGCTACACCGAAAAAGATACCGCTGTCGACATAACAGGTCCTGCCACTCTTTCCATCAACCTGGAGCCGGTGGAAGAAGAGTTGGAAGACGTGGTGATCGTTTCGTCTTCGCGCACCAATTCGCGTATAGAAGACCTGCCTACCAGGGTGGAAGTGCTGGGTATGGAAGAGGTGCATGAAGAAAACGGGATCAAACCGGGTAATATTGCCAGTTTGCTGGGCGATATTGCCGGTATACAGATACAGCAAACCAGTGCAGCCACCGGTAACGCCGATATGCGTATACAGGGACTTCCCGGTAAATACACACAACTGCTGCGCGACGGCATGCCGTTGTTTGGCGGTTACTCCGGCAGCTTCAGCATTCTGCAGATACCACCGCTCGATCTGCAGCAGATAGAACTCGTGAAAGGCGCAAGCTCTACCTTATACGGCGGCGGTGCAATTGCCGGCATGGTAAACCTGATCTCCAAAAAACCAAAGACAGGGAACCCGGAAAAAAGTTTTACACTCAACCACTCCAGTCTGCGCGAGAGCAATGCGAACCTCTTTTTCTCCGGCCGCAACGAGCGGGCCGGGTATACCCTGTTTGCCGGGGGCACGCTGCAGGATCCGGTTGATGTGAACAAAGACGGATTTTCCGATGTGCCATCCGTGAAGAATGTGTTTGTTCATCCCCGCATCTTCCTTTATGGCGGTCGTTCTTCCACGGTTGTACTGGGCTATACACTTGGCTTCGAAGACAGGAACGGCGGCGATATGCTGGCGATCGACAGGAAAGCGAACGACCAGCATCCGTTTTTTATCCGAAACAGAAGCTGGCGTAATACCGCTGATATTACCTGGGAAAAAAGCCTGGCCGGTTCCGCGCAGCTGACCGTAAAAGGAAGCGGCAGTTTTTTTAACCGCGACATCAGTACCCATGTATTTGGTATGAAGGGCCGGCAGTTTACCTGGTACACCGAAGCAGCCTATTCCCGGAAAACCGAACGCCATAGCTGGGTGGCCGGTGTTAATTTCAACGGAGACCGTTTTACCAAACAATTTCCCGACAGCAGTCTGCTGCCCGACGAAAGGAATAATGTAGTCGGTTTTTTTATACAGGACGACTGGAAACTGCACGATAAACTCACTGTCCAGGGCGGTTTGCGCACCGATGTACACAACCGGTACGGCAGTTTTGTATTGCCCCGTCTGTCGGTAATGTACCGGATCAGCGGTGCGCTTACGGCGCGGGTGGGAGGGGGATGGGGGTACAAAACACCCACTTTATTCAACAGCGAGATCGATGAAAGGGATTACCGCTTTCTTGCAGGTTATCTGCCGGGTACCCAGGCCGAACGCGCTTTTGGCGTAAACAGCGATCTGAATTACCATACCAGGCTAAGCAACTGGAAGCTCACGGTTAACCAGGCGTTTTTTTACAATACCGTCAGCCATCCCCTGTTGCTTACGCAGCCTGCACCGCCTGCGCTGCAGTATGTTAACATGAACGGCAGTCTGCAGACAACCGGTTCCGAGACCTATGTGCAGGCAGCCTACGATGAGCTGGAGCTGTACCTGGGTTATGTATACACACATGCCCGCCGCAACTATCAGCCCGCTAATCCAAACCTGCCCCTGATTGCGCGGCATAAATTTGCAACGGTTATTGCGTATGCGTTCAGCAGCCGTTTGCGCGCAGGGATAGAATCTTCGTATACAGGCAGACAGTACCTCGATGACGGCAGTACCACCCAACCCTATCTTTTTACAGCGGCCATGGTCCGGTACGCCGTTGGCAAAATGGCTTTTGTACTCAACTGCGAGAATATTTTTGATTACCGGCAGAACAAACATCACCAGGTTGTATTTCCGCCGTACACCAACCCATCTTTCCCCGAAATATGGGCGCCGCTGGACGGAAGGGTAGCGAATCTGTCGATGTATGTAAAATTTTGAGAGGGGAGGATTGGCGAAATAGGGGACGGAGGATTCGTTGATTAAGAGGCATACAGACGGGGCCGTATGTTTCGACACTCTACATCTCGGTGTCAAAAAAAACTTTAATATCTAAATCCATAATCCGCTAATCCGCAATCCGCGAATTCTAATCACCAGGTCGATGGCATCTTTACTTCTATGATAACTGCAAAAGCAAATGTTTCCGGCAGCAGCATCTTTGATGCCTTTCCGTAAAACCGTGTGGTCGTCAGCGATCAATATTTTCATGCAGACGGAAATGAAAATTACCGCTAAAAACAAAAACAATAAATCAGGTATTTTTTTTGGTGCCCGATCCTGAGCCCGGATGGTCGCCCCCGTTTTTGCAGTAAAATTCTCCCGGTGCGGACCGCATAAACAAAAGGAAAAAACAGTTTCCCGGCTGAAAATCGGTGATTTGGCAGTTGTTTAATTTATCAGTATCTTCCTTTAGGAAAGGTTAAACAACTGAGCATCTCCCCCGTTTGATTCCTGAACACTGCTGGTTGTCCATTCGTAATGGTTTAACCATATCTATTGATGATAGAATATGGAAAGAAATTTTACAAAAAAGCCTATATATTTTTTTTCTGAGCGCCTTCCGTTGGGAGCAGTGGCAGTTACCCTGGCGTTAAGCCTGCTTGTCATTGCGGGCTGGATATGGCGTATTGATTTTCTGCTACGTATATACCCCGGCCAGGTGAGCATGAAATTCAATTCGGCGCTGGGGCTTTTGTTTGCCGCGGCCGCCACCTGGCTGCTGGCCACCGGCGCGCATAATGGCCGGCGAAGACTGATCGCTTACTGGCTGGTGCTGTTCATGTGCCTGATAGGCGCAGTTACCTTATGGGAATATATTTCAGGCAGTGATGTTGGCATCGATGAGCTGGTGGTAACGGATACTTCTTTTGAGCGGCTGATCCATCCGGGTGGGCGGATGTCGCTGCTGGCGGCTGTACAGTTTGTGGTTCTCGGAACCTGCCTGTTTTGCTGGAACCGGTGCGCTACCGCCATTTACCAGTTCACCTGTCTTTCCCTGATCGGATTTATTTCTTCGCTGATGCTTGTCGGCGTCAATTTTATCAATGATGCACCGCATATGCTCAAAATGGCGCTGCATCTTTCGCTGGGGTTTATTTTACTGAGTATGGCAACCTGGTACCTGCAGCCTGCGCTGCACGACAGGGTACGTTTTGAAAGACGGCTGTACACGGGTTTTGGATCGGTGCTGCTGCTGGTGATCGTTATCGCCGTATATACCTCTTTTAACAACCGGGAACGGATAAAACAATCTTTCTGGATAAAACATACCAGCGAAGTGATCCTGGCTTTATCCGAATTTATCGGCTCGGCAACGGATCTGAAAGACTCGGCTCATTTTTTTTCAGGCAATGACCACGGGCAACTGGCATCGCCGGCTGCAGGCACCGCCCTCAGCCAGCTGCAGAAGATTAAAACGCTCACGATCGATAATGTGTTGCAGCAGAAACGGGTTGACAGCCTGCTGAACCTGCTGCACCCGCAAAAAGGAATACCATTCGGGCGGGAACGCGCCAAACAGGTGTTAGACATCAGTGAACGGATGGCGGCGGTGGAAAACAATCTGCTGCTGAAGCGACAGGAGGACAACGAGAAAAGCATTGTTTCTTCCAACCGCATTTTTTTTGTGTTCATCGTATTTGCCTGCGTACTGCTGACCGGTTTGTTTGTGGCAGTGCGATACAATTACCTGGCCCGGGAAAAATCGGAAGAAAAGTTCAAGGCTTTGCTCGAATCGGCTCCCGATGCCAAAGTGATTACCGATGAGCGCGGCATTATACAGTTGGTGAACCTTCAGACAGAACAGATGTTTGGCTATAAAAGGGAGGAACTGGTTGGGAAACCGGTGGAGACCCTGATGCCGGAGGGGATTGGTGTAAGGGATGCAGATCACCGGCTGGACTTTATCCACGAATCGCCTATGCGCGAAATGGGTAGCGGGCTGGAATTGAACGCCAGGCGAAAGAACAACAGTATGTTTCCGGTGGAGATCAGCCTGGCGCCTATCAGAACGGAGGAAGGCTTATGGGTATCGGCTTCTATCCGCGATATCGAAGAGCGTAAGAAGGCGCAGACAAGGATAGCTTCGCTGGCAAAGATCATTGACAATACTTCCGAAGCTGTTTTTTCGAGCAACGAATTCTTCAAGATCATGAGCTGGAACAAAGCGGCAGAGGATTTGTTTGGTTTTACGGAGAAGGAGGCGATGGGTAAACCGGTGGTAAACCTGATCAGGCCGCAGGTTGGTGAAAACGAACGGAAACACATCAGGACAGAACTGCACAAAGCCGGTTTCTGGAAAGGAGAGATCACCTACCTGCGTAAGGACGGCGCGCCGCTGTATCTTTCGGTATCCAACACGGTTACCCGCGATCCGCAGGGAAGAGTAGACGGATATATCAGCGTATGTATGGACTATTCGCACCGGAAAAAACTGGAAGAGCAGTTGCGTGCCGCGAACACAGAACTGGAAGCATTCACCTATTCGGTATCGCACGATCTGCGTGCGCCTATACGGGCCATCATCGGGTTCACCAATATACTGGAAACGGAATATACCGGCCAGCTTGACGGTGAAGCCAGACGGCTGACAGGGATCATTAAAACGAATACCGAGCGGATGGGTAACCTGATCGATGACCTGCTGGGATTTACCAGAACAAGCCGGCAGAATATCATCAGGAGCAATATATCCATGACCGCTATGGTGAACGAACTGGCGACGGCTTTTCACCAGGGTTATCCCAAAGTGGCATGGGAGATCCATGATATGCCTGAGACAAAAGCCGATCTTACCATGATCAGACAGGTATGGATGAACCTTATCGGCAATGCCGTTAAGTATTCCTCCCGGCGGCCGGATGCGAAAATTGAAATCGGGGGGGCAACAACAGGTTTTGAACATGTGTATTATATCAGGGATAACGGTGTTGGCTTTAACCCGGCTTACCAGTCAAAACTGTTCCAGGTGTTTCAGCGGCTGCATTCGCAGGAAGAATTTGAGGGAACAGGCGTGGGACTGGCCATCGTGGAAAAGATCGTATCCAAACATGGCGGAAGGGTATGGGCGGAGTCGGACGGCCATACAGGAGCCATATTTTATTTCAGTCTACCCATTAACGAAGAAAAAACAAACATATGATAACCCAGCAACCGGTGGATGTCTTACTGGTCGAGGACGATGCCTTCGACGCAGAGTTGATAATACGGGAGATAAAAAAACACGGTGTGATCAACAACCTGGTGCATCTCCGAGACGGCGAAGAGGCGCTCAATTTTATCTTTCCCGAGCAGGAAACGCCTGAAAGAACAAAACGGGTATTGCCCAAGCTGATCCTGCTCGATATCAAAATGCCCAAAGTGAATGGCTTTGAAGTGCTGGAAAGGATTAAGATGGATGACCAGCTCAGGAAAATCCCGATCGTCATCCTTACTTCTTCCAAAGAGAGCCCGGATATAAGCAGGGGATATGCTCTTGGCGCCAACAGCTACATCGTCAAACCGGTGAGCTTTGACAAATTCAGCGCCACGATAAAAGAATTGGGTTTTTACTGGTTATTGGTTAATCAAACAGAAAGTCAGTATCGTTGATATGCCGAAGCAACTAAACATATTAATGCTGGAAGACAGTCCCTTTGATTCGGAGCTGGTACAAAGACTGCTGAACAGGGAAATACCCGAAGCAACCATCCGCTTTGCCGCCAACAAAGCCGGGTTTCTTGCCGCACTGGAAGAGCAGGTTCCGGATATCATCCTGTCTGATAATTCGCTGCCCGATATCGATGCCAAGGGGGCGCTGGTGGTCAGCAGGCAAAAGTATCCCTATATGCCCTTTATCATGGTATCGGGTACCGTGGGTGAGGAATTTGCCAGCGAGATCATCCGGCTTGGCGCGGATGATTATATTCTGAAAGACAGGCTTGTCCGTTTGCCCGCTTCGATAGATACAGCCATTATCATCAGGCAGCGCGAAAAAGAAAAAGAGGAAGCGCTCAATCTGCTGCGTTTCAACGAAGAAAAATACCGGACTCTGGTTGAGCGCATCACGGATGCATTTATTTCGGTTGACCATAATTTTATTTACACCTACCTGAATGAAAAAGCGGGTGAACTGATCCGTCGGGATCCGCGCGACCTGATCGGGAAAAATGTATGGGATATATTCCCCGAAGCGGTGGGCTCTGTAACCTATTATTCTTTCCAGAAAGCGATGCAGGAGCAGAAATACGTATTCAGCGTGGATTATTTTGAACCCCTGGATCTTTGGCAGGAAAACCATATCTATCCCTCGCCGGATGGTCTTTCGATTTTTATCAGAGACATCACCCAGCAGAAGAAAGCCCAGGAAGCCGTTAAGCGGATGGAGCTGAAAGTGACCGAACAACGCATCGAAAGCCAGAAAAAAATCACCAGGGCTATCATTGTCTCGCAGGAAAACGAACGCAACCGTCTTGGTAAGGAAATGCATGATAATATCAACCAGATACTCACCGCATCCAAAATATACCTTACAAGAGGAAAAAAAGATGTTCCCGAAGATATCCGTTACCCGCTGCAGCTGATCGATAAGGCGATAGAAGAGATCAGACTGCTGAGCAGGCGTTATGTTACGCCCCTGAAGGATGTTGACCTGAAAGAACTGCTGGGCGAGCTTATCAGCGAACTGCGGGAGAACCATATCGATGCCGACCTCGCATACGATATGGGAGAACAGCAGCCCGAAGACGACCTGAAGCTGAATATTTACCGGATGGCACAGGTGCAGGTAAACAATATTCTCAAATATGCCTCTGCCAAACATGTTACCCTCATCCTGGAGGCAAAACCCCGCGAGATACAGATCGTGATCTCCGACGACGGTGTTGGTTTTGATATATCGGCCAGGCGCAAAGGCATCGGCCTGTCCAATATGATCAACCGCGTAGAAACCTTTAACGGTACGATCGATATCAGCAGTTCGCCCGGCAATGGCTGTACGGTGCAGATATTTCTGCCGCTGCAGGCGCAGTAAGCATGAGAGAGCGATTGTCCGGCGCCGGTTATTTTGCCATAGCGTAACGATGCCCGTGATCGTCGGATGCTGCTGTTGCTGCTATATCCCTCCGGGTTAATAAAAAATCCCGCAGCGCATCAAGCTGGTCGGTATTTACCAGGTCCACGCCGCAGTTCAGCAGTTCATTCCATACAGCGGTTTTTTCGGGAGAAGCCCACAGACGCACTTTCTTGCCCTGTGTATGCGCCGCATTGACAAAACCGATCAGCCTGGCTTTTTCCGTTTCCGGCATGGCGCCTTCGCCGTTCCAGTTGAGCAACGATCCGTAATGGCAGCTGGCAATCGGGCACAGCGAATTCGGAAAATTATTTTCGCGGATAGCGGTAAGACTTTCATCGATAAAAGCATAGCGCGTACGCTCCTGCTGCATCAGCTGGTAAGGTTTGTTACCCGATATAACGATGGTAACCTGTCGTTCTGTAATTACACCGTTCTCGTAACTGGTAAGCATGCTGCGGTATTTTTCCAGCAGCGGACGCAGCATCCGGTACGTTGTGTTGGCGTTCAGTTTGATATCGATCATCAGCACGATGGGTTTGCCGTAGCCAGGGTACACTTCGCCGCCATGCTCGCGGATATGGCCGTATAAAGGTTTCAGGTAAAGGTTCTCCAGCGTTTTTCCTTTCCTGAAAAAAGGAAACAGGTGCGCAACGATGCATTCACTGCCAACCTTGAAAATATCCGCTTCGATATGTGTATAGCCTTTTTCAAGTGCATCGAGCAGCGGCCGCTTATGCCAGTAATCGTTATGTGCATAGCCATTAACGAGCGGCGTAATATTCTTTGCCGGTATAACAGGGTGAATGGATAGGGGAAGAAACAGCCAAAGACAGATGCGTAACAATAGGCAGGGTGCCATTGACAGGTGGGTTGGTTATCCAAAATTGTTGCAGCAGTATCACCCGGCTGTTACGGCATCGTAAACAAATCATTAAAGAACAGCGGTAAAAAACGGCTGCTGACCGATTGTGCATCGCCGAATTGCGGAAAAAAAGCTCCCGGATACGGAAATTGGTATTGTCTCAACAGAATCTTTCACCCTGCTTGGTAAATTGCCGCGTTTAAAATTGTTTCCTAAACGATCCTTTATGATTGGTATAAAAAAATGGCTGGTTGCCGGTTTGCTGGTGGTAGCTGCAGCGCAGGCCGCTCCTGTTAAGCCCCGCCTGTTTGTTTCCCATTTCGAGAATGTACTGGGCACTTCGCTCGAAGTAAAAGTTGCTGCCCTGTCCGGGAAGGCGGCCGATGCGGCCGAGCAGGCTGCCTTGACAGAGATCACCCGGCTCAATACGATCCTGAGTGCATACGATGCCAAAAGCGAATTCAGCAGGTGGAGGAAAACACAGAACCAGCCTGTGGCCGTGTCAAAAGAACTGTTCGAAGTCTTGTCGCTGTTTGATCAGTGGCGTGTGCGCAGCGGCGGTGCGTTGAATGCCTCTGCAGAACTGATCAACAGGTTATGGAAACAGGCTTCGCAGAACCAGGCCCTGCCCGGTAACCGCGAGTTGGCCGGTGCGGTTACAGCGGCACAGCAACAGCAATGGATACTGGACAGCAAAAACCAGACGGCCACGCGTACCGCAAATGCTCCGCTGGCGCTGAACTCTTTTGCAAAAACCTATATCATCCAGCATGCCGCTGATGCGGCAATGGCCCAGGCGGATGTAAATGGCGTAGCCATCAATATCGGTGGCGATATCGTGTTAAAAGGGCAGTTGTCCGAGTCTGTGATGATCACGGATCCCAAGGCCAGTGCGGAGAACGATCCGCCCATGACCGCGGTTCGGGTAGCTGACAGGGCTGTTGCCACCAGCGGCAATTATCGCCGGGGTGTGCAGATCGGTAACCAATGGTATTCGCATATTGTGGATCCCCGCACCGGTATGCCGGCTTCTGAAGTGATCAGCGCTACCGTGATCGCACCCGAAGCAACCGATGCAGGCGCGCTGGCTACCGCATTCAATGTGCTGAAACCGGAAGAAAGCAGGCAGCTGGCAGCGGGTATGCCGGGTGTGGAATACCTGCTCGTTACAAAAGACGGAAAAAAGATCACCAGCGATGGCTGGCGTGCCAGGGAATTACCTGTTGCCGGAAATAGTATTTCGGCAAATGCGGCTGACTGGAACAGCAACTACGAAGTGGCTGTTAATTTTGAGATCGCACTGATAGAGGGAACACGCGTGCGCAGACCGTTTGTGGCGATCTGGATCGAAGACAGTAACGGCAATCCCGTTCGCAATATCAGCGTATGGTACAACCGCGAGCGCTGGCTGCCGGATCTGAAATCATGGCATCGCAATTATGCGCAGGCGTTCAATGCAGAAGGCAGTGCGCTGAAAACCTCCGTGAGCAGCGCCACCCGATCGCCCGGCAAATACACCATGAAATGGAATGGCCTTGACGACCAGGGCGCACTGGCAAAGCCGGGCAAATACACGGTGGTGATAGAAGCCGCCCGGGAACATGGCACCTATCAACTGATGAAACAGGAGATAGAGATCAAAAGAAAACCATCCGAGAAAATCTTTAACCTGACAGGTAATGTCGAAATCGCTTCAGCCACCGTTGAACTCAGGAAACGAACAGACAAATAATCCGCATCCGGCCAAAGTATACCCGAAGAAAAAACAGGTAACACCATTGACCGGATGGAAACGGCAACTGGCATTATTATCCCGCTGGCTGCATATCTACCTGTCGATGGTGAGTTTTGCCATACTGTTGTTCTTTGCCGTAACAGGGCTTACGCTCAACCACGCAGATAAATGGGGCGGCGAAACAAAAACCAGAACAGAAAAAGGCAGGCTCAATGCGCAATGGGTGAACAGGCAGGATACGAATACCATCGCCAAACTGGAAATGGTGGAATACCTGCGCAAAACGCATCGTATCAAAGGCGCGGTAACGGAATTCCGCATCGACGATCGCGAGTGTACGGTATCTTTCAAAGGCCCGGGATACAGCGCCGATGCGTTTGTGATCCGCGAAACCGGCGAATACGAACTCAATGAATCCCGCAGCGGACTTATCGGCATCATCAACGACCTGCATAAGGGAAGGGACAGCGGCGGTGCCTGGTCTGTGATCATCGATCTGTCTGCCATACTGATGACGCTTGTATCTTTGTCGGGAATCATACTGATCTGTTTTGTGCGCAAGCGGCGTTTCAGCGGGTTGGTACTGGCGGTAATGGGATTGCTGCTGGCCTATTTTATCTATCTGGTCTGGGTGCCCTGACGATAGCCTATTTTGTATATTTAACGGAACGATTCCGCTGCCTTACAACTATGAATACCATCCTTGGCAGGCATTGGCTCGGGTTTTGTACCGGCTATTACAAAGAATCGTAACCGTGATAGTGGATTCAGGATTGAAATACCTGAATGGCGATCTGTATACATAACCCTGATAAAAACGAAGCTATGAGTTTAAAATTCACCCTGGGACTGCTTGCCGGCATGGCCGCAGGCGCCGCCATCATGCATTATCTTGATACGGAAGAGGGAAAAGCGTTTATTGCCCGCATCAAAAAAGACCTGGGCGATATCGAAGAAAACCTCGAAGAACTCGCGGCGGATATCATCGCCAAAGGAAAATCGTTTATGGATAAAGAGGCAATGGGCTGAGGGATCCGGTGGCTGCCTGCTGGCATCTGCCACTGATCCCTGCCCGGATGTTAAGCCGCTATTTTCCGCTGCTGCAGCGCCTGTATGGTTTTTGCAATGGAGTATCCTGTCTGGGCAAACAGCTCCTGTATCTCGGCCTGACTCACATTGTATTTCCTGGACCAGTAGATGATCTCTTTGGAAGCATTGAAATTAACCTGCGTGCTGTTCTGGTTGATTTTTTCCGGTCTCTTTGTCATAACTTTTTTATCGGTGAGAAAAAATTTCGTGCCACGATAATCAGCACCGCTCCCATGGCATGACGATTGTGTTACTGTGTAAAAAAAAGGACATGAAAAAGATCTCAGCGATATTCTGTGGATTGTTTTGCGTGGCTGCGGTGACACAGGCACAGTTTAAAAAAGTACCCGCAGAAGTAACCAGTGCTTTTGCCGCCAGCTATCCAACGGCCAAAAATGTAAGCTGGAAAAGCGGGTTCAGCAGTTATGAGGCAAGCTTTGACCTTGACGGCGATCACGGCGAAATAAAATACAATGGCAGGGGCGAATGGAAAGAAACCAGGATTGAACGCAAATACGAGTCGCTGCCCAAAGAAGTGAAAGAGGGTTTCAGCAAAAGCAGGTATACCGACTGGCATATCCGCGATACCAGGGAAATGCGTGAAAAAGACAGGGAAACCGCGTACCGTATCTATGTAAGCAAAAGCGATATCCGGAAACACTATCTCTACTTCAACAGCCAGGGGAAACTCACCAAAGACGCCATCACCCTTTAATCACGGGAACATCGCTTCCGGTTCAGATTTGCGGTTTCCTGTATCTTAGCAGCACTCAGTCCGCTGCCATGAACCAACTGCAATTTGCCGATTACTTTGTTTTCTTCGGGTATTTCGTGCTGGTGATCGCCTATGGCTATTATATCTATCGCCGTAAGAGATCCGCCGGCACCAGTTCAAAGGAATTCTTCCTGGCTGAAGGGTCGCTTACCTGGTGGGCAATAGGCGCTTCACTGATTGCATCGAATATTTCGGCCGAGCATTTTATCGGCATGTCGGGTTCGGGTTTTGCATTGGGCCTTGCCATCTCGAGTTACGAATGGATGGCGGCGGCCACACTGGTGCTTGTGGCCGTATTCATGATACCGGTGTACCTGCGTAACCGCATCTATACCATGCCCCAGTTTCTTTCGGTGCGGTATAACGATACGGTCAGCACCCTGCTTGCCGTATTCTGGCTGCTGGTATATGTATTCGTAAACCTGACCTCCATCATCTACCTGGGTTCACTGGCCATATCCTCCATCAGCCCGGTAAGTTTTGAATGGTCGGTGGTCTTTCTTACGGTGTTTGCGGTAATCGTTACCGTTGGCGGAATGAAAGTGATCGGATATACCGATGTGATACAGGTATTGGTGCTGCTGACGGGCGGACTGGTCACCACCTATCTCGCGCTTACATTGCTTTCCGAGCAGTTTGGTTTTGGAAAAGATATCTGGAAAGGACTGTCCGTTCTCCGCAGCGAAGCGCCACAGCATTTTCATATGGTGTTTGATCAATCCAGCCCGCATTACCGTGAGCTGCCGGGTATCTCAGTGCTCATCGGCGGTATGCTGGTGAACAACCTGGCTTACTGGGGCTGTAACCAGTACATCGTGCAAAGAACGCTTGGCGCCGACCTGAAAACGGCGCGTAAAGGAATATTGTTCGCGGCTTTTCTGAAACTGCTGATACCCGTGATCGCCGTATTGCCGGGCATCGTCATGTATGTGCTGCACAAGAATGGAATGTTCCGGCAGGAGATGCTGGATGCGGCCGGCAACCTGAAGCCCGACCGCGCCTATCCTTCGCTGATGAACCTGCTGCCTGCCGGACTGAAAGGTGTGGCGTTTGCCGCGCTCACAGCAGCCGTGGTGGCATCGCTTGCAGGAAAGGCCAATAGCATCTCTACCATATTTTCACTGGATATCTACCGCAAATACATCGACAAACAGGCATCGGAGCAAAAAACGGTGCGTGTGGGCAGATGGGCCGTGCTTGTTTCCATGTTGCTGGCGGCGCTGGTGGCCCCTTCGTTGCGTTCGCTCGACCAGGCCTACCAGTTTATACAGGAGTATGTAGGCTTTCTGTCTCCCGGGGTGCTGGCCATTTTCCTGCTGGGTATGTTCTGGAAACCCACCAGTGCAAAAGCGGCGCTTATCGGCGCGCTGATCACCATTCCCGTGTCGGTTGTGTTGAAATTTTTACCCCTGTGGAGCGGCGGCAGCTTCCCGGATTACCCGTTTCTTGACAGGATGACGATCACGTTTTTCACAGTGGCGTTTACGATGATCGCCGTTAGCCTGGCTGGGAAAGGCAGGGAAAAAAAGGAAAAGAAGATCTTGCTGGATGCGGGCTGGTTCAGGGTAACGCCGGGGTTTCTCATACTCTCGCTGATCATCTTCGGTATACTCGCGGCATTGTACACGGTATACTGGTAGAGATGTTATTTCAGTTCTTCAAATACGCCGGTAAGCTTGTTTTTTTTCACATTATCCCAGTTGAACCACCGGCCGTTCATGGCAACATACACGCCCGGGGGAAGCGTTTGCACAAAGGCCAGTGCACCGCCGAGATTGAATAATCCATCCGAGCTGCCGAATTTGATGGGTATCATGGCGCCGGTAAGCACAATGGTTTTATTGGGTACTTTTTCCGCCAGCATCTTTGCCGTTACGGCCATGGTATCCGTTCCATGCGTGATCACGATGCGGTCTTCTTCGCAGTGGTTGCACTGGTAAGCAATCAGCTCCCTGTCTTCGGCTGTCATCTCAAGACTGTCGATCATCATCAGTGTGCGGATCTGAACATCCAGCCGGCAGCGACCCTTGGTCAGCAGTTCCTGCATATGGGTGTCTTTAAAATACAATTCACCGTTCAGCTCGTTGTATTCCTTGTCAAAAGTGCCGCCGGTAATAAAGATGCGTATCATGGTGCCTGCGAGGTTTAAACAGCAAAGTTATTCGGAAACAAAAAACAGGGAATACCCCGGAGGAATTATAGATAAGATTTGACAAAAACCGAGAAATTATGTGGCAATTACGCTACAATCAGAATTTTTCTTAGAAATCATATTAAACAATCATCCCTGGCATGTTATTTTCTATACTCAGGCAAAAGCCTGTCAATGCGCAACACTTATGAAATGCCTTTCGCGGAAGCGGAGCCCCTCGTTGTTACCACACCTGTTTTTTCCATTCGGTTTGCTTTTGAAAACACCATCTACCATGCAGAAGTATTGCGGAAAGAAACAACGGTGATGGAGTACCATATCAGCCAGGTAAAGCCGTCCGTGTCCTTTCTTCCCGATCCGTTTATCGTAGCTTCCAACCTGCGACGTGACCTGTTCGATTTTCCGGTAAATGAAAAGCATTATCCCGTGGGATTCGGCAAGTCCATTGTTGCGGCTATTGAAACCGCCTGCGCGGCAAAAGGTGTTTCGGTTTTTTAATCACCCTGTCGCGGAAGCCGGTGGCGTTACCCTTCCGTTAGACAGTATACCCATATGAACTGGATTGATATCGTATTGATCTTGGTCGCCCTGTTCTCCATCTGGCTCGGGTGGCAGAAGGGATTTATTCATGCCGCAGCAGACCTGTTTACCTGGATCGGAAGTGTTTTTCTCGCTTTTTTGCTCTATCCCTATATAACGAGAGCGGGAGAACGCTGGCTGGGCAGCTCTCCCTGGTTACTGCCGCTTAGTTTTCTGCTGGCACTGCTGCTCAGCGGGGCACTCATCGCTTTATTGCTGCGTTTTTTTGTTGCGGAGTCTCAGTCCTTCTGTCTGGCAAAGCCGGGCCAACCATGTATTGGGTATCATACCCGGTATGGTCAACGGACTGATCGCTGCCAGCGTGGTGGCTTTGCTGTTACTGACAGTGCCGATATCGGACCAGGTATCGGAAGCCGCAGAGCAAAGCCGTCTTGCCACCCAGCTGACACCGCCGGCAGAATGGCTGCAGGAAAGACTGTCCCCCGTATTTGACGAAGCGATCAGGCGCTCGATGACGAAGCTGACCGTTGAACCCGGATCAGAAGAAACGGTAAAACTGCATTTTAAAGACAGCACCACGGAAGAGCGTTTTGACCTGGAAGCGGAGATGCTGGAAATGGTGAACAGGGAGCGCGCCGAAGCAGGACTGAAACCACTGCGGGCCGATACCGCTTTACGAACCGTCGCCATCGCCCATTCGAGGGATATGTTTGCACGTGGCTATTTTTCGCATAATTCGCCGGAGGGAAAAGACCCGTTCGACCGCATGAAAAAAGCGCATATCAGGTATACCGCCGCCGGCGAGAACCTGGCACTTGCGCGAACATTGAAACTGGCGCATACCGGTTTGATGAATTCGCCCGGCCATCGCGCCAATATCCTGAATCCTTCCTACGGTCGTGTGGGCATCGGTATCGCAGACGGCGGACTGCATGGCCTGATGGTATCGCAGGAGTTCAGGAATTGACGGTGATTGCTTACATTAGTTGTTTTTATCCGAAACATGTACGAGCTCTGCTGTATTGGTCATATCACATCCGACAGGATCGTTACCCCTCATTCAGTCACCCACCTGCCCGGTGGTACGGCGTATTATTTTTCTCACGCCGTTCGCAATATGGGAATTGCCTACCGGCTGGTGACTGCCGTCGGCGATGCCGAAAAGCAGTATGTTGCCGATCTGGCAGCGCTTGGTATCGATGTGCAGGTATTGCCCAGTGAGCATACCGTTTGTTTTGAAAACAGCTATGGCGAAGACCAGGATCATCGCACGCAGAAAGTGTCCCGTAAGGCAGACCCCTTCCGGGCATCGGATTTCTCGGCGATAAATGCGGCCATATTCCATCTCGGACCCCTGCTGGCGGATGATATGCCGGCGCAACTGATCAGGGAGCTGTCGGGCAAGGCAAGGATATCGCTCGATGTGCAGGGATTTCTTCGCGAGGTGGTGGAAGAAGATGTGCGTGCGATCGACTGGCAGCAGAAAAAAGAACTGCTGCCTTTTGTGCATTACCTGAAAGCGAATGAAGACGAAGCAAAAGTGCTTACCGGCTATTCCGATCCGCGTAGGAGTGCGCAGGTGCTGGCGCAATGGGGCGTTAAGGAAGTCATACTCACTCTTGGCAGCAAGGGATCCCTGATTTTTTCTGATGGAATATTTTACCAGATACCCGCATACCGGCCCCCGGTGCTGACCGATGCCACCGGCTGCGGCGATACTTATATGGCCGGTTATCTTTCCCGGCGCTGTAAAGAAAACGATATACAGTCTTCCGGAGAATTTGCCGCGGCAATGGCCACTTGGAAGATCCGCTCATCCGGTGCATTCTCCGGATCGCTGAACGATGTGCAGTATGTGATGGATACCTATGCTCACAGCTAATGCCTTAAATATGAAAACAAGGATCGCAGTATGTTTCATTACCCTGCTCTTTGCGGCGGGATTGCACGCGCAGACGGCAAAAACATTTACCAACCCGCTGCTGCCCTCGGGTGCAGATCCCTGGTGCCTATATAAAGACGGATTTTATTACTATACACATACCACGGGCCGCAACATCACCATCTGGAAAACCCGGTCGATAGCCGATCTGAAAACCGCGGAGAAAAAGACGGTGTTTGTACCGCCGCCCAGGGGGTCCTTATTCAAAAGAATTATGGGCGCCCGAAATACATTTTCTGCAGAACAAATGGTATATCTATTTCGCAGCAGACAGCGGCAATAACAACGACCATCGCTTATGGGTACTGGAAAACGCGTCGGCAGATCCGTTCAAAGGCAGCTGGAAGATGAAGGGCAAACTGGTGACACCCGATGATAAATGGGCGATAGACGGCTCCCTGTTTGCACACAAACGGCAGCTATACCTGGTATGGTCTGGTTGGGAAGGCGATGTGAACGGACAGCAGAATATCTATATCGCGAAAATGAAAAATCCCTGGACGGTGGAAGGACAACGTTCAAAGATTTCAAGTCCCGAATTACCCTGGGAAATGCACGGCGATCTGCACGATAAATACAACCCGCCGCATGTGAATGTGAATGAAGGTCCCGAGGTATTGAGCAGGGGCGGAAAACTGTTCCTGATCTATTCCGCCAGCGGCTGCTGGACGGATTTCTATGCACTGGGAATGCTCAGCGCTTCGGCCGACAGCGATCCCATGGATCCCGCTTCCTGGCGAAAATCTGCCGAGCCCGTTTTCAAACAATCCAGGGAGAACAGCGTATACGCTCCAGGCCATAATTCTTTTTTTGTTTCACCGGACGGAAAGGAGAGCTGGATATTATACCACGCTAATGATCAGCAGGGCCAGGGCTGCGGCGGTCACCGCTCGCCAAGGGCACAGCCGTTCAGCTGGGCGCGGGACGGAACGCCGCTTTTTGGCATTCCGGTAAAAACAGGCGGGGCATTGCAGATACCCGGTGAGAAAAAATAACCAGCCACCCGGAAGAATAAGCTGAGGTCACCCAGGTAAACTCTGCGAAACGCCCCTTCTCTGCGTCTCTGCGGTGAATACCCCCATCTTTTCACCGCAGAGACGCAGAGTTGCGGAGACACGCAGAGAGCAGTTTTTCGGATTGTTTGGTATATTGTCGGCTAAAACTTCTGCTATCATGAAATTGCATCGTTTGTGTATGTTACCCGCCCTGTTTTTTTCCTGCACACTGGTAAGCGCCCAGGCCAGACCGGAATGGAAAGGGGTATTTACGCGTATCAACAACGAAGTATTGTCCCATTCGAAAGCATACAGTTCGCTGAAGCATGCCACCGAAACCATCGGGCATCGTCTTACGGGTTCGGAAAACGGAAAAAAAGCAGAGCAGTATGCCTATGACCTGCTGCGGTCTTATGGTTTCAAGGAAGTGAAATTCCAGCCATTCGAAGTGGAAAGCTGGAGCCGGGGCACGCTTTCCGTAACCGTGGGTGCGGATGCCGGCAGCCAGCAGCCCGTTAAAGCGGTTACCCTGGCGCATTCGCCTGTCAGATCAGACGTGAACCTGGAGATCATCGATATGGGCAATGGCCTTGACGAAGATTACCAGGCTGCACCGGAAAAGGTAAAAGAAAAGATCGCACTGGTATACCTGGGTGTATTGCCCAATTCAAAACCAGGCACCCGCACCCTGCACCGCTCAGAGAAAACGGCGATCGCTACCCGGTACGGTGCAAAAGGGATCATCATCATCAATACGCCTCCCGGGGGCATCCTGCTCACCGGTACCGCCTCGGTAACCGGCAAACTCATTCCCATTCCCGCCGTTTGTATCGGTAAGGAAGACGGGATGCAGTTAAAGGAAAAACTGGCTGCAGGCAAACTGTACAGTCATGTCAGCATGACCAATTTTTCCGGCCTGATCAAAGCGCGTAATGTGATCGCCACGATCAAGGGAAAAACAATACCTGGTGAGAAAGTGGTGGTTGGCGGGCATCTTGACAGCTGGGACCTTGCCACGGGCGCTATCGACAATGGCATCGGTTCTTTTTCCGTGCTCGATATGGCACGCACTTTCCAGGCATTGAAACTGCAGCCCGTACGCACGGTTGAATTTGTGATGTTCATGGGCGAGGAAGAAGGCTTACTGGGATCCAAAGCCTATGTTGCCGCGGCGCTGAAAAACAAAAGCATCGACCGGGTGCGTTATATGCTCAACTACGATATGACCAATGATCCCAAGGGCTATTCCACCACAACAGAAGACAGCCGCGAACTGTTCCAGTCCATCGGCGCCATTGCGCAGTCGCTGGACACTTCTTTCAAAAATATATTCCGCGCGGGCGCGGGTCTGCACAGCGATCACCAGCCATTTATGCTGCACGGAGTGCCTACAGGCGGCGGCGCCGGGGGCGGATTGCCCAATAATGCGGGTCCCTGCTACCATGCGGATTGCGACAACTTTAAACTTGTTGACGAAGCCGGCATGCGCAACACGGTTCGCTTCAGCAGCATGCTGCTCTACGGTATTGCCGATGCAAAAGAGATCAAGGCCAAACACTTTACCGACGAAGAAACCAGGGAATTCCTGATCAAAAACAACCTGAAAGAACCGCTGGAGATAGCGGGGGAATGGAGATGGAAGGACTGATGTGATGATTGCTTA
The DNA here is from genome assembly GCF_009939225.1 of Sediminibacterium soli. GTDB lineage: Bacteria > Bacteroidota > Bacteroidia > Chitinophagales > Chitinophagaceae > Sediminibacterium > Sediminibacterium soli. Next base: position 71,963 of record NZ_JAACJR010000009.1, on the reverse strand, counting down.
CAACAGATCAAAGGCATGGGAACAGAAGTGCTGCACTTCTGTTCTCATGTCTTTTTTTTGCTAAGCCTCCTGTCTGTTTCGTTGGGAGTGCGGTGTTTGTGTTCGGGTCAGCTGCCGGGTTCTTAGGTTACGGTTTTCTCCGTCTGTTATCCCATTTGCGCTGCAGCAGGATGGAGATCCACAGCGTAACAAGGGCCGTGAGCATACCGCCACCGATATCGAGCGGAAAATGTTCTGCGAGGTAAACCCGCGAATGCGCTACCAGGCAGGCATACACAAAACCAACAGGCACGATCCATTTTTTATGGATCAGTAAGCAACTCAGTAAAAAAATACTGAAAGCCGTAGTGGTATGACCCGAGGGAAAACTGAAATTGGTCAGCAGCGGAACCCATTCAACGGAATGAAAAAGACTGTGATCGGTGATCAATGTTCCCGGCCGTACCTGTGCCGGTATGAAAACATTCTTCAGCGACTGCACAATGATGGTGCCTATGACCACGGTGCAGAATACCAGCGGAAACTTATCCCGCCGGTAAATAAATACCAGTAAGGCAACGGGCACCCATACCGTGCCATCGCCGAGATGAGTGAAAAGGGTAAAAAGATAATCTGCAAACCTGCCCAGGTCATGATTCATGGCAAGAAACAGTTCGCGCTTGGTAAGCAGGAAGGAAAGTACAATCAGGCCAATGCCGGTAATACCCGCCAGTATCGCACCCGTTCTGAAATTCCCATAAGCATAGGGTCGCTGTTCGCGCATGAGCTCCGGCTGTTTATACAAATCTACGTTTTGTTTGATGGAATGGATGTATAAAAAAGTCCCGCCGTGCAGCGGGACGTACTTACAAAAAAACAAATACAAGAATGAAATCAGTTATATCACACCTGCCAGTTCAAGGCTTCTTTTTTTCAGGTGTACGATGTCTATATTGTCGATAACGGCATCCGCTGTCAGTACCAGGGATACGCCGTTCTCCCTCCACCAGTTGCTTCCTGACAACTGTTTAACATGCAGCACACCCACCAGGTATTTGCGGTCGGCTTCTGCATGCCATTCTTCTATCCATTCAAAATCTTCGCGGGGAATGTATTTCCAGTCGTCGAAACTTACATACACTTTCAGGTAGAAATCAGTGGCCAGTTCAAGCGGTTTGTGGTGGTAGAGTTTTTTGTATTCGTAGCGATAATTGTAGCGTAAGGCGCTGATATCGCTCAACACGGCAGACGCAGTGGGAAAGCTGCCTGCTCCTTTGCCGTAAAAGAATTGTTTATCGGCAAACCCACTCTCTATCACCACGCCGTTGTATTCGTTCTTTACAAACGACAGCGGTTCATCCAGCTTCACAAACTGTGGCAGTACGAAAGCGGCCACTTCGCCGTTGCTCATTTTTTTTGCCTGTGCGATCAGTTTAATGTCGAGGTGTTTTTCTTTCGCTACCAGGGCATCGCTCAGCTGTATATTCTGTATGCCGTTGAACAGCACGTTATCCGGGTGTTCCACAATACCGTACGCGTGGTTCAGCAATATTGCCCATTTATTCACCGCATCGTATCCCTCCACATCCAGCTTCGGATTGCTCTCGGCAAAACCCAGTTGCTGCGCCAGCAGTAAAGCGGCCTGGAAACTGAGCTTGTCTTCAAACATTTTGGTGAGGATGAAATTGGTGGAGCCATTCACGATCGCTTTGATCGAATGCAGCAGGTCGTTATCATAGTACTCTTCCAGGTTCCTGATCACGGGGATGGAGGCACAGGCCGCAGCTTCGCACAGAAAGGGCAGACCGGTTTCCTGCTGCAGTTCCAGTATCTCGGGCAGGTGTTCGGCGATCATTTTCTTGCTGGCGCTTACCACCGATTTGCCGTTGCGCAACGCGGTGGATACGATCTCGAATGCAGCATTGGCATCATCGATCACTTCCACGATCACGTTGATCTCCTCATCCTGCAGCAGTTCCTCTTTTTCCGTGGTGAACAGCGAGGCAGGCGCGTTTCTTGGTTTCGTGGGGTTCTTGATACATACTTTCTTGATGCTGGTACGTAAGGAAGGCGTTTGCTGCAGCACTTTGTACAGGCCTTCGCCCACTACGCCAAATCCGAATAATCCGATGGTCAGTTGCTTGTGTGTTTCCATTGCTTGTTGTTTGCTTTAGGCCCGTCAAAATATTCTATAAAATTAATAGACTTTTTATCAGGTTGCTTTGTTTTAAGGTTAAACGGTTTCGGGAACGGATAAAATTCCCTGTTTCGCAAATATTGACCGCTGCGCGGCAGCCCTGAACGCCTGTTCCAGGTCGTGCACCAGGTCTTCGGCATCTTCCAGTCCTACGGAAAGCCTGATCAGGCTGTCTGCAACGCCAGCCGCCCTTCTTTTGTCTGCGGGGATCGATTTATGTGTCATGTTCGCGGGATGCGATACCAGGCTTTTGATGCCACCCAGGCTCTCCGCAAGCAGGAACAGCTGCGTGCTGGTTACAAAACGCAAGGCGGCTTCTTCGGTATTTTCTTTCAGGGTAAACGATACAATGCCACCAAAACCCTTTGCCTGTTTTTTTGCAATGCCATGATTGGGGTGGGTGGCAAGACCGGGATAAAAAACCTGCGCCACATCCGGGTGCTGCTGCAGGAATTCCGCAACCGCCAGCGCGTTGGCGCAATGTTGCTTTACACGCAGGTGCAGGGTTTCAATGCCCCGTATCAACAGCCAGCTGTCGAACGGTCCCAGTACCGCGCCGCTGGCATTCTGTATGTATTTGATCCTTGCCCCCAGCTCGGCCTCTTTTGTAACAACCAGGCCTGCAATCAGGTCGCTGTGCCCGCCAAGGTATTTGGTGGCGCTGTGCACAACAATATCGGCTCCCAGCAGAATCGGCTGCTGTAAGGCAGGCGAGGCAAACGTATTGTCTACGCAGAGCAAACAGCGGTTGGCCCTTGCGATGCGGGCAATGCCTTCGATATCGGAAACTTTCAGCGTGGGGTTGGTGGGCGTTTCCAGCCAGATAAGTTTTGTACGCGGTGTGATGGCATTAAATACGTTTTCCGCATCGGTTGTATCCACATAGTTTACCGTAATGCCAAACTGCTGGTAGATATGGGTGAACAAACGGAACGCACCGCCGTAAATATCATCCACAGCCAGTATCTCATCACCGCTCTGCAGCAGTTTTACCACGGCATCGATGGCGGCAAGCCCGCTGGCGAATGCCGCGCCGGTGCTGCCTTTTTCGAGTGTGGCTATCAGGTCTTCCAGCGCGGCGCGGGTAGGGTTGCCGGAGCGCGCATAATCGTATCCCCTGTTTACACCGGGCGCTTCCTGAACAAAGGTGGAGGTTTGGTAAATAGGCACGGATATCGCGCCGGTTTGCGCATCAACGGGGATGCTGTGGATCAGTTCTGTGGCTGTGCTCATTGTTAAAAAGTTTTTTTGCGTTTGCTTCCGCCATCCGGCGGAGAACAAGGCAGGTGATTGTAAAAATTCTTTCGGAGACTTAACAAGAGTGCAGGCAGGACTTACCCATGAGCAAAAAAAAAGCTCACCTGGTAAGTCAGATGAGCTTGAATATGGTAGGCGGCATTACCGCGAATGATCAAACTATACTCTGACTTATCTCTTCCCGCTTTTGCGGGACCGGAGTTGGCACCTTCACACAGCTGAGTAAGCGGTATGGGTTGCCAAGGCTTCATCGGGCCAATTCCCTCTGCCTTTCTTGATAAGTGTCTGAAAAGAACTGCTGCAAAGATAGGGGCCGAAAAAGCAAACGGCCAAAGAAAATTTGCAAAACCATTTTAACGGGCGCTGAAACCCGCTGCCACAAGGTGTTTCAGCCGGTTTATTTTTTACCGCCCAATACCCGGTATACACCGGCACGCAGCCCCATGGCAGATGCATTTACATCCACCATCCATTTCCTGAGCACGCAGTTGATGCCGCCTCCAAAAAATGCGGTCTGGTCCGTGATCCGGGTGGTTGTTTTATTGTAGGTAAAATGGTCAACAATGCGTTCTGTCTGAAAAGCCATCCCCGCCATCCCGAACAGTTTCAGCCGGCCATTAGGGGTGATATCGATATAAAACCTGCTTACCGGTGCAATACCCAGCTCGGTGACATGCGTACGCGTAACAACACCTCCGGCCGAGGTTTGTTTTGCCGCTGAATAGCCCACCTGCAGTTCCAGTCCGGCCAGCCAGTTGGTGCTGATGGCATAATACACAGAAGGTACCAGGTTGAACCCGGTGTTTCCCGGCTGCAGCACAGGATAGGTATCGTAAAAATCGGCGTTGATTACCGTGGTCTGCGCCCCTATCACCCAGGTACGCGGAGAAAGCTGGGCTTCTGCAACGGCAGTCAGCAGCAGGCAAAGCAGGAGAAGACAGTTTTTCATGGCAGTTAATAGGGATCATAAAAGTATAATATGTTGGCCATCCCTAAAAACTAAAATTATTAGCAAAATGTTGGTACATTTGTTATCCAGTCAATTTGTATGGCAAAAGCAGCAAAAAAAACAGTCACCGCTATCCAGGAAGAAGAAAGAATCGAGGTGTTTGGCGCGCGTGAGCACAACCTGAAGAACATCGATATCTCCATCCCGAAAAATAAACTGGTGGTGTTTACCGGTGTAAGCGGCAGCGGTAAATCATCGCTGGCATTCGATACGATTTATAACGAAGGACAGCGCCGTTATATGGAGAGTTTCAGCGCTTATGCCCGGCAGTTTATCGGCGATATGGAGCGGCCCGATGTGGATAAGATCACGGGTTTATCGCCGGTGATCTCCATCGAACAGAAGACAACCAATAAGAACCCGCGTTCAACGGTGGGTACGGTTACCGAGGTATACGATTTTCTCCGCTTGCTGTTTGCGCGCATCGGGGAGGCATACAGTTACAACACCGGTAAGAAAATGGTGAAGTTCAGCGAGGAAGAGATCGTGGCCAATATCTTCACCCGTTTCAGGAACAAAAAGATCAGCCTGCTGGCGCCGCTGGTGCGCGGGCGTAAGGGTCATTACAGGGAGTTGTTCGAAGATATCCGCAAGAAAGGATTCCTGAAAGTGAGGATCGATGGCGAGGTGACAGACCTGACGCCCAAACTGCAGGTTGACCGCTACAAGATACACGATATCGAAGTGGTGATAGACCGGCTGCAGGTTACGGATGAGATGAAACTGCGACTGAGCCAGAGCGTGCAGCAGTCTTTGAAAATGGGTAAGGAGCTGATGTTCCTGCTGGTGAACGATACCAATAAGATCGTACAGTATTCCAGGCAGCTGATGTGCGAAGACACCGGCATCAGTTACGAAGAGCCTTCGCCCAATGCCTTTTCCTTCAACTCTCCGTATGGCGCCTGTCCGGGCTGCAAAGGGCTGGGCAATGTATATACGATAAGCATGGAAGCGATATTGCCCGACAGGTCGCTGAGTGTAAAAGAGGGCGGTATTGCACCTTTGGGCGAGCAGCGCGACGCCTATATGTTCCGGAATGTGGAGCAGTTTGCAAAAAAGCATAAGATCAGTCTTGACAAACCTGTCAGGGATCTTTCCGAATCGGCGCTGAACCTGTTGCTGCATGGCAATGCCGAAGGCAGCTCGCTGGACCTGGACGATGCGGATGAAGCAGTTACAGGCAGTATCTACGAGGGCGAATTCGAAGGCATCGTTCCCATGCTCAAACGCTGGTTTGCGACGGCTAACAGCAGCGAAGGCCTTCGTGAATGGGTGGAGAAATTTATGGAGCTGAGAACCTGCCCTTCCTGCAATGGGGCCAGACTTAAAAAAGAGAGTCTCTGGTTCAAGGTGGACGAAAAAAATATTTCCGAACTGAGTGATATGAACCTCGATCGGCTCTATACCTGGTTTGAACAGGTGGAGAAAAGGCTCAGCAACAAGCAGAACCAGATTGCAAAAGATATTTTGAAAGAGATACGCGAACGGCTGCAGTTCCTGCTCGATGTGGGGTTAACCTATCTTTCGCTGAACCGTCCTTCCCGTACACTCAGCGGCGGCGAATCGCAGCGCATCAGGCTGGCCACACAGATCGGTTCACAGCTGCAGGGAATTACCTATATACTCGATGAACCTTCTATCGGGCTGCACCAGCGCGATAACCAGCGACTGATCACGGCGCTGCAGAACCTGCGCGATATCGGCAACAGCGTACTGGTGGTGGAGCATGATAAAGACATTATGATGGCTGCTGATCACCTGGTCGATATCGGTCCCAAGGCCGGCGCCTATGGCGGTAACATCGTTGCCGCGGGAACACCCGGGGAAGTGCTGAAGAGTAAATCGGAAACAGCGCTGTACCTGAACGGCGGCAAGCATATCGAAATACCTTCGGAAAGAAGAAAAGGAAACGGCAAATCACTGGAACTGAAAGGCGCCAGCGGCAATAACCTGAAAAATGTGGATGTCAGATTCCCGCTGGGCAGACTTATCGTGGTAACCGGTGTCAGCGGCAGCGGTAAATCAACGCTGATCAACGAGACGCTGTATCCCATTTTGTCGAAACATTGTTACGACAGCCGGGTAACGCCGATGCCGTTCAAAAACAGCAAGGGACTGGAGCATATTGATAAGGTGATCGAGATAGACCAATCGCCGATCGGCCGTACACCGAGAAGCAATCCGGCCACCTACTGCGGATTTTTTACCGAGATCAGAACATTGTTCGCTGCTATTCCCGAAGCAAAGATCCGGGGCTACAATGCCGGGCGTTTTTCCTTTAACGTAAAAGGCGGCCGCTGCGATGTTTGCGAAGGCGGCGGTATGCGTGTGATCGAAATGAATTTTCTGCCCGACGTATATGTGCATTGCGAAAAATGCAACGGCAAACGGTATAACCGCGAAACGCTGGAGATCCGCTATAAAGGCAAATCCATCAGCGATGTGCTGAACATGTCTGTTGACGAAGCCTGTGAATTTTTCCAGCCGATCGCTTATCTCTACCGAAAGATCAAGGTGCTGCAGGATGTGGGGCTTGGTTATATCACCCTCGGGCAGTCTGCGGTAACGCTTAGCGGTGGTGAGGCGCAGCGTGTGAAATTATCAACGGAGCTCGGGAAAAAAGATACAGGCAAGACTTTCTACATACTCGACGAACCCACCACGGGTCTTCATTTCCAGGATATCAAACACCTGCTCGATGTGCTGAATAAGCTGGTTGACCGGGGTAATACGGTGCTGGTTATCGAACACAACCTCGACGTAATCAAAGTGGCCGATCATATCATCGACCTCGGCCCGGAAGGCGGCGATGGCGGCGGCAGGATTTTATTTGAAGGAACACCGGAAACCATGATAGGACATAAGGAAAGCCATACGGCGAAGTTTTTGAAAACAGAAATGGGTTTGTAACGGGCCAGCCGCATCGGGTTGTCGCCGTTTTATGGAATCCGCATTTCAATATGCTCGATGCCGTCTTCGAGGTACACATCACTGTCCTGCACAAACCCGAAACTCCTGTAGAATTTTTTGAGGTACAGTTGCGCACCGATGCGGATAGGGGCTTTGCCGAACAGGGTGTAACAGGATTCGATGGCCGTTTGCATCAGCAGCCTGCCCGCGCCCATGCCGCGGCAGGAAGGTGAACTCACCACGCGGCCGATCGACATTTCTTCGTACGCAATACCCGGAGGCAGTAACCTGGCATAGGCGGCCAGCTGCTGGTTGTGAAATACCATCAGGTGATGAGCGTCCGCGTCTTTGTTATCTGCGTCCTGGAAAACACACTGCTGTTCCACTACGAACACCTCGTTGCGAAGCTGTATGATGGCATACAGTTCGTGTGGGGTAAGTGTGTTAAAGGGTTTGCAGTCTGTGACAAATCGGTCGGACATGGGTCTCATGATTTACGTTAGCGGATGACAAATGTACTGTTTGCGGGTATTTTTCCGTTTTCAGCGTTTGATTCCGGGGTTGAGACCATACCTGCCCGGAAAAAATAGGGTAAATAGAAATCTATGCTATTGTCTCTTTGTATCCCTGCCCCTCTTGCGTCTCAGCGGTGAAAATTTTCCGAACCTTTTTTACCGCTGAGCGCGGAGTCAGGGGAGTTTCGCAAGGGGGAATCTTCCGAATACGCTGGTTTGAGACCAAAATAGGGAAGTACGGAATTATTTCACACCTTTGCGGTCCTTCCCGAAATACCCGGGAGACCCTTGCGCAAATGCAGAAAAAAATCGCGATCATAGGAGCTGGTCCTGCCGGACTCACCGCCGCTTATCTCCTTGGAAAAGACGGTCAGCAGGTACATGTGTTTGAAAAGGATCCCATGTATGTGGGCGGTATCTCACGCACCGAAACCTACAAAGGGTATCATTTTGATATCGGCGGGCACCGTTTTTTTTCCAAGTCGAAAGAAGTGGAGGATTTCTGGACCGAGATACTGGGCGATGAAATGCTGGAGCGCCCGCGCAGTTCCCGGATCTATTACAACAAGAAATTCTTTTCCTATCCGCTGGTTGCATTCGAGGCGCTGCGTAAGCTGGGTATCGTGGAAAGTGCGCTCTGTGTATTGAGTTACCTGAACGCCAAGCTGTTCCCGGTGAAGAACCCAACGAATTTTGAAGACTGGGTAACCAACCAGTTCGGAAAACGGCTTTTCAATATTTTTTTCAGAACCTATACAGAGAAAGTATGGGGCATACCGTGTAAAGAGATCTCCGCCGACTGGGCCGCCCAGCGTATCAAAGGACTGTCGCTCAGCAGCGCCATATGGAATGCCTTATTCAAACCCAGGCCAAGCGGAAGCAAGGACAAACTGATCAAAACCCTGATCGATTCCTTTCGTTACCCCAAGTATGGCCCCGGTATGATGTGGGAAACCTGTACCGCCAAATGCAAGGCCATGGGCGTGCAGGTGGATATGGGTTGCGATGTACAGCATATCACGCTTTCAGACGGTAAATGGACCGTACAAACCAGTAAGGAAACGATCGGCGATTTCGATCATGTATTGTCAACCGCACCGATGCGCGAACTGGTTGCCCATGTATCGCCGCGGTTTCCCGCACATGCATTTGATGCATCGCAGCAACTCGGTTACCGCGACTTCCTGACGGTTGTACTGATCTGCCGCGATGAAGACGCATTTTCTGATAACTGGATCTATATTCACGACCCCAGTGTAAAAGTGGGCAGGATACAGAACTTCAAATCCTGGAGCCCTTTTATGGTACCCGATGCCTCCATGGCCTGCTACGGACTCGAATATTTCTGTTTCGAAGGCGACGGTCTGTGGAACAGCCGCGACGAAGAACTGATCGCCCTGGGTAAAAAGGAAATACAGCAGATCGGCTTAACGCGCCAGGCTGCGGTGGTGGATGGCTATGTGGTGCGACAGAGAAAAGCTTATCCTGTATACGACCAGGACTACAAGGAAAACGTAGCCGCGGTACGAGAGGTGCTGGCACAGTATCCCGGTTTATACCTTATCGGCCGCAATGGCATGCATAAATACAATAACCAGGATCACAGTATGATGACCGCTATGCTTGCCGCAAAAAACATCATTGCAGGCAAAGAGATCTACGATCTATGGGATGTAAATGAAGACGCCGAATACCACGAAGGCGGCGAGCGTGGCGCCAACAACCAGGAAAAAGTGTCTGAAAGACTGGTACCGCAGAAGGTAGGGCAGGGGTGAGGGAATGATTACATGGCTAAATGGTTACATTGTTACATGGGTAAAAGACTGTCAGAGAGCATGATGTCCTTTTTCAGCAAACACCCTATTCACTTCCTTCCATTATTAATCCAACCATTTAACAATTTAGCCATTCGGCCATCTAACAAACCAATCTTTCAACACTTGCCTCCCTACCTCGCCGGTTTCGGCACCACGGCCAGCCCTTCATTACCCGTTTCACTTACCGATTGCACTGCGAAGAAATAATTGTCTTTGGAAAAAGGCAGTTTGTATTCGGTTTGTGTGGTGAAGAATTTTTTCTGCCAGAAAGCGCTGGTGGTTTCACGCATCAGCACATAGTATCCATTTACTTTGCCGGTTTTTGGCGCCTTCCAGCTCAGTTGCGTGTAGTTGGTGAGACGTGCCGTTTCTACCTTTACTTCTTCCGGCACAGAAGGAGATTTGGCTAAGTTGGCCAGGTTGGAAAGGTTCATGGCGGTGTTTTTGCGCAGGTATTCAAAATCCATGAATTCGGGAAGATCGCCATACTGTATGCCGTTTTCCAGGCGCACATTCTGGTGCTGGTGATAATAATTCTCGTTCATCTCCGTAATGCGCACGGCTGCATAGCCATTTTGTACAAAAGCGGAATGATCGCCGCCCCGTAAAAAACGGTCGTTGCGGTAGATCATCACCACTTCGAGGTTCTCCACATACCGTTCCCCGATCTCTTTTACGTAACGTGCCAGTTGTCTTGCCCTGCCATCATTCTCCAGTCCCAGGTTGCGGATATTCACCGCCACCCTGCCGGTATCGAGCACCGACAATCCCTCGCTGAATACACGGATACGGGTATTGTCAACGATATTGGTCTCACTGGTATTGTTGCTGCCCATGATATCGTTGTTAAGCACGGCCTCGATATTGCGGTTTTCTTTCCGGGCCCTGGCTGCCATAAAATGCGCGCCCAATAATCCCTGTTCCTCACCGCTTACGGTAACGAACACGATCGTGGCGGGAAAACTGTGTCTGCTCATGATGCGCGCGCATTCGATCACCGCTGCAGATCCGCTGCCATCGTCGTTGGCGCCGGGCGCATCTCCATCGCGGTCGCGTACATTCGAGCGCATATTGTCGAGGTGACCGCTGATGATGAAAATCCGGTTATCGTTTGGGTCGGTGCCTTTCAGTGTGGCTACCACATTGCCCAGCAGGGTGGCGGTGTCTACACGACCGCCGGGCTGTAATGTGGTGGTGTCTATGAAGGCACTCAGCCTTCCGTTCGACTGCCGGGCAAATTCATTGAACCTGGACAGCACCCAGTTCCTGGCAGCGCCGATGCCCCTGTTGGGCTGGGTTTGTGTGCTGAGTGTATTCCTTGTGCCAAATGAAACCAGTTTGTGGATATAGGATTTGAGCGAATCTGGGGACACTTCCTTCACCATTTGCTCGATCTCCGCGTCGCGGTGGATGATGGTTTGCGAAATGGAGGCCGTGCAGGCAGCGCACAGCAGTAAGAACAGGAAATACTTTTTTCTCATTGCTTTGGGTTATCGTTAAAATTAAGTGCTAATAGGTATAAAAACCGCAGACTTTGATAAACCGGTCAATACAGGGAAATAACCGACGAGAACGGGGAGGGAGGTGATGGAGACACAGGTTCAACACAGAGTCACGGAGAGACAGAGGTACACGGAGGGTCTTTAGTAGTGATACTTGTCTTTCCATTTTTCTTTCAGGAACCGGCGCAGTTCGTTTTCGCGGGCGTTGTTGCCGGGTTCAAAGAAGCGGGTGCCTTTCAATTCTTCGGGCAGGTATTCCTGGTCGATAAAATTACCCTCGCCGTTATGCGAGTACTGGTATCCTTTGCCGTAATTGAGTTCTTTCATCAGCCGGGTGGGCGCGTTGCGGATATGCAGCGGAACAGGCAGATCGCCCTGCTGCTGCACAGCATGCATGGCCGCGCCGATGGCGGTGGTGGCGGAATTGCTTTTGGCGGACGAGGCGAGATAAGTGGCGCATTGCGATAATATCAGGTTGCTTTCAGGATAGCCGATCTTGCTGACCGCATCAAAAGCTGCGTTTGCCAGCAGCAGCGCATTGGGATTGGCATTGCCTATATCCTCGCTGGCAAAAATCAGCATTCTTCTGGCAATGAATTTTACGTCTTCGCCGCCTTCGATCATCCGGGCAAGCCAGTACACCGCGCCATTGGGGTCGCTGCCCCGCATGCTTTTGATGAATGCGGAAACGATATCGTAATGCTGTTCTCCTTTTTTATCGTACAAAGCGATCTTCTTCTGCGCCACTTCCATCACCAGCTCATCGGTAATGATCACGGGTTTGTTTTTGCCGGCCGGCAGCGATTCGATCACAAGTTCAAGCAGGTTGAGCAGTTTGCGCGCATCGCCGCCCGAAATACCCAGTAAAGCATCTGTTTCTTTCAGGTCGATCGTGTGCTGTTGCAGGATGGTATCTTTTTCCAGCGCCTGGTGCAACAGCCTCACCAGGTCTTTATTCTCCAGGGGTTTCAATACGTATACCTGGCAACGGCTGAGCAGGGCGCTGTTTACTTCGAAAGAGGGATTTTCGGTGGTAGCGCCGATCAGTCGTATGATTCCTTTTTCGACCGCACCCAGCAAGGCATCCTGCTGGCTTTTATTGAAACGGTGTATCTCATCGATGAACAGCACGGTTCCCTGTTGCTGTTTTGCCTGTTCGATCACCTCCCGTACCTCTTTGACACCGCTGCTGATGGCGCTCAGCTGAAAATAGGGCAGCTGTAAAGTATGCGCAATGATATGGGCGATGGTGGTTTTGCCAACGCCCGGTGGGCCCCAGAGTATCATGGATGGTACCCTGCCCTGTTCGATGGCGGTACGTAGAATGCTTCCTTTGCCCGTGAGGTGTTCCTGTCCCGCCAGATCATCCAGCGTTACCGGTCGCATTCTTTCTGCAAGTGGGATATGCTTGTTCACTCCATAAAATTACTAAAATCGTACCGGGACTGACACCATCAGGATGGTTGTTTGTCTTCGAAAAGATACCTGTACCGCTTCAGGAGGCGGAAATTCAGTACCAGGTGAATCGCCAGCAGGCCGCTGATGGCCAGCATGAACCAGATAGCGGTTTTGACCACGCCCACAAACGCCTCGGGGTTCAGGGTGGCCGGTGTGTCTGGTTGTGCTTCGAGCATGGTGTTGATCGCCTCCCTGATCTTTTCATCACCTGTTGCGATCAGCAGCGCGGAGCTGGCAAACGACATCAGCGCCATCAGCACGGAAGCAAAGCCGTTCACCCTTATCCAGTCGCGCAGCGAATGTTTGGCAGGCTGGTTGGTATCGATATGGCGTGTTAAAAACCGGAGGCTCGCAAATACATACACCACGAATGCGGCTATCAGGAACACCGAGAACAGCTGCGATGGATTCCTCAGCGCGATAAAAAACATCATCAGGTCCATACACCCGAATAAAACGGAAACAGGTAACAGGATAAAAGTGATGACGCGGAAAATGATCAGTTCTGTTTTCATATAAGCCGGCTTGTTGCGCTGGTCTGCAAAAATATCGATAATCGGTTCAGGAATCGTTTCTGAAAACGGTTTTTCGCGGTGGGAGGCGTCTCGGTATCGGGACAGTGTAAAGCATCCCCGGACAGATAGCCGCAGCGTCGCAGATTCAGGCGCCATCTGCGAATCTGCGGCAAAAAATCAGCAAAACAATGCAGCAAAACAATGCAGCAATAAAGCGCAGCAACCCACATAACCGCCACGCATAAAAAAACACAGGCGAACAAGCCTGAAAATATCCCTTGGCTTCTTCTCCTGTGTCTTTCCGGTATCGAACAAGGTTACTTCAGGTTCAGTTTTATCTGCAACTCCTCAAACTGTTTGTCATCGATGCTGCTGGGGGCGTCGAGCATTACATCGCGGCCGCTGTTGTTTTTGGGGAAGGCGATGAAATCGCGGATGGTCTCGCTTCCGCCTAAAATGGCACAGAGCCTGTCGAACCCGAAGGCGATACCGCCATGCGGGGGTGCGCCGAATTCAAATGCACCCAGCAGGAAACCGAATTTATGCAGCGCTTCTTCCTGGCTCATGCCCAGGGCCGCGAACATTTTTTCCTGCAGCTCCCGCTGGTAAATACGGATGGAGCCCCCGCCGATTTCGTTTCCGTTCAGCACCATATCGTAGGCATTGGCCTTGATATTGGCATAGGGATGTTCCAGGTACTTATCTGCATTTGCGATCAGGGGATCGTTGTCGATCATCGTCGCAATCTGGTCGGGTTTGGGTGAAGTGAAGGGATGGTGACGTGCCACCCAGCGGTTATCTTCCTCCGCGTATTCGAACAACGGGAAGTCGAGCACCCATAACAGCCTGAACTCATCTTCCCTGCGCAAACCAAGCCGTTTGCCCAATTCCAGGCGCAGTTCGCTGGTTGCCTTGCGGGTTCTTTCTTCCTTACCTGCCAGTATCAGTACCAGGTCGCCCGCCTGCGCATCTGCCGCATCGGCAATGGCTTTCAGTTTGTCTTCGGTAAAGAACTTATCAACACTGCTTTTGTAGGTTCCATCGGTATTGCATTTGATGTATACCATACCCTGCATCCCGATCTGCGGGCGTTTCACCCATTCCGTGAGCTCATCTATCTGTTTGCGTGTATACTCACTGCAGCCTGGCACGGCGATGGCCAGAACGGTTTCTGCATTGTCAAATACAGCAAAACCGGATTCTCCTGCGCCGATCATGGTTTGCAGGTGCGCCTGTCTGCCCGGGAAGGTATGAAGCGGGAACTTCAGGTTACCGATCTTCATTCCAAAACGGATATCAGGTTTATCGTTGCCATAGGTCCACATAGCCGTTTCCCAGGTCATGCGTTCAACGGCGTCGGTATAATCGATGTCTTTTACGTCTTTGAATATCCGTTTTACCAGTCCTTCAAACATATTCAGGATATCTTCCTGTTCCACAAACGCCATCTCGCAGTCGATTTGCGTGAATTCAGGCTGTCTGTCGGCACGCAGGTCTTCGTCACGGAAGCATTTTACGATCTGGTAATACCGGTCGTAACCGCTTACCATCAGCAGTTGCTTAAAAGTCTGCGGCGATTGCGGCAGTGCGTAGAACTGGCCGGGGTTCATTCTCGACGGAACCACAAAATCGCGGGCGCCTTCGGGCGTGGATTTTATGAGAAAAGGCGTTTCAATATCCATGAAACTGTTCTCGTGCAGATAGTTCCTTGCCGAACGGTTCACTGCGTAACGCAGTTCCAGGTTACGGCGCACCGGGTTACGGCGCAGATCGAGAAAACGGTATTTCATACGCAGGTCGTCGCCGCCATCGGTTTCGTCCTGTATGGTAAAAGGCGGCAGTGCGGATTTGTTAAGCACCCGGAAAGAGCTGACCAGTATTTCTATATCGCCGGTAGCCATGTTGGGGTTCTTATTGGTTCTTTCGGCAACCTTACCGGTGGCCTGCAGTACAAACTCCCTTCCCAAAGGCTGGCTGTCGAGCTCGGTATTCAGCTCCTCTCCAAACAACAATTGTGTGATGCCGTAGCGGTCACGCAGGTCGATAAAAGTGATGGCGCCGAATTTGCGTACGGTCTGCACCCATCCCGCCAGGGTAATTTCCTGGCCGGCATTACTGATCGTTAATTCTCCGCAAGTGTGTGTGCGATACATAGAAAAGATTCAAAAGTAAAAACTCAATGCAGGCGATAAGGGAGGCGTGAAAGGGTGCCGGCCCAAAATTCTGCGTCCGCAAATATAGCCGAAATGCGATTTAGGTGGCATCTTTGCCGTATGACTGTACAGGCCATCACTCCCAGAGCGCACCGTATAGCGGTTTCCTGTTTCTTTTTTATCGTGGGATTGTGTTTTGCCAGCTGGGCCAGCCGTATCCCGGAGATAAAGACAAAGCTGCAGCTCAGCGATGCCCTGCTTGGCAGTGTTTTGTTTGCGATGCCCGTGGGTTCTATGGCCAGTATGCCGTTTTCGGGCTGGCTGGTTGCCAGATTCGGCAGCAAGCGGATCATTACATTCGCCGCGGTCATCTATCCCGCAGTGCTGATCCTGCTTGGGTTGGCGGCCTCTTTCTGGCAGCTGGTAGGCGTTCTGTTCGTATTCGGGTTCCTGGGTAACATGTGCAATATATCCGTTAATACGCAGGCGGTTGGCGTGGAGTCTTTATACGGACGTTCCATCATGGCGTCTTTTCACGGGCTCTGGAGCATGGCGGGTTTTGTGGGCGCTGCCATCGGCAGCCTGATGGTGCTGCTGGGTATTACGCCTCCGTATCATTTTATGATCATCTTCATGGCCTGTTTGTCTGTTGTGCTGGCCGTACAGAAAAATGCATTCAGTAAAGATGCGGGTCATGCAGACCAGCCGCTGTTTTCCAAACCCGATGCCGCCCTGCTGAAACTGGGTCTGATCGCCTTCAGTTGTATGGCCTGCGAGGGTACCATGTTCGACTGGAGCGGGGTATATTTTCAGTACGAAGTGCATGCGCCCAAAAACCTGATCACGCTCGGCTATGCGGCTTTTATGGGAACGATGGCCACCGGGCGTTTTATCGGCGATGCCGTTGCCACCCGTGTTGGCAAACAAAAAGTACTGCAGACAAGCGGTGTGGTGATCATGGCCGGGTTGCTGACGGCCGTTGTTTTTCCCTCGCTGGTGCCCGCCACGATCGGTTTTTTACTGGTAGGCTTCGGTGTATCGTCTGTGGTGCCGCTGGTCTACAGCGCCGCCGGTAAATCGAAGAAAATGTCTCCGGGTGTTGCCCTCGCCGCCGTATCCACGATCGGGTTCCTCGGTTTCCTGCTGGGTCCGCCGGTGATCGGTTTTATTGCCGAAGCATCCAGCCTCCGCTGGTCCTTTTCGCTTATCGCCCTACTGGGATTCGGCACCACCGTACTGGCCACTTTCATCAAATGGGACTGACCGGTTTATTTTTCCGCCCGAGCCGGCAAACGATTTGCAAATATTTTTGAAAGCATGTAACCAATGGCGATCCGGATCGTCTTAGGCGCCGTTTTTTCTTCAACACCTGCTCTCCGAGGGGTTTCGTTAATCTTTTCTAAAAAAACAAACAAATGTTCGGCAAACAGAAAATCTGGTAACAGAATTGAATAGTGTAGGGCGAAGACATTATTCATCAAAAAATAACTGTATGAAAAGAATGTTACCCTACTTGCTTGTAATACCCGTTCTGTTGTTTGCAAGCTGTAAAAAAGGCGTATGGGTTCCCGACAGGTCATTCGGCGTAACCGATGTTACCGGTAACTGGTATATCGCAGAAGCCGCCCAGAACAGCGGTTCCGGCTGGAGTTATATCAACACCGGTCTGGAGAGGGGAACCTTCAGCTTTTATGGTAATGGCGCCGCACGTTACGAAGACAATTACAATGTCATGACAGGCAACTGGGATATCATGACTTTATCCGACGGTTATTACGATCGTTACGGCGACTATCACCAGGATGTTCACCAGGCGTTCCGTGTGCGTGTGTATGATTCCTACACCAACAATTCCGTGGACCTGTACTTCGATAACATTGTTTCCACAGGTAACAGCCTGGTTGCCACCAGCTATAACGGAAGAACGATTACGCGGTACATATTTGACCGGGATTATTAGCAGTTGGCGGAAATAATTAAAAAGCAACGCTGTGTTGAACGGTTAAATGGCCGCATTGTTTAATGGCCGATAAATATCGTCAGACATAAAACCACTTGACAGTATAACCGTGCAGTTATTGCTCTAACACAAAAGAAGGACAGGGAAAAAACAGGTCAACCGTTGTTTTTGCCGAAATCCGGCGGCGGACTTTCCTTTTTTCTTTTGTCCTTCTTTTTTGCAGTAAAACAACCGGTTAACTGATGAAATGCGGAACAAAACGGCTCTGGTTATCGGTGACCAGCGTACCGGCTTCGCGGATGCCCATGCCTGCTGGCTCCTGGCCGATTACCCAGCTGCCGATCACCGGATAATTATCTGAGAAATTGGGCAGCGTGAACAGCTCCTGGTACACAAATCCTTCCGTTCCGTATTGACCAGTTGTTTTTGCTATCGATACATTTTTCATCACCAGGTCTATATTGGCGCCTTCTCTCGACAGGATCGGTTTCTTTACATAGTTGGTCAATTTCCCTTCTTCAAAATAGGCAGGCAGCAGGTAGGGGCAGTCGGGGTATAACTCCCAGAGAACAGGCAGTATGGCTTTGTTGGACAGGATCATTTTCCAGGCGGGTTCTATCCAGCATGCGCGGTTGCTGTCTTCGGGTATGTGTTTCCCGAAGTCATCTTTCACCAGCCATTCCCAGGGGTAAAGTTTAAAGATATTCTGAATGGCCTGTCCATCCATATCCACAAACTGGCGCGTTCCTTCGTGCCAGCCGATATCATCTATGAATACGAGTTTTGTATCCAGCCCGGCCTGTATGGCGCAGTCGCGCATATATTCTGTATTGGTCAGGTCTTCGAGCGTCTCCTTCAGGCAACTGAAATGCAGCGGACCTCTGTTCAGGTAGTTTTTGAGGTATTGCCAGTAGTTGATGAGTTTTTCGTG
The DNA here is from genome assembly GCF_009939225.1 of Sediminibacterium soli. Classification (GTDB taxonomy): domain Bacteria; phylum Bacteroidota; class Bacteroidia; order Chitinophagales; family Chitinophagaceae; genus Sediminibacterium; species Sediminibacterium soli. The sequence continues at coordinate 53,760 of NZ_JAACJR010000009.1, read as the reverse complement.
GATGCTGTTGAACTGGTCTTTTTCCTTTGCAAAATCCTGCAGCCAGAACCATTGCACGATGCCCGCTTCATACAAACTGGTGGGCGTATCGGCGTTGAACTCCAGCATTTTCAATTCACCCTGCTTGTAGCAGAAATCAAAACGGCCATAGATGGCAGGATGGTCTTCGGTCCAGCTTTTTTCTATCTGCGGTATCACCCACTCAGGTATGCCGAACGCCTGGTAACCGCGGGTGTCGATCACATGCTGCACGGCGCCCAGGCAGAGATCCCATAGTTCCGCCGTGGCTTTTTCAATGAAAAGGATTTCTTTCATATCCATTTCATAACAGGCCGATTCATCCCAGTAAGGCAGGTTGGTGGTGTGAAAACCAAACCCGAGTTTTTCCACGGCATTCTGCCAGTTATTGCGCGGTTTTATATTGATGCGTTTCATATATTTTCGTGTACTTTCCGCGTACGCTTCCGGTACATTTGATGTTTGCGTTGAAATTGATTTTGTCCTCTTACGAACCTACGCTGAACCCGGCTCTCCCGAATCCGCCGCGCAACACAGCGGCTTTTAAAGGACTGCGGCCGATATTCGAAGCGGGGTTGATGGCATCGGAATAATATCCGGCACGCTGGTAGTAGCCGTTGCGGTAATTACCGTAAGGCCTGAATGCCATATACCAGAGCAGCGGACTGATACCGCCGCCCTGATGGTGTACCCTGGTATAGGGGGCTGTTGAGTCGCTGCGGACATGCAGGTTGGTGTTGTCGTCCCAGTCTTTTTTCGGCTGGTTACAGCCGGCCAGTGCAGCGGTGATCAGCACCAGTTCGATACAGGTGGATTTTTTCATTGTGTAACTCATTTCACTGTCAGGAATACCTGGTAATCTTTTTTTACCGTTACCTGTTTGGTTTCGCCATCCTCGTTTTCGGCAACCGTGTTCTCCAGGCCGAGGGCGGGAATGGTGTCTGCATAATATATATTTTTCACGGGCTCGTTTTTTGTCCACACAATGTGTTTGGTGATCAGCACATCATGTGCGCTGTCGAGGTGTTGTACCTGTACAGAGGTTTCGATGGATCCGTGTTTATCGACCGAGTAGGTGATATCTTCTTTTTTTTCTTCGCAGGAGAACAGCAGCAGCAGCGCCGCGCCTCCCAGTATCGCCAGAACGATAGGTTTCATTGTTGTATGCATACGTTGAATTTTCCGGAATTGGTTAATACGGGTCCCTGTCGCCACCGGCGACCATCGGAAAGATAACAGCTTTCGGTTCACCATACACATGGCCGGCACCGTTGATGCGGCGGAATGGTGTAACAGCAAGGGATTTCTTTACGGGATGATGGGGAACGGTTAAAGAGGAACTCCCGGTGGCCTGATATGCTGGCGCAATCGGATAAGCAGGAATTCGAGCAGAAGGTTCATATTACATGGGAGCGAGGCTCCGTTTATTTTGATGGAGTAAAGATATAGCCAGGCGGCCCACATGCTGAAGCGAATACGGGTCAAGCGGGACTTGCGTTCATATAATTGGTAAAGTACCTATGATGAACGGTAAAATGAGCGGATTTTCGGCTTTATTGCTACATGGTTTCAAATTCGTCGGGATGACGGCGCCTCCAGTACAGGTAATAGTAGGCAAGCGGCAGCAGTCCGAGGAGGAACGGTATCAGCGCCAGGTGTTTGTAGGTGATGGGCCCGTATACCGTAAGAAAATCGAAATGAAGGAATTCGCTGACCATCCAGTAAGAATTGGCGCTGATCCAGAGCGCAACGGCCAGGTTATGGCAGCGCTCCGATACCATCCGTCTTGTTCTCCAGGCGATCACGATGGCAATGATGAGTGTGGGAAAGATCATCGCTATACCCAGGGGTTTCAGGATCATACACCAGGCAATGTCCTTGAAAAGCCAGAATACGATATGCAGGTTTTCCATTTTGCGGTACCGGATGGGAATGGTGTATTGGGCGTTGGGCATGGATAAGGGTTAGGAATGGTTGGTAATGCTTTGCCGGCGGGTAGGGGATCCGGCTTTTTTAACGGCTTAAGATACGGGAAAAGCGCTGAACGTTGGCCGCGGGTTCGATAGCTGTGTTGCCGAGCAGGTGGTCTGTGAACTGCGCGGCGAAATAGGGCGCAAGTGAACAGCCCTTGGTGCCCATGCCGTTCAGGATACCCACCGAAGGCATAAGCGGATGCAGACCCACGAATGGTCTTCGCTCCATATTGGCGGGCCGCTCTGCGGCGATATGGTCTACGGTTTTGTAAGGGTGTTTCAGCACCTGCTGCAGATAATCCCCTGTTTTTTTCCGGAAGGCTTCACTGGGTCTGTCGTCCGTAAAATCCCATTCGTAGGAGGAGCCGACCCAGAATGTATCGTCTTTCCAGGGTGCGATCACCATACCCTGTTTGAAGATATGGTTGCGGGGCAGTCCGGGTATCTCCACGATCAGGGCCTCGCCTTTGTTCCTTGCATAGGGCAGCAGGCGGAAATAGGGATTGTCAAAACCGGCCACGCCTTCGCAGAACAGGATCTTTTCGGCGCTATGGTTTTGGTACCTGATCTTTCCGGGTTCGATAATGCAGTCTTCCCATCGGAATTTTTCTTCCGACAGTGCGCCAAGCGCAGAAAGTTTGCTGCGCCAGGCCGGGAGCAGGGCCGAGAGGTTCACGAGCCAGCAGGGATCGATCTCGCCATAGCCAAACGCATAGTTGAGATGAGCACGCCATTTGTTTTCATCGGCGGCGGGGCGCAGGTATTCGCCCTCTTCGGGCAAACACTCCGCAAAAGCCAGTTTCATCTGCGGTGTGGTATGGAAATCGATGATGTTACACTGGCTGATCAGTTCGGTACCCAGTTCATGACCGAAACGCGTATAGGCATCCACTGCAAAAGGCATCAGCGTTTCAATCATCCAGGTGCGCACCATCCGCCGGCCGGTAACGGGATTGATCACGCCGCTGGCCACCCTCGATGCAGTGAATGGCCGGGCTTCGTCGATCACCAGTATTTTTTTCCCCCTGCTGTTGAGGTTCCAACTCAAAAAACTGCCTGCCAGGCCCTGGCCTATGATGAGGTAGTCGAAATGCATGGGCAAATATCGACTATCGCGCAGGGAATACCGAACAGAGGAGTATGTTTTCTCCGATTCTTACCCGATACCACCCTGCCCGGTCGTCAATAATTTTTATTGCACCCTGATCTTCATCCCTTCCGAATGCCCGGTAAACTCCGGCGCATACATACACTGTATGGTGGCGATGCCGGCTGAGAACACACCGCTGTGGCTGATGTACATGGGATATTCGAATACATACGTGCCTTTGCCAAGCCTGCTGAAAAAGAAACTGGTGCTTGCGTCTCGGGTGCTTTCGTAGTGCCCGAGACCATCCTGCCATTTGTAGCCGCTGAGTGTATTCACCGGCTCCATCGACGCTGCCCGCATATCTTTCAGGTGTACATAGTCCATATCCCTGTCTGCGCGTATCTCTAAACGCGCAACCACCTTATCACCGATCTTCAGCTCTTCGTTGTCGCCAACGGCCTGCAGTGCCTTGCCTTTATCGGTGGTTTTTTCGATAAACAGTTTTTTCACGACAGACAATGGCGAGGCGGCCGGTGTGATTTTGTCGAGGTCTTCAAAATATTGCCAGTATACACTGCCCCAGGATGGCGAACCTTTTTCCTGTGTGGATCCGCCGGCGCTGTTTACCGTAACCGTAATATTGCCCATCTCGCTGTTCACCAGTCTGCCCTCGGTTTTTTTCTTTATATAGCCGGTGGCCGCTTCTGTTTTGTCGTTGCCGCTGATGACCATGGTGTTTCCCAGGCGAACGGTAACGGTTTTTCCGCTGCCTGTCCAGTCGCTGCCGTTCAGCAGCAATGCGTAGCAGGCATCTGCCGTGGCCATGGTGGTTCGCCAGTTATTGGTTTGCTTGTTAAGCAGCAGCCATGTTTTCATATCGTCAATATACCGCGTCAGCTGCCTGTCTTTTTTGTCCTGGTTGATCTCAGACACAAAGGCGATCATCATGCTCTGGTGCTCTACAGGCGACTGGTACCAGGAATAGGCAAAGGAATTTTTCCAGTACATACCCTGTTTGGTATCGGTGCTGGCATTTTCCACAAGCGCCGGAAGGATGGTGTTCAGCGCAAAAGCCGGTGCCTGGTTACGGTAGCTGATCAATCCGATCCGGGCTTTGTAATAACTATTGAAGCCCGTCCAGTATTTGTTGGCCTGTGCGGTGTAGAATTCAGCCGCTTCTTTTGCCTGTTGCTGCTGATCGCGGAAAAAGCTGCGCATATACAGGTAGTCTACCTGTGTGCCGGATACCTGCTGCCGCGAAAGATCAGCTTTGTTTTTTAGGAGCAGGCTATAGTCATCTGCTGTTTTGCTGTCGAGGTAAACGATCGCCCTGGTAATGATCGGCCGCATGCGGATGGCGAGGTCCGGAGTAAGCGCCCCGAGTCTTTTCAGTTGACCGATACCCGTAAGGATGTAATTGGTGATGTACCGGTCTGCATAACCGCCGGTAAACCAGCTGAAACTTCCCTCGGGCAATTGTATCTGGCTGAGCCTGGCAATAAATGCATCCGACTGAGCGGAGAGTCTTGTCAGATCAAGCAGCTGCGCCAGGTATTTTTTCTGCTGCGCTTCGTTCTCGGCCTGTAATACCCAGGGTGTTTCCTGCAGCAGTACCTGTTTCAGCTCTTCGTTTTTCTGCAGGTTACTGAGCAATGCCGACGAATCTTTTTTCCATAGTTCCAATACCTGTTTCAAACGCGGGTTCCTGTTCATGATAAAAGAAGCCAGCGTGTTGGCATAAAAACGGTTGAAGGTCTGCTCAGCACACTCGTAAGGATACTCAAGCAGGTAAGGCAATGCCTGTACGGCGTACCATACCGGGTTACTGGTATATTCTACGGTAATGCCATGTTGCGTAAGACTTTCGCTTTTGTTGTTCAGCAGTTTGTCGAAGCGGAAGGTTTGTGTGGTATCTCCCTTCAGCAGCAGCGGCAGGCTTTCGGTTACCAGCATGCGGTTGGTGAGTACGGGTAAGGTATTTTCTTCGCCGTCGCCTGCATCGGCGGTTTTGGCAACCATGCGCCAGGTAAGCGGTTTGTTGTAACTGAATGGAACCTGTACCGGAAATTTCACGGCCACACTTTGTCCGGGCGCTATGCTGAAATACTGCGAAGGAAATACATTCTGGAACCATCCATCCACAGAGGTATGGGTGGCGGCATCGATCAGTTCCAGGGTTGCCTGTCCCTTCAGTTCCTTATCGCTCATATTGACGATCTTACTGCTGAACTCCATATTGTCGCCCTCACGCAGGAACCTTGGTGCATTGGGTTGAACCATCAGCTGTTTCTGTGTTGTAACCAACGTGCTGTTTGTTCCAAATGCAAGTTCTTTGGTATGCGCCAGGCTGATCCATTTCCATTGGGTCAATGACTCGGGCATGGTGAAATGAAAGCTGTACTTACCCGTTGAATCTGCATACAGCTGCGGGAAGAAGAAGGCTGTTTCATTCAGGTTTTTCCGCACCTGAACGGGTATGTTCGATTTTGCATCGGTAGCCGGGTTTTCTGTCATGGCATCGGTGAGTGCTTCGTCAGCGACTGATCCGGCAACGGATTTGTTATAGGTTTCTGTCAGTCCCTCGCGCCTTGCCGGCGGAGCTGCAGCCGGCATTGCGGTTTTATAGGCCACCTGGTCCATCTGCATCATCGCGGTATTGTCGCGCAGGGTGGTAAGTTCTGCGTTGTATTTCTCTCGCACCGCTTTTGGGAGGGTACCGTCAAAAGCCAGTTTCTCGAGGCGGTCAAACCAGAGTTCGTAACCGTTTGCCGCAAGCTTATCGTACTGGCGGAAATTAACCGGCAGGTACGGATCGGGCAATCCGTTCTGCCATGCGGATGAAGCCACGGTAAAACTGTACAGGCTGTTGAAACCGGAGTGCAGGTAATTGTTTGTCCATACGTATGGAACATTCCACCGGTGCTCGCTGAACTGATCCAGCGACGCATCGTACATGGCCGTCAGCAGTTCGGCGGCAGCGGCTTCGCCCTTGCTTCCCTGTATGCTGACCGTCCATTTTTCCGCGCTGCCCGGCTCGGTTTTGTTGCGATAGGTTTCATAACGCACGGTGAGCGCTTTGTTGGTCCAGGGAACATTGACCGGGAACGCCTGGATATAGGCACGGTTATCGTAAACGAACACTTCATTGATCAGCACGCCGCCCCTGTCTTTTTCCGTTACGGCATAATGCAGTTTTTTCAATCCTGCATTATGATAGGCATACGTATAGACATTGTTTTTTGTTTCACGTTTTGTGTTACTGATGACAAATATCTTATCTGCCGGTATGCCCGAGAGGAAGCCGGCTGTTTCACCTGGCTGTGCCGAGGTTTGCAGGGCATAGACAAACCTGTTTTGCGGGTAGGGCTGTTTCGCCTGGTTGCGATCGAAAAGCTGGATAAGCTGCGTTTGCTTCAGTGTAACACCATATTTGTCTTTTGTAACCGCCTCTGCCAGGTAGTAACCTGCGGCAAGTGTGCCGGGACTGACCAGAACCGTGTCCTGCGTGCCGGTCTGCACAATTCGTTCCCATACGGTTTCGGATCTGGACCAGCTCAGCGGTTCGTGTTCGTTATCGTATTCATCCGAAGGAAAATCGCGCAGAAAGTCATCTTTGCTGATGAGAAACTGGTCGGGCCTGGGCAGCAAACGTTCCCTGATCATACGCTGCGGGGCCTGCAGGCGATACAGTTTTATCGATACGGAAGCGGGTTCGGGCTGCTCGCTGAAATTGAGGGTACGAACGGAAAATTTCTGAACACTGTCTTTCTCCGCCAGCGGCGTTGCCGCCAGCAGTAATTTCAGCGCGCTGTACCCAACGGTGACGATGGTGTTCGCGCTCCGTGTTTCTCCATTGATATCGGTAACAGCCGCACGGATGGTATACTCGAATACAGGATTGCCAATACTGTCATTGATATCATCCGCCAGGGCTTTGAAGGCGATGGAAAACCTGCCGTTTGCATCCGTGCGTGCTTCGCCCTGTGCAATTTGCCGGCTGGGTGTTGCCGGATAACGGCGCGGCAAAAAATAAGGCTCCATAAAACGCTTGTTGCGCGTTACCGTATATACCACTTTGGCGCCATCAACCCGGTTGCCTGCATACGACACCGCATTGCCTGTTATGCTGATCGGGTCATTCAGCCGGTACGCACCTTTTGGTTTGTCGAGTGTTACATCAAATTTCGGCCGTTTGTATTCCTCCACGGAAAAGGAAACGGATGAGCCGTTAAAGTTCCTGGTGCTGATGCTGAACCTGCCCGTCAGCGCGGCTGCCGGCAGCAGAAACTTTCCGCTGAAAGAACCGTATTCATTAAGTTTGAATTGCAGCGAGTCAATCTTCCTGAAATTCACGTCACGCAGGTACAGCCATTCGCCTGTCATTCCGGTGAGGATTGCGCTCTGGCGGGAGTCCCTGTCCCTGCTAACGCCGATCCCCTTGAAATATACTTCCTGCCCCGGACGATACAGCGCCCTGTCTGTGAAAAAAAAGACGCGGTTGGTTTTTCTTTCAGAACCGGCAGCGGGTATTTCCGGAGCATCGGCATACACATAATCCTCTCTCGGAAGTTCAAGCGTATCGCCTTTCATCGAGAAGCTGAAAGTCCAGTTGCCGTCTGCAAGATCCAAACGTACATGCCCATGCTCATCGGTGAACTTTGTACCCGCTGTGTCGGGCGTTTGCCGGCGCAGCGCAGCGTTCCACTTGCTCCGCCATATCGTTACTTTCACCCGGGGCAGCGGCGCGCCTGTCTGGCGATCGAGTACGAACAGATCCTGCTGGTCTCTGATATAGCTGATCGACGAAACATACAGCGGCTGCAGCGAAAGCCTGTCTTTTGTTTCGTCAAAACCTTTGCCTGTACTGCTGATGACCGCATAGGAGCCATGGGGCAGGGCATCTATTTTAAAATGGGCATGGTGCGACTGGTGATCGGATGCCCCGGTGAGCGATTGGCTGATGGACTGAATTACGGGAAAAGACAACACCCGTTTCCAGTCGTATCGGTTTTCCGCGGTACGGTATGTATTGATATTGCCGATGCGGACGATCCTGGCGTAGAGCGTATCTGTGTTGCGGTACCGTACAGAAGAGAGAACGGGTTTGCCGGGTATATTGATCAGTTCTGTCTGCGTATCGATTTCTTTTCTCAGGATCTGGTTCTGCAGGTTGGCGAGTTCGGCCTGTGCGGAATGGTTGCTGCCGAGCGATCTGCCGGATTCCCGGATAAGTTGCAGGGCTTCCCTGTATGCATAACGGTTGGTGGTATCGCCAAAGGGTGTATAGCGTTGGGCTTTATCGGCCTGTAACGATGCCAGCGCATACCAGGCATAAGCGGTTGTGGGAACGGAGGGGTATTTTCGGATCACATCACGCAGCGATGCTTCGTACAGCTGTTCTGCATTTGAAAGAACCGCTTTTTGATGTGCCCATTGTATTCTTTCGATATCAATATCTATCAGCGCATTTTTATCGGCGTCTTTGCTGTGAAAAGCGATCAGCTGCTGGAATACCTGTATGGCCTGCCACTGCGCTGAACTGTCTTTCGGCAGAAATGATGTGCGCATAAATACTTCTGCCGGCTCCAATACTTTTGGGTCGTTCAGCAGGAAAGGATCGGCGGCGCGTACGGAATAGATATCCGATTTAAAAAAATCCAGCGCTTCATGTGCCAGCAGGTCAAACAGGGTGGGGCGCAGGGAGGGCTGGTTGCCTTTGAGGATAATGGCAGAAAAGCGCGTGAGGTTCTGTGATTGCAGCAGCGATCTGCTGGCCAGCGCCAGCAGGTAATGCCGGGTAATGGTATTGTTGAAATCGTTGGTGCTCCAGGTGGCCAGGTCCAGGGGAACATTTCCGGGTGTTTCCGTTCTGCCATAAATACTCCAGCGATGGTTTTCAAAATATTGCTGGTATTGCCTGGCGAGTAATACATGCAGTATCGCTTTTTCTGCCGGGTCGGAAGCTTTGCCGATTTCTGTCTTGACTGTTTTTATCGCCAGGGCGGGCTCTTCGGTATTGATGCGCTGCTCGAGACTGTAACGGTACAGCAGGGCTTTTATAACCTGTGCAGACAGCTTACGGTCTTTTGCTTTCTGGTAAACCTGTTTTGTTTTATCCAGTGCAGAGCGGGTCAGGTCCTGTTTTACAATAAGCGAATCAATGACCGCCCATTCTTTTGAAAACGCTGTATCAGAAACCTGCGCTTGGATATTTACGGTAAACAATGCTGCTATCAGCCCCATGCTAACGAAACGTACTGCCATTCTCCGGATTTTCATGTAAGATAGTTTGTTTGGAAGGATGTTATTGTTGCCGCAATTACACAATATCCCTGCCGTATTAACAAAGCTTTGGCCAGGATGTATGCGTGGGCTAATCCGCAAATCCATCATCCGCAATCGGTCACTCCCCAAACAAAAAGGCCATCTGGATTCAGATGGCCTCGGGTTTCAAAAAGTCTTGTATTATTTTTTCAGCACTTCGGCCATGGTCTTGCCGATATCGGCCGGACTTGCCACTACGGCAATGCCGCATTCGCTCATGATCTTCATTTTGGCAGCAGCGGTATCGTCGGCGCCGCCGATGATGGCACCGGCATGACCCATACGGCGTCCGGGAGGTGCGGTTTGTCCGGCGATGAATCCAACCACCGGTTTTGTTTTATTGTCTTTGATCCATTTGGCTGCATCGGCTTCCATACTTCCGCCGATCTCGCCGATCATGATGATGCCATCTGTTTCGGGATCGTTCATCAGCAATTGAACGGCTTCCACCGTAGGGGTTCCGATAATCGGATCGCCGCCGATACCGATTGCGGTGCTGATACCCAGTCCGGCCTTCACCACCTGGTCGGCTGCCTCATAGGTAAGGGTACCGCTTTTGGATACGATGCCGATACGTCCTTTCTTGAAGATAAAGCCTGGCATGATGCCCACTTTTGCTTCCTCGGCCGTGATCACACCGGGGCAGTTGGGCCCGATCAGGCGTGTATCCCTGCCATGCATGAAATTTTTCACTTTTACCATATCCTGCACAGGAATGCCTTCTGTAATACAAACCACCAGTTTGATGCCTGCATCGGTTGCTTCCATAATCGCATCGGCTGCAAATGCAGGCGGTACGAAAATGATGCTCACATCGGCGCCGGTTGCTTTTACGGCATCGGCCACGGTATTAAATACGGGCCTGTCGAGATGTGTGCTGCCACCCTTGTTTGGGGTAACGCCTCCCACCACATTGGTGCCATACTCGATCATCTGCGTTGCATGGAAAGTGCCTTCGGTACCTGTAAAGCCCTGCACTAGGATCCTGGACTGTTTATTCACTAGAACTGCCATAGCAAAAGTTTCTGTTTCGGTTGTTTGAAATTGCGGCAAAAATAGGCTAAAACACCGTAGTAAGTTTGATTAAAAGGTAAACTTTAGTGTTCCCGGGTGTATATAGCGCTGTTACCGGGGAAAAACCTCGAAAATTCAAAACTGAGACTGGCCTGGTACAACTGCCATTGCGCCTGCCCGCCCTCCAGCCGCTGCATATATACACAGTTTACCACGCAGGGCCCGGGATGCCGGGTCAGGGTTACCCATCCCCGTTTGCCGGTGCGGGCGGCATCCATACGGGTCCGGCCTGCGGAATCGAGGTACCAGGTTTTGACAAGCGCATCATCCACCGGATTCCCCAGGAACAGTAGCTGGAAGCGCAGCCGGATCGGTTTGGTTCTGTCCGTGCCTACAGGAATAATATAGGGGTTGGTTTCCGGAACAATGTCCAGTGGCAGCAGGCTGGGTCGCAAACAGGCATCCGTAACCTGCCCGCCCACCTGGAAAATGGTCTTACTGCTCTGCTGAAGGTATCCCGATCCGGTTTTATCGGTTTCGTTGTGCGCGCGGCGGTAGGCAAGGATTGTTTCGAGTCCTGCCGCTGCCAGGTAAGTGTTGAATGAATCTGCGGACAGGGCCCTGAACCTGCTGGTGCTGTTGAAGACCACCATATGGGTGCCTTCTTCGCTCAGCGGCAGTCTTACCGAATCACCCTTGGCCGCTGATACGGCCGCAGCCATATCCACAAATCCGCCCGAAGGGCCGCAATGCGCCAGGCGGTGAATATCTTCGCGGTTGCCGTTCCAGTTTTGCGCGGAAAAAGGATCACCGGCGCGAAAGCGTATGGTGGCCACATCACGGATCCGGAAAAAGAATTTGCCGGGAGACAGCCAGCCTTCCTGACCAAACGCCATAAGCGCATGCATGCCGATCAGCAGCAGTATTGGTCTTTTCATCCTTCAATATAACAGCTTATCGGCGAAATGGCAATACGCCAAAATAAAAACGCAGCAACGGAATCTCCGCGCTGCGTTGATGGTATACTGTGTACGGTGCTTATAGCTTGTAGAACATTTTTGAGTCCTTGCTGCCGCGTGAACTTACCCTGAGGAAATAAGGGCCCCGGTACAGGTTGGCTACCGGTATCTCGATGATATTGTTGCCCTGCGACAATACTTTCTTTATCGACATTTTAGGCGCTCCATAGATATCGATGATGCCTATTTCAACTTCGGTATTGGCATTCCTGCTCCAGATGGTTACCAGCATGCGCGTAACCACCGGGTTGGGGTTGATGGCAATGATCTTAACGAAATTGATCGCGGATTCATTCAGGCCTGTGGTGTCCTGCACGGTCACCTGCTTACAGGTTTCTGCTGCACAGCCTCTTGCTGTTTTGATGGTAAGACAGGCGTTATAGATACCGAGGAACGGATATTCTTTTACAGGACTTACTGCGTTTCCTTCCAGCACGGTGCCATCGCCGAATTTCCATTTGCGCTGCACGATGCTGTCGCCCGCTGCGCTGCTGCTGGGCAGGCTGTTAAACTGTACTTTTTTAGGACTTACCCGTGTGGCGGTGAACTGCGCGCTTGCCTGGCACCCGGTGGTAAGGGGGGCGATGGTAACGGTGGCAGCGTATTTGCTTTCGCATCCGCTTTTTGTTTTGATATAAAGGTAAACCGTATAGGTTCCGGCTTTTGCATACACGTGCAGCGGGTCAACAGAACCCGTTACGGGCTGCGTGCTGTCGCCGAAGAGCCATGTTCTGCTGATGATGCTGTCCTGCTGCGTGGTGCCCACCGAACCGGAGCTGTTGAATTTAGCGGCCCTGTCCTGTGTGGAGAAGGTAAACACCGCTTTGCAACCGGTTGCCGGGGGATTTGCCAGTGTACTGTCTTTTACCACGGCCACAATGAAGACCTCTTTCTCACACCCTTTTTTGGTTTTGAACAGAACGCAGACAGCGTATACGCCGGTATCCCTGTATTCTTTCAGCGGGCTGATCTCGTTGCCATCCATCGCGGTGCCATCGCCGAATTTCCATTTCCTGGAGATGATGCTGTCTCCCGCTGCCGTGCTCATGCTGCTGCTGAAACGGAATTTCCTGGCACCGACACGTTCATGGATCACCACCCTGGGCTGTAGGGTGCATTCGGCCGGCCTGGCGGGTATCACAACGGTTACTGCTGTTTTGCTTTCGCAGCCTTTCCGGGTTCTGATCACCAGGTATACCGTATAGTTACCGGGTATGGCATACCGTATGAAGGTGTCGATCACATTTCCCTGCAGTACCAACTGGTTGTTTTGAACGACGTCCGTATAATACCAGGTACGGCTGATGATGCTGTCTCCGTCTGGCGCGGAAGAACCGGCGCTGTTAAAATACACAACGGAGTCTTTGAACGAATAGGTAAAATAAGCTTTACAGTTAACCGGTCTGCTGTCTTTTACGGTGATGGTTGTACAGTATTTGTTCTCGCATCCGTTCTTTGTTCTGATGGCAAGACAAACATTGTAAATGCCGGGTTTGCTGTAATAATGCGTTGGATCAACCCGGTTGCCGGTCAGTGGCTGGCTGCTATCGCCAAAATACCAGGTGCGGCTAATGATACTGTCTCCCACGGGCTCATAAGCATGTTTGCTGTTGAACCTGATACCATTGCTGACGGTACTGTCGGTGAAGTAGGCTTTGCAGGTTGCGGGCGGTGCACTGTTGTCTTTGATGGTAATGGTTGTGCAGTATTTATTCTCGCATCCATTCTTTGTTCTGATGGCAAGACAAACACTGTAAATACCGGGCTTGCTGTAATAATGGGTTGGATCAACACGGTTGCCTGTCAGTGGCCGGGTGGTATCGCCAAAATACCAGGTGCGGCCGATGATGCTGTCGCCTGCAGGTGCAAAAGACCACTGGCTCATGAATTTTACCCCGTTGGGTGTAAGGGTATCGCGGAAATATGCCTTGCAGGATACGGTGCCCGGCACAGTGCATAGCTTGAAATTCACTTCGATGGTATTGGAAACCGAGGTGGTAATCGCGTCTCGCAATATTCGCTGTCCTTTACAGTCCTCTACCACAACCAGCAATTTGCCGATGGGGTTTGTGCAGCTGACGGTATCAATATAATACCCGTTGGGATTGGTATACACCGTATGCGACACCTGGCAGGCGGTATTGGTGCTGTCGTTATTGAAAATCCTCACCGCTTTATTCGCCACCGCGTAACCGGAGGAGTCTCTTATATAGCCTTTCACAACAACCGAGAAGGTAAAAGCCCTGGCCGATAAAAAGGAGCAGAGAATAAAGGAAATCAGGAGTACATGTTTTTTCATATGCCGGATGTTTCTGGTCAGTTAGATACCGGGTTGGTTTTAGGTGCAGCCTGCCGGCGGCTACTTTTTTTAAAAAACCGGTGCGGCAACAGGGCAAGCAACCGGCTGAATGCGGTTATTGGTGTGGTTTTCATGCGATAAGAAAACGGTCTGCCAATGCCCTGCTGCTGTTCCTTGTTCGCCATTCTTTCCCTACTTTTGCGCCTGTCGAAAAAGACATTTCATTAAAAAACACAACAATGGCAACAACATCAGACATCAGCCGTGGCATGATCCTCAAGCTGGATGGCAGCCTGTATTCCGTGGTGGAATTCGGGGAGAATAAAACCGCGCGCGCAGCCGCCAAGGTATGGGCAAAGCTGAAGGGAGTAGACAATAAACGTTCTATCGAAAAAACCTGGAACAGCGGCGAAAACATATTTCCCGTTCGCGTGGAAAAGAAAGCTTTCCAGTTTTTATATAAAGACGATACCGGCTATAACCTGATGAATAACGAAACCTTTGAGCAGATAGCCCTGCCCGAGGAAATGATCGATGCACCCCAGTTCCTGAAAGACGGATCCGAGGTATTCGTATTCATCAATACCGAAACCGAACAACCCATCGGCGCCGAACTTCCCGAAAAGATCGTGGTTAAGATTACCTATTGCGAGCCCGGGTTAAGGGGTGATACCGCCACCCGCGCCCTCAAAGCCGCCACCGTTGAAACCGGCGCCACCGTAATGGTACCCCTGTTTGTGGAAGACGGTGAGCTGATCCGCGTGAACACCAAAACCGGTGATTATGTGGAAAGGGTAAAAGAATGATGGTTTGATGGCCGATTGGTTGATGGCCGATTGGAGATACCGGATTGCGGGGATATTTCTGTTATTCAGGCACCCCTGCCGATAAGCAAAAAGCAGCCCCGGCTGCTTTTTGCTTATCGGGGCCATCGGCAATCAGAAAATCGCCAATCAAGAAAAACCCGGTTTTAGCAAAAAATGGCTATTTTGCCCCCTAATTTGACCGAAAATCCCTGTTTTTACCCTCAAAACTTGCCAAATTATGGACCTGAAGCAAATACACGAACTGATCAAAATCGTTAATAAAAGCAATATTGGTGAGATCAGCATCGAAGACAAGGATGGTAAGGTAACCATCAAGCAAAAAGAAGAACCGGTGGTTACCGTGGCAGCTCCCGCGCCGCAGGTTTACACCACCGCCCCGGCCCCCCAGCCCGCCGCCGCTCCGGCAGCCCCTAAGGCAGAAGCCGCTCCCAAAGCCGATAACCTGATCACCATCAAAAGCCCGATGATCGGCACTTTCTACCGCAGACCCGCCCCCGATAAACCGCTGCTGGCCGATGTGGGCACCGAAGTAACTCCCGGAAAAGTGGTTTGCATCATAGAAGCCATGAAACTGTTCAACGAGATCGAGAGCGAAATCAAAGGCACGATCGTAAAAGTGCTGGTAGAAGATGCCAGCCCCGTTGAATACGACCAGCCGCTGTTCCTGGTAGAACCGTAGGCAATTTGAAAATGAGGTGATTTGACAGTCTGAAAATGATATTCAGGTTTTCACTCGCCGTGCATCTTCCTTCTTCACTAGCACATTTTCAAATTTTCAAATTCTCAAATTATCCAGATGTTTAAAAAGATATTGATTGCCAACCGGGGTGAGATTGCGTTACGCGTAATCCGCACCTGCCGCGAAATGGGTATCAAAACCGTGGCGGTGTATTCCACTGCGGACAAAGACAGCCTGCATGTGAAGTTTGCAGATGAGGCCGTATGTATCGGTAAGCCGGCCGGCGCGGATTCCTATCTTAATATACCGCATATCATGGCCGCGGCCGAGATCACCAACGCCGATGCCGTACACCCGGGTTATGGTTTCCTGGCAGAGAATGCCAAATTCTCCCAGATATGTGCCGACCACGGTATCAAATTCATCGGACCCACACCCGAGATGATCAATAAAATGGGTGATAAGGTTACGGCCAAGGAAACCATGATCAAGGCCGGTGTACCGGTAGTACCCGGTGGCAAGGGACTGCTGGCCAGCGTGGAAGATGCCAAATCCATTGCCAAAGAAGTGGGCTACCCGGTGATATTGAAAGCTACTGCCGGCGGCGGGGGCAAAGGTATGCGAGTGGTATGGGAAGAAGCGGAAATGGAAAAAGCCTACACCACGGCCAAAATGGAAGCCGCGGCTTCTTTCAAGAACGATGGTGTTTATATGGAGAAATTCGTGGAAGAACCACGACATATAGAGATACAGGTGGCCGGCGATCAGTATGGTACGGTTTGCCATATGAGCGAGCGCGACTGCTCCATCCAGCGCCGTCACCAGAAACTGGTGGAAGAATCGCCTTCTCCGTTTATGACACCCGACCTGCGCAAGCGGATGGGTGAAGCTGCCATCAAAGCTGCGGCAGCCATCAATTACGAAAGTGTGGGAACGATCGAGTTCCTGGTGGATAAGCACCGCAATTTCTACTTCATGGAAATGAACACCCGTATCCAGGTAGAACATTGCGTAACGGAAGAAGTGATCAACTTCGACCTGATCAAGGAACAGATCAAGATCGCCATGGGCGAGAAGATCTCAGGCAAAAACTACGAGCCGCAGATGCATGCCATCGAATGCCGTATCAATGCCGAAGACCCGTATAATGATTTCCGTCCCTCTCCCGGAAGGATAACCACCCTGCATACACCCGGCGGACACGGTGTTCGTGTAGACAGTCATGTATACGCAGGTTATGTGATCCCGCCTTATTATGATTCCATGATCGGCAAACTGATCACCATCGCACAAACCAGGGAAGAAGCCATCGACACCATGTACCGCGCCTTGAGCGAATACGTGATCGAAGGCGTAAAAACCACCATACCCTTCCACCTGCAGCTGATGCAGAACGAAGATTTCCGCAAAGGAAATTTCACCACGAAATTCCTGGAGACGTTTAGAATGAAATGATGGGTGAAAAGCTGTGTATCGTGAGTGTTTTATCGTGAGTTGGGCGTGAGTTGGTGTAAAGAGTGAATGATACATGCTCGGAGACTTTTGTTTCCGAACGTACAAAAAATAAGGGCGGTGTTTGTTGATACAAACACCGCCCTTATTTTTACTCACGTCGACTCACAATAACTCACGCCAACTCACGTCGACCAGATCAACTCTCATTGCTCATTTCTGCCCACCCGGGCGACCGCCGCCACCTGGGCGCATAGTCATTCCCTCGGTTATTTTTTTAACCTGGTCTTCAGAGAGCCCTGCTTTGGTCAGTCTTTTTGCCCTTGCGTCGCTGATCTCTTTCATTTTTGCAGTCCTGTCCGCATCGGCCATTTCGCGGAAGTTGATACCGTTCATGTAGCTTCTGTCTGTGTAGATAGCAACAACCGAGTCTGTCTGAACATCGGTAAGACCGAGGTTCAGGCCTTTTACCCTTTCTTTCATCATGGCTACCCGCTGCTCGGGTGTCATCTGCTGACCGCCGGGGCCCTGTGCCATAGCAGAAGTTGCCGCAAAGCAAACTGCGATGGAGAATAATGCGATTACTTTTTTCATTGTGTTTAGATTTTAGAATTAAGTATGTGAAAGCTAAACAATTTTATTGCCAGATACCGGTTTATCGGTGGAGGCGCGAAGGAACTCGGCGGGAGGAGGGGGATGAATTGGGGATTTTGGAGTTGGGGAATTTTGGAATTGGAAAAGCAGCTTGTTTCCGTTTCAATTCCAAAATTCCCCAACTCCAAAATCCCAAACTAAAAAAAGCCCGCTCTAAGAATAGAAGCGGGCTATGATTGCTCAAGTCAAAAAGTAATGCATTAACGCAGGAACAGCATCTCGCGGTATTTGGGCAGCGTCCACATATCGTCGTCCACCAGGTGTTCGAGTTTGTCAACATGGTAACGGATATCATCGAAATATTTTGCCTTTACCTGGCTTTCGTAAGCGATGGCTTTGGTGCGGGTGTTTTCGATGTTGTTGGCCACTTTGCGGGCTTCCACCATTTCATGCACTTTGTCGTGCACCTGCTGGATATGCTCGCTTACCTCGGTAACCAGCGTCAGCTGGCTTTTGTAGGCAGATTCGGGTAAGCCGGCCGCTTTCAGACCGTTTACATTGGTCAGCAGTTCGTTCTGGTATTTGATAGCCGCGGGCAGGATATGGTTGATCGCCAGATCGCCCATAATGCGCGCTTCGATCTGTACCTTTTTGATGTATTTCTCCAGTTCGATCTCATGACGCGCCTCGAGCTCTGTATGCGAGTAAACGCCGTTTGCTTCGAACAGTTTTTTTGCTTTATCGGTAATCATCGCATCCAGGGCAACCGGTGTGGTCTTCAGGTTAGGTAAACCACGGCGCTCGGCCTCATGGTGCCATTCATCGCTGTAGCCATCACCTTCAAACAATACTTTCTTGCTCTCAACAATGTATTTCTGGATCACCTGCATGATGGCGATCTCTTTCTTGTCGCCTTTTTCAATCAGCGCATCCACATCCGCCTTGAATTTCTTCAGCGTATCGGCCATGATCGTGTTCACAACTGTCATGGAGATGGCGCAGTTGGCAGAAGAACCCACCGCGCGGAACTCGAATTTGTTGCCGGTGAAGGCAAAAGGAGAGGTACGGTTACGGTCGGTGTTATCGAGCATCAGCTCGGGAATGCTGCGGTGCAGGTCCAGTTTCAGGATCGCTTCGTCCTGCTCATCGAATTTGGTGTTTACCCTCGATTCCACATCTGCCAGCACTTTGGCAAGGTACTGGCCCACGAATACGGAAATGATGGCAGGAGGCGCTTCGTTGGCACCCAGACGGTGGTCGTTTGGTGCAGAAGCGATGGCTGCCCTTAATATATCGGCATGGTCATGAACCGCTTTGATGGTATTCACAAAGAAGGTCAGGAACATCAGGTTGGTCTTCGGTGTTTTTCCGGGAGCCAGCAGGTTTACGCCTGTATCGGTTGCCATGCTCCAGTTATTGTGTTTACCGCTGCCGTTGATGCCTGCAAATGGTTTTTCGTGCAGCAGCACCACCAGTTTATGGCGTTTTGCCACGCGGGTCATCACATCCATCAGCAGGGTATTGTGGTCAACCGCAATATTCACTTCTTCAAAGATCGGAGCGCACTCAAACTGAGCGGGCGCCACTTCGTTGTGACGTGTACGTAAGGGGATACCGAGTTTGTAGGCTTCCTGTTCGTAATCACGCATAAAAGCATACACCCTTTCCGGGATGGAGCCGAAGTAATGGTCTTCCAGCTGCTGGCCTTTGGCAGGCGCAGCGCCGAATACCGTGCGGCCGCACTGCACCAGGTCAGGACGTGCATTCACCAGCGATTCGTCGATCACAAAATATTCCTGCTCCCATCCAAGGGTAGCGGTTACTTTGGTGATATTCTTGTCAAAGTAGTTACAAACCTCAACGGCAGATTTGTTCAGCGCTTCCAGTGCTTTCAGCAAAGGCGCTTTATAGTCGAGCGATTCGCCTGTATAGGAAACAAAGATCGTAGGCACGCAAAGGGTTTTGCCTTTGCCGATCTCGATGATAAAGGGAGGGGAAGAGGGATCCCAGGCAGTATAGCCGCGTGCTTCGAAAGTGGCGCGCAGACCGCCGCTGGGGAAAGAAGATGCATCAGGCTCCTGCTGGATCAATGCTGCACCATCAAACTCTTCTATCGCTGTGCCATCGCTTTTGAGGGTAAAGAAAGAATCATGCTTTTCGGCCGTAGTACCGGTAAGCGGCTGAAACCAGTGCGTAAAGTGGGTAACACCTTTGCTTTCTGCCCATGCGCGAATACCGCTGGCAATCTGGCTGGCAACAATACGGTCGATCTTTTTACCGCCACGGATGCTGGTGGCAAGACTTTTATAAGCCTCGTCGCTCAGGAACTCGCGGGCGATTTTCAGGGTAAAGACATGTTCGTTGAAAATTCCGGTGATTTTTGCACCGGAAGGAGCCGGGGCCCCGGTTTCGTTGGTGATACCACCAATTGCGTCAAAGCGTAAAGACATAGCTGGTTGATTTTTAGACAGCCCAAAATACGCTAAAAATCTGCAATGGAACAAGTGAAATCAGAATTTTATTGATAAAAAATGAGAAAACATGTTCAAAATTAAATATAGAATTAATTTATATTTATATAGAATGATATATGAGTATTTTTTGTGCCGGTTGTAACTTCTTCTTTTTCCGTCCGTTTCATCGCAAAAAACCAAGATTATGAAAAAACTACTCTTCCTGGCGGCGATGCTGGGTGTTATACAGGTATCTGCCCAGTGGCCCTGGGAAAAAATTGAAGGCAACGGGCAAATCCGGAAGGAATCCCGTCAGGTGGGCAGTTATACTGCAGTATCCTCAGCGGGCGCCTGGGATGTGATGATCGGCTACGGCGAAAGCAGCACCATACAGGTGGAGGGTGATGAAAACCTGTTACCTTATATAGAAACCGAAGTGGAGAACGGCAAACTGCAGATCCGCACCAAAAAAAGGGCGAACCTGCACTCGCGTAAAAAGATCACCATATATGTATCGCTCACCAAAATGACGGGGGTATCGCTTTCCGGCAGCGGCGATATCATTGGCAAGGGCCGGTTCAGGAACGAGGGCAGCACCAGTTTCAAGGTATCCGGTTCGGGCAATATCCGTATCGATTTGGATAAAGTGGGCGATGCGGATGTAAGCATATCCGGCAGCGGCAATATCACACTGGCCGGTTCGGCCAACCGCATCGATGCCAGGGTAAGCGGCTCGGGTAATGCGGATTGCCAGGAACTCATCACCAACGATGCCGAAGCGCATATCAGCGGCAGCGGCAATATCAAACTCAACGCCAACAAAAGCGTGGATGCCAGCATCAGCGGCAGCGGCAATGTTTCCTATAAAGGATCCGCCGCCGAAGTAAAAAAGCATGTGGCAGGAAGCGGACGGCTGGTGAAAATATAAGGACTGCCTGCCAATAGTCGTTATGGCTGTATGGTTATATTGTTGGTATGATTTTGTCCAACCTGTAAGCCATACAGCCATTTAACAATCCATCCATTTACCGCCATTTTCCTACCTTCGCGGCATCATGGAAATAACCGCCAAGACCGCCGAACAGTTACGGCTTACCGCCGAGGAATTTGAACTTATCAAACAGAAACTCGGCCGCACTCCCAACTTTACAGAGCTTTGCGCTTTCAGCGGCATGTGGAGCGAACACTGCAGCTATAAGAACTCGATCAAATGGCTGAAAACCCTTCCCCGCAGCGGCGGCCGGATGCTGGTGGCAGCCGGAGAGGAGAACGCAGGACTGATGGATATGGGCAATGGTTTTGGCGTGGTATTCAAGATTGAAAGCCATAACCACCCCAGCGCCATCGAACCGTTTCAGGGCGCGGCAACCGGTGTGGGTGGTATACAGCGTGATATATTTACCATGGGCGCCCGTCCCATCGCCTCGCTGAACAGCCTCCGTTTTGGTAACCTGGCAGATAAAAAAACACAACGTCTTCTTGCAGGTGTGGTGCATGGCATCGGTCATTACGGCAACTGCTTTGGCGTACCCACCGTTGGCGGCGAAGTATATTTTGAAGAATGCTATCATACCAATCCGCTTGTAAACGCCATGAGCGTGGGTATCATGAAAGCCGACAGGATGATCAGCGCCACCGCCAAAGGAACCGGCAATCCGGTGTTTTTTGTGGGAAGTGCTACGGGTAAAGACGGTATCGGCGGCGCCTCTTTTGCGTCTGCCAATATTACCGCCGAAAGCGCCGAAGAACTGCCCGCCGTACAGGTGGGCGACCCTTTTCAGGAAAAGAAACTGCTGGAAGCCTGTCTGGAAGTGATCGATACCGGCGCCGTGATCGGAATGCAGGATATGGGCGCCGCAGGCATCATTTGTTCCACAGCCGAAATGAGTGCAAAAGGTGGTGTGGGTATGCATATCGATCTGGAAAAAGTGCCTACCCGTCAGAAAAATATGAAAGCCTGGGAACTGCTGCTCAGCGAA
Source organism: Sediminibacterium soli (assembly GCF_009939225.1). GTDB lineage: Bacteria > Bacteroidota > Bacteroidia > Chitinophagales > Chitinophagaceae > Sediminibacterium > Sediminibacterium soli. The sequence goes on along the minus strand of NZ_JAACJR010000009.1, from coordinate 32,039 downwards.
AGCCAGGAGCGCATGCTGGTGGTAGTGGAGAAAGGAAAAGAACAGGCTGTAACAGACGTATTCGAAAAATGGGATCTCAGCGCCAGCGAGATCGGTTATGTAACCGACGACGGCCTGCTGAAATTCTATATGCACGGTGAACTCGAAGCCGAGATTCCCGCAGAAGAACTCGTACTCGGCGGCGGTGCACCGCAATACACCCGCGAATACAGGGAACCGAAATATTTTGAAAAGATCAAAGCCTTTTCTATAGATAATGTGGCCGATGTGACGGATCTGAAAGCAATTGCGGAGCAACTGGTGCAGATACCGAATATTGCTTCCAAACGCTGGGTATATACACAGTACGACAGCATGGTGGGAACGGCCAATACCTCTACCAATACACCAAGCGATGCGTCCGTGATACTGGCCAAAGGCACGGGTAAGGCGCTGGCGATCACCGTTGACTGTAACAGCAAATACGTATTTGCCGATCCATATACAGGTGGTATGATTGCGGTGGCCGAAGCGGCACGCAACATCGTCTGCAGCGGCGGAGAACCCATTGGCATAACCAACTGTCTCAACTTCGGAAACCCGTACGATCCCGAAGTGTATTACCAGTTCGTAAAAGCCGTTACCGGCATGGGCGATGCCTGCCGGGCATTCGATACGCCCGTTACCGGCGGTAACGTGAGCTTCTATAACCAAAACCCCAACGGTCCTGTTTACCCAACACCTACCATCGGTATGGTTGGTATCCTGGATACGCTGGCAGACCGGATGACGCTCGATTTCAAGCAGACAGGCGATGCGATACTGCTGATCGGCGAGGCGAGGAACTGTATCGGCTCATCTGAATACCTGCACAAGATCCGCGGGATCGAATACTCACCCGCCCCGCATTTTGAACTGGAAAAAGAACTGGCGGTACAGAAACTGGTGGCAGCACTTATCAAAGACAAACTGATCAGCAGCGCACACGATATCAGCGAAGGGGGACTGGCCATTACCCTGCTGGAAAGCGCCTTCCCCGCCGGGCTCGGATTCGATGTTACCGCCGGCAACGGGCTGCGTAACGATGCCTATTGGTTTGGTGAAGCGCAGTCGCGCGTGGTGGTTTCCGCAGCCAATGCAGCACTGGTTATTGCAAAAGCAAAACAGGCAGGTATTGCCATTACAGAACTCGGCACCGTGACCGCAGGCAATATCAGCGTAAACGGCCAGAACTGGGGCAATACAACAGACTGGAAACTGAAATACGATACAGCGATAGAGAAAACACTCAGGGTGTAATGCCGAACGGCACTGCTTTATTCGCTTTTGATTTTTGAATTTTTTACTTTTTTCCCATGTCTTCGATCATCGTAACAGGCGCAGCGGGTTTTATCGGTTCATGTATGGTGGAATACCTGAACAAAAAAGGGTATGAGAACATCATACTGGTGGACGATTTTGGCGCGGAAGAAAAAAGAAAGAACTGGGAATCGAAGAAATACACTGATGTTGTTGAGCGCTACAATCTTTTTGAATGGCTCGAAGCCAATAAGCCCAAACTCGACATCATTATCCACCTGGGGGCCCGCACCGATACGACAGAATTCGACTACGCCGTTCACGAAGAACTGAATCTAGTGTTTTCAAAAGATATCTGGCAGTACTGTGTGCAGCAATCCATTCCCCTTATTTATGCGTCTTCCGCAGCCACTTATGGCGCCGGAGAATTTGGTTACCAAGACGATCATGCACTGGTTGACCGGCTCAAACCGCTGAACCCTTACGGCGTAAGCAAGAACGAATTCGATAAATGGGCCCTGCGGCAGACAGAAGCGCCGCCTGCATGGACTGGTCTGAAATTTTTCAATGTCTACGGCCCCAACGAATACCACAAGGCAAGGATGGCCAGCGTGATCTGGCACTCATTCAACCAGATCAATCAGAATGGTTTCGTGAAACTGTTCAAAAGCCATAAAGAAGGGTTTAAAGACGGCGAACAGCTCCGCGATTTCATTTATGTAAAGGATGTGATCGGCGTGATCGGCTGGATGATGGACAAAATGCTCGGTAACCAATGGCCGTCTGCTAACAATGGCCTCTACAACCTGGGCACAGGCAAAGCCCGTTCGTTTACCGATCTGGTAAATGCCACTTTCGCCGGACTTGACAGGGAACCCAGGATCGTGTTTATCGATATGCCGGAAGACATACGCGATAAATACCAGTATTTCACCGAAGCCGATATGCACAAACTAAGATCCGCAGGATACACGCAGCCATTCGCCTCGCTGGAAGAAGGCATTGCGGATTACGTGCGCCATTACCTGGTTGGACTGAAATATTTTTAGTCGGCCATTCCCCTGGTCCCCCAAACCTCACCCTCCACCGGGTATTTGTATTCTACAGCCTGAGTAGACTGTCGGCTTTTCCGTAACTTCATCGCAAAGCAATCGTATGAAAACAAAGATCGCCATCATCGGCGGCGGTAATCTTGGCGCCGCCATGGCAGAAGGACTGGTAGACAGCGGGTTCGTAGCAGCGGAAAATATTACCGTTACACGCCGCAACCCTGCATTGCTGCAGACGCTGAAGCAAAAAGGCATCCAGACCGGCAGCGACAATGCAGCGGCGGTAAGCAATGCCAGCTGGGTGGTGCTGGCCGTTAAGCCCTTCCAGGTAAAAGAGGTGTTAACAGGAATCCTTCCCGTACTGGACCCGGCAAAACATGTGCTGGTAAGTGTGGTTACCGGTTTATGGATCAAGGATATCAAAGAGATTGTGGGAGACAGGATACCGGTTTTCCGCGCCATGCCCAACACGGCGATCGCCATCCAGCAGAGCATGACATGCATCTGCGCCGAGAACGCCTCGCAGGAGCAGATAGGTTATGCTTCCCGGTTATTCGACCAGCTGGGCAGGTCTGTGTTCATAGAAGAAAAACTGATGGATGCCGCAACGGTGCTGGGCGCCTGCGGTACCGCCTATGCCATGCGCTACATACGTGCCAATATACAGGGCGGTATCGAGATCGGTTTCAGCGCGGCCACCGCTTCGCTGATCGCCGCTCAAACGGTAAAAGGCGCAGCGGAACTACTGCTGACCAAGAACACCCATCCGGAACAGGAGATCGATAAGGTAACCACGCCCAAAGGCTGTACCATTGCCGGTCTCAACGAAATGGAACACCAGGGCTTCAGTTCCTCATTGATAAAAGGGGTGGTAACCAGCTACCGGAAGATCGTAAACGATATGTAAAAAAAGCAATCCTCAAAAGCGACAGGATCCATCACTTTTGAGGATTGCCATTTGAAAATTGGGTTTACATATGCGCTTTAAAGAACGCAATCGCTTTTGCATGTGCGTCTTCGGTGGCTTCTTTGTTGAAGGAGGGATTGCTCGGGTTGGCAAAGCCATGGCCTGCATCGTATTTGTGCGTGCTCAGTTTTTTACCGGCGGCCTGCATATCCGCTTCAAATTTGCTGACCATTTCGGGTGAGGGGCTGCGGTCTTTGTTGCCGAAGAAACCGATCACATCGCAGTTGAGCATTTTCAGTTTTTCGGGATTGGTCTCGGGGCGGCCATAATACATCACACAGCCGGCGCCCTGTTTGCCCGCAAGAATAGAAGATTGCAGGCTCCACATACCGCCAAAACACCAGCCAATGGTATAGATCCGGGCATCGCCGCCCGCATAGACAATGGCGCCTTTGATGATGTTCTCCAGCCGATCGGTTTTGGCCCCCTGTACCAGTTTCATGGCGCTGTCGGGCGTGGCGGCCACCTTGCCATCGTAGAGATCAAGGGCTATCACATTCACATTATCCAGTTCCTTCGACAGGGTTTCGCTCTCGCGTTTGATATAATCGTTCAGTCCCCACCACTCCTGGATCACGAAAATCCATTTGTTGGATTTTTTCGGGCTCCTGATCTCGTAACCGGAGGCCTCCGAGCCGTCGGCGGCTTTAAAACCAACGGTCCTGCCGCTGGGGTTCTGCAGCCGGTATGCCAGCGGTATGGGGTGCAGGCCGGCAAAAGCCATGGTATTGGCTTCCTGACGAAACTGCTCGCGTACATCGGCATTAAAGCAACTGAGGTAACAGCCGGGGGTAAGCAGTTCGGGTTCGGGCGTTTTGTACCGGTAACCGAGAAATGCGGCCACGGCAAGCGCCGAGAGTGCAATGAAAAACAGCTTTTTCATTTTCAAAGGATTTTAGGGTAAAGATTTGCACGTCAAATTAACACTTCCGGGCGGGAAAAAGGGATCTGCGCCCGACTGTTTTTTGCAGTTTGTTTTTTTGGTGTAGCTTTGTACGACCTCTGAGAATTTTCCACATTCCATTTACAGGTCATATGTTTTAGTACCCAGCCGCAAAGCAGTTTGCATGGGGATTGTTTTTTATTGATCCGCCCAGGCCCGTTAAGGCGGTGCAGGCCGGTAACAGGGTTACATAACAGGTTAATAATAAGATCAACCAATAAACAACAGTATGGCCAAATTCATTTTTGTTACCGGAGGTGTAACGAGCAGTTTAGGAAAAGGGATTATTGCCGCATCGCTGGCAAAACTGCTGCAGGCGCGCGGACTTCGTGTAACGATCCAGAAATTCGATCCGTATATCAATGTGGATCCGGGTACGCTTAACCCCTATGAACATGGCGAATGTTATGTAACGGAAGACGGTGCCGAAACCGATCTTGACCTCGGTCACTACGAGCGTTTTCTCGGCATCTATACCTCACAGGCAAACAATGTGACCACGGGCCGTATTTACCAGACGGTGATCAATAAAGAACGCGCCGGTGATTTTCTGGGAAAAACCGTGCAGGTGGTGCCGCATATCACCGATGAGATCAAACGCCGCATGCTGCTGCTGGGAGAGAACAACGATTACGATATCATCCTTACGGAGATAGGCGGTACGGTGGGCGATATCGAAAGCCTTCCTTTTATCGAAGCAGTGCGCCAGCTGCAATGGGAGCTTCCCGAAGAAGACCTGATGGTGGTTCACCTTACGCTGATTCCCTACCTGAAAGCGGCAAAAGAGCTGAAAACAAAACCCACACAGCACAGCGTGAAGATGCTGAGCGAAACAGGCGTGCACCCCGATATCATCGTATGCCGCACCGAAGAGCCGCTGAACGACGATATCAAACGTAAGATCGGACTGTTCTGTAATGTAAAACCGGAGGCGGTGATAGAAGCCATGGATGCTTCCACCATTTACGAAGTGCCTTTGCTGATGCTGCGTGAGAAACTGGATCTTATCTGCCTGAAAAAACTCGATATCAAACATTATTCGGAGCCCGTGCTGGACAAATGGATCGGGTTTCTCGATAAACTGAAATACCCGCGCAGCAAAGTGACCGTGGGGCTGATCGGCAAATACATAGAACTGCAGGATGCCTACAAATCCATACTCGAGAGTTTTGTACATGCCGGTGCCATCAACGAAGTAAAAGTGCAGGTGGTGAATGTGCACAGCGAATTCATTACAAGTGAGAACGTTTCGGAGAAGCTCGAAGGGCTGGATGGCCTGCTCGTAGCGCCGGGGTTCGGCCACCGCGGTATCGAAGGAAAGATCATTGCCGTTCAGTATGCACGTGAGAAAGGATTGCCGTTCTTCGGCATCTGTCTGGGTATGCAGATGGCGGTGATCGAATATGCCAGAAACATACTCGGCTTGAAAGACGCGCATTCAACAGAAATGGATACCAATACACAGCATGCCGTGATCAATATGATGGAAGAACAGAAGAAAATCAGGATGATGGGCGGCACCATGCGTTTGGGTACCTATCCCTGCGAGATCAAGCCCGGCACACTGGCCAACCGTATTTACGGTACCACGCATATCAGCGAACGCCACCGCCACCGCTACGAGTTCAACAGCGATTACCTGGAACAGTTTGAAACCAATGGCATGATCGCCAGCGGATCGAATCCCGAAACAGGATTGGTGGAAATTATCGAAATACCCTCGCATCCTTTCTTTATCGGGGTACAATACCATCCTGAGCTGAAAAGTACCGTGGAGAAGCCTGCGCCATTGTTCGTCAGCTTTATCGACGCGGCAAAAAAATACAACGAAAAGAAAAGCTCCTTTAAGACAGCGCCCCTGCAGGACGCGCTGATCTGATAACAGCAAGATCGCACAAAGCCCCGTTCCATGGTTCCGTGGATACGGGGCTTTGTTTTTTCGGAGTGAAAATCCGCATAGTCTGTGTTAAAATCGGTTTGTGCCCGATCGGAGGGAGTTGTTATCTTTCGGGTCTGTTTTATTGAGCATGATAGGTATTCCCTTACCCAAAAATGAATCGTATGCGCAGATACTGTCTACTGGTTGTCTTGCTTGGGTTTTACAGCTCCCCGATTTTTGCTGCTAATGCCGATACGGCTTTTACGGCATCGCCGCTTGTGCTTAAAACCGCCACCGGCGATCTTTACGGCACACTTACCGTACCCGCCGCGGTAACCGGCCGCATGCCTGTGGCGCTGATTATTGCAGGCTCCGGCCCTACAGACAGGGATGGCAACATTCCTGCGATGAAGAACAACGGTCTTAAACAACTTGCCGAAGCGCTTGCGGTAAACGGCATCGCCTCGCTGCGGTACGACAAAAGAGGTATTGCCCAAAGCGTGGGTGCAGGTAAACGCGAGGCGGATCTCCGTTTCGGCGATTATATTACCGATGCACAACAATGGATCGCGCTGTTGCGAATCGATAACCGGTTCTCCGGTATTACCGTAATCGGCCACAGCGAGGGCTCGCTGATCGGGATGATGGCTGCCCGGGATGCCGGTAAGTTTGTATCCATCGCCGGCGCGGGTCAGTCGGCCGATAAAACACTGCGCGAACAGATGAACGGCCAGCCGGCTATTGTAAGGGACCTGTCCCTGCCGATCCTCGATTCGCTAAGCCAGGGAAAGACCGTGGTGACTGTAAACCCCATGCTGGCAGCGCTGTTCAGACCAAGCGTTCAGCCCTACCTGATCTCCTGGTTCCGGTACGATCCGCAGGTTGAAATCAGGAAACTGACCATTCCTGTTCTGATCCTGCAGGGAACCCATGATCTCCAGGTTAGTGTGGACGATGCAAACAGGCTGGCCGCGGCCAAACCCGGTGCGCAGCTGGTATTGCTGGAGAAAATGAACCATGTGCTGAAACAGGTTTCCGCAGAAAAATCCGAAAATATGGCCGCTTATTACAACCCGCAGCTGCCGGTTGACAAAAACCTGGTTAACGCTGTCAGCGCCTTTATCTTGAACCGATAACAAGCCAATAAATAAATCACTTACCATGAGAAAACACGCATACCTGCTGTTGATTGCCGTTTGCGCATTTTTTTCCGCTGCACAGTCACAGGGAGGCCTGAAATGGAACCGCGATGGCAATGGTTATTTCGCCATTGAAGGCGGAGAGATCGTTTTGTACGAACTGCCGGGGCTCACCAAAAAAACAATTGTTGCCAGGGACCTGCTGAAACCGCACCGCGATTCCGCTGCCATACCGGTTCGCAATTTCACTTTTTCGAACGACGATAAAAAGATACTGATCTACAACAACACCAAACGCGTATGGCGGCAGGATACAAAAGGTGATTACTGGGTGCTCGACCTGAACAACCATAGCCTGAAACAGCTTGGCAAAGGCAAACCCGCATCGTCTATGATGTTTGCGAAATTTTCGCCCGACGCCAGTAAAGTGGCGTATGTAAGCGGGTACAACCTGTATGTGGAAGACCTGGCTACGGGCAAAATCACAGCGCTGACTTCCGGTGGTTCCAGAAGGGTCATTAACGGTACGTTCGACTGGGTATACGAAGAGGAATTCAATTGCAGGGACGGTTTTCGGTGGAGCCCCGACGGTAAGAAGATTGCCTACTGGCAGATCGATGCAAGCAAAACAAAGAACTACCTGATGCTGAACACCACGGATTCCATTTATCCCTTTGTGGTGCCGGTGGAGTACCCAAGCGCCGGTGAGCCACCGTCTCCCTACAAGATCGGCGTTGCGGATATTGCCACGGCAAAAACAAAATGGATGTCTATCCCCACAGACCCCGTACTGCAGTCCTATGTTCCGCGCATGGAGTGGGCGGCCGGTAACAGCCAACTCATCATCCAGCACCTGAACAGGAAGCAGAACGAAAGCAATATCATGCTGTGTGATATCGCTTCCGGCAGGTCAACTTCCATCTACCAGGAAAAAGACCCGGCATGGGTGGATGTGGACGACGACTCATGGGAATGGCTCAGCAACGGACAGGAATTTGTGATCACCAGCGAAAAAGACGGGTGGCGCCATCTTTACCGGATCAGCCGCGACGGGAAGAAGCAGACCCTGATCACCACGGGCAATTTTGATGTGATCTCAACCAATGCCATTGATGAAAAAAGCGGGTATGTATATTTTTACGCTTCTCCCGACAATGCCACCCAGCGTTATCTCTATCGCACCAGGCTGGACGGAAGCGGCAGTGCCGAGCGTTTATCACCCGCCAGCCAGAACGGCACGCATACCTACAATGTGTCGCCCACGGGTAACTATGCGCAGCATAGTTTTTCCAACTATTATACGGCGCCCTCGCGCGAGTGGGTTTCGCTGCCGGACCACAGATCGCTTAACGGGAACGAAGTCAGCAATGCAGTGGCCAGGGCAGATAAATCCAGATCCAATGTGTCGTTCTTCAAAGTAAAAACAGCGGAGGGGGTGGAGATGGATGGCTGGATGGCGAAACCGTCGAATTTCGATCCCAGCAAAAAATATCCCGTTGTGTTCCTCGTGTATACCGAACCCGCCGGCGCCAATGCAAAAGACCAGTTTGGCGCAGGCAGCAACCGGATGTACAAAGGCAGTATGGCCGATGACGGATACATTTACATGACCATCGACAACCGCGGCACCCCGGCCCCCAAGGGAAGGGAATGGCGCAAATCGATCTACCGGAAAGTGGGTGTGATCAATATCCGCGACCAGGCGATGGGTGCCAGGGAGATCATGAAATGGCCGTTTGTAGATACTTCCCGCATTGCGGTATGGGGATGGAGCGGCGGCGGGTCTGCCACACTGGGACTGATGTTCCAGTACCCCGAGATATACAAAACAGGGATCTCCATCGCCGCCGTTGGCAACCAGCTCACCTACGACAATATCTACCAGGAAAGGTATATGGGACTGCCACAGGAAAACAGGGAAGATTTTGTAAACGGATCACCGGTTACGCACGCAAAAAACCTGAGAGGGCACCTGCTGTATGTACATGGCACAGGCGATGACAACGTGCATTACAACAATGCCGAAATGCTTATCAATGAACTCATCGCCAATGGCAAGCAGTTCCAGTTAATGAGCTATCCCAACCGAACCCACGGCATCTCCGAGGGCAAAGGAACCACCGCGCACCTGCAGCAACTGTACACCGACTACCTGAAAATGTGGTGCCCGCCGGGCGGACGGCAGAAAGAACAATAGAACAAGGAGCGAGGAACAGATGAACAGATGAACAAGGAGCAAGGAACGGATGAACAATGGATCGGAAAGTATCGGATCGGCTTCCGATCTATTGCTCCTTGTTCATCCGTTCCTTGCTCATCTGTTCCCTAATTTTCTCTCTTACTCAACACCTCTTTCTTCATTTCTTCCCAGACGCTGTCGAAGCTGGTGGTGGGGGATTCTTTCCAGGACTGGAATTTCTCCTGCATTTTGGCACGGCGTTCGGACTCGGCGGCGGCGAAAAATTCTTTGATGAACTGGATGTCCTGCTCAAAAGCGGTCTGGTTATAATTTTCTTTGAGGGCAAGCTCGCGCCGGTCGTTGTTTCCTGCAAGCTCTTTCTCTGACTGTTCTTTCAGTATTGTTTTTTCTTCATAGCTGCCGGATGGCAGCAGCATTTTCGAGATCACGGGCATCAGCTCCACCAGCAGGAAGATGGCCACCAGCAAATAATAGCGGAAAGCAACGGAGGCATTGTCTTTCACCAGGTGATTCAACGCCTCTATCCTGGTAATAAACCCGTCGTTCAGCAATGTGTCAAATGCTTTTTGCTCCTGCTGAATTGTTAGATCGATCGCGGCCAGTGCGCTGTCTGTACTTTGGATCTGCGGGCGCAGGGTTGCTTCCGTAGCCTGGTAGGCAGCATCGAGTTTGCGGTATTCGCTCTCTTTTGCCCGGGCAATATCTTTCAGACCCACTTTTCCGCTGCCACCCGTGCCATCGGTTTCCCTGATAAAGGCATCGCGTGAAGCAGCCACTTCCGAATAGCGTGCAGCCAGTTGCAGCTGCAGCGCATTCTTTTTCTGCTGCAGCGCGGTGCGCGCTGTGTAATAAACGGAGTCCTGCTGCTGCAGTTTCTGTTTTTTTCTTTGCTCGTTGTCGATCGACACCTGTACATGTATTTCTTTATCGAACAGGTACAATAAGGCAGGCTGTGCCATAAACAAACCGATGGTCATAGCCAGCACACCCCTGAACAGCAACGGGATCAGCCTGGTCTTATTGGTGCGGTTGATACCCTTGATCAGGGAACGGTCGATGGTAAGCACGATGCCGCCCATGAACAGTCCCAGTGCAACCGCTGCCAGCAGGCTGGAGCTGACCGTGGTAAAAAAATACGTCCAGGCCAGCGTGGCAAAGGCCCAGGTGCCTAAAACGGTCATGCCCACGATGGCGTACCGGTTGCGGTCGACCACACAGTCGGCCAGCAATTCTTTTTCGGCGGTTGACAACCACCAGAGAAAACGTGTCCATGCGGACGGGTTATAGGTTTCCCGTTGGGAAACAGGGGTGCTGTTTGCCGGCATACATTTGGGTTTTACTGCTAAGGGGTAGAAGTTGGAACGATCCCTGGCTGAAGTGAGGCTACCGTAAAATAAAGCCGAAAAACCGGTATTCACCAGCCATACCGGCCGATTTATGGCTATTTTAACGGCTTATCAACTTGCCGCAGCCAATCTAGGTTCCAAATATTACCTTTGCGGCTCAACAAAATCTTGTATGAAGGATAAGAATACGGTCATTGGCTTTGTGTTGCTGGGCGCATTGTTCTTTATTTATTTCTGGTACAACAACAAACAGCAGCACGAAATAGCTGCGTTCCAGCAAAAACAGAAAGACTCCATCGCAAGGGTGGAAGCCGCCAACCGCAAACCCATCGATACGATGGCGTTCAGAACAGATTCGCTGAGACGGGATTCCGCCACACGTATCTCTGCCGCCGGCGATTTTACCACAGCCGGCATGGGCGCAGAACAACTGGTTACCGTGGAGAACAAGGTGATGAAGATCGTATTCACCAACAAAGGGGCGCAGGTAAAAACCGTGGAGCTGAAAAATTACCCCACGCCTTCCGGCAGCAAAGTATTGCTGGCAGCCAACAATACGATCGGTTACAATATCAATACCTCCGCTAACCAGTCGGTTTCCACTGCAAGCCTGTATTTTACCGCGGCGCAGCCGGTGACCAATGCCGATAGTGCACAAACCATCCGTTTTACGCTCAGCGGCGCAAACGGCGAGACCATCGTGCACCAGTATACCATCCGGCCCTACGATTTTATGATCGACTGGAACATCGGTATCAACGGTGCGGATAAACTGCTGACGCAGGGCGCTTTTAACCTGCAATGGAAAGCACAGCTGGACCAGCAGGAAAAGACAGCCGATTATGAAAGACAGGTGTCGAACGTATGTTATTCGGAAGACAACGAATTTGATTATATCCAGACCAAAACGGAAAGGAAATTCGAGAAACCGGTGCAGTGGGTAGGCGTGGTGCAGCAGTTCTTTAACCAGACACTGGTGGCAAAGAACGGATTTGCCGGCGGACAGGTTCAGTGGGTAAGAAGAAGCGATTCGAGCCGTGTGCTGGCCGGCGCCGATGTGGCCCTGCAGGCAAAACTGCCGATGGCGGCAACGGCGAACATTCCCCTGCAGATGTACTACGGTCCCAACGATTACAATATCCTGAAAAACCAGGCGCCCGAAATGGATCGCATGGTGAACCTCGGAAGGGATATGTACTCTTTTGTGCGCCCGATCAACAAATACATCATCAAACCGGTATTTGATTTCTTTGCAGGTTTCGTCACCAATTTCGGATGGGTGGTATTGCTGCTTACCCTGTTTATCAGGCTGGTGACCGCGCCGCTTACCTATACCAGTTACCTGAGCGGCGCCAAGATGCGCGTGTTGCGCCCTGAATTGGATGAGCTGAAAAAGAAATTCGGCAGCGACCAGCAGGGCTTTGCCATGGAGCAGATGAAATTGTTCCGCGAAGCCGGCGTAAACCCGATGGGTGGCTGTATTCCGGCGCTGCTGCAGATCCCCATCTTCTTTGCCCTGTACAGTTTCTTTAACTCGAACATACAGCTGCGCGGACAGGCTTTCCTGTGGAGCCACGATCTGTCGGCATATGACTCGATCGCAAAACTGCCGTTCAGCATACCGGCATTCGGCGATCATATCAGTCTGTTCACGCTCACGGCCGTACTCACAAGCTTCCTGATCTCGCTGTATAACATGAACATGACGCCGTCGCAGGACAACCCGGCGCTGAAATACATGCCGTATATTTTTCCGTTTATGCTGCTGTTCATCTTTAACAGGCTGCCCTCGGCATTGACATGGTACTATACCGTATCCAATATCATCACGCTTGCGCTGCAGTTCGTGATCCAGAATTATATCATCAACCACGATAAGATCCTTGCCAAGATAGAAGAGAAGCGGAAAGCGCCTAAAAAGCAAAGCAAGTGGCAGGAACGGTATTCGCAGATGATGGAATCCCAGAAAAAACTGCAGGATATGAAGAACAAAACGCAGAATAAAAAATAAGAATCGGCTTACGGAAGGTGTGAAAACCTTCCGTAAGTTTTTTATGCCGGTCCGCGATTTGTTGATCACCACCCGAGCAGGCGGCAGCCATCCCTCCATACGTTGTTAGGCAGGGCGCTTTGTAGAAGATTGCCTATCTTGTAGCGCAAACAAACGGGTACCAATGAAGAAACTGCTTACTGTTTTTTTCCTGGGGATGGCGATCACCGTTTCCCATGCACAACAGCGCGTTGTGGCAGAGTGTACCGTAACCTATGCGATGTCGGCCGACAGCGCCGCGGGTGTTGACAAGGATGTACTGGCATCGCTGAAAGCCACCACCAAAACCGTTTATATCAAGGCAAATGATTGCCGTAGCGACCTGGTGAGCCCAACCTACCAGCAAACCATCCTGTATAATAAGCTTTCGGGCGCCGCCACCATACTTCGCGAATTCGGCCAGAACAAATTCATGACCAAAATGGACAACACACGCTGGGCCGCCGAGAACAGAAAATACGAGGGAATGAGTGTAACGCTGGTGCCCAGCGAAATCCGTACCATACTCGGGTATGAATGCAGGAAAGCGGTGATACAGTTACGTGATGGCGGTAATTTTACGTTGTTCTATGCAGCCAATATCATTCCTTCCGTTCGCGAGTTTGAATACCAGTTCAGGGATGTACCCGGGTTTGTGCTCGAATACGAATCACAGGAAGGCGATAAGGGCCGGATACGCTATACCGCAACAAAAATCAACCTTAGCCCGGTACAGGCTTCGAGGTTTGACATACCTACCAGCGGTTACAGATTGCTGAATTAAGGAGTGGGTGTCTTGAATTTAGACACTTTGATCTTGAACTTGTAAGGATATACGAACGTGGTGTTGCCATTTTCGTAGCGAAGCAAAGAAGTCATCTCAACACCGGAATTGGTGTTTTTGGAAGAAAGCTGCTGCATGCCTTTGTACTGCAGATTGGATTTGATGGAACTGATCGATACGGAACCTTTGTGCGAAAGCGCGCTCAGGTTTTTGAGCGAATATTTATTGCTTCGTTCTTTCTCACCCGTAAGACCAGTGAACGAAAAAGCAGCGTATACAAACTGCATTCCCAGCACCAGTATGGCAAGGAATGCGGCTTTTTGTATGTATACTTTTGTTTTCATTCTGTAACAAAGGTAAGATTTCCTTAAATAATACACAATTCTGATTTTCTTAACCGGACGTTAATGAAAGCCGAAAAGTTACACACATCCCAAAAAAAAGCGGGTTTTTTGGCCTAAATTGGATAAACACCAGCCAATATGCGTGAAAATCAATACCGCGAGGATCGCGAAGGGCTTAAGGAACTGCTGCGGCAATACCAGAATCTGAAAAACGGCAGAAACCATGTTTTTTTAGAAGAGGATGATTTTGAGCGGATTATAGATTATTACGATGAGAAAGACGATATACCCGAGGCGCTCGAAGCAGCCGAGACCGGCCTCCTGCAATTTCCCTATTCTTCCCAGCTGATGATCAAAAAAGCGGATATGCTGCTGGCCACCCGGCGCTACCGCGAAGCGCTGGATGTACTGGAAACCGCGGAATTGTACGACAGCACCGATCTGAACCTCTATATCCTGAAAACAGACGCCTACCTGGCGCTGGATCAGCAGCCCAAAGCGGTGGAACTGCTCGAAGCGGCACTGCAGACGTTCGAGGGCGAAGAGCGCATCGACCTGTTGTTTGAACTGGCCGATGTATACGACGACTACGAAGAATTTGACAAGGTATTCGACTGTCTCAAACTCATACTCGAAGCGGAACCCAATAACGAAGAGGCGTTGTACAAGATCTGTTTCTGGACGGATTTCACCGGCAGGAACGAAGAAAGCATTCGCCTGCACCAGCAGATCATCGAGGATTTTCCTTTCAGCGAACTGGCCTGGTTTAACCTGGCCGCCGCTTACCAGGGACTGAAACTGTACGAAAAAGCGATCGATGCTTACCAGTATGCCGTGGCCATCGACGAGAAATTCGATTATGCCTACCGCAATATGGGCGATGCTTACCTGCGTTTGCGCAAATACAAGGAAGCCATAGAAGTGCTGGAAAAAGTGCTGGAGCTTACGCGGCCCGAAGACGTGATCTATGAAGCCATCGGTCATTGTTACCACCGTATGGGCAATTATGCACAGGCAAGGTTTCATTACAAAAAAGCGGTGCACCTGAATCCCGACGACAGCAAGCTGCATTATAAGATCGCCGTTACCTATATGCTCGAACAGCAATGGCAGAGCGCGATCAAACAACTGGATAATGCCATGCGCATCCACCGCAGCGTTACCGAATACAACCTGGCCATGGGCGAATGCAAGATGCACCTGGGTCAGTACAAGGACGCCATCCAGTATTTTGGTACGGTGGTAAGACACAAACCCAAAAACGTAGCGGGATGGGAAGCGCTGATCCGCTGCCTGCTCAAAGCTGAAGTATACGAAGAAGCGGTAGAGCAGTCGCTGGCCGCCATGAAATCCACAGACGGCAAACCCGTGTTCCTGTTTTACCAGAGCACGGCATTGTTTGCGCTGGGCAAAACAAAAGAAGCGCTGATAAAGCTGGAAGAAGCCATGGCAAAAACACCGCGTCTCCTTAAAAAATTCCTTGAGCTGAATCCGTCCATCCTGCAGAACAACCAGGTGGTGGATATTCTTGCCCGGTATAAGAAGGGAAGGAAGATTTAGACATGAGGATAATATGGCTGCATGGCTGTATTGTTCTATGGCTATGCTGAGAAGTTAACCATGCAGCCATTTTCCATCCATACTTCTTCAATCGGTACCCCTGGTCGATAGCCGTATTCCTTTCCTGTCAGCTCTCCTAATCCTATTTCATTCGTTTCGCTTATTTTTGCGCGGATCAAAATCTAGATGTATCGCTATGAACTTTAATCTGACGAATATACCCGAACGCACGCAGCAGCCCCGCACTTCAGGATTGACAATGGTCATGGACAAGGGTCTCAGCATTAACGAAGTGCATAATTTCATCGGTGTAAGCGGCCCGCATGTGGATATTGTAAAGCTGGGTTTCGGTACATCATTCGTTACGCCCAATCTGAGGGAGAAGATCGAATTATATCATTCGTATAACATGCCGATTTATTTCGGAGGCACATTGTTTGAAGCGTTCCTGATCCGCAACCAGTTTGATGACTATATCGCTGTCTGCAAGGATTACGGCATCAAATACGTGGAGGTAAGCGACGGATCTGTCAGCATCCCGCATGCCGAGAAATGCGGTTATATCGAAAAACTCACACAGCATGCCACGGTGCTGAGCGAAGTGGGAAGCAAAGATGCCGCGCACATCATTCCACCCTACAAATGGATCGAGCTGATGCGTGCTGAACTGGAAGCCGGTTCCTCCTATGTGATTGCCGAAGCACGTGAGGCGGGTAATGTGGGCATCTACCGCGGCAGCGGAGAAGTGCGGGAGGGACTTGTGCAGGAGATCCTTACACAGATACCGGCGGAGAAGATTATCTGGGAAGCGCCGCAGAAAGCGCAGCAGCTGTATTTTCTGGAGCTGATCGGCTGCAATGCCAACCTGGGTAATATCGCCCCCACCGAAGTGATACCCCTCGAAGCCATGCGCGTAGGTTTGCGCGGCGATACGTTTGAACTATTCCTGAATAAAAAATAACCCATGCGCCGTTACGGGCTGATTGGTTACCCGCTTAGTCATTCTTTTTCCAAAACCTATTTTGCGGAAAAATTTGCAAAACAGGGTATTGCCGACTGCGTATATGAAAATTATGCGCTGGCCGGTATAGACGAACTCGGTACGCTGTTGCAGCAGGAAGGCCTGCGCGGACTGAATGTTACCATACCCTACAAAAAACAGGTAATGCCATTCCTGCAGGCGATGACGCCTGCCGTTTCGCAGATGGGCGCCTGTAACTGCATCGATATCAGGAACGGGGTATTAACCGGGCACAACACCGATGTGGTGGGTTTCCGCCAGTCATTGCTGCCATTCCTCAAGCCGCAACATACCCATGCATTGATACTCGGAACCGGGGGCGCTTCGGCAGCTGTTGAATATGTGCTGAATGAACTGCAGATAGCCTGCCGGTATGTATCGCGCAGCGAAGGCGAGGAGGCCATTGCTTATACATCGCTTACGCCGGACATGATGCGTACCCACCTGCTGGTGATCAATACAACGCCGCTGGGTATGTACCCCAATACAACCGAATGCCCGGATATTCCCTATGAGTTGATCAGCCCCGAACACCACCTGTTTGACCTGATCTACAACCCCGCCGAAACACTGTTCCTCGCGAAAGGCAGGGCAAAAGGGGCCACGGTACAGAACGGACTGGAGATGCTGGAACTGCAGGCGGAAGAAAGCTGGCACATCTGGAACAGCCAGCCGGTGTAGCGGACCGGGTTGAGAGAAGCTGCGCGTTGTTATGTTGTTCAGGCATCCGGCGGGCCGCCTAGTTTGCGGATCACCGCTTCGGGGGTCACCATTTTTTTGCCGGTAGTATAATCGAAACACAGCATGCCCGTTTTTGCCTTTCCGGCGATCACGGTTTCTGTTTCGTTCACATATTCCAGCAGGTAATAGAGATCAAACCCGAGTTTGTCAAAACCGTCCGCCGCAACGGAAATCCGGATGGTGTCTGCATAATTCAGTTCGCGTTTGAATTCTATCGCCACATCGGCCATAATCAGTCCAACGCCGCCCAGCGACAGCTCCTCGTATCCATGCGCGCGCAGGAACTGTTGTCTTGCTTCGTGTATCAGCGAAAGAAAAGAATCGTTTCCCACATGGCCGCCGTAATTCAGATCGGTGATCCGTATGGTGATGAGGGTAGAGAAATGAAAGATGCCGGGAAGTTCTATTTTGATTCGGTTCATGCGTGCTGCTGATCCAGGAAATGGATCATTTTGGTGATGGCTTTCTGCCGGTGGTTATAGCGGTTCTTTTCCTCCACCGTCATTTCCGCAAAGCTGATACCGGCGCCTTCGGGAATGAAAACGGGATCATACCCAAAACCCTCGCGACCCTGCTGTGCTTCGGCGATCGTTCCCTCGCAAACACCTTCAAACTGGTATTCTTTGCCATCCAGTATCAGCGAGATCACCGCGCGGAACCGGGCGCGTCTGTTCGGTTGCCCTTCGAGTTTGTGCAGCAGTTTGTCGATATTCTGCTGAAAGTCCCGGCCATCGCCGGCATAACGGGCGGTTTTCACGCCGGGTTCACCGTTCAGCGCATCCGTTTCCAGGCCGGTGTCTTCGCTGAAGCAGTTGCGTCCTGTCAGGCGGTAAATGGTCTGCGATTTTTCTGTTGCATTCGCTTCCAGGGTATCATGTGGCTCGGGAATATCGATATCGATACCGGCTTCTTTGAGTGTAACGAAACGGAACAGGTCGCCGATGACCTGGCGGGCTTCTGTCACTTTGTGTTCATTGTTGGTGGCGAATACCAGTGTTTGTCTGTGGGTCATAGATGGAAGATCTTTTTCAGGCAGAGCCATAGTTTGCTTTTTTCCAGCTTGGCTTCCTGGCTGTCGCCCAGCATTTTTTCGAGCGGCGGCACAATCAGGAACTGGCATTGGTCGTACGACTGTACCTGGTAATCAGGTATGGTAAACGGCAACCGCAGTGCCTGGGCGCTTACGCCGAACAGGATCAGCGAACGCGGGGCCAGCTGTTCTTTGACTTGGGCATAGTCAACGGCGGTTGCCCGGTAGTTAACGATCGCCACATCGCCCAGGTTCAGTTTGCAGGCGCCAAGAATGGAAGTAAGGAATTTCAACGAATCATCTGCCAGGTAAGCCGCTTCTTTTTCGTTTACAACAAGCGTTATTTTTTGTACATTGCTTCCCAGAAACCATTGTTTTTCCTTCTTTTCCGGAACGGAAACAGGTTCTTCCCTAACGATTGTCTCTTCAACAGGTTGCCCGCCATCAAGTATCACCAGGCTGTTTTTGTACAGTTCGGCGATCAGGAAATCCGGCAGTATGGTTTTTTCGGGGTTCATCAATGATAACAACTGTTAGCTTTCGATTTTTTCGTTTATTTGCGTCAAATATAAAACTATGGTAGGAGCGCTCGACATTACGATCACAAAAGTAGAAACAAGCAGGCTGAAAGACATCAACCTGGAGAACATTCCTTTTGGCCGTCATTTCACAGACCACATGCTGGAGGCCGATTATGAGAATGGTGAATGGAAAAATGTGGAGATCAAGCCCTACCAGCCCCTGTTGCTGGAGCCATCCACCGCGGCGCTGCATTACGGACAGGCCATCTTTGAAGGCATCAAGGCCTACAGGAGCCCAGACGGGCAGGTGTCGATATTCAGACCCGAAGACAATTTCAAACGGTTCAATTTATCGGCCGAGCGCATGAATATGCCCGTTGTGCCCGAAGATATTTTTATGGACGGTATGCGTATGCTGATCCATGTAGACAGGGAATGGGCGCCGTCTCTGCCGGATCATTCGCTGTATATCCGTCCGTTTATGTTTGCATCCGATTCTATGATCGGGGTAAAACCTTCGGACAGCTATAAGTTCATCATACTGCTCAGTCCAACGGGTCCTTACTATGCTGCGCCGATGAAAATTTACGTGGAAGAAAAATACACACGCGCCGCTCCGGGTGGCGTGGGTTTTGCCAAAAACGCCGGTAATTACGGCGGCAGTATGCTGGCCACCGCTATGGCCAAAAAACAGGGCTACGACCAGGTGTTGTGGACGGATGCATTCGAACACAAATACCTGCAGGAAGTTGGTACGATGAACGTGTTCTTTATTGCCGGTAACACGGCCATCACGCCATCTCTGGAAGACGGAACCATTCTTGCCGGTGTTACCCGCGACAGTGCGATCGTGGTGCTGAAGGAAATGGGACTGGACGTGGTGGAAAGAAAAATATCGGTCGACGAACTGATAGAACTGCATAAGAAAGGCGGACTGCGCGAGGTATTCGGTACCGGCACCGCGGCCACCATTTCCATGATCAAGGAACTGAAGTACAAAGACTATGTCATGAACTTTGATACCGATAACGCAGCCACAGCGCGTGAACTCAAGAAAAGGCTCACCGCCATCCGCGAAGGAAAGGCAGCCGACACGCATGGCTGGATGGTAAAAGTAAACGGGTAACACTGCCCATCAAACGCATAAGCCGCGTACCGGTTATAAACGGGTACGCGGCTTTACTGTTTCAGGAAGCTACGTGTTGCCACCTGTTCTCCGCACCGCAGTTCCAGCAGGTAAACACCGGGTGTAAGCTCTGCCATACCCATCTGTATGTCACCGCGGTTGGTAACACCCAGGTATTGCTTTCGTAACTGCTGTCCGTCGGTTGTAAACAAACGGATGAACGTGCTGCCCTTGTCCCAGGTATTGAATCGTATTTGGAGCAACCCATTCGCCGGAACCGGCGACAGCTGCATAACAAGCCTTGTTGCGGTGGCGGTATCCGGCTCCCGGTAGTACGCAGCGATTTCAAAACGCCGTTCCCCGAAACTGGCGGTATCGATGGTTGTTTCAAAATCATAGCTGCTGTCTTTTTGCAGCGATACCCATTTTTTCAGGTAACGGTCGTGCAGCTGCCAGGCATTGGTCGGCGGTAATCGCATGGCAGCGATCTGTATCCTGTATTTTCCCGGCTGACCGGGCTGGATGCCCAGCGGAATAACCAGTTCGCCGGAGAATCGCCTGGCATCAACTGATAACTTTTTTCGTTCACGCGAAAGACTGTACAGATTGGCGCCGGGGTTCGGGAATTTTTCGCCATCCATCCTGTCAAAACCCTGCCGGGCGCTGTCTATGCCCCATAACAGCAGGCGGTCGAGTAAGCGGCGGTTGCTGAATAAACGCAGCTCGATAAACGGTTCTGCAAAGGAGCCGACAGTCCAGGAAGTATCGGGAAGGCCGGTTGTTTTCATCTGTTCGGTAAACAACAGGGCATTACTGCTGCTATCGCTGCTTCTGACGATAAAAGTTCCCAGCACCGGAAGGATAAAGGGTTGTCCGAATGGCACGGCCAGATAAGCGCCCTGTACACCAATGCCCGGATGCCAATACCAGAAACAGTTGCTGATAGCGGAACCTGCGGATAAGCCCGACAGATCGATCGGGCAGGGGTAGGGGTTTGATAATACATGGTAATGGCCGTTTGCGGTTCCGGGCAGTATGACCGATTGCTGGCCGGTATTGACGGGGCCATGTAACAAAAATAAAAGCGAGTCATTTGCCAGCGGCTGTTGCTTTTTTGTTGTGGTCAGTAAACGAATCCCCGAGAAAGAACTCCATTCGTTGCCCTGCGTGTGTTTTGTATCGGTGAAGGCGATCCATCCATTGTCAAAACCTGTTGAATCGGTGCCGTTGCGGTGGTCGTAATGAAATGCGGAAGGCAGGTTGGCGGCAGAAGGACTGAAACCGTTGGCGATGCCGTTATCGCCAAAAACATCGATGCTGTCGCAGATCATGGAAAGCGGGATGCCCTGCGTGAAAGGATGCCCGATGAATTGCCAGCTGTCTTTTTTCACAGGCAGTTTTCTACGCAGATGAATATTGCCAAGTATGCCGGACTGTTCATCCGAACCGCCGATGACGGCCTGGGGGCCCAGCCATAAGTGGTCGTTGGTGATCAGCAGGCCTTTGTTCCGCAAAACCAGTTGGTTTGTTATTTCGAGGGTGTCGCTGATCTCCAGTCCTGCGGCATTGCCCACGATAAGGTTTCCGAGCCGGTTGCTGCTGAATACACCGCCGGATAGCCATTGCTTTGTTTCACCCGTAAAAACAAGTGTGCCATTTGCCGACAGTGCACTGCTGGTTGCTTGTAAATTACCAGAAACAGACAGGCTATGGCCGATGTTCAGCTGTGCGCGTCCGCCCACCCGGATATCTCTGCAAAAAGCAGGTTCTGCAATGGTGGGCATGTACCGCGTTTGCGCAGGTATCAGCACATCCGTTGCGCTGTCGGGAACCAGGTTGTTGCACCAGTTATTCGGATTATGCCAGTTGCTGTCGTAGCCGCCCGTCCACAGGCCGTTTTTTCGTACTGTGATCAGCAACGGCGCGGAAACGGCTTCGCAGGGACCGGACATCGTTTTCCTGCGAAACCAGGTGCCGGCGGATAACCTTCCCGGCGAAAATGCAAGGGTGTCATTTACACCCGTGGCCCTGTTGAACCCCGAGCTGTCGTTATCGGACGATTCCCATACAAACCCGTAACGGCCATTACCGCCTGCAGGAATGGATCCCTGCAGCGGATCGGGCGCGCTGTTGCTGCAGATGGTTTGTGCGCCTGCAATAAGGTTGTTCCGGATCGGTGGCAGCACAGTGATGAAAATCTTTTTCGTCGAACGGTAAATGCCATCGGTTATGTCAACAGAAACAGAATCCACTCCCGCAAACCCCGGCGCGGGAGTGTAGCTGAGTTTACGGGGCGTAACAATATTCCCGTTACTGTACAGGGTAATACTGCTTTCGGTAACAGACCCGTTGCCGGTTGTGGTGATTGTGCAGCTGATGGTTTCATTGTCTTCCCTGTCGGATACCTGCAATAACGACTGCAGCAGAATGGCTCCCCCCTGGCATGTTTCGGCGCTATCGGTATCACGAACAAATGCGGGTGCAACAGCGTCGATTTTAATACCCGATTGCGCAGCGATATTCCGCAATACCGGATAACAGTCATTGCCGGCCGGATCCGTCAGCGATTGCGGTGCGCGACTGAGCAGGGTATCGATAAATACACCGTTCTTATCGATATCGCCATCCGCAACGATATAACGGAACCGCAGCGTGGCGTACCCGTCAAATGACTCGTAAAAAACTTTCTTTTTGAAGACGCCCACCTGCAACCCGAGATAGGGTGTGTCTGCCGATTTCCGCACAAGGATGTTTTCGCTGAAGATGAGCTGGTACAAAAGTGTGTCGCCGATCCGGTATGTTTTCTTTGCCGGCGTTACCACGTTTTTTACCTGCGGGTTACTGCCGTCCAGCAGGATACCGGCAGTGGATGGCACCTGGTTGAGCGTTGCAGGCAGCTTATTGCCTCTTTCGTCTGTTACCTGTCCATTGTTAAATGCCAGTGTGGTGTTCAGCGCAATACCGTTTGTGTCGAGGTCTCCGGGTTCAACAATATACGTGAAGTACAGCGCGGCAGTGCCTGATCCGCCGCTGTAATAAGCCTGCTTCGGCATTGTGCCTGCCGTAAATTTCAACAAAGGCGTTCCGCCGGCGGTGGTTACCCAAACCGGTGCGTTGGTATTTACGCAGAACAGCAGCGGGTCGCCCGCTTTATACCAGCCATTATCGGGCACCAGTACCTGTGTGACAGCAATGGAGGGCGGGTTAACCAGCACCTTACTCAAAGCGCCTATATTGTTTAACTGAAATGATGCGTTATTGCCGTATTCATCGAGTAGCTGCAGGTTGCCGGTAAGCGGAGACAGTATTTTGATGCCGTCTTTATCAACGTCTTCATATTGTACAGCATACCTGAACAGCAGTGCGGTACTGCCCGAACCGCTTAGGTATTCCGCCCTGCGCAGGCTGTCGCCGATCAGCAGTGAGAGGGAGAGACTGCTGTCCGGCGGAAGCAGCCAGATTTTCTTCGAGTAGCCGACAATAAAATCCAGCATATTGCCGGTGAGGTAATTTCCCGCAGGGGGTGTTTTAACGGCTGTTACCGTTGGTGCTACAGCATCTACCCGTATGCCAGCCAGAGAGGGAAAACTGTAGCTGGTAACCGCTTTGTTACCCGAACTGTCCCGGATCTCGCCGTTAGCAAAGACAACAGGACTGCCGATGCGTATGCCGTCCCCGTCCGATTCTCCCGGCTGAATAATATACCGGAACAGCAGGCTATCGGTTCCGCTGCCGGCAACATACATAACTGTTTTGGTGCGGAAGCCAAGCGTCATTGAAAAGGAGCACGCTGTTCCGGCCTGGGTGATAAAAACAGGTTCACTGAAATGAAAACAGAAATGCAGGCTGTCTCCCGCGATATAGGTCTTATTGCGCGGAAGATCGATGCGCGTGATAACCGGTGGTATGGAGTCCGGTGGAATGCGAAACGATTCTGTCTGCCCGTAAGCCGTTCCCATTGCATTTGTTGCCCAGGCCCGGGTATAGACAACGATACCCCTTGGCAAACCGTATAGTCTTCCTTTGTAGACCGGTGCTGTGTCGCGTATCGTCAGGGTATTGCCGTTGCTGTCGGCCGTGTTGGTGAACCACCAGTTAATGCCTTTGCCTGTTACGGGCATTCCTCCCGTTGACAGCAGGCGGCCACCTACCTCGGCGATCGCCGGTGTTAGCGCAACCGGTGCCAGGGTGCTGACGATTGGCAGACCTGCCCGGGTGGTGAAAGGGAGCGTATCGCTTCGTACAACGCCGTTCTGGTTGGAAGCCAGTAAAAAATAATAATAGGTGCTATTGGTTTGCAGCCTGCTTAGATCGGCATATACCGTGGTAAGACCCGATCCGGGCGGGATGCTGTCCGGCGTTGCCGTTGCGGTATCCGGTCGCAGAAAATAGCGACTGGTGTCTGTGATGAATTTTGCCCTTGTGCCGCCAAAATGCCCGTCAACCCTTGCATAGACGGTTGCGGAAGCCGTGGTAACCGACTGTGCAGGCAGTGCAGCTGCCGAGGGAGGGCCGCTGACCAGCTCTGCGCGAAAACTCAGGTCGTCCAGCGCACAGATATCATCGCTGCCGGGTTCGTCGGCATCATCCCAGCGGAGCAGCAGTTGTTCGCCGGGTTTCCAGAGGATGTTGTCGATCGTAAACGAGACCTGCTGACGGTTCTCTGCCAGGTTGCCGTTAAGACTGCCCGCAGCTGTGCCGGTGATGACCGACTGCATATTCAGTTCCGGCCTGGCGATGGTTCCGTTTTGGGCAATATGGGTGAACGATCCCGTTTTATAGCTGAATGTCCAGGTGTTCTTATTACCCGAGCCGCCCCTGCGCCACTGCTCGGTGGTGAACGATACCTGGAAACGGTTCAGCAGCTGGCCGGTGGCATTGGTAAGGAGCAGGCCTATGGTGTAGACGCCGGTGCTGGAAGACAGGGAGCCCAGGGCCCTGTCGGTACTGCCCGAAACGCCCAGGCTGTATACGCCGTTGCCGGTTGACGAACCCGTTGCTGCTGCAAATGCTGCGTTGGCATTGCTGCCCGCGGTCATCCACAGCTGCCAGCCCCTGCAGGAGGCAAGGGAGAACGGCGCGGCCGAAAGATCAAAAGGGCCCTTGCCGGAAAGTGCCGGGCCGCCTGCGGATGGCAGGTCGTTGAAGGATTGGGTATACACCGTTCCGGCAGTCTGGTAGGTGACGGACTGCGCCGCTGCCGGAGACTGCCCGGCGATCGATCCTGCCCATATCCAGGTAAGGGGTAACCATTTTAGCATAACGGCCTGTTTTTCGTAAACAAATGGTTTCAGTGAAGGGGGCTGCTAATGTATCCGGGATGGCTAATAGACTGCTGTCGAAATCGCGGAAACGGCCATAAAACGGGTATGGGATTGCGTATTTTTGACCGGGTTTTACTGGCAGGAACGAAGATTTGATGCGGATACAGGCCGAAAACCCTGTTAAAGGGGAAAACTCTTGGGAAAACTTTTTGGATTTTCAGAATCAGCCATTACCTTTGCCGTCCGAATTTTTAAACGGATTAGAATGCCTACAATACAGCAATTAGTAAGAAAAGGCCGCGAAATCATCAGGGCTAAAAGTAAATCAAGGGCACTGGATGCATGTCCGCAGCGTCGTGGCGTATGTACCAGGGTGTATACCACCACTCCCAAGAAACCAAACTCTGCCCTTCGTAAAGTGGCCAAAGTGCGCTTGACCAATAAGGTTGAGGTGATCGCCTATATTCCGGGTGAGGGCCATAACCTGCAGGAGCACTCTATTGTACTGATCCGTGGCGGTCGTGTAAAAGACCTGCCGGGTGTACGTTACCATATTGTAAGGGGCAGCCTGGACACAGCCGGTGTAAAAGACCGCAAGAAGAGCCGTTCTAAATACGGTACGAAGAAAGAGAAAGCTAAAAAATAATATAATTAATTAATATACAAGATCATGCGTAAAGCACAAGCCAAGAAATTACCACTCGCGCCCGATGGCCGTTTCAATGATAAAATGGTTACCCGTTTTATCAACAACCTGATGTGGCAGGGTAAAAAGAGCACTGCGATCAACATCTTCTACGATGCGGTTGACAAAGTGTCTCAGGTAACTGGCGAAGACGGTTATGAAACCTGGAAGAAAGCGATCGTGAACGTAACACCCGCTGTTGAGGTTCGCAGCCGCAGGATCGGTGGTGCCACTTTCCAGATCCCTGCAGAGGTTCGTGCAGACCGTAAGATCTCTTTGAGCATGAAATGGCTGATCCGTTACAGCCGTGAGCGCAATGGTCGTACCATGGCTGAGAAACTGGCCAACGAGATCATCGCAGCTGCAAAAGGGGAAGGTGCGGCTTTCAAAAAGAAAGAAGATACCCACCGTATGGCAGAAGCCAACAAGGCTTTCTCACATTTCAAAGTGTAGTTGAATTACTATATCAAATCCGTTGCAGGCCCTTGAAAAGGGCCTGTTTTTTTGCCCCTGTTTTTCTGCTATTCTATCCCGCAACGGGATTTTCCCCGTTTTTCCTGTTTTTTTAAGTGTATTTTAAGCATTTTATTTATTTTGTAATAAGTTAATTATGAATGCGTTAATAATAAGTTGTCTACAAAACATCGTAAAACCTCTATGATCTGTAGATAAAACACTACAAACCTAAAAATTAAGCCTATATTTGTAGTGCATTCACTACCCGGTGAAGCAACCATATCCAGCGGACAGATTTGTCCGTGTAAAAATCCTATATCCATTGAAAGCTGGCCATGTCAGGTATAGCAGCTTTTGATCGATCCAGACATTCCCACCCCTCTTCCGGGAAAACGTCTAAAAGGTTCTGAGCCAAATCCCTTCACAAGGCCGATCCGCCGGGAGACCATCCCGTCAAAACCCAAAGCCCCCCAAGGCAAACATGAAAACGGCTTATCTGATTGTTGCGCTTGTTATTGTTGCGGTCTTCAGTGCCTGCACAAAAAACGATGGTCCGTCTCTCAGCAAGGAAGAGCAGGCTGCGCAATTGCTTACCGGAACCGGCAACAGGGTATGGAAGCTCAAAGCTGTTAAAGTCAATAACATTCCCCAAACACTTACCACTACCCAGGCTCAGTATACCAAGACCTACACCATGCCCGCTCCGAGCAAAGTGCAGGGCACTTTTACCGATTCGGATAATTATTTCGGCGACTGGAACATGAAAGGCGCTGCTGCCCTGCAGGAAACTTTTCAGCAGATTGGCGGAACGGGTTTTGGCTACCGCGATTACACCATCATCACATTAACTGCTAATACGCTGAACCTGTACTACGTGCAGAATAACGCGAAAGTGGAAGAGCTGTACAATGCGTATTAACAAAGCTGTCTATATCATCCTGATCCTGGTGCTTGCCGCTGTACATGGCAAGACACAGATGGTATTCAGCATGGTACCGATGGCCGGGTCGTCTAACGGCGCCACGTTTTCGAGCAACCCGATCATTGTGGATGGCGGTAAATGTGTGGTAAGCAGCTCGGGTCTTTCTGCCATGATGGTTGCCAACAGCGGCAAGGGTGCATTTAACGACGGCTGCAAGGAAACGCCGCCGGTTGCCACTATCGAAGAGTTTTCCATTTCATTGAATATCTATCCCAACCCGACACATGGTCCTGCTACCATCAAATGCAGCGGTCAGTTTGATGAGAACCTGTCTTGCCAGATACGCATTATCAGTATGGATGGCAAGATGATGTTCAGCAAGATGGTGCCGATAAAAGAGCTGAAAGCGGGCTACCAGGTAAATGCGGCCAGCTATGCGGTGGGTACCTACGCGGTGTTGATAGATTTCATGAACCAGCGATACAGCCTGAAGCTGATGAAGATGTAGGAAAGAAGGGGGCGGCCCGAAGCATGTAGTGAAAAATCTGTAGTTGATTCACTACTTATTTTTCGGTTAAGTTCAGGTGTATCAGCAACATATTTAATAGCATCTTGGCATCGGGTTCGGTTACGCCGGGAATGCAGGCAGGAGGCTACCTGCCGGGTTGATTTGAAAGCCTTATCCTATGAAAAACTGTTTTGAAAGCAGTGTCCTATGAAAACCCATCGCTGTTTCAGCAAACAGTTTTAGAAGCCTTATCCTATGAAAAACTGTTTTTGAAAGCAGTGTCCTATGAAAACCCATCACTGTTCCGGTAAACAGTTTTAGAAGCCTTATCCTATGAAAAACCTGTTTTTGAAAGCAGTGTCCTATGAAAAACCATTTAACCGGAATGCCCTGCATTCCTAAAAACACAAACATGAAAACAAATGCCATCAAAAAACTGCTGATCCTGCCGTTGTTGTTACTGGCAGGAACCCTGGTTGCACAGCCACCGGCCGCAATGCCTTTTCAGGCGGTTGCCAAAGACAATGTGGGCAATCCCGCCAAGAACAGGAAAGTGTTTGTAAAAGTGGCGCTTATCCAGGGAAGGATCAACGGTACCAGGGTATGGAACGAATCGTTTGAAACCACCACGAATGAAGACGGGATCTATACCGTTAACATCGGGCTTGGTTCCATTGCGGCAACGCAGCCTGCCAGAACGCTTGGCGATCTGGACTGGGCCAACGGTCCGTTCTTTGTCAATGTGCAGATTGCTGTGTCTCCTTCTATTCCGGCATCCTGGTGGGTGGCGGCGAATAACTATGTAGACATTGGCACCAACCAGCTGATGAGTGTACCCTATGCTTTGTTTGCCGGCAATGCCAGCGTAACCAATGTGAATACGAGTATTACGGCGGGCCCCAAGAACACCTTCCTGGTAACAGACAGTCTTGGCAATGTGAACTGGGCATTGCCCCAGGCCGCCAACCAGACGGTTACCAATGTCACCAATTTCAGTTTAACCACATCAACGGGTAATAACCTGAGCATACAGCCCAATACCACGGCGGTGGTGGATGTACAGGTAGTCGGTGTGATGCCGGGTGATCCGATCGTGGTGACTGCGCAGGGCGATTACCGGAACTGGGCTGTGTACAATGCCTGGGTTTCCGTAGCGGGTACGGTAAAGATCCGGTTTGCCAATTTCACGGAGCAGCCGGTGGATGTGAAGGGGAGTGAATACAAGATTATCGTGATCAAATAGAACTAGAATAACATTTTTCGCTTTTACGGAATTCGCATTAACTGATTTAACAATATCCAAGTGGCACACATCAACACACAAAGAAAGTTTGGAAAACGTATCCTGCTGGTGGCGGGTATAGTCCTTTCGTTCGTATTCAATGCCAGCGCCCAGCGGTTGGGTGATGGTCTGGGCACGCACCAGGCCAAGGATACCCTGCGTATGCAGAATAATTATATCGTTAATGCGAAAGGCATTATCATCGGAAGTAGTCAACTGCTCAATGACACCAGCATTGCCTTGCAGATTGATGCCGCGGCCAGGGCTTTGTTGATATCGAGGGTGGATGACACTACAAAGATTGTGTCGCCCGTAAACGGTATGCTGATCTATGGTAAGAACAACAATACTTTCTATTTCCGCCAGGCCAACAAATGGATCACTTTCGGCACGTTTAACGGAGGTGTGACCACGCTGAACGGCCAGGTAGGCGATATACAGATCGGCAGTGATGCTAACCGGAGCATTTTTGTAACGAATACGGGCGGAACGCAATGGCAGGTAAAGGCCAACTACGATTCTGCCATGTGGAATGCCAACCGGCTGATGGGAAGAATGCTCTCGAATACCGTGCCCACCACCGGCCAGGTGCTTCAATGGAACGGAACGGAATGGGCGCCCGCCAATAACCTCAACTTTGTGCTGAGTAACGGAAGCCCGATGGATTCGGTGGTAACCACCGTAAACGGTACGCTGCGTAAAGTGGCGGCCGGCAGTCTTTCGTACAATATCGGTGACGGACAGTCAACCGATTCGATCGTAACGATTGTAAACGGTGTGTTGCGGAAAGTGCCTTCCTCCAATCTTAATTTCAATGTGGTAACCGGTGCGCGCACCGATTCGCTGGTAACGATCGTGAACGGTTCGCTGCGGAAAATATCCTCTAACGATATCCTGTTTGTGAGCGATACGGCCAGTATGCTGAGCGGGTTGTTAAAACTGAGCGATACCGCGCAGATGCTGAGCGGTTATATGCGTAAAAACAGTCTTTCTGCCTTGTCTGTTGTTCCTTCAAATGGTATTTCGGCCACAGTGGTGAGTCCTACGAGTGCGCCCACTTTGTATATCGGTCTGGGTGATATCACACCCAAATCGGTGGTTGCATCCGGAGCTGTTACGGCAACCACATTGGGTGGTGTGATCACAACTGCCGTGCAGCCAAACATCACTGCGCTGGGACAGCTTGGCAATTTATCGGTGACGGGCACCGTACAGGCGGATATACTGAGTGTGAATACGGCCAGGGTAACGAATCTTGGCGGACTTGCCAACTTAACGGTCACCAATAATATTTCTGCCAATACCCTGAGTGCTACGATCACCACCCAGAACCAGCCTTTTATAACGCAACTGGGAACGTTGAATAATTTGTCGGTAGCGGGAACGGCGACTGCCAATACCGTAAGTGCCACCAATGCGAATTTTACCAATCTTGCGGGTTTACAGAGCCTGACGGTAAGCGGTACGGCCGCAG
This sequence comes from Sediminibacterium soli, assembly GCF_009939225.1. Classification (GTDB taxonomy): domain Bacteria; phylum Bacteroidota; class Bacteroidia; order Chitinophagales; family Chitinophagaceae; genus Sediminibacterium; species Sediminibacterium soli. Next base: position 1,491 of record NZ_JAACJR010000009.1, on the reverse strand, counting down.
CAAATACGGTAACGGCCACGACAGGTAATTTTTCGAATCTGAATGTAACCGGCACGATCAACGGCGGCAAGTTCAGTGGAACGGAGCTAAGTGCAACCGGAGCGGTAACTGCAGGAACGATCAGTACGGCTGCATTAACGGCTACGAGTGCAAATATTACGAATCTTTCCGGTCTGCAGGGTCTGGCGGTGAGCGGAACCGTTGCAGCAGGTGCGGTGAGCACTTCTACGCTGACATCCACGAATGCAAATATTACCAACCTGACAGGTGTGCAGGGCCTGACGGTAACCGGAACGGTTGCCGCGAATACGGTAACGGCAACGACGGGTAATTTTGCGAATCTGAATGTCAGTGGTACGATCGGTGGCGGCAAGTTCAGTGGAACGGAGCTAAGTGCAACCGGAGCGGTAACCGCAGGAACGATCAGTACGGCTGCATTAACGGCTACGAGTGCAAATATTACGAATCTTTCCGGTCTGCAGGGTCTGGCGGTGAGTGGAGCCGTTGCAGCCGGTGCAGTGAGCACTGCTACGCTGACGGCGACCACTGCTAATATCGGCAACCTGACCGGATTGAACAATCTTTCTGTAACCGGAACGGTTGATGCGGGTACGGTAAGCGCTACGAATGCTAACCTCACCAACATTGCAGGAGTAAATACGATCACTGCAACTACGGCTAATATCACGAATGCCAACATTACAAACCTTGGTCAGTTAGCTAACTTAAGTGTGAGTGGCACGATCCAGGGCGGAACGTTCAGTGGCAGTTTGTCAAACGGCACACAGGCTGGTATTACACAGGTTGGCCAATTGAGCAATTTATCTGTTACGAATACGGTGTCAGCGGGTACGGTAAGTACTTCCAACCTGACCGGTCTAAACAATCTCTCTGTAACCGGAACTGTTGATGCGGGTACAGTAAGTGCAACGAATGCTAACCTCACCAACATTGCAGGAGTAAATACGATCACGGCCACAACGGCTAATATCACGAATGCCAACATCTCGAATCTGGGCCAACTTGGTAACTTAAGTGTAAGCGGTACCATCCAGGGCGGAACGTTTAGCGGCAGTCTGTCAAATGGCACCCAAGCTGGTATTACGCAAGTCGGTCAATTAACTAATTTATCTGTTACGAACACAGTGTCGGCAGGCACGGTAAGTACTTCTAACCTGACTGGTCTGAACAATCTGTCTGTAACCGGAACGGTTGATGCGGGTACAGTAAGTGCAACAAATGCGAACCTCACCAATATCGCCGGTGTAAATACGATCACTGCAACAACGGCTAATATTACGAATGCTAACATCACTAACCTTGGTCAGTTAGCTAACTTAAGCGTAAGCGGTACCATCCAGGGTGGAACATTCAGTGGCAGTTTGTCAAACGGCACACAAGCTGGTATTACACAAGTTGGACAACTGAGCAACCTGTCGGTGACTAGCACAGTATCAGCGGGTACGGTAAGTACTTCCAATTTGACGGGAT
>NZ_JAACJR010000008.1:1417376-1755992 GCF_009939225.1 Sediminibacterium soli | reverse complement strand
ATGAAAACAGATCTCTGACAGCGCACCGTAAAAAAGAGGCGGTGCCTTGCTCTGTGGATGGAGCCGACACCGCCTCTTTTAAACTATAATCAAGTTATTCTTTGACACAGTTCATTTTACAAACCCCTGATTTGCTTAAAAATCAGGTCTGGGAGTTTGTTTTCTTTTTAATAGGTGCCATTTATACCGCTGTTTTTATCGGGCGCTTTGCAGACACATATCGACCGAACAGCCTGAATGCTCATAAATTGAACTTGAAAATCCCTGAAAATCTAAAAGACATCCAAGCCGAGGATTAATGTACGTAAAGTGTTATGCGACCAATAACCTTCCCGCCGTTGCCAGTGTTTCCTTGTTCGTCAATCCGTTAAGAAGTAATCTATCAATGTCTATTACTAAAATAGTTTTACGGCTATCGAATTTAGCATTAGTGAAAAGCTATTTAAGGACTAAACATCATCAAAATCGGACTGAAGTGGTCAACGAAATCGGACTTTGTACGCAACTATCAAAGATAAACAACCCATCTTAAAAGTTTAACCACTGTTTAACCAAAAGAAAAAAGCAGCTATGAATTTTCATCATAACTGCTTCATTTTCTGCGTGGTGTGGGCCGGGATCGAACCGGCGACACAAGGATTTTCAGTCCTTTGCTCTACCGACTGAGCTACCGCACCTTCGCTGAAGTTTCGGCGCGCTATGCGCACTTTGTACTTCGTGTTCCTTCGCTAGATCAAGGGCTTGCGCCTCATAGTTTTAGTAAAGGAGGGCAAATATAGGGAAATTTGAAAATTTGGCAATTTGAAAATTTGAAAATGAGTGGTTTTTGCGTTTTCATGCTCTCCCGGTCTGCATTTTCAAATTTTCAAATCATCAAATTTTCAAATTAAAACTCACAGTTCTTCGGCGTTCTCGCAAACGCGATCACGTCGCGGATATTGGTCATACCGGTTACAAACTGCACCATGCGCTCAAAACCCAGACCGAAGCCGGCATGCGGAACGGTGCCAAAGCGGCGGGTATCGAGGTACCAGCTGAGCTCTTCTGCGGGGATATGCATTTCCCGCATACGGGTTTCCAGCCTGTCGAGGCGCTCTTCCCGCTGCGAACCGCCAACGATCTCGCCGATACCCGGCGCAAGGATGTCCATGGCGGCAACGGTTTTACCATCGTCGTTCTGGCGCATATAGAAGGCCTTGATCTCTTTGGGATAATTGGTCAGGATCACCGGTTTTTTGAAATGTTTTTCCACCAGGTAGCGCTCGTGTTCGCTCTGCAGATCCACACCCCATCCTTCAACAGGGTACTGGAACTTCTTTTTCTTGTTGTGGTTGCTTTCGCGCAGTATGTCTATGGCCTCGGTATAGGTTAGTCGCTGGAACTCGTTGTTGCGTACAAATTCCAGTTTCTCTATCAGTCCCAGTTCGCTGCGCTTGTCCTGCGGCAGCGATTTTTCCTCCTCTGCCAGCCGCTGGGCCAGAAAATCCAGGTCCTCGCGGTTGTTGTCCATCACAAAACCGATCAGGTACCTGATGAATTCTTCCGCCAGCAGCATGTTATCCTCGAGATCATGAAAAGCCATTTCGGGCTCTATCATCCAGAACTCCGCCAGGTGACGCGTGGTGTTGGAGTTCTCGGCACGGAACGTAGGCCCGAACGTATATACCTCGCTGAAAGCCATCGCGCCCAGTTCTCCCTCAAGCTGTCCGCTTACGGTGAGGTTGGCGCTTTTGCCAAAAAAATCCTCCTTGAAATTAATGCTGCCATCCTCATTGCGCGGCGGCGCATCGGGCGACAGCGTGGTTACACGGAACATTTCCCCCGCACCTTCCGCATCGCTCGAGGTGATAATGGGTGTATGCAGGTATACAAACCCTTTCTCGTGAAAGAATTTATGCACCGCAAATGCCAGCGAATGACGGATACGGAACACCGACCCGAAAGTATTGGTGCGGAAACGCAGGTGCGCAATCTCGCGCAGGAACTCAAGGCTGTGTTTTTTGGGCTGTAAAGGATATTTTTCCGCGTCGCTGTCGCCCAGTATCTCTATGGAACCGGCTTTGAGTTCGATAGACTGGCCCTTGCCCAGCGATGCCACCAGCAGGCCGCTGGCCCTGATGGAAGCGCCTGTGGTGATGCGTTTCAGCAGGGCCTCGTCAAATGCACCCAGCGCTGCCACCACCTGGAGATTGTGGTTGGTGCTGCCATCGTTCAATGCTATGAACTGGTTGTTGCGGAACGTGCGCACCCAACCCATTACCGTTACCTGCTCGCCTTCTTTACCCGACGACAGCAGCATCTTGATCTTGGTCCTTTTGTTAAACATGGTTGCCTGTCTTTTTACTGAGGTGCCGAATCGTTCCCCGGAAATGCAGGACGCGATTCCCTTTGAAACAACCCATTTCACGTTCGACGTTGCCGTTTCACGTTTCCTCCCAGAGGGCAGCAAAGATAGCCAAACCCCGTTTTAACAGTTCCGCTCACCTAAAATCGCCCAAAAAATTCTTGTTTTCGGCAAAACTCCTTAACATTGCATTCGGAAAACAAACTGTTCGGCCTACTCTCAGCTCTCGGTTTATCAGTTCGCTCCCTTTCCGATCAGAATACCTAATCATAACACCCGATCTTAATTCAACCTATCCTGGAACAGGATTTTAATGTTTCACCTAATCTTTTTGCTCCCCCACATTAACAGATTTTATTTTTTATGTACGACATTTTGCAATTGAATGACATGCTGCTGCCCGAGTTGCTGGACATAGCGGAACAACTGAACATTTCCGGCGCCAAAAAACTCGATAAGCAGGGGCTGATCTACAAGATCCTTGATAACCAGGCGGTACAGGCCAGTGAAACAAAGGACGATTCGAAGAAAAAGCCGGCCCGTACGCGTAAACCGGTTACCCTGAAAACAGGCAACGTTACCGAAGAGGCCGAAGTGATGCAGGAAGCGCCCCAGCAGGAAAAACCGGTACGCAAAACACCCGCCCCCCGCAAAGGCAAAAACGAACAACCTGTTCGCCAGGGAGAAGCCCAGGAAAAACCCGAACAGTCTTCAGATAATTCCCACGAAACGGCTGCGGCATTAAACGGTTCAGAAACCGCCGAACAGGCAGGAGAGTCCACCCAGGAGCCACAGCAGACCCAGCGTCATCACCAGAAAAAAGAATCCAGCTTCAATATCGAATTCGAAGGCGTGATCTCCGGCGAAGGTGTGCTGGAAATGATGCCGGATGGCTATGGTTTTCTCCGATCTTCCGACTACAACTATCTCTCATCACCCGATGATGTGTATGTTTCTCCTTCGCAGATCAAATTATTCGGCCTGAAAACAGGTGATACCGTTCAGGGCTCCGTTCGCCCGCCGAAAGAAGGTGAAAAATATTTCGCGCTGCTGAAAGTGGATGCCATCAACGGCAAACGTCCGGATGAAGTGCGCGACCGCGTGCCTTTTGATTACCTCACCCCGCTGTTCCCTTTCGAAAAACTGAACCTGTTCACCACATCGAACAACTACAGTACGCGTATCATGGACCTGTTCACACCCATCGGTAAAGGCCAGCGCGGACTGATTGTTGCGCAGCCCAAAGTGGGCAAGACCATGCTGCTGAAAGAAGTGGCCAACGCCATCGCCTCCAATCACCCGGAATGTTACCTGATGGTGGTATTGATCGACGAACGTCCTGAAGAGGTAACCGATATGGAACGCAGCGTTAAAGCGGAAGTGATCGCTTCCACTTTTGACGAGCCTGCCGAAAAACACGTAAAAGTTTCCACCATAGCGCTGCAGAAAGCGAAGCGACTGGTGGAATGCGGACACGATGTGATCATCCTGCTGGACTCCATCACCCGTTTGGCCCGTGCGCACAATACCGTGGCGCCCGCTTCGGGTAAAGTGCTGTCGGGCGGTGTGGAAGCAAATGCCATGCAGAAACCCAAACAGTTTTTTGGCGCCGCCCGTAAAATAGAACACGGCGGTTCACTGACGATACTGGCTACCGCACTGATCGAGACCGGCAGTAAAATGGATGAGGTGATCTTTGAAGAATTCAAAGGTACCGGCAACATGGAACTGCAGCTCGACCGCCGTCTTGCCAACAAACGCATCTTCCCCGCGATCGACCTGGTGGGATCTTCCACCCGCCGCGATGACCTGCTGCTTGACAAGGAAGTGCTGCAGCGGATGAACATACTGCGTTTGTTCATCAACGATATGAATACGGAAGAAGCGATGAGCGAACTCCTGAAACGCATGCGCGGAACCAAAGACAACGAAGAGTTCCTTGCTTCGATGAACAGATAAGCATTTCTCTTTTAAGAATATCCCCGGGGAGAAGAAACGATTGTTTCTTTTTTCCGGGGTTTTTTGTTATTACGGATTGGCGGATGGTGGATTAGCGAATTTTTTTAATAGAATGTCATTTGCATCAGTTGTCATGCCTAAGAAAGCCCGGGTCTGACCCCGGAGAACCCGAACCAACTGAACATTTTCCGTATGCTCAACCACCTAATTCCAAATTAAAAAGCCCCGGAAACATCCAGGGCTTTCAAAAAGTTCTGTTGACTTACTTTGGCAGCAGGTTGGTATTAAACAGCTTTAATATTCTCTTATACTCATCCGTCCAGCTGCTGGGCTCCACAAATCCGTGGTCTTCCACGGGGTAGGCGGCAAGCTCCCAGTTGTTTTTTCCCAACTCGATCAGTTTCTGCTGCAGCCTTACCGCGTCCTGGAAGTTCACGTTCACATCCACCATGCCATGGCAGATCAGCAAATGGTTCTTCAGTCCGTTCGCGAAATTGATGGGAGAAGATTTTGCATAGGCCAGGCTGTCGTTGAACGGTTCGTTCAGGATATTGGAGGTATATCCATGGTTATAGGCCGCCCAGTCGGTAACGGGACGCAGCGCCGCCCCTGCCTTAAATACATCCGGAGTGGTAAACAGGGCCATCAGGGTAATAAAGCCGCCATAGCTGCCGCCGTACAGACCTATCCGGTTGGGATCGATGCCATATTTGTCTGCAAGGAATTTGGCGCCGTCAACATGGTCCTGCAGATCCTTGCCTCCCATCCACCGATAGATGCCCGTACGCCAGTCGCGTCCATAGCCGCTGCTTGCGCGGTAATCGATGTCCATCACCGTATACCCCAGGTCCGTCAGCAGGTTGTTGAACATATATTCACGGAAATAGGAGCTCCACCAGTAATGCACGTTCTGCAGGTAGCCGGCCCCATGCACAAAGAATACCGCTGCGCCATTCTTTTTGGTGGGGTCGGGCTCATACACACGTGCATACACCGGCTGTCCGTCGCGCGCGGGAAAGCTGATCACTTTCGCCTCCCGCCAGGGATACTGTTTAAAAGCCCCGCTCATAGCCAGGTCCGTAACCTGAACTGGTTTTTTACCGGGGGCATTTTCCTGTACATACAGTTCCCAGGGCCTGTTGATATAAGAATAGCGGAACGCGATCCATTTCTCGTCGGGCGACATGGTTACTTCATAACCGCCGTCCATCGATGTGATCTTTTCTTTTTTGGTGCCGTCCGCTTTCATGCGGTACCAGTTCTGTTTGCCGGGATGCTCTTCGTTGGTGAGCAGGTAAAAAAACTGTCTGTTCCGGCTGGGCTGCACATCCTGCACTTCGTATTTTCCTTCGGTGAGCGCTTTTTTGCTGCGCGTATTCATATCGTAGAGATAGAGGTGCGAATAACCGGTTACCTCACTCTGGAAATAAAAACTATGGCTGTTTATCCAGCCGATGCGGGCGCCAAAACCGCTTACACCCGGTCCCCCGATCCAGGCTTCGTCGCGCTGGCGGTCAAGCAGCACCAGTTTGCCGGTGGCGCCTTCGAGCTGCATGATCCAGCGGTCTTTGTTGTCCTGCGAGCGGATATCCACCACGCCGTAGCTGCCGTCGTCGTTCCAGTAAGGACCATTCACGATCACACCACGCGGCACCGCGCGGCGGTTGGCGAATTTTTTGGGATAGTCTTTTACATAATCCGGTGCATCCGTAATACCCGGGATGGAATCGGTAGAAACCAGCATCACCGTATCGCGCAGCTTGTCGTACAGGTAAAAATCATATTTACCCAGTGGCGCGCCTACCTTGGTGCGGCCGGGAATATCGGTGGTAAAACCGCTCTCGGTAACATAGTCCGGAACGATGGTGTTCTTTCCTGCAGCAGGCTGAAAAAGCCGGTAGGTAACAAAGCGCGCATCCGGACTGATCTGAAGACCCTGCATGGTTTTTTCCCCGATACCGATGGTCTTTACCGTATCGCCGTTTATTTCCCGGTGGGTGCGCAGGAATGCGGCACGTTCATCCCGTTTTTCCTTGCGTTCTCTCAGCACCTGGAAAAGATCCAGCTGCTGCGCCTGCAGCCAGCCTTCCTGTCCGCCCTCTGCGTTGCGCGGCGGAACCCCGCCGCGGTTGCCGCCAAAACTTCCGCTGCCCTGACCGCCTCCCTGTCTGCCCTGGCCAGTGCCAGCCGGAGCGGCAGCGGCTTCCGCACCACGGGTGATATTGGTAAGCTGCATGGTGATGCCGGTTTTGGTATTCCAGGCAAAAAGATTTTGTGCGCGGCTATAGGCAAGCCATTCATCTTTGAGTATGAACCGGGGTGCGTTCTCGGTTTCTTCTGTTTGCGTAACGCGGGTTGTCCGGTTCGTTTTTGTATCCACCAGGTAGATATCGCCGCGCAGCGTATAGGCATATTGTGTATTGGCCGTGTTGTACACGCTGTTATTGAGCGAAGCGTTTCGCTGCGGATCAAGATAGCTGGCGGGTTGTGGCTGGCCTCCGGTGACAGCGTAACTGTATACCGAATCGGAATTGTTTGCCCTGGGGTTCCAGTTGAACAAAACAGTCTTGCTATCGGGCGACCAGGAGATATTGGAAGGAGAACTGCCGATCCATTTCGGATCGGCCATGATCTTCTCAATGGTAAGTGTTTGCGCCCTGCCCGAATAAGCGGCAAGGAGCAGCAGCAGTAATGGTCTGAATTTCATTGGGTGCAGTCGTTTAGAGAGGGGAAGATACGAAATGGTGTGTACCGTTTCAAGCTGCAGACAGACCGGCGTTGCGTAACCAGTTGTTACTTGTAATAATTATTTCTTTCTATCTCTTCGCGCACTTTGTCAGACACGAGGTAGCGTATTGTTTTTCCCTGTTTCACCTGATCGCGGATCTGTGTGGCCGATATGGCCAGCAGCGGCGCATCGAGTAGGGTGGTCTTTGCATTCCAGGTTTCCTGTATGTCAAAACCGGGACGTTTATAAATAATGAACGGGTAGTTTTTTACCAGCAGCGCAAAATGCTTCCACTGCGGGAGGTTGCGGAAGCTGTCGCTGCCGATCACGATGGAAAATTCGTGCTGCGGGTATTTCTCCCGCAGGTAGGTAAGGGTGTCGATGGTATAGGAGGGACGGGGTAATTTAAATTCCACATCGGAAGCTTTCAGCCGGTTATCGTCTTCCACGGCAAGATGAACCAGGTGCAAACGCTGGTGTTCGTTCAGTAAGGTGGCGGATGGCTTAAGCGGGTTCTGCGGAGATACCACAAACCATACCTGTTTCATGTCTGTATGGTCTGCCACATAACTGGCCAGAATCAGGTGACCGATATGAACCGGGTTAAAAGATCCGAAATAAAGCCCTATTTTCATTATTTAATTGAAAATCAATTAGTTGTGGTTTATCTCATTTCTACAAAGATACTGTTTGCCTCGTTTAGCCGGAGACTGAGGTGGTAGCCGGAAACGGTAATGGAAATAGGATCGCCAAGCGGCGCTTTTTGTTCCACGCGAATGATCTCGCCGGGTATGCAACCCATTTCCATAAGCTTGATAAAGATCTCGTCTTTTTCAAACGAATGGATCACAGCTTCCTGGCCGATCTTTAATTCTGACAACCGCTTCATGAGTTCACAATATGATACAAAGTTAGAACCGGGGTATGGGCAGGAGTTACGAATTTTGGTAATAATATTGGGATTGGGTTGAGCGGTTAGCAAGCAGCTGGGCCGATTCGGTTACGGGTCTTTTCAACTCACCGGCTTATTGACACCTCATCTCAGCAGTTCATCATTCTATCAACAACGATACATGGAAAGAATCCATTTTCTCCCGGCAGATAAACGGGTACCGCTAATAAACAGAACAGCACTCCGGTCATTCATAGAACAGTTGTTCCGCACCGAAAAAACAAAGCTGGGAATGATCAACTATATTTTCTGCTCGGATGAATACCTGCTGACGATCAACCGCGATTTTTTACAGCACGATTATTATACCGATATCATCACGTTTGGCCTCTCGGCTCCCGGTCAGCCGGTGGAAGCCGAGGTGTATATCAGCGTGGACCGGGTAAAAGACAATGCGCGCAACCTGGGCGAAACCATTAAAAGCGAAATGCTCCGCGTGATCTTTCACGGCGCCCTGCATTTATGCGGTTACCGCGACAAAAAGAAAAGTGAAATAACAATCATGAGGGAAAAGGAAGACCGCTATTTGCGTTTATTTGAGAAACGCACCCGATGAAACCGCTTGTTGTCTTTTTGCTGCTGGTCATTCCTTTTCTGGCTCCCGCGCAGATGGGCAGTGTCTCTCTTCCGGATAAACCCATCCCAAGGCCCGCCATGCAGGAAACGGATATCCTGAACTGGAATAACAGCCAGCCCGGCTATGCCAGGCTCAGTACCCAGGCGCAGGAGTTTCTTTACTGGGTAAATTTCGGCCGTTCCCGTCCGCAGCAGTTCTGGGACAGTGTGCTGGTACCGGTGTTACAGGTATTTCCTTCACTCAAGGGGCCGGAATCCACGAGTTTGTATACAGACCTGAAACAAAGCGGCGCTTTACCCATGTTTTCCCTGAACCCTACCCTGGTAAGCACGGCGCAGGCCCATGCCTTAGATATCGCCGGTAAAAAAGCCAGTCCCAGTCATACCAGTACCAATGGCACCGATTTCTTCAGCCGCATGAAAAAAGCCGGCATCCGCTATTGCGCCAGCGAAAACATCGCCATCAGCAGCAACAGCACCCTGCTGGCCGTATTATTGCTGTACCTGGATATTGGCTTACCCGAAAAAGGACACAGAAAATCGCTGCTGAACCGCGGGTTAACCGAAACCGGTATCGGATCGGCACTTTATGGAAAAGATCAGGATTTCTTCGTACAGGACTTATCCTGTGCACAATAGGTAGGCTGTAAAGTGTTCCACGAATCACAGTTTCTACCTGAAACATAGGATTATCGAAGTCCTTTTAGCGGTTTCTCCCCGCGACCCCGTTCCGTTCCCGGCAGACCCCTGTTCCACGAATCACAGTTTCGCCCTGAAACATTGTATTTTTGCGTATGGCCCGAAAAAAATGGACTGCCCAGACGGAGGTTACCGATTCGCTGCTGCGATTCCGGGAGAAAAGGAAATGGCAGCTGGGATACAGACGCTATGTACTGGAACGAATGCCAAGCGAAGCCTATGCTCCCTATTTCGGGCTGGATATCGAAACCCTGCGTCGCTGGTTCGAGCTCCAGTTCATGGATTCGCTGAGCTGGGAGAACTTCGGGAAAGCCTGGCAGTTCGATCATATCATACCGGCAACCTATTTTGATTTCTCCGACGACCAAGACCTGGTACTCTGCTGGAGCTTTGTAAACATGCGTGTGGAACAAATACCATCCGACAAAAGCCGCGGGAACAGTATCGACCTGCTGGCCGCACGCCCTTATTTCCAGGATCTTTACGCCAAAACCGGCTATTCGGTCTGCCGCGATATGCTGGAAAAGATTGCAGCCATAGAGCGCTCGAATATTGAATCAAACCCGGGTATCGAGAACTTTATCCTGCAGAACAGGCTCCTGCTCGAAGACATCCGCAGCTTCTCCCACGAAGAGTTTAACCGTATGAACAACGGCACAAGCGCGGAAGACATCGTGCTAGAACGGGAGATACTAAAAAAATTCGGCGGCTAACTGCAATGCTTCCTACCAATAGATTAACATCTACACAAGTATCTTTGCACTATGTTCCCCGAATATGATGTAATTGTTGTCGGTGCCGGTCATGCCGGTTGCGAAGCCGCAGCGGCGGCCGCCAACCTGGGCAGCAAAGTGTTGCTGGTTACCATGAATATGCAGACCATCGCGCAGATGAGCTGTAACCCCGCCATGGGTGGTATTGCCAAAGGACAGATCGTGCGAGAGATAGATGCCATGGGTGGTTACAGCGGCATCGTGAGCGACAGGAGCATGATCCAGTTCCGTATGCTGAACCGGAGTAAGGGGCCAGCCATGTGGAGCCCGCGCTCGCAGAACGACCGGATGCTGTTTGCCGCCACCTGGCGCGAAATGCTGGAGAACACACCCAATGTGGATTTTTACCAGGACATGGTTCGTTCCCTGGTCATCCGGAACGGAAAAGCCTGTGGTGTGGTAACAGGAATGGGGCACGAGGTAAAAGCAAAATCGGTGGTGATCACCAGCGGCACTTTCCTTAATGGTGTGATACATATCGGGGAAAAACAATTCGGGGGCGGGCGTGTGGCCGAGAAAGCGGCAACAGGTATTACCGAGCAGCTGGTTTCGCTGGGTTTTGAGAGCGACAGGCTGAAGACTGGAACACCGCCGAGAATAGACGGCAGAAGCCTGGACTACAGCAAAATGGAAGAACAGAAAGGAGACGATGAGATCACCGGTTTTTCTTACCTCGACGTACCCCGTATACAACCCGCACAGCAGCGGAGCTGTTTTATCACCTACACCAACAGCCAGGTACACGAGATACTGAAAACAGGTTTTGACAGGAGCCCCATGTACCAGGGCAGGATTGAGGGTGTTGGTCCCAGGTATTGCCCAAGTATTGAAGACAAAATCAACCGTTTTGCAGACCGAGACCGCCACCAGCTGTTCGTAGAACCCGAAGGGTGGAATACAGTGGAAATATATGTCAACGGCTTTTCGACTTCACTTCCCGAAGAAGTGCAATACGAAGCACTTCGTACAGTTCCGGGGTTTGAACAGGTCAGGATATTCCGGCCGGGTTATGCGATCGAATACGATTATTTTCCACCTACCCAGCTGCAATACTCGCTTGAAACAAAACTGATCGGCAACCTGTTCTTCGCCGGACAGATCAACGGCACCACGGGTTATGAAGAAGCTGCCTGCCAGGGACTGATGGCCGGTATCAACGCGCACCAGAAAGCAAAAAACCTCGAGCCCTTTATCCTGAAACGAAGCGATGCCTATATCGGCGTACTGATAGACGACCTGATCAGCAAGGGAACAGAAGAACCCTATCGCATGTTCACCAGCCGGGCGGAATTCAGGACTCTGCTGCGTCAGGATAATGCCGATCTGCGTCTTACGGAGAAAAGTCATGCGCTGGGACTGGCGAAAGAAGACCGTCTTGCCGCTGTTGCCCGGAAAAAAGAAGAAGTAGCACGCGTAAAGAAAACCCTTGCGGAAATCAGCATCGATCCCGAAGACATCAATTCCTATTTCACCGGTATTCAATCTGCATCGCTCACCGAAAAACAGAAGGCCGGGAAGATACTGCTTCGCCCCAGCGTTGATCTTCCTTCCATGATCAATCATTCCGCCGCTTTACAGCAGGCCCTGCACGGCATACCCGCCGACTCCCTTGAACAGGCCGAGATACAGGTTAAGTATGAACGCTATATTGAAAAGGAACAGGAGATCGTGGAAAAGATGAGCCAGCTCGAAAACATGGCCATACCTGCCACATTCGACTACGACCGTGTTTCAGCGCTCTCGAACGAAGCCATGCAGAAATTCAAGAAGATCAGACCCTCCACCCTGGGCCAGGCCAGCAGGATCAGCGGTGTAAACCCCAGCGATGTACAGATACTGATGGTTTTTATGGGCCGCTAAAATCCCGAAGAAAAAACGACAACATTCCCCGGCTGCCTTAACTTTAGCAATGGCCGGCGGTTTTGTATACCCCGCCATTTGCCGTGAATGGATCTGTGAACTGGTTTTTGGAAACGTCTATTACCAAATCCCGATAACATGAAACCAATCCTACTGCTGCTGACCGCGGTGTCACTGTACGCCTGCCAGCCGAAAACCGGATCCCCCTCACTCGCAGACTACCATGCCCGTACCGATAGCGGCGTTCAGACAGGCGGCGTAAAAATGATACCGATCGAAACGCCGGTGGGCTCCTTCAAAGTATGGACGAAAAAATTCGGCAATAACCCTAAAATAAAAGTGCTGCTGCTGCATGGTGGTCCGGGTGGTACGCATGAATTTTTCGAATCTTTCGAAAGCTTCTTTCCCGGTGAGGGAATTGAATTTTACGAGTACGATCAGCTGGGCTCTTTCTTCAGCGATCAGCCAAAAGACAGCAGCCTCTGGACAACAGAGCGTTTTGTGGAAGAAGTGGAGCAGGTGAGAAAAGCGCTTGGCCTGACCAAAGACAATTTCTATTTACTCGGGCACAGCTGGGGCGGTATACTCGCGATGGAGTATGCGCTGAAATACCAGGCTAACCTGAAAGGCCTTATCATTTCCAATATGATGAGCAGCGCACCGGCCTACGGAAAATACGCCGCAGACGTACTCGCCAAACAAATGACCAAACCCGTACTCGACAGTGTGCACGCCATTGAGGCAAGAAAGGATTTTGCCAACCCGCGTTATATGGAACTGCTGATCCCTCATTTCTATAACCAGCATTTCTGCCGCGCTGTTCCCTGGCCCGAACCCATTAACCGCGCCATGCCCCATCTCAACGCAGAACTGTATACCATCATGCAGGGCCCATCCGAGTTCGGTGTATCGGGCCGGCTGGCCAACTGGGACAGGAGCGGGGACCTTTCCAACATCACCGTACCCACCCTTACCATCGGTGCCACACACGATACCATGGACCCCGAACACATGAAATGGATGGCCAAACAGGTTGCGCGGGGCAGAAACCTGACCTGTCCCAACGGCAGTCATTGCTCTATGTGGGACGACCAGCCGCATTATTTTCCGGGTCTTATCAGTTTTATCCAGGACGTAGACAAAGGGGCGTTCCTGAAATAACACGCTCACCCTTCAAAAAACTGGATTTACCGGGAAAAACAAAGCAATGGTATTTTCTCTGTTGGCATTTCAGTAGTTTTAGCCTTCTCCAAACCAATCAATAATACTTATGAGAAAATTAAAGCTCCTGTTCTCGGGGCTGCTGCTGGCTTCTATGCTGCAGGCCCAGGAAACCTTTCCGGTGAACGGGGTGGCCGATAAGCGCGACAGATGTTACGCTTTCACCAATGCCACTATCGTGAAAGATGCACAGACAACCATTGCCAATGCAACACTGGTGATCCGTGACGGAAAGATCATTGCAGTCGGCTCCGGCGTTGCCGTTCCCAAAGATGCTGTGGTGATCAATTGCAAAGACAAGTATATCTACCCCTCTTTTATCGACATGTATACCGACTACGGTATGGCCACAGCGCAGAGACCGACCACCGGAGGTCCCGGCGGCGGATTCATTTTCGGACAACCGGCGCAGATCACTTCCAATACAAAAGGACCCTATGGCTGGAACCAGGCGCTCAAACCCGAGACAGACGCGAGCAAACTGTTTGCCGTAGACGATGCCCGGGCAAAAACACTCCGGGATATCGGTTTTGGCACCGTGCTCTCCTTCGCCAAAGACGGTATTGCCAGGGGCACCGGCACCGTGGTTACACTTGCCAACAACAACGAGAACCTGGTGGTCATCAAAGAAAAAGCTTCCGCACACTATTCCTTCAACCGCGGCAGTTCCACCCAAAGCTATCCCAGCAGTCTGATGGGAAGTATTGCTTTGCTGCGCCAGACCTATCTCGACGCGCAATGGTATAAAACCAAACCCCGTAAAGAGGGGCTGAATCTTTCGCTCGAATCCTGGAACGCCAACCAGTCGCTTCCGCAGGTATTTGAGGCCGATGACAAATGGAACGATATCCGTGCCGACAGGGTTGGTGATGAATTTGGTGTACAGTACATCATCAAAGGCGGCGGCAATGAATACCAGCGCATCAAAGAGATCGCTGCAACAAAGGCACCGTTTATCCTTTCGCTGAATTATCCCCAGGCCATGGATGTGGAAGATCCCAATGACGCGCGCGCCACTTCGCTTTCCGATATGAAGCACTGGGAACTGGCTCCATCCAACCCCGGCGCATTTGAAAAGGCAAACATCAGTTTTGCGCTTACCACATCCGATCTGCGCGCCACCAGCCAGTTCCTTGGCAACCTGCGCAAAGCATTTGAGATGGGTCTGACCGAGACAAAAGCCCTCGAGGCCCTGACAAAGGTTCCCGCAACACTGCTCGGTGTGTACGACCAGGTGGGAAGTATCGATAACGGCAAGCTCGCCAATTTCATCATCACCAGCGGACCCGTGTTCAACGAAAAAACAACTTTCTTACAGAACTGGGTGCAGGGTATCAAATATGGTGTCAAAGAAGAGAACTGGAATGATATCAAGGGAACCTACCATCTCGCATTAGCAACAGAATCGGGTACGGTGAGCTATACACTGGATGTGAAAAATGCAACCACCGCCAATGTGATCGGAAAAGATACGCTTACCGGACGGTTCAGCTACGATGGTAAGATCGCCAAACTCAGTTTCTCCCCGGTTCCTGCCAGAAAGCCTGCCGGTGGCGCAACAACAGGCACGCTCAATCCCCCGGCCGGTGGTTCCGGCGGCGGCTTTAACCGCGGCGGCGCAACCGGTGGTGCGCAATACCGTTTAACGGCTGTTGTCAACGGAGACACCTGGAACGGTTATGGCGAAGACACCGCGGGTAATAAGCTTACCTGGACAGCAACACTTGCTTCCGTCGCCACGGCTTCTTTGGATTCCTCCCGTGCAAGAAGAAATTCCCCTGCCCGCATTGGCAAGGTAAGTTTCCCGTTTGATGGCTATGGATGGGAAGACGCTCCGAAAGCAGAAGACCTGCTGATCAAAAATGCCACGGTATGGACGAATGAAAAAGAAGGCAAACTGGAAAACGCCGATGTACTGATCAAAGGCGGAAAAATTGCCAAGGTGGGCAAGGGTCTCAGCGATGCATCCGCACGCGTGATCGACGCAACAGGCAAACATGTAACCGCAGGTATCATAGACGAGCACTCACATATCGCCGCGCAATCCATCAACGAAGGCGGTCAATCGGTAACATCGGAAGTGCGTATCGCGGATAACCTGAATCCGGAAGACATCAATATCTATCGCCAGCTGAGCGGCGGCGTTACCACATCGCATATCCTGCATGGCTCTGCCAATACCATCGGCGGGCAGACACAGCTCATCAAACTGCGCTGGGGCGCCGACGATGAAGGATTGAAATTCAAAGGCGCCGATCCGTTTATCAAGTTTGCGCTGGGTGAAAACGTAAAACGCACCACCTCCACCAATAACAACCGCTTCCCCGATACACGTATGGGCGTGGAAGAAGTGCTGAACGATGCCTTTTCGCGCGCCAGAGATTATGAAGCGGCCATGAAAGCCGATCCCGGGGGCACACGCCGCGATCTGGAACTGGATGCGCTGGTTGAGATCATGAACAAAAAACGCTACATCACCTGTCACTCTTATGTACAGAGCGAGATCACCGCGGCTATGCGTGTTGGTGATAAATACGGCGTACGCTTCAACACTTTTACGCATATCCTGGAAGGCTATAAAGTGGCCGATAAAATGAAAGCGCACGGTGCAAGCGCTTCCACCTTCTCAGACTGGTATTATTATAAAGTGGAGGTTACCGATGCCATGGCCTACAATGCGGCGATCATGTATAAAATGGGGCTGAACGTATGTATCAATTCCGATGATGCGGAAATGGCACGTCGCCTGAACCAGGAGGCTGCCAAAACCGTTCGTTACGGCGGCGTACCCGAAGAGGATGCGCTGAAAATGGTGACCCTTAACCCCGCCAAAGCACTGCATGTTGACGACAAAGTGGGAAGCCTGAAATCTGGTAAAGACGGCGATCTGGTTATCTGGAGCGATAACCCGCTGAGCATTTATGCAAAAGCAGAAAAGACCATTGTGGATGGTATCGTATACTTCGACAGGGAAAAAGACCTCGAGCAGCGCAAAAAGATCTCCGCCGAACGTTTCCGTCTGGTACAGAAACTGATCGGCGAGAAACGCACCGCCGGCCCGGGCGCTGTAAGACCCGCGGAACCAAGCTGGCAGTATATCCTGAGCTGCGGAGACCATGAACACCATGACGGTATGTTCACGTACGACCTGCAGGAAGATGAAACCATCAACAAATAAATTCGAAGACCATGAAAAAAATCATTAGTTCCATACTCTGTCTGACCGTGGCCGCATCGCTCCTGCACGCACAGGAAACGGTGTACCCGACAAGAGAATTTACCGGCCGACTTTATATCACCAACGGCACCGTGCATGTAGGTAACGGAACCGTTGTGGAAAACGCCACCATTGAAGTAAACAACGGCAAGATCATAAATGTGGCTGCCGGCATTACCCCCGCGGCAGACGCCAAAGTGGTGGATGCAAAAGGCAAGCATGTATATCCCGGTCTGATACTGCCGGCAACGGATCTTGGTTTGAAAGAGATCGGCGCCGGCGTACGTGCCAGCAATGATTTCAGTGAACTGGGCGATTACAATTCCAATATCCGCGCCATCACCGCGTACAATACCGATTCGCGCGTGATCAATATCATCCGCGCCAATGGCATACTGCTTGCCAGCATCACTCCCGAGGGCGGCGTTATCAGCGGGTCTTCTTCTGTTGTGCAGCTCGATGCCTGGAACTGGGAAGATGCTGCCTATAAAATGGATGCGGGTATCCATGTAAACATGCCAAGCTTTATCAACCGCTTTGGCCGCAGGGGTGGCTTTCCCGGGTTTCCCGGCGGCTTCGGCGCCGCACAGCCGGCGGATCCCGCACGTGCTGCCCTGGAACGCATAGAGGAGATCAAGGCTTTCTTCCGCGAAGCCAAAGCCTACCGGCAGGAAGGAACGCATACGAGTAAAAACCTGAAGCTGGAAGCGGTAAAAGGCCTGTTTGATAAATCGCAGAAGCTGTTTGTACATGGCGACCAGGTAAAACAGATGCTGGTGGCCATCGACTTTGCAAAGGAATTCGGTTTCGACGTAGTGATCGTTGGCGGCAGTGAAAGCTACCAGATAGCCGACCTGCTTAAAGCCAACAATATCGCCGTTATCCTGCACGAGTCGCATGCACTGCCTGCATCGGAAGACGATGATATCGACCAGCCCTTTAAAACACCCGCCACGCTGCAGAAAGCGGGCGTACTTTTTGCGCTGAACGATACGAACGAAGAGACGCGCTACCGCAACCTTTCCTACAATGCAGGCACGGCCGCCACCTATGGTCTCAGCAGGGAAGAGGCTTTGCAGTCTATCACCCTCAACCCTGCAAAGATCCTGGGCATCGCCGACAGAACGGGCTCTCTCGAAGCGGGTAAAGACGCCAATATCGTTGTCAGCGATGGCGACCTGCTTGATATGCGCACCAGCCATGTCTCGCATGCTTTCATTCAGGGCCGCGAGGTAAGTCTCGACAACAAACAACAACAGCTTTATGAGCGCTACCGTTTCAAATACAGTATAAAATAAACAGCTGTCCCAGCATAGAAAAAGAGGTCTCCGGACCTCTTTTTTTGTGTCCCTCCCCATTTCTGTTGCAACATTGTCCGGGCATTCTTACCGCTCATACTATATTAGTTCCGCCTATCGCTATTGCGGGGAATTTAACAGCCTGCTCCCTGTAACCTTTTTAGTTTTATGCCGTTTGTTCTGCAAAGTGCAAACAATTCATCCCTTAACCGGCCAACCGTCCCAACCGTATGAAACCACTGCTGATCTTAACCTGTGCTGTATTGCTTGTTGCCCCCGCCATGGCGCAACAGACCGGAAAACCGGTGAAAGAGATCAGGAAAGTTCCGGCAACAAGAACTTCCCAGAAGATCACTATTGACGGTGACCTCAAAGACAGCGCCTGGCTAAATGCACCCGCTGCCAGCGATTTTGTGGAATGGCGCCCTGCATTCGGCAATATAGAACGTGCGGAGAACCGTACGGTGATCAAGATCCTCTACGATAATAACGCCATCTATGTGGGCGGTTACTGCCATATGCCCAAAGACAGCATTTCTTCGGAACTGGTGGGGCGCGACAGGATCGGCTCGAACGATTATGTAGGCGTTCTGTTTGATACCTATAACGACAAGATCAACGGCTTCGGTTATTATGTAACGCCGCTGGGAGAGCAGTACGATGCAAAATATTCCTCCAGCGGTGAGGATGACAGCTGGAACAGCGTGTACGAGACCCAGGCCAGGATTGTTTCCGATGGATGGGTGTTTGAAATGCGCATACCGTATGCGGCCATTCGTTTTGCCACAAAAAACAAACAGGATTGGGGACTGAACATCACCCGCCGCAACCAGAAAAGCGGTAAACAATATATGTGGAGCCCCACCGACCCCACGGTCGGCGGCAATTTCCTTGCGCAGTTTGGTCTGTGGACGGATATAGAGAACATCAAACCCCCGATACGTCTTTCCTTCTCCCCTTATTTTTCAACCTATGCCAACCACTATCCGTATAAAGACCCTTCCATAAAGAACCTGAGCACTGCTGTTAACGGCGGTATGGATGTGAAATACGGCATCAGCCAGGCTTTTACGCTCGATATGACCCTGATACCGGATTTTGGCCAGGTGCAGAGCGATAACCGCGTTTTGAACCTTACGCCCTTTGAAGTAAAATACAACGAGAACCGCAGTTTTTTTACGGAAGGCACTGAACTGTTCAGCAAGGGCAACCTGTTCTACAGCCGCCGTATCGGCGGTGAGCCGCTGCATTACGGGGATGTGTACAGTGAACTGAAACCCGGTGAATCCATTACGCGCAACCCAACGGAGACAAGACTGTATAACGCAACAAAAATAAGCGGCAGAACTTCCTCGGGTCTGGGTATCGGTGTCTTTAACGCCGTTACCAAACCGCAGTATGCAACCGTTGAATACAACGGCAAAGAAGTGCGCCGGATAGAGACAGACCCGTTGACCAATTACAATATCATCGTGCTCGACCAGTCGCTGAAACGCAACTCCAGCGTATCGCTGATCAATACCAACGTAACCCGCGCCGGAAAAGACTATGATGCAAATGTAACGGCCGCCCTCTGGGACCTGTACGACAAAAAGAACGACTGGAACCTGAGCGGAAAACTGGGTATGAGCCACCTGATCGGCTACCTGCCGGATGGAAAAACATCATCGGGTTACACACACAAACTGGGGATCAACAAAACGGGCGGCCGTCTGAACATGAGCATTTCGCAGGAACTGGCCGACCAGAAATACAATGCCAACGATATGGGGTATTTCACCAACAACAACTTTATTGATCACTATGCATGGGTGGGTTATAAATGGATCAAGCCGACAAAATGGTATAACAGGCTTAACCTGAATTTCAACGGGTATTATTCTCTGCGCAACAAACCCTGGGATTACCAGAGTTCAAGGGTGAATGTCAATTTCAACGGACAGCTGAAAAGCCTGCATTTCTTCGGTGTGTTTATAACGGCCAACCCCGCCGCAAACGATTTTTACGAACCCCGCAAAGAAGGTTATGTTTTTAAACGCCCCGGTCGTGTAACCACCGGCGGCTGGTTTGAATCTAACTATGCCAAGAAATTCTCTGCATTCGGCGAGGTTAATATTACCCTGCCCGGCAGGAACGGTGCGCAGGGCTATGAGTTTTACTCGGGCACCAATTACCGCTTCAACAAAAAATTATCGGTAAGTGCCAATGCCAATATTTCCCTTTTTTCCAATACGCTTGGTTTTGCCACCATCAGCAACGACAGTGTGATCGTGGCGCTCCGCAAACGGTATACGGTAGAGAATGTTCTTTCTCTGAAATACAATTTCACCAATAAAATGGGGCTCACTTTCCGCGCACGTCACTACTGGAGCAGCGTGGACAACCGGAGGTTCTTTAACCTGCAGAAAGACGGCAGCCAGACCGAGGTGGCGGGCATCGGCAGCAACCCTAATTACAACGTGAACTATTTTAACATCGATATGGTGTATACCTGGCAGTTTGCGCTTGGCAGCTTCCTGAACATCGTATGGAAAAATTCGATCAACACATTCGACAAAGACCTTTCACGGGGCTATTTCAAGAATTTCGGAACCACCATCGAGGCGCCGCAGCTCAACAGCTTATCGCTCAGGGTGATCTATTTCCTGGATTATCTTTCGCTCAGGAAGAAATAACATTCCGGACTAACGGATGACGGACCCGCAGATTAACCCGTACGCGTTCCCGCCTACACGATGGGCATACAGGGCAAAATAATCCGCCGGTCCGCAATCCACTAATCCGCAATTCCCTCTACCTTAGCTCCATGAGCAAAAAACTATTTCTGCTGGATGCATTTGCGCTGATCTACCGCGCCTATTATGCGCTGATCAGGAGCCCGCGCATTACCTCCAAGGGAAGGAATACCAATGCACAGTTCGGCTTTACAAATACCCTGTTCGACCTGATCAATAAGGAAAAACCAACACACCTGGCCGTGTGTTTCGATACCTATGCACCCACGGAACGGCATACCGATTTCAGCGACTATAAAGCCAACCGCCAGGAAGCCCCCGAAGACCTGCTGGCTTCCATTCCGGATATCAAAAGAATCATCGCCGGCTTTAATATACCCGTAGTGGAAGTGGATGGCTACGAAGCCGACGATGTAATAGGCACCGTTGCCTGGCAGGCCGCCGACAAGGGCTACGAGGTATACATGGTAACCCCCGATAAAGACTATGGCCAGCTGCTCATCCATCCGCATGTATACATCTACAAACCACCTTCCTTCGGCAACCCGGAAGAGATACTGACCGCAGAAAAGATCTGCGAAAAATGGGATATCGCAAGGGTGCAACAGGTGGTTGACATGCTGGGGCTGATGGGAGATGCGGTGGACAATATTCCCGGTATTGCCGGCGTAGGCGAAAAAACCGCGGCCAAGCTGCTGAAAGAATACGATACGCTCGAAAACATCATTGCCAATGCCGACACGATCAAGGGCGCGCTGGGCGAAAAGATCCGCAACGGAAAAGAAGCCGCCATTATGAGCAAGAAACTGGCCACCATCATTACCGATGTGCCGGTTGAATTTCACGAGGAAGACTATTGCCTGAAAGAATGGAACAAAAAAGCGTTGGTGGAAGTTTTCACCGAACTCGAATTCAAAACCCTGGGCAAACGCATACTCGGCGATGAATTCAATGCTTTTCATTCGGCGCCACAATCCGTGCAGACAGACTTATTTGGAAACCCTGTTGCCGTGAAAGCAGACAGCGGCTCAAAAAAAGAAGAGGACCTTCCCAAAGAAACCAGCGGATTGCTTGCCGAAAAAAACATCGGCAACACCCCACACGATTACCAGCTTGTTCAGACACCGGAAGAAATACAAAAACTTACCGACCTGCTGCTGCTGCAGGAAGAGATCTGTTTTGACACCGAAACCACCCATATCGACGCCAACGAAGCCGAACTGGTGGGCATCAGTTTCTCGTTCCGCAGCGGGGAGGGTTACTATATTCCCTGTCCTGCCGATCAGGCCGCCACACAAAACATACTTGCGCAACTGCGACCCCTGTTCGACAGCGAGAAGATAAACTGGATAGGACAGAACCTGAAATACGATATGCTGGTACTGAAATGGTACGGCTGCGAGCTGAAAGGCCCCATGTTCGACACCATGCTGGCGCATTACCTGATAGAACCCGAAGGGCGAAGAAGCATGGACCTGCTAAGCGCGCAATACCTCGGTTACGAACCCGTACATATTGACGAGCTTATCGGAAAGAAAGGAAAAACGCAGGGCAATATGCGCGATGTGGAGATCGAAAAAGCAAAGGAATATGCCGCGGAAGATGCAGACATCACCCTACAGCTCAAACATGTTTTTACGCCTTTGCTGAAACAGAAAGAAGTGCAGCGCGTATTTGACGAAGTGGAAAACCCGCTGGTGCGGGTGCTCACGGATATGGAGTTTGAAGGCGTAAAGATCGATGTGGATTTCCTGAATAACTACAGCAAAGAACTGGAGCGCGATGCCAAACAGTTTGAAGAGAATGTTTACCGCCAGGCGGGCGTCCGCTTTAACCTGGCTTCTCCCAAACAGCTGGGTGAAGTGCTGTTTGAAAAACTGAAGATCGACCCCAAAGCAAAGAAGACAAAATCGGGTCAGTACGCCACCGGTGAAGATGTATTGCTGAAGCTTTCGCTTAATAACCCGATCGTATCGGATATACTCGGCTTTCGTGAACTTACCAAGCTCAAGAGCACTTATGTGGATGCACTGCCGCAGATCATCAACAGCAAAACCGGCCGGGTACACACCAGCTACGCACAGGCCGTTGCAGTAACAGGAAGACTTAGCAGCAACAACCCCAATCTACAGAATATTCCCATCCGGACAGACAGGGGCCGCGAGATCAGAAAAGCATTTATACCGCGAAGCAACGACAGGGTACTGATCAGCGCAGACTACTCGCAGATAGAACTGCGTATTGTAGCGGCCATCAGCGGTGATGCGAATATGTGCGACGCCTTTCGCTCGGGAAAAGACATCCATACTGCCACCGCGGCAAAAGTGTACAACATAGCGGAGTCTGATGTAACCAAGGAAATGCGCTACAAAGCCAAAAGCGTGAACTTCGGTATTATTTACGGACAGGGTGCGTTTGGTCTTGCAGACAACCTCGGCATCCCCCGGTCGGAAGCCAAGGAGATCATCGACAATTACAAAAAAGAATTCGCGGGCATCACTTCGTATATGGACAATACCATCAACTTTGCCAAAGAGAACGGCTATGTACAGACACTGATGGGCAGAAAACGCTGGCTGAAAGACATCAACTCCGCCAACTTCACGGTAAGGGGTTATGCGGAACGAAACGCCATCAATTCGCCGATACAGGGAACCGCGGCGGATATGATCAAGCTGGCGATGATCTCCATACACAGAAAAATAAAAGATGCAGGACTGCAATCGCGCATGATACTGCAGGTGCATGATGAACTGGTTTTTGATGCCGTTCCCGCCGAGCTCGATATCCTGAAACCGCTGATCCTGGAGGGAATGAAGAACGCGCTGCCTTTACCCAATGGCGTTCCCGTGGAAGCAGAACTGGGTGTTGGCGAAAACTGGCTGGTGGCACACTGATAAACGCATTTTATGACACCGAACGAACAGACCATTCACCGTTTTTACGATGCCTTTAGTCGCCTGGACTATGCCGCCATGCAATCCTGTTACCACCCCGAAGCGGTGTTCAACGACCCGGTTTTCGGACTGCTCGACGCAGAAGAGGTAAAAACCATGTGGGAGATGCTCTGCAAGCGGGCCAGGAATTTTTCGGTGCAATACGGCGAAATACAATTACTCGACGAAGAATACACCACCACGCGGTGGACGGCCAGCTATGATTTTGCACAGACCGGCAGAAGGGTTGTAAACAAGGTAACCGCCTATATGCGGTTTCGCGACGGGCTGATCTCTGAGCATACAGATGCTTTTAACCTGTATATCTGGTCGCAACAGGCCCTGGGTATTACGGGATGGCTGTTTGGCTGGACGAATTTCTTTCAGCGGAGATTACGCAGCAAAGCCCTTGCCTCGCTGCATGCATACCGGAAGCAATAACCAACTGTTCGTATATGAACTGGAACCTGTATTTCAATGTGCTGTACCATCTCGGATCGCGCTACCTGCTCATTGCATCGATCGGTTTTCTGTTGTTCTACGTGGTGCTGCGCAGGAAGATCCTGTACAAAAAAATACAGCAGCGGCAGCCGCAAAACCAGGACTACCTGCGCGAAATCGGTTTTTCCTTCATCACAATATGCATTGCGGGGTTTATCATCCTGGCGCTTCACCATCCCAAAGTGGCGCCCTATACCACACGCTACAGCAATATCAATAAATACGGGTATGTCTACTACTTCCTGTTATTTCCCGTACTGTTTGTGGTACACGATACATATTTCTACTTCACCCACCGGCTGATGCACCATAAAGCCATTTTCAGGTGGTTTCACCTGGTGCACCACAAATCCACAAACCCCTCGCCCTGGGCCGCCTATGCCTTTCACCCCCTGGAAGCGCTGGTGGAACAGGCCATCACCGTTATTTTTTATTTCACCATTCCCATACATGTTACGCACCTGGGCATTTTTTTCCTGATGTCGATTGTCTACAACATATACGGACATCTCGGCTACGAACTGTATCCGAGGGGATTTAACAGAACATGGGTGGGCAAATGGATCAATACTTCGTTCAGCCATAACCAGCACCACCAGTATTTCAGGGGAAACTATGGGTTGTATTTCCTTTTCTGGGACCGCATGCTGGGCACGATCCGCGAGGATTACGACAGCAAATTCGAGGAATTGAAAACCAGGGAAGCGGGCAACACAGGGTTGTCGTGAACAGCTGCCGCATCATTTCTTCTTGAAGATCGGCACCGTGCTGCAGGGCTCGCCGTACATGATGCTTTTTGCGAAGGGGCGCAGTTTATTGGTAATTTCCACAAAAGCGGACTCGGGTATCGATACTTCACCGCAGCCTTTTACCACCACCCGCTTATCGGCGTACTCTTCTCCTTTTACCGATTCCAGGTTCTTCAGCAATAATGTATCGATCAGTTTTCTCTCATCACCGAACACCACATTCGCGGCCAGGGGCTGCAGGTAGCTGGCCACCAGCATATAGGCCCACATGGGTATCACCGCATCGGCAGAACAGGTAATGGCAACATTCGCGTCTTTGTACTGTTCCCAGTCGAAAGTCTGCAGCGCCGCCCGGAAATCCTTTTCCTTCAATATCAGTCCCATAAAAAGAAAATCCTTCAGGTCAAATACCTTGACCGGCTGTTTGGGATAATATGCTTCCAGGTCAAAACTGATCAACCCGCTTTCCGCCACCTTGTTCAAGATAAGTTCTGCCATAACTACGCTTTACGGCAAAATTACTGAATAGCCATGAAGCCCGATTTTCGGTTTGCGTAAAATATAGGCATAAAAAAGTCCGCTCTTTCGGAGCGGACTTTCTGCCGGTTGTACCGTTATTAATAATATTTCGCTCTGTTGTCTTTGATATCCGCTGCCCTGCGCAAAGCCTCCAGACCGCGGTAAGAAATCATCCTGGTACCCTGCAACAGGTTCTGCCTGAATGATTCAGGGTCCATACCGGATGCTTTTGCACCCACCGTTTCGGTCCTGATCGCAAACACACCGTTGTTACCCGCGATGGGGCTGCTGGCTTTGTTCACCAGGCTCTTGTTAAACACGGCGCCTGCCACTTTGGGTTCGCTTCCGATACCCGTCAGGAATGGCGCTGAGAAAGACAGGCTGTCCATACGCTGCACCAGGCTGCCGCTGCTTGTGGCAAAAGCCTCCAGCGTATTGCCTTTGAACTTGCTTTCGATGATGATCTTTGCTTTTTTCTCGTTGCGAAGAATGGGCTCAACCATCGGTCTTGCCTCGGCTGCAGAAGCCAGGCCGGCTTTATGCACAGCGGTAACGATTGCCACAACATACTGGTCGCCCACTTCCATCGGCTCCGATACATCACCCACACCGCCTTCGAATACCCAGCGTATAAGGGCGCGGTTCATACCCAGTCCGGGCAGCATCGCATCGTTCTGCTTTAACTCGTTTCCGGGAATGATGGATTTACCGGCCTTGAGCGCATTGGCGTTAAAATCTTTTGCATTTTTTGAAGCAGCCGAGAACTGTGCCGCTGCATTGTTTGCCGCAGAAATGGTTTCGGCGCTGGGGCTGATCGTTTTTGCATAATACGCGATCTTGTACACAGGACCTACGTTCTTTTGTCCCAGCACCTCGGTATAATGATAGCCAAAATCGGTTTTCACCACCCCTTTTGATCCCACCGGTTTATCGAATGAAAAATCATTAAACGGCGCCACCATCTGTCCCTGCGGGAAATAATCGTACACACCGCCTTTGTCTTTGTTGCCGTCGTCAGAATATTTGGCGGCCAGCGAATCAAAGTTTGCACCTCTGGCGATGGCCGTCTGGATACTGTCGGCAAGTTTCCTCGCCACACTGTCTTCCCTGATCGGTTGGTTGGTCTGCGGGTTTATGGTACCGATAAGTATATGACGAACTTTTGCGCTGTCGGGCCATTGCTTGGCAGCGATCATTTTCGCCAGCACATAACTGCCGCCGTCGAAATAAGGGCCGTACACCTGACCTACCGGTATTTTTACCAGTGTGTCCTTGTTAGCCTGCTGCATGCGGCTCTTGCTGAAGAAGCCATTGTAGAACGGAAGCTCAGAGCCTTCCTTCGTAAGAAATGCTTCGGCATCTGTGGTAGCTTCAAAACCGCTTTTTACCGAACGTACCTGGTTCAATACCGCTGCAGAATCGGCAGCGCTGGGCGCCGAGCTGAAAGTTACATAAGAGATATTACGTGTTTCTTCCGCCTTTTTAAACTGCTTGCTGTGCTTGCTCACATAGGTGTTGATCTCGTCATCAGACACTTTTACGGTACTGTCACCAACGGTCTGGTAAGGCACAAATACATAAGAGAAAGAACCCATTGTATTATTGTCCGCCTCCAGTTTGGACAACATCCATTTGGGAAGATAATTGCCCTGGATCAGCAGGTTCTGGTATTTTTCGCGAAGCGCTTTCTGGATGCTGGGCTCGATATATGCGGCGTTGATGGCTTTGAGCTGCTCGCTGTTGGTGCTTTTTTTCAATTGGGCGATCGCCTGTCTGGCGTTGTTTACCATGAACTCACCGGTTTTAGGATCGGTAAATTCCTGGCGAAGCGGCGAATTCGGGCCATATAATATATCGCCCAGCTCTTTCGGTGTAACCTGCAATCCCAGTTTCTCGTATTGCTGCGACAAAACCGCTTTTTCCACTTCCTGGTTCCACACGGAAGCAACCAGCTGTTCGCGGGTGGCACCCTGGCCGGCATACATACGTTCCTGCATCTGCAGTTTTTCTTCAAACTCGCCGCGCAGTATCTTCTCTCCATTTACTTTACCGATAACGCTCGCAGTGGAAAACGCGGCGCCACGGCCACGACCCACACCATCCTGCAGGATAAAAGCGATCAATGCCAACGCAATAATGCCAAAGATGATCCACGCCCCTTTGTCACGAATACTCTGAATTACAGACATAACAGTTCAATTGTAGGTTTAGTTGCCCCCTGTTTTATGGGGTAGCAAAAATAGGGGAATAAAGCGTCAGAACAAATTGTGGATAACCCTTAAAAAGGCAATAAATACAAGGGTTTTAGACAACCCGACCCCCGCCGGATTCCAGTCTGGTACAACATTTTTCTTTCTTTCCCGGAAAACAGCCCGTGCTTTTCCTGCCGGCAAACCAGCCTGTTTTTTCACTGTTCACACCCGGGTGTGGATAGGCCGTCTTTTATGTGTATAAACCCGCTAAACGACCCGGCCTGTTGGGGACACGGGTCGAATAAAATACCCCTGCGGGTGCACCCGCAGCCGTCCGGCCAAAGTTCACTTGCCAATTATCCCTGTTAATACACAGTTGGACGATTGGGGATACTTCAGAACCCCTGTTGTGTATTGCATCATCCACATATGTTAAAAAAACAGCAATTTCTCCGTCAATACTGCATTTACGCTGTGGATATACCTGTTAATAAGCTTGCATAAACAACAACAGTTTACCTTTGCCTATTGGGGATAAGAAAGTTATCCGGATATCCACAGCCCTAATAGTAATAGGTATTTTATAAATAAAAGAATTATTAATTATTAATACGGCAATTATGAACACACAGGAGATGGTTTTGGAAAAAGGGTTTTACGATGCCGTGATAGACCCACACCTGGATCTGTTTGCGGAGATCGACAGGCTGAAAAAAGAAAAGAACGCCGTCATCCTCGCCCATTTTTACCAGGAACCCGATATACAGGATGTGGCGGACTATATTGGCGACAGCCTGGGTCTTGCCCAGAAAGCCAAAGAGACCGATGCCGACAGGATCGTATTTGCCGGGGTGCATTTTATGGCGGAAACGGCCAAAATCCTCAATCCCACCAAAAAAGTGCTGCTGCCCGACCTGAAGGCCGGTTGTTCGCTTGCAGACAGCGCTCCTGCGCCCTTATTCAGGCTGTTTAAGGAAAAGCACCCAAACCATATCGTAGTCTCGTATATCAACTGTACGGCCGAAATAAAGGCATTGAGCGATATCATCTGTACCAGCAGCAATGCGGTGAAGATCATCGAGAGTATTCCGCCCGACCAGCCCATCATTTTTGCACCCGATAAGAACCTGGGCGCCTGGATCAATAAGAAAACGGGTCGGGATATGCTGTTATGGAATGGCTCCTGTATGGTCCATGAGATATTCAGCCTGGAAAAGATCACCAAACTGAAAATGCGCCACCCCAACGCCAGGCTGATCGCTCACCCCGAATGCGAAGACCCGGTGCTTGCCGTGGCAGATTATATCGGCAGCACCACCCAGTTATTGAAATTCTCCGAAACCGACAGCCATAATGAATATATTGTGGCCACAGAAACCGGCATTCTTCACCAGATGCAGCAGCGAAGTCCGGGTAAGACCTTTATTCCCGCTCCGCCCGATAATAGCTGCGCCTGTAACGACTGCCCGCATATGAAACGGAATACGCTGGAGAAGCTTTACCTGTGTATGCAGTACGAAACACCGGAGATCACGATGGATGAGCCGCTTCGCCTGGCCGCCAAGAAACCCATGGACAGGATGCTGGAGATCAGCAAGGCGGCAGGCTTGATCGGGTAAGTGACTGAGGTGCCAAAGCTGTTTCGGTTCATAAAACACCCACGCTTTCAACAGTAGTTCCCGCAGAATACCCTGGTGGTATAGGTTATACACAAATGAAAACGGTCAGAACCATACGGCTTATCTGGACTTTCTACAAAAGCTTCCTGCTGCTGTCGCTGCTTATGACCGCCTGCTGCCTGTTTATTTTCCGGGCATACGGTTTCAGCGTTTTTATCGGCATTTTCTGGCTCAAAATAACAACCCTCGCCATTACGTACTACTTCATCAACGGCTATAAAAGCAAGGAATATTACTACTACCGTAACCTGGGTGTTTCCAGGGTTTTGTTATGGACAGTAACGCTGTGCTTTGATTTTATGCTGTTTCTTTTTCTCATCACCCAGATCCGCTGATTCAAATGACCCATACACTGGAAGCAGACGGTATACAACTGGCATTTGGTGACAGGAAGATCCTGTCCGATATTTATATCAGATCCGAGACAGGAAAAATAACCGGTCTGCTGGGCAGGAACGGAGAAGGAAAATCCTGCCTGATGAAAATTATTTACGGGAACCTGTCCTGCGAAAAATCGGTTCGCATAAATAACCAATCCTTGCCGCAGGCTTTCAGCATACCGCACCGGCTGCGTTACCTGCCGCAGTTCAACTTCATTCCACAAACACTAACGTTAAAAAGGATTTTCGAAGATTTTGAGCTGGACTTTGCGGCGTTTACCGGCAGGTTCCCTGAGTTTGCGTCAAAATATACGGCCTCGTTGGCAAGTCTTCCGGGAGGGGGGATCCGGCTGGTTGAACTGTACGCCATCGCCAAATCCAGCTCGGATTTTGTTATGCTGGATGAACCCTTTACCCACCTGAGCCCGCTGCAGACCGAAAAGGCAAAGGAATTGTTATCAGAGGAAAAACGCAACAAGGGGATTATTGTCACCGATCATATGTACCGCCCCGTGCTGGATATCTGCGATAACCTGTACCTGCTGGTAAACGGAACAACGCGGCCGGTCAGGGATCTTTCGGATATAGAGACTTACGGTTACGCAAAATCATAAACCAGCCGCCTGTTCATGTTAAACAGCATCCGCCATACAAGGAAAACAACAGTCGTTTGGCTGTTATTCACGGCTTCGATAATTTCAGGTTGTCAACTTTCCGGTAACCCTATGCAGCAGCAAACATCGCCGCCCGCCGGCACCAGCGGCTATGCGCCGGTAAACGGTCTGAAAATGTATTACGAGATCCATGGAGCGGGTAAACCCCTGGTGCTGATCCATGGCGGTGGTTCTACCCTACAAACCAGCTTTGGCCGGGTAGTGCAGGCATTGGCGGCATCCCATAAAGTGATCGCCGTTGAGATGCAGGCCCATGGTCACACCGCAGATATCGACAGGCCCCTGAGCTTTCAGCAGGATGCCGACGATATCGCCGCCTTGCTGACATACCTCCGCGTGGAAAAAGCCAGTCTGTTTGGTTTCAGCAATGGGGCAAGCACCACCCTGGAGTTTGCTATCAGGCATCCGGAGATGACGGACAGGATCATTGTTGCCTCTACCTTTTCAAAAAAAGCGGGTGCGCCGGCCTGGTTCTGGGAAATGATGTCGAAGCCAACCTTTGAGGGCATGCCCCAGGTTTACAAAGACGAATTTTTAAAGATACGGCCCGATACCCAGGCGCTTCGCCGTATGTATGAGCGCGACGTGGCCCGCATGCAGTCATTTCCCGATATTCCCGACGAACAGCTGCGATCCATCAAAGCCCCTGCTTTTATCATCATTGGCGACAGGGATGTTACCACTCCCGAACATGCCACCGAAATGCACAGGCTCATCAAGGGGTCCAGGCTGGCGATAATACCGGGCGGGCATGGTGACTATATCGGCGAAATCACCACACCGCAGAACAGCACCCTGGTTGCCGCAATTGTTTTACTGATCAACCGGTTTCTCAGTGAGCCGACGGATCAATAGCGGACTTATGCAATAACCGCTGCCGGCACCAGCCGGTTGACGCTGCGATATGCCTTACCTTCATGCCATGGATTTACCGGAAACCTTCGCCCAGTCATTTGAACCGGGCCTGCTTGCCGAGATCGAAGCAAAAGCGGTGAACCTATCGGTAAAGGAAGGCGATACGGTGCTCGATATCGGGCAGACAATACGGGTTGTGCCGTTACTGGTCAGCGGTACACTCAAAATATCGCGGCTGGATGATACGGGTAAGGAACTGCTGCTGTATTACGTTAACGCCAACGAAAGCTGCGCCATGACCTTTACCTGCTGTATGCAGCAATACCCGAGCGAGATCAAAGCCACGGCCGAAACGGATGCGGAGTATATCGCCGTTCCGATATCGCTGATGGATCAATGGATATCGAAATACCCCACCTGGAAAAGCTTTGTGATGAGAACCATCCGCAACCGATTCAATGAACTGCTGAAAGCGATAGACCAGCTGGCATTTCAGAAACTGGATGAGCGTCTTGCCCGTTACCTGAAAGAAAAATCAAAGGCAACCGGTTCGGCGCTGATCAACCTCTCACACGAAGAGATCGCCGCAGAAATGGCTTCTTCCAGAGAAGTGATCTCCCGCCTGCTGAAAAAGCTGGAAAACGACAAAAAACTCCTGCTCTACCGCCACCAGCTGAAAATCATAGGCGATTTGTGACCAAAGTCACCAAACGGTAAGTTTCATTAACTGAATTTTGCAGTGTAAAACATCGCTACACGGTAAACCGGTATACATGAAACATGAAATAGAAACCCAGTGGATGGGTAAAATGCAGTTCAACGCACTTGTCAATGGTCATACCATCATCATGGACGCACCCGAACGCGTGGGCGGAGAGGACCAGGGTCCTATTCCCAAACCTTTTGTGCTTACCGCATTATCGGGCTGCACAGGTATGGATGTGATTGCGCTGCTTCGCAAACAGGGCATACAGCTGGATGACCTGAACCTGAAAGTCTCCGGCGAAATCAGCAGACAGCCCCCGATAGAATATATATCGGCCCATATCGTTTACGAAATGAAAGGCGCGGCAGCCCATCAGTCGGCGGCATTCGACGCGGTGATGCTGTCGCAGGAAAAGATCTGCGGCGTGAGCCATATGCTCAAAAAGATCATCCCCGTTACCTGGCAGATCGTGTATAACGGCAGGGAAATTTTCAGCAACCAATTACAAACAGCCGCGGCACACAACTGATCAACAATGATAAAGTACAAATGGTTACTGGGCGCAGCCATCGGTATCCTCGCAGGCTACGCGTATTATTATTTTGTCGGTTGTGCCACCGGCACCTGTCTTATTACTTCCAACCCGCTGAGCAGTATGGCTTATGGTGGTGTATTGGGCGCTTTGGCAACCGGTATTTTTTCAAAAAAACAAAAAAGGGAGAACCATGAACAATAACCCTACGGTCATCGACGTACGCACCCCCGCCGAATATGCGACCGGTTGCGTAACAGGAAGCATCAATATTCCACTCGCCGAATTGTCGCAACGCAGCAGCGAAATACAGGGGCTGCCACAGCCCATCCTGTTATGCTGTGCCAGCGGTATCCGCAGCGGTCAGGCAGCTTCTTTACTCCGGAACGGCGGCAGCTGGTTTGATGTGGACCTGTTAATAAACAAAAAATAAAAAGTACATGCTGCAACAATTAAAAAACCTATTCGGCATCGGCCGTCCCGCAGTGCCCTTTAAAGAACTGGTGGCAAATGGCGCACAGATCATTGACGTGAGAACAAAACCGGAATACCATACAGGACATATTGCCGGATCGGTGAACATTCCCCTGCAGGAACTCGGCGCGTCCCTTTCCAGGATCAGCAAAGACAAACCGGTGATCACCTGCTGCGCATCGGGTATGCGCAGCGCCTCCGCAAAATCCATACTGCGCTCGCAGGGGTTTAGCGAAGTGCATAACGGCGGCGGATGGATCGGACTGCAAAACAAAATTTCCTGATATGAAAAACAGGATACGCTACGGATGGAATTTTCAGCGGGTGCTGTACCTGCTGATCGGCATCGCGGTGATCGGACAGTCTATCGCCATACGCGAATGGGCCGGTCTGCTGATCGGCGGGTATTTTGCGGCCATGGGGCTGTTCGCATTCGGCTGCGCGGCAGGAAACTGTTTCAACGGATCCTGCAGCGTTCCCACAAAAACAGATGCCACGCCTGAGCAGCCGGAAGAACAGAACAGTTGATAAAGCCGGTACGACAAACGGTATGCGCGTGCCCAAAAATCCACTCAGCCCGCCGGCTCCCTGCTCCTGCTCTTCAGGTTATCGAAAGCGGCATCGTAATCGGTCCGCAGCGTACCCATCAGCCTGTCCCAGAAAGTAAAATACAAACCGTAATTACCCCTGAAATGCCGGTGGTGCTGGTTATGGCTTACCGAAGTATTGATCCACCTGCCCAGCCAGTGCCGGTTAAATCCCTTTGGGTATAATTCAAAGCCAAGATGACCGTACACATTATAAACCAGGCTCACCACAAAGAACACCATCAGGTGAATGCTGTGAACAGGAATGGCCAGGAGAAAAACAACAAAGATCAGTGAATTCAGCAGTGCTTCCGACGGCGAAAAAGCATAAGCGGCCCATGGCGAAGGATTGGTTGACCGGTGGTGCACCAGGTGTACCCGGCGAAACAGCAGCGGGTGGTGTATCAGCCTGTGCGTCCAGTAAAAATAAGTGTCGTGCAGCAGGAACAGCAGGGGAAACGCCGCTACCAGGTATGTCCATCCATATTCATTGATATCGGTATAAAACCGGGTATAAGGACGTATAACCGGGCTGTACAACATCAGCAGCGGCGGAATGGAAAAAATGATGATGGACAAAGTGGAATACAGGATCTCCCGGG
Source organism: Sediminibacterium soli (assembly GCF_009939225.1). GTDB lineage: Bacteria > Bacteroidota > Bacteroidia > Chitinophagales > Chitinophagaceae > Sediminibacterium > Sediminibacterium soli. The sequence goes on along the minus strand of NZ_JAACJR010000008.1, from coordinate 1,722,244 downwards.
CATAATCCGAGAGCCCGGGAAAACGGAGCTGTATCTTTTTTCCGGCAATGCGTTTTCTCAGCAGTACATAAAAAAGAAAGAAAACGGGCGCGGCCACAAAAAAATACCTGCCGGCATTGTCGAGCAGCAGGTATACGAATGTTTTCAGATCCATAAGCGGGTTTTACCGCACAAAACTATTTTGCGGCGCAGCGTGTCTGCTTAACCCCGGTTAATTTCTTATTTACCTGCCAGTCTTTTCCGCAGGCGACTCAGACTCGGGGCTTCTATGCCCAGGTAATCTGCCAGGTATTTCTGCGGTATCCGTTGAAAAGCGTTGGGAAAACGGTTCTCCAGATCGAGGTACCGTTCTTCCAGCGAGCGCGATTTGGTGGCCTGCTGGTGCAGCAACAGCGACCGTACCTCATCGGCCAGCAATTGTGTAAGCAGCGATTCAAATTTTGGCTGCTCCCTGAAAAGAATGCGCAGTTTTTCTTTATCGAGCATCAGTGTTTCACAGTCTTCCAGCGCAACCAGGTTCTTATGCGATGGCTGGTTAACCGACAAGCCTTCGGTATAGGTAAAAAAACAGTTCTCGTAAATAAATCCGCTGGCCCGCTCATGGCCGTCCTCATCGGGTATGGTGGCCACGATCAGTCCCCTGGTTAAAAAAGCCACGAACCGGCAATATTCGCCAACGCGCAGCAGGCAGTCCCCCTTTTTATATGTCTGGAACCGGCTGTACGCAAGGGCCCGCTCCAGCTCGTCGCTGCTGACAGAGATACGCGACCGGATAAAACGGGTAAGCTGTTCGTACATAACAGGGTTTGCCTAAAGGTAGCACTATGCAGCAGTGTTCGGTTAACCCGCAGCAGTACCCAATCGGAAAAAAAAATTTGCGTAGCTATTTAGCTACACATATATTTGTCGTCAAATAGCTACATAATGAATTTACGGAGAGATGCATTCCAGGCGATAGCGGATCCCACACGAAGGGCGATCCTGCTGCTGGTGGCATCGCAGGCAATGACAGCGGGAGCCATAGCCGCCAATTTTGATACGGCAAGACCCACGGTTTCCAGACACCTGCAGATACTGACGGAATGCGAATTACTGGGGCAGCAGCAGCAGGGAAGAGAAATGTATTACCATATCAACGCCAAAAAAATGAAGGAAGTGGCAGAGTTCATTGAACCCTTCCGGATGATCTGGGAGCACCGCTTTAACAAACTGGAATCCATCATGAAAAAATACAAAGCCAGAAAATAACCGTTATGGAACAGAAAACCAGGATACATGCCGAAGACGGAAAACAGGAGCTGCTGATCACCAGGGATTTTGCGCTGCCGTTGCCGCTTCTTTTTACCGCCTATACCGACCCGGAGATTGTGGCGCAATGGATGGGAACACGGGTGCTGACACTTGACAACAGGGTGCACGGAAGCTGGCGTTTTGAAACAACGGACCCCAAAGGAAACAAACACGGCTTCAACGGCGTGATCCATGAATTTGAAACCAACCGGAAAATTACCCGGACATTTGAGATGGAGAACACGCCGTTCAGTCCCTGGATCGAATACCTCGAGTTTGAAAGTCTTGACGGGGATACCAGCCGGCTCACCATGCAGCCGGTATACAGGTCTGTTGAACAGAGAGACCGCCTGCTGCAGCTGCCCTTTGCGCAGGGGATACAGATGGCCCATAACCGGATACAGGAAATTTTCAGCAAACCAAAATAACCGCTATGACAAAAAGAAACAGGATCATTTACTGGATCGCCACGCTCTGGCTTTCGCTGGGCATGCTTTCAACCGGCATCGTACAGTTACTGAAAACAAAAGAAGAAACCGAGCTGATGGCGCGGCTGGGTTACCCCGACTATTTTCTGACAGTAATCGGTGTGTGGAAAATACTTGGCGTGATTGCGGTGCTGGTGCCGAAATATCCCGTTTGGAAAGAATGGGCTTACGCCGGTTTTTTCTTTGCTATGTCGGGCGCCATTGTTTCCCATCTGGCTGTTGGCGACAAAGTCAGCGAACTTTTCGGACCGGTATTATTATTGCTGCTGACGGTGGTGTCCCGGTATTTCAGACCCGCTTCACGGAAAACGGTTTCCCCGAACGCATAAACGGACTATATGAACCCGAAAGTTGATTTCTTTTTTGCAAAAGCAAAGAGCTGGCAGAAAGAATACGAAAAGCTCAGAGAGATCCTGCTCGACTGCGGCCTTACAGAAGAATTGAAATGGGGTTGTCCCTGTTATACCCTGCAGCAGAAAAACCTGGTGCTGATACACGGTTTTAAAGACTACTGTGCGCTGCTTTTTTTCAAGGGCGCCCTGCTGCAGGATGCAAACGGCATACTGGTGCAGCAGACAGAGAATGTGCAGTCATCAAGACAGATCCGTTTTACCGGTCTCAAAGAGATCGCAAAACTGGAGCGGGTGCTGAAAGCCTATGTATACGAAGCGATCGAGGTGGAGAAAGCGGGTTTGAAAGTGGCGCTGAAGAAAACAAAAGAATTTCCAGCACCTGCAGAATTCCAGCAGGTGCTGACGAAAAATGCAGCGCTGAAAAAAGCATTCCATGCGTTAACACCCGGCAGGCAGCGGGCCTACCTCCTGTATTTTGCCGCACCCAAACAATCCGTTACAAGAGAATCGCGCGTAGCGAAATACACACCGCAGATCCTGGCCGGTAAAGGGTTGCATGACTGATACCGGCAGCCAAATGTTGATCAACACCTTCGTTACCAACAGATTTTTCTGTGGGCGAAGCCGGCTCGCATCTTTTTACCCCAGCGTATACCGGTAAAATTGCCGTAAAATAAATGTTCAGGCGTTTGAATTTCTGCTTTGCTTCCGTAATTTGGTATTCCCGCACACGGCCACTTCCTACCAGCAGTACCTAATTATCCGTAATACTAAACACACTTTATGAATCCAAACAAGGCATTATGGGAAAAAGGAGACTTTACGCGCATTGCGGAAACCATGCGTGAAAGCGGCGAAGCATTGATAGCCGATCTTGGCATCGGCGCCGGAAACAAAGTGCTTGACCTGGGCTGTGGCGATGGAACCACCGCGATTCCTTCCGCCAAACGCGGGGCCAGCGTAACCGGTGTTGATATCGCCGATAACCTGGTGGCTGCGGGCAACAAAAGGGTACTGCAGGAAGGACTGAACAACTGTGTGTTCATGCAGGGCGATGCATCTGATCTCAAAGACCTGCCCGATGCGGCTTTCGATATCACCATGAGCATATTCGGCGCCATGTTTGCACCCAAACCATTTGATGTGGCCAGGGAAATGGTGCGTGTAACCAAACCCGGTGGAAGGGTTATCATGGGAAACTGGATACCCGGAGATCCAACACTGGTGGCACAGATACTCAGGATCAGCTCCGCCTATACGCCACCGCCACCCGAAGGCTTTATCAGCCCGATGACCTGGGGTATGGAGCCCCATGTGATCGAAAGGTTTACACAGGCAGGCGTTCCCGCGGAAGCCATTTCTTTTGAGAGAGCTCCCTGGACTTTCCACGCCCCCTATTCTCCCACGGCATTTGTGGAAGCGTTCCGGAAATTTTACGGTCCAACCATGAATGCCTTTGAAGCCGCAGAAAAAAACGGGAAAGCCAGCGCCCTGCAACAGGAACTGGAAACATTGTTCCAGGCCGAAAACAAAAGCGGCTCGCCCGATAAAACAGCCATTACGGCAACCTACCTGCGCGTTACCGTGCAACGCCCGGAGATTTGATACCCTGGTTGCTGGCATTATGAAATGCCCCGCATTAAAATAAATAAATACCTTGTAAGCGGGTTACGAATGCATGGCCGGCGAAGCACGGGTTTTTACTGTTCTGTAAACGCCAGACGCCAGGTCCTGGCATGGAAATAAACCGGGAAAATTCACCGCAGAACAAACCTGAGTCTGCCAATCCATACAATAACATGTCTTACTGCCGGGCCATCGATTCGATGAATGAAGAGCGCAAAGCGCTGCACAAAACCTACCACGATACCCGCTACGGGTTTCCGATACACGATGACAACGAGCTGTTCTGTCGCCTGGTACTCGAGATCAACCAGGCGGGTCTTAGCTGGGAAACGATATTGAAAAAAGAGGCTGGCTTCCGCAGCGCCTACCATCATTTCGAGGTAAAAAAGGTTGCGGCGTATACAGACAAAGACCGCGAACGGCTGATGAACGATGCGGGCATCATACGCAACAGACTTAAAATAAATGCGGCTATCGAGAATGCAAAAACCATCCTGCAGCTGCAGCAAACCCATGGTTCATTCGAGAACTGGCTTTCGGCACATCATCCGCTCACAAAAGAAGCATGGGTAAAGCTGTTTAAAAAAACATTCCGTTTTACCGGCGGCGAGATCGTGAATGAGTTCCTGTTGAGCACCGGCTTCCTGCCGGGAGCGCATACAGAAGACTGTCCCGTTTTTAAAAAAGTACTCAGGCAAAAACCCAAATGGATCAAAGCCGGGTAATCAACGTCTAAAAATTACCAGCCATGTATAAAAAACCCGTTATTTTCTTTCTGATGCTGCTCTTATTTTTTGCCTGCAACACCAGGGTGGTGGATACAACACAGCTGCCCCTGCAGGGAACCTGGAAATTACTCAGCGGCACCCTGGTGGAAAAAGGCGATACCACCGTTACTGACTATACCCAAGACCGTTCTTTTATCAAGATCATCAACGCCACGCATTTTGCCTTTATGCAGCATGATCTTGCCAAAGGAAAAGACTCCGCAACCGCTGCCTTCAGTGCCGGCGGCGGAGCATATACGCTGAAAGACAGCACCTACACCGAACACCTCGAATACTGCAATGCCCGCGACTGGGAAGGACATGATTTCAGCTTCACCGTTACCATCAGAGGAGACACGCTGATACAGCGCGGAGTGGAGAAAGTGGAGGCGGCAGGCGTGGAAAGACTGAATATTGAGAAGTACCTGCGGGTTGGGAAATAGGGGGATTGGAATCTGAGGGAATAGCGCATGGCTAAATTGTTATATGGCTATCAACCATATAACAATTTAGCCATGCAGCCATCCAACCCGGTCCTGGAACTCTTTTTGCAGTATCTCCCCAAAACCAACACCCATGTCAGCAATAAAAAAGGTCTATCCCTGTCTCTGGTTCGACAGCAACGCGGAAGAAGCGGTGAATTTCTATCTATCCGTTTTTAAAAACGGCCGGATCCACAAGACCACCCATTTTGGAAAAGCGGGGTACGAAATACACAAAAGACCCGAAGGCAGCGTAATGACTATCGATTTTGAACTTGAGGGGCAGTTTTTTATGGCGCTGAACGGCGGTCCTTATTTCCAGTTCAACGAAGCGGTTTCCATTGTGATTGAGTGCGAAACACAGGAAGAGCTGGATGATTACTGGAACAAGCTCAGCGAGGGCGGAGATCCCAATGCGCAACAGTGCGGCTGGCTGAAAGACAGATACGGATTGTCCTGGCAGGTGGTTCCTTCCATCATGAATGAGTTGACACCCGAAAACCCCACGCCGGCTTCTGAAAAACTGATGGAAGCCATGCTCAAAATGAAAAAACTCGATATCGCCGCGCTGAAAAAAGCGGCGGACCAGTGATTATGCCGGAATCAGGTTGCAAAAACACAAAACAGGAGCTCGCCTCGCTGCGCTTGAAAAAGCGTTGGAAACAGCATGCATTTCGTTACAACAAAATAAGCGCTGCCCTAAAAATTCTGTTGACGGCACCGTAGCATTTTTACCGGCGAAAATGTATTTTACAGGGAAAATCACCCGATGCTGCCCTCCCTGCTTGTATCCCTCCTGCTTAGCCTGTTTTCTGCGCACACATCGTTCCAGACAGATTCGTTCCGGTGCATGCCCTGCGGACAGGACTGCGATAACACTGTTTACAGCAAACCGGGCAACTGCGGTGCCTGTCATATGGAACTGGTAAAAGCAAGCGGTATCTCGTTCCGCAATATGCCGGCATCGATGGTATGCGCGTATATCAAAACCCATCCTGATATGGTGTTGCTCGATGTGCGCACCAGGGAAGAGTACAGCGGCAAAGCCAATCCTGATTACGGAACACTCATCAATGCGATCAATATTCCCATACAGGAACTCGAGACCCGGATCGGCGAACTTGATGCATACCGGAAAAAGGAAATACTCGTATTCTGCTCACACAGTCACCGCAGCCCGAGGGCAAGTTACCTGCTGACGCAAAAAGGATTTACCGTGATCAATATGTCGGGCGGAATGAGTGTATTCAACGGACCCTGTAAAAAATAAACCATGCACGGCAGGAAAACCCTGGTCACGATTGCCGCCTGTGTCGCAGCGGTTGTATCGCTTGCACAAAAACCCTTTAAGGTAATTGCTTTCTATACCGGCAAACAGGACCTGGCGCATATCAGTTTTGTGCAGGAGGCAAATACCTGGTTTCCCGAAATGGGCAAGCAATACCATTTTACCTATGATGCCACAGACGACTGGTCAAAGCTGAATGCGGATTTTCTGGCCGCTTACCGGGTAATACTTTTTCTTGATACAAGGCCCGAACTGCCCGCGCAGCGTAAGGCGTTTCAGGAGTATATGGAGAATGGCGGCGGCTTTATCGGTTTTCATTTCTCGGGGTTTGCCTTAACGCCTTCGGCGTATAAACAGGATTGGGACTGGTACCACAATGTATTTCTCGGATCGGGTCAGTACGGCAGCAATACCTGGCGGCCAACTGCGGCTATACTTCGTAAAGAAGACCGAAATCACCCTGCCGTAAAAAATATCCCCGAAACATTTAAGACAGCGCCCAACGAATGGTATCGCTGGCAGAACGATCTGCGGAAGAACCCGGATATCAAGATATTGTTCTCGATAGACTCCACCAGTTTTCCGCTTGGCACCGGTCCAAAGCCGCACGAGATATGGCGCAGCGGTTATTACCCCGTGGTATGGACAAATACAAAGTACCGCATGTTGTATATGAATATGGGACACAACGATATGGACTATGGTGGCACCAACAAAACGCTGTCCTCCACGTTCAGCAGTCCCGAACAGGACCGGCTGATCATCAATACCCTGCTCTGGCTGGGAAAGGAAAAATAAAGCGGCTGCCATGGCGATCAGCGCTTAGGAGTACCGGCAGGTCAGTCTGTGATGAAGGCATATTTCGCCCCGGCATATTTGGACTTCTGCAGCTGGGTTTTCAGGTTGAAAAAAGATTCGTAAGGACCTCTGGAAGACAGCATGTTTACCAGCCAGGCAGGCAATGCGCCGGCGGGGTCTACCTGCAGTTCGTATTGCACATATGCCTGGTTGCTGTTGAGCGGCTGTATCGTCCAGTTGCCAATGGATTGGGTTACTCTTACGATCCCCTTTTTCTCGGGTACCATGTCAGATACGTTTTCTGCATGCGCATGAATGGTTTTGGTGGATGCATCCTGGCTGATGGTAAGGTGCGCCACAAAATCGCGGTTGGCCACGGGCCAGGGAAACTTTATCTCCGAATAATAATACACATCCGCAGCAGACATTGTTTTTACGGGTATGCAGGATTTGGTACTGTATAACCAGTCGGTTGCCCCCTCAATATCCAGTATCACCGCCACCAGCCGGGAGGCCGGTACATCAAACGTAGATTCCACTTTCAGCGCGTGGATCCTTGACCCCGGCACTTCCCGCGCATACACGCGGATGCCGTTTTTATTCGTACGCAGTTTCCAGTCCTGCGCCCCTGCACCACTGCACAGCAAACAGGCCAGCACGATCATCGCGGATAGTTTACGCATGCTGCAAAAGTAAACGGGGCAAATGTTCCGCGGTGTTAAATCAATGGCACTTGTATATGTTGTTGGTTGCCATCATGTTACACCAAAACAGGCATGATAGCTGCACGGTTATATTGTTATGCAGGCGGATGGTGGTGGTAGGCGGTACATTTTTACACCCCGCACAAATTCCACGTATAAATACGCTTTCGTGTGTCTGTCGCAGCGGTTAGTTTTGGATCGCGGCAATAAGTGGCAAACTAAATACGTTAGTAAAAAAATTACTAAAAAAATTAGTGTGCATAAGTAAAATGACTTACTTTTACCACTCCATTAAATTTGACCCTCTAAATTCGACACCATGAGTAACGCAGAAAAACTGAAGGCTTTAAAGCTGACGATCGACAAGATTGACAAGGACTACGGAAAGGGCAGTGTGATGATGATGAACGAAAAAAGCCAGGAGCCGATGGAAGTGATTTCCACGGGTTCCATCGGTCTGGATGCGGCGCTGGGCGTGGGCGGATTGCCGAAGGGTCGTATCGTGGAGATCTATGGGCCGGAGTCTTCCGGTAAGACCACCATCGCCACGCATGTGATCGCCGAAGCGCAGAAAAAAGGCGGTATGTGCGCCATCATAGATGCGGAACATGCGTTCGACAGCAGCTATGCACAGAAACTGGGTGTGGATGTAGACAACCTGCTGATCTCTCAACCCGATTACGGTGAGCAGGCATTGGAGATCGCCGACAGGCTGATCCTTTCCGGTGCGCTGGATGTGGTGGTGATCGATTCTGTTGCCGCGCTGGTTCCCAAAAGCGAACTGGAAGGCGAGATGGGCGACAGTAAAATGGGACTGCATGCAAGACTGATGAGCCAGGCGCTGCGTAAGCTCACGGCCACCATCAATAAAACAGGCACTATCTGCATATTCATCAACCAGCTCCGCGAAAAGATCGGTGTGATGTTCGGCAACCCCGAAACGACCACCGGTGGTAATGCGCTGAAGTTTTACGCTTCCGTGCGACTGGATATCCGCCGTACGGCGCAGATCAAAGACGGTGATGCCGCTATCGGCAACCATGTAAAAGTAAAAGTGGTGAAGAACAAAGTGGCGCCGCCTTTCCGCGCGGCCGAATTCGATATCATTTTCGGCGAAGGTGTGAGCAAACTGGGCGAGATCATCGATATGGGCGTGGAACTGGGTATTGTGCAGAAAAGCGGATCCTGGTTCAGTTATGAAAGCAACAAACTCGGCCAGGGCCGCGATGCGGTGAAATCCCTGCTGGCAGATAATCCCGAACTTTCTGCCGAGATCGAAGCCAAGATCAGGGCCAAGCTTTCCGATGTAAAACAGGCTGCGGAAGCACAATAAAGTTTTTTTAGATGGGTTAGTTTATACAAAGGGGTTGCACGCAGGTGCGACCTTTTTGTTTTGAAATTCGTGGGAACAGGCTGTTTTTAATAGAAAACTTCTATTAGACAAAAGCTAAATACCATTAAACACCCTATTTTGAATAGGGCTTGCGTATTTTTAAGCATAAGCTACCCTTCATTGCTGTACCTGTTGATCAAAATACCCGTGAGGCTGGCCCTGGCTGTTTTCTGCCGGAAGATCGATTCCGGTCCTTCCGGTCTTTACCGCACAAAAGGCCCCCTGCTGCTGGTTGCCAACCATCCCAATTCTTTTCTCGATGCGGTCATCATCGGCTCCCGGTTTGCCAGACCGGTTCATTTCCTGGCCCGCGGAGATGCGTTTCAAAAACCCCGGCACCGCAGATGGCTGGGCTGGCTGAACATGATACCCGTTTACCGCCTGTCCGAAGGCAAAGAAAACCTGGCGCTGAACGATCATGCATTTAAACGCTGCAGCGAGATACTGGCCCGCAATGGCATCGTACTGATATTCATCGAAGGAATTTGCGTGAACAGCCATACGCTGCAGCCATTCAAAAAAGGCGCGGCCCGTATTGCGATGGAGAACCGTTGCCTGCCGGGGTTTCGCGTTTTACCCGTAGGCATTGCTTATGACTCCCTGCATGGCATCGGTAAGACCGTGCGTATCAGTATGGGAAACACTTCGTCGGCGGAAGAGCTGCTGCCTTATGCTGAAGAAGCAAAGAACCTGCGCTGTTTCAATGACCGGATGCTGCAGCAACTGGCGCCCCTGGTACTAGTGCCCCGGCCGGCGCCGGCAAACGGATTAAAGAACCTATTGCTGCTGCCCGCTGTCATCGGTTATTTATTGCATATCGTTCCCTTTAGCCTGGTACGCATGGTGGTGTCGGCAAAGACCCAGTCCACCGTTTTTTACGATTCGGTATTGTTTGCATCGCTGTTGCTGCTGTACCCGTTTTATTTGTTATTGATAACTTTACTGCTGGCGGCATACCATGTTTCTTTTATTTACCTATTTTTCATAACAGTGGCTTTTCCGGCACTGGCATCTGGCGCGGTGCATTTTTTCAAAGAAGAGAAACCGGAGATTTCGCATGATAAACTGATACCTTCCTATGGCAAAGATCAAAACGCTCGGACGTAAAAAAACAGTGGCCATGGTGGCGCACGATCATAAAAAAGCCGACCTGATAGACTGGGCCGTCTACAACAAAACAGCCCTGGCCACACACGACCTGGTGGCTACCGGTACCACGGGCAAACTGCTGGAGGAGCAATTGGGCAGACCGGTGAAAAGGGTGCTGAGCGGACCGCTGGGTGGCGACCAGCAGATAGGCGCCATGATAGCAAACGGGGAGATCGACATCATGGTCTTTTTCTGGGACCCGATGGAGGCGCAGCCGCACGACAGCGATGTAAAAGCCCTGCTGCGTCTATGCGTTGCCTGGAATATTCCCATGGCCTGCGATCGCGCCACGGCTGATTTCATCATGACCTCGCCGTTTATGCACACCGCTTATGATTCCATATTGCCCGACTATACGGATTATTTAAACAGAGATATCAGGGACAATGAGTGAGATCGTTTTACGCCCCTGGCAAAAACAGGACGCACAGCCGCTGGCCGCTATCGCCAATAACCGCAGGATATGGAACAATGTCCGTGACAGGCTGCCCAGTCCTTATACGGTTGTCGATGCCCTGCAATGGATCGCGCACGTAAGCAAGGAAGACCCGATGGTGCATTTTGCCATCGACTACAGGGGTCAGCTGGCCGGCAGTATCGGTTGCATGCTGAAAGAAGACATCTCGCGCAAATCGGTGGAGATCGGTTACCTGGTGGGCGAACCCTTCTGGGGAAAAGGGATAGCAACCGAAGCCGTACGGCTGATACTTGGCTTTATTGAAACCAGACTGGATATGGTGCGTGTGTTTGCACATGTATTTGCACACAATGCCGCATCCATGCAGGTGCTGCGTAAGAACGGTTTTTACCTCGAGTCCATTCAACGCAGGGCTGTGATCAAGAACAACCAGGTGCTGGATGATTATATATGGGTGAAACTGCTTGAAAAGGCATGATTTTTTAACCGCTAAAAACAAAACATATGCGCTGGCAGGGACGACGCGAAAGCGATAATGTAGACGATCGCCGCGGTATCGGCGGCGGTGGCATCATTGCCGGCGGCGGCATCGGTGCCGTGATCATCGGCATATTGTACCTGCTGCTTGGCGGCAACCCCTCTGATCTGCCAACGCAGACCCTGCAGCCGCAGCAACAGGTTTCCGCGCCGCGCAGTCCGGAGGAAGAACGGCTTGCGTCGTTTTCCAAAGTGGTGCTGGCAGATACCGAAGACGTGTGGGAACAGGTGTTTAAGGAAAACGGCGGTCATTATTCGCAACCCACCATGGTACTCTTTACCCAGCAAACACAGTCGGGCTGCGGTTTTTCGAGCGCGGCTACCGGTCCTTTTTATTGCCCTTCCGATGAACGGATCTACCTCGACCTTTCTTTTTTTGACGAGCTCTCGCGCCGTTTCAAGGCACCCGGTGAGTTTGCAATGGCGTATGTGATCGCACATGAGGTTGGTCATCACATACAGAAACTCATGGGCACATACGACGAACTGGAGCAGCAGCGCAGTGCCCTGAGTGAAAAGGAATACAACAAACTTTCCGTGAAGGCCGAGCTGCAGGCCGATTTCTATGCAGGCGTATGGGCCAACCGCGCGCAGAAAATGAAACAGCTGCTCGAAAGCGGCGATATTGAATCGGCATTGACGGCCGCCAACGCCATCGGCGACGACCGTTTGCAGATGCAGAGCCAGGGTTATGTGGTGCCGGATGCCTTTACACATGGCACTTCGCAGCAACGTATGTACTGGTTTAAAAAAGGATTTGAAACCGGCGATGTAAAACAGGGAAACACGTTTGTTTCCGAAAGATGACCGGCCTGCGTCGCCCCATTTTTTATAAGCGTATCTTTAAGCAGCACCCCAACTGCTTATTATGCGAAAAATATTCCTGGCGGCGGCCCTGCAACTGACCGCTGCTACCTCCTTTTCACAGGATACCCTCAGTACCCAGGACCTGCGCGCCGCGGCGCGTATGCTCGATATCTCTTTCACGCAGAAAGAGATCGATACCATGTACGACGGCGTAAAAGAAAACCTTGCGGTATACCGGCTGATGCACAAACAGTCGCTCGGCAACAGCACGCCCATGAGTCTCTGGCAAAACCCGGTTACCCCAGGGCTGGTGCTGCCCAAAAAACAGGAAACGGTAAAATGGAACTATCCCAAACACGTGTTACCGGCAGACAGGAACGAGCTGGCGTATTATAACCTGCTGCAGCTGGCTTCGCTGGTTAAACAGAAACAGATCAGCTCCGTGGCGCTGACGAAATTTTTTATTGAACGGATCAGGAAATACGGCGACAGCCTGCAATGCGTGATCTCCATTACCGAAGAACTGGCGCTGCAGCAGGCACAACAGGCCGACGCGGAGATCGCCACCGGAAAATACCGTGGTCCCTTACACGGCATACCCTATGGTCTGAAAGACCTGTTTGCCGTGAAAGGCACCCGGACCACCTGGGGCGCTGCGCCGTACAAAGACCAGACAATTGAAGAAGATGCGTTTGTTTACCAGAAACTGACAGAGGCCGGCGCGGTGCTGGTGGCAAAATTCACGCTGGGTGCCCTGGCCATGGGCGATTACTGGTACGGTGGCCGCACAAAAAATCCCTGGAATACAAAAACGGGTTCTTCGGGATCTTCTGCCGGATCCGCTTCGGCAACGGTTGCGGGGCTGGTGCCCTTTGCCATCGGTACCGAAACATGGGGTTCTATCGTTTCCCCCGCTTCTACCTGCGGTGCCACAGGTCTGCGGCCTACCTTCGGCAGCATCAGCAGAACCGGCGCGATGACGCTCAGCTGGAGCCTGGATAAGATCGGCCCCATCTGCCGCAGCGCCGAAGATGCAGCGGTTGTTTTCAACTATATACATGGAACCGATGGCTATGATGCAAGCGCTGTTAACAGGCCGTTCAATTACAAACCGACGGGGATCAAAAAACTGCGCGTTGCCTACGCCAGGAACTATTACGACCGTATAACCGATACCGGCCGCAATGAATGGAAAGTGCTGGATGCATACAGGAATATGGGCGTGGAACCGGTGCCGGTTGTTTTTCCGGACAGCGGCGTTTACCATTTCAATATTATGGACATCGTGATCAGCGCCGAATGCGCAGCCGCTTTTGATGAATTCACGCGGAACAATATCGATGATGAAATGACGCGGCAGGAAAAATACGACTGGCCCAACAGTTTTCGTGTGGCCAGGCTGATGTCGGCCGTAGAATACATCAACGCCAACCGCCACCGCTATGTGCTGATGCAGAAACTGAACGAACTGATGAAGGATATCGACGTGCTGATCTGTCCTACCCGGGGCAGCGGCAACCAGAGCGCTATCACCAACCTGACCGGACACCCGGTTGTGTGCATGCCTTCAGGATTTGACCGGCGGTCCGGGCTTCCCACCAGCATCACCCTGATCGGAAAACTATACGGCGAAGCCTCCCTGCTGGCAGCGGCAAAAGCCTACCAGGACGCAACCGGATGGGATGAAATGCACCCGCCGATGTTTAAGTAGATTCTAATGCGGGGCAATGAATGCGCTGTAGGTTTTATCCTAATTTTATAGGCGTATGAAAAGCATGATGGCTGCCATATTGCTGATCAGCTGGGCACAGATGGCCGGGGCGCAGGATCTTTCCCTTTTTGAAAAAAGGATCCTGGTCAGGGGAAGCGACACATTGCGCTACCGCGTATTATACCCGTACAACTATAAAAAAGGAAAGAGCTACCCTCTTATCCTGTTTCTGCATGGATCCGGCGAAAGAGGCAGTGATAACGAAGCGCAGCTGGTACATGGCGGCAAACTCTTTGTTCGCGAAAATGTACGCCGGAATTTCCGCGCCATCGTATTGTTTCCCCAATGTCCCAAAGACAGTTTCTGGGCCCGGGCCAAACGCATTCCCAATACACCTGATTGGGTGTTCTCACCCGAACAGCCCGCGCCCGTTCCGCAGCAGCTGGTAAAAATACTGGTGGATAGCCTTGCCGATAACCATATTGTCAACAGCAGGCGTTTGTATATCGGTGGTTTATCCATGGGCGGCATGGGAACCTATGAAATGCTCGGAAGGTATCCCGGTTATTTCAAAGCGGCCTTTCCCATCTGCGGGGCATGCAATATTCCCTGGTACCTCGCCAATGCAGAGAAAATACCTATGTGGATCTTTCACGGCGCGCTGGACGACGTGGTATCGCCGCAGCCCGACCGGGAACTGTTCAAGGCGCTGATGACAAGGGGCATACCCAATGTGATGTATACGGAATACCCCAAAGCCAATCATAACAGCTGGGATGCGGCGTTTGCCGAACCGAAGCTGTTACCCTGGTTATTCTCAGACAGAAAAAGAAGAAGGAATTGACCAGGCATTTCCTTTATCTCTGCCTGCTTTTTGCCTCCTGCACGGTGGCAAAAAAAGCGGCGAAGGAAACACAGCAGATCGGGGGCCTGCAGTTGCTCAGCCATTACGAAGTGCCACATAATTTTCTGTACCGTTCAACCGTGGTTGGCGGTCTGTCAGGCATTGACTACGACAAGGACCGCGACCAATACTACCTGATAAGCGACGACAGGTCTTCCATCAATCCCGCAAGGTTTTATACGGCCCGGATACATTTTAACGGCCGGCAGATAGACAGTGTTTCCTTTCTGAATACAACCACGCTGCTGCAGGCAAACGGGAACCCTTATCCCGACAGCAAACAGGATCCGGCCCGTACGCCCGATCCGGAAGCGATACGGTACAATCCCAAAACCGGGCAGCTGGTATGGTCGAGCGAGGGAGAGCGTATTGTGAAACCGGGTACTCAGGTAATTGCCGACCCTTCGATCAACATCATCACTGCCGACGGAAAATTCGTAGACAGTTTTCCAATCGCGGATAACCTGCACATGCATACCCTGGAAAAAGGCCCGAGACAGAATGGGGTGCTGGAGGGAATGAGTTTTGCCGATGATTACCGATCGCTGTACCTGAACGTGGAAGAACCACTGTACGAAGACGGTCCCCGCGCGGCAACCACACCCAACAATGCATGGATCCGGATTTACAAATTCGATGTAGCCACCAGAAAGAATACGGCGCAATACGCTTACCACCTCGATCCTGTTGCACATCCGCCGCTGCTTGAAAATTCCTTTATCGTAAACGGCGTTCCCGATATCCTGTGGCTGGAAGGCAATAAAATGATCGTGATGGAGCGATCGTTCTCCACGGGCAGACTGGCCTGCACCATCAAACTGTACCTGGCAGACCTGGCTGATGCGGAGAATATTATCGGCAATACCTCCCTGATCAAAACACCGCCGCAGCGGCCTCTGCAGAAAAAATTACTGCTGAACCTGGACTCACTGAACATCTATACAGACAATATTGAAGGCATGACTTTCGGCCCGGTACAGCCCAACGGGCATAAGACCCTTGTGCTGGTGGCCGATAACAATTTTGCCGCACTCGAAAAAACGCAGTTCTTTGTGTTTGAAGTAATACCCTGATGCGCCGCGCATTTGCATTTATTCTGTTATCGTTCGGGTTGGTTTGCTGTAAGCAGACAAATACCGCCACACCACATATCGAGATACAGACAAGCAAAGGGGATATCGAACTTGAACTGTATGCGGACAGAGCCCCGAATACGGTGGCCGCGTTTTTGTCTTATATCGATTCGGGTTTTTATAACAATGCCAGTTTTTACCGCGTACTCAACGACGAAAACCAGCCGTCCAATGCGCCCAAGACCGAGCTGATACAGGGCGGTATCTGGAAAACCAACCAACAACGATCAGCGAGCCTGCCGGGCATACCGCATGAAAATACGCAGCTGACAAAACTGCACCACGGCGACGGCACCATTTCTCTTGCAAGACTTGCGCCCGGCACGGCAACCACGGAATTCTTTATCTGCATCGACGAGCAGCCTGGCCTGGATTCTGGCGGAGAAAATATAGCCGACGGACAGGGGTATGCCGCATTTGGGAAAGTGGTAAAGGGAATGGATATTGTGAGAAAGATCTACCGGCAGAACGAGACCGACCAGTATTTTGATCCGCCGGTTGCCATCTTCGGTATCAGGCGGAAATAGGATAAGCTGTTGCATGGTTATATGGTTAATGGGTCAACAGCCATATAACAATATAGCAGTGCGACAATATATCAGTCGCTTCGGATTCCACCCCTTACTTAACAAAATCTTCTAAAACATTTAGCAGCGCTTTATGATACATCGGCATATCCATTGCATCTAATGGATATAAACACTGTAGTATGAACAGCATCAAACACATGCTGGGGTTATTGGGTGTTGTGCTCGGTATATTCGTTTTAACCGGTTGCGGAAGCACGGCCTATATACAAAAAGACAACTCCTATAACTTCAACAAGATCCGATCCTATGCGTGGGTGAACGGTACGCAGAAAGCCAGGGGCGACAATGTTTCCCGTGCAAGGTCAAACGACCTGGTAGACCGGAAGATCCGTGATAAGATAGACGAGCGCCTGCAGTCGGGCGGATGGGTATTGGATAACCGTCGTCCCGATGTGTTGCTGGTGTACGATGTAGACGTACAGCGCGAGAACAGGAATGTGAGCAATCCCGTTTATTCAATGCCTTCCACCCGGTGGTTCTTTAACCCGTATGCAAGAAGGTATGTGCCGGTATATTACCCCTCGCAGTTTTTGGGATACGATAACGCCACCGAAACCGTAAGGGAAAGTACCCTCACGCTTACCATGATGGATGCGGATACGGACAAAACGATCTGGCAGGGCTGGACCACCACGGAGATGAACGGGCGGGTGCTGAGTGACAAAGAGATCGCGGGCAATGTAAAAGCGATTTTGAAGAAGCTGGATAAGTAAGGGAGAATTGTTGCGTTAGGGGATGGCTCTATTGTTGAATTGTTAAATGGTTTTGTTGTTTTTGCATTCACTGCCTCGGGAGGGGTTAGGATGGCAACGCTGCTTTTCTTAAAACCCTTACTGCGGGTTTGTGATCATTTTATTATTTTTTACCACGATCACCCTCGCCACAACCAGATTGGGCACCCAGCAAAGCCAGGCCACGATCGGGTAGGCGATGGAGAAACTTCCGAAAAGCATAATAAGCAATGGCAGCCAGATACGCAGCGTTACCGCGGCAAAACAGGCGGCATAACTGTATACCATCAGGTTGCGGTGGAGATCGATATTTCCTTCGCGGATGGTTTTATAGGCAAAGGCAGTGGTAAAAAACCAGACCAGTCCCAGCAGCCCGAACCCGGCCGCGGGTATGATACCGCCGGTTGCGAAGAAAGCGATATAGATCCCTGCCGTTGCGCTCAGCAGAACCGACACCACATAGATCTTTCCCAGGCTGCGGTGAACGCCGGGTCTGGCTGTTCTTATCTTTTCGCTGAACTGCGACCAGCCGCTTAACAGCGCCACTCCGCCCAGTGCGATATGCACGTAAAAAGCGGACCGCCATGCCGCGCTCCCGAGCAATCCCTCCGGCTTGCTGCCCAGCAGGCCAAATTTTTCGTCTATAATAAAATAGATGGCAGGATAAAAACCTATACCGATGCATAGCAATGCAAACAATATCCACCCCGTCTTCTGTATCATGGCATAAATGTTTTCTTACCAAAATAGCGGAAATCCGCAGTAAAACAAAACCGCCAACATCGCCCCGTCTTGCTAATTTCGTAACCGTAAAGTAAGTACCGATGCCGTTCCAGCTTCAATCCCCTTATGCTCCCGCGGGCGACCAGCCCAATGCCATACAGCAACTCACAGATGGCATACTGCAGGGAGAACAGTTCCAGACCCTGCTGGGTGTTACCGGCTCCGGTAAAACATTTACCATGGCCAATGTGATCCAGAACCTGCAACGCCCTACGCTGGTGCTTACGCATAACAAAACCCTGGTGGCGCAGTTGTATGGCGAGTTCAGGCAATTCTTTCCCGACAACGCAGTTGGTTATTTTGTAAGCTACTACGATTATTACCAGCCCGAGGCATACATGCCCGTAAGCGATGTATACATTGAAAAAGACCTTAGTATCAACGAAGAGCTGGATAAACTGCGGCTGCAGGCCACGGCGCAGCTGCTCAGCGGAAGACGCGACATCATTGTTGTTGCAAGCGTAAGCTGTATTTACGGCATGGGTAACCCCACCGAATACGAGAACGGCATTGTGCGGATCAACAAAGGACAGGTTATTTCGAGACAGGGTTTTCTGCACAGCCTGGTGAACTCTTTGTACAACCGGTCGCAGGTTGATTTTACCAGGGGCACGTTTCGTGTAAAAGGAGATACGGTCGACATCAACCTGCCCTATGTGGACTATGGCTACCGGGTTACTTTTTTCGGCGACGAGATCGAAGAGATAGAAACCATCGATACCGCAACAAACAAACGCATCGGCACCATGCAGGATGCTGCCATCTTTCCCGCCACCCTGTATGTTGCGCCCAAAGACCTTATCGTGGATGTGATGCACGAGATACAGGATGAAATGATGGCGCAGGTGGAATATTTCAAAACCGGCGGCAAATTCATCGAAGCGCAGCGTATCAAGGAAAGGGTTGAATACGATCTCGAAATGATCCGCGAGCTGGGTTATTGCAATGGCATCGAAAACTATTCGAGGTTCTTCGACAGGAGGCGGCCGGGTACCCGGCCATTCTGTCTGCTTGATTATTTTTCGAAAGATTTTTTATGTGTGATCGACGAAAGCCACCAGACCGTTCCGCAGGTGGCGGGTATGTACGGCGGCGACAGAAGCCGCAAGCTGGTGCTGGTTGACTACGGTTTCCGTTTGCCCAGCGCGATGGATAACCGGCCACTGAATTTTCATGAATTCGAGAACATGGTAGGTCAGACGGTATTTGTAAGCGCCACGCCGGGAGACTACGAACTGGAGAAAACAGGCGGTGTGGTGGTGGAGCAGGTGGTGAGGCCAACAGGACTGCTTGACCCGCCGATAGAGATACGCCCCAGTGTGAACCAGATCGACGACCTGCTGGATGAGATCGATAAGACCGTAAAAAAAGGAGATCGTGTACTGGTGACCACGCTGACCAAACGTATGGCGGAGGAAATGGATAAATACCTGGGACGCATCGATATCAAATCCAAATACATTCACAGCGATGTGGACACGCTCGAGAGAGTGGAGATACTGCGGCAGCTGCGTTTGGGTGAAATAGATGTGCTGGTAGGCGTGAACCTGCTTCGGGAAGGCCTTGACCTTCCGGAAGTATCGCTGGTTGCCATACTCGATGCAGACAAGGAAGGTTTTCTCCGCAACGAACGATCGCTGACACAGACGGCGGGACGTGCAGCCCGCAATGTGGACGGCAAAGTGATCTTTTATGCAGATATCATGACGGAAAGCATGCAGCGCACCATTGATGAAACCACCCGGCGCCGCGAAAAACAGGTTGCGCATAACCTGGAACACGGCATCGTTCCAATGACAGTCAAGAAAAGCAAGGAACAGGTATTTGCCCAGACTTCCGTACTCGATATCAAAGGATTTGATGCGGCAAGACCCTATGCCATCCAGGGCGACGAGGACATCGTTACCCGCGCCGCAGAAGAGCAGGAGACCTACCAGACCATTCCACAGATGGAAAAAGCAATCGGCAAAGTGAAAAAGGAAATGGAGAAAGCCGCCCGCGATCTCGACTTCATTGAAGCGGCAAGACTGCGTGATGAAATGTTCCGGCTGCAGAAAGAACTCGAAAAAATAAAATGATCCGCTGCCGCGATCGTATTATTTTTTATTGATCAGGTAAGCACCGCTGATTACAAACAGGGCACCCAGCACCTTGCTCCAGTTGATGCTGTTCTGCGGAAATCCCAGCAGACCGAAATGATCATACAGCATTCCCATAAACAATTGTCCTGCTATTACCAGCGCAAATACATTGGCGGAACCGATCTTGGGTACGGTGATGATGATGGCGCTCACAAAGAATGCACCCAGTAAACCGCCGGCGAATTTATACAGCTCGATACCGCGCAGCTGCGCCAGACTGACAGCAGGCTGTCGGGTAACCAGTAACAGGGCGCCCAGGATAACGGTGCCCACGAGAAAGGAAACAAAAGCGGCCATCAGCGGGCTGTTCAGCGAAAAACGCAGCTGGCTGTTAACACCCGCCTGCGTGGCGATCGTAAGTCCGGAAATAAAAGGAAGCAGGTATACAATGTATTTCATCCGCCAAAAATAGTACGATTGCGGATTTGCGGATTAACGGATGATGGATTTGTTGGTAAGAATATACGGGGGATACCATCCGCTAATTCATCATCCGCTAATCCATAATCCTATAATTTCCCGTACAGCGCGCGCAGTTTTTCTCTTGTCATGATCTTTTCCCAATCCTTTCCCAGCGCATTTTCCCAGAGCGGCTTCATACCCAGGGATACATTGATCATGGTATCAAACTGCTCATCCGTCAGTCCTTTGCAGATGCCCCCGGGGATTTCGATACCGTTTTTCTCCACCATGTGTTTAAATTCCTTTACACCGGCAGGATAATATTCTTCGAGGTGGTTCATCACGATGCAGTTGCCGATACCGTGCTTGGTGCCGAGCAGGTAACTCAGTCCATAGCTCACTGCATGCGCCACGCCCACCTGTGAATAGGCGATGCTCATACCACCGGCATAGGAAGCCATCATCAGCTGATCGTCGGACTCGTTGTTCCAGCGGTCTTTTTTTACAAACACTTCCTGGCAGAGCTGCAGCGCTTTTTCGCCATAGCTTTTGCTGAATTCATTCAGGAAAGTGCCCTCGAGGCTTTCGATGCAATGGATATAGCAATCCATACCCGTATAGAAACGCTGGTTAACGGGCGCGTCCCTGGTGAGTTCGGGATCGAGTACGATCTGATCGAACGGAGTGAAATCGCTGTTCATACCCAGTTTACGGGTTGGACCGGTAAGCACGGTGGTCCGGCTTACCTCGGCGCCGGTGCCGCTTAATGTGGGAATGCCGGCCTTGTATACGCCTGGAAATTTAACCAGGTCCCATCCCTGGTAATCGGCGGAAGAGCCGGGGTTGGTCATCATCAGCGAAACGGCTTTGGCAAGATCCATTACAGATCCCCCGCCGATACCGATGATACCGCTTATGGTGCCGAATTCATTCTTTAACTGTGTTGCAAGCGCGTCTACCTGTGTTGTTTTGGGCTCATAGCTAACATCGGCAAAAATGATCTTGTCTTTGCCGCGGAGCGGTATCCTGTTCAACAATGGCCTGCCTTCAAAGAAATGGTCCACCAGGAAAATGATGGGCGCATCCGTTTTGCGCTGCGGCGCCAGTATTTCGTCAAGCTGGTTAAAACTACCGCGGCCATACACCACGTAACTGACCATCTTAAAATTGCGAAAACTCATAGTTCTTGTATTGAAATCCATGCAAACCTACTCCAGTTACTGCAATTGAAAAAGACAAATTCACCTGCGTATCGGTCTGTGCCGGTCAGTTGCTAAGCATTGAAAACGATTTTCTGTAAACGTTCCACTTCGGGCTGCAGCGCTTTATGGAGCGCTTCAAAAAGCATTTTTACATCCTGGGCTTCCAGAACCAGTCTGTCTTCATTCCTGAGTTCCCTGGCGTTTTCTTCCATTGCGGCAAGACGCCTGGCAAGCGGCAATGCCTGTACAATGGCAACCGCTCCTTTTATTTTGTGAGAAAGTCTTTGCACTTCGGGCCATTTGTATTCGGCGCAGAGTTTACCCAGTTCCCCGATCTCAGCCGGCGTATTCTCGAGGAACATGGTCAATACATCCAGCACGGATGCATTGTCGTCCAGCTCTTCGAGCATGGAGAGGTCGTAGGATTTCTGGTTAGCAGTGGTCATAGGTATGGATTGTTCGTTTCTTGCAACGACTTTATGCTGCAGCAAATGTACCAGTCTCCTGTACAGATCGTCAAAATCAAAAGGCTTCAGCATAAAATCGTTCATGCCCACCGACCTGCATTTCTCCTGCTCGCCTTTCAGCGCTGTTGCGGTAAGCGCAAGGATCGGCACCTGGGAATGCAGCTGCTGTCTGATATAGGTGGCGGTTTCGTATCCATCCATAACCGGCATCTGCAGGTCCATGATCACCAGGTCAAAAGGATCTTTCTCGTCAAACAGGGCAATCGCTTCTTTGCCGTTGGAAGCGATGCGTACGCGGCTGCCCACGCGGTTCAAGACAAAGTTGATGAGTTGCTGGTTTACTTCGTTGTCTTCCACCACCAGCACGTGTTTGTTGCGGAGATTTTCTTTTAATTCGGCTGTCTGTGTTTTTTCGGTGATGGTGGCGGGTAATTCATAGGGAATGGTAAAGCTGAACACCGATCCCTCTCCCGGTTCGCTTTCTGCCTGTATACGTCCACCCTGCAATTCAATCAGCCCTTTGCTGATGGCCAGACCCAGTCCTGCGCCACCAAAACTTCTCGATATATCCATACTGGCCTGGGTAAAACCTTCAAAAATATGCCGTTGTTTATCGGGCTCAATACCGGAGCCGGTGTCGGTAACCCGGAATTTCACAATGGCATTGTCGCCATTGAGTGTATCCACGCTTACATGTATGGCAATATGTCCCTGTTTGGTGAATTTGATCGCGTTGTCTACCAGACTTACCAGTATCTGTTTCAAACGATAGGGATCGCCGATAACGAGCAGCGGCAGGTTTTTATCGAGTGTAATGTAGAACGCAAGCCCTTTGCGGCTAACCACATTTGAGAACTGAATCTTCACCGCATCCAGCGGGTCGTTGATATTAAAGGCGATCTTATCGATGGTGATCTTACCCGCGCGCAGGTTGGAATAATCCAGGATATCGTTGATCAGCGCTGTGAGGTTGTTCAGCGAATGCCTGATCAGCAGTGCAAACTCACGCTGGTCATCCGTCAGTTCCGTTTCAAGCAGCAGGGAAGTCATACCCTGGATGCCATTCATCGGTGTGCGTATCTCGTGGCTCATATTGGCCAGGAACTGTTCCTGCAGTTCCTTGGCTTCCCTGGCATGCTGCAGCGCCGACTCCAGCTGCTGCCTGCTCTGCACGCGTTCGGTGATGTCTGTGGCAATACCGCTGATGCCGAAAATATTTCGCTTATCGTCCAGCAGCGGAAACTTCAGCAGCAGCAGGTTACGGATGCCTTCTTCTGTCTCGATCACCTCTTCTGTCTCGATCACGTTATGGGTTTGTATGATGATCTGGTCGGAGCGCTTGTAATACTCCGCGCGTTCAACCGCATCAAAATCGAAATCGGTTTTGCCGATGACCATCTCATCGGTAAGTCCCATCATTTCCTTAAACCGCTTGTTCACCATCACATACCTGCCCTGGAGATCTTTGATAAAAATGAGCGCGGTGGTGTTCTCGAGAATGGATACCAGCCTGTATTCATTTTCTTTTCGCTGCTGTTCCGACTGGCCCAGTTCCAGCTCTATCTTTTTCTTTTCGGTGATATCGCGCACCATGCACTGGAAGCCGGTTACCTGGTTGCCCTCGGTAAGCAGCTGTGCAAACTGTTCTACCCAAACCGCGCCGCCGTTCCGGTTACGCGCCAGGAACTCGAGACTGGTAGAGGGTATCTCCTCGCTAAGCTGGCGTGCGTAGAAATCGGTAACCGTTGGCAGCCACTCCGGATCCACCAGCACAGAGAAATGTTTACCCTGCAGGTCTTCTGAAGAATAGCCGGTCATCTGCAGTACCTGGTTATTGGTAAAGCCGATCCTGCCTTCTATATCGGCGGTGAACATAACCGCACCGGCGTTCTCGATGATCTTCCGGTATTTGAATTCGCTGGCAAGCAGGCCATCCTCGGCTTTTCTGCGCAGCAGGATATCGTTGCCCAACCGCAACAGGATGGCAAGGATCAGCAGCAGGGCAAGAAAGCCGCCGAAGATGGCAATGCCCAAACCTACATTGTTGCGGTTCTCGTTCACCAGCACCTTGTCTGTAAGCCGTCCCGTTTCGCGCGATACCATCGATGCCAGCATGCGTTTTACTTCCACCGTGGTGTTCCTTGCGCGTGTTCTGGCGGGGTTCTCCCTGGTAACATCGATCAGGTTATGAACAAACGAGTCCTGGTATTTCAGTTTCTGCTGGATGACCAGCCCCAGTTGGCCGATGCTGTCGGCTTCGTCCGGGTTCATATACTGAACCAGGGTGCGCAGCGTATCGGGCAGCTCTTTGTGCAGCCGGTAAAGCCAGGCCAGTGAAGAAGAATCCCTGGCGATCAGGAAAGCCCTGCTTGCAGACTCTGTTTCGAGAACGAGGATACGGATATTATCCAGTTTCTGGATAGCGGTATAGGCATGGTACATGTCTTTCCGCGCATCCTGCTGGCTCTTGTTCTGAACAAATACAATGGCCAGGAAAAACAGGAATGCAGCCACAGAAAACAACAGCACCCACTGGATCCGCTTGTCCACCCTGTTCAGTTGGCCGGTAAATAGTGGTTTCATAGTGCCGTACGTAATGGAAATTGGGTAGAATACATATACACTCGTATAAATATCGATAAAACCGGCGTTAAAACGCCAAAATCACGCGAATTATACAGACAGGAAGAAAAAAGCTATGGCCGGGAAAGCAATGCGGCGGCACGCGCCAGGTCTTCGGGCGTATCTATTTCCACGCCCATATAATCTGTAACGACCATTTTTAAAGGGATGCCATTCTCCAGGTAGCGGAGGCATTCTATTTTTTCCGCGGCTTCGAGCGGGGTTATCTCCCATTGGGTAAACGCCATCAGCGCGCTTTTACGGAAAGCGTATACGCCGATGTGTTCGTAGTAGGTAATCGGCTGGTCTTTGGCGCGGGGATAGGGAATAACGCTTCTTGAAAACATCAGCGAGTTCATATTTCTGTCAACCGCCACCTTCACATAATTCGGATCTTCGATAAATACCTGTTCTTTCAATACCTGCATCAAAGAAGCCACCTGTACGTTGCGGCCCTGCTCTCCTTCAAAAACGGACAACAGTTTTTCGAGCGGTCCGCGTTTTACAAAGGGCTCGTCGCCCTGTACGTTTACGATGATATCCAGTTCCCTATCAGCGACGGCCTCGGCAATACGGTCGCTGCCGCTTTCGTGGGGCCGTTTGCTCATCACCGCTTTTCCGCCATGACCTGTGATCTCGCTGTAGATGATCTCACTGTCGGTAACCACATATACCTCGTCAAACAAACCGGTGGCCACCGTATTGTCGTAGGTATGCCGGATAACCGTTTTATCACCCAGCAGCTGCATCAGTTTTGCGGGAAAACGGGTGGCGGCATACCGGGCCGGTATCATCGCTGCTTTCTTCATGTCACAAAGATGCGCGTAGATCAGTAATCGGTCTTTATTTTTTTATCGAAGGGCAGCTGTAACTGGTAGCCGAGCTTTTCGTCGGTGGTATCATCCAGCACATCGAGACCATAACGCAACCCGTCAACAGGCGTTGCATTGAACGTGCCAAAAACATGGTCCCAGACAGAAAAGATATTTCCGTAGTTGCTGTCTGTCTGCGGCCGCATATAGTGGTGATGCACCTTATGCATATCCGGCGAAACGATGACCCAGCTGAGCGGTTTATCCAGCCAGCCCGGCAAACGGATATTGGCATGGTTGAACTGGGTGAACACCACGCTCAGGCTCTGGTACATCATCACCAGCCACATGGGTGCGCCCAGCACAATCACCCCGATCAGGGTAAATACCGCGCGGAACACGCTTTCTCCCGGGTGATGGCGGTTGGCGGTGGTGGTGTCCACATGCGAGTCTGCATGATGCACCATATGAAACTTCCACATCCATTTCACCTTGTGTTCGATGTAATGGATCAGGTAGGCGCCCACAAGATCCAGTAACAAAAGTCCGGCGATCATAAACACCCACAGAGGCAGCCCGACAAGTTGCAGCAACCCGAATTTGTGCTGCACGGCCCAGTCGCTCGCTTTTACGATCAGCAGCGCAAACGCAAAATTGACAACAATGGTGGTAACGGTAAAAAAGATATTGACAGAAGCATGTCTCCATTTGTTGTAACGGAAACCGAATAAGGGTATGGCACCTTCCACCAGCCAGAAAAAAGTGATGCCGCCCGCCAGTACCAGTGCGCGGTGCAGGCTGGGTATATGCTCAAAGTACCGGATGATGCTTTCTATCATGTTGCGCGTTGTTGTGGTAAATTAAGAAGAATAGGGGAAGAATGGTTAGGGGATTCCGGATTGGCGGATTAGTGGATTCGCGGATGGAATGTTGCGGGAGAGTCGCAACAGCGCAAACCTGCAGCCATTCGCATCATCTTTTTAATCCGCCAATCCGGAATCCCCCAATAAAAAACCCGCTCAGAAGCGGGTTTTTTATTGACTCAGGTGCGTTATCAGTTGTTCAGCATCAGCGGCATTACCAGCATCAGCAGGTCTTCGCCGGCGGCCTGTTCGGTGGGTTTGATCAGGCCGGCTTTGGTGGGGGTGGAAAGCTCCATCTTTACATCTTCGGTATCTGCCGCATTGAGCATTTCGATCAGGAAACGCGCATTGAATGCGATCTGGAGGTCTTCGCCATCGTACTGGCAATTCATGCGTTCATTACCCTCAAAACTGAAGTCCACATCCTGCGCGGCCATCTGCAGCTCGCTGCCGGTAATATTCAGCGCTACCTGGTTGGTGCTTTTGTTACTGAATACATTTACCCGGCGAAGCGCATTCTGGAAATCGTGTTTGTTCACGATCAGTTTATAAGGGTTATCAGCCGGGATCACCACTTTGTAATCCGGGAAACGGGCATCGATCAGGCGACAGATCATCTGCGTGGAGCCATGTGTCACAAAAAGATGGTTGCTGTTATAACTTACAGACAGTTCATCATCGTTATCGGGCAGCGCATTTTTCAGCAGGTTCAGCGGTTTTTTGGGAACGATGAACGAATCTGCCTTACTGGCTTTGGTATCGAGTCTTTTATAACGTACCAGCCTGTGCGCATCGGTGGCCACGAACTGAACACCGTCTTTTGCCAGTTCAAAAAACACACCAGTCATGGCCGGACGAAGGTCATCGTTGCTTACGGCAAACAGCGTTTTGTTGATAGCGGTCAGCAGCGCCGAACTGCTCATGGTAAAACCGGTGGTATCGTCTGCAGCGGGTTCTTTGGGAAAATTATCGGGGTTTTCGCCCATTACCTTGTACTTGCCGTTATCGCTGGTGATCTCAACAGAAAAACTTTTATCGATATTGAATGTAAGGGGCTGATCGGCAATATTCTTCAAAGAATCCAGCAGGATCTTAGCGGGGATGCAGACTTTTCCGTTGGTTTTGCTTTCCACATCCATCTGTACGCGCATAACGGTTTCCAGGTCGGTAGCCACCACATTCAGTTTTTTATCCTGGATCTCAAACAAAAAGTCTTCCAGTATCGGCAACACGGTATTCGCGTTGATCACACCGCTGATCTGCTGCAGGTGTTTTAACAGGGAAGAAGAAGACACAATAAATTTCATTCTGCAGAATTTAGGTTCGCAACAAACCTAATTCAAAATGTTAACATTCTGCAACAGAAATACGGGGATCCGGCCAATTAAGCGTTGGTTGTTAATCCGGTGTGGATTGGCGGCAGTTTTTGTGGTGCCCGGTCTGCAACCCCGGCGCAGGGCTACAGGCTTTCGATCAGCTCCTTGTATTTTACGCGGGTAACGGGTTTTACGATATAGTCGGTAACGCCCTTGTACTGCCTCGATTTTTTCATGTCGTGGCTGTCGATCGAAGAGCTCACCACGTATACCACTACGGGCTTGGGAAAATTGCCGTATAAGGAATGGTATTCCTCCAGGAATTCCCAGCCGTTCATGATGGGCATATTGATATCCAGAAAGATCAGGTCGGGAAAATTCTCCGACAGGCGGTTTTTATCGTCTGTCAGGTATTTGATGGCCTCTTTGCCGTTGTAAAAAGAAACGATCTCCTTTGCCAGGCCGGTAGATTCCAGGATCTTGCGCGCAGTGAACTGATAGATGTTGTCGTCATCAATCAGGAAAACGATATGTTTGGCAAAAGGCATTGCTGGCTCCGTATTAAAAAAATACATTGGCGGAAAATGCGGGGATCTTTTTGATGTCCGAGGGATATTGGACATTGAGTTCAAATATAGACCATAATCCATAACAAGCGGAAATTTCAATCATGGGAAAAACCCCGTTTTTTGAAGGCCCCAACTGGCCTAAAATACGCGGCTATTGCGCCTACCGGGAGCGGTGTCATTCCGAGGTACGGGAAAAGCTGTATTCGTTCGGGCTCCGGCGGAACGAGGTTGAGACATTGATTTCCAGACTGATAGAAGAAGATGTGCTGAACGAGCAGCGGTTTGCCGACCTGTTTGCCGGCGGTCATTTCCGGCAGAAAAGATGGGGCCGGCAGAAGATCGTATATGCGCTTCGGCAGAAAAAGGTCAGCGAACCGGTCATCAAAAAAGCGCTGAAAGAAATAGACGGCCCGGATTATACCACATCTTTGCAGAAACTGGCCCGGGTTAAATGGCAGGCGTTAAAAGGCGAACAATACCTTACCCGCCAGGCAAAAACAATGGCCTATCTTTTGCAAAAAGGGTATGAGCGCCCGGCCGTTCTGGCGGTTGTGAAGCAATTGCAGGCAAACGGATAATCTTATAAACGGATAGCATGCGGATGATGCGCTGGTGTATCACGGTGTTTTTTTCGGTATCGATGGCTTTGTCCGGGGCGCAGGAGCCCCCGCGGGATTCGGTATTCCGCCATGAAGTGTCGTTTGTGAACGAGAACGATGCCTATCTTTTCCGTAAACACGACGCTTACTATACAAACGGGATCTTTCTTTTTTTCCGCTATGCAAAGGAAAAACAGGATCGTAAGCTGCTTCGCCAGTTCGAGCTCGGACAAATGATCTATACCCCGCTTATCCGGAAAACGCAGACCACTGCGGATATAGACCGGCCCTACTGCGGGTTTTTATACGGCCGCTACCAGCAGACCGCTTTTTCCAAACGGAAGGAAGGGCTTTTTCAGTACAGCATAACACTGGGCACGGTGGGTGAGGCCTCGCTGGGTGAAAATGTGCAGGACAGTTACCATGCCCTGTTCGGATATGGTAAATTCACGGGATGGCAGTACCAGGTGCAGAACGCAATAGGCATTGACCTGGGCATATCCTATGCGCAGACCCTGTGGGAAGACAGTGCCTGGATCAAGCTGGTGCCGCTGGTACAGGCCAGCCTGGGTATGAACTATACCAATGCCAGCGCGGGTATGTATGTCTGTTTTGGGGCGATGGAAAAAAACCGCAACAGCGCTTTGTGGAATGCAAGCGTACAGGCTTCGCCGGAACAGAAAAGGAAAAAGAACGAATGGTTCCTCTTCTGGTACCCCGAGCTTACGGTGCAGGGATACAATGCAACGCTGCAGGGCGGGCTCTTCGCCAAAGGCCAGGGCGCGGTGCTGGCCGATCCCAGGAGGGTGCTGTTCCAGCATACGGCGGGTCTTTGTTACGCATCATCCCGCATTACCCTGAAAGCCGGTATCGTCTTTGAAGCGCGCGAAGCCGTGCAGCAGAAAAATACGCAGCAATACGGATCACTGATGCTCGCCTACCGTATGAAATAGTTTGGTGCGGTTCTGATTAGCTCTGAAATCCTTTGTTTCTTTGTATATGTCCTCACTTACCTTATCGCTGATACAATCCGATCTTCAATGGGAAGACAAAGCGGCCAATCTTTCCCGGTTTGAACAGAAAATAGCGGCCATCCGCGGGAGAACCGAAATAGTGGTGTTGCCCGAGATGTTCAGCACCGGTTTCAGTATGAAGCCGGCCCTGCTGGCCGAAACCATGGATGGGCCCACAGTGCAATGGATGCAGCGCATCGCCGCAGAAAAAAAGATCATCCTCACCGGCAGCCTGATCATAGCGGAGAACGGCAACTATTTCAACCGCCTGTTATGGGTTCTGCCCAACGGCACCATCGGCTGTTACGATAAACGGCACCGGTTTGCTTTTGCAGGCGAGGACCAGGAATATACATCCGGTAACAAAAGACTGATTGCAAGTGTCAAAGGCTGGAAGATCAACCTGCAGGTTTGTTATGACCTGCGTTTTCCGGTTTGGGCAAGACAGCAGTCGGGCGAAACACCGGAATACGATCTGTTGCTCTATGTGGCCAACTGGCCCGAGCGCAGAAGCCATGCATGGAAGACCCTGCTCACGGCGCGGGCAATAGAAAACCAGTGTTATGTGGCCGGTGTAAACCGTGTTGGTAACGACGGCAACGGTATTGCGCATGGCGGCGACACCCTGGTAACGGACGCGCTGGGCGCCACCCTGTACCACAGCCAGACAGGCGAATCGGTTCATACGATCACACTGGAGAAAGCGCCGCTGGAAGAAATAAGACAGCGTTTTCCGTTCTGGAAAGACGCTGATGAATTCAAGATATTACAGCATGAAGAATGATAACCAACGGGTATACCAGGCGGCCAACCTGTTTACCGGCGATCGCTGGCTGAAAAACCATTCCCTTGCCGTTGGCAACGGAAAAGTAACGGAACTGTTCCCGTCAAAAACGGCCGGCGCTGCAGATGCTTATCTTATTGCGCCGGTTTTTATGGATATACAGTTATACGGCGCATACGGCAAACTGCTGTCGGTGTATCCCCAAGCGGACACGCTGCATAAGATGTACGATTACTGTGCAAAAGGCGGAGCACCCTATTTTCAGCCCACCGTGGCTACGAACGATACGGCGGTTTTTCATCGCTGCATAGACGCGGTACGCGTCTACCGCAAAGAGGGCGGCAGGGGTTGTATAGGCCTGCATGTGGAAGGTCCCTGGATCAGCGATGCAAAAAAAGGCGCGCATCTATCGCAGTTTATTCACGTCCCCTCTGTCAGCGAAGCCCGGGAACTGCTGGAATATGGTAAAGAAGTGATCACCATGATCACACTGGCGCCCGAGGTATGCAGTAAAGAAGTGATTGCGCTGGTGCAATCCTACGGTGTGGCGGTCTCTGCCGGGCACAGCAACGCCTCTTACGAAGCGGCAACTGCAGCCTTCGATGAAGGCATTACGGCGGCAACGCATCTTTTCAATGCCATGAGCCCCCTGCAGCACCGCGCACCGGGAATGGTGGGCGCCATATTCGACCACGCCACCGTAAAGTCGAGCATTGTTCCGGATGGTTACCATGTTGATTTTTCCATGATACGCGTGGCCAAAAAGATCATGGGCGAAAGACTGTTTGCGATCACCGATGCGGTAACCGATACCACCGAAGGTCCTTACCCGCACCGGCTGGCTGGTGATAAATACGAAGCCAACGGCATACTCAGCGGTTCGGCCCTGACCATGGCAAGCTCGCTGCGTAACCTGGTTAATAGAGTCGGCATACCTGTTGACGAAGCTTTGCGGATGGTAAGTCTGTACCCGGCACAGGTGATGCATTTATCAGATCGCCTCGGAAAACTGGAACCGGGTTATGAAGCAGGATTTGTGGTGCTTGACCAATCACTGGAAGTGGTGGAGCTGATCACCGGCTGGTAACAACATCTCTGCCATTCCTTGTTCCTTGCTCCTTGTTCTTCTGTTCCCTTCCACCCCACTCCCCAAACCGGAACGGGGTTCGGCGCCCGGCGTACAGGGAGTTTCACAGCGCGGTTTCCCCTGCCCTGGCGGCTTCTCTTTTTTTCTTTGCTTTTTTGAGGTCTGCAAAGACCTTATCAATGAAAATGGCGCCGCCGATACTCCAGTACCAGCCATCGTAATTGTATTTCAGGTCGCTCTCAAAAACGGCTTTGCGTAAACCGATCATACCGTTCAGCCCGAAATAGGTAAGGAAATGAAGCCCCTTGATATCGGGCATGATAAAGTTGACAGAATACCCCATTCCCGCCGGAACAAAAGCCTGCTTTTCTGTTGTAGCCAGAAACCTGCCCCTGATCTTATTGACCGAATCAAGTACGGCCTGCCCGTATCCCAGCTCAAATACCATACTCATTTCCCAGCGCTTCCTGCGAAAAAGATAGGGCTCGTAATAGATGGTGCCGTAATAAAGACTTTTGGTGAGACGGTTGATGGGAATGCCCGCGGCATCAACCCGGATGCCGGCCTGCTCCTGCTTCAGAAAATAGCCGCCGATACCGGTTTTGAATTTATCGTTTACCACCAGCCCGATACGGTATCCCCATATATTCACATCCTGGTTATCGATAAAAGAAAATCGCTGGTCAAAATCGGTGGTGGGCTTGAGTGTCAGCTTTTTCCGGATAACAGTATCCTTTTTTACCGGAACGGAATCTTTGGCCGGAAGGGAATCGGCATGGCGTGCGCTGTCTGACTGGGCAATGGCGCCCATACAAAATAACAGACAGCAGAAGGAATACAGTGAGGTCCGCGTAACTGACATACAGTGCAGCAAAGTTATGGTTTCACCCGATGATGCGATCACCGGAAAGAAAGCTGCCCGGGAAAATAAGGAATCTTTCAGGCGAGCCCCCAACGGATGGTCAGGGTTGTTTCTGCGACCCGATCAGCTCCCGCACTTTCAGCAGCTTCAGGTCAAGACCCTGCCGGATGGCATCGGACGAAGGTTTTATCTCTATATCGGGCAAAAAACCATGTCCTTTTTCCCTGCCGGCATCCATCACCAAACGGTACATGGGCAGGCTTACCTGTATGCCCGTGTTGGGTAATACGATGGTGGGAATATGCATGGCCGAATTGCCGTAATAACCGCCGCCCGTTTCTTCGCCGATGGTGGTTACGTTTTTCTGTCCTTTGAGATTGGACAGGAACATGGTGGCCGCGGAAAAAGTATACCCGCCCTGGAACAGGTAGATATTGCCGCCAAAATGATAACGGTCCGAAGGTGTGAAGAGATGGGTTTCGTAACGGCGGATATGGATCTTTCCATCCTCCATTTTGCGCGCACCGAAGTTCATGGCAAACCAGTAAACCCAGGAAGGTTTTATATAACGGCCATACCTGAACTTCCTGCTGAGGGCAACAACACTGTCGCCCACTTTAAAAGGATGGTCTGCAAGATAACTGCTCAGCAGTATGCTGTTGCGAACCTTGCCGCCGCCGTTCTCGCGCAGATCGATCACGAGGTTACGGATATGTTCTTTTTCCATCGAGCGGAAACTGCTGCGGAAAAAAGACCGCAGGTTGCCGGTTGAAAAAGTTGTCAGGCGCATATAGGCCGTACTGTTTGCCGTATCGATCACAAGCGATCTTTTTTCGAGCAGCCCTGCCTTGCGCAGCTGCCTGCGTGTGGGCCGCTGCACCGCGGGAAGGTTTCTGGGTTCTTTTTTTGAGAGATCTATTACCGGACTGAAATTTTTCAGCTGTGCCATATTTTCCCTGCCGGTGGAGTCGATATACGAAATGGCGTATACGCTGTCGAGGCCAAGCACGGTTTTATACCATGCCGGAAAATTGCCGGACAGCACCTGGTTTTTGAAGTTGACCGAATACCCGTCGGTGCTCATATACCGGAAAAGGGTGTCGAGTAAGGAGCGGTTGTTCCTGCCGTTGATACCGGTGATAACGGTGCCTCTTTTAAAGACCGGGTCGTTCGGTACCGCGCTGGCAAGTACCACCAGGCTGTCGTCCCATGCTTTTAACTGCAGCGGGAACATGGGATAGCGGAACCTGGCCGCCTTCTTGAGATAACTTTTTGAAAAACGTACCGTGGTATGCCCGCAGCGGATATGGCTGATCACATACGCCACTTTGTTCTTGAACGCCACTTCATCCATCGAATCGCTGATGCTGCCGATAGCGGTTGCAAAAACGGCATCAAGACTGTCTTTGGTGGTGTACCAGTACAGGCTGGGATGGTTGGCTTCGAGTATTTTCTGCAAAAGCGATAGGTCGTCGCGTAAGGCGGCAGGCGGCAGTTTAGGAAGTATAGCCGGTTTGCCCTGCGCATGCGATCCGTTTACCAGCAAGAGGCAAACCCACAAAACAAGGCTTCTACATGATTTCATAACAACAGCAGGTGCTACGAATAAAGATAGGTGAAATACGGGCGGAGCTTACCGAAAAATTGTCTGTACGGCCCCCGTTATTTCTGAAATGCATTCCAGCCCTGTGCGCTGATGGGGAACCGGTTGCCGCCCCTGGTGAATAGGTTGCAGCCTTCTTCCAGTTCCGTCATATAGCCGATTACGCTGATCTCTTCGTTCAGTACGATCTTGTCGTGGTCTTCCTGCTTCAGTGTAAAGATCAGCTCGTAATCTTCGCCGCCGTTCAAAGCGCATACGGTGGGGTCGAGGCCGAATTTGAAAGCAGCGCTGCGGGCGGGTTCGGCAACGGGTATTTTTTCTTCGTAGATAAGACATCCCAGGTTGCTCTGCCTGCACAAATGCAGCACCTCGCTGCTGATGCCATCGCTTACATCCATCATCGATGTGGGCAATATCTCCTGCTGCTCAAAAAAATCGATGATGTCTTTCCTCGCTTCGGGCTTGAGCAGCCTTCCCACGATATAACTTTCATTTTCGAGATCGGGCTGTATCTGCGGATTTTCGGCAAAAATCTTTTTCTCGCGTTCCATCAGTGTCAGTCCCAGAAAGGCCCCGCCCAGGTCGCCGCTTACACAGATCAGGTCTCCTTTGCCTGCCGTACTTCTTTTTACCAGTTTTTCGGGAACCGCTTCGCCGATGGCCGTTACCGAAATAATCAGTCCTTTGTTGGAAGAAGAGGTATCGCCGCCAACCAGGTCAACCTTATAGCGTTCGCAGGCAAGGTAGATGCCTTCATACATTTCATCAAGCGCTTCCACGCTGAAACGGTTGCTGATGCCAAGACTCACCGTTACCTGTGTGGGCATGGCATTCATTGCATAGATATCGCTTAGGTTTACCACGATGGCTTTATACCCCAGGTGTTTCAGCGGTGTGTAGGCAAGGTCAAAATGAATGCCTTCCAGTAAAAGATCGGTGGTGATAACGGTTTGTTTACCGAGGTGATCGATCACC
Organism: Sediminibacterium soli; assembly: GCF_009939225.1. Taxonomy (GTDB): domain Bacteria; phylum Bacteroidota; class Bacteroidia; order Chitinophagales; family Chitinophagaceae; genus Sediminibacterium; species Sediminibacterium soli. The sequence continues at coordinate 1,686,975 of NZ_JAACJR010000008.1, read as the reverse complement.
GCGGCATCATCTCCCACACCCAGTATGGTGGATGCATGGTAGGTTTCAAAATTCTTTGTGAGATGGTCTATCAGGCCAAACTCTCCCAGTTCTCCTATTTCCGTTCTTTGGTTTGCCATGTAGCTATGTTTAATTTACAGTTCGCCGCCGTTTACCACGTTCACCAGTTCGTTGTGTATTTTTCCGTTGCTGGCGATGATGCCGGGCTGGTAGGGGGAATAAGGCTTTCCTTTAAAATCCGTTACCGTTCCGCCCGCTTCTTTTACGATCAGAAAACCTGCTGCGCTGTCCCAGGCCTGCAGTTTGTGTTCGTAAAAACCATCAAACCTGCCCGCCGCCACCCAGCAGAGATCGATGGCCGCACTGCCCAGTCTTCGCACAGGAACGCCCTTGCGGATCAGTTTCTCAAAAACCTGCAAAGGCCCGTTGGGTGAATCCAGGTAGGTATAGGGAAAACCCGTTACCAGGCAGCTGTTGATCAGCGCAGGTTGCTCGCTTACCTGGATGCGCTTGTCGTTCAGCGTGGCGCCAAAGCCTTTCTGGGCAAAGAACAGTTCGTTCAGAAAAGGATTGTACACGGCGCCCATTACCATCTCGCCATCCTGCTCGATGCCGATGCTTACGCAGCAGAGGGGAATGCCGTTGGCAAAATTTACGGTACCGTCGATGGGGTCGATGATCCATTTATAGGATGAGTCCTGTGCGATCTCGCCTGTCTCTTCGCTCAGGATGGCATGATCGGGATAGTCTTTCTGTATCACCTCGAAAATGGCTTTCTCCGCGGCATGATCGGCCTCGGTAACCAGGTTGTTCACCCCTTCTTTATTGCTGATCACAAAGGTTCCGTTAAAGAACCGGGTAAGCTCGGCTGCCCCGGCCTCGATGGCTTTCAGTAAAGTCTGTTTTAACATGGCGCAAAGGTAACTGATATGCGCGTATTAGGAGATGTGTTCATGAAGTGGCTGATGATTGGGCTTCTTCGTTGCCGGTGCCCCGTAAATCGTATTTTGCACCGTGCTTTCGATCGTTATTGTCAGCTACAATGTCAGGTATTTCCTGGAGCAATGCCTGTATGCCGTTGCAAACGCTTCGGCTGGTATGGCAACGGAAACGATCGTCGTAGACAATCATTCCTCCGATAATACGATCGGTTATCTTTCTGCACGGTTCCCCTCTGTTACCTGGATAGCCAACGACCATAACCCGGGTTTTGCAAAAGCCTGTAACCAGGGACTGCAATATTGCTCGGGAGACTATGTGCTGTTCCTCAATCCCGATACACTGGTTGCGGAGCAGTCGCTCCGGCTTTGCGTAGCCTACCTCGAGGGGCATCCGCAAACCGGCGCGGTAGGTGTTCCGATGATCGACGGGCGTGGCCGTTTTTTACCCGAAAGCAAAAGGGCTTTCCCCTCGCCCCTGGCCTCCCTGTATAAACTTACCGGGCTGGCTGCACTGTTTCCGCGTTCCGGTTATTTTAACCGGTATGCGCTTGGCGACCTGGATGAAGACACTACCGGCAGGGTGGAGGTGCTGGCCGGCGCTTTTATGATATGCCGTAAAAAAACACTCGCGATAACCGGCGGCTTCGACGAGCGTTTTTTTTTGTATGGGGAAGATATAGACCTGAGTTTCCGTATCGGCAAAGCCGGCTGGGAAAACCATTATTTTACAGGAACACGCATCGTCCATTTCAAAGGCGAAAGCACCGGCGGGCAACAGGCAGATTATGTGCGGCATTTTTACCGGGCTATGCTGCTGTTCTTCGACAAACACTACAGCAACACCGGCGCAAAACGGTACCGACCGGCCATACGGCTGGCCATCGCGCTTCGCGCAGCCCTTTCTTTTGCGGTGCGTATTACCAGGCCATTGCTGCTGCCGCTGGCTGATACACTGCTGTTATTCCTGGCCTTCCGGCTGGTAAGCGCAGGCTGGATCCGCTTTGCGCGGCAGGGAGTTGATTTTCATGTTCCGTTTATCGGTTATGCATTACCGCTGTTTTCCCTGGTATTTGTGATGACCGCAGGATTTGCGGGTATCTACGACCGGCGCTACCGTGCCTCCAAAACCGTATCTGCGCTGTTTGCCGGATGCATCTGCACACTTGCGTTATATGCATTACTGCCCGAACAGCTGCGTTTTTCCAGGGCGGTGGTGTTGGGTGGCGCATCGCTGGGATCGGCGCTGGTGTTTTTTTCCAGGATAACCTTGTTCAGATCCCTGCATGGCTGGCTGGGTTATGAACCTGCCAAAGCCGCGGGCAGGCTGGTGATTTGTGCGCCGGGTACAAGGCCTGCTATGGAAAGCATGCTTAATAAACCGGCAACCGAAGCCATACATTATGCTCCCGCGGGTATCAACAGCGAGGGCCTTCTTGCCATGAGCAGGCAAACACACAGCAGGGAACTTGTTTTTTGTACCGGAGATATTTCACTGGAAGCATGTATGCGGCATATGCAGGCGCTGTCGAAAAAAGGACTGCGTTTTCTGTTCCATTCTGCCGGCAGTAGCAGCATCGTAGGCAGTGATTGGCGGTCTGCATCGGGCAGGACTATTCCGGTTGCCATGCAATACGCCATTGCGCAGCCTTTACAGCAGCGAATGAAACGGGTAACGGATATTGTGCTGTCGGTTCTTTTCCTGCTTACGGCGCCGGCGCATGCCATCATTCATCCCAACGCCATGCAACTGCTGGCCAACACCATCAAAGTATTGTCCGGAGAAGCCACCTGGATCGGTTACCAGACAGCTTGCGAAACACTTCCGCCGTTGCGCAGAAGCATCATCAGTCATAACAAACACCCCTCACCGGCATGGCGGTTAAGCGCCGATGCCTGGTATGCGTTCGATTATGCCTGGTGGCAGGATATTTTTATGGTTTTCAGTCGGTATTATCAACTGGCGTAAAGCAGCCATCTGCCATAAAACCTGTTTATTTTGAGGCATTTGCTTAGCTTCGTGCGCTATAAAGGGTCTCTAACGATGGCGATTCTGGATATCAAACTCCCTAACAGTGTTCTCAAAGCCCTGAGGCTGCCGCAGAATAATCCCCGCAGGCAGCAGATCAGGGTGTTGAAGAAATTATTGCGTAAGGCAAGGTTCACTGAATTCGGACAGAAATATTTGTTTGACGAGATATTGGTGAGCAAACATCCCGGAAAAAAATTCCAGGAACTGGTTCCTACCTTCAACTACAACAGGATCTATCAGGAATGGTGGCACAAAACGCTTGAAGGAAAGCCCGATGTGTGCTGGCCGGGCAAGATCCGTTATTATGCATTAAGCAGCGGTACCAGCGAAGCCGCCAGCAAATACATTCCCATTACCAACGACCTGCTGCGTGGCAACAAGATCGTTATGATCAAGCAGCTGCTGAGCCTGCGTACCTACGAAGACATACCGTACAGCTCTATCGGCAAAGGCTGGCTTACCCTGGGTGGCAGCACCGACCTGCAAAAAGGCTCCGGCTATTTTGCCGGCGATCTCAGCGGCATCACGGTTAAGAAATCGCCGTTCTGGTTTCAGCCCTTTTATAAACCGGGTAAAAAAATAGCCAAGGAAAAAGACTGGAATAAAAAACTGGAGGAGATCGTTGAAAAAGCGCCCGAATGGGATATTGGTTTTCTTGTCGGCGTTCCTGCATGGATACAAATGTGTATGGAACTGGTGATCGAACGCTATAAACTCAATAATATCCACGAGATGTGGCCCAACCTCGCCTTCTTTGTGCACGGCGGCGTAAGCTTTGAACCCTATAAAAAAGGATTTGAAAAATTACTGGGCAAACCGATCACTTATATTGAAACCTATCTTGCCAGCGAAGGATTTATTGCGTACCAGGACAGGCAGCTCTCCGAAGGTATGCGCCTGGTAACCGGTGAGCATATTTTCATGGAATTTGTTCCTTTTGACGATAAGAATTTTGATGCAAACGGAGAGATGATCGATAATCCCGAAGCCCTGATGATACACGAGGTGGAGGAAGGCCGCGATTACGCCCTGCTCATCAGCACCGCAGCGGGCACCTGGCGTTACCTGATCGGCGACACCATTCGTTTTGTGGACAAGGAAAAATGCGAGATCGTAATCACCGGCCGCACCAAACATTTCCTGAGCCTTGTAGGAGAGCATCTCAGCGTGGAGAACATGAACAAAGCCATCCAGCTTGCCAGCGAAGAGCTCAATATCAGCATACCCGAATTTACGGTTGCGGGTATACCGCATGGCAATTTCTTTGCGCATCACTGGTATGTTGCCTGCGATGATAAAGTGGATGCAGACCTGTTGCGTAAACGCATCGATGAAAAACTGAAGGAACTCAACGACGATTATGCCGTTGAAAGAAAAAGTGCCTTAAAAGATGTTCTGCTGGATGTGCTGACCGAACAGCAGTTCATGGATTTTATGCATTCCAAGGGAAAAATAGGCGGACAGCATAAATTTCCCCGTGTATTGCGCGGAAGTTTACTGGAGGACTGGCAGGCCTTCCTGCAAAAACAACCAAGACCCCAACTGGTGCATTGATCGTACCGACCGATAGTATGCGATTCAGGAATTCCGTTTTAGTACTGTTGTTTTTTTTGTTTTCGCAGGTTACTGCGCAAACACCGGCTGTTTCCCTGCTCAGCAGGAAGGCGCCGAAGCAGTTCCGCGCGGTGTTCAGAACCACCAAAGGAGATTTTGTACTGGAAGCTTACCGGAGCTGGTCGCCCCTGGGGGTTGACAGACTTTACCAGCTGATCGTTTCGGGATATTACAACAACAGCCTCGTGTTCAGGGTGGAGCCCAAGTACGTGGTGCAGTTCGGCATCGCTGAAAAATACGAGACAAAAAAATTCTGGTACGAAAGATATATTCCCGATGAACCGGTAATGCAGAAACATACCAGGGGGATGGTGGCTTTTGCACGCGATAAAAAGAACTCACGCAGTACGCAGTTATTTGTGGATATGACCGACAATCCCAAACTGGATACGACGGTACGCGACGGCGTAAAAGGGTTTACACCGGTGGCAAAAGTGATCAGCGGTATGGAAGTGGTCGCCCGGTTTTATGCGAAATACGGGAAACAGCCGGGTGCGCAGCAGATAGATCTTTACCGCAGGGGCAATGCATATTATGAACAGTTATTTCCGGGTCTGGATAAGATACTCTCGGCAAAGATCATTCCTTAGTTATTTGACGAATGGGATGGATGAGCCCGCAAAATCTAATGATTTGATCCTAATTTCGGGCCAAACAAAAAACCATTATGCTTGAGCCGCTGATAAAGGGATTGGTACTGGGTGTGTTCCTTGCCATATCAGTAGGTCCTGTCATATTCGCCATCATCAAGCAAAGCATCAATAACGGGCATAAGGCGGGATATTATTTTGTAGCGGGCATCAGTGCCAGCGATGTGCTGCTGGTGCTGGTATGCAATCTTTTTTCTTCTTTGTTTACCGCCATCATCAGCCACAAAACAGCGATTGCGGTTGCAGGAAGTATTTTTCTGGTAGGACTGGGCATCTATACCCTGTTCTTCAAAAAAGTAAAAACAGATGAAGCCAATAAGATCGTGCAGCGGGAGTTCAGGACGCATCATTTTGTGGGGATCTTTGCATCGGGTTTCCTGATCAATATCCTAAACCCTGCCGTATTCTTTTTCTGGCTGGTGTGGTCCGGTGCTGTTTCGCTCGATGCACAAACCGCCAAACACCCGCTCGAATACCGCTGTATCGTTTTCGGCACCTGCCTGCTGTTTGTACTGCTTACCGATATTGCCAAAGTGGCCCTCGCTTCCAAACTCAGATCGAGGATGACACCCCGGATACTCCGCATATTCAATAAGATATCCGGACTGATCCTGATCGGCTTCGGCATCGCCCTTGCGGTTGGTGTATTTGCCTATGGCGACAGGATCGCTGATAAGTGACAGAAGAACAGATGAACAGAAGAACAAGAGACAGAAGAGCGGGGAGGGGGAGAACCAGGGAAGAGAGGGGGCGCAAAGCATAGCGCAGCGGACCGCGAAGCCAAAAAATACTGCTCTGTGTTTCCGATCAATTATGTTTTCACGCTCCACAACCGATCAGCCATCCCCGTCCGATCGATATTCATTATTCCTTGTTCATCTGTTCCTTGCTCCTTGTTCTTCCGTTCCCTATCTTGCTTCCCATGACAACTCCAAAACCAACTCGCCGGCGCTTTTGGCGGTGGATAAGGACCGGTATCTGGTTGCTGTTCAGCTCTTCGCTGTTATACCTGGTTATCTGTTGCTGGCTGATGCCACCGGTTACGCTTACACAATTGGGTAACTTACCCGGTTATGGGCTGTACCGCGACTATATGGGATGGAACGATATTTCCTACAATGTGAAACTGGCGGCCATTGCAAGCGAAGACCAGGCCTTTCTGGATCATGGCGGGTTCGACTGGGAGGCACTGGATAAAAGCCTGCATCCTCCTAAAGGAAAAAAATCCAAGATACCGCCTGGCGGCGGAGCCAGTACCATTACGCAGCAAACGGCCAAGAATGTATTCCTGTGGCAGGGCGGCGGGTTTACAAAATACCTGCGCAAGGTGCCCGAGATCTATTTTACCAAGCTTATCGAATGGATTTGGGGCAAAAAACGGATACTGGAAGTGTACCTTAATGTAATAGAAACCGGACCGGGGATCTATGGTATCGAAGCGGCCGCGCAAACCTATTTCAGAAAATCTGCGAAGAGCCTGAGCAGGGCAGAAGCGGCCATGATCATTGCAGGTTTACCCAATCCCAAAAAATTCATTGTAAAACCCATGAGTCACCGCGTTGCCTGGCGTTACCCGCAGATCATGCGCGAGATGAGCAATATCGAAGACGATCCCGATATCAGATCGCTGCTGCGGTAACAGCTTCACACGGTGCTACCGTATAAACTCTTCCACGGCATTGATGGCGGTGACCAGCCTTTCTTCATAATTGCCGCTGATCTCTGCCCATGGTGTTTGCTGGTTGATCAGCAGATCCTTGTAAATATGAAACAGTTCCACCCGGTTTTTTTCATCGGGATATTCCCTGAGTTCATCCTTTACCCAGGGAAGATCGGTATTGCACAAAAGATACAGATCGTACCTGCGCGCAACGATCTGGTCGAGAATATATGGATGACACCTGCCAAACACATACTCGCACCATACCTTCATCACGTACATATCCGTATCCACAAACAGCATAGGATCCCGTCGGGAGCTGGATAAGGTATGCGGGTTGATATTTACGCCCTCCACATTCGACCACTGGCTTTTTACCATGCCGGTGTACTCGTCTTCCAGCGCAAGCTGTCCTTTTGCGATCGTCAGTAAGTCGTCAAAGGAATAATCCGTGCCGTTGGTCAGCAGGTACTCCCTTGCAAACTCCGGGCACCATTGCATATGATAATGCTGCGCCAGCTGCTCGCATAACGTACTTTTACCGGTTGACTCAGGACCGAGGATGATGATTTTTTTGACCATAGGAAAAGAACAGAAGAACAAGGAACGGATGAACAAGGAACAGACGAGCAAGAAGCAAAGGACCACTAAGAGCCAACTGATTTATTTTTCTGGGCTTTACTGATGCTTTTATAAAGATGCTGATCAGTTCATTGCATTCTGACAGTTCTAAGCTAAGATTATCTTTCTCAAACCAGCCCATTTTGGCGATAATTTTTAAACAGTGAAAAGTTTCATGCAGTTCTTTAACAGACAGCTTCATCTTATGAATGAAGTCGGCCCTGGATTTTGCAGCCTGTGCTTCGCCATAATGTAACGCGGGTGCAGTACCAATTCTTGTTAATTGCCCGGCTAAATGGTTTCCGGCAAAAGAGTGCGGCAGTTGCTCTGCGATTTTAATAGAGACCACAGCAAAATCGATTACGCGTTCAGCCAGTAAAAATTTCTGCATTCCCCAAGTTCCCGGGAATTCCTGAAATTATCTAGCGTATAAACACGCAGTATAAATTCCTGTTTACCTGTTCACCCCTCTTTCCCTGCTCCTCCGTTCCTTGTTCATCCGTTCCTTGTTCTATTATTCGATATTCCCCTCCCCCTCCTTCTCCACTCCGCCAGCCCGGCAATGGCCAGCCCGAACAGGATGAGGAACTGGACGCTGGTAAATACATACCCTTTTACAAAATAGAGCGGGATGGAGGCGAGGTTGGTGGCGATCCACCAGAGCCAGCTTTCCACTTTCTTTTTGGCCATCAGCCACATACCGGTATAGGCGGTTGCGCTGGCAAAAGCATCGGCCCAGGGAATGGCTTCCGGGGCGAAGGCTTTTTTGAGCCAGGTAAGACAAAAGAAGATCACCACATAGAAAACGCCGAAGAACAGCAGCTGCACCATCCATTCTTTACGCGTGCTGAAACTGATATGCAGTACATGCTCATGCCGCACACTGTCTTTTTTTGCCCAGAGTATCCACCCGTAAATACTCATAATGGTATAATACAGATTTACGCTGGCTTCGCCGAACAGGTGGCCTTTTACGCTTAGGTAGATATAGATGACGGTATTGATAAGTCCTACAGGATATACCCAGATATTCTCTTTTCTGCTGAACCAAACGCTGCCGATGCCGGCGAACACGGCGATGAACTCCAGCAGGCTGGTGTTCTGCAAACCGGTTATCAACTGCTGAAAAATTTCGCTGCTATTCATAATGGGTTATTGGTTCCTGCCGATGCGAAGTAACAAAGGGAAACGGAAAGTCTGCACCGTATCGTTTTTCCAGAGCGCAGGCAGCTCCTTCTCAAAATCTTCCACGGGGTTATGACCGTGTATACGGGTATACTGTTTTACGGCAGACCAGGTGTTGAGATAACCGATGAGCTGTTCGTGCGTCCATTCAAAATACATATCGAAAGCGGGCGCTTCCATCTCTGTAAATGGAAAGGGGATGGTGCGGTATGCCTCATCGATATAACGCCGTTCCGCATGCCAATACGAACCCAGGGTATTTTTATACAGGTGATCGATCGCCTGCTGCAGGTGCGGTTCTGTCTGCAATAAGCCATAACCGATCACCGCAATGATGCCACCCGGCTGAAGCACTCTTTTTACTTCGCGGTAGAACGCGGTAAAATCAAACCAGTGAATGGCCTGGGCAACGGTAACCAGCGTAAACTGCCGGTCAGGGAAGCCGGTTGTCTCCGCAGGCTGGATGCTGTAACTGATATTGGCTTTCCTGACAGCGTTTGCGATCTGCGCCGCGCTGATATCGGTTGCGAAGACATCGTCAAAATAATCCGCCAGCAGCGCGGCAAACTGTCCGTTGCCGGTGCCGCAATCCCAGGCTGCCCTTCTTTCGCTGATCAGTCCCGAAAGGTATATGGCCAGTGCCAGCGGGTATTGCGGTCTGAACTGCGCATACCGGGCGGCGTCTTGTGAAAAATGGTCTTTCATATTTGCTAGTTCGCTAAAGCGTATACGGCAAAGCTCGCCAGCCAGTGTTCGCCGCCGTAGTTACCGGTGGCCACATGCGGCAGACTTGCATTGAGGTGCCGGATGGCCGAATGCCTGAGCAGTTGTTTGCGTTTGTCTTTGGCGGGTAAGGCAGCGGCAATACCCTGCATACACCAGCTTCTGCTGAAACACAAACCATCCAAATGCACGATCTGGAAATCGTTGCGGTCCGATACAATGGGCAACTGCGTTAAATGGCGCAGTCCTTCGGGTGAAATCCAGTTGGTAAACCAGGTATTGAATTCCCGGGGAGCCAATACCCTGCGCATCAGGTCTGCTTCTTCGAGGGAAGGAGAGAGAAAATCCGTGCCATCGGGTTCCCACCGGCTTGGTGCGGCTTTGTCGCTCAGGTAAAGCTGCCTGGCGGCTTTCAGTATCTCGCGTTCAAATAAAAGATGGTGCGCGGCCCTGGCATAATCGAGCGCAAAAGCCAGTCCGAACGCGGTATTGGGATGCACGCCCGTTCTGTTGGGATAGGTTTGTTTGGGCAGGTATTCGATCCAGAATTTGATGATGGTGTCGCATAGCGGTTTCAGGGTGTTGCGCCATACAACGGCATCCGCATCCTGCCAGCCAAGCAGTTCCTGCTGCAGTTTCAGCAGCCAGGCCCATCCGTAGGTGCGTTCATAATTACGGGAGAGTTTACCGCCGAAATAACCGATCTCACCCCGGATATTTTCCGGCGTAATATTTTTACCGATCGCGTCCCGGATCAGGCCTGCTTCGGGCAGGTTGGGAAACTGCTTCAGCAGTTTTACCAGCATCCAGTGGCCGTGCACGCAGCTGTGCCAGTCGAAACAGCCATAAAATGCGGGATGCTGTTGTTTCGGCGTCATCAGGTGATCGGAATCTGCCAGGGAAGTATGCCCGGTCTTATTGGGATATTCCTGTTGCAAACATTTCAATGGCAGGGAAGCAAGATGCGAGGCGCCCTCCATCGTCAGGGAAAAAACAGTACTGTCGTGGTTGATGCTGAAGAGCTGTTTGTGCTGAGAGAACACAGGCAGCGCTGCCACCAGGAGTACAAAGAGAAAACCGGAACGGAACATGCGATTAAATTTTGATCAAGGTAAGTGTTCTGGTGAACATCCCTGCGAAACAATGCGCCTGGTCTGATGGAGTTGCCCCAAACAAAAATGCCCCGCTTTGGCAGGACATTTCTGAAACTCAACTTACAAAATATTATTCGGCCTCGGCCACCACTTCTTTTACTTCGGGGATCATGCGCTTCATCATTCCCTCGATACCGGCTTTCAGCGTGATCATCGATGAAGGACAACCGCTGCAGCTTCCCTGTAACATCAGGTTCACCACGCCGTCTTCGTAGCTTTTGAACTGTATGGCGCCGCCGTCCATTTCAACCGCGGGTTTTACATAGTTCTCCAGCAATTCTTTTACGCGTTTCACCACATCGTCGTCATCGGCGCTCACCGTATTGCTGGCTTCCTGTTTTACCTTGGCCACTTCTTCTTCATTCACCACCACGCCGCCGTTCTCCAGGTATTCTTTCAAAAATTCTTTGATGGTAGGGATCACATCCTGCCAGTCGGCAGTGTCTGCGGTTTTTGTCAGCGTAACAAAATTGCTGGCTATGAACACGCTTTTGATAAAGGGAAAGCTGAACAGTTCTTTTGCCAGCGGCGAAGGACCTGCCAGGCTTTCTTCTGCAAAATCGATACTCTTACCGGGGTACAGCAATTTGTTCGCAACGAACTTCATTGTTTCCGGGTTCGGCGTCATTTCGGTGTAAATACTGATCACCGGATTTCCTGTTTTGATCATACGGATGCTTTTTAACAGATAACTGGATCTGTTGTACAAAAATAGCAAAAACACACCAGCGGTTTATGCCCGGGCTGTTAAACCGGCTCCTGTTCGCCTACATTTTCGGAAATCGAAACCTACCAGTAAAGCGTTGCCGCCGATTCGTGCATAAATGCGGAAACCGGTTTCTTTACAGCTGCCAGTCCGCGCTTACTGCAATTATCAATGCGGCAGGTGACGATGGCTTCGGAAAATCCCCGGACCGTAGCGGCCCTGGTAACGGATTGGTGGGGGGCAGCCAATACGATACCCGCTGTGCACATGGTTCAAAGGATGGTGTTTCGTAATACTGCGTTCATAAGAACTGTTTTTGAGCCGGCAAAATTAGCCTGTTTTTGCCGATTTTAAACAAAAAACAGCAAAATATGCGTGTTTATGCTGTTTTTGGGGAAAATCTAGTCGTGAAACCTGGGGCCGTCAGACCTGAGTTATCGTGAGTTTTTTGGGGGATAAAATGCACTGCAGGCCTCTTTTTTGCAAAGCCGCCCCGCCTCTCCCAACGGCAACCAACACCAGGTCTGACGACTCACGTCTCACGATAACTCACGCCGACTCGCGATAACTCAGGTTTTGCTTCCCCCCGAAGTAGCACACTATTTGTGGTAAAAAAGCCTACGCCCCCAAATGCAAATGCATAACTACCTGGATTATGAGCTGTCAGAACTGATTGATATGCTCGCCGAACACACTGCCTGCTACACGCATATGATGAATGAAGGAACTCATCAGGGGGAGTCGTTTTCCCAGATCGGAGAGCAGATCCTGGCCATACAGAAAGCCATATGGACCAAGATGGGGTTTAACGGGCAGGAACAACGAAAATCGGAAACCGGGTAATCCGGTTACAAAATGCGGATAAGCGGGTGGGCGAAAAGATAAGCGGCGATGCAATGCACCTGTACCTCACTACCTTTGAAACCTTTACCGGTAAAGGGTTTCAAGGTTCGTGTGATGACCGGTACGCACACTTAATTTACGCATCGGTCAGTCAAATCAAACGATCATGGAAGGAAAATACATCAGCACATCGCTTATCCTTGCCATTCTGGGCAATGGCCGCGGCTGCTTTAGCCTGGAAGTGACGGAAACAACAGCAGACACAAGGAACCATGAACTTGTCTGGACCAAACAGTCATCCGCTGCAAATAAGAAAGCAACGAAAGACAGGCCCGGAGATGCATGGAAAAATACCCGATAAATGGAAAGACGCTTTTTAAACATCATGGACTATTTCTTCACCATCCTGATGCTTTTGTCCGGCGAAGAGGGATACGACGATATTTCCATCGCGCATATCCTGTAAAGATCGCCGCCACACTTCGCAGTAAACCAATGGGCCGCCCGGGTAATCGCCCGATAACCCCTGTTTTTCACTAACTTTCGCGGGCAATTCTTTCGTATGAAACAGCTTTTGTTCCTGCTGGCAGGGTTTACCTGTATTGATATGGCCGTGGCGCAGAAAGGCATCAGGGGCCTGGTAAATGCGGAACGGCGTTTTGCCGAGTTCACCGCCACCCATACCGTTAAAGAGGGTTTTCTGAAGTATATGGACAGCGCGGGTGTGATCTTTCGCCAGGGAGTTGACATCAATGCGATGGATACTTATAAAAGACAAACCGCATCGCCGGGAGTGCTCAGCTGGGAGCCTGTATTTGCCGTGATAAGTGCTTCGGGCGATATGGGTATTACCACAGGCCCCTACGAATTCAGGCTGAAGCCCGAAGATACCGCAACGGGCCGCGGCACTTTCTTTTCCATATGGCGTATCAGCAGGCAGGGCGAGTGGAAAGTTCTTGCCGATTTTGGCACCGGCTATACAAAGAAAGCGCCCGAACAGGAGCTGAGACAGATCGTACTTTCCAAAACCAGCAGTGCGCCGGGCCTGGTGGAGGAGATCATACAGCTCGACAAAAAATTCAACAGGGCGATACAGGAAAAAAATATGGGGGCATGGATGCCTTTTATTTCTTCCGACTCGCGGTTTAATATGGATGCACAGTTTCCGGCCACGGGAATGCTGCAGATCGCAGATGCCATGCAGAAAGTTCCGGCCGGACTGATCATCGCCACCAAAACGGGTGAGCTATCGGCCGCGGGCGACCTGGCCTATACCTATGGCATGGTTGCCAATGGACCGGTGAAAAACAATTACCTCCGCGCATGGATCTACCGCAACGGACAATGGCAGGTGATTGCACAAACACTGAAATGGTAAATCCCGCAGGGGCATCGCTTACGCCAATGCCTAACCGATAATCATCAGCTTGGCATAGTTGAGCATGATCTTTTTTTCACCGTTCTGGGTGAAGCTGATCGTGGCAACAGGGTTGTGTGCGGATCCTTCTATCCTGAGTATGGTGCCGAAGCCGAATTTCTGGTGTTCCACTTTCTGACCGGCTTCCAGTACGGAAATATCACTCGCCACAAAATTGCTGCTGGCTTTGTGCCCCACAATTTTTGCAGCAGGAGGTGCAATGGGCAGGTATTCCGGTTTTTTATTCTCGGGTTTTTTGGAGGGCGGTGGTCCGTACCTTCTTTCCGCCTGTGCGTTATCGCCATAACCAAAACCGCGCTGCATGCGCTCAAAAGCGCTGCCCCGGTTATCGGATGTATTTCTTGCGCCGCCGCCTGCATAGGCTTTGTCGAGGTACTGTTCGGGCATTTCTTCGATAAACCTGCTGGGATCGTTCTGCACCAGTTGCCCGAAACGATAGCGTGCGTTGGCATAGCTCAGCCATAAACGGGCTTTGGCGCGTGTTACGGCCACATAGAACAAACGCCGTTCTTCTTCCAGTTCCTCGCGGGTATTGATGCTCATCGCATTCGGGAAAAGCGTTTCCTCCAGACCGGCAACAAACACACAATCGAATTCGAGCCCTTTTGCCGCGTGAATCGTCATGAGTTTTACGGCATCGCTGTTTTCCTTATCGTCGTCGGCATCTGTCAGCAAGGTGATCTGCTGCAGGTAGCTTCCCAGTCCTTTATCACCCACTTCTCCGTATTCATTGGACGGGCTTTCGGTCCATTCTTTAATAGAGTTCAGCAATTCCTGTATGTTCTCGTAACGGGCGAGGCCTTCGGTGGTCTTGTCGCTGAACAGTTCCTTTACCAGGCTGGTGTGCTTGCCCACCTGTACAGCCACATCGTAGGCATTGTTTTCCGCCAGCAGGCTCTGGAAATAGCGGATCATCGTTACAAAATTCTGTAATGACTCGAGCGTGCCTGCTTTAAAACCGAATTCGGCGGCGCGTACCAGCACTTCGTACATGGGTATGTTCTGCTCGTTGGCAAAAGTGGCTGCTTTTTCGAGTGTGGTTTTGCCGATGCCGCGTGCGGGATAGTTGATGATGCGTTTCAGCGCCTCATCGTCTTTTGTGTTAACCACTATCCGCAGGTAGCCAAGCATATCCTTTATCTCCTTGCGCTGGTAAAAGCTGGTTCCGCCGTAAATCCGGTAGGTGATGCCCATTCTTCTGAGGCTCTCTTCGAAAGAACGGCTCTGCGAATTGGTGCGGTACAATATGGCGAAATGCCGGTTATGGTAATGGTTACGCAGTTTCTGCTCCTGAATGGTATCGGCAACAAACTTTCCCTCGTCGTTATCCGTCATGGTGCGCACCAGGCTGATCTTTTCGCCCACGCCGTTTTCGGTCCAGAGGCTTTTGTGTATCTGCCCCTTGTTATTGGCGATCACTTCATTGGCCACATTGAGGATGGTCTGGCTGCTGCGGTAGTTCTGTTCCAGTTTTACCACTTTTACATCGTCGTAATCTTTCTGGAACTGCAATATGTTCTCGATGGTGGCACCGCGGAAGCTGTAAATGCTCTGCGCATCATCGCCCACCACACAGATGTTCTCGTGAACGGCCGCCAGTAATTTGGTGATCTGGTACTGAACCGGGTTGGTATCCTGGTACTCGTCGATGAGTATATACCGGAACTTATGCTGGTATTTGTGCAGCACTTCGGGAAAATCCTTGAGCAGCTCGTACATCTTCAGCAGCAGGTCGTCGAAATCCATTGCGCCGTTCTTAAAGCAACGTGCGGAATAAGCGGCATAGATCTGCGCAATGGCAGGTCTGTTGGAGCGCATGTCTTCCTGCTGAATATAGTGATCCAGGGCGTATTCCGCCGGTCCCACCAATGCATTCTTGGCAGAGGAGATACGGTTGTGTACGGTGCTGGGTTTGTAATGCTTGTCATCGAGGTTCATTTCGTTGATGACGGCTTTTAACACCGAACGGCTGTCGTCCGTATCGTAAATGGTGAAATTGTTGGGAAAACCGATGCGATGTGCTTCGGCCCTCAACACGCGGGCAAATACGCTGTGAAAGGTGCCGATATACAGGTTGCGCGCCTCGGTATTCTGCAGGATTTTTTCAACACGCTCCTTCATTTCGGCTGCGGCCTTGTTGGTGAAGGTGAGCGCGAGTATGTTGAACGAATCCACCCCATTGGCCATCAGGTGTGCAATACGGGTGGTCAGTACCTTGGTTTTGCCGCTGCCCGCCCCGGCAATGATCATCAGCGGGCCATTGATATGGGTAGCCGCCTCGAGCTGCGGCTCATTCAATCCCTTCAAATAGTCTTGCATGCTGCGAAGATAAATCCCGCAGGCGGGAAAACCTGTGGTGTGTATATCTCGACCGGCCACGGCAAATGCCTCTGTGGTTTTGGTTACACTGGTCTAAACAATACGGCCATTTAGCATAGAATCAACCCCCCGACAGCCCGGCCGGTGCATATAATTGCCCGTTTTTTATCATGCCAGAATGGATGGTTTTAACATTTTTAACAGGTTTGCGCAGTTTAAAAACAAAGCCTGAACCGGGAGCCAGCCATACTTTAACAAATCGCATATCCCATCTTGTTAAAAGGCAATATCACAACATCTGATTAACGTTCATTTCGTTGCGTTATTTCTACATTTGTGCTCCAATTAATCGGCACAACCAAATTCTTCTGCACTTTTTCCTAATCAAAAAAAGTCAACAGCAAGATGCAACAATTGAAGAAAAAAATTCAAAGCTGGCACGCCGCAACGCTCATCCTTCTTTTGATTTGTATGAGTTTCGCGTTTATCCACCCGGAAAATGTGTCGGCAAAAAGAACACTGGTGGCAGCGGCAACCACCACCAACAGCACCGTTAGCCTGGTGGAAGAGAAAATGGGTTTGTATGACAGCCTCGACCTTGACGACAAGGGTCTTTCCAAAAAAGCGTTCGAATATGCGCTTACCGGCTACAACCGGCTGCTCAGCAGCGGACGCATCGTAAAGGACAATATCCTTTCCATTCTTGATTTTTCACTGCCTTCCGGAAAGAAGCGGTTGTTTGTGATCGACCTGGCCACCGGTCAGCTGCTGTTCAATACCTATGCAGCGCATGGCCGTAATTCAGGCGCCGATATGGCCACACGTTTTTCCAACAAGAACAACAGTCACCAAAGCAGCCTCGGGTTTTACATTACCGGCACTATCTACACAGGCAAGCATGGAGAATCCTTGCGCCTGATGGGCGAAGAAAAAGGGTTTAACGACAATGCATTTGCCCGCGGCATCGTCATGCACAGCGCCGCCTATGCAGACGAAGAGATCGTAGCCCGCCAGGGTTTTATCGGACGCAGCCAGGGTTGCCCCGCTTTACCGCAGAATATCTCGAAAGAGATCATCGGTAAGATAAAAGACGGCAGCTGTCTTTTCCTGTACAGTCCCGACACTTACTATACATCGCATTCCCAGCTTATCAACGGATAGATATGAACAGAAACCACTTATACAAAAACAGCCCGGTAGTATGGGCTGTTTTTTATTTGTGCAGGTATCAAACATTTGTGATTGCGACCTGGTAAATTCCTTTAAAGCCGCTGCCGAGAGAGATAAAAATCCACCAATCTTCTACAGAAACATTTTCTGGGCTACATTCTTATCATTGCCATAGATATCATCCCTGAACTGGAGCTGGTTGTTCTCATCTATCCAGGCCGTGTAATAAGTGATGATCACCGGCACCGCATTTTTCAGTTTCACGGTTTTTTCAACACCTGCGTGCATGGCTTCGTCGATCTTTTCGGGTGTCCACTCGGGCGAATCCTGCAAGAGGTAATTGGCCATCCATACCGGGTCGCCCAGCCGGATACAGCCATGGCTGAATGCGCGGTTGTCTTTTTCAAACAGGCTCTTGGCGGGTGTATCGTGGAAATAGATATTGAAGCTGTTCGGGAAAAGGAATTTGACAAGACCCAATGAATTCTTAGGCCCCGGACGCTGGCGCATTTCGGGAGTGCCGCCGCCCTTGCTTACGATCTCCATATCGTTTTGTTCCAGATAGGCGCCGTTGCGGCTCAGGGCTGGCAGTATTTCATTACGCACTATACTTGGGGGAATATTCCAGTAAGGACTGAAGACCACATATTCCAGGTCATCAGAGAACATAACGGTGGTATGTCCCTCCTTACCCACCACCACCGGCATATGCCGCACATGGTTCTCACCTTCCGTTACGTGCAGGGTGAATTCAGGAATGTTTACCGTAAGCAGTTTTCCTTCTTTGCGCGTAGGCATCCAGCGCATGCGTTCCATGTTCACGAGTAACTGTTTTACCCTGTCGAGCGCAGAAACATTCAGGCTCCTGATCACCAGGGGACCTATTTTTCCGTCGGGTGTCATGCCATGTGTTGCCTGGTATTTTTTTACCGCTTCTTCCAGCTCAGGAGTAAACAAACGGGAGGTGTCTGCCGTCTCCAGCTCGCCGGTTACCGCCAGCCGGCTTTTGATATAGGGTATTTCGGGGAATTTTTTCCCCAGAGCATATTTGGTTTTGGATACAGGTATGGTATCCCAGTTACCCTTCCTGGCAATGGGGGCGTATTTCTTTAGTTGTTCGCGAAGTCCGTTGTAAGCAGGACTGATCTTCGCGAATTTTTCCGCGTCCTCGCTTTTGCGAGAGAGCAGGGAATCGGCCAGGTCGAGCGGGTTCTGTTTTTTGATCGGTATAAAACTTTCGAGATTGCGCAGCTCTATGTTATCATCTTTATAAGAGTCGAGAATGAATTGCACGAATCGCTTAGACAGCTGCAGTTCTATGGCAATGATCGCCGGATCGGCAGGATCGATCTTCTGATCATGCCGGATCAGGTTATCCAGTTGCTGGTCGAGTTTTTTGTTAACGCTGTCTGTCTTGTATTTAAAAAGACTCCGGAAGCCCAGCGCCTGTTCTGTCAGTCCTTTCGAATCAAACCAGGCATATTCAAAATTGCGCATATTGTAGAAGTCGCGCATATTGGAAGAGACACTGTCGTTCAACGCCTTGGCTGCGATAAATTTTTCAAACCCGAGACTGTCGAGGAAAATATCGTTGTATGCATTTTCTTTTGTGATGGAATAATCCCTTGCATATATATCTTCTTCCACTTTCTCCGAATTGATGATGCGCTGCCAGATACGACGGGTTCTGGTTTTGCAACTGGTGCATACGAGCAGCGCGAGCAGCGCGGCGAAGACTATTTTTTTGGTCATACACTAAAAATACAAAAGCCATGCCTTCCAACCGAACGGCGGGTACGGTATCTTTAGCAAGTGCAACACGTTGAATTTATCGATACGGAACATTTTGCAAACCGGTACCACCGCAGGCAGGCAACCGGGCGGCTGCAACTGTTTATCGACTTTTTCTGGGAAACGGATTTCGACCGTTTGTGGCAGCAATACCCGAGCGGGTTCTCCGATATACTTTTTCCCAATACGGGGTATACCTACCTGCTCAATCTGGGTACGCCGTTCACCATGCAGCTGGGCGAAAAAAAATTCCCGATGCGCACAGATGGGTTCCTGCCGCGTAACCGCGCGCTGGAATGTTTTCATCACAAAGACAACCGGTTGTTTGGCATCAAGTTCAAAACCTCGCCGATCATTTTTGAGAAAAAAGTGAATTTTTCGGAGTACAGGGATGCTATCTATCCGCTGAGTTACCTGGTGGATCCGGTTGTTGTCAGGGAAGCAAAAGCGGCAGCTTCTTTTCAGGAACGTATTGAGCTACTGTCGGTGTATTTTTCCAGGCTCATCAGGCAATACGATGGCTCGCTGCTGCCGGTGGAAGTGGTTACCGATGTATTTTCTTCCACAAACGGCGAAGGGTATTTTCACCGGCCTGTTACAGAACTGGCCAACGAGTACGGCATTTCTTCCAGAACCCTGCAGCGGTATTTTGAGACGCATACGGGCATCGGCACCAAAAAAGCGCTGCAGATACTCCGTATCAGGAAGGCCGTGGAGCAGCTGGTGACAGACCCCGGCGGTTTTGACTGCGCTGCGTACGGTTACTACGATCACAGCCATTTTTACAAACACCTGAAGCAGTTTCTCGACAAGAAGAATATGGAACTGTTCAGCCCGCATATCCTGCTGCTGGAGAAACTGCATGGTCGAAAGAAATAGCAACCCATGGTCCTTGATCAGTTACCCGCCCGTTGTCTTTCTTCTTCGGAGGCGGTTGTTCTTTTTCTCGCGGCCTGCACGGTGGTCTTGCCAAACCGGTAGGTGAAGCTAAGGTTGGCCACCCTTGTTTCGCGGCTGGCATGCCATTTTTCTACATAATTATTATAGGTGATGACCGCTTTTGGCAGGGTGGTCCAGAAAATATCCGTGATGTTGAAACGCAGTGTTCCCTTGTTTTTCAATACCGACTTCTGCACGCCTGCGGCAACCGCCCATTGCGGATCGGTTACCATAAACCCGTACTGACCGCCGCTGCTGAAGTTGCCGTTAAATTCCAGCACCCAGCCTTTTTTCAGTGTGAACGTGTTGTTCATCCGGTAATCAAAAGCCAGGCGGCCCCTGTTAAGCTGCGTAACACCGATGCTGCCATGGAATGTATTGTAGTAAGCATTGATATTGTTGACCATGTTCCAGTATTTGCCGATACGCAGCGGCGCGGCAACCGTAACACCATAGTACTCTGTTGAACTTAGGTTAATGGGCATCTGCACCGTTACATTATCCGGCTGCAGTATACCCGGAAAGGCATCCCTGAATAACAGGATGGTGATATTCTGCGCCTGTGTGGTTTTGCTGTATCCCAGCGTAAAATTGATATTCTTCAGCGTGTAGCTCATTTCATAAGACCAGGTAAACTGCGGCAACAGCCAGGGGTTGCCGGTTGCATAGGTGGTTACGTCTATCAGGAACAGGAAGGGATTGAGCTGCGAATATCCCGGCCTGTCTATGCGACGGCTTACAGAAATGCCCAGGGTCTGGTCTTCTTTGAGTTTATAGTTAAAGAAGGCACTGGGGAACAGCTGGAAATAGCTCGAGTCAAAATACGAATTGCCTTTTACCTGGTGGGTCTTTAACCGGGTATGTTCTCCGCGCAACCCCAGCTGCATATTGAATTTTCCATACTCTTTGCTGAAGTTCAGGTAGGCCGCGTTGTTGTATTCGTCATAAAAGAAGCGGTTGGTTTTATTCGGGTCATCCACCGCCGTGCCACTGCTCCTGTCCCAGAACTTGGCATCGTTGTCTGATGAAACATAGCTGGTCTTATAACCTGTTTCGAAACGGGCACCTTTTGGTAAAGGGTTGGTATAATCCAGTTTTGCGGTGCGCAGGGTTAGTGTGCCGCGCTGGTCTCCATCCAGCAGGTAGGCCGGTTTGGCCGGAGTGCCATTGAGCTGGTAATAGCTGGTATGGTTAAAGCTGATGGCGTCTGATCGGTATACGCCATAATCCGCATCTGCGGTAAGTTCTTTGCCGGTGGTATTGAATGCGTGTTTGAAATTAACATTGACCACGATGTTATCGTTATTGCTATTGTTACCCGACCGGGTGGCGAAAGTGGATACCAGTTGACGGTTATCGTTGATCACCAGGGAGGCGTTACTGGCATCGACCCGGAAATCGCCGGTATTCTGTGTAACTACAAACCCGAGAATGTTCTTTTTACCGGGGAAGAAATCGGCGCCGGCGCGTATTGCATGAAAGCTTGCCGTACTGTAGATGCTGTTGTCTTTCAGATCGCCGCCGTTGTATTTGTTGTTGGTATAAAAATTCCGGTCGAGCACCAGGTGGTTGAAATTAGCACGGTAGGAATAATTGTAATTGCCGAACAGGTTCATTGCTTTATTGCGGTAATTGAAAGTGGTGCCGGTATTGGTTTTGGGATAAACGCCCTGGCCATAGCCTGCCGTCACCGTTCCGTTAAAGCCCAGGCGCTGGTCTTTTTTCATCCGGATATCGATGATGCCGGAATTGCCCGCTGCATCGTACCGCGCGGAAGGATTGGTAATGATATCGATCCTTTCGATAGCGCTGGACGGCAGCCCGCGGAGGTAATTGGCAAGATCGGCGCCGCTCAAAGGGGTGGGTTTGCCATCGATCATGATAATGACACCCTGTTTGCCGCGCAGCCCGATGGCATCGTTCTGGTCCACAGCCACACCCGGTGCGCGCTCCAGCACATCCATCGCAGAGCTGCCTGCGCTTACAATGCTGTTATCTACATTCACCACCAGCCGGTCTGAAAGTTTCTGCAGAAAGGGTTTCCGTGCCGTTACCACCACTTCACCCACCTGCGCCGCTGAAGGGTTGAGCCGGAGCGGCGGACCCTGCGGACCCGGCTGTTCCGCAGAAACCGTGAACACTGCCGAATACACCGTTGTATAATTGATAAATGAGGCCCTGATCAGATAACTGCCGGTACGCACTCCCTCAAAATCGGCCACGCCGTTCCTGTCGCTGATGGCTGTTCTGGCCAGCGTACTGTCTTTTGCCTTCAACAGTTCCACCGTGACATTTTCGATCGCATCCTGCTGCGCACCGAATATGGTAACAGATACTTTGCCTTTTGCATCCTGGCTGTGAACGGCGGTAGCCGCTGCCAGCAAACCGATCATAAACGCGGTGATCTTACGCATACCTTCCTTGTTTTGCCAAAGATGCTGGTAAACGACAAAATTCGTACATGCGTATTTACAGGCTGCGCAATAGCGTGGTTGAATGGAAGCCGGCCGGAAAACGGATGTCCGTTTTTTACATGAAAGAAGGTGGTGCACTTGGTCAGTCTGTCCTGAAAACACCCGTGTAGTGCAGTACGGTTTTATACAGGTCTTCGGGAACAAATGGTTTGATGACGATATCGTTCATACCCGTTTCCCTGATCCGTTCCTCCACATCTCTCGGCAGGCTGGCGGTGAGGGCAACGATCGGCAGGGTCAGTCCTTTCTGGCGCATCATACGCGTGGCATTGTAACCGTCCATTACCGGCATATGCATATCCATTAACACGATGGCATGTTTGTCGGGGTCAACTATATCCAGGGCTTCCTGTCCGTGGAGGGCGATATCGACCTCTGCGCCCCATCTCTCCAGGAAAGTTCTTGCAACGATGATGTTCACTTCGCTGTCTTCCACCAGCAGGATGCATTTGCCGCTGAGTGGTTTGCTTTCTTCTGGTGGTAATTCGTTGCTCGCCGGTGCCATAGATTGATTGGATTTGATCACTTTTGGGAACGTCTGTGTAAAATAAAAAACAGAGCCTTTTCCGGGGGTGCTTTGCAGTTGCAGCTGGCTTCCCTGCAGTTCCAGCAAACGTTTACAGATGGCAAGCCCCAGACCCGTGCCACCAAAATTACGTGAAGTAGAGGTATCTGCCTGTGTGAACTGTTCAAAGATCAGCTGTTGTTTATCGGGAGCGATGCCGATGCCGGTATCCGTTACTTTTATCTTCAGCGTAACTGCCTGGTCGTTCTGTTCTTTTACCTGTATGTCAAGCAGCACATATCCCTGTTTGGTGAATTTGATGGCGTTGCCCAGCAGGTTGGTGAGCACCTGGGAAAGCCTGGTGGGATCGCCTATCACGGCCTGCTTCAGCAAAGGATCGATGTGCAGGCGGAGATCGATGTTCTTCTCCTCGGCCGCTATGCGTAAACCGGAGAACAGGTTGCGTACAATGGCGGGCAGGTCCATATCGATGGCTTCGAAATTGACCTTGCCGGCTTCGATTTTGTTATAATCGAGGATATCGTTTACGATGGCCAGCAGGTTATTGGCCGAGAACAGCAGCACCTCCAGCTGTTCTTTCTGTTCCTTGCGCGGGTTATCGCGGAGGATGATATGCGTCATACCCAATATCGAATTCAGCGGCGTGCGTATTTCGTGCGACATGGTTGACAGAAACTCGTTCTTGGCTCCCAGTGCTTTTTCAGCCTGCTGTTTTGCCTGTTTGAGGGCGTGCGCAAAGCGGAAAGACATAATCAGCGACTGCAGGAAGAAAAAGCTGATATAGCCCGCGAACAGTATGCCTTGCTGCGGTTGCACGAAACCGAAATACTGCAGGTTGATCACAACAAAAACCAGGAACACAACCCCCGAACTCAGCAGCGCATAACTGGCGCCCACGCGCTTGTTGCGCATGGCTTTGATGTAGATCACAAATGCGTAGGCGATAACCCCGAACATAACCACCAGGAATGGATTGATGAGCTGGGTGAACACCGCCGGCGGCGAAACGATTACCAGCGCCGCCAGACCCAGGCAGGCCCATACCAGCGCGCCCAGGATGTACTTATTGGAGTCTTCTTTATAAAGCATCCGGGTATACAGTACAAAAAAGGTAACGCTTACAAAAAGACTCAGGTATTCGAGGTGAACGGTAACAGACCAGGGTATATCGGGAAATATGGAGTGCAGCACATACAAACGCGCGCCGATGATGCGGTAACTGTAGGTAATGGCGAACAGCGCGAAGTACAGCATTGCTTTATCATGCCGGCCAAACAGGAACAGACCAAAAAAGAACAGACCGCCCATGAACAGGCAACCCGTCAGCACCAGGTCGAAGGCAAAGCCGATATCTCTTTTCTGTACGAGGTAATCGAAATCGCCCACCAGCATTTCCTTGTAGGGGCCGCCTTTGGAATGCCAGTAATTGGCAACATGCAGCACAATGCGCAGCGTATCGGTTGTTCCTTTGAGCTCCACCGTCCGGTTCAGCCATTTGGGAACGGCTCTTTTGGCAATACTGTCCGGGTTGCCGGCCTCGGCCAGTTCTTTTCCGTTCACAAACAAACGGTAGCTGGTATAAGTGTCGGGCACCTGCAGCGCCAATTGGTTGGTATGCGGGGGAAGCAATACGGTTACCGCATAGCTGGCATATCCTATATCGGGAAATTTTTTTCCGTTCACTGTGGTATTGCGCCAGAGTTTGGGAAATGGGATAAAAGCGGTGGGAGAGGGAAGCGAATCTCCGGGAACGATCAGCCGTTTCCAGTAAAAAGCCCAGTTACCATTCAGCGAAACCGGTTGCCGGCTCAGATCTGTATTGCGCAGGTCAACCAGGCCATCCTGCATCCCCGTTTTGCCTGGTGGCTGCGCGTTAATAACCGATGCCTGGCAGCAGATAACAGTAAAAACCAGCAGACGCAGCCAAATGGTGGTGATGCCCTTCATAGACGCAGATAACAGTGTTTGTAGGCGTACGAATTTACTAAAATAATTCCGGGGCATGTTTTCATTCTCGTCATTTATCGATTATTTTCATTGTTCCTGAAAGACTTCATTATTGTCAAAACGTTTTAAACCCGCCGTATGAAACAATTGCTGCTTTTGCTTGTTATGAGCACGATCTTGCTGTCTGCCCATGCGCAGCCTACAGATAAACGCCTGCAGCGCCGGTTATCGGAAATGTTCCGGGATTACCCGGGCAGCATCGGCATCTATGTGCACGACCTGAAAAAGAATAAGATCGTTGCCATCAATGCCGATACCGTTTTTCCGACTGCGAGCATGGTCAAGATTCCCATACTTACCGGTATCATGCACAAACTGGAATCGGGGGAGCTGAATTATCACCAGACGCTTACCTACAGGGACTCGCTGCTCTATGAGGGCGTTGATATACTGGGCTCTTTTAAAAACAATGAAAAGATAGAACTGAGCAAACTGATGATGCTGATGCTTACCATGAGCGATAATACCGCCAGTTTATGGCTGCAGAGTCTTGCCGGTACCGGCACACGCATCAACGAACTGATGGACAGCCTGGGTATGCGGTATACCCGCGTGAACAGCCGTACGCCAGGCCGCGAAAATAACCGGGCAGAGTATGGCTGGGGCCAGACAACCCCCCTGGAAATGGCCACACTGATGGAGAAGATCGTTCGCAAAGAAGTGATCAATGCCGCCGCCAGCGAAAAAATGCTGCGGTTGCTGGGAAGAAATTACTGGGACGAAGTGGCTGTGTCTGCCATTCCCGCCGATGCGTTCGTGGCAAGCAAGAACGGAGCCGTGAATGCCACCCGGAACGAAGTGGTGTTTGTGAACGCAAAAAAAAGCCGCTATCTTTTCTGTATCTGCACAAAGAATAACAAAGACACCAGCTGGGAGCCCGGCAATGCGGCCTGGGTGCTTACACGCGCGGTTTCTGCCCTGCTGTGGAAATATTATAACTGATCAGAGTGTAACCAGCCCTTTCCTGATGGCTTCGAGCGCAAGACCCACCCGGCTCTGTACATTGAGTTTACCGAATAAGGATTCGCGGTAGCCGTCGATGGTGCGTTCGCTGAGGTGCATCAGCGATGCGATCTCCCGGTAGGTAAGATCGGAACAGGCATGCTGCAGGAACCGTTTTTCGCGCTCGTTGATCGGGGGCAGGGGGTTCTTCTCCGCCTCGGGCAGACGGCGAAAATGGATATTGTTGGAATCGGGATTGTAATATCCCCTGACAGCGATCTCTTCCAGCGCTTTTTCAAGTTCGTCGGGATGCGTTTCCTTCAGCATATAGGCGCAGCAACCGGCTTTCAGCATATCGATGATGATGTTTTCCTCATCATTCATGGAAAGCGCCACCAATTTTACACCGGGATGGTGTGCCGATAACCACCTGGCGGTGTCGATACCGTTCATTACCGGCATATTCACATCTATCAGCATGATATCGGGAACCGGTTTGCCGGCAGTCAGTTTCTCCTGCAGGTCTTTTCCGTTACCCGCTTCTATCACCACCTCGTAATCCCGGAAACTCCTCAGCATAAGTCCGAGCGATTTGGCGAACAGGATATGGTCGTCGATGATGCCGATGGTTGTTTTCATTCGTTAGTCTGGTTAACCGGTAAGCTGATCTCCACCACGGTGCCGCCTCCGGGACGGGTATGCCACTGCACACTGCCGCCCAGCAGGGCTGTACGGTGTTTGATATTGCGGAGCCCGAGCCCTTTCGGTGCATCGTCCCCGACAAAACCAATGCCGTCGTCACTGATATGCAATGTAAGGTGGCCGGGGTATTTTACGATCCTGATCACCGCTTTTTTTGCCTGCGCGTGTTTGATCACGTTCTGTACGATCTCCTGCACAATACGGAACAGGATGATCTGCTGCCCGGGTGCAAGCGGCAGGGTTTCGGGGCGGCTGAATTCGATATGCAGGGTTTGCGCAGAATGGATACGGCTGATCTCGGCCTCGAGGTTTTCGACGAAATTGAACTGTGACAGCCAGTCTTTATCGAGCGATTTAGACAAAGCGCGCAGCTCCTGTATGGCCTGTCCAAGCGTTTGTCCGGCGGTGATCAGCGTTTCGGGAACGGCGGCAAGGCTTCTTTCGGTAACACCGATCAGTAATTTGGTGCTGTTGAGCAGCTGGCCGATGTTATCATGCAGCTCGCGGCTCACCACGTTGAGGGTTTCTTCCTGTGTTTCGAGCTGCGACTGCATGAGCTGTCTGTCGAATTCGGCAGCCATCAGTTCTTTTTCCTCGAAATGTTTTTTCTTGCGTTCGTTGTACAATCTTACATAGGTGATCAGCGCCGCCGCCGCGATAAAAAGACAGCAACTGCTGATGATTACGATAAAGACGATGTCGTTTGGCGATACCTGCATACAAATGAATAACTCCAGCAGCCGTAAAATATGAAATTAAGCAACGTGTAGATAATGTACCGCACCGGTATATGCTGCTTCTCGTAAATATTGGCCAGGTATTTAAAGAATACATTACAGGCCGTACCGCCGAGATAAAAGAAAAACAGCGCGGTCACTATCCAGAAAGGAGCATGCTGATAGATATCAACATACTCCTCTTTTTTCAGAAAATAATAGAAATAAAAACAGCAGATGGTGAGTATGCCCACCGATGCCGCGGAATTGCTCCATACGCTGTATTCGTTAAACCCGCTGGCGATACCTTCATAGGCATATAAAAGGCCAAACAGCGCCAGGAAGGAAACAGCCAGGTATTTTACCGGGAAATAGCCATTGCAGATCTTGTACAGCAGGTAATACTTGAACAGCATTTCAACCGGCAGGTACAGGTTGTACAGCCAGTGATTGGGAACATTCATGGAAAGCATGGCATGTCCGGCTATTTCCACCATTACGGTAAACAGCATGAACCACCTGATATAGCCCCAGAAGGAATCTTTTATTCCCGCGAGAAACCTGATTGCAAAAATCAAACAAACCAACTCCGCGATCTGCGTAAACGGAAACAGCATAATTCTATTTATGGATAAGTACTTCCTGTATCATAGGTGGTGTCGCCAACCGGTGGCTCCGGATCCGGCGGTAACGGGGGTTCTGCGCCAAGGGTCGGTGCGGCAGGCTCCATATGGATACCGGTTACCGGGTTGTTGATCGCCAGCACCTGCTGGTTCGGTTTGTCTTCCCTGAAGCGTGTGGCCACCAGCATAAAGGTGATCTTGTTGTTCCTGTACCCGGGTATGATCGCCACGCCGATCTCATTGGCGGGAACGGGTTTGGCCGGATCGGGGTTAACGGTTTGCTCTGCCGCATCCAGGAAAGCGCGCAGTTCGTCTACCGTAAAGCAAACGGCCTGGGGCGCATGTTTGAATTCGGGTACATTTTTTACCAGTTTCTGGAAAGCATCACCTATCAGGCGACCCTCTCCTTTGGGCAGTTTGCCCCGTAGTTTTGGATTGTCTTGTGCCATAAACAGTTGATTTTGGGTATAAGGAACAATATTCCACTATTTCGCGGGATAAAAAACCGGGAAAATCCCCCTTTTTTGCCTGCACCTGAAAATACCGTTGAAACGCTGCCGATTCTCTGCTTATCTTTTGGCAATGGATCCCAACAAGCAACCGGCCCATCGCATCAGAGCCATCATCAGCGGCTCGGTGGGTAACCTGGTGGAATGGTACGACTGGTACGCCTATGCGGCATTCTCTGTTTATTTTGCACCCGTATTTTTTCCGGGTAAGGATGCAACGGCCAACCTGCTGAATACCGCGGGTATATTTGCCGTTGGCTTCCTGATGCGGCCGATAGGCGGCTGGCTGTTCGGCAGCCTGGCAGACCGCAGGGGAAGAAAATGGTCGATGACGCTTTCCGTGCTGCTGATGTCGCTGGGCTCTCTGACCATTGCCTTAACGCCTTCCTACCGGCAGATCGGTATTGCGGCGCCGGTATTGTTGCTGCTGGCCAGGCTGCTGCAGGGCCTGAGCGTTGGCGGAGAATACGGTACGGCAGCCACCTATCTCAGCGAAATGGCCACCAGCAACCGCCGCGGTTTCTATTCCAGCTTTCAGTATGTAACACTGATTGGCGGTCAACTGACTGCGGTAGGCGTGCAATTACTGATGCAGTATGTTTTTTTCACCCCGGAACAATTGAGCGGTTGGGCCTGGCGGATACCGTTCTTCATCGGCGCCCTGCTTTCGCTGACCGCTTTTTACCTGCGGCGAAATATGGATGAAACGGAAGCATTCCGCTACGAAACCGCCACGGCGCAAAAAAAAGGTTCGGTGAAGGAACTGTTCAGGCATCCCCGGGCCGTGCTGACCGTTGCCGGACTAACACTGGGCGGAACGCTGGCTTTTTATACCTATACCACCTACATGCAGAAATTTCTGGTGAATACCGTGCATCTGCCAAAGGAAAAAGCTGCGCTGCTCAGTTTTGTTACCCTGTTTATCTATGCAGCCATACAGCCCTTGCTGGGTATGCTGTCAGACCGCGTAGGCCGCAGGCCATTGCTCATCGGTTTTGGCGTGCTGGGAGCCGTATGCACCGTTCCGATACTGACCGCCATTGCTGCAACCACGCAAATGCTGCCGATATTCC
The DNA here is from genome assembly GCF_009939225.1 of Sediminibacterium soli. GTDB lineage: Bacteria > Bacteroidota > Bacteroidia > Chitinophagales > Chitinophagaceae > Sediminibacterium > Sediminibacterium soli. The sequence goes on along the minus strand of NZ_JAACJR010000008.1, from coordinate 1,657,620 downwards.
TGTTGATGATGGCGGCGCTGGTCATTGTAAGCGGTTATACCTCCATCAACGCGGTGGTAAAGGCCGAACTGTTTCCTGCCGAGATACGCGCACTCGGCGTGGGTTTTCCCTATGCGGTTACTGTAGCCCTGTTTGGCGGCACCGCCGAATACCTGGCCCTCTGGTTTAAGAACAGTGGAAACGAAAGCGGGTATTACTGGTATGCCAGCGCCTGTATATTCGTATCGCTGCTGGTATACATCGGCATGCGGGATACAAAGAAGACATCGCTGATGGACCGGGATCCCGTGCAGTAAAAAAGGTGTATGGAGATGGTTAGATGGTCTGGCCTGCAACAATCAGGACCAGATATGATAGACCAGCCAGCTCATACCATAGGCCAGGCCGGTCATGTAGGCAAACTGGAACACGGGCCATTTCCAGCTGCGGGTTTCGCGTTTTACCACGGCAAGGGTGCTCATGCACTGCATGGCCAGTACATAGAATACCATCAGCGATAAAGCCGCGGCCAGCGTATACACTTTGCTGCCGTCGCGGTGCCGGGCCGATTCCATTTTTTCGCGAAGCGAGGCATTGTCGTCGGATTCCTCCACGCTGTATAAAGTAGCCATCGTACCCACGAACACTTCGCGCGCGGCAAAGGAGGTGATCAGTGCGATACCGATCTTCCAGTCAAAACCCAGCGGTCTGATCAGCGGTTCTATGGTATGCCCGGCAATGCCTGCATAGGAATGCTGCAGTTTTTCGGAAGACAGCTGTTTCTGTAACGAATCGATTTTTTCAGGCTGCGGTGTGGCGATGATCAGCGAAGCGTATTTGTTTTCCACCTGTTTCATCCTGTCGCCCGGTCCGTAAGAACTGAGGAACCAGAGCAGCAGGCTGATGACCATGATCACTTTGCCCGCATCGGTCACGAATATCCGGGCTTTCTCCACCATGGTTACCAGTACGTTCTTCCAGCGCGGGCCGCGGTAGATGGGCAGTTCCAGAATAAAAAAGCTTTTTTCGCTGATCCGGATAAACCATTTCATCACGTAACTCACCACCAGCGCCATGGCGGTGCCGAGAAAATAGAGTCCCATCATCACCAGGCCCTGCAGGCTGAGAAAGCCGAGGTAATATTTATCGTCTATCACCAAAGAGATCAGTATCGTATATACGGGCAGCCTGGCGCTGCAGCTCATCAGCGGGGTTACCAGAATGGTCAGCAGCCGTTCTTTTCTGTTCTCGATATTCCGGGCGCTCATGATAGCGGGCACCGCACAGGCAAAACCGCTGATCATCGGCATCACGCTTTTGCCGTTCAGCCCTACTTTCCGCATCAGTTTATCGCTCAAAAAACTGATACGCGCCATATAGCCCGTGTCTTCCAGTATCGTAATCAGTCCGAACAGGATCATGATCTGCGGCACAAATACCAGTATTCCGCCCAAACCGGCAAAAAGGCCGTTAACGATCAGGTCGCTCCACCAGGCTGTGGGCAATACATTCGCCAGCCAGCCCGAGCCCTGGGCAAACAGCCATTCGATGCCATCCATCGGGAAAGCGGCCAGCCAGAATATGCTCTGGAACAAAAGAAACAGCACCACCAGTAAAATGAGGTAGCCCCATACCCGGTGCAGCAGGAGGTTATCGAGTTTTTCGGTAAACAGTTTTTTCTCCAGCGGTCCGGGTTCCACCACATGCTGCTGCATGATCTGGCGTATACGCGTATACCGCATCATGATCTCTTCCGCCTGTGTTTTGGTGGGATTGAACTGGTTCTCCGCTTCTATGTTTTCAATCTTCGTCTGGGTAGGCGCATCCAATGGAAAATGCTCGTGGTTGATCAGGTAATGGATCGCCGCGTAGTCGCTCATCTGCGGAAACAGCTGCTGCACGCCGTTGATCGCCGCCGGGGCCAGTTTGTGCGTGCCTGCAAATTCGCGTGTCTGCAGTGCGGGCTGCATCCTGGCTACATGCGAAAGCACTTTTTTTAACTCGGAAAGACCCTTGTTCTTTCTCGGGTTTACGGCAACCACGGGTATGCCCAGCTCCGCTTCGAGCCCGCTGATATCTATTTTGATGTCTTTTTTGGCCGCGATATCGTTCATCGTCAGCGCCATCACCACCGGAATCTTCAGGTCTATGATCTGGCTGCAGAAAAGCAGGTTCCGTTTCAGGTTACTGGCATCGGCCACCAGCAGCACCAGATCGGGTTGCATACCCGCCTCGGCGCCCATCAGCACTTTATAGGCCACCCACTCATCGGCCCTTCGGGGATAAAGACTGTAGGTGCCCGGCAGATCGATCAGTTCAGCTTTTACCTGGTTATCGAGGTTGATCAGCCCGGTCTTTTTATCAACGGTAACACCCGGAAAATTGCCCACTTTCTGGTTCAGACCGGTCAATGCATTGAACAGTGAGCTCTTACCGCTGTTCGGGTTACCCACAAGCGCAATATGTAGAAAAGGTTTAGGCAAACTGCTGCAAAATAGGCGCAAATGTACTGGCTAACACTGCGTGTTGGTTACGAGATCGGGAAGTTACATCTGTATTAACGATTGGTGCAGCAGGTAAAAACAGGAATGATTAACGCTTCAAATTTTCGGAATCCCTGTTTTTCAAATTATTTTTGTCGCGAAACCTTCTTTATGAAAAAGACCCTTGTGGTATTGGCGCTGTGCCCTGTTTTGGTGTATTCCCAGAGTAAAAGAAAGAAAAGACAGATGGAAGAAAAGGCCAATGCCGAATTGGTCGCCAACCTGAAAACGCATATCCAATACCTGGCCGACGATAAACTGGAAGGAAGAAGGGCCGGCAGCGGGGGAGAAGAGCTGGCCAGGGAATATATCATAGGACAGTACCGGCAGATGGGACTGGCGCCCGCCGGTGACGAGGACTATATACAGCGCTTCGAGATCAACAGCGGTAAATCCATCGACGGGCCCACGGTGCTGAAAGTGGATGGAAAAACACTGTCGCCTCCCGAAGACTATACACCGCTTGCCTTCAGCGCCAATACCAGTATCAGCGGCAGTCCCGCGCTGGCGCTGAACGAGGCGGGTCAGCCCTGGTTCAGAGACCTGAAAGACCTGCTCGACGACAACAAAACCAATCCGCATTTCGATATCGATGCGGAGATAAAAACAACGGCCGATAAGTTTGCGGCAAAAGGCGCCACCGCGCTGATCGTATATAACAGTTCTTCACTGGTTGACAACGTGCGGTTCAACAAAAACTATGATGGGGCGCCGGCCAAGATACCCGTGGTATACCTTACCAAAAAAGGGCTCTCGAAATATTTCTCCGATGCCTCGGCCAGTTTTCCCATTGAGTTGACCGTGCATATTTCAGAAAATATACGAACCGCCCACAATATCATTGGCTATATCGATAACCATGCGCCGAATACGGTGATCATAGGTGCGCATTACGATCATCTCGGCTACAATGAAGACAAAAATGCACTCGATACCGGTCATATCATCCACAACGGCGCCGATGATAACGCCAGCGGCACCGCGGCGGTGATAGAGCTTGCACGTATGCTCAGAAAAAGCACACCGGCCGGCAATAACTACCTTATCATGCATTTTTCAGGAGAGGAAATGGGTCTGCTGGGAAGCAAGTACTGGCTCGAATACCCCACCCGTAAGATCACCGCCAACTATATGATCAATCTCGATATGGTTGGCCGATACGATACCGCGCACAAACTAACGGTTGGCGGTTATGGCACTTCACCCGTCTGGCCGGCAGTGCTGGAGGCAGCAAAGAACAACCTGCTGGTCAAAATCGACAGCGCAGGAAGCGGGCCCAGCGATCATGCTGCATTTTACCGCAAGGATATCCCGGTGCTGTTTATGTTCACCGGCAGTCACCCCGACTACCACAAGGCCACCGATGACTGGGATAAGATCAATTACGATGGCGAAAAGGATATTGTAAAGATGGTATACCGGATCGTAGAGGCAGCGAATGATAAAGGCCGGCTGGCTTTTACCAAAACCGCGGAAAAAATCGGCGGCGTGAAAAAAATGAATGTAACGCTGGGCGTGATACCTGATTACGGTTATACCGGCACAGGCTTGCGGATAGACGGCGTAAGTCCAGGCAAACCTGGGGAGAAAGCCGGGTTGCATACCGGCGATATCCTGCTGCAGCTGGGTGATTACAAGTTCACCGATATTTACAGTTATATGGATGCCCTTGGTAAATTTAACAAGGGCGACAAAGCGGTGCTGCGGATCAAAAGAGGCAATGAAGAAAAAACATTCGATATTGAATTTTAGCCAAACGCTATGAAACTGCGTCTTAATATTGAGGAACTCAACGACGATTTCTTTGAAGACACGCGTTTGCTGGGTATTACCGCACCGCTGAAGAACTACCAGTTCTGCCTGCAGCTCAATAACCTGCTGGGGTATGATTTCAGGCTGAATGCCGATATTGAAATACACCTTCGTAAAAAAGACAGAAGCTATTATTTCTCCGTATACCAGTCAAAAGAGCCGAACAGCTTTCTTACGCATTATCTTTATCATAACCAGTACGACGGCGAGTACCTGTTGCCCGAATTCCGGCATATGGATTTTCTCTGGTTGATGAAAGGAGATACGGTGGATGATGAAAAATGTGACTGGATCAAACAGACCGTAAAAACCATCGCCGGTGTGCAATTGGTGGCCGAGCTCACCAATGAACAGATAAGGAATAAGGGAAATATGGTTTTTTAGAAGATTTTGAAATCGGGGATTGGGGAATTTTGAAATTGGTCAGAATTTTGTTTTACAATTTCAAAATTCCCCAATCCCCAATCACAAAATTTCAATCTATGTGGACCGAACAAAACAACACCCTTTACCGCCAGTTTGCGTTCAGGGATTTTTCCGAGGCTTTTGCATTTATGACCCGTGTTGCACTGGAAGCGGAAAAGATGAACCACCACCCGCGCTGGACCAATGTCTGGAACCAGGTGGAAATCTGGCTCAGCACCCATGATGCCGGCGATACCGTAACGGAAAAAGACCGCAAACTTTCGGAGAAAATAGACGCTATTGTGAACAGATGAATATCGAACAAGGAATATCGGATGTCGATGTAAAACCTTTCAACATTCGATATTCCTTGTTCATTATTCCCCTCCGATCCCCGCTCCTCCGTTCCTTGCTCCTTGTTCTTCTGTTCCCCCTCCCTTCCACTCCACTTCCCCAAACCGGAACCGATGCGAGCCCGAAACAAGGAGCTCCCCGGTGGGCGAAACGCTTTCGATAACACAGTGAAAGGTGATGGAGCCTTTTTTGAGTTTGGTGGCCTGGTTTCTCCTGTACAGTTTTTCGTTGTATTCCGTTAACATTTTGTCAAATTGCTGATCGCGCAATTGCTGGTAACGGGTTTCGAGATGGCTGCAGAGTTCTTTTGCGAGGGCAGCAGCAGAGAAATCCCTCCCTGTGATCTGTTTCAGTGATACGGCTGTTTGAATGGTTTCGGGAAATGTTTTCTGGTTCACATTCATGCCGATGCCGATCACAGCCCAGGGCCAGTTGTTTCCACGAACAATATTTTCGATCAGGATACCCCCTGCCTTTCTGTCACGCCAGTAAATATCATTTGGCCATTTGATCCTGGTTTCCTCACCGGCATATGCACTGTACAGATCATGCGCAGCCAATGCCACCGCCACACTCAGCGGGAATGCGTTGGATAAAGACAGCCAGCTGGTATCCGCAACCACGGATAAAGCGATCTGTGACCCGGGCTCAGATTGCCAGCTTTTGCCTCTTTGTCCCTTGCCCGCGGTTTGATGATGCGCAAAAAATGCGGTGCCATGAGCAGCCAAATTTGCCTGCAACCGGTCCATGGCATACATATTGGTGCTTCCCGTTTCAGGTAATTCTATGAACGGCAGCCCGATAGCAGTTTTAGGAGGTAAGGGTGACAAAGAATCACTATTTTTGACGAAGTTAGTTCAGCCGGCAATAGAATCGTCCCGGTAAACATTAAATCATTTAAAATAAGACCGATTATTGGAACCCCTTTCTGTTTTAAAAAGCCGCGGGAAGAATACGATCAGCAGGCTGACGCGCAACTCGAAAATTTTCAAAACCATTATCAGGGCCATACAGGATAAGAAGGGAGAGCATATCATCAGTCTCGATCTTCGCAAGATACCCGAGGCTTCCGCTGATTTCTTTATTGTTTGCGAGGCATCCAGCACCACCCAGGTAAAGGCGATATGCGATTTCGTGGAGCACGAGGTGAAAAAAGAATGTGGCGAAACGCCTTACCGCCACGAAGGCAGGCAGGCTTCACAGTGGATCCTGATCGATTATGTCAACATCGTGGTTCATGTGATGCACCCCGAGTCGCGCAAATTTTACAAACTCGAGGAAATGTGGAGCGACGCAGAATCGCGCATACACGAATAACCGGAACATTACAATATCAGCAGGAGCTGATCGTTTACTCATAAGAAATTGTATCTATTACAGGTAACTTACTATGTCACAGGAAAACAAAAGGCCAGGAATGAGCGGACCGGATAAGGACAACGCACCCCGCAAGGGACCAAAATTCAACCTATACTGGGTATATGCGATCATTGCGGTGATACTTATTTCCGTACAGTTGCTGAACTATTCCGACCGCACTGTCAACACCACACCACAGGAATTCAAAAGCCAGATGCTCGCCAAAGGCGATGTATTGAAGATCCAGTCCATCACCGATAAGCGGCTGGTAAAAGTGTATATCAAAAAAGACAGTCTTAACAAACCTTTTTATGCCGCTGCACTGAAGAAGATCGGCGGTATCCAGAAGCTGGGTACCTCGCCGCTTTTCCAGTTCAATGTAACCGATTGGGAAAGCTTTCACAATTCCATGAAGGAAACCTACAGCAGCTCCGGCGTAACCGAAGTGCCCGAAGATGTAGACAATAACGGCGAATGGTTCAGTCCCTGGGTAAACACCATCGTTTCGCTGCTGCTGATCATCGGCCTTTGGGTATTGCTGATGCGTAAGATGAGCGGACAGGGCGGCGCAGGCGGTCCCGGCGGTATTTTCAGTATCGGTAAATCCAAAGCCACTTTATTCGATAAGGGCTCCAAAGTGAACATCACTTTTGCGGATGTTGCCGGCCTGGACGAAGCAAAGGTGGAAGTGATGGAGATCGTTGACTTTCTCAAAAACCCGAAAAAATATACCTCGCTCGGCGGTAAGATACCCAAGGGCGCCCTGCTGATCGGTCCGCCGGGTACCGGTAAAACCCTGCTTGCAAAAGCCATGGCGGGCGAGGCCCAGGTGCCTTTCTTTAGCCTGAGCGGCAGTGATTTCGTGGAAATGTTCGTAGGTGTGGGCGCCAGCCGCGTACGCGACCTGTTCAAACAGGCACGCGAAAAAGCACCCTGTATCATATTTATCGATGAGATCGACGCCATTGGCCGTGCACGCGGACGCAATGCCATCATGAGCAACGACGAGCGCGAGAACACCCTGAACCAGTTACTGGTGGAAATGGACGGTTTTGGCGGCGACAGCGGCATTATTATACTGGCGGCCACCAACAGACCCGATGTACTGGATTCGGCGCTGCTGCGCCCCGGTCGTTTCGACCGCCAGATCTCTATCGACAAACCCGATGTAAAAGGAAGGGAGACGATCTTCAAAGTACACCTGCTCCCGATCAAAATATCCGAATCGCTCGATCTGCATAAACTGGCCGAACTGACACCGGGATTTGCGGGTGCCGATATAGCCAACGTATGTAACGAAGCGGCGCTGATTGCAGCGCGGAAAGGAAAAGAATCGGTAGAGATGATCGATTTCCAGGATGCGATCGATCGCGTGATCGGCGGCCTGGAGAAAAAGAACAAGATCATTGCACCGCACGAAAAATCCATTATCGCCTACCACGAAGCGGGTCACGCGGTTTGCGGATGGTTCCTGGAGCATGCCTACCCGCTGCTCAAAGTGACCATCGTACCACGCGGCACCGCGGCACTGGGCTATGCGCAGTACACGCCAACGGAACAGTACCTCTATAACACCGATCAGCTGATGGACCAGATCTGTATGACACTCGGCGGCCGCGCTGCGGAAGAGATCTTCTTCGGAAAGATATCCACCGGTGCCGCCAACGATCTGCAGCAGATCACCAAGATCGCCTATAGCATGGTCATGGCATATGGTATGAACAAGAACGTTGGCAACGTAAGTTTTTACGATCCTTCGCAGGAGAACGCTTTTACCAAACCGTACAGCGAAGAAACCGGAAAACTGATCGACGAAGAAGTGCGGGCCATCATAGAGGAAGCATACCGCAGAACCAAACAATTGCTCACGGAGAAGAAAAACGAAGTGGAAGTGCTGGCAAAGGAACTGCTGGCAAAAGAAGTGCTGCATAAAAGCGATGTGGAAGAACTGATCGGTAAAAGACCGTTTGAAGAAAAAAAGATCGTTGAAATAGAACCCGAACAGAGCAACGATCATGTGGTGGGAGAGAAAACATTCGACCCTTCCCATACCGATAGCAGCAACGAAGACAAAACCGTTATAGGATCATGAGTTCCACAGCAAGGGAAAACATACTGAAAAAAATAAAACAGGCATTGGAAAAACCAGTGCCTGTTCCCTTTCCGTCAAGTGAAAAGCTGCAACCGCTGTTTACGGCACCCGAACAGGATAACGAACTGCTGTTTGCAGAAAACTTCAGCAAACTGCAGGGGCGTTTTTCCTTTTGTGCAAACGAAAAAGAACTGGTTCAGCAGCTGCAGTCGCTGATCAGTGCACGGGAATGGACAAAGATCTATTGCCGCGAAACAGAACTGAAAAGCAGGTTGTCTGCAAACGGGTTCAGTACCGTGTACACAGATGATGTTGCCGGTTGCGATGCATCCGTTACGGGCTGCGAATCACTGGTGGCGAGAACGGGCAGCATGGTACTGAGCAGTGCACAGCAAAGTGGCAGAACCGTAAGCGTATATGCGCCGGTTCATATCTGCATCGCCTATACCAGCCAGCTGGTGTACGATATTTCGGACAGTCTTATGCAGGTAAGGGAAAACTACGGGCAGCAATTTCCCTCGGTGGTAACGCTGGCAACAGGACCGAGCCGCACCGCCGATATAGAAAAAACCCTGGTGGTGGGTGTACATGGCCCGAAAGAAGTGTTTTGTTTTTTAGTAGACAGCTGATCAATTATGCAAACACCGGCAACGCCCTATCTATTTGTATACGGTTCTCTCCGCAAGGGTTTTCATCACCCGGCGTATGAATACATCAGCCGCTATTTCCGTTTTGCAGGCGATGCCAGGGTGAAGGGTAAACTGTACGATCTTGGCAGTTACCCGGCCGCATTGCCTACGGAAGAAGATAGCTTTATCACAGGCGAGCTGTACTGCATCAATACACCCGATGAATTTGACTGGGCAATAGCGCAGCTGGACGATTACGAGGGACTGAACACCGAGAACGGCGAACCATCCCTGTATCGTCGCGATACCGTTACGGTTTACCTGAACGATGCAACCGAAACGGCCTGGATATACTGGTATAACCGGCCGGTTAACGAACAGACAAGGATACCAACCGGCGACCTGCTTGCCTACCTTCGAGGAATCAAATAACCCGTATGACCATCCCGCAGGGTAAAAAAATATACTTCCTGTCAGACTTCCACCTTGGCGCACCCGATGCGGCCGGCAGCCTGGTCCGTGAAAAAAAAGTGGTGGCTTTTCTGGAGAGCATCCGACACGATGCGGCGGAGCTATTCATACTCGGCGATATTTTCGATTTCTGGTATGAATACAGGAAGGTTGTTCCCAAAGGCTATGTTCGTTTGCTGGGAAAACTGGCGGAGCTCACCGATTCGGGTATACCCATACATGCATTTGTGGGTAACCACGATATGTGGATGAGCGGTTATTTTGAAAAAGAACTGAACATACCCGTCTACCACCACCCGCAAACCTTTGTGCGGGGCGGAAAGAAATTCTATATCGGTCATGGCGACGGACTGGGGCCGGGAGACCATGGGTATAAGCTGATCAAGAAAATATTCCGTAACCGGGCATGCCAGTGGCTGTTTGGCCAGCTGCATCCCACCTGGGGTATCGGTCTTGCCAATTATTTCAGCCGCAAGAGCCGGGAAAAAACAGGTTCATCCGACGAACATTTCCTCGGCGAAGACAATGAATGGCTGGTGATCCACAGCAAGGAAGTGTTGCAGAAGGAACACTTCGATTATTTCGTTTTCGGTCACCGTCATCTTCCGCTCAATATCCAGCTTCCCGGCGGCAGCCGGTACATCAACCTCGGCGACTGGATACGCACTTACACCTACGCAACTTTTGACGGTACGGATATGCAGCTGCTGCCCTATGATCGCTGACCGGAGGAAAACGGAGGCACAGGTTCAACACAGAGTCACAGAGGTACGGAGGAACACGAAGCAAATTCTCTGTGTAAAAAAATCCCAGCTTCGGCGGCAATGTAAAAAGACTGCGGCACACTAAATTGCAATATGGAAAACTTCCTGCAACAGAAGATACTGGACAATACCATCGAACGCTACCTGTACGTAACAGGGGTGATACTGGTGATATTGCTGCTGAAGAGACTGCTCGCAAAATACCTCGCCAAGATCCTGCATAAACTCATCGCCCGGCATGCAAAAAAGATTGCCCGGGATTCTTTCCTGAACCTGGTGGTGCAACCGCTGGATGTATTCCTTGTGCTGCTGATCTCTTTTATTGCTGTGGACAGTCTTGTTTTTCCGGCGGCCTGGAATATCAATATCTACCATATCACCCTGCGGCAACTGATCGATTCTGCTGCGGCAGCGACGATGATCGTTGTATTTATCTGGCTCTGTCTGCGACTGATCGATTTTATTGCGCTGGTGATGGAAGAGCGCGCCAACCTTACGGCGGACCAGACCGATAACCAGCTGGTGGTTTTTTTCCGCGATTTTTTCAAAGCCATACTGGTGATCATCGGCGGACTGATGCTGCTGCGTTTTACGTTTAACAAAGATATCGGCAACCTGCTTACCGGACTGAGCATCGTAGGTGCGGCGCTGGCGCTGGCAACCAGGGAAAGCCTGGAAAACCTGATCGCCTCCTTTATCATTTTCTTTGACAAGCCTTTTGTTACGGGTGATATGGTGAAGGTGAACAATTTTACAGGGACGATCGAAAAGATAGGATTGCGCAGCACGCGGATCCGCACCACAGACAAGACTTATATCTCCGTTCCCAACAAGCAGATGGTGGATACGATCGTTGATAACATCACGCTGCGTACCCAGCGCAAAGCAGAACTGCGTCTTGAGTTCGGGTTAAGTGCAACGGCCGGTCAGTTGCAGGCAATGGTGGAGCAGGTAAAAACGGTGCTGGAAAAACCCGGTATCGAAAACAGGCTGGTGTTTGTTGCGGAAACCGGTAAGAACGCGCATGTGATCTCCGTGGAATACTATACCTCTATTCTGCAAACCATAGAAATATTCAACGCACTCCGGCAGGAAGTGAACCTGGAGCTGATTGCGCTGATACAGAAAAGCGGGATGGACCTGGCCGCTTCCAATACGGAAATACTGCTGCGCAATGCACCGGCGTCTTCGGTGGTGTAGACGTTTACAGACTTGCTTTTAATTCGAGCAGGAAAGATTTGAACTTGGTGAGCGTATCCATCAGTTTGGCCTGCGTATCGGCCTCTTTCTTGTTGTTGCGCAGATAATTTTTGGCGCCGTCTATCGAAAATTTGCGCTGGCGCAGCAGGAAATAGATCAGCTGCAGGTTGCGGATATCTTCCACGCGGAACAGGCGGTCGCCTTTGCGGGTTTTGCGGGGTTGTAATATATCGAACTCATTCTCCCAGTAGCGAAGCAGCGATGTATTTACCTTGAACCATCCGGCAACCTCGCTGATGGAGTAATACAGTTTCTGTTTCAGCACATCTTCTTCAGGCACTTCTATCAGGTCTATCTCGCTGTCTATTTCCTTGAAAGATTTGCGGCCTCTTTTTCCCTTGGGCTTGAGGGCCATGGCAGTCACTTTTTTCTCCGTCATCACCACGCTCACCTGCGGAACGGCGGTCATTACCACAGGTTCGGCAGGCATCAGCACGGTCTCCGCTTTTGGCGGTATCACCACCGGCTGCGTACTACGTTCCTTCCTGACTTTCTGCGGAGCCGATTCCATCGGCATTCCGAACAGATCGAGTTGCTGCAAGGTATTTGGCATGCGTTAAAAGTACAATAACTGTACCGGAGAATATCGGAGGCGGCATTCCCGGTGGAAAAGATGTAGATAGCGCAGCTGCACCGGTTGCCATACCGCTGAATCGTTTGCCTGAAACATAGCGCAAATAGCCATCCGGCCATGCAACAATTCAACCGATCAACCTATTTTTACTGCATGACACAAACCATCTGCATCTGCGGAGCAGGCACTATGGGAAGCGGTATTGCGCAGGTAGCGGCGCAGGCCGGATTCCGGACCCTGTTGTTTGATGTTAACGCCGCCATGCTCGAAAAAGGAAGATCAGGCATTGAAAAAAACCTCGGTAAACTGGTTGAAAAAGGCAGGATCACTGAAACAGACAGATCGCAGGCCATCAGCCGGCTTAGCTACACGGGCGAGATAAACAGCTGTATCGCCGACCTGGTCATTGAAGCGATCGTAGAGCAGAAACAGGCAAAACTGGAACTGTTTCAGCAACTCGCAGCGGTCAATACCAAAAAAACCATTTTTGCAACCAATACGTCTTCCTTATCCATTTCTGAACTGGCCGCGGAGATTCCTTTCCCGCAAAGGGTTGCCGGTATGCATTTCTTCAATCCCGCGCCGCTGATGAAACTGGTGGAGGTGGTCAGGGCAGCGCAGACAAGCGAGGAAGTGATACAGGCCATTTCCGCCATCGCACGGCAAATGGGTAAGACCCCTGTTTTTTGTAAAGACGCGCCGGGTTTTATCGTTAACCGCGTGGCCCGCCATTATTACCTGGAAGCCATGAAACTGGTGGAGCAGGGATATACCGATATAGCCGCCATTGATGCGGTAATGCAGGCAACCGGTTTTAAAATGGGCCCGTTTGCTTTAATGGATCTGATCGGTATGGATATCAACTACAGCGTAAGCGGGATCGTATGGAACGCGCTGGGCCGGCCCGAACGACTTACACCCTCTCCCGTTCAGGCCGGCAAAGTGGCCAGGGGCGAACTGGGAAGAAAGACAGGGAAGGGGTTTTATGAATATAATTCCTGAAACAGAACGGCACCCGGCCATACCCGGCAGCCATAGCACCCCAATCATTTCCACACACTGTCCATCGACGTATATCCCTTTACGATGAAATTATGCCGGTTGCGGGAAGCGGCCAGGTCAGCGCCTTTTTTGGTGTAGATGGCAATGGCGCCGGCACTGGACATAGGCGATATCTGCGCTGGCGGCCGGTACACTTTGATCATGGCGATATCGCGCGGTGAAATGAAGGTATGATCGCCGTTATCCATTTTAAATTCATCGATGTACAGCTCCACCACATCGTTTCTCCAGCGGGCATATTCCTGCCCAACGCTGTCCCTTTCCACCGTAATGCCCGGCACTTTTCTCTGCAGGAACTGGAATACCGAGACCGATCTTGCGATCTCTTCGTCGTCGAGACCGTCGAAGATCATGGCGTCTTCCCGCGCAAACAGTCCTTTTGCGTTTTCGTCGTTATACTGATCGATGCGTTTTTTTATTTTGGCCGTTACCACCACCCCGGGCAGCAGGGTTTTGTCAACAGGTTCCTCCGCAGAAAAAAGGTAGGCTGCCGTATCTTTTACAACGGTCATTTCATCCGGGTTAACCGTTTTGCCAACGGTAATAAACCTGGTAGCCGATGCAACGGGAACAAAAACCGAATCCAGCGGTGTTTCAATATGCACCTGCAGGTAATTATCCTTTACTTTTTTTGCCGGTGAAAAAACAAAATAGGCAGAGTCTTCGAACAGGGTGCTTTTCAGTTTAAAACTTCCGTCCCGGGCTATCCGGGCATTATCGAAATAAGAGCCTTTTTTGTTTTTAACAATCATCATGTAATTGACCAGGCTATCCTGTTTTTCAGGATTGATCAGCTCGCCCGTCATCCTGAAAAATCCGCGCTGCACAAGAAAATTCACTGCATACTGCCCGTCGGGGATCTTGTCGCCCACCGCCAGCGAAGCCGATACCTCTCCCTCCAGCATGGGGTACCGGAATTTCCAGCGCCTGTTGCGCTGGATATCCTCAATCCATACATTCAGCGTGGCCGTGCTTAGTTTTTTGGCTGCCCAGCCGGGTATCGAACAGGTGAACTCGATAGAATCGCCTTTGGCAAAACGATTTTTTGCCATACTTACCAGCAACGTATCTGATGCGTGCGCAAAAGATGCCGTCAGCATGCCCAGGAATACAAGCAGCGGATATTTCATGAAACAATGATAATACAATGCAGTTTTTTATCATATTAACTCATCCATTTTAACATTTGATGCGGCCGTGGCCTAATTTTACCTTTATGCGGATAGCGGTCAATGCCATATTTCTTCAGAAAGACCAGCTGGAAGGATATGGCCATTATGTGAATGAGATCATCAGCAGGCTGGTAAAACAGCACCCTGAACATGAATTCCTGCTGGTATTCGACAGACCCTACGATCTCTCTTTTATCTATGCGCCCAATGTGACACCCGTGGTGGTTACCCCTGCGGCAAGGCATCCGCTCAGTTTTACCTACTGGTACCAGGTAAAAGCGCCTGCAGCGCTGCGTAAGCACCAACCGGATCTGTGGGTACAGCCTTATGGCTTTTGCAGCCTCACCACGCGTATTCCCCAGGTGCTGGTATTGCACGATCTTTCGTTTCTGCATTACCCCGGCTTTTTTACCTGGTACCACCGCTGGTATTACCGCGTGTTCACGAAACGGTTTATCAGAAAAGCGGCGCAGGTGGTTACCGTATCGGAGTTTTCAAAAAAAGACATCCTGGAACAGTATCCTGTGGGCGAACAAAAGATCAGCGTGGTGCCCAATGCGGCGGCCGACCGGTTCAGACCCCTGCCATGGCAGGAGAAGCAGCAGGTAAAAGTGGCATACAGCGGGGCAAAGGAATATTTTCTCTGTACCGGCAGCATCCATCCGCGCAAGAACCTGCTGAACCTGCTGAAGGCCTTCTCCCAGTTCAAGAAATGGCAGCACAGCAACATGAAACTCATTATTGCGGGCAGGCTGGCCTGGCAGCACGATGAGCTCACCGAAAAACTGAAAACCTATAAACACCGCAACGATGTGGTGCTTACCGGCTACCTGCCCGACGAAGCGCTGGCACAGCTTACAGCCGCAGCGTATGCGGTGGTATACCCTTCCTGGTTCGAAGGTTTTGGCCTTCCGGTGATAGAAGCCATGCAGGCCGGGGTGCCGGTGATCACCAGCCATACCTCGGCCCTGCCCGAAACCGGCGGCGACGCGGCGTTGTACGCAGACCCCGCAAACCCCGAATCCATCGCCAAACACATGCTTGCCCTCTACCGCGACGAAACCTTCCGGACCCGCCAGATCGAACTCGGCATACAACAGGCCGCAAAATTCAGCTGGACCGATTCCGCCCGCCGGTTTTGGGAAGCGATGATGAAGGCGAGGGGGGGCAAACGTGAGTGAACGTGAGTCATCTGTAATGTGTAGACGTCACGGTTTAATCTGGCAGTCAGGTCCCAGCCCCAACACCTCCAACTCACGTTCACTTACGATAACTCACGCCAACTCACGTTGACTCACGGTAACTCAGGTCTCACGATTCACGTGCCGTTCCCCGTCCCGCAGTTCTTCCGTATTTTTGCCCGATGAAGACATCCACAATTACGATCCAGATAGATTTAGATGAGGATAAAGTGCCGCAGCAGATCAACTGGAGTGCAACAGACAGTACGGCAGATACCATGCAGCCCGCCAAATCGATGATGGTGGCATTCTGGGACGGCGCCGATAAAAGCGCACTGCGCATCGACCTATGGACAAAGGAAATGATGGTAGACGAGATGGCGGATTTTTACTACCAGACACTGATGGGCATGGCCGATACCTATCTGCGGGCCACACAGCAGCAGGAACTGACGGAAGACATGAAAACATTTGCCCGCGGGTTTTTGAAGAAATTCAAAGCCACACAGGTGGAGCAGTGAGGCGGACGGACAGCTAAAACCAATACATTCTAAAATCCAGAAAATATGAGCCTCGAACAAGAAGTAATGGCGCAGATGAAGGATGCCATGAAATCAAAAGATGAAGGGTTGCTGCGCGGGTTGCGGGCTATAAAGGCCGAGATCATCAAGGCCAAAACAGAACCCGGCGCCCATGGTGAGATCAGCGCAGACGGCGAAATGAAACTGCTGCAGAAACTGGTAAAACAACGCAGGGATTCACTCGAAATATTCCAGCAGCAGAACCGCACAGACCTGGCCACCAAGGAACAGGAAGAGATAACCGTCATAGAGCGGTTTCTACCCAAACAACTCAGCGAAGAAGAACTGAAGGAAGCGGTGGCAGCGATCATCGGTTCGGTTGGCGCCGCCGGTCCGCAGGATATGGGCAAGGTAATGGGCGTGGCTTCCAAACAACTGGCCGGCAAGGCAGACGGGAAAGCCATTGCCGCCATGGTAAAAGACCTGCTGGCAAAATAGCGCAGCAGGATTATCAGCATCCAGCTAATCACCCCATATGCTTATAGACATTGTTCTGGTCATACTGCTTGTCTTTGCCATACTGAAAGGCATGCACAAAGGCTTTGTGGTGGCATTGTTCTCCTTTCTGGCGATCGTTATCGGACTTGCGGCAGCCATGAAACTGTCTGCCTGGGTGGCGGGCTTATTGCGTGAAAAAGCGCATCTCGATAATACCTGGCTGCCTTTTTTATCGTTCGCGATCGTAATGATCGGCGTGGTCCTGCTGGTACGCATCGGCGCCAGGCTGATCAGCGGGGCGCTGAACCTGGTGATGCTGGGATGGCTCAATAAGCTCGCAGGCATGGTGCTGTACGCAGCACTGTTCCTGACCGTTTTCAGCGTGGTGCTTTTCTATTTATCTGAACTTCATATGATAAAACCGGAAACGTTACGCAGCTCCCAAAGTTATCCTTTCATTAAGCCCTGGGGCCCCAGGGCAATAGAACTGTTCGGTGCCCTGATACCCTGGTTCAAAGGCATGTTTGAAGAACTTACGCGTTTTTTCGACAGCGTACCGGCTCCGGCAGGTAAAGCATAGGGTTTAGTGTAAAAACATTAATTTAGCAACGAATGCTTGTTAGTCGTATGTAATGCTTTAATCGAATTTTCATTTATTTGTACAGGTGCATAATGCCGGTATAAGCAACAACCCATGAATTACGAGATCAAACACCAGGATAAGTTTAAGTTTATAGAAGAGGGAGAGGGGGAACCATTGTTACTGCTGCATGGATTGTTCGGGGCATTAAGCAATTTCAAGGACCTGATTGAGCATTTCAGGCATACACATAAGGTGATCGTACCCATGCTGCCCCTGTTCGACCTCGATATCTTTCATACCTCTGTTGGGGGACTGGAGAAATTCGTACACAAATTTGTTGAACTGAGGGGATATGAGCAGATACACCTGCTGGGTAACTCGCTGGGCGGACATGTGGCGCTGGTGCATATCCTGAAACACCCCGAAAGGATCAAATCGCTGACACTCACGGGCAGCAGCGGGCTGTTCGAGAACGGCATGGGCGACAGCTATCCCAAACGCGGCGACTACGAATACATCAAAAAGAAAACCGAGATCACATTTTATGATCCCGCAACCGCCACCAAGGAGCTGGTTGACGAGGTATTCGAGATCACCAATAACCGTTTGAAAGTGATCAAGATCATAGCCCTGGCCAAAAGCGCCATCAGGAATAACCTGGGTGAGGAGCTGAACCAGATCAAACAGCCCACCCTGCTTATCTGGGGTAATAACGATACCATTACACCGCCGTTTGTGGCAAAGGAATTCAACCGCCTGATACCAAACAGCGAACTGCAGTTCATCGATAAATGCGGCCACGCTCCCATGATGGAAGTGCCCGCGGAATTTAACAGGATATTGGACGGTTTTCTCAAAAACCTGAAGACGTCTGCAGCAACCGTGGCGTAATTTTTGCCTGAAGAGGTAGAACAAGTAAGACATGCTGGCATCACAACTTTTCAATTCGAATTTTCCCGCCATCAACCTCGATGACAAACTCGTGTTTGCCCTGCAGCTGATGGACGAATACGATGTACAACACCTGCCCGTACTGAGCGAGGATAAATTTGCGGGTATGGTTACCAAAGACGACCTGCTGGACGGTGATGAACAGTCCATTATTGCAACGGTGCAGTCCTCGTTCCTGCATACCTCCGTTAAATCCGAAGAACACCTGCTGACCGCGTTAAAACTGGTGTCGGATAACGAGTTATCGCTGCTTCCCGTGGTAAACGAACAGCAGGAACTGGTGGGATCCATCCTGGCCAAGGATATCGTGCACCATTTCTCGCATTTCGTGGGCAACGATGAGCGCGGCGGTGTGATCGTACTGGAAACGGATAAACGCAATTTCTCTTTCGGCGAGATCAACCGGCTGGTGGAAACCAACGACGCCTATATCACCCAGCTGAACACCTATGTGGAAGGCGATACGGGCATGCTCATCATTACCGTGAAAGTGAATAAGATCGAAGTCTCCGATATCGTAGCCACTTTTCAGCGGTACGAGTACAGCGTGCGCTATTTCTTCGGCGAAGAAGTTTATGCCAACGAACTGCGCGAGAACTACAACCACCTTTTGTCATACCTGAATATGTAATCGCAGCATTGCTGAGTTAATTGTGGATTTGCGGATTACGATTGGTGAATTGACACGAACCAAACATGCACGGTAATCCGCGAATCCGTAATCGACAACCCATAAGTCCTATTTTTGTCAACCAATCCATGCCGATGCGGTTATTGCGAGCAGGTTTTTTCTTACTGGTATTCCCCATCGTTTTTTCGGCCCGCGCCCAGGAAACAGGCAGGACCGATTCCGCCGGCAGCCAGTTACCCGATAAAAACATGCAGGTAATGATCGGCGGGATCCATCTTTCGGGCAATAAGCGTACCCGCGATTTTATCGTTACCCGGGAGGTTTCGCTGGTAAAAGGACAGCTTTTATCCGCCGCGCAGCTGCAGGAAGAACTGGTAAGATCGCACGACCAGCTGATGAACACCTTGTTATTTGTGGACGTGCATATCTATATAGACGCCATAAAAGGAAATGTGGTGGATATCAACGTAGACCTGAAAGAGCGCTGGTATTTTTTTCCGATACCCTATTTCCGCCTGGTTGACCGCAATTTCAACCAATGGCTGGTGGAGCAGAAAGCCAGTTTTGACCGCGTGAATTACGGACTGAAATTTACCCAGCAGAACACCACGGGCAGAAACGACGAGCTCAATATCTGGCTGATCACCGGGTATACAAAACAGTTCACCATCCGTTACGGCCTCCCGTTTTTCGACCGGGGACTTCACCATGGGTTTACCATAGGGTTTTCATCCGCTTCGCAGAAAGAAGTGAACTATGCCACACTCAGCAACAAACAGCAGTTCTTTAAACAGGATAACGACTACTCGCGCAAAACAACAAAAGCGGAACTTATCTATTCCTACCGACCCGATGTGCGCAACCGGCATTATTTCAAAGTGTCTTATAACGATGAACGCATAGCAGATACCGTAGCCGTCATTAATCCTGTGTATTATCCCGACAGGAAAACACATATCCGTTTCTGGGATTTCACCTACCAGTACCGGTTTCTGAACGTAGACTATATTGCCTACCCCACCAAAGGGTTTCTTTTCGACGGATCGCTGTACAAGCGGGGAACTACCAGTGAATACAACCTCTGGCAGGCCAACCTGCGCGCTGTGTATGCCTTGCCCGTTTCGCAGAAAAGTTTCCTGCATGTGGAAGCGCTGGCAACGGCCAAACTGCGGGCCAACGGATATTTCTATAACCAGCGGCTGATCGGTTACGGGTTTTACCAGCTGCGCGGGCTGGAATACAATGTGGTAGACGGTGTTGCGGGCGCGGCGCTCAAAACCAGCTTTAACCGCCAGGTATTTTCGTTTATCCTGAAGAACCCGTTCAAAAGCAAAACGCACGACCGGATTCCCATCCGTTTCTTCCTGAAAGCGTATGGCGATCTTGGGTATGCCTATACGCGGAACCCGAACGGCACAAACACCCTGAACAATACCTTACTCCGTACCTATGGTTTTGGCATGGATATCGTTTCCATTTACGATTTTGTATTGAAAATCGAGTACAGCTTCAACCAACTGGGAAGGGATGGCTTATATTTACAGACGAGAAACAATTTTTAATTTGAAAATTTGAAAGTGTGGCGATCTGAAAGGTATTGACGCAAGACAATGCATTCAAATTTTCAAACCCGCCTGCCGGCGAGGCAGGTCTCCAAATCTTCAAATTACCATGACCGTAGCGATTTACAGCCGAGGATTGGATTTTGAGCAGGAAAACCCGCTGGTGGTGCTGCTGGAGGAACTGAACCGTCATGATGCAACCATATTGATCTTTCAGCAACTGTTGCAGCAGTTCAGCCTGCCGCAGCACCTGCATGAGAAACTGCGTATGTTCAGCGGCCCCGGAGAGCTGGGCAGCGATATCGACTGCCTGATCAGTATCGGCGGAGACGGTACCCTGCTGGATGCGGTGGCGCTGGTGCGCGATAAGAAAATACCGATACTGGGCATCAATTTCGGCCGACTGGGCTTTCTGGCCAGCATCAGCCGGGATGAACTGGCCGTTGCCGTGGACGCACTGGTTAACCACACCTTCCTGCTCGATAAACGTACGCTGATACACCTTGACTCGAATGAAAACCTGTTTGGCGAAACACCGTTTGCGCTGAACGAATTCGCGATCCACAAAAGGGATACGGCGCCTATGGTAAAGATCCACACCTATCTCAACGGCGAATTCCTCAACACCTACTGGGCAGACGGGCTGATCGTATCCACGCCCACCGGTTCCACGGGTTATAATATGAGCTGCAACGGCCCGATCATGTTCCCCGAATCCGCCAGTTTCGTGATCACGCCCGTAGCGCCGCATAACCTTAATGTGCGCCCCATCATCGTACCCGATAACAACATTATTTCGTTTGAAGTGGAGGGCCGCGGAGACCAGATCATCTGTGCGCTGGATGCAAGACGCGAGATCGTCAGCAAGAATATCCAGCTGGCCGTGCGCCGGGAGAAATTCTGCATCAGCCTGGTGCGTCTGAACGAGAACAGCTTCCTTTCCACCCTCAGAACCAAGCTTACCTGGGGGCTGGATAAGAGAAATTAACATTTGCGAATTGAAAAATGATGGTACTTTAGAGAACCAAGACCTATCCAAAACCTATGTTGAAAAGAGCAGCTGCTATCGTAGTATTATTTACCTGTATCCATGCCGCAAAGGCGCAAATGCTGGATCCATATGTGCACCAGGGCGAATTTGGCATCGGTATCGGCGCGGGGCACTATTTCGGGGACCTCAACCCGAACTTTTCCATCAACCGGCCCAAAGTGGCGGCCGGCATCTTTTTCCGCAAACAGCTTTCCAATTATATCGGGGTCCGTATCTCGGGCGAATATGCTATGCTGGGTTATTCGGATAAATACAGCAGCAACCCCGTTCAGGTGCAGCGCAACCTCAGCTTCAATTCCAATGTATGGGAGTTAAGCCTCTCTGGCGATTTCAATTTTTTCCGCTTCCAGCCCGGTTTTGAGGGGTTCAATTTTACACCGTATGTAGGCCTGGGTGTGGGCGTGTTTTCCTTTGATCCCTACGCCTATCTCAGCGGCGAAAAATACCTGCTCCGCAACCTGGGCACCGAAGGACAGGGCAGCGCGGCCTATCCCGAAATGAAACCCTACAGTCCCCTTGCCCTCTGCATTCCGTTTACCCTGGGCGTAAAATATGCCCTGACCGATAAAACCAACGTTTTTGGCGAAGTCACTTACCGCTTTACCAATACCGATTACCTGGATGATGTAAGCGGGCTGTATGCGCCCGATGCCTTTCCGCCCCTGCCGGATGGCACGCCCTCGCCGGGCTACCTGCTGCAGGACAGGAGCTACGAAACCGGCAGCTCCATCGGTATCAAGGGCCGCCAGCGGGGCAACAGCCTTCAGAAAGACGCATTCGCCACCATCAAGGTGGGTATTTCATTCAATCTGTCTTCCTACAAATGCCCCACGTTCCGGTAAGAAACACGGTAAAAAATTCAAAAACGGCCTGAACGCCGGTCCGGATCAGGCCCTGACCGGGAAAAACCGGCGTCCTCTTTTTGGCTTTTGAATTTTTACTTTTGACTTTCCCACCCCCAAACCATTGATTTCGCTAAATTTGCCGCCTTAACCACCTAAGGTATCATGGACGAGGGTTTGCTAGGGCAGATTGACAAAGAACGTTTGCCCCATCATATCGCCATCATTATGGACGGCAACGGGCGCTGGGCCGAGGAAAAAGGCCAGGATCGCCTCTATGGTCATTACCATGGCGTGGAAAGCGTTCGTAACATCGTCGAAGGCTGCGCCGAACTGGGCGTACACTACCTTACGCTGTACGCCTTCAGCACCGAAAACTGGGATCGCCCGCAGCAGGAAGTGGAAGGACTGATGACACTGCTGGTAGACACCATCCGCAAGGAAGTGCCTACACTCAACAAGAACAATATCCGCCTGCATGTGATCGGAGATATGAACATGCTGCCGCAGGCGGCCCTGAATGCGCTCGAAGAAGCACTGGCCATGACCAGCGGGAATACCGGTCTTAACCTCATCATGGCGCTGAGTTACAGCAGCCGCTGGGAGCTGGTAAACGCCGTTAAAAACATTGGCCTCGATGTAAAAGCCGGTAAGATCGATCCGGAAACCATCAGCCACGATACCCTGCAGCGATACCTGACCACCAGCAAGTTCCCGGACCCCGAACTGATGATCCGGACCAGCGGCGAGTACCGCATCAGCAATTTTCTTTTATACCAGTTGGCTTATGCCGAATTATATTTCACCAATACCCGTTGGCCCGACTTCCGCAAGGAGAACCTGTACGAAGCCATTATCGACTTCCAGGCACGCGAAAGGAGGTTCGGAAAAACGGGTCAGCAAATACAGGAGGAAACCCAATTGGCATAGCTGATTTTCAACGCATCACCCCTGTATTTGTAGCGGCTGATTTAACAAAGACTTTTGATTATTCCCGTTAATTTGCCCCGCTTATAAAACTGAAACCAGAATCCACTGAAAGAAAAGGGTGTCTTTCAGACAGCAATACCCAAACCGAAACGGATGCAGAAAGTGTACAAATTTTTAGTGTTGGCTTTATTAACTACGCTCGTGAGTTTTCCGGCCTGGTCTCAGCAACCCGATACAACCATTACCAATATTGAAGCGGACCTGGTAAACCTCTTCAACCAGAAGACCTCCAAGAAATACAAGATCGCAGCGGTAAAAGTGACAGGTAACCGTTTTTTCGACGAGAACCTGCTGCTTTCTATTGCCAATATCAACGTGGGCGATGAAGTGTCCATTCCGGATGGCGATAATTTTGCGAAAGCGATCACCAAACTCTGGGGACAGAAATACTTCTCCAATGTGGAAATATTCGTGACCAGGCTTGAAGGAAGGAATATCGATATCGAGATAGCGGTTACAGAAAGACCGCGTTTGTCGAAGTTCCTTTTCAAAGGTGTCCCCAAAGGACAGGCGGAAGACCTTTCCGGCAAAACAGGGCTGATCCCCAACCGCGTGGTTACCGAAGACATGAAGATATCCGCAGTGGAAGCCATCAAGAAATTCTATGCCGAAAAAGGCTACCTGGATGCCCATGTAACGATCGTGGAGAAAAAAGACACCACGTTCGAGAATACGCTGGCGCTGGATTTTGTGATAGACAAGGGCCCCAAGGTAAAGATCAACAACATCAACTTCGGCGGTAACAGCATAGATGAGGCCAGGCTGAAGAAGCAGATGAAAGACACGAAGGAGAAATCGCGGTTCACACTGTTCCCCACTTATGACAAAGCGCAGATTGTTGAAACCCATCCCTACACCTTCAAACAGTATTTCAGCGATGCAGGTTTCCTCACTTTCAGTAAAACCAAACGCGTACTCGATCCTTATGTGCGGTTGAAACTGTCCAGCGCCAAGTACGATGTAAAAAAGTACATAGAGGATAAGGACAAACTGCTCGAATATTACAACTCCCTCGGGTTCCGCGATGCGGTGATCGAAAAAGACACCGTTTACCATACCACCCGCGGCGACCTCAACATCGATATCAGGATGAATGAGGGCCATAAATATTATTTCGGCAATATCGGCTGGAGGGGCAATACCAAGTATCCCGATTCGCTGCTTACCGCCATCCTCGGCATCCGCAAAGGGGACATCTATAACCTCGATATCCTGAACAAGAAACTCGGTAAATCCGCCGGTCCGGAAGGCGGCGATATCAGCGGTCTGTACCAGGACGACGGTTACCTGTTCTTCCGTACGGAAGCCGTGGAAACCGCCGTATACAACGATACCATCGATTTTGAGATCCGTATTATAGAGGGTCCGCAGGCAACGATCAAGAACGTGCGTATTGCCGGTAACGACCGCACCAAGGAGTACGTGATCCGCCGTGAACTGCGCACCATACCCGGCGAAAAATTCCGCCGCTCAGACCTGATCCGTTCTATCCGGGAACTGTCTCAGCTGAACTATTTCAATCCCGAAAAAATCAACCCTGTTCCGGTGCCCAACCCCGAAGATGGAACAGTGGATATCAATTACACCGTTGAAGAAAAATCGAGCGACCAGCTGGAACTGAGTGCGGGCTGGGGCGGTTCTATCGGACTTACCGGTACATTGGGCGTATCGTTCAACAACTTCTCGCTGCGTAATATCTTCAAGAAAACCGCATGGGATCCGTTGCCGATGGGCGATGGCCAGAAACTGAGCCTTCGTTTCCAGAGTAACGGCAAGGCCTTCCGTTCCTATAACTTCTCGTTTACCGAGCCATGGCTTGGCGGAAAGAAAAGAAATGCACTAACCCTGAGCATTTTCAATACCAAGTACGGGCAAACCTACGACCCGCTCACGGGTATGTACGATCCCAATGTGGCCGATTCAAGGTATATCTCAACCACGGGCGCAACCGTAAGTCTTGCCAAGCAGTTGAAATGGCCTGATGACTTTTTCTCGCTGTCGATGGGTCTTAACTATACCCGCTACAAGCTCAGCAATTACCTGATCGATCCCACCAACCTGCCGGGTTTTGACAACGGTGTGGTAAACAATATCAACTTCAGGGTGGCGCTGCAGCGTTCTTCTGCAGACAACCCCATGTTCCCCACATCGGGTTCCAACTTCCTGCTGAGCCTGCAGGTAACACCGCCGTATTCCCTGTTCGATAAAGGCATCACCACTTCTGCCAACCCGTACAATTTCCTTGAATACCATAAATGGCGTTTTAACGGGGAATGGTTTGTGCCTCTGGGCAAGCCGCATGGAGAAGACAGGAACAAACGTTTTGTACTGAAAATTGCAGCCAAATACGGCTTCCTCGGAAAACTGAATGCGGCCGCCAAAATATCTCCGTTCGAAAGATTCCAGGTGGGCGATGCGGGTCTGAGCAACCAGTTTGCCCTGCTGGGTTATGATATCATTGCGCACCGCGGTTATCCCGTATACGATAATTCCGATCCGAGGATCAACCCCGACAAACAGACCGCATCGCAGTATTTCACCATCTTCAACAAATACACCATGGAGATGCGTTACCCGCTGAGCCTGAACCCGAGCAGCACCATTTATGCACTGGGCTTCTTCGAAGCGGCTAACGGATGGTATTCCATCAAGGATTACAACCCGTTCAAACTGCGGCGCTCTGTGGGTCTGGGTATGCGTTTCTTCCTGCCGATGTTTGGCCTGTTAGGATTTGACTATGGCATAGGGTTGGATAGGATCACGTCCGGCGGCTCGCTCAAAGATGCATCCAGGTTTACCTTTATGCTTGGCTTTGAACCGGAATAAACCGGTTGCGCCGGGTTCACCGCCCTGGGCAGTGAAAGGGTCTGACCATTTAAAAACATAAAAAATAAACAGATGAAAAAGACATTTTTTTTCCTGTTCGTTTTCCTGGGTTTTACATTCAGCGCGCAGTCGCAGCAGCGTTATGCCATCATCGATACCAAGTATATACTCAATAAGATACCCGAGTACCGCGATGCCGACAAAAAACTGCAGCTGATAGGCGAGCAGTGGCAGAAAGAGATCGATGACAAACAGGCCGCACTCGATAAGATGTACAAAAACTACGAGGCAGAACAGTTCATGCTTACGGATGAGCTGAAGAAAAAAAGAGAGGACGAACTGTTTATCCGCGAAAAAGAGATCCGCGAACTGCAGAAAAAACGGTTTGGCTACGAGGGCGATCTTTTCAAGGAAAGACAAAGGCTTGTTAAACCTTTGCAGGACCGGGTATACAACGCTGTGCAGAAGCTGGCGGTGGCCCGTTCTTATGATTTCATACTGGATAAAAGTGAAGGAATTACCGTTATATTTGCCGACCCCAAGGTAGACAAAAGCGAAGAAGTGATTAAGGAACTGGGGATCAGATAAGTGATCAAACAATCATTATAAACACTCAACTACAATGAAGAAATTTTTATTTGTGTGTGTGGCAGTCGTGGCCAGCATGTTGCTCACCAAGAACACCAATGCGCAGGCAGTTAAGATCGGGTATTTTGATGAGGAAAGCGTTCTTTCCGCTTTTCCCGATATCGCTAAAATAGACTCACTGATCAATATATTCAGAAGGGATTCACTGGGTGGCGAATTCCAGTACCGTATGAGCGAGTTTCAGCGTGCCGACAGCGCTTTCAAAAAAGATTCCGCTGCCCTGCCTGCCAAAGCGCGCGAACTGGCGCTGCAGGATCTTAACCAGAAAAGGTATTACCTCGTAAACTGGAACCAGATCGGCCAGCAGATGAGCGATGCCAAACTGGAGCAGTTGCTCGAGCCCTACCGCAGACGCATTGCCGAGGCAATGAAAGCCGTTGTTGCGGAAGGAAAGTATACCCTGGTGCTGAACCAGGCAGCCCTGGCGCCCGCCTTCTATGCACAGCCTCCGCTCTCGGATAACCTTACCCTGCGTGTGGCCATCAAACTGAAACTGCCTATTCCGAAAGAGGTGGAAGATGCGTTCAGAGCCGCCACAGGCGGTGGTGCGGCACCTGTTAAGAAATAAGTTTTTATCGCTGCAATATTGTAAAGCGCCCCGTGCATACCACGGGGCGCTTATTTTTGCATATGCAGCTAACAAGTCCCATCGGTGTTTTCGACAGCGGCTATGGCGGTCTGACCGTTCTCAGGGAGATCGTAAAAAAACTTCCGCAATACGATTATCTCTATCTCGGCGACAACGCCCGTGCGCCCTACGGCCCCCGTTCTTTTGATACGGTATACCAGTATACACTCGAATGCGTGCAGTGGTTCTTCAGCCAGGGCTGCGAACTGGTTGTGCTTGCCTGCAATACCGCATCCGCCAAAGCATTACGCACCATCCAGCAAAAAGACCTGCCGCGTATAGATCCTTCCAAAAGGGTGCTGGGTGTGATCAGACCAACCACGGAGATCATCGGCAACTATTCCCAGACACAGGAGGTCGGCATACTCGGAACCAGCGGAACCGTGCAGAGCGGCAGTTACCCGATAGAGATTGAGAAATTCTTCCCCGATCTCAAAGTGTACCAGGAAGCCTGCCCCATGTGGGTGCCGCTGGTAGAAAATAATGAATATGATAAACCCGGTGCGGACTATTTTATCAGGCAGCATATTGATCAGTTAATGGGACAGTCAGGGCAGATCGATACCGTACTGCTGGCCTGTACACACTATCCGCTGCTGATCGACAAGATCCGTAAAACCCTGCCGCCAGGCACCCAGATCGTGTCGCAGGGAAATATTGTTGCCGACAGTCTTGCCGATTACCTGCAGCGGCATCCGGGAATGGAACGGAAAATAAGCCGCGGGGCGGGCCGGGTATTCTATACAACCGATTCCACCGCCGATTTCGATAATCATGCAGCTGTTTTCTTCGGGGAGCCGGTGCATTCGCTTCACCTGGATCTGTCAAAGGGATGAACAGTCCCTTGGTTTTTCTTACAGCTTTAGGGTTGGAATTTTTTCAACACAGAGGCACCGAGATACAGAGGATCACAGAGGTTTTTCCGTGTATTCTACGTTCTTTACTTAACCAAATATCTTTTATTCAGAGTGCCATCAGGATTGGTTGGTAGGGGTTGTTGTCATTTAACAATGGCAAACATTCTGGCCACAATTTTGGAGCGAATAATGTTTATGCAGGCCATCGGGGTCTTGCCTTCAGCAATGCGCCGGTGATAATAAAGCTTCGTTTCCGTATCTGTGTTCCTCTGTGGCTCTGTGTTGAAACTGTGTCTCAGTTACCTCCCGGTTTCAATAACCCGCTGGTGGGGATTTTTTCAACACAGGGGCACCGAGATACAGAGGATCACAGAGGGTTTCTCCGTGTATCTCTGTCACTCCGTATCTCTGTGTTAAAAACCGTGTCTACATCCCCTCGTATCCAAAAAATCACTAATAATCAATTAATTATATCACAACACCGGAAAAAATCCCTGTTTTTCTCGGAAGCAATCCTGCTTTTCCCTACCTTTGCCGTCCTTTCACAGGCAGCGGTATGGTGACTGCGGCATTGAAAAGAAATCATATTCCGGTTAGTTTAAAACAAACACAATGAAACGTACATTCCAGCCACATAAGCGTCGTCGTAAAACCGTACATGGTTTCCGTAAGCGTATGCAAACTGCCAATGGCCGCAAGGTTCTGGCAAGCCGCAGGGCGAAAGGTCGCAAGAAACTGACTGTTTCCAGCGAGAAAGGATTGAAATAGTCCGCTTATCAGCGATAAAAAATAATAGCCTCATCGTTTGATGGGGCTTTTTACTTTTGATCATTCATGGCATACACCTACGGA
Organism: Sediminibacterium soli; assembly: GCF_009939225.1. Classification (GTDB taxonomy): domain Bacteria; phylum Bacteroidota; class Bacteroidia; order Chitinophagales; family Chitinophagaceae; genus Sediminibacterium; species Sediminibacterium soli. The sequence goes on along the minus strand of NZ_JAACJR010000008.1, from coordinate 1,628,523 downwards.
AAAAAAGAAAAGCTGAAAAGCCGCAAGCTGATCGAAGCATTGTTTGCGAAGGGCCGTTCTTTTTCCGCTTTTCCGTTAAAAGTGTTCTTCAGCATACAGCCCGCCGAAAGCGAGGTCGTATTACAGGCCGGTGTGGGGGTGAGTGCGCGTAATTTCCGCAAGGCAACAGACCGGAACCGGATCAAACGCCTGTTACGCGAAGCCTATCGTTTGCAGAAAACGGAATTGCAGGCGGTGGGTGAAAGCCAGCAGAAAAGCCTGGCGCTTTTTTTTCTGTATACCGGAAAAGAAATGCCCGAGGCAAACGTCATACAGGATAAAATGCGCTCAGCGCTCAATAAACTTGCCGAACAGATCAACCGATAAACAGCCGCGGTCTATACCGAAACGGATCATGGTCATCCTGTCCTATCCGTTCATCCTGCTCATTAGACTGTACCAGTACGTTATTTCGCCCGCGTTAGGTCCCAAATGCCGGTTTACGCCCACCTGCTCGCACTATGCAAAAGAAGCGCTGCAAAAACACGGGTTGTTCAGGGGAGGCTGGCTCGCCCTCAAACGCATCAGCCGCTGCCGGCCCGGCGGAGGAGAAGGGTATGATCCGGTACCTTAGGGATTGAGGGATTGTCGATTGCTGATTGGCTTTTCATCGGTGCAGGGAAGGATCCATTGTCAAATCAATCGGCAATCTGCCATTGCCCAATTTTCTCTACTGTTTTTCCCCTACCGTCAGCCCCTCCAGCTTCCCAACCGTTTCCCTGACTTCTTTGATGCTGTAGAACCTGTATACTTCGGGTTCTTTGCCGTCTACTTTGGCGGCGGAGCGCATCTGGTGGTAGGGGCCTACGATCTCTGCATCGGTATTCTCGCTGACGCGGACTGCAGTTTTGGGAAGAAGGAAAAAATTGCGGTTGGCCGCCGATACGTTCTTTCCTTCCAGCAGGAGATGCAATGAATCAATGCGGTGACGGAGCTCGTCCTGCGTCATGGTGGCATTGGCTTTGGAAGGATCTGCATATTTCATGTAAGTGCCGAGTATGGTATCGTTCTTTATATTCACCACGTACAGCCCGTTTTCCCCGAAGCTGGCACTGCCATCGCCTGCAGGCGTTTTCAGTTTGTATTCATAAGTGCCGCCGCCAAGAACAAAGGTTTTCTCGTTATGGCCTGCGCCGTCACCCGCGCTGATGGTTTTGTCGCCGGTGTTGATATCGGCCTCGCCCTTGCTCATAACCACAATTTTTTTTGCGCTGTCGTTACACGAAGCGAGGGCTACAGTCAGCATAATAACGGATAGGGGCAGCAGTTGTTTCATAACGGAATTTGTGCGTTACATGAATAGTTGAATGGATCGTGGTGAGCGAATTGTTCAATCGGCAATCGGCAATCGCCGATTGAACAATGCATGCTCGGACATTTTTATTTTCCGAACCTCTCCGCCACTTTACCCCAGTTCACCACATTCCAGAATGCGGCCAGGTAATCGGCGCGGCGGTTTTGGTATTTCAGGTAGTAAGCATGTTCCCATACGTCCACACCGAGAACAGGTGTGCCTTTTACCTCGGCAACATCCATCAGCGGATTGTCCTGGTTCGGTGTGGAGCTGATTTCCAGCTTGCCGTCTTTTACGATCAGCCAGGCCCAGCCGCTTCCGAAGCGGGTCATACCGGCCTGAGCAAATTTTTCCTTGAATGCATCAAAAGAACCAAATGCGCTGTTGATGGCATCGGCAAGTGCGCCTGAAGGAGCGCCGCCGGCCTGTGCAGCAAGACTTTCCCAGAAGAAAGTATGGTTCCAGTGACCGCCGCCGTTGTTGCGTACGGCAGGACTGATAGAGCCTGCGGCCGCAACCAGTTCTTCGAGTGATTTTCCTTCGTTGGGGGTGCCGGCAATGGCTTTATTGAGATTGTCTACATAAGCCTGGTGGTGCTTATCGTGGTGTATCTGCATGGTGGTTGCATCGATATGCGGTTCCAGCGCATCGTTTGCGTAGGGCAGGGGTGCTAATGTGAATGCCATGATCTTTTCGATTTTAAGATTTGAGAGATCAGCCGGAGATGATTGCCCGGCCGTTGGTGCAGAACAAATTTACTAAGCCTGAACGGATATGTTTCTTACAAAATTTTTTGTTTCTGAAATCGAAAGGCGGGTGGCCGGTATCATCTTCTGGCCCGGAAAAAAGATTTCATCAGGAAAGCGCATTCTTCCTGCAGCACGCCGGTTACCAGTTCTGTTTTCGGGTGAAAAGGCCAGTTGGCTCCGGTAATATGCCGGTAACCGTTTTTTTCGTCGGCCGTGCCGTAAACGATACGCCCGATCTTGCCCCAGTACATGGCACCGCAGCACATCAGACAGGGCTCTACCGTTACATACAGGCTTGCCTCGGGCAGGTATTTTGCCCCCAGGTAATTAAAAGCGGAGGTCAGGGCGATGATCTCGGCATGCGCCGTTGCATCATTAAGCAGTTCCACCTGGTTATGCCCTCTTGCAATGATCCGGTTATCGATCACCACCACCGCGCCCACCGGCACCTCGTCCCGGTCATAGGCAAGCTGTGCTTCTTTCAAAGCCTGCTGCATGAAATGGGTGTCGTTGTGGGGAGGCATGGGGCAAAGATAGGAGAAGCGTGAGTTATCGGTGGTGTGGTGAGTTGTGGACTTTTTTGGAACAAATTATTTAATTTTTCTGAGAGAGACTCAGGCATTCTTTTTTGCGGGCGAAACCAGCCTCGTTTCTCACGGCGGCTCACGGTTTATGTCTACAACGCCTCGTCTTCCCTGATTTTTCAGTGTTGTGGGGGAGCTTGGAGGAGACAGAGACACGGGTTTAACACAGAGACGCGGAGATACAGAGGAACACGGAGAAAACCCTCTGTATCTCCGCGTCTCTGTGTTGAAAAACCCCAACCCAAAGCGATCAGGCGGGAAAGGCACAAAAAAAGCCCCTGCGATCACCCGCAGGAGCTTTCAATAAGTGTGACATGACTACAGTTGTTTCACCATAACATTCTTAAACCATACTTCGTTGCCATGGTCCTGCAATGCAAAATGACCTTTGAAAACCGTTCCGAAATCGGGCCACTGTTTGAACTTGCTGCCGGCGACCATCTGTTTCCAGTTATCATCGCCGTACGCGGTGGTCAAAACCGTTACACCGTTCAGGATAAAATCCAGTTTGCCTTTGTTGCAGATGATCTCTGCCGTATTCCATTCGCCCACCGGTTTTACCACGCCTTCTTTGCCGGCGATAAGGTCGTACAGGTTGCCGGCGCGGTGTTTTTCGATTTTTCCGTCAGGGTGGCCATCGTTATCCAGCACCTGCATTTCGGGGCCGGTATGGTAGGTCTGCCTGTATTTTGCAGAGTCTTCCTGTACCCAGAAGATCAATCCGCTGTTCCCGTTCTTTGCTATTTTCCAGTCGTATTTGAAATGGAAATTCTCATAGCTTTTATCGGTAACAAGATCGTTGGATACTTTGCTGCCGGGTTCTCTTTTGCCCGCAGCATCAAAATAGATGGCGCCATCGGAAACTTTCCAGTTATTGCCCATGGGTTTGTGTCCGTACACATGCCAGCCGTTCAATGTTTTTCCGTCAAATAGAGCTACCCAGTCTGCTTTGGGGGTGCGGCCTGTGAAGCTGCAGGCGATAACTGCTGCTGCTATTACCGCAATCGTTAATGGTTTTCTCATGGGGATTGGTTATTTCAGTAGGAGAATGTATTTCACCATTTGTTTTGCATCGGCTTCACTCAGGGCGGCATGCGGTGTCATGGGTACGCTTCCCCAGTTGCCCTGTCCGCCCTTGATGATCTTTTCGGCCAGCATGGTAATATTGGCATCGGTGTTTTCATACTTGGCCGCCACATCTTTGTAAGCGGGACCCGTAAGTTTTTCGCTTACTTTATGACAGGTAAGACAGTCCGATTTGGCAACCAGTTCCAGTCCTTTCTGGTAATCGGGATTAGATGCCAGTGCATCTGCAGGGGCAGCGGCCGGTGCAGCAGCTGCTTTGTCGGTGGTTGCCTGTTTGTCGTTGCCACCGCCGCAGGCAGTGATCAGAGCCAGCAGGCCAATCGCCACAAAATACTTTTTCAAGGTAGAGGTTTTAAACGTTAACAAGAATGGAGGATCGGAAACGGAACCTCAAATCCGGATGGCTTTTGATCGTTCTGTTTCGTCCCTGCAAGTTAGTTGATTAATTGATTCCCAAAATGCGCTTATTGAAATCTTCATCAGAGCCGGTTCCTGCAAAATCGTCGAAGGCTTTTTCCGTGACTTTGATGATGTGTTTTTTAATAAACGGAGCGCCTTCTGCCGCACCCACTTCGGGGTGTTTGAGCGCGCATTCCCATTCCATCACCGCCCAGCCTTTGTAATTGTAGCCGGCGAGTTTGCTGAATATCGATCCAAAATCCACCTGTCCATCACCCAGCGAGCGGAACCTTCCGGCGCGCTCCACCCAGTTCTGGTATCCGCCGTAGACACCCTGTTTGCCGCTGGCATTGAATTCCGCGTCTTTTACATGGAACATGCGGATGCGTTCGTGGTAATGATCGATATAAGAAAGGTAATCGAGGCACTGTAGTACAAAATGCGACGGATCGTATAAAAGACAGGCGCGGGGGTGATTGTTTACTTTTTCCAGAAACATTTCATAGGTAACACCGTCGTGCAGGTCTTCTCCGGGATGTATCTCGTAACAGAGATCCACGCCGTGTTCATCAAAAACATCCAGTATTGGTTTCCAGCGTTTGGCCAGTTCGGTAAAACCCGTAGCCACCAAACCTGCCGGGCGCTGCGGCCAGGGGTATACGGTATGCCATAACAAAGCGCCGCTGAAGGTGGCATGCGCATCGAGCCCCAGGTTCTGCGATGCCTTAGCTGCATATGCCAGCTGCTGAACGGCCCATTCCGTTCTTGCTTTGGGGTTGTTACGAACGGATTCGGGTGCAAAGCCGTCGAACTGCGCATCGTATGCCGGGTGCACCGCTACCAGCTGTCCCTGTAAATGGGTCGACAGTTCCGTTATCTCCATACCTGCGGCGTTTACGATGCCTTTGATCTCATCGGCATAGGTTTTACTTTCGGCCGCTTTCTGCAGGTCAATGCAGCGGTTGTCCCAGGTAGGCAGCTGCACACCCACAAATCCGAGTGACGCGGCCCATTTGCAGATCGATTCCAAAGAGTTGAACGGCGCTGCATCGCCCATAAACTGCGCCAGGAAAATACCCGGGCCTTTAATAGTAGTCATAAAGAATAATTCAAAAGTCAAAAATCAAAATTCAAAGCCGGCTTCGGCCGGGTTTCGCTATACCACAAAATCCGTCCACTTCTTATCCGATGCCGAAGAAGCCACTACATTGTCGATGAATGCCATGCCGCGAACGCCTTCGTCTGCCGTGGGAAAATCGAGCTGTTCTTTGGTGGCTTCCCTGCCTTCCAGTTTGGCGGTCAGGCTCAGGGCAAAATTGCGGTAGATATTACCGAATGCCTCCAGGTACCCTTCCGGGTGTCCTCCGGGAGTGCGGCAGTTATGTGTGGCATACGTAGAGAGGTGCCCGGTATAGCCCGCGCCGGCACGCAGTATCTGGGTGGGTTTATCAAGCCATTTAACCAGCAGGGTGTTGGGCTCGTGCTGCGCCCATTCTATACCGCCTTTTTCGCCATAGATACGGATCTTTAACGCATTCTCTTCGCCCGCAGCCACCTGCGATGCCATCAATACGCCGGCGGCGCCATTGTTAAAACGCAGCAGCACGTTTCCGTCGTCGTCCAGCGCGCGGCCATCGACCATAATGTTCAGGTCTGCGCAAAGCTGTGTGATCTGCAGTCCGCTGATATATTCCGCAAGATGCGCGGCATGTGTACCGATATCGCCCATACAGCCGCTTTTACCCGAGCGTTTGGGATCGGTTCTCCAGGCCGCCTGCCGGTTGCCTTCGCGCTCGCTTAACTGGCTGAGCCAGCCCTGCGGGTACTCTACCCACACTTTCCTGATCTTGCCGAAGACACCGTCGGCAAACATGGCTTTTGCCTGTTTTACCATGGGGTAGCCGGAATAGGTATGCGTTAAACCAAGCAGCAGCCCGGTCTCTTTCACTTTCTGCCGAAGCTGTTTGGCCTCGTCCAGCGTAAAAGTCATCGGTTTTTCGATGATCACGTGGAAACCGTTGTCAAGCGCGGCCATCGCCGGTGCAAAATGCGCGAAGTTGGGCGTAACGATGGTTACAAAATCCATCCGCTTGTCTGCAGGCAGCTTGCTCTCCTTCTCGATCATTTCTTCAAACGTAAGGTAGATACGGTCTGCCGGCAGGAACAGGGACTCGCCGGAGTCCTGGGCAATCTCGGGGTTGATGCTGAGCGCACCGCAAACAAGTTCGATCAGTCCGTCCATGTTTGCAGCAATACGGTGAATGGCACCGATAAAAGCGTCTTTTCCGCCGCCAACCATTCCCATTCTTAATTTTCGATTCATAGTAAGCTTCTTTTTTAGATATTTTTCAATGAAAATAAGGTTATCATTGTGTCGTGGTGACGCAATAAATGTAAGGAAGATAAAAAAAACCGTAACCGGTGAATTTTATCAATCGGGTTTTAAAAATAAAAAATTACATTTAACCGTCGATTGCTATTTTCTCTTTTTAACCCAAATGCCATATTCTACCGCTATGCAAACCACTCCCCAACGCAACCAGCTGTTTGTTGCCAGCTGTCTGGCCCTGCTGGTTACCTCTTTATCATTCGGAATCCGGGCAGGTATCCTGGAAAGACTGGGTGTCCAGTTCAACCTCGATAACGCCCAACTCGGAACCATTGCTGCTACTGCGTTCTGGGGTTTTCCGCTGGCGGTGATCATCGGTGGTTTCGTAGTGGATATTATCGGTATGAAACGCCTGCTGGCGATCGCCTTCCTGTTTCACCTGGCCGGCATTGTTCTGACCATATTTGCCGGCGGTTACTGGAGCCTGTTCCTTTCCACCCTGCTGGTTGGTATTGCCAACGGCACCGTGGAAGCGGCCTGTAACCCATTAGTGGCCACTGTTTACAGCGATAACAAAACCACCAAGCTCAACCATTTCCATTTATGGTTCCCCGGTGGCATTTTCATAGGCACCCTGATCGTTTATTTCCTCGATAAAGCCGGCGTGGGCTGGCAGGTGCAGGTGGGCCTGATGCTGATCCCCACCCTGCTGTATGGCCTTATGTTCAGCAAACTGCAGTTTCCTGTTACCGAAAGGGTGGCCAGCGGCGTAAGCACGGCCGATATGTACCGCGAGCTGCTCCGCCCCCTGTTCCTGGTCATGATCGTTCTGATGTTCGGAACGGCCATCACCGAGCTGTTCACCGGCCAGTGGATCGATGTACTGCTGAAGAATGTTTCCGACAATGCCATCCTGCTGCTGACCATCGAAACCGGTATCATGGTGATCGGCCGCGGGTTTGCCGGGCCGGTGGTTCATAAATTCTCGCCCACCGGCGTACTGCTGATTTCGGCGGTATTATCGGCCGCGGGTTTATACCTGCTGGGGCATACCACGGGTAACATGCTTTTCGTGGGTGCCATCATTTTCGGCATGGGGGTATGTTATTTCTGGCCCACCATGATCGGGTTTGTGGCCGAGAACCTGCCCAAAACAGGCGCGGTAGGACTGAACCTGATGGGCGGCGCCGGTATGTTTGCCGTTTCGGTATACACCATTTTTATGGGTGGTTATTACGATAAACTGGTTGCCGACAAAACACCGGCGGGCGATACATCGGCAGCGGCGCTGGCGGAAGCAAAAAAAGCGGCCGGTCCCGAGGTACTGAATGCCACGCTGATCATACCGATCGTGTTAACGGTGGCATTTGCCACACTGCTGTTTTATATGCGGTCAAAAAAGATCACCAAGGAAGAGGCAGCACCGATGCTGTAATTATATAACGTTTATTTTTTAATGACATCATGAGCGATCGTCCCAGCAGAAGAAAAGTGATCAGGAACCTTCTTGGCGGTTCGGCGGCTATTGCTGCCGGCACAGGCCTTCAGGCATTTTCAACAAAAAACAATATGGTACCCGAGTATGCCCTGAAAGGCAATATACAGCATTCCGTATGCCGCTGGTGTTTTGGCGATACACCGCTGGAGCAGCTTTGCGCCTTTGCCAAAGAGACCGGCCTGGTGGGCATTGACCTGGTAGGCCCCAAAGACTGGGATACGCTGAAAAAATACGGTCTTATCTCAACCATGTGCAACGGCGCGGAACTGGGACTGACCAAGGGCTGGAACGACAAACAGTACCATGCACAGCTTATCAAAAATTATACGGACCATATAGACCTGGTGGCCAACGCCGGTTTCCGGAACCTGTTCTGTGCCAGCGGAAACCGCAATGGTATGGATGATGAAACAGGACTGAAGAACTGCGTGGAAGGATTGAAACAGATCATCGGCCTGGCAGAGAAAAAAGGCGTGGTGCTGACGATGGAGCTGCTCAACAGCAAGATCGACCACAAAGATTATATGTGCGATCGCACCGCATGGGGCGTGGAACTGTGCAAGCGCATCGGTTCGCCCAATTTCAAACTGCTGTACGATATCTATCATATGCAGATCGATGAAGGTGATGTGATCCGTACGATCAGGAGCTATAACACCTATATCGGGCATTACCATACCGCAGGCGTTCCCGGAAGACACGAGATAGACGAAACACAGGAACTGTATTACCCCGCCATCATCAAGGCGATCGTTGCCACAGGATTTACCGGTTACCTGGCGCAGGAATTTATTCCCACGGCGGCAGACAAACTCGGTTCCCTGAAAAAAGCGGTCATGATATGCGATGTGTAGAAAGACCATAGCCGAACCTGTGTAACGCGGATTTTATCTTCAGATTCTCCTAACAACCAACTATAAAAAACAAACAACATGGCCGACCAAACTTATGACGCGATCGTTGTCGGTTCAGGTATCAGTGGCGGCTGGGCCGCCAAAGAGCTTGCTGAAAAAGGGCTCAAGGTATTGATGCTGGAACGCGGACGTAACATCGAACACGTAAAGGATTACGTGAATGCCAACAAGGAAGCATGGGACTACCCGCACCGCGGCAGAAGAACGCAGCAGATGATCAACGATTATCCTGTGCTGAAACGTGACTATCCGCTCAACGAAACCAACCTGGACTACTGGGTGGACGAAAAAGAGAGTCCGTATACCGAGGTAAAACGTTACGACTGGTTCCGTGGGTACCATGTAGGCGGACGTTCGCTGATGTGGGGCCGCCAGAGCTATCGCTGGAGCGATTTTGATTTTGAAGCGAATGCAAAAGACGGTATCGCTGTTGACTGGCCGGTTCGTTATAAGGAAATAGCGCCCTGGTACGACTATGTGGAAAAATTTGCGGGTATCAGCGGTAACCGCGATGGCCTGTCGCAGTTGCCCGACGGCCAGTTTCTGCCGCCGATGGATCTGAACTGCGTTGAAAAGGATACGGCAGCAAGACTGAAAGAATATTACAAAGGAGTGCGCTCCATGATCATTGGCCGCACAGCCAACATCACGGTTGCACACGAGGGAAGAACCGCCTGCCAGTTCCGTAACAAATGCTGGCTGGGTTGTCCGTTCGGCGCTTATTTCAGCACGCAGTCTTCTACGCTGCCCGCGGCGATGAAAACAGGTAACCTTACCCTTCGCCCCTGGTCTATCGTAACCAAGGTATTGTACGATAAAGACAAAAAACGCGCAACAGGTGTAGAGGTGCTGGATGCAGAGACCAACAAGACCTATGTATACAATGCAAAGATCGTTTTCCTCAACGCATCTACTTTCAACTCTACCTGGATACTGATGAACTCTGCCACCGATGTATGGCCCGATGGTTTGGGCAGCAGCAGCGGTGAGCTGGGTCATAACGTGATGGACCACCACCTCGGTGTGGGTGCCAGCGGTAAGATAGACGGGTATGAAGACAAATACTATTTCGGCCGTCGCGCCAACGGTTTCTATATACCCCGTTACCGCAACCTGTTTGGCGACAAACGCGACTACCTGCGTGGTTTCGGTTACCAGGGAAGCGCCAGCCGCCAGGGCTGGAGCCGTGATATTCCGGAAGTGGCCATCGGCGGTGCATTCAAAGACGCACTTACAGAACCCGGCGGATGGAGCATCGGTATGGGAGGCTTTGGAGAGATCCTGCCCGATCACGCCAATAAGATCACGCTGGACAAGACCAAGAAAGACAAATGGGGTTTGAACGTTCTTTCCTTTGATGCCGAACTCAAGGAAAACGAGAAAAAAATGCGCGTGGATATGCAGCGCGATGCCGAGGAAATGCTTACCGCCATCGGTGCAAAAGACGTACGCGGTTACGAAGGCAATGGTGTACAGGGACGCGGTATCCACGAAATGGGTACGGCACGTATAGGCGCCGATCCCAAAACATCCGTGGTGAACAAGTTCAACCAGGTATGGGATGCCCCCAATGTATACATTACCGATGGATCGTTTATGGCTTCGGCAGCCTGTGTGAACCCTTCGCTTACTTATATGGCGTTCACCGCAAGGGCCGTAGACCATGCCGTATCCGAACTGAAAAAAATGAATTTATAAGATGAACGGCAGCGGTGAACAATGAGTGCATGCACTCATTGCTCACCGCTTAACCGCCATCATTCACCTCAAAAACAAAACGCTATGAATAGAAGAGAAGCCATTTCCAGCGTAGCCCTGCTACTGGGTGGCACCATACTGGGTGCGGAAGCCTTTCTTTCCGGTTGTAAAACAAAAACCGGGGCTGGCACCACATTCACTCCCGATGAGATCGCTTACCTCGATGAGATCGCTGAAACGATCCTGCCTGCCACCAGCACACCCGGCGCCAAAGATGCCAAGGTGGGCGAATTCATGACGGTGTGGGTACGCGACTGCTACGAGGAAAAAGACCAGAAGATATTCCGCGAAGGAATGGACAAGCTGAATGAAGCTGCCAAGAAAAAAAGCGGCAAATCATTCATGGAAAGCAGTCCCACAGAACGCCACGACCTGCTGGTAGCGCTGGATGCAGAAACCAAAGCCTACCAGAAGAGCAAAAAGAAAGAAGATCCGAACCACTATTTCCGTATGATGAAGGAAATGACCATGCTCGGCTTCTTTACCTCCGAGGCGGGTGCCACCAAGGCACTGCGCTATGTTGCCGTACCGGGTAAGTACGAAGGCTGTATTCCTTATAAAAAAGGAGACAAAGCCTGGGCAACCTAGAACACGGTTAATCAACCGCCGGCACCTGGTTTGCAAAGCTGCTGTGGCCAGATCGTGTGCAAGAAGCAGGCGGAAGTTCCGGGTGCGGGTTATCGGATTGCCAATTAACAATTGCCGGCGGCAATTGGCATGATGCTTTCATTTACATAACAAACCATCGTATTATGGGTAACAGAAGAGATTTTTTAAAAACAGGCACATTTGCGGCACTGGGACTGAGCCTGCCTTTCAGGGGAGAGTCTGCTTTGTGGGAAGCCAATTACAAAAAGCTTTCCGCATTCGGCATCCAGTTATGGACCGTAAGGGAGGATTTGGGTAAGGATGCCAAAGCCACCCTGAAAAAACTTTCCGAATATGGCTACAAACAGATCGAAAGTTTTGAAGGCAGGGGCGGGATGTTCTGGGGACTGGGTCATACCGGTTTCAAATCCTATATGGATGAACTGGGAATGAAGATCATTTCCTCTCATTGCGACTACACGAAAGACTTTGAAAGAAAAGCAGCCGAAGCGGCGGAGATCGGTATGAAGTACCTGATCTGCCCTTACAAAGGGCCGCAGAAATCCATAGACGATTTCAAACGTTTTGCGGATGAATTCAACAAAGCCGGTGAAACCTGCAAAAAGAACGGCATCCGTTTCGCGTATCATAACCACGACTACTCCTTTAAACCCATCAACGGCGAAGTTCCCCAGGATGTGATGATGAAGGGCACGGATAAAGACCTGGTGGATTTTGAAATGGATATTTACTGGGTGGTGGCTGCAGGAGAAGACCCGAAGGCATGGTTCAGGAAATACCCGCATCGCTTTAAGTTATGCCATGTAAAAGACCTTGGCAAAACCGCGAAAGGCCATGAATCCGTTCACCTGGGCAAGGGTACGATCGATTTCAAATCCATACTGAAAGCCGGTAAGGACAAAGGATTGAAATATTATATCGTAGAGCAGGAAGTGTTCACCGGAAGCAACCCGCTGGACAGTGCCATGGAAGACGCTAAGTATATGAAGGCGCTCAGCATCTGAGACCGGAAGGATATGTAAAAAAGAAAGCTGTTCCATTTGGAACAGCTTTCTTTTTTTGTGAACGCCGGCCGTACAACCGGCCTGCGATGTTTTATACGCCAAGGCTGTATCCTTCGCGATAAGTACGTTTTACGAACTGGTTGGCTTCGTCAAAGTTGGTGATGCGCATGTTCGGTCCGTCCCACAGGAGCTTGATATTTCTTCCCGGATAGGTTTTGCGGTTGTTAGCACCCATGCGAACGATATTGTAACTGCGTATCGCCAGGTTGCCCATCAGCACGCTTTCGGTAAGCGGGCCTGCGATATCAAAATTAGAGCTGAGGTTCTTTGCTTGTTCGGAACCATATCCCGCCATGGCGCCTTCTACCCAGGCGGCATAGTGGCCATTGTCGCCTTTGGGTACACGCGCCACGGTCTGCGGCACTACGGTTTCTTTGCTGCGCGAAGTGGGCAATAACTGCGGATTGATACCGTAGGTGCCGCACATCATCTTGCCTTTGGAGCCCAGGAAGATCGCGCCATTGCCGCCATCGCCCATCATTTCGTTTGCGCCGAGCTCTTCCGGACGATCGGGCTGGATACCACCGTCCATCCAGTGCAGCTTTACATCGGGTTTGCCATTGACACCTTTGAAAGTAAGGGTGATGGAAGATGAAACAGGACCTGAATCGGGATAGTCGCCGCGGGTCCAGTTCTCGATATAAGGCGTAGCCACACTGCATTCTGCAGCCACGGGATAACCCAATCCCAGCACGGCAAATGCAGGCGCCATAATATGACAGGCCATATCGCCCAGTGCGCCGGTACCATAATCCCACCAGCCGCGCCAGTTGAACGGAACCAGCTTGGGGGCATACTCACGGTAAGGAGCCGTGCCCAGCCATAGATTCCAGTCTAATTCGGAAGGAACCGGCGGTTTTTCCGTTGACCAGGGAATTCCCTGCGGCCAAACGGGCCGGTCGGTATAGCAATAAATGGTGTGCACATCACCGATCACGCCGGCATTGTACCAGTCCTGCAACTGGCGCACACCATCGCCCGAAGCGCCCTGGTTACCCATCTGGGTTACCACTTTGTAGCGGTGCGCCGCCTCGGTGAGTTTGCGGGCTTCGTAAATATCGTGTGTAAGCGGTTTCTGTATGTATACGTGTTTGCCCAGCTGCATCGCGGCCATACCGATTACAGCATGCATGTGGTCGGGTGTTGATACAGAACAGGCATCGAAATTCTTGTGCTCTTTATCCAGCATCTCGCGGTAATCCCTGTACAGCTTGGCTTTGGGATAGCGTTCAACACTTTTTTTGATCTGGCGTGTATCCACATCGCAGAGAAAAGCTACCTCGGCTTTTCCACTCTGGTAAAAATTCCAGAGATCGCTCTCGCCTTTGCCACCTGCGCCAATACCGGCGACGATGAGTTTATCACTTGGGGCGGTATACCCCCTTCCCAATACATTTCTGGGAACGATGTAAAAGCCGGCGGCGGCCAGGGCAGTGTTCCGGATAAATGATCTTCTTGAATCTCCTTTTTGCTCAGGAGTGGGTTTGTTTTTTTTCATTGACTGAATGGTTAGCGATGGAAGTTTGCAATCAGGGTATGAATTTATCGCTTTGCTTTAACCTGACAAAACGAAAACGGGATAATCTCGCTAAAGATTATCCCGTCAACAACCGGATATAAATTTACTGCAGGGCCCGGTTTGGCCCCGGCAGATACAGGATGTTTCGCCGAGAGAGGGAATATACCCCGATCCAACTCCGCACCTCCCGATCCACAACCGCAGGCTGGCACAGTGTTTCTTACAGTCCCGCCGGTTTCCTGCTTTCGATGGAAAGGTATACGGTAGCGTATTGATCGCCCACTTTCTTGAATTTGGTGGGGTCGATATACCCATAGGTTTTCATGATCGAAGCGGAATCCTGACACAGGTAGTTCACAAGGATCCAGCGATCCGAATCAACCGTAAAAGCCTGCGATGCGGCCACCTGTTCGCCGTTCGTGTTTACCACAAACTGGTAGGGGCCTTCTTTCAGTTTCTTTTCGGGCAGAAGTTGGATACCGGGGTTAACCTGCTGTGTTTCGACCATGGATCTTTCCTGGTTGGGGGCAAGAATGCTGAACTTCATGTCAACCGGTTTACCGTCTACAGAAGTGTTGTTCACCACCAGCCATACAGAATGTTTGGTGACTTTGCCCGAGCATAGTAACATGACCAGGGCGGCGCACATAATAAGTGATAGGAATTTTGACATTGGATTTTATTTTGCGATTAAATAATGCAATCAGTTCCGGTAACCACCCAATCGCAAAAGCCGGCGGGGGGAGTGTTCGGCAGCGTCTTGGGGAGATGACAGGTATTCTTATCTCTGATACCTGAAGGGATAAAAACGTTGCAGCAAAGATAAAAAAAATCGATGAAACATGCCGCCGCAGGCAGTATTCGTCGATAACTTACAGATGAAACAGGATATGTTTGACAGTCGTGTCAATAAAAACTTACAGTAACATAGACAATATGCTATGCATGCCGATCTCAACTCGATAAAGAAATACCATCAATCCGGTGTTACAACGCCATATGCGTTTCGCAGACAACAGTTGCTGGCGCTGAAGCATGCGGTGATTGCATACGAAAACGCCATCTACGATGCATTGTACACCGATCTGAAAAAATCCAGGGAGGAATGCTGGGTTACCGAAAATGGTTTTCTGCTTACTGAAATAGACCATGCCCTCAACCGGCTCTCCGACTGGATGCGTCCCGAAAAAGTAAGCACCAACCTGCTGAATTTTCCATCGGGCAGCTATATACACAAAGAGCCTGCAGGCGTGGTGCTGATCATCGGTCCGTGGAATTATCCTTTCCAGTTGTTGTTAGCGCCGCTGGTGGGGGCCATCGCCGCCGGTAACTGTGCGGTGATCAAACCCAGTGAATTTGCGCCCGCTACGGCGGCGGTTATACGGCAGCTAACGGCATCGGTTTTTCCGGAAGCCTATGTATGCTGCGTGGAAGGAGACGGCGCCACACTGATCGGCGATATGATGCAGCGCTTTGTATTCGACCATGTTTTTTATACCGGCAGTACCCAGGTGGGAAGAAAGATATACCAGATGGCCGCAGCCAGCCTGGTGCCCGTTACCCTGGAACTGGGCGGCAAAAGTCCCTGTGTGGTAGCGTCGGATGCAAATATTGAAGTGGCGGCCAAACGGATCGCCATGACCAAGTTTTCCAACGCAGGCCAGATGTGTGTGGCGCCCGATTATATCCTGGTGCATGCTGCCAGCAAGGATAAACTGGTGGCCGCACTGAAAGAAAAGATCCGCGCTTTTTTTGGCGATGACCCGGAAACCACGGCCCACTATGGCAGGATCATTAATGAAAAACAATTCGACAGGCTGGTACAGTACCTGAACCAGGGAACGATTGTTTACGGCGGAAGACACCGCAGGGAAAGCCTTTTTATCGAACCCACGCTGATCGAATATATGCCGGCAGATTCGGGTCTGATGCAGGAAGAGATATTCGGTCCGCTGTTGCCCATCCTGCCCTTTGACACCCGCGAGCAGGCGCTTGCCATCATCAACCGGCATCCCGATCCGCTTGCGTTTTATATTTTCACGGCAAGCCGCGCAACAGAAAAAGAATGGCTGGATGCGGTTCCTTCCGGCGGCGCATGTGTTAACAATGCAAGCTGGCATCTGACCAACCCGAACCTGCCGTTCGGCGGACGCGGAGCCAGCGGCATGGGCGCTTATCACGGCAAATTTTCGTTCGAAACGTTCAGCCGCAAACGCGCCGTTATGAAAACCCCTGCCTGGTTCGATCCTTCCGTTAAATATCCTCCATTCAAAGGAAAATTACGGTTGTTTAAATGGGTGATGAAGTGGTGATGTTTTTTACCTGCAGGAAACGCTGCAACCGGATTTTTTCGGTGCCGCTCGCAAATTCTTGCCCTGGATCAATCGCTTACCCTGAACCGCCGCTGATTTTTGCAGGAAATATTTGGCAGGCAGATCAACACAAAACCTTACTGGACGAATTGCAACAGATCCTAGACTGCTGTACACAAATGGTTCAGCCATACAGGGAGCGATCGCCCGCAGTACTGAATCACCGTATTGCAGGCGGCGCCAGGGGATAAAAACCCGATTCATTCGGCGCCTGGCAGCACCACGATCGACCGTTTTCTACAACGCAGGAGCAGTGGATAAAATTACTCAACCTGGCTGCCGGTGCCGGTCTCGGAAAAGTTAAGAACGGCCATATCGCTTTACCAGGCTGGTCAGGCTGAAACTGGGAGATACGCTCCGGTTCTGTATCTATCCTATTGAACGCCATGTGCAACAGGCCGGGCGCATACTGACGGTGGCGGAAAAATAGCGCCAGGGGCATGGTTTTTTGAGCACCTGCGTCAAAAACGGCATGAAAAAGCTATTTATCTCCCCGATGCTGCTACTGGTTCTTGCCTGTAACACGGCCACGGAGAACAAGACCATCACCGACTCGCCGGCAGTGGTGAAAACAGGCGAATCGCCCAACCGCTGCTATGCCTATATCAGCGACCAGGATACGGTGAAATTGCAGCTTTCCATGGACGGGAAAGAGGCTGTTGGCGATCTTGTATACCGTCTTTCCGAAAAAGACGCCAACAACGGAAGCATCCGTGGACGCATGCGGGGCGATACGCTTGTTGCCGATTACACATTTACCTCCGAGGGCATGGAATCCGTTCGCGAAGTGCGCTTTCTCCGGAGCGACGATATCCTCATAGAAGGTGTTGGCGAGATGGAGGAACAGAACGGGAAAATGGTGTATAAAAGTCCCAACAGCGTACGTTATATGGGTGGATTGGTGCTGAAGAAAGGCTCCTGCGATAAATAGCGGTTCAACCGGGGGCGGAAATCCATCGCTTAACCGGACGGGTAAAAAACGGGCAACTAATTAAGGTGTAAATACGCTATCGGCATTTGTCTGCAAGGGTTAGTTTGCAGCGAAAACAAAGCGTATGTCTGCCAGCTCCGGCAATTGCCTGTATTGCGAAAAAATGTTGCACGGAAGAACGGATAAGAAGTTCTGCAACGACCATTGCAGGAACGAATTTCATAACCGGCAGAACAGCTGCAGCAATAATTACATGCGGATCATCAATTTCCGTCTGCGGCGGAACCGGCGTATCCTGTCTGCTTTATTATCGGCGAAACATACCACCCGTATCGGCATAGAACAGATGCACGACAATGGTTTTGCATTTGATTACTTCACGCATATGATCACCAATGAGAAAGGCATTACCTGTTTTTTTTGTTACGAGTACGGGTACCTTAAACACGGCGGACAGGTGATCATCATCAGGGAGAAAAAGAATCACTGAGCGGGAAATGCTTTTGACCAGCCGCAGCTTTAATACCTGATGGTCACTTTCGAAACCCCGGCCTGTACCATATCGAGTTTTTTTGCGGCTTTTTTGGTGAGATCGATGATCCTTCCCTGTACAAACGGACCGCGGTCGTTGATGCGCACTTTGACCGTTTTGCCGTTGGCAAGATTGGTTACCCTAACTTTTGTTCCGAACGGCAGTTTTTTGTGCGCCGCGGTCAGCGCCGAAGAATGAAACGATTCCCCGTTCGCAGTTTTCCTGCCTTCATAGCCTTCTGCGTAATAGGAAGCCAGGCCGGATTCGCTGTGCGTTTTGCGGCTGCAGGAAAGAACCAGTGTTGCCAGGAACAATATGGCGGCGGCCTGTCTCATTCAACAAAAACGCCCTGGCTGTATCGTTTAGTATGGACTTGGGGTAAAATGCATGTTAATAACTGTTGGACCAGCTTAGCACAGGTGTTCGGAAGAATCAGGGTATCATTTGTCGAATTAGCCGCATACTCTCTGCGAAACTCATCTCCTCGGCGCCGCTGCGGTGAAAAACAGGATACTTATTCACCGCAGAGACGCAGAAGGTGCAGAGTTACGCAAAGATAAGCGGACATGCCATCTGTCTTGTACTGTTTCCTCCGAACAGCTAAGGACCAGCTTAGCAGGTATTATCCCGTACCGTTTATTGAAAAGGCAGTTTTACCACTTTGGCTTTTACAGGGGTGTTGCGGATATCGATGTAGATATCGTTATCAAGACCGGCATAGCCCATCTCCACATATCCCAGCCCGATGGCTTTGCCGAGCGAGGGCGCCTGTGTGCCGCTGGTAACCTTGCCGATGGTATTGCCCGATTCGTCTTTGATCAGGTAGTCGTGACGGGGAATACCGCGGTCCACCATTTCAAAACCCACCAGTTTACGTGTAATGCCTGCGGCCTTTTGCTGCTGCAGGATCTCTTTGGCGGTAAAGTCTTTTGTGAATTTGGTGATCCAGGCAAGCCCCGCTTCGAGGGGCGAAGTGGTATCGTCGATATCGTTTCCGTAAAGGCAATAACCCATTTCCAGGCGCAGTGTATCGCGTGCACCGAGGCCGATCGGTTTCAGTCCCTGCGGCCCGCCTGCTTCAAAGATGGCATCCCATATTTTTTGCGCGGCGCCGTCCTTTTCTTCAAAATAGATCTCCACACCCCCTGCGCCGGTATAGCCGGTGGCACTGATCAGTACATTATCCACCCCCGCAAATTTTCCTTTGGTGAATGTGTAGTATTTCAGGTTCATGATATCGGTATCAACCAGCGGCTGCAGCATTTTGGTGGCATTGGGGCCCTGTATGGCAAGCAGACAGGTTTTGTCGCTGATATTGTGCATCTCAACACCCTTTGTATTGAAGCCGCTGATCCAGTTCCAGTCTTTTTCTATATTGGATGCATTCACTACCAGCATATAGGCTTTGTCTTTTTCAAGACAGTATACGATCAGGTCGTCTACGATGCCGCCGGTTTCGTTGGGTAAGCAGCTGTACTGTGCCTGGCCTTCGGTTAATTTGGATGCATCGTTGCTGGTAACACGCTGTATGAGGTCGAGCGCGTTCTCGCCTTTGAGGATGAATTCGCCCATATGGCTTACATCGAAGACACCGGCGTTTTTGCGTACGGCGGCGTGTTCATCGTTGATACCGCTGTAGCTGATCGGCATATTGTAACCCGCAAAAGGGGCCATTTTGGCACCGAGTGCCAGGTGTTTCTCAGTAAAAGGCGTATTCTTCATACCTGCTTTCGTTTAGTGCGCAAAAATAAGTGAAATATGGTTTGTGATGGGAGGTTGAAAAAACGGCGATATCCGGGGTAGAAAACGATTGTTTACCGGCTGTGGGGTTGGAGGGTTGAAAAAAATTGCCACAGATTGCACAGATTTCCACAGAATAACCTATCTGTGAAAATCTGTGCAGTCTGTGGCAAAAAAATGTTGAAATCAGTTGGAACTGATACGGAATTTCAGTCCCTTGCCAAATTCCTTTATCCGATGGAAAGCTTCTTCGGAATTATCATCGCGGTCGAATTTGATCACCAGTTTTCCCGGTACGGCGCGGATAAAAAAATTCATGCGGTCATCCAGTACGATCATCCCGTTCATGCGCGCATTGCGGAACATATGGTTTGACCGGAGCGTTTCATCGAGATAGTCCTGTACATGCCAGGTCTTTTCCG
Source organism: Sediminibacterium soli (assembly GCF_009939225.1). Taxonomy (GTDB): domain Bacteria; phylum Bacteroidota; class Bacteroidia; order Chitinophagales; family Chitinophagaceae; genus Sediminibacterium; species Sediminibacterium soli. The sequence continues at coordinate 1,608,684 of NZ_JAACJR010000008.1, read as the reverse complement.
GGTCATAGGAAGCGTATATCTGGTACATATCATCCGATTCGCGGATGCTCAGCGAAATATCCTGGCCATGAACAATCGTATGGCGGTGCAGCCAACGGTACATAGACACGCAGAAAAAACCGCCGAATAACAATATGCAAAGCAGAAAACCGACAAAAACCCTTTTCATAACTGTTGTTTTAGCTGTGATGAATCCTTGCAGTGATGAATGATGGATAGAGAAGGGAAGAACCCCCTCCTGTGAACAAGACAGGGTTCTTTGTTCCCAACTTCAACCGAGCTGATCAGGCGCTTTTGATAAGGGAGAATATCGCCGGCGCATCTGTGTTGTCAATTCCTTTAACGGCAGTGGTGGTTTTTTTGTAACGGTAGCGTGTGGTGTCTGCAGGTGTTTCCAGTTCTTTCTTCAGGTCTTCCGCTTCTTTCTGTTTGCGCTCATATTCTTTCTGCAGTTCTTCCCTGCTCTGCTTGTATTTTTCTTTTGCCTCGTTCATATCGGCATTATCCTCTCCGTCTTTCCTCTTACCCTGGTCGTCTACACGCTCCAGTCCGCCAACAGTCATAATGTACTCCACATTGTCGTTGTAATACTGGTAATCGCTTCCGTTATAGTCGTCTTCCCATTCCCAGTCGTTATGTCCCATGCCCATATGGAACCAGTTAAGACGGCGTGCCACGCTTCTGTCTATCAGTATGCGTTTTCCTACCGGCACCTGCAGTATTACGGCCACGGCCTGGTTGCGGAAACGGGTACCTTTCTGTACGGAGAATCCGCGGTCGAGCCAGATGGTACTGTCCTGCTGGTTAAAACCATAATTGATCTCTTTGATATTCTGTACCGCAACGCCTTCGTCTTTGCCGTTTGCATATTTGGCTGCGCTCATATGGTACAGCGAATCCTTGCTTTTTACGATGCGGAGACGAACGTTGTTCAGTATCAGGCTGTCATCGCTCATGCTGAGTATACCGTCCATACGGAACCAGCGGCCAATCACTTTCACTTTGCTGTTGGGCACTTTCACGATCAGTTTGCCGGAAGTGGGTTGTGTGATCACATATTCCTGTGTATCCCTTGCCCTCGCATCAAAATTGCGCGCGATGGAAACCGCCAGCATACCTGCTGCGATCAGCCCCATTACCCACAAACCTGCGAACGTAAAGCCGAGGTAGCGGTTCTTTGAACGCACACCCATGATCCTCCTGATCACCCAGGTGATGAATGCCACCACCGGTACACCGAGGAATAAGAGCAGGGTTGTCCATGCAAGGAAATTCTGCCAGATGCCTTCCAGGAAGAAATCTTTCAGCGGAAACACACCCACACCGGCCACCATAAAGGCGAGTAATGTGATCAGCAGTGCAAAGGCGATGATACCCGCGATGAACAGGAAGAAAGCCTTGAACATGATACCGATGGCGCGTCCGATCCTGCTGCCGCCGCTGCGTGTTGCATAGTTCATTTCAGAACCGAATTGCTGTCCTTTCTGTTTCACAGTAGAACCAAAATCTTTGGCAAACTCCTCTGCTTTGTCTTTTGCCTCGCCGCTCCATTTCTCTGCACGCTGTTTAAAGCCTTCGAGGTCTTCCTGTATGGTATTTTTAATGGTGTTCAGGTCCACTTTCTCACCGCGCATTTCCAGTTTTTCCGAAGCGCTTTTTGCTTCGGGTATCACAGCCCACAATACCGCATACACTACGAACAGTGTTCCGCCGAAAGAACCGAACAGGATGCCGGGAAAAGGATCCACATCAAAAAAGAAGGCGCTTCTGACGATAGAGGTAACGATACCCGCCACCAGCGGTAACGAGAAGATCAGACGCGGTATCCATATGGCGATATCGAAGTAGGATGCAATACCACTTGCCACGCCCGCGATCACTTTTTCTTCGGGGTTACGGTAAAGACGTTTGGTACTGGGGGTATGCGCCAGCGGTTTGGAGGGAAGGATCACCCACAGTATGATATAGAGCAGGATACCGCCGCCGAACACGAATGCAATCAGTGCAAATACCAGTCTTACAATGGTGGGGTCTATCCTGAGGTAACTGGCCACGCCACCGCAGACACCGCCCAGTATCTTATCCGAATCATCGCGGTACAAACGGCCGCGGGGAGGGGCTTCGTAACCGGGGTCGGTGCTCCGGTGGCTGCTGTTTGCCTGTTCCTGGCTGTCGCCTTCGAGTTGGGAGTGAACGCGTCCTTCTTCGCCTTCAAAATCCTCGGGGCGGCCCATGCTCTGTATAATGCCTTCCACATTTTCTTCGGTGATGCAGGTACTTCCTTTTTTCAGGATCTCTACGAACAGTTCTGCAATACGTCCCTCAATATCATTGATGATCTCATCGCGACCTTCCTCGTTGGCAAAGAACTTACGCAAACTTTCCACATACTGCTTGAGCATGTCGTAGGCAGATTCCTCAATGGGGATCACCCTGCCCTGGAAGTTTATATTAATTACCTTTTTCATGGTCTAATCTTGTTTAAAGTTGGTTAAGGTTGGGTTGGATTTTCATCGGATGTTGGGTTGCCCGCGGGCTGCGTAAGTGTGTGCACTGCGTCTGCCAGTTCCTGCCAGGTTCTTTCGAGTTCATTGTAGAATTCGAGACCTTTGTCTGTCATGACAAAATACTTGCGGGGCGGGCCGCTGTTGCTTTCCACCCAGCGGTAAGAAAGCAGTCCTGCGTTTTTCAATCTTGTTAGCAAAGGATAGAGTGTGCCTTCCAGGATATGAAGGTTAGCCGCTTTCATCCGTTCTACCAGGTCGCTGGGGTAAACCTCGCCCTGTCGTATGATGGATAAAATGCAAAACTCCAATACACCCTTTCGCATCTGGCTTTGTGTGTTCTGAATGTCCATAACCGGAGTTTTTGTTTATTGTTACCCGCCTGAGGCGGACTTCGATGAATGTTGTGGTTAAAGCAGGTCGGTGTGCATACCCGTATGCCTTCTGGCGATCCTGTTGCGGCGGCTTCCGGCCATATGCCAGAGTTCCACAACCCCAAAGCTGTTCTTGTGATGGATAGCGGGTGAATTGGCTGCCACGGTTTCTTTTACTTCTTTTGCCAGGTTCTCCAGCTGGACCCGGCCCAGTGCCTGGTAAAAATCTGTGTTTTGCGTTTTCATGATCTCTTTATTTATATTTTTTAGAATCGGTCTTGTCTGCCAGGGTTCCTTCCCTTTGACAACACAAAGATGGGAACTTTTCAGGTACTATGCAACACATAGTACCAAGTTTTTTTTAGTAATAGGCAGAAATCAGTAACTGATTTTACTTAAATCATTGATTATTAATTAAATGGAAATTTACCCGGTCTAAATGGAAATGTTGAGCGGTAATATTTCTTTATGAACGCGGGCACGGAGGGATGTCAAAAAAGGCGAAAACGAGCATTTTGCAGGGTCAGCGGTTGCGATCACGGCGGTCTTCGCCGGTACCTACCAGTGCTTCGATGATGGCGGTAACAATACTGACCACCAGGCTGAACAGCAGCGCAGCCACCCATCCGTCCACACTGAACCCGGGCACGATGCCTGCGGCCAGTTTGATGATGATGATATTGATTACCAATAGGAACAGTCCGAGCGTTACGATGGTGAAGGGTATGGTGAGCAGGATAAGAATGGGTTTCACAAAACTATTGAGCAGACCCAGCACCAGGGCCACGAACAGCGCCGTAAGGATATCATCCACATACACGCCTTTAAGAATATAGGCGGCCACCAATACGGCAACCGTGGTTGCAATGGTCTTTGCAAAGAATTTACCCATACATCAATAACGTTTACAGGATACCATTTATTTTTCTGCGGATGCCATTCTTTAAAACGGGCACATTGAAATTGATTAACAGTCCCAGCTTCTTACCGGATAACCTGAGATAGGTAACCAGCTGGGCTTCGTGTATGGGCTGGAGGGCGTCCAATGATTTAAGTTCAATCACTATTTCATTTTCTACCAGCAGATCAATCATAAAATCCTTTTGCAGGTCTTGTGCTTTGTAAACAACAGGCAATAACAGCTGCCTGGTAACACTAAGTCCTGCATCCCTTATCTCAGCAAGTAAGCATACCTCATATACGGATTCAAGCAATCCGGGGCCGAGGTAACGATGGACTTCGATCGCCGACTGAATGATCTTATGCGTGAGGAGATTGTATTCCTGGGCGTGCATGAAGCCGAAGATATCGACGCTGCAGGTAGCGAAATAGCGTATTTGCCGCAGGGTCGAGCGCTTTTTTTAACAAGAGAGACAGCGTTGCACAGAGGGTTTTCTCCGTGTTCCTCTGTATCTCCGTGACTCTGTGTTAAACCCGTGTCTCTGTCTCCTCACACCACCACCAGCTCGTAAAAATCCTCCGGCTGCAGGTATTTTTCAGCGAGGGCCAGCAGTTCTTCTGCGCTCAGGGTGCGGATCGTTTGGATGCTGTTGTAGAAATAGTCTTCCGTGAGTCCGTTGAGTATATAGTTCTTCCACCGGGCGATGATCTGGAAGGGGCCGTCGAGATCGCCCAGCAATGAGCCGATCATATAGTTGCGCACCAGGTCCAGTTCTTCTTCCTCCACCGGTTCGGTGCGCAGCACTTCCATTTCCTTGTATACTTCGGTGATGGTGGCTTCGCATACATCGCGTCCGGCTTCGGTGCTGATCATCCAGGCCGTGTTGTGTATATGGTTCTGCAGGTAACTGTGTATGCCGTAGGTATATCCCTTGTCTTCCCGGATATTGCTCATCAGCCTTGAGCCGAAGAAGCCACCGAAGATATTATTCAGCACCGCTACCCGCTGAAAATCGGGGTGGTGCCTGTTGGGAAAGGGCCTGGCTATCCGGATAGCGCCCTGCACGCCTGCGGCATCGTTGGTGATACGGTATTTTTTGGTGCCGGCAGGCTGCTGCGGGTAGTCGATCACCGGCAAAGCGGCAGCATTCAGCGGCAGGTGCCCGAAAGCGTTGTTCAGCTGCAGAGCGATATCGCCCGGCAGTTTGCCCGCGGCAAATACCATGCACCTGCCATGTACATAGAACTGCTCGAAATAGTGTACCAGCTCCACTTTTTCCAGCTGGTCGTATTCCAGGGTTGATGTGTACTTGCCGTAAGGATGGTGCAGGCCATACAGGTATTCATCGATGAGCCGGCTGGCAACGAAATCGCATTTTTTCAGGTTTACCTGGAGCCGTTGCTTCTGGTTCTGTTTATAGATGGCCAGCTCCTCTTCGGGGAAGATGCTTTCGGTGATCAGTTCTGCCACCACAGGCAGTAATTCGGGCAAATGTTTGCTAAGGCAGTGCAGCGTAACGGTGGCCGTTTCGTTATAACAGCTCCTGTTCAGGTAGGCGCCATAAAATTCAAAATGCTCGTTGATCGAGAAAGCGTTCTTCTGGCTGGTTCCGTTCTTCAGCAAAAAATTGGTGGTGGCGGCCACTATGTTTTTCTTCTCATACCAGTTGCCTGCATAGAACACCCATTCGAGCATCAGCACTTCCTGCGAGCCCGCATCGACGGTATAAACAGGCACCTGGTTATCGAGCGTAAAATGTTCGTAGGGTTTCAGCTGCAGTTTCATATCGACCGCATCAACAATTCCCGGCGCTTTTTTTCTGTTCTGTATCATGATTGCCTGCTGTGGTAACGTAATGTATTACTGTTTTCTTTGCGGAATATGCGTTTGGCGGTTTGCAGCAGGTCTGCAGCGCTCACGCGATGGTACCGCTCCAGTTCCGTGTTCATCAGCTGCGCATCGCCCAGCAGTTCATACATGGCCAGGCTGTTGGCGCGGCTCATGATGCCCATGTCTTCGAAGGCGATCACGCTTTCCGTTTTATTTTTCACTTTCTGCAGTTCCGTATCGCTCACAACCGATGCCTGTATCTTTTCAATTTCTTCCTCCACGGCTTTTTCGGCGGTGTCTATTGAAATGCCTTTTACCAGTTTGCCTTCCACGGCCACCAGTCCTTTGTCAACGCTGCCAAAATGATAGCAATCCAGGTTGGAGAACAACTGTTTTTCTTTTACCAGCGACTGAAACATACGTGATGAGCCGCCGCCGCCCAGTATCTCCGTAAGCAGGTCGGCCTCGTAATATCCTTTATCCAGGCGTGCATCCATATGCCATGTCTTTACAAACGCGTCAAGCGGCACATCGGCTTCCACATCAAGTGTGCGTGCCTGGGTTTGCTCGGGTTCCTGGGGCAGTGAGCGCCGGTATTTTTCACCCATCGGTATATCGCCAAACCATTTTTCAGCAAGCTGTCTGATAGGTTCTGTCTTTACATTTCCCGCCACCACCAGTATGGCGTTCACGGGGCGGTAGTGTTTAAAGAAAAAATGCTTTACATCATCTATATGGGCGTTCTCCACATGGCTCAGCTCTTTGCCGATGGTCATCCAGCGATAGGGATGCCGGGTATAGGCAAGTTCGCGCATCTTGTGCCATACATCGCCGTAGGGTTTATTGATATAATGCTCCTTGAACTCTTCGCATACCACTTTCTTTTGCACTGAAAGACTTTTTTCGCTGAACGCAAGACTGAGCATGCGGTCGCTTTCGAGCCAGAAAGCCGTTTCTATGTTTTCTGCCGGAAGCTGACAGTAGTAATTGGTCAGATCGTTGGTGGTATAGGCATTGTTTTCGCCGCCCGCCCGCTGCAGCGGTTCGTCGTAATCGGGAATATGGATGCTGCCCCCGAACATCAGGTGCTCGAACAGGTGTGCAAATCCTGTTTGTGCCGGATTCTCATCCCTGGCGCCTACATCATACATAATATTCACCACAGCCATCGGCGTGGAAGGATCTTCATGAACCAGCACACGCAGGCCATTATCCAGGACAAACCGGTTGTATTGTATCATATTTCAGGTAAAACGGATATGCAAATTAGCGTATTAGGCAGACTTACCGCCATATCAGCGTCTTTTACGGATATCCTTTACATCGAGCGCGAGGATCATGGGTCGCTCTTTGCGGAAAATGATCACTTTTACCTTACCCAGGCTGTTCTGGAAAAGGTTCTTGTAACTCATGATGTTTTTTGAGGTATTGGTTTCTACGGAGAAAATAATGTCTCCCGGAAGAAATCCCGCTTTTTCACCGGGCGAACCGGGCATAACATCCACCACGCGTATTTCGCCGTCGATCAGGTAGATGCCGAGACCGGTGTACGAATAGTCGAAAGATTCGTTGAAATGCGTATTGGGTTTGAGATGGATGCTTTGTTCGGGGTAATTCAACACCACATTGAAACGGCGAAGGATATCGTTTCCCAGCAAACCACCCAGCATGGGGTAATTGGTAACATTGAACTCGTCGTTAAAAACATGCACCGGTACCCGCCTGAATTTATACGGCCCCAGTTTGATCTCTTTTACCACGGTGATCGACATTTTGCGCTTGCCGCCCAGTCCCTCAGCCTGTGTCGGAAAAAAACGGCTTTTCTTGCGGAATACACTGCTGTCCTCCACAAAATCCTCGGAGAGCAGGAAGCTCAGTCCTGCACCCGTATCAAAAATAAAACGGTCGGTAACCGGGTGGTCGTCGTTGATTGTAGCCAACTGCAGGGGTAGGGTGGAAAAATTGGGTTTTAAAAGATACCCGCCTTTGGGGTATTTGTACAGTCCGGGGCTATAAATCTCCATTAGCTGCTGGTCGTAATCGAGCCGTACAATAAACCTTCGGAGAAAACTGAAGCCGATGATGCCGTCTATTTTGATACCGTACACGCTGGTGAGCAGGTCGTAGTCGTTGATATGAAAATCGAGCCGCTCCACTTTAAGACCCCTGATGGAAAGCGAGTGGTTCAGCGCAAAATCAACCAGTTTCATGCCTGCGATGCCGCGGATGGTCTTATCGCTTTTGGTTAGTTTGAGCTGAAGGTATTCGGCCGTGGCCGAATCGAGCGAAATACCCCCGCTGCCCGTATCAAAAACAAAATTGAGCGAGTCGGGAAAATTGTCGAGCTGCGCCTTCAGTATAACAATGCCCCCGCTGATCTGGGTAAACCGGAGTTTGGTGATCAGGCTGGCCTGGGGCGCCACAAATTCTTCCTGGGCCCGGGATACCAGGCAGAGACAAGCTAATGCAAAGCAGATCCAGGCATGTTTCATCGCAACTCTGAATGTAAGCCGAAAAAAGCGAAACGGGTACCGCTTCGTTTTTTATTATGCGAACGGCTTTTCTACAGGACAGGCAGGTTCTGTGATTTGTTGCAAACGGGAATGATATAACTTTGCAAACCTAATCGGTTTGTAGTCTGTGGTCTGCAGTCTTGGTTCACCTAACCACGGGCTGCAGACCGCTGGCCGCAAACTAAATCTCCAACCATGAATCTATCCGGTCTTTATCAGAGAGCATTGAATTTTGAGTTTTTGAGTATTGAAGAAGGTATGTTCCTTTTCGAGCATGCGCCGCTGGCGGAACTGATGTTTGTGGCGGATGAGCTGCGCAAAAAACAGGTGCCCTATAACAAGGTTACCTGGCAGATAGACCGCAATGTGAACACCACCAATGTGTGCATCGCCAATTGTAAGTTCTGTAATTTCTACCGTATACCCGGGCATGCCGAAGCCTATATCACCGATATGCCCACCTATCGCCGTAAGATTCAGGAGACCCTGAAATACGGCGGCGACCAGCTGTTGTTGCAGGGCGGGCACCACCCTGAGCTGGGACTGGATTTTTACACCAATACCTTTCGCGCCATCAAGCAGGAGTTTCCCCGGATAAAACTGCATGCGCTGGGACCACCCGAAGTGGCGCATATCTGTAAGCTTGAAAAGGCGGGTCACCACGAGGTACTCAAAGCGCTGAAGGAGGCCGGTCTGGATTCCCTGCCCGGTGCAGGTGCCGAGATACTTGTAGACCGTGTACGCAGGCTTATCTCGAAGGGTAAATGCGGGGCCGACGAATGGCTGGCCATTATGCACGAAGCGCATAAGCTGGATATCACCACCAGCGCCACGATGATGTTCGGCCATGTGGAAACACTGGAAGAAAGGTTTATCCACCTTACCCGTATCCGCGAGGTACAGAGCCGCAAACCCGAACAGGCAAAGGGATTCCTGGCTTTTATACCCTGGACCTTCCAGGACGTGGATACCCTGCTAACCAGGATCAGGGGCGTACATAACCTTACCACCCCCGATGAATATATCCGTATGATCTCGATCAGCCGTATCATGCTGCCGAATGTGAAGAATATACAGGCCAGCTGGCTTACCGTGGGCAAACAAACGGCGCAGATATGCCTGCACGCCGGCGCCAACGATTTTGGCAGTATCATGATCGAAGAGAACGTGGTAAGCGCGGCGGGCGCCCCTCACCGGTTTACCTACCGCACCATGCAGGATGCCATCCGCGAAGCCGGTTTTGCCCCCCAGCTGCGCAACCAGCAATACGAATGGCGCGATATACCGGAAGCGATACAGGAACAGGTAATCGACTATTAGGGAGATAGCGGGTCGGGATGGTCACTTCACCCCCTGGCATTCCGCTTCCCCCGATTTTAACAAATTTTGCTATGCGGCTTCAGGGGCGGCGAGTATATTCGCTGGCCTTTGCGCTTATTTATGAGATCACGCTATGCCATATTACTGCTGATTGCGGCTTTTGCCCTGGCTTCGGCCACTTATATACTGGCTAAAACAGGCGCTGATAAAACCACCTGCGAGGGCAGCGGGTGCACCCAGCAAAAAAAGAAATCATCCGAAGCACCTTCCGGCGGATCGGATGTGTACGAAGTATCCTACCACCATTATATTGTTTCGAGCTTTCACTGACCGGAAACCGGCGTTTTGCCCCGCTGCGGGAAATTTTTTCTTCCTTTGTAACAAAATGGAAGCTGTGCCGTATAACTAACAAGGCAAGCATTTTCAGAACCTTCCGCTGTTTATGACCGAGAAAGACTACAATTCCTGTGTGAACCAGTATGCAGACAATGTATACCGGTTCATCGTGAAAAATCTCCGTCATGAAGAAGATGCCAGGGATATTGTGCAGACGGCTTTTGAGAAGTTATGGCGCAACCGGGATACGGTGGAAGCAGATAAATCCAAATCCTACCTGTTTACCGTTGCCTATAACCAGATGATCGATCATATCCGTAAGAACAAACGCATTCACCTCAAAGATGAATTTGCGGAGGATGGAAAAGTGCAGTACCAGTCGAACAACAACCTGAAAAAAACACTGATGGACGCGCTGAACCGGCTGAACGAAACCCAGCGCAGCCTGGTGATGCTGAAAGACTACGAAGGCTACAGTTATGAAGAGATAGGGGAGATCATGGGACTGAACGAAAGCCAGGTAAAAGTGTACCTGCATCGTGCCCGTCTCAACCTGCGGAATTACCTGGTAAGCCCGGAGAACGTGCGATAAAACAATAACAAAACAATCGCTAAATTGTAAACCAGCATACGTGAAAACAACCATCAACATACACAACTGCGAGGAGTTCTTCCTGCTGTATGTAGACGGCGAACTGTCTGCAGAAGACAGGCTTTCCGTTGAGCGGTTTATTGCGGATAACAGTCACCTGGCATCCGAACTGGATATGCTGCAGCAGGCAGTGCTGGGCAACGACCCGGTATTGTTTGAAGACCGGGAAATATTGTACCGCAACGGCAGTGCAGAGATCAATCCCGACAATGCCGAAACACATTTTCTTTTGTATGTAGACAATGAACTGGATGCAGCGGCCAGAACAGGCGTGGAAACATTTGTACTGCAGCATCCCGCGCTCCAGGAACCCTTTCTGCAGCTGAAACAGGCCAAACTTGTTCCGGAAACAGTGGTTTTCCCCGATAAAGCTTCACTGTACCGGAAAGAAAAGAAAGAACGCCCGCTGCTGTACCTGCGCTGGCAGCGAGTGGCGGTGGCTGCCGCTTTCATCGGACTGGCGGTATTGGCCTGGAGACTGGTTCCTTCGGGCCGGGCAGTGCAAACCGGCATAACCGCGGTTAACCTGCCTGCCGATACGAAAAAAAATACGCGCTCGGCAGCGCCGGGTGTGGTCACCGCCGAAAACAGCCCGGAATCTGCTGTCGATGCGGTTGGCCAAACAAACCATTCCCCGCAGATAGCGCAAGCCCCGGTTACGGTTAGTACCGTTGCCAACCGGGCACCCGAAACCAATACCGGCTTGCCAACCCAGCCCGTACAAAACGATCCGCAACCGGCAAACCAGGTAACCGGACAGCAGGAAACGATGCCGGGTGAAAAAACGGTTCTGTCTGTACAACCCAAAACCCAGCTTGCTGCCAATACCGAAAACTCCCTGCTGCAGACAGAACCGGTCAATACCAAACAGCCCGAAGGGAGCATGGCCATGACTGCGCAGCCGGCCATCTACCGCGAACTGGATACCGAAGAGGGCGATGACAAAAAAAGCCTTTATGTAGGGTCGATAGAGATCAACAAAGACAAACTCCGTGGATTTTTCCGCAAGGCCACCAGCCTGTTCAGGGGAAAAGCGAAAGAAGATGAAAAAACAGAAACCACTCCTTCCCACTCACGGTCATTACGATAACCCAGAAACCAACAGATATGAAACGCGTAGTATTTTCAGCAGTACTGCTGCTGATTGCAGGAACCATTTTTGCCCAGACGGATACCACTTCAAGAACCTCGGATACGGTACGGGTCGGCAATTTTATCATCATTAAAAAGAAAGGCAGCAATACCGACAGCGATAACGACCGTGTGGTAACGCGCAACAGAGGCAACGATACCGAATACAAGGTGGAACGCCGGTACCGCAGGGGAAGGAATATCAGCACCAACTGGTTTATCTTTGACCTGGGGTTTACCAATATGCGCGATATGACCAATTATACGGCGGCGGCATCAGGCGGCTATTTCAAAACCCTGAATGCGGCGGCGGGTCCGGTAACAGAGAACAGTTACAAACTCATCACCGGCAAATCGAGCAATGTGAACATCTGGTTCTTCATGCAAAAACTGAATGTCATCAAGCATGTGGTGAACCTGAAATACGGCCTGGGTCTTGAAATGTACAATTTCCGTTACGATACGCGTCTCAGTTACCGCAACGATCCGCAGCCATATGTCTTCAACGATTCCATCGGCTTCTCCAAAAACAAACTGTACGTGGAGTACCTGACGGTTCCGTTCATGATCAACATCAATACCACGCCCGACAGCCGCCGCGGACTGAGCATCAGCGCCGGTGTCAGCGCAGGATACCTTACCAACAGCCGCAACAAACAGGTAAGCAGTGAACGCGGCAAACAGAAATACAGGGGCGATTTCAATTTTGAACCCTGGCGCTTTGCCGCCATAGCCGAAATAGGTCTCGGCCCCGTAAGACTGTACGGCACCTATAGCCTCAACCGCCTCCAGAAAGACATCACCCGCGTGGAACAGTATCCGTATGCGGTGGGGGTTAGGTTTAGTAACTGGTGAGGAGGGATAGAACAGATGAACAAGGAGCAGATGAACAAGGAACAGCCGATCGGAAGGGATTCTATCAGAACAGCAACTGTCAGATTAAATCGTGACTTCTGCAAAAAAATATTGTTTCCGTTCCGATCCTTGCTCCCTGTTCATCTGCTCCTTACTCCTTGTTCCCCTGTTTCTTCCTCCTCTGTTCCTAACACCCTCTTAACTTAAAGTTTCGTGAATTAGCAGGTGCAAAACAATGCAATGGCATAGCTTGGTTTTCAAATCCTGATACCATGAAACCGAATAGATGGAAACCCGCCTTGCCGCAGCTTCTGCGCGGTGTATTTTCTCTCCCTATTTTTACGGTTACAAGCACGAAAGCGCCCTGGCATTGGCCGGTTGCTTTTACACATTCCTCTCTCCGGAAAATGCGAACGCCGTTTTATGTTTCACTGCTCGGTATGGTTGTCATTACCTCTACCTCTTTCAAGAAAAAACTGCCACTGGTATCAAAAGCCACGCGCAACAGTTATTATGTTCTGGTCACAAAAAGCAAATACGAACTGAAAGTATTTGATTCAACCGGCGAGTGGATCGTAACCTATCCTGTTGTATTCGGCAACAAGGACCTGGGTGATAAAATGATGGAAGGCGACCGCAAAACACCAGAAGGGGTTTTTCATATTGCAGGAAAACGGAAACACGAGAAATGGAATTCGTTCATGATGCTCGACTATCCCACACAGGAAAGTGTTGAAAAATTCAACCGCCGGAAAGCGGCCGGCATGATTCCCTCAGGAGCACGTATCGGCGGCGCCATCGGCATCCATGGCACCTGGCCCAATGAAGACTATGCAATAGACCAATACCAGAACTGGACGGAAGGATGCATCAGCACCAAGAACAACTATATCCGCGAGATATTTGAATTGCTGCCGGTGGGAACGAAAATAGAGATCAGGCGGTAGATTTTGGATTGGTGGATTAGTGGATTACGGATTAGCGGATTAACAATCAAAGGTGTCAATCCATAATCCGCCAATCCGTAATCCATTAATCCCTGCATCCTACTCCATCTTGCTTCCATTGAAATAACTGTGCAGCACCTGCGGCAATACGATGCCGTTTTCTTTCTGGTTATTCTCGAGCAGGCAGGCTACGATACGCGGAAGGGCCAGCGAGCTGCCGTTGAGCGAGTGCGCCAGCTGCATTTTGCCGTCTGCATCCCTGTAACGGCATTTCATACGGTTGGTCTGGTAGCTCTCAAAATTACTTACACTGCTTACTTCCAGCCAGCGCTGCTGCGCCGCGCTGTACACTTCAAAATCGTAGGTGATGGCGCTTGTAAAACCCATATCGCCACCGCAGAGCAATAAAATGCGGTAAGGAAGTTCCAGTGCCTGCAGAAGCTTTTCCACATGCTCCACCATTTCATCCAGGGCTGCATGACTTTTATCGGGTTCGGTGATCTGAATGATCTCCACTTTCTCGAACTGGTGCACGCGGTTCAACCCGCGTACATCCTTGCCAAAACTGCCGGCTTCCCTCCTGAAACAGGGAGAATAGGCGGTCATTTTAATCGGCAGTTCGTCCAGCTTTACGATCGTATCCCGGTAAATATTTGTAACAGGCACTTCGGCTGTGGGGATCAGGTAAAAATTGTCTTCCGTTGCATGGTACATCTGCCCCTCTTTGTCGGGTAGCTGCCCGGTGGCAAATGCGCTGGCTTCGTTCACCATAAACGGGGGAAGGTATTCCGTATAGCCTGCGGTGGTATTGTAATCGAGGAAGTACTGTACCAGCGCCCGCTGCAGCTTGGCGCCTTTTCCCTTGTACAGGGGAAAGCCGCTGCCGGTGATTTTGGCGCCGGTTTCAAAATCGATCAGGTCGTATTTCCTGATCAGGTCCCAGTGCGGCACCGCATCTGCATGCAGATCGGGTTTAACACCGCCTTCGCGTACAACGATATTGTCCTCCGGCGTTTTTCCATCGGGTACTTTTGCCGCAGGCAGGTTGGGAAGCAGTACAAGCGTATTCTGCAGCGCCTGTTCTACCTGTGCCATCCTTTCTTTGAGTGGTTCAAGCGCAGCTTTCCATTCAGAAACGGAGACTTTCTGCTCTTCCGCTTCGGCCTTTTTTCCCTGTGCCATCAGTTTGCCGATCTCTTTGGATGCGGCATTCACTTTGGCCTGGGTGCCGTCAAATTCGGCCTGCAGTTTCTTGCGCTCGTCATCCAGGGTAATGATATTGTCTACCAGCTCCGGCTGCCGGAACTGTTTTATGGCCAGTCTGCTCTTAACTTCTTCCGTATTGCCGCGCAATACCTGTAATGAAAGCATACGATGATTCTTTACGCAAAGATAAGAGGGAGAGGGCAGAGGCGATGGGTAAATTGGCTAAACTGTTTTATTGTTGAATGGCTGTATGTTTACTGCTTTGGTTGAAACTGTAAGGGAAACCATTAAACAAATAAGCTATTCAACCATTTCCCTTCCTACCTTTGCCCCATGCTTATATCCGATGACCTGCAGCAGCGATGGTGGAACCTGGAATCCAAACTGGTGGAACGTTTTGGCAAGAAGCCCGATATGGAAGCGGTCCTCTTCCTGATTGGTATGCAGGAGACCGGTTTTATGCAGGAAAAAATATCCAAAGAGCAGAAGCAGGACCTGATGCATGTGGCGGTATGCACCCTGCTGGCCCCCAGCGGCTACTATATTCTCGAAGGAACCGACCCCGACGGCTGGCCGCATTTCCGGCAATTGAAAGAACTGCCCGGACTGAACTTTATCGAACAGGAGAATTTTCTGAAAGACCATGTGCTGCTGTATTTTGAACAGCAGGGTTTTTAGAAAACACGCACGGTAAGCAGGCCAGACAGAGCGCCTGGATCGCCATCCGGTAATCGCTGCCCACCGGGGCATCTGTTCTTGCTGATCTGTTGCTATTTTCCTTTCTTTGCAGCTAAAACCGAATCGTATGAATTTTCCGGCAGAACTCCGTTATACCAAAGACCATGAGTGGATCCGTTTGGAAGGCAATATAGCCACCATCGGCATCACCGATTTTGCACAGCATGAGTTGGGCGATATTGTTTATGTGGACATCAGCACTGTTGGTAAAACCCTGCCTGCCGAATCGGTTTTTGGCACCGTGGAAGCGGTAAAAACCGTCAGCGACCTGTTCCTGCCCGTTGCCGGAACCCTTACGGAGACCAATCCCCAACTGGAAAAACAACCCGAACTGGTAAACACCGATCCCTATGGAAACGGCTGGATGGTGAAGATGACGGTTGAGAACCCCGAAGCGGTTGCGGCCCTGATGGACAGCGCCGCCTATGCCGCACTTGTCGGATAAATCCGGTTTCCTGTTAACTGCGTATATGGTGTAAGACAACCTTATACTTCACATCATCCTGTTTATTTGGAGCTGTCAAAAAAATACGATGAAGACGAGCTGGTATTGCGCCTGCGCAACCGTAGCCGGTCTGTATTCTCGTACCTGTATGAGCATTATGCCGGCGCCCTGCGCGCGGTGATACTGAATATTGTGACAGACGAGGAGCTGGCAAACGATGTGCTGCAGGAAGTGTTTGTAAAGATCTGGCGGCAGATCGACTCCTATGATCAAAGCAGGGGAAGACTGTTTACCTGGATGCTGAACATCGCCCGCAACGCATCTATCGATATGGTACGCAGCCGATCCTTTCAGAACAGCCGTAAAAACCAGGAGCTGACAGACCAGGCCGGCGGCATAAACGAAATGCGCACCGACCAGATAGGTCTTCGCAAGCTGGTGAGCGGTCTCAGGGAAGAATACCGCATGCTGGTGGAGCTGGCGTATTTTCAGGGTTATACCCAGGATGAGATAGCAAAAGCATTATCCATTCCCATAGGAACGGTAAAAACCAGGCTGCGGGCCGCATTGATTCAACTAAGAGATATTGTCAGATAACGTGGATACAAAAGCATACATAGAAAGTGGCGTGATCGAAAGCTATGTGCTGGGACTGGCTAACGATCAGGAGATTGCCGAACTGCGGCAGTTGACGGCATTGTATCCCGAAATACAGGCGGCGATACATGCTTTTGAGACCGCTCTCGAAAAACAGCTGCAAAATGCCGGCAGTCCGGCCCATGAAAATACCCGGAAAATGCTTTTTGACCGGTTGGACGGAACCTTTGCCGAAGAAGCGCCGGTACGGTCCTTTTCCAGAGCCGGGTTTGTAAAATATATTGCCGCCGCAGCCGTGCTGCTGCTGGTGGTCAGCGCCGCGCTGAATGTGTATTTCTACAATCGTTTCCGTTCAGCCAACCATGCATTTCTTGCCCTGCTCACGGAGAAATATACCATCGCCGGTGCATCGGGTGCCATGCAAACGCAGATGCTGGGTATGTACGAGAATATGCAGCTGATGAGCGATCCCGCCGTGGCCAAAATAAGCATGGCCAGCGCACCCGGAACCGAAGGCAACCTGGCAACGGTTTTTTGGGATACAAGAACAAAAGACGTATACCTGCTTCCCAATAAACTGCCTGCAGCACCCGCAGGCAAGCAATACCAGCTATGGGCAATCGTAAACGGCAAACCAGTTGACGCGGGTATGATCGACAGCTGCACCGGTTTGTGCAGGATGAAAAACATCACCGCCGCCCAGGCATTTGCGGTAACACTCGAAAAGAAAGGCGGTAACCCCTCACCCGAAGGGCAGATGTACGTGCTGGGTAAAGTGGGTTGATCGTATCTTCCGGTTTAAATTCCTGTTTTGAAAAATGTCTATTTCCTGGCCGGTATCGCCTGGGTGCTGATCGTTACGGTGCTGCTGTGTCTGCCGGGCTCAACCCTTCCCAAAAATCCATTTCTGCTTGCCATCCACGCCGATAAATGGGTGCATATCTTTCTTTTTGCCACAGGCTGTTATCTGTTTTCCCGGCCCTTCCTGAACTCGGGCCGTTCGCCCGGGCAGAAGACCGCCTGGTTTTGCGCGGTTGCCACAACCGGGATCGCTTACGGAACAGGGATGGAATTCGTACAGGAACACTGGGTCAGTAACCGCTCATTTGAACTGGCGGATATTGCCGCCGACAGCGCCGGCTGTCTGATTGCACTGGTCATCTGCGTAATGCAGCTCAGAAGCAGCAGGGGAAAGGGCTGAAAAAAAATTGGTCCCGATAGAAATCGGGACCGCAACCAAAACTAACTGCTTATGAGAAAATTGTTATAAATGCCTCTGATAGGTATAAGGCAATTCCTATGCCATTGTACCTGCTTTTTCTGTTAAGAGAATCTAAAAGATCCGGGTAAGCCGTTCAACGCTGTCTGCGTTATCTTGCTCACACAAAGTTCTGTACAATAGAGCCAAAATGCTGTCAATAGTTTACCAATAAAATGTTAAACCCTTTCCCCATCCTGGGGAATTATGGGCAAAAAAATCTACAACTGCCGGCGAAACTGTTTTTGCAGCGGGTTTGGCCAATCGTAGCTCATCTCATCTTACTTTTACATTCATGGCTTATTTTAATTGGAACGACAGCACCAACCTGCTGGGAAAGATCACACCGCGCAGGTTATGGAATGCCGCCAAAGTATATACCAGCTTCCAGATCAGCCGTTTAACGGGGAAGCCGGTGCAGTGGGGACTGCCGATATCCATTTCTTTTGAACCCACCACCTCCTGCAACCTGCGTTGTCCCGAGTGCCCCAGCGGTATGCGGGCTTTTACGCGGCCAACGGGTATGCTGGAAAACGATTTTTTCCGCCGCACCATCGATGATATCCATAAGGAGCTGCTGTACCTGATCTTCTATTTTCAGGGCGAGCCCTACCTGAACCCGGCCTTCCTGGATATGGTGCAATATGCGCACGAAAAAGGCATCTATACGGCCACCTCTACCAATGCGCATTACCTCACGGATGAGAAGGCAAAGAAAACGGTGGAAAGCGGTCTCGACAGGCTGATCATTTCCATCGACGGCACTACGCAGGACGTATACCAGCAGTACCGGGTGGGCGGCAAACTGGACAAAGTGCTGGAGGGCGCCCGGAATATCGTGAAATGGAAAAAAGAACTGAACAGCAAAACGCCGTTTATCTTCTTCCAGTTCCTGGTGGTAAAACCCAACGAACACCAGATAGAAGCGGTGAAACGTCTTGGAAAAGAGATCGGTGTGGACCAGGTGCGTTTTAAAACAGCGCAGGTGTACGATTACGAGAACGATCCCCATCAGCTGATACCCAGTGTGGCAAAATACAGTCGCTACAAAAAAGATGCGGCCGGTAAAACCACTGTGAAAAACGGTCTCAGCAACCATTGCTGGAAACTGTGGCATGCCAATGTGATTACCTGGGACGGGCTGGTGGTGCCCTGCTGTTTTGACAAAGATGCCATGCACCAGCTGGGTAACCTGAAAACGCAGAGCTTTAAGGAAACCTGGCACAACGATAACTACCGCCAGTTTCGCCGTGAACTGCTTACCAGCCGTAAAAACATCGATATCTGCGCCAATTGCAGTGAAGGCCTGTCGGTATGGGAAAACGGATAAGCCGGTGCAGTGAAGACGATGTATGGGACGGCGAAGCGGCTGTATCAGCGTTTTCTGCCTCGTAAATCGCAGTTTTTTTCTATCTTCAGCAGCCACTTGTGCCAATATCCACCAGCAGGCAATCATATGGGAATAGAAAAAGATATCCAGCAACAGTCTTTTCGCAACGAACACCAAAAGGCGGCAGTGAATATCCTGTTTTCGGGGAGTTGGCTGAATGAACACATCAAACAATTCTTTGAACAGGAAGACATCACTTCGCAGCAATATAATATTCTCCGCATTTTAAGGGGCGCAGACAAACCACTCAGCACGCTGCAGATCAGGGAGCGTATGCTGGATAAAATGAGCGATACCAGCCGTATTGTGGAAAGGCTGCTGAAAAAAGGGCTGGTGGAAAAAAAGATCTGCGCCACCGATAAACGCCTGGTAGACGTGAATATTTCCAAAAAAGGAATAGCCCTTCTCGATAAGCTGGATACCAAGAACGACCAGCTCGATGCCATACTGCATGGTCTGACGCACGATGAGGCGAAGGTGCTGAACGGCCTGCTCGACAAAATGCGTGAGAAAGCCTGTTAACGCCCTGTGAATTACCGGTTCCTTACCGGTAATATCACCCACAATACCCGCATAGCTGCCCTGTCAATTTTATCTTCGCGGTATGAAGTATTGCCTGTTTCTTGTTGCCGGTCTGCTGCTCTGCTGTTTTACAAAAGCGCAGCCGCTTACACCCAACTACGAATTTCGCGGGGTATGGGTGGCAACGGTGGAGAATATCGACTGGCCCGCCGGCAGGAATATGTCGGTGGCGGAGCAGAAAGCCGATTTTATCAAACTGCTCGATATACATGCCGCCAACAATATGAACGTAATGATCGTTCAGGTACGGCCGGCCGCAGATGCTATGTACCCTTCTCCCTACGAGCCCTGGAGCGAATACCTGACGGGCAAACAGGGCCAGGGTCCGGTGCCTTACTGGGACCCGCTGAAATTCATGATCGATGAAACACACCGCAGGGGAATGGAGTTTCATGCCTGGCTGAACCCTTACCGCGCCGTGTTCAGCATGAAAAGTTCTTCGATAACGCCCAACCATCTTACGCGCACAAACCCGGAGATGTTCCTGGTATACGGCAGTAAGAAAGAGGGGTATAAAAAATATTTCAACCCCGGTTTGCCCGAAACCATGAAGCATACGGTGAAGATTGTCAAAGACCTGGTAACCCGGTATGATATCGATGCCATTCATATGGACGATTACTTCTACCCTTACCGTATTGCAGGCGTTGAATTTCCCGATCAGAAGACCTGGGAGAAATACGGAAACGGCCTGAAGAAAGACGACTGGCGCCGCAGCAACTGCGACAGCATCATCAAAATGACCCACGAAGCCATCCGCACCATCAAACCGCGGGTGAAATTCGGGGTAAGTCCGTTTGGCATCTGGCGTAACAGGAGCCAGGATGCGATGGGCAGCGATACCAGGGGCGGTCAGACCAATTACGACGATCTGTATGCCGATATCCTGCTCTGGATGCAGAAAGGATGGGTTGATTATGTGGTGCCGCAATTATACTGGGAACGGGGCCACCGGCTTGCCGACTATGACGTACTGCTGAAATGGTGGAACGACCATGCGTACGGAAGACAGGTATACATCGGTCATGGTATTTACCGTGCAGGAAGCAATGCGGCATGGCGCGACCGGAACGAGCTGCCCGCACAGATACGCGGGCTGCGACAGTATCCGTCTGTACAGGGAAGTGTTTATTTCAGCAGCAAAACATTTGAACGCAATCCCAACGGCTGGAACGACAGCCTGCAGAAAAATTATTATCACTATCCCGCGCTGATACCGGCCATGCCATGGATCGATAACGCCGTTCCCTCGCAGCCGCTGATCGAAAAACAGCCCAATAATATGCTGAAGCTGGTGTATAAGGGAGAAGACAGGATCAAGGCCTTCGGTATACTCACACTGCCTGCAGGCGCAGAAGCCAGGTTCGTGAATGCACAGCTGGTACAGTTGGTGCCTGCCGAAAAACTGGCGGTGATAGACCAAAGCATCATCCCCGATGCCAAGGGCAAACGTATTTTTGTGGTGGCCGTGGATGTTGACAACAATGTAAGCCCGATGACGGAGATTTTGTAAACCGCTCCGTCGGCAGATGGATTTGAGGAGCGGTGAACCTATGTTCTCCGGCGCAGGACATATCATACCCCGGCAACCTCGCGGTGAATCAGCCATTCACCTAACTTTACCCCATGCACCAGCGGGAACAGTTCGATATTATTTACCAGGCCCTGAACGAGGAACAGAAACGCGCCGTGGATACCATTGAAGGTCCGGTGATGGTCATT
Source organism: Sediminibacterium soli (assembly GCF_009939225.1). Taxonomy (GTDB): domain Bacteria; phylum Bacteroidota; class Bacteroidia; order Chitinophagales; family Chitinophagaceae; genus Sediminibacterium; species Sediminibacterium soli. The sequence continues at coordinate 1,587,383 of NZ_JAACJR010000008.1, read as the reverse complement.
GCCGGTCCGGGTACGGGCAAAACGCAGATACTCGGCGCGCGTATCGGCAAAATACTGCTTGACACGGATACGCAGCCGCAGAATATACTTTGTCTTACCTATACAGATGCAGGCGTGGTGGCCATGCGCAAGCGTCTGCTGAAATTCATAGGGCCGGATGCTTACAAAGTCAATATCTACACCTTTCATGCATTCTGTAACGATATCATACAGGAAAACCTATCGCTGTTTGAAAAAACATCGCTGGAGCCTGTATCCGACCTGGAGAAGATCGATTTTTTCAAACAGCTGATAGACGGGTTTCCGAAAAACCATCCGCTGAAACGTTACCGGGGCGATGTGTATTTCGAAATACGCAACCTGCAGCAGCTGTTCAGTAATATGAAGCGGGAAGGATGGACCCCGCAACTCATCGGCAGCAGGATAGATGAATACCTGAACGATATTCCCAACCGGGAAGAATTTGTGTACAAGCGGGCTTACAAACAGTTCAGGGCAGGCGATCCCAAAACGAGCCGGATTGAGGAGGCGAAGGAGAAAATGGAGAAACTCCGCGCGGCGGTGAACGAATTCGACCGGTTTCAGCAGATCATGCGCAGCAGGAACCGTTACGATTTCGACGATATGATCAACTGGGTGATCAGGGCTTTTGAAGAAAACCCGCTGCTTCTTTCAAAATACCAGGAGCAGTTTCTGTACATACTTGTTGACGAATACCAGGATACCAGCGGTACGCAGAACCGGCTGGTGCAACTGCTGATCAATTACTGGGAACACCCGAATGTATTTGTGGTAGGCGATGACGACCAGAGTATTTACCGCTTCCAGGGCGCCAATATCGAAAACATGATGGATTTTGCCAGCAGCTACCAGGATGCGCTGCAAACGATTGTGCTCACAAGCAATTACCGGTCAACCCAACCCATACTCGATGTATCCAAAACGCTGATAGACCGCAACGAAGAACGCCTGATCAAAAAGATCGACGGTCTCAGCAAGGAGCTCCGTTCTTCCAACAGCGATATCAATACGCTTACCCATGCACCTTCGGTGAGAGAATACCAGACACAGCGGGAGGAGATGATCCATATTACGCTGGAACTGGAAAAACTCATCAGCGCGGGAACACCGCCGGGCGCCATCGGCATTATCTACAAAGAAAACAGGTACGGCGAGGAACTGACAACCTATCTCACGCAGAGAAAAATTCCTGTTTACAGCAAACGCAGTCTCAACCTGCTGGAACTTCCTTTGGCCAGGAAGATGGTTTTGCTGCTGAAATACCTGGCCGCGGAACAGGATATTCCCTATGGGGGTGATGAGATGCTGTTCGAGATACTGCATTTCGACTGGTTCGGTATAGCGCCTATCGAGATCGCGAAGCTCAGCGCGGAACTGGCAGGCAAACCATTTGCCGGAGAAAAGTTTTCGCTGCGCAGGCTGCTGTTTGAAAAAGTGAATGCGCCGGCCCGCGATCTTTTCAGCAAGGCACCCACCGGTATGAAACCCGCCAGCGATGCACTCGAAAAACTGATCGGGCAGGTGCCCAATACCACGCTGATCAGCCTGGTGGAAAACTGTTTTCGCCATGCGGGCATACTGAGCTGGGTAATGCAGGATACCGACAAACATTTTCACCTGCGGGTACTGGGCTCTTTCTTTGATTTTGTGAAAGACGAAGCGCATCGCAGGCCTTCCATGACCCTGGAGCAGCTGGTGAACCTTTTTAGGTTGATGGAGAAAGAAGACCTGTCTTTACCCCTGGTGCAGGTCAGCGGAAGCGATAAAGGCGTGAACCTGCTCACGGTTCATGGCTCAAAAGGCCTGGAATACGAACATGTTTTCCTGGCGGGATGCAATGCGGGCAACTGGGAAAAAAAACGCAAACCCGGCGGCGGCTATGCTTTTCCCGATACCATGTTTTCATCGCAGCCCAAACACACCGATGAAGAAGAACTGCGCCGGCTGTTTTACGTAGGACTTACCCGGGCAAGGCTGCATTTGCATATATCGTACAGCCGGTTTAAGAACGATGGCAAGGAATGGGAACCCTCTATGTTCATCGAAGAAATGCAGGAGATACACAAACTTCCGGTGCAGCAGGTGATCATTGACCGGGACACGCTCAGCGAGTTTGCCATGATCCGTTTTCACCAGCCGCAGGCGCCGGAACTGGAAAAAACAGAAGCGGATTTCATCACGCAGCTGCTGGATAAGTTCGTGATGAATGTAACGGCGCTGAATAACTACCTGAAATGCCCGCTGCAGTTTTATTTCCTGAACCTGGTTCGCGTTCCCCGCGGTAAATCGGAGGCGCTGGAGTTTGGTTCTGCGGTGCATTACGCGCTGGAGAAACTGTTTTCCAATATACAGCAAACAGGAAGTTTTGCGGGTAAAGCGGATTTTATTGCCGATTTCGAAGTCTATATGAACCGTCACCGAGAGAATTTTACCAAAGAGGAATTTGCCAGGCGGATGGAATACGGGCACGAAGTGCTGGGTAATTATTACGATCAGTACATTGATTCATGGAACCGTGTGGTTGCCGTGGAGCGCAATATCCGCAACGTGGTGGTACAGGGGGTGCCGCTGAAAGGCAAGCTCGACAAACTGGAGTTCGATGGCCATGCAGTGAACGTGGTGGACTATAAGACAGGCGATATAGACAAAGCACGTGACAAGCTGCTGCCCCCCGGCGAGAAGAACCCGCCTGGCGGAGACTACTGGCGGCAGGCGGTTTTTTACAAACTGCTGGTGGATAATTACGAACAGAAGAACTGGAAAGTGATCAGTACCGAGTTCGATTTTGTGGAACCCGATAAAAAGAAGGTTTACCGCAAGGAAAAGATCCTGATCGGTCCGGAAGACACTGCCACGGTAACACAGCAGATCAAAACGGTCTGGCAAAAGATACAGGACAGGGATTTTTACCAGGGTTGCGGTAAGGAAGATTGTCACTGGTGCAATTTTGTCAAGACCAACCATATCGAGATCGCCCTGCACGACCTGGCGGGGGAGGAACAGGAATAAAAAGTTAAAAAAACCGCCGGCGCCCGGAACTGCCGCTGCAATTAGTTGCTCAATTCAGGCTTTTCACAACGACGCTGTTTATATTTGCCGGGTATCGGAACCCTCATGCGGATATCATTTGTTCAGCTTTTCTGTTTGGGATTACTGGCGGTAACGGCCTGTGGCCTGTTTTCCTGTGCCAATATCATTCCGCCCGGCGGCGGTCCCAGAGATACGCTGCCGCCCCGGCTGGTGATGGCGCAGCCAAAAGACTCTTCCGTTAATGTTTCACCGAGGCAGATCAACCTGGTATTCGATGAATATGTAACGCTGGACAACTGGTACAGCAACCTGATTGTTTCTCCGGCGCTGAAGTACCCGCTCAATGTAAATGCAAAGCTCCGTAACATAACAGTTACCATCAGGGATACCCTGGAGCCCAATACCACTTACCTGCTCGATTTCGGCAACGCCGTGCGCGATGTGAACGAGAGCAATGTGGCCCGGAATTTCCGGTATGCATTTGCCACAGGCGGCAAACTGGACGCAAACAGCTACAGCGGTAAAGTGATACTGGCACAGACGGGTAAAACAGACAGCAATATGTATGTGATGCTGTACCGCGATCTGTCGGATTCTGCCGTTTACAAAACCCCGCCACGATACTATACACGTATGAACGGCCGGGGCGAGTTCAGCTTTCACAACCTGCCGGATGGCCGGTTTGCCGTATATGTGATCGATAACCGGTCGCCCATGAAAACCTATACAGACAGCAGCCTGCTGTTTGCATTCAGGGATGCGCCGGTGGCCATCACCGCCTCAACCAAACAGGATACGCTGTATGCGTACCATGCCTATACAAAAAAAGAGATCGGGTCTGCCTCGCCGGCAAGACCGCAGGCAAACGCCGACAAAAGACTCCGCTATACTGCACAAATGGAGAACGGCCAGCAGGATATACTGGATAGTATGAAGCTTGTGTTTCAGAAAAGACTCACGGTATTCGACAGCGGTAAACTGGTTTTGTACGATACGGGTTACCGTAAACTGGCCGGGTATTCGCTGCAGTTGGACAGCACCCGTACAAAAATATCCCTGGTATATCCCTGGCAGCCAAACACCGCTTACCGCCTGATCATAGCCAAAGACGCCGTGGCGGATTCACTGGGTGCCACGCTTGCCAAAGCGGATACCATCCGTTTCACAACAAAAAAAGAAACCGATTACGGCAGTATCCGTATCCGTTTTCCCAATATCGATCTCTCGCGCAACCCCATCTTGCAGCTGGTAAAGAACGATGCGGTTGTTGAATCGTTCCCGCTTATCCGTAACGAGGTCACGCGCAAACTGTACCGCCCCGGCAGCTACGATGTACAGATACTCTATGACACCAATAAAAACGGGGTATGGGATCCGGGCCAGTTCCTGCCCAACAGGCGGCAGCCCGAGATCGTTGAGCGCATAACCAAACAGATACTGGTGCGTGCCAACTGGGACAATGATGTAACCCTGTAAGCGTATCATCCGGCCAGGCCAGGCCGCCCGGGGTTTGCCGGCGTATTTTTCACATCCTGTTTCTGGCCCTTTTCCTAATTTCGCCTGATGCAATTGCCCTCTTCCTTACTGCAGAATGCTGTAGCCGAGTTTTCCAAGCTCCCGGGTATTGGAAAGAAAACGGCGCTGAGGCTGGTGCTGCACCTGCTGAAACAGGATGTGAACGAGGCCGAACAGTTCGGAGAGGCGATCACGCGTATGCGGAAGGAGATCAAATTCTGCCAGCGCTGTTATAATGTGAGCGATGGTGATATCTGTTCCATCTGCGCCAACTCGGTCCGCAACCAGCGGATGATCTGCGTGGTTGAAAACATACGCGATGTAATTGCCATTGAAAGCACCCAGCAGCTCAACGGAACCTACCATGTACTCGGCGGCATCATTTCACCGCTGGATGGGGTAGGTCCCGACCAGCTGAACATAGAGACCCTGGTGAGCCGCATCCAGAAAGAAGAAACCGAAGAGCTGCTGTTTGCCCTGAACCCCAACATACAGGGCGACACCACCATTTATTATATCCAGAAAAAGATCGCACACCTGCCCTGCCGTATTACCACCATCGCCCGGGGTATTGCTTTTGGCGGCGAACTGGAATACGCCGATGAAATGACCCTTGCCCGCAGTATTGCCAACAGGCTGCCGGTACAGCAATATGTTAAATAATTCAAAACCGGTAATGGCCGGGGATCGATTGCGAATGTTTAATTTTTGCCGGCGATTTTCCCAGGCAACCAATATTTCTGTTTTCCGTATCTTTTTGTAACGTAACATTGAATAATTTGCAGCAAACAGCAAATTGTCTGGTATGAAAAAATGGATCAAGGTATTGCTGATCGTTCTTGTTATCGGGCTGGTGGGAGCGGCAGGGGTTGTGTATTACGTATACAATAGACCGCACCGCGATGTAAGCACGGAGCAGGGCGTAAAACTGACGGCGCAGGGTATTTATGATGCGTTTCACACAAACGAGGCGGAGGCCAATAAACTTTACCTCGACAAAGCCATCGAACTCACCGGCGAGGTGGCCGATATAGCCACCAACCAGGATGGGAAAGTGGTGGTGAATTTCAAGACCAATGACCCGATGGTGGTGATCAACTGTACCTTTAAAGAGAACCCGGGCAACCTGAAGCCGGGGCAGACCATTACTTTCAAGGGCATCTGCACGGGCTATATACCCGATGCAAATGTGGTGATTAACGAAGGTGTATTAGTAAAATAACTGTAAAAGACCAGGCATGAAATCGGTAGTAGTATGGGTGCTTTCCATAGTGTTCTTTGTAACACAGGCGGATGCGCAGAAAGTTTTCGGAACACGTAACGGCAAAATCAGCTTTTCGGCGCCGGATGATGAAGACGTGAAAGCGGTGAATAATGAGGTAACAAGCCGTATCTCGGATAACGGCCAGATGACCTTCAGCCTGCTGATGAAAAGCTTCCTTTTCAAAATGGCCGAAATGCAGGAGCATTTTAACGACCAGTATGCCGAAACCAGCAAGTATCCCAGGGCCGATTTCAAAGGCAATATCCAGAACCTGTCATCGGTGAATTTTGCGAAGGACGGTGCCTACAAGATCAGCGTAAAAGGCGATCTGACCATGCACGGCATAACAAAAAATGTTACCGTGAACGGGACGGTCAATATCAGGGGAGGCAAGCCGTTGGCCGCAGCGCAGTTCAGCATTGTATTGAAAGATTTCGGCATCAATGCCTCCAGTGTTACCGATAAGGTAACGGTTGATGTAAGCTGCCAGTACCAGTAATTGTCCCATTCATATAAAACAGACCGTATGCAGCATGCTTTTAAAAGCGTACTGGCCATTGTATGCCTTGTACTGAGTTCGCACATTGCTTTTTCACAGGAAGTGGATCTTTTTAAAATGCAGGACAGCGCCAACGCTGCCCAATCCGCCACCCGTAAAGAACCCGTGATCAATACTTTTTATTCAACGCGGCTGGTAAACAGCCATACCGTGGAAATCACCGGAAAAGGCAGTATGGACTTCCGCATCAACCACCGGTTTGCGCCTGTGAACACGGGGTTGTACAATATGTTCGGGCTCGATGCGGCCTCGATGCGCATGGGCTTTGATTTTGGTATTGCCAATAACCTGATGGTCGGTATCGGCCGCTCTACTTTTTTTAAGGAACTGGATGGTTTTGTAAAATACCGCGTGGTACACCAGCAGGAGGGTGCGGCGCCGGTATCGGTTGCCCTGCTCGCTTCCCTGGCCTACCGCACGCTGGATATGGACCCCACCTTGAAAGTAACCGGTTCCGACCGCACGTTTTTTACCGGGCAGGTGCTGATCGGCAGTAAACTTAACTCGCATACCTCGTTACAGATATCTCCCACCTACACCCATTACAACCGGGTATTGTTCTACAGCGGCGGCTCGCAGGACCTGTTCTCCATCGGCTTTCTTGGCCGGCAGCGCATCAGCAAACGCATCAGTTTAACGGCAGAATATTTTCTCCAGACCAACCGCTTCAACGGAACCTACGACCCGCTCTCGGTGGGTGTTGACATCAATACCGGCGGCCATGTGTTCCAGCTTCATTTCACCAATTCAACCGGTATGAACGAGCATACTTTTATCCATGAAACCACCGGTTCCTGGGGCAACGGCGATATCCGCTGGGGCTTCAATATCTCCCGTATATTCCATATTGGCCGGAAGAAGAAAGGCGATTGGGCAAAAAGCTGAGGATGGCAGCACTGTATGGCTATACGGTTAGCGCGGTTGAATGGCCGCTGTAACCCTATAGCCATTTAAACAATCAACCCGCTCAACCTATCAGGTTTTTCTCTACCTTTGCATCCTGCGCAGGCGGATTTGTTTATTGTTCGGCCTGCACTCCCGTTTCGGCGGGAATAAAATCGAACTAATAAACGTCTCGAAGTACCTGTTACCATCTTCCAGCGTTTATGATTCGTGTCCGTAACCGGGTTCAGCCATTGGCCGGAACCATAAACTGCATGATATGGATATCAGGAAAGCACTCGAAAAACGCATTCTGGTTATAGACGGGGCCATGGGCACCATGGTACAGCGTCACAAACTCACCGAAGCCGATTACCGCGGCGAGCGTTTCAAAGACTGGCATACCGATGTAAAAGGTAATAACGACCTGTTGTGCATCTCCCAGCCAGACATCATCAAAGGCATACACCGGCAATACCTCGACGCCGGCGCCGATATCATCGAAACCAATACATTCAGCAGTACCGTGATAGCCATGGCCGATTATGATATGCAGTCGCTCGCCTACGAACTGAACGTGGCTGCTGCCCGGTGTGCCAGGCAGGCGGTGAATGAATACCTTGCCGACAACCCCGGTGCCACACCCAAATACGTGGCTGGCGCCATCGGTCCGCTGAACAAAACCCTGAGTCTATCGCCCGATGTGAACAATCCCGGCTACCGCGCGGTTACGTTCCGCGAAGTGGTGGATGCTTACTATGAGCAGATCAAAGGACTGGTGGATGGCGGTGTAGACATACTGCTTATCGAAACCATATTCGATACCCTTAATGCCAAAGGCGCCATTTTTGCGGCCAAACAGTATTTCCGTGATCATAACACGGAACTGCCCATCATGATCAGCGGCACCATTACCGATGCATCGGGCAGAACGCTGAGCGGGCAAACGCTCGAAGCCTTCTATACCTCCGTCATGCATGCCAACCCCGTAAGCGTTGGGCTTAACTGCGCCCTGGGTGCGGCAGAAATGCGGGCGCATATCGAAGAACTGTCGCAGATCGCTGCCTGTTACACATCGGCTTATCCCAATGCCGGTTTACCCAATGCCATGGGCGAGTACGACGAAGCACCGCACGAAACAGCGCATTTCATAGAAGACTGGGCCGAGCAGGGTTTTGTGAATATTGTGGGCGGGTGCTGTGGCACCACGCCGGACCATATCAAACACATCGCCGAAAGCGTAAAGAACCTAACCCCCAGGGCATTGCCTGTATTGGAAGAAACATTGTAAAACCGCTAACCAATGCCGGGATCGCCCGGCTGCTGATATGAGTACTGTTGCCTCTATAAAACCTTACCTGCGTCTCTCCGGCCTCGAACCGCTGGTGATCCGGCCCGAGACCAATTTTGTGAACATAGGTGAAAGAACCAATGTAACCGGTTCCAAAAAATTTGCGCGCCTGGTACGCGATAACCAGTATGAAGAAGCCCTGTCTGTTGCGAGACAGCAGGTGGAGAACGGCGCGCAGGTGCTGGACGTAAACATGGATGATGCGATGCTCGACGGTGTAAATGCCATGCGCACCTTCCTCAACCTGGTACAGAGCGAGCCCGATATTGCGCGCATACCCATTATGATCGACAGCTCCAAGTTCGAGATCATACAGGCGGGACTGGAATGCGTGCAGGGAAGATGCATCGTAAACTCGATATCGCTGAAGGAAGGCGAGGAGAAATTTATTGAGCAGGCTTTTATCTGCAGGGCTTTCGGCGCAGCGGTGATCGTTATGGCTTTTGATGAAGTGGGGCAGGCCGATACAAAACAGCGCAAAGTGGAGATATGCCATCGTGCATATAAGATACTGGTGGAGAAAGTGGGGTTTGCACCACAGGACATCATCTTTGACCCGAACATCTTTGCGATAGCAACGGGTATTGAAGAACACAATAACTACGCGGTGGATTTTATAGAAGCCACCAGCGAGATCAAACAGCTGATGCCACTGGCAAAAGTGAGCGGCGGCGTATCGAACGTATCTTTCTCTTTCCGCGGTAACGAACATGTGCGCGAAGCCATTCACTCCGTATTCCTGTATTATGCCATCAGGGCAGGTATGGATATGGGCATCGTTAATGCCGGCCAGCTGGTGGTATACGACGAGATAGAACCCACGCTGAAACAGCTGTGCGAAGACGTGATCCTTAACCGCAACAACGACGATAACAGCGCCACAGAGAAACTGATACAGTTTGCCGAAACGGTGAAAGCAAAAGGCAAGGTAGAGGTAAAAGACGAGGCATGGCGTAATGAAAGCGTGGAGAAACGTCTCTCGCATTCGCTTGTAAACGGTATCACCGACTATATAGAAGCCGATACGGAAGAAGCCCGGCTGCAGTACCCCACCCCTTTATCCGTTATCGAAGGACCGCTGATGGATGGTATGGGTATTGTGGGCGACCTGTTCGGCGCGGGTAAAATGTTCCTTCCGCAGGTGGTGAAAAGCGCCCGTGTGATGAAGAAAAGTGTTGCGGTGCTCACCCCGTTCATCGAAGCGGAGAAAGAAGCGCGCAAAAAAAATTCGGAAGCCGGCGGCACGGAATCCGCAGGGGCAGCCAAAATACTGCTGGCCACGGTTAAAGGAGATGTGCACGATATCGGCAAGAACATCGTGGGCGTTGTGCTGGGTTGTAACGGATACGATATCATTGACCTGGGGGTGATGGTGCCTGCCGACAAAATACTCGATACCGCACAGAAAGAAAATGCCGCCATCATTGGCCTGAGCGGACTGATCACACCCTCGCTGGATGAAATGGTGCATATTGCCAAGGAGATGAAAAGAAGGGGCATGAAACAACCGCTGCTTATCGGCGGCGCCACCACTTCGCGGATGCATACGGCGGTGAAGATAGCGCCCGAATACCAGGACGGCGTGGTGCATGTACTCGATGCATCGCGCAGCGTAACGGTGGCAGGATCGCTGCTGAGCAATGAACAGAAACCGGGATTTCTTACCGGTATCCGATCGGAATACGTAAAACTCAAGGAGGCGTTCGACAGCAAGAAATCCATTAAGACCTACCTGACCTATGCAGACGCCCTGCGGAACAGGGTTTCGGTCGACTGGAGCCAGCACCAGACACAGACCCCGCAGTTCACCGGCACAAAAATATTTGAAGATTTTGACCTCGAGGTATTGCGTGCGTATATCGACTGGAAACCCTTCTTCATTACCTGGGAAATGCACGGTAATTTTCCCGAGATACTCACAGACAGCGTAGTGGGCAAGGAAGCCACAAAACTGTACAACGATGCCAACGCATTGCTCGACAAGATCATTGCTGAAAAATGGCTGAAGGCAAAAGGTATCATCGGTTTTTGGGAAGCGGCGAGTGAGGATGACAATGTGTATGTGCAGAATGGCGAAGAGGTAAAGCTTTCCTTCCTGCGTCAGCAGATAAAAAAAGCGGCCGACCAGCCCAATATTTCGTTAGCCGATTTCATCGCTGCAAAAGCAAGCGGTAAAAAGGATTATATCGGTGCATTCGCCGTTACCATTCACGGAATCGAAGCGCATATCAAACGGTTTGAAAGCAACCACGACGATTATAACAAGATCATGCTGCAGGCGCTCGCCGACCGTTTTGCCGAAGCATTTGCCGAGGCATTGCACGAAAGAACAAGAAAAGAGTACTGGGGTTATGCAAAAGAAGAAGCCCTAAGCAACGAGCAGCTGATCAAGGAACAGTATATGGGAATCCGCCCGGCGCCAGGCTATCCGGCCTGCCCGGATCATACCGAAAAATACAAACTGTTCGGGCTGCTCAACGCCACCCAAGCGGTGGGCATTCAGTTAACGGAGAGCCTGGCCATGTATCCTGCCTCATCCGTATGCGGCTGGTATTTTTCGCATCCCAAAAGCCAGTATTTTGGTGTGGGCAAAATACAGAAAGACCAATTTGAAGACTATGTAAAACGAAAAGGACTGCCGCTTGAAACCATGGAAAGATGGCTCAGTCCTGTGCTGGAATAAACCCAACCAACATGCAGCTACCTACATGGATCGTGTATGCAGTGATATGCCTGCCGTTGTTCGCTACTGCGCAAACCAAAAAAGAACGCAAAGGCGAATTATATTTTTCCTGGGGTTATAATAAGGAATGGTACACCCATTCCGACGTATACGTTCGGCAGCCTTCGCTGAATACCGCCTATACTTTACTGAATGTGCACTCGCATGATCACCCGGGATGGGATGAAGGCCTGTTTAGCAGCCCCATCAGCATACCGCAATACAATTACCGCCTGGGTTATTTTTTCGATCGCGAAAACGGATGGGGTGTCGAGATCAACTTCGACCATACCAAGCATATTATCCGCGATAACCAGTCTGTGCGTATCAAAGGCATCGTTGCCGGCCGCGTGGTGGATTCTTCGATCCGGTTCTCCGAAGGCAACGGGTTTTATTATTACCTGAACAACGGCGCCAATTTTCTGCTGTTCAACCTGGTGAAACGCTGGCACTGGATCGGCGACAGGAAAAGCAATTTTGTAGTGGATGCCCTGGGTAAGGCCGGTGTGGGCCCGGTGATTCCGCATGTGCAGAACAGTTTCTTTGGCCAGGCAAACGACCCCGGTTTCCAGATCGGTGGCTGGAATATAGGCGCGGAAGCCGGTCTGCGCGCCACATTCTTCAAACACCTGTTTCTCGAGTACACCAACAAACTGGATTACGCCAGCTATTCCAACCTAAAAGTATACAACGGTACCGCCAGCCAGAGCTTCGGCACCTACGAAATGATACTAAGCCTGGGATATACAATAGCAGCCGGCAAAAGGAAGCAGTGAATATCTCACAGGAGACGGCGAACATTCTGCCCGCAATTTTGGAGCGAATAATGTTTATGCAGGCTATCGGTGTCTTGCCTTCGGCGATGCGCCGGTAATAATAAATCTTCAGTTCCATATCCCTCTGTGTTTCTCCGTGCCCCTGTGGCTCTGTGTTGAAACTGTGTCTCAGTTACCTCCCGGTTTCAACAACCCGATGGTCGGGATTATTTTCAACACAGAGCCACAGGGGCACGGAGTTGCACAGAGATTTTTATTCTCGGTGTTCCTCCGCCATCTATCTTTTCTCAAACAACCACCACAGCTTTCTTCTCGGTCTTACGGCATAGTGTTTATCGATAAAGGTCCTGATATGCAGCATCGCTTCGTCGATATCATCGGTGAGCAGCACCAGGTTTTTGTCTTCGGGAGAAATGGTACCCTTGTCTATCATCATCTCGATCACATTCATCAAAGGCTGGTAATATTCCCTGCCAAACAATACAATGGGAAAATCTGTCAGCGATTTTGTCTGGATAAGCGTGATGGTATTAAACAGTTCATCCATCGTGCCAAAACCGCCGGGCAGGATAATAAAGGCATAGGAATACTTTATCAGCAGCACTTTCCTTACAAAGAAATAGTCGAACGTGATCCATTTCTGCATATAAGGGTTGGGGTATTGCTCATGCGGCAGTTTGATATTACAACCCACCGATACGCCGCCATTCTCAAAAGCGCCCCTGTTGGCGCCTTCCATGGTGCCGGGTCCGCCGCCGGTCATGGTGGTAAAACCCAGGCCTGCGATCCGTTTGCCGAACTCCCGCGAAATGGCATAATAGGGATGGTCTTCCTTAAAACGCGCCGAGCCGAAAACGGTGATACAGGGACCCACAAAATGCAATGTCCTGAAACCGTGTATGAACTGCACAAAAATATCCCATGCAAAAAGAAATTCATTGATCCTTGGCTTGGGCCCATGCAGATAAACAGATTCTTTTGCGGGTATCAGCCGGTCGGTTTTTGCCATATATCTTCCTATTTTTATTGCGCGGTCAAATTAGCATAAAATTTGCTGGAACCTGCCAACGACTGCTTTATGAAAAGAACGGTAACGCTGTTATCTGCCCTTGTATATGCGGCAACCTGTTTGCAGGCGCAAAGAAAAATTGTTTTTGAGCAGTTACGCTATGCCATGCCCTTCGATTATTTTGCGGAGCCGACCATGCAGCAGAGCATCGGTACCCACCTGGCCGAATTAATACGGAAACACCATCTGGCACAACTTACCGATTCCACCCGACTGCCCCTTGTAAGCCTGAACGAGAGATCAAATGCAGGCAGTGAAAAATTTGATTTCAGCAGGGGAGACACCGGTACCTGGCACCTGCTGGTGGAAGTGGCGGAGTATATGCCCGCATCGTATTATGCCGCTATGAATACGCCTGCTGCCAATGCGGCCGATTCTGTGCAGCGGGCAAAAACCAAAACCGTGTTCAGGTTCACCACCGCCGTGGTGAATGGCCGCAATGAAATCATATACAGCAACCTGGTGGATATACTGGTGTTTCATACCAGGGGTCCGGGCATGGGTGCGGAATCGATTCATCTTTTTGTGATGCCCAAAACCTTCCTGGAGATCGCCAGGAAAGCGCTGTCGGAGCTGATGGATCCGCAGAGCGACAAAGACAAAATAGGCCTGGGCGTGGCGCCGGTGTTTGCGGCGGATAATTTTTATATGCCCAGGCTGGCAGGCCGCGCCAGGTATTTTGTAACGGATAATGGCCAGTCGTTCCAATTTATATACGATACCACGCACCTGCTTCGCAAATCCGAACCGTTGTACGAAGAGCTGCAGCTGAAAGGAAAACGGGCGATGCCTTATCCCAGGAATATCCTGGATGCCATTCAGAAAGCCGATAACCGATCAGGTTCCGATTTTGTTTTTCTCAAACAGGAGTGGAGAGACGTGCTGCGCGACAGGAACTACCTTGTACAGCTGCTGATACAGGTGAACCCCGAAAAAAATTACGGCATACCCGAGCAGGCGCTCACGGGTTTTATGCCGGGAAACCTGCACTTCCTGCTGGAGGAGAAAGATACCGTGGCAAGGTTTTCCATTACCAAATACATCACGGATGGGGATAAAAAAATTTACCCCGGCAGGGTGTACAATGGTGTAGACACCGCCGCCATGGTGTCCATCGGCATGGCAGAAACGGTATGGCCGCTGAAATACAATTACGTGGTGCAGGGGTCGATCGCAAAGCGGTCGTTCGAGATCAGGTGCAGCGGCGCCGCCAATACCATGAAAGAGCTGTACCTGGATGGAGAACTGGTCTGCATAGCGCAGGGAAGATTTGCGCCGGAGTTATTTGTGGTTTTTGATGCATCTTTATCATACGAAACACTGAAGCAGCTGTTCATCATCGGCTTTAACCGTTTTTTTGAATAAACCAAACAAGCGATTACCATGCGTGTTATTTCTTACAACGTGAACGGTATACGTTCCGCCATCAACAAAGGGTTTCTCGACTGGCTGCAAACACATCCCGCCGATGTGGTTTGTCTGCAGGAAACAAAAGCCGTTCAGGAAAATGTGGAATACCGGAAGATCGAAGAGATGGGATACCACCATCACTGGTTCTCTGCGCAGAAGAAAGGATACAGCGGCGTGGCGGTCTTTACAAAGATCAAACCCGATCATGTTGAATATGGTAACAAGCTGGAGCAGAGCGATCTTGAAGGCCGGGTGATACGCGCCGATTTTGGCGATATCACGCTTATCAATGCCTATTTTCCCTCGGGCACCAGCGGCGATGAGCGCCAGACCTATAAATACCAGTGGCTCGATGAGTTTTTTGACTATCTGCAGCAGCTGCGTAAATCCAGGCCCAGGCTGATTGTTGTGGGCGACTATAATATTGCGCACAGGGAGATAGATATACACGATCCGAAAGGCAATAAGAACTCATCCGGTTTCTTGCCGGATGAAAGGAAATGGATGGATAAATTCCTTTCGAGCGGATGGGTGGATACGTTCCGGGCGATCAATCCCGAAACAACCGGCGCCTATTCCTGGTGGAGCCAGCGTTTTCCCACGGTGCGCCTGCAGAACAAGGGCTGGCGTATCGATTATATCTGCGTAACCGATGCGTTGGGAAAGCAGGTTATTGACGCAAAGATCTATCCCGATGTAAAACACAGCGATCATTGCCCTATCTACGCCGAGATCAAATAGGTATTATCCATACGCTTATTAAATACACCGTTCCGTGCTGATTTATAACGTTACCACCAAGGTTAACTGGGAGATCCACGAAGCATGGCTTCAGTGGATGAAGGAGAAACACCTGCCCGATGTAATGGATACAGGCTGTTTTACAGACGTGCGCCTGGTACGGCTGCTGGAAACCGACGATAGCGAAGGCCCGACCTATGCCGCGCAGTTCCATGCAGACAGCCGGGAGCAGTACCAGCGCTATATAGACGCTTTTGCACCGGCCATGCGTAAGGATGTGGTGGACAACTGGGGCGCCAACTTCATCAGTTTCCGGTCGCTGATGGAGGTTGTGAATTGAGTGTGGAAACTTTCGCAAATTCATTTTGCAGCAACCGTATCTTTGGTATATTAACCTGCGGCGCAGGGAAGGCCCGCTGTTTTTCCGATTTCCTGAAACCCTTTACAGTATTGCGTTTCAGCGAAATGCAATTTTCAAAATGATATTTTATCAAAACGGTTTCCGGTTGAAATCCTTTGCAGCTACAGGTTATACCGGTTCCAAATAAAAACATCGACTCAAAAATATTTTTCCGGATAGCAAAAGCCAATAAATTTGCCCTCTCATTAAAAACACAAAATCACCGTTATGAACAAAGCTGAATTGATCGCCCAGATCGCTGAAGAGACTGGTATAACCAAAACACAGGCAAATGCTGCGTTGGATTCTTTTATTGGTGCCGTGACCAAGACACTGAAAAAAGGCGATAAAGTAACACTGGTTGGCTTCGGTACTTTCTCTGTTTCAAAACGCCAGGCACGTACCGGCCGTAACCCGCAAACCGGCGCTACGATCAAGATCAAAGCAAAGAAAGTTGCCAAATTCAAAGCCGGCAAAGAACTGAGCGCCAAGATCTGATCTGGCCGCACACAAGGAATTAAAACCCCCGTAATCCGGGGGTTTTTCTATTTTTATGCCCATTATTCTTCATTCAAAAAACACATATCATGGGAAGAGGTGATAAAAAAACCGCAAAAGGCAAACGTTTCCAGGGCTCATTCGGCAAAACAAGACCCGCAAAAGCGAGCAAGTCGAAAAAAATGAAAGTGAGGTAGAATTTGAAAATTTGAAAATGGGAGGGCAAAGGTTATAGGGCTACATGGCTGCGGTTACGAATTTTAGGAACCATAACAATATAGCTATATAGCCATTTAGCCATATGACAATACTGCCTTCCCCTCATTTTCAAATTTTCAAATCCCCAAATCCTCAAATTACTTCCCCGCCGTTTCCTCTATCGCCATTACCAGTTTATCCAGGTCGGGGAGTTTGGTGTATACATGCGGCGTTATTCTTACGCAGGAGATGTTCTCCCATACAATACTCACCGTATGGATCTTATAGTTGTTGAACAATGCACTGTCCAGCTCGGCGGGTGTCATGCCGTCTATGCTTACACCGCAGATGGCGCAGGAGTAGTTGGGATGTAGCGAGGTATGAAGTTTTACCCGCGGAATATCTTTTACCTTACCGGCCCAGTAGTTTTTGAGGTAATGTATCCGCTCCTGTTTGCGTTTGCTGCCGATGGCCTGCTGAAAGTTCACGGCCTCGCCAATGCCCTGTTCAATAGGAAAGCTGCGGGTGCCCAGGGTTTCGAATTTGCGTATATCGGCACTTTTCGGCGCACTGTTGCAGGTAAGCGGCCAGATCTTCTCTATTTTTTCTTTTTTGATCCATAGCATACCGCTGCCGATGGGCGCGCTGAGGAATTTATGCAGACTGGTGCCAAAATAATCGCAACCCAGTTCGGGTATCTTAAAATCCAGGAGACCGAAAGAATGGGCGCCGTCAACGATCACTTCCAGCCCGTGTTTCTTCGCCATCTGAGTAAGCTTTTTCACCGGCATGATCTGTCCCACCCAATTAATGATATGCGTTACATGCAGAATTTTTGTCCTGGGTGTGATCGCTGCTTCATACGCGGCAACAATCTCTTCGTCATTTTCGATGGGGAAATGAAAACTGATCTGTTTGTACACGATGCTGTCGCGCATTTCGCGCTGTTTCCAGGCCTGTATCATATTGGGATAATCCTGCCTGGTGCCGATCACTTCGTCGCCGGCCCTGAGCTCAAGACCGTAGATCACGGTGTTCAGGGCTTCGGTGGCATTTCGGTTAACGGCAATCTCTTCGGCCGAACAGCCGGCCAGCAATGCCAGTTTCTGGCGTAACGGCTCACGGCCCTGGTCAAGAATGCGCCACATATAGTAGGAAGGGCCTTCGTTCGACAGTTTGTTGTAACGCTCCACCGCCTCCTGCACCACCCTTGGGGCCGGACTTACGCCGCCATTGTTCAGGTTGATCAGGTTAGGATTTACCGTGTAGGATTGCTGGATCATGCTCCAGTAGTCTTCGTCGGCCGCCACGGCCTGGGGCGGGAGACCGGCGATTCTTTTTTCTGCCTGCTCCCAGGAGGCGGCATGCAGTTCGTTAAAAAGGCTGCTGGCAGAAAATGCGCCGGCCAGCAGTCCCACCTGCTGCAGGAATTTTCGTCTTGGTTCCACGGTCGGTTAATTGAAAAAGAAAGTTAACAATTCCTGTCAGCATTTTGCTGCTTATCTTTGCGTTGATGATGCGGAAAAGAGGGATATACGGTTTACTGATACTGGTACTGCTTGCCGGTTCGCAATGCGTGCAGGCGCAGTGTTCCATCTGTACCAAAACCTCTTCCCAGCTTGGCCAGGGGCCTGCACAGGCATTGAATTCCGCGATTATCTATCTTGCCGCGGCACCCTTATGCATCATCGGTGTAATAGGCTACCGTTGGTGGAAGAGTGAAAAGAGATAAGAAAGCTCCTTCTTATTTCAACATCCATTATTCCCTTTTCAGTATTCGATATTCATTAATTTTTCACCGCAGAGACGCGGAGTTTCGCAGAGAATTCATCCCCTTAGGCAGTTCCTCCATATTTCTATATTCGCTGTTCCTTGTTAGCTATTCGATATTCGTCAGAGATACCGCTGTACAAACCGGTACAGGTTTTTCTCCGCCGATGATTCCCAGTCTTTCTTCAGCGTTTCCCGGCTGATGTCTTTCATTCTCGATTCGCTGATCAGTTGGTAGGCTCTTTCTGCAAACAGCCATCCTTTTTTTTCTTCCGGCTGGTGTTGCTGCTGTTCAGCAATTGCCTGGTAGAGTTCCGCTATGCCTGTTTTCTGCGTGGCGATGGTTTTGAGTATGGGAATTTCCGCTGCCCCGCGGTGGAATGCGGGTGCAAGCATCATGCGGAGGTTCCTGGTAAAAAGATCGGCATCGGGCCGGTCGGATTTGTTCACCACAAAAATATCCGCGATCTCCATCAGCCCGGCTTTCATGGTTTGCACTTCATCTCCCGCCTCCGGAACAAGCACTACAACCGTGGTGTCTGCCAGTCCGGCAATTTCAATCTCGCTCTGACCCACGCCTACGGTTTCCACGATCACCTGGTCAAATCCGGCGGCTTTCAGCAGATCGCATATTTCAATGATGCGGGGATGGAGTCCACCGAGGCTGCCCCTTGTGGCCAGCGAACGGATAAACACATCGGGATGATTGTACCATTCGCTCATGCGTATCCTGTCGCCCAACACCGCACCGTGATGAAAAGGAGAAGAAGGATCCACACATAATACCGCCACTTTCTGCTGCCTGGCAACGATTTCGCCGATCAGGGCATCGGTAATCGTGCTCTTGCCTGCGCCGGGCGGACCGGTAATACCGGTAATGGTTGCTGAGGAGGGGGGCAGGTTTTCGAGCAATGCATGATACCCCTCTTTGCTATTCTCCACCAGCGATATCGACCGGGCCAGCGCAGGAATATTTCCAGAGCGGATATTATGCAATAAATCACTCCACATGATTGCTAAAGTAACCCGGATGCACGAATTTAGACGCAGCATGCAGGGCTTTTTCCAAAATAAATGGCAACACGGTTGGGTGGTCAGCTGCCTGATACTGGTGGCTGCAGGACTGGTGTTCAGTCGCGCCCTGCTTTCCATTGCATCTGTCCTGGTTGCCGTTCCCTGGTTCTTTGGGCCGGCAGAGAAACCTTCACTCAAAAAACCCGCGATCGCCCTGCTGCTGCTGCTTTTGCCGGTATTGGTATCCGGTTTCTGGAGCCAGGACAAACAGGAATGGTGGAAAACTGCAGAGACGCGTATTCCTCTTTTTACCCTGCTGCTCGGTGCATACGCCGTTCAATTATCGCCAAAGGAATGGAAATGGGTCAGCGCTGCGTACTTGGCGTCTGTGACCATCGGTTGCGTATGGAGTATGGGCAGGTACCTGGCCGATATGCAAACAATGCAGGCCTCTTATCTTAAAGCCAAAGTGCTGCCCACGCTGGCCGATCACGATTATGTACGGTTCAGCTGGATGGTGGCGCTGGCGGTATTGCTTTGTCTGAAACATATTTCGTTTATCTCTTCCCGCACAGGCAGGGCACTGCTGGTTGTGCTGATGGCGGGGTTTGTTGCTTACCTGCATATCCTTGCGGCCAAAACAGGATTGCTTTGTCTTTATGCGGCTGCCTTGGTGTATACAGCCTACCTGTTATGCATCCGCAGGAACTGGAAAAAATCGCTGCTGCTGCTGGCGATCATGGTATCGGTGGCGGTTGTTGCATTTGTTTCATCGCCTACCTTACGGAACCGGATACAGTATGTCCGGTACGATTTCAGTTTGTATACTGCCAACGGTTCCGCGCCGGGATACAATGATGCGGCAAGATGGCTGTCGGTCAAAGCCGGTTATGGTCTGCTGCAGCAGAATCCGTTCACCGGTGTGGGTTTTGGCGACCTGCGTGCCGCCACAGATGCATGGCATACCCGCTTTCATCCGCAAAGTCTCCCGTACGAACGTTTTCTGCCTGCCTGCGAATGGCTGGTGTATGGTGCGGCCAGCGGATGGCCCGGTATGCTCCTTTTTTCAGCAGGGCTGGTGCTTCTGTTATACGCAACCACCGGCAGGAATGTACTGTCGGCCGCGTTGCTGGTGGTAACCGTTATCCCCATTGTTTTCGACGATACGCTCGAGGGTCAGCTGGGCACGGCAATTCTGGCATTTATTGTTTTCTTTGCACAAACCATACCCGTACCGCCGGGCAAAAAATGAATCCGTTATTATCTGTTGTCATCATCTGCCGGAATGAATCGCATATCATCGGCCGCACGATCGCCGCAGCGCAGAAAGTGAGCGATGATATCGTAGTGGTAGACAGCGGCAGCACCGACGGCACACAGCAGGTTGTAACGGGTACGGGGGCAAGACTGCTCGAAACGGGCTGGACAGGCTACGGACCCAACAAGAACAAAGGCGTTGCGATGGCCAGGCACGACTGGATATTGTCGATCGATGCAGACGAGGTGCTCGATCAAAAGCTTTGCGATGTGCTGACAGTCCTTGCGCTGCGCGAAGACGATATCGTATACAATATCCGTTTCCGCGCATTTCTTGGTGAAAAAATGATACGTTTTGGCGAATGGGCCGGCGATGAACATATCCGTTTGTATAACCGGAACCGGGTGCAGTGGAATGAAGCAGAGGTGCATGAGGCGCTGCAGATGCCGGATATAAAGCAGGTGGTTACGCTCAAAGGATATATTCATCACTATACATCCCGCAACCTGGAAGAGTTTGCAGATAAAACGGTGCGGTATGCCATGCTCAATGCAATGAAATACCACCAGCGCGGAAAAAAATCATGGTGGCTGCAACGCAGGCTGGCAGGCCCCGTTTCCTTTGTCACCAACTACCTGCTCCGGCTCGGCTTTCTCGACGGGGAAGCAGGCTATACCATCGCCAAAATGAACGCCTGGTATACCTGGATGAAATACGCGCAGCTGCAGCAGCTGAACCTTGGTGTAAAACAGAAATAGTTTAACACCGGCCATAGCCCCTTCTCTGCCATTCGTTCCTACCTTTACCTATGACGAATTTTGTTCCGATATTCCCGCTCAGCATCGTCGTGTACCCCGGAGAAGCGCTGAACCTCCATATATTCGAGCCGAGGTATAGGCAACTGATCAGTGAATGTCATCATACACATAAACCCTTTGGTATTCCCGCCGTCATCAATAACAGTGTGGCGGAGATGGGAACGCTTGTGGAAGTGTCTGAACTGGTGAAAACATACGAGGACGGAAAAATGGATATACGCGTCAAAGGCACCCGGGTATTCCGCATACTGGAGATCGTGAAAGAGATACCCGATAAATTATACAGCGGCGCCATCGTAACCTATCCGGCAAACGATACCGCGCAAAGGAATATGATCAGGGGTGTGGTGGCATCCCTCCGCCAGCTGCACCGATTGCTGAACGTGCACAAGGATTTTACAACGGAGGAAGAACAGCTGACAAGCTACGATATCGCCCATCACGCGGGCATGTCGCTCGGGGAAGAATACGAAATGCTGGGTCTGATGCACGAACTGCAGCGGCTCGAATACCTGAAAAGACATCTTGCCAAAGTGCTGCCCGTGGTAAGCGGTATAGAGAACCTGAAGGAAAAGATCAAACTGAACGGGCATTTCAGGGAGCTGGGCGGGTTTAATTTCAGCTGAATCGGTAACCGTTGAACTCCCAGGGGTAATACCGGCCGGCGAATAGCTTTTCAATCGCTAACTTGCCCCCGTTCAACCCCGTCAACCTCCCTCACCATGGAAACCACGCTTTGCTTCGATTTCGGTAATACGCGTATGAAATGCGCTGTATTCAATGACCGCAAATTTGTGCAGGAGCATGTACTGGCCGATGCAGGAACGGCAACCATACAGCGGCTGATCGATGAACACCGGCCAACCTGGTCTATTCTCTCTTCGGTGATCAACCATCCTCCCGAAATGGAAACGCTGCTGGCGGCACATACGCATTTTCACAAACTGGATCATACCAGCAAACTGCCGGTGACCACGCCGGTGGGCAAGCCCGAAACCATCGGGGCAGACAGGCTGGCCATTGTTGCCGCAGCGGTTGACCTGTTTCCCGGCCGGCATAACCTGGCCATCGGCCTGGGCACCTGTATCACCTATAATTTTGTGAACGAAGCCCATGCATTCCTCGGAGGTGGCATTTCGCCGGGTATGCATATGCGTTTCAGGGCCATGCACGAGCAAACGGCCCTGCTGCCGCTGGTAAAGGCGGAACACGATTTTCCGCTGGTGGGATACGATACCAAAACCAATATACTGAGCGGCGTAATACTGGGAATGGCCAAGGAAATTGATGGTATTATTGATGCTTACGCATTGAAATACAGCAACTTTAACGTGCTGTTAACCGGGGGAGACATGGGTTTTTTTGTACCGCACCTAAAAAACAAGATATTTGCCGACCCTTATCTAATCTATAAAGGACTGTATGCGATCAGTGCGTCTAACCATTTCTAACATTTCCAGGCTTAGTTTGGTGTTTGTAGCAACCTTTTTTTTTCAGGCTGTAAAAGCACAGGAAAACTCACCTTTCAACAGGTATGGCTTAGGCGAATTCTATAATAACCAGCATATCATCAGCCGCTCCATGGGCGGTTTAACAGCAGCTTATTCGGATGGCTTGCACAACAACGTGGGACAGTCCGTGAACTTCGGAAACCCTGCCACTTACGGCGGACTTTATATGTCTACGTTCGATATCGGCGTTACCATCGATTCAAGAACACTGTACAGCAAAAACCCTTCGGGCAAATTCAATTCGGCCAATTTTATCCCGTCTTACGTGGCGGTAGGGGTGCCGTTGAACCGTACCAAGGGCTGGGGACTTGCTTTTGGTCTGAAACCTTTGAGCCGTATCAACTATTCGGTGCAGGATTTCTCAAAGATCGGCGCCGACAGCGTTCAGACCCTGTACAATGGCAGCGGGGGACTGAACCAGGTATTTGTAGGACTTGGCAAAAGATGGAAAAACTTCCAGATCGGGTTTAATACGGGGTATAATTTCGGACGCAAGGAAGTGAATACGACCAAGAACTTTTTGAATGATTCCGTATTGTACCATTCTTCCAAAACCTCTACGCTGACTACGTTTGGCGGTATGTTTCTTTCGGCCGGTGCGCAGTACGAAGTAACGCTGCACAGCAGGGTTAATACGATCGATAAAACAACCGAGCATTATAAACTGCGGTTTGGTGTTACGGGAACCCTGAAGCAGACCATGAGCGCCCTGCAGGACCAGGACAGACATACATTGGGCTATACCTCCGGCGGTGAAATAAAGATCGACAGCGTGCTTTCGCAGAACGATATCAAAGGATCGGTCGTGCTTCCGGCGCAGTACGCGGCGGGGGTCACCTTACATAAAACGGCCACCAACTCAAGAGGTGTTTTTGAACTATGGTCTATCGGTCTTGAATACACCGGTTCCCAGTGGACCGGCTATCGTTTTTACGGTGCACCCGACCAGTTAAGCAACAGCTGGCAATACAAGCTGGGCGTGCAGTTTGCTCCCGATCCGCTGGCCAGCCGCGGCTACTGGAATGCGGTAAACTACCGTGCGGGTGTTTATCTTGGCAAGGATTACCTGAATCCGGATGGTAAAGGACTCAAACAGTACGGTGTGTCTTTCGGAGCCGGTCTGCCCATTCGTAAATGGACCAGCTATAACGACCAGTTCACGGTAATGAATATGGCCCTGCAGTTTGGTAAAAGAGGATCCAGCGTGAATAATGTCACAGAAACCTATATGCAGTTTTCTCTGGGAATCAGTATGAGCGATATTTGGTTCGTGAAACGCAAATATGATTAACCGTTTTTCTCATAAACCTATTTTACTGGCAGCCCTGATCAGCGGCTGCTTTTTTGTGTGTGCCTGCGAGAACGATATCAACGAAGTGCGCGAGCTGGGCAGCAAAAAAATAGGGGTGGATGAAGGAAAAAACATAGACAGCTATCTCAGTATAAAGGGAAAAATGCGTGCACATCTTACCGCACCGCGGATGCTTCGCTATGGCGGCGACAGCGCCAATAAGGTGGAATTCCCCAATACCCTGCATGTTGATTTTTACAACGACAGTACCACCCGCATCGAAAGCCAGTTGCGCGCAGATTACGGAAGGTTCCTTGAAAACGAGAAGAAAGTTTTCCTGCGCGGAAATGTGCTTGCCTTCAATATCAAGGGAGATACTTTGCGCTGCCCCGAATTATACTGGGACCAGAATACCGGCAAATTCTATACGGACAAAAAAGTGATCTGGAGCCAGGCTTTCCGTTCGAACCTGATCATAGGATTGAATGGAATGACATGTAATGAAGACCTGAGCCTGGTCACCTTCAACCAGGTGCAATCCGGCAGTTTCTTCCGTATACCCGACAGCACGGCGAATCCGGCCGCTGATACCACCAAACCGAAATAGAGATTTTGAAATTCTGGAATTGCGAATTTTGAAATTGATAATAATCTGTCCGAAAATTTCAAAATTCGCAATTCCAGAATTCCAAAATCCCCGTAGCTTTCCTCTAAAATCAAGCAACATGGAATATCGCAGAATGGGCAATAGCGGCCTGCAGTTAAGTGTACTGAGTTTTGGCAGCTGGGTAACTTTTCACAAACAGATAGCCGATAACAGCGCCGATACACTGATGGGTATGGCTTATGACAGTGGCATTAACTTTTTCGATAATGCGGAAGTATATGCATTGGGAGAGAGTGAGAAGATGATGGGACGTGTATTGAAGACAAAGAACTGGGACCGCACCTCCTACACACTTTCCTCCAAAGCCTATTTTGGCTGGCGGGGAAAAGAAAACAAACCTAACCAGACAGGATTAAGCCGCAAACACCTGGTGGAAGCCTGTCATGAAGCGCTGCAGCGTTTACAGACAGATTACCTGGATATCTTTTTCTGTCACCGTCCCGATGTGAACGTACCTGTTGAAGAAACGGTCTGGACCATGCATAACCTTGTTCAGCAGGGTAAGATAGTATACTGGGGCACCAGCCAGTGGAGCGGCGCAGAGATCATGGAAGCGCATCGCGTGGCGGATCAGCATCACCTTATCGGGCCGGTGGTAGAGCAGCCGCAATACAATATGTTCGAACGGTTCAAAATGGAACAGGATTACCTGCCCGTATTCCGGAACAAAGGCCTGGGCACCACTATCTGGAGCCCCCTGGCAGCCGGTTTCCTGACGGGAAAATACAATAACGGTATCCCAGCCGATTCAAGACTTGCCATCGAAGGGTTTGACTGGCTGAAAGAACGCTGGCTGCAGGAAGCCAAGCTGGAAAAAGTGAAAAAACTCGGAACACTGGCAGACAGACTGGGCGTATCGCTTGCCACGCTGGCCATTGCCTGGACGATCAAAAACCCGCATGTGACCACGGCCATCCTCGGCGCCACCAAAAAAGAACAGCTCACAGAAAACCTGAAAGCCCTAGAAGTGGTTAAGCTGCTCACGGATGAGGTGATAGCGGAAATAGAAACCATACTGGACAATAAACCGAAGCTGGATCTGTCGTAAGGATTCGCCGGTTGAATGGTTACATCGAATGGTTATTTCGTTCATCAGACTGGGTAAACTGCATTTTTTTGCCGCAGAGTCGCAGATTGGGATATTGATCAACTGCGGATCTGCGGCTTTTTACATCGTACAAATTTTCATAACTAAATAAAAATCAATTAATAATATATTCAATTATTCAAAAACATATGCGTCCGCCACCATCCGTCGGCAATCGCCCATCGGCCATTAAAAAAAATCCCCTCTTCTTTCCAACCTTTGTCACCATGCCAACTCCTATACCCGGATTTATTCATTGGAACAGGTAAACACCATACAAACGGCCGTTGTGAGAAAAGCCTGCAAAGGCGATGCGGATGCCCAGGCTTGGCTGTACCGGCAGTACAGTAAAAGCATGTTCAACATCTGCACGCGTATGACAGGTAACCGCAATGATGCGGAAGATCTTCTGCAGGAGTCTTTCATTATCGCCTTTAAAAACCTTCACCAGTTAAAGGAAGCGGTGCAGTTTGGGGGCTGGCTGAAAAGGATCGTGGTCAATGAGTGTATCCGTTTCAGTAAAAAAAATGTGTACTGGAACGAATGGGAAGACGGGAAGAACGATGCCGCGGTGGAAGAAACGGAATGGTGGAAAACGGTGGACTTTACCATCATCCACCGTGAGATCAAAGGTTTGCCGGATGGCTGCCGGCAGGTATTCAACCTGTTTGTTACAGAGGACTACAGCCATAAAGACATTGCCGCCCAGCTGGGTATTTCTGAGTCGACCAGCAAAAGCCAGTACCACAGGGCAAGGCAGTTATTAAGAGAACGTATTACCAAGCAATTACAGATACATGGATGAGTTAAAAAAATACCTGCGGCAGCATGCCGATGAACTCGACCTGGACGAGCCCCGTTCACAGGTATGGGAACGCATCAGCGGACAGACAGCCGTGAAAAAAACCAATGTGGTGACGATGGTTACACGCTGGGCGGTGGCGGCCTGTGTGCTGGTGCTGGCGGGTATCGGTATCTGGCACCTGGTTGACAGCAACAGCAAACAAACAAGGGATACGGCACAGCTGGCGCCGGGCCCGGTAAAAAACCGTGTGCCGGCAACACCGCAGACACATGAACCACAAACGATCCGGCCTGAAGTATCGACCGAACCCATTACCGCCAGAACGGAAACAGCACCCAGACAAAACCGCATGGCCAACTCCGCTAAGATGAATAAAGCGGATATGCATGCACTCACAGATATAGAGAACAGCTTTACCCAGGTGATCAACCTGCAGCGGGCCAGGGTAAGCACAATGCCTATGTACGCAGAAACGCCGGCTTATTTCGACGATTTCAAAGTACAGCTGAAGCAGATGGAGAGAGATGAAAAAAGCATCAAGACCGATATAGCCAGGCGCGGTCTTAACGATGCCTTGCTTGATCAGCTCATCAATCTCTACCAGCAGAAACTCAATATCCTTAAACAGTTGCAACTCGAAATGAACAAAACCAACAACCGCTTTAAACAAAACCGCGGTCCTGTTGATTCTACCAGAACCTATTTCCTGAATATCTAAACAGTACAATACAATGAAACCAGTTATGCGTAATACTTTATTCGGCAGCTTACTGCTGCTGGCTGCTTCGGCCTCCGCGCAGCAGGCAACTTCTACCGCACCGGTGCGCGTTTCCGTAGGCCGGCAGGCCGATATGGCTGCACCGCCGCCGGCCCGGGTAGCGCAGGTAAACGGGGTGGCCACCACCAACCAGGAAGGCAGCTTCTTTTTCTCCGGCGATAAACAGATCAGGGAAGAAGACCTCAAGAGCAAGGAAGTGAGCAAGGAAATACCCGTAAGCAAGGCATCGGAGATCTATATCGAAAATTCATCGCGCAGCATCGTGGTAAAAACCTGGGACCAGCCCAAAGTAAAAGTGAGCGCCACCGTGTATTTTGAAGGAGAAAGCAAACTCAGCGACGAAGAATGGCTGGAACGGGTGAATCTGTCGCTCAAAACACTGGGCTCTTCGGTTAAGATCAAAGCCGGTTCGGTAGGCGGCAGCGCCTATACGATCAACGGGCAGGGATTTACCTACAGCTCCGGCGTTGCGACAGTATTCAGTTCAAACGGACAGAATATGGGCACCAATACCAAACTGAAAAGAACGGTTACCATCACTGTTCCGGCAGGAAGTAAACTGGATATCGAAAGCAAATATGCCGATGTACAGCTTCCGGCAGGCATCTCGGATGCTTCGGTGGATATCACCAATGGCAATCTTGAAGCCGATAACCTGAATAAGCTCATGCTCCGCTCCAAATATTCCAACGCCAATGTGGGCAATATCAAAACGGCAGAGCTTGAATTCGCCAACGGCCGTTTCAGCGCCAAAGAGGTGGATGAACTGGATGTTGACAGCAAATACTCCACGATCGAAATGGCATCAGCCAAAAAAATCTCCCTGCGCAGCACCAATGATGAGTACGAGATAGAAGAAGCGGGTGAAGTAACAGGGCGCAAAAACTACGGCAACCTGCGTATCACCAAACTCAACGGCTCCATGGAGATAGACGGCGCAAATGCGGATATCAAGGTAAGGAAAGTAGGTCCGGCGCTTACCTCCATCAAAGTGGATAACCGCTATGCCGATATCCGCATCCCGCTCCGTGAAGTGAAGAATTACAGTGTACAGTTTGCCGGCCCTTACAGTTCCGTATACGGTAATTTTGAAAAGCAGCCCGTTGCCGAAACGAAAACAGAATCCACCGGCAGCGGCTCCTCCGCCAGTCCTACGCGCATCATGATCACCGGCACCCTTGCCAGTGCCGGTACAGGCCGCTGGGGCGATAGCGGTCCCTCGAAATTCACCGCCACCGTTGGAGACGGCAAGGGACTGAAGATCGACATGAAATGTCAGAACTGCACGGTTGATTTTAAATAACCCCGCTTGCAAAATGATAAGGGCGGACAGCTGTCCGCCTTTTTTTTTCAGCAAACCCGAAAGCCTGTAACCCTTACGCCTCTGCAGCGTTTATAGAGCAGACAACTTCTCATGTGCATATATCTCACACGCCGATTCTCATGTTGTTAATTGATCGGTACGTGCCCCGTTTCAACGGGGCACTTGTTTGTTGAGGAACTTGGGGGCGAGATACGCAAACCGTGAGTTGACCTGAGTGGGGTACCGATCGGCAGGGCTATGCAGGAGCCATTACCTGCAGGTGTTTTTACCCAAGCCTCCTCCACACCCACTCCCACGAACTCACGATTCAGCCTCACGTCCCACCCCCTTCCCCCTCCCGAAAAAACCTTATCTTGGTGTTATGAACGAACTCTATACCATCATCGGCATTTTCATCACGCTGGTGCTGATCGGCTTTTTTGCCGGGTATGAGATTGCGTTCGTATCCGGTAACCGGCTTAACATAGAGCTGAAAAAAAAGCAGGGTAAGCGCAGCGGTATCATCCTTTCCCATTTCCTGGAGCATCCGGCAAGACTGATCGGGAGCTGCCTGGTGGGATTGAATATCTTCCTGGTGATCTATGGCCTTTTGTTTAACGACCTGCTGAAAAGAACGCTGTGGAACCCGCTTCATTTTGAGAACGAATACCTTAAACTGGCTTTCGATACCCTGTTGTCTTCTGTTGTGGTGCTGGTGGTGGGCGAGTTCCTGCCCAAAGCGATCTTCCGGGCCCGGAACGATTCGCTGCTCAGTTTTTTTGCACCGGTTGCGCAGTTCTTCTACCGGTTGTTCCGGCCGATCACCAACCTGTTCGTAAACATTTCACAGTGGATACTCAAATACCTGTTCAATGTTCGTATGGGCGACCGCAGCGAAGTGTTTACCAAGGTAGACCTGGAGCATTTTTTTCAGCAGACCAACAAGGAGCAGGACGACGATAACCAGGAACTCAACAAAGAGCTTTTTGAAAACGCCCTCAGCCTGCCCATGGTAAAGATCAGGCAATGCCTGGTGCCGCGTACCGAGATAGAAGGATTGGATATCAGCACACCGATTGACGAGGTAAAAAAACGGTTCATCAGCACCCAGTTAAGCAAACTGGTGGTGTACAACGAGAACATAGATTCCATTCTGGGTTATGTGCACCAGCTTGATCTCTTTAAAAAACCGGCCGCGATAAGGGAGATCCTGCACCCCATTATGGCCGTGCCTGAGAGCATGAGCGCCACCGACCTGATCAGCAAGTTCACCCGTAACCGGAAAAGTGTTGCCTGGGTGGTGGATGAATTTGGCGGCACGGCGGGTATCGTTACCATGGAAGATGTGCTGGAAGAGATATTCGGCGAGATACAGGACGAATACGATGTGGAAGAGCTGGTAGAAAAACAACTGGCCGAGGACGAATACATACTGAGCGGCCGCATAGAACTCGATTACCTGAACGAGAAATACGGACTCAAATTTCCCGGTAATGAGGCCGAAACCCTCAGCGGTTTCATCATCGCCGAGCACCAGGCCATCCCCAAACAAAGGGAAACCATCATTGTGGACGACTACCGCTTCGATATCCTCAATGTAAGCGACAAGCGGATAGAAATGGTCAAAATGAAGCTGTTGCGATAGGGGGAGGCGATACGTGAGTCGTCCTGAGTTATCCTGAGTTGACGTGAGTTGGTGTTTGGAGCCCCGGCCGGGATGGTCAGAAACCGGTCCCCCGCCCCCAATTCGCACCAAATCACATCCCCCGCCCCTGCACCTTAACCTCCTCTTTCCGATCAATATTCGAAATTCCTTGTTCCTTGCTCATCTGTTCCCTTCCTCTTTCCGATCAATAGTCAATATTCCTAATTCCTTGTTCATCTGTTCCCCCGTTCCCATACCTTTGTCAACCTATAACATAGCGCAGGAATGGCTTTATTTAACAGAAGCAGGAGTGGAGAAAAGGCCGAGATGACCTTTATCGACCATCTCGAAGAATTAAGGGTTCACATCATCCGCTCGGTGATCGCCATTCTGGTAATGGCAGTTGTGATCTTCATCTACCGCGACTGGGTTTTCGACAACATCATCCGTGGGCCGATCAATCCCCATTTTATCAGCTACAAGGCCCTCTGCGATTTCAGCCACTGGGCGCATATGGGAGATGCATTGTGTATGCCACCCGTTAAGGTGAGCCTGATCACCAATACTTTCGGCGGACAGTTCCTGGGCAGTATCTCCATCGCGCTGGTTGGCGGCATCATCGCCGCTTTTCCCTTTATTTTCTGGGAATTCTGGCGTTTTGTAAAACCCGCCCTGAAAGAAAAAGAACTGCGCAACACACGTTTTGTGATTTTCTGGGTGAGTTTCTTCTTTTTTACCGGCGCCGCCTTCGGCTATTTCCTGCTGGGTCCGTTTACGTTCAACTTCCTGGCGGGGTTCCAGCTGGGTACCGAAACGGGCATCACCACCTTGCCCACGTTTTCAGATTATATCGATAACCTTACCAATATCATCCTTGGCTGCGGACTGGCTTTCGAACTGCCCGTACTGGCGTCGCTGCTGACGCGTATCGGGCTGATCACACCCTCCTTCCTGCGGAAAAGCCGCAAATACGCCGTGGTGGTGATCCTGCTGATATCCGCTTTTATCACACCCAGTCCCGACTGGATGAGCCAGATGATCGTATTCATTCCCCTGTTCCTGCTGTATGAACTGAGCATCATCGTTTCAGTCCGCGTATTCAAACGCGAGCAGGAAAAGCAGGACGAGGAATGGGATTAATGAAAGGTTTTAATCTGTGGTCTGTAGTCTGTGGTTTTCATGGGTGCAAGAGCCCAAACCAAAGACTTCAGCCACAGACCGATTCCCAGCGTCCTTTCGTACAATTTTTGCATTTCATCTTGTATCAAACCGCTATCTTAGGCGCCCAATTGATTGATACATGAGTTACGTATTTGATTCCTCCCTCCCCATTGCCGTCGGCTGCGATCACGCCGGTTTTGAGTACAAAACAGGTCTTGTTGCCTGGCTTCAGAAACTGGGTTACCAGGTAAAGGATTTCGGCACCTATTCGGCCGATTCCGTGGACTATCCCGATTTTGCGCATCCCGTGGCAACAGCCGTGGAGAAAGCAGAAGCGGCTTTCGGCATCCTGCTTTGCGGCAGCGCCAACGGCGTGGCCATGACAGCCAACAAACACCCGCAGGTACGCGCCGCCCTCTGCTGGCAAAACGATGTGGCAGTGATCACCCGCCAGCACAACAATGCAAACATCATTTGCATACCCGCCCGTTTCGTATCGTATCATATCGGGCAGAGCATGGTGGAACATTTCATGAGCACCCCGTTCGAAGGCGGTCGCCATGCCACCCGCGTGGGCAAGATCACCTGCTGATAAAAGCAAAACCTCAAACAAGTATACATGATGAAAAAACTACTCTTGTTATGCCTGCCATTTGCAGCCTCGGTGGCCATGGCGCAGGATGACCCGCAGGCGAAATTTGCGGGGCTGATCACACCGAAAGCGCTGAGAGAAAAACTGACGATCCTGGCAGGACCGGAAATGGAAGGCCGTGAAACAGCGATGCCCGGTCAGAAAAAAGCGGCTGCCTATATCGAAGACCAGTTTAAAAAATTCGGACTCAAGCCGGGCAATGGCGAGAGCTACCAGCAGTTGTACCCCGTATATTTTGATGCGATGACAGATCCTTTGCTGCGCGTGAACGGAAGAACGTTTGGCTGGGATAAGGAATACACATTTGCCGTGAACAATATGTACAACGGCACAAAAACCTTCAGCAATTCCGTTTTTGTAGGCTACGGCAATGCGGCAGACTATACAGGACTGGATGTAAAAGGCAGGCTGGTGATAGTCCTTGATGGCGGCGCGCCTGCAGCAACACCGGGCCAGACCCGCGGATTCAATCCGATGGCGGCAAAAATGATGGCAGCAAGGAACGGCGGTGCAGTCGGTATGCTGCTGATCTCTTCCGCTTTTCCCCGTACCACAGCCACACCCCTGAAAAGCACCAGGATGACATTGCAGGTAAACGACCCGGCATTCTTCTACGCCACCGTCTCCGACGAGGTGGCTTCTGCCCTTATCGGCAGAACCGCCAGGGTTCCGTTTGCAGAATGGAAAGATGTGAAAAAAGGGAATTATGTTGCCGAACTGCAACTCGGCGCTGCTAAAAAACCAGAAGAGCTGCAAAGCAGCAACGTGATCGGCGTATTGCCGGGCACCGATAAGGCGGACGAATTTGTTTTTCTCACAGGTCACTACGATCACCTCGGTAAAAGAGGAGATGTGATCTACT
The DNA here is from genome assembly GCF_009939225.1 of Sediminibacterium soli. Lineage (GTDB taxonomy): Bacteria > Bacteroidota > Bacteroidia > Chitinophagales > Chitinophagaceae > Sediminibacterium > Sediminibacterium soli. The sequence goes on along the minus strand of NZ_JAACJR010000008.1, from coordinate 1,554,325 downwards.
ATGGTGCGGATGATGACGGATCAGGCAGTGTAGGTGTAATGCAAATGGCGGAAGCTTTTGCGGCTGCGGCAAAAAAAGGACACAAACCACGCCGTACCATGATCTTCATGACCGTAAGCGGTGAAGAAAAAGGCCTGCTGGGTTCTGAATATTATGCTGAGCATCCGACGGTTGATATGGCAAAAGCTTCTGCAGACCTGAACACCGATATGATCGGAAGGGGCGACAGCTCACGCAAAGCGGATACGCTGAACTATATCTACGTGATAGGCCACGATAAACTCAGCTCAGAACTTGCGCCCATCAACGAAGCGGCGAATAAAAAGTACACCAATATTGCGCTGGATTATAAATACGACGACCCCAATGATCCCAACAGGATCTACTACCGCAGCGACCATTACAATTTTGCCAGGAAAGGTGTGCCGATCCTGTTTTTCTACGATGGCATGCTGGGCGCCGATTACCACAGGCCAACCGATACCGTTGATAAGATTCAGTTCGATATCATGGCAAAACGCGCACAGCTGGTATTTCACACGGCATGGGAAATTGCCAACAGGGATAATATGCTGAAAAGAGATATACCGCTTACCATGCCCGCAAGATAACCGTTACCGGTTGCGGAATACGCAGGTACGATTTACTGGATAAGGTGTTTGCACCGTACCCGTAAATCGTACCTTTTTTATTTGCTTTTCTTCAGCAGCATCACAAAATCACCCTGCGGCTGCGACATGGTAAGTCTCAGTTTTTCGGCAACGATTTCGGCGGGTATGGTCTGTTTGTCCGATTTTTCGGATTTGTCGGTGGTGGTAATGGTAGATTTTTCTTCATCAACTGTATACGTACCGCCCTTGGAATCGCCGGTGCCGCTGTTGAACTCGGTGCTGCCATCGTTGTTGAACTGGAAATAAATGGATTTCAGCATAGCCAGCTGGCCCTTGGTGGTGGTCTTCACCAGTTCAAGCTGCGATGGGTCCGTAACCTGTGACGTGATCATATCACCCAATGCCAGCGAATCTTTTTCAATATCGAAATAAAACATGTTTTTCATTTCCACTGCCGCCAGCGACCATTTACCGATAAGTTTGCTTTTGGTGATTTTCTCCTGAGCGCTTACACCCAATACCAGGACACAGGCTGCAAAGACTATTACAAGGTTCTTCATATGACTATTTTTTGGTAAGGTACGGGATAAATTTTGGCAATCCTGTTTCCTCCGGCATGCAGCAACAGAATAAACCAAAGACCGGTTGCCCCGGGATGGCAGGCAGGGGATAATCCTTAACTTGACCGCGAAAATTGTGAGGTGCTATGTTACGTTGTTCGGTTTTATGCCTGTTATGCCTGCAGGTGCAACTGCTGTTTGCGGGCAGCCCGGAAAGGGTTCGCTACCTGGGGATCGAACACGGGCTGTCGAATAATGCCGTTACCTGCATTTACCGCGATTACCAGGGATTTATGTGGTTTGGCACCTACGACGGACTGAACCGTTACGACGGATACGGGTTCAAAACCTTCCGCAATATCATCGGCGACAGCAGTTCGCTCAGCGATAACCATATTTACAGTGTGGAAGGCGATTCCCGTCACAATATATGGGTTGGCGGTACCCGCGGCATCAGCGTTTACAATCCTTCCACCGGAAACTTTTTCTATCCCGGGTTTTATCTTCCCGGCAGGGTTACACCTGTGTACCAGACAGGCGGTGTGCCCGTTATACAGCGGGTGGACGATACACGGATTTTCGCAGGTTTGCAGGATAACGGGCTGGCGGTGTTTGAAAAAGACAAACCGTTTGGCCATGCCCTGGCTTTGCCCGGGTATCCTCCGGGGCATGCATATACCGTGAATTCCATTGAACTGGATACGGTTCATCACTGTGTATGGTTTATGGTTGATGGTGCCGGTTTGTATGTATATGATCTTGCGAACAATAAAATCAAATTGGTATCCGAGCGTGTAAAACAGGCAGACTGTCTGAAAACGAACGGTGCAAACGGGTTATGGATAGGCACCGACAACGGCCTTTTTCTTTTTAACACCGATACGCATACCCTTTCCGGTAACCTGATGCCGGCCAGGAACCGGGTGGCCTGTCTGTTCCGGAATAAGCAGGGCATGTTATGGATTGGTCTGGATGGCGCCGGCGTATGGTACCTGCCGCCCGGCTCCATGCAGCCGCAGCCTTATGTTTCCGCCACCGGCAATACCCTGGTCAACAGCAATGCCATCTATGATTTTTTTGAAGACAGCGAAGGCAGAAAATGGGTGGGCACTTTACGGGGCGGCGTCAACCTCATCGATGCGGCACGCAATACTTTCCGGTCGGTGGTATATCCTGTTAGCGACAAACAGGGCAATGCCATTGAAAATTTCATATTGTCGTTCGAGGAAGACAGGAACCGCAATATCTGGATAGGCACCGACGGCGCGGGGCTCCGTTACTGGAACCGGGGCACTAACAGCTTTACCGTTTTCAGACACGATGCGTCGAGCCCCGCTTCGCTGAGCAGCAATTTTGTTACCGGCATCAAGCAGGACAGTTACCATGAACTATGGGTGGCCACTTTTTTCGGCGGCATTAACCGCTTAAAGAAAAACGGAACCGGCTTCGAGCATTTTACCTGCACCAATCCCGTTACCGGCGCCGAAGAAAACAATGCCTGGGTGATTTATGAAGACCTGAAGAAAAAACTCTGGGTAAGCACCACCAATAACGGACATCTGTACCTGTTTAACCGCAACAGCCGGGCATTCGAAATGTTTGATGAGCGCATCGGTAATATCCAGTGCATGGCAGAAGACAGGGCAGGAGTGTTATGGGGCGGCAACTATACTTCGCTTATTAAAATAGACCCGGTCACGCGCAAACACCGGTTCTTTAACATCGGGTACCCTGTCCGCAGCATTCATGAAGACAGGAACCACCGGTTCTGGATAGGAACGGAAGGGGGCGGTCTGCTTTTATTCGATCGCAACACGGGTTCTTTTCAGCGGTTCACCACGGTGGAAGGGCTGCCGAACAATACCATACTGCGTTTGCTGGAAGAACCCGGGGGCGCTATATGGCTCAGCACATACAACGGTCTCAGCAAATTCATCCCCGGCACGGCTTATTTCCGGAATTTTTCCCAGTCAGACGGTCTGCAGAGTAACCAGTTCAGTTTTAATGCGGCGCTGGCGCTATCCTCGGGCGAGTTCCTTTTCGGCGGTATCAAGGGCTTTAATATTTTTAACCCCGACAGTATTTACGATCACCGCAGTGTGCCGAATATTTACCTTACCGGTGTGCGGATAGACAACCAGCCCGCCGAAAACGATGATAACTATATAACACAGGGCGGCGCGGGCAACCCCGGCAAACTGACATTACCCTATAACAAAGCCATACTTGCGCTCGACTTTGTAGCCCTGGAATATTCCGGTGCCGAAAAAATAGCATACGCCTATAAACTGGAGGGATGGGACCAGCGCTGGAACCCCGGCGGCAGCCAGCGTACGGCAAGCTACTCCAGACTGGAAGAAGGCAGCTACAGCTTTAAAGTTAAAATGGCCAACCCCGACGGCACCTGGTCGGGCGAAACCACATTGCTGTATGTAGTGGTTAGCCCGCCCTGGTACCGCAGCTGGTGGGCCTACCTTTTGTATGTGCTGAGTTTTGCAGGCATTGTTTACCTGTATATCCGGTACAACAGCAAACAGGAGCGGCTCAAGTACGAAATAAAACTGGCGCATATAGAGAATGAAAAAGAAAAGGAGATCGGCGAAAAACGGGTATCCTTTTTTACGCATGTGGCGCACGAATTCCGTACGCCGCTCACACTGATCATCAACCCGCTGAAAGAACTGCTGCAGAACCAGGATTTCTCCGATGGCAGAAAAGATATTTCCATGGTGTACCGCAATGCACGGCGCCTGCTGAGCCTTACGGACCAGCTGCTGTTGTTCCGGAAAGCAGAGTCGATTGACGAACACCTGCGTGTAGAGCATTTTAATATGGCCGATACCTGTAAGGAAGTTGCCCTCAGTTTTAGCCAGCACGCCCTGTCCAAATCGATCGGGTTCGATGTGCACTGCGGCGATGAACCGGTGTATATATATGGCGACAGGGAAAAGATAGAGATCATCCTGTTCAACCTGCTTTCCAACGCCTGCAAGTATACACCCGCCGGCGGGCGGATACGGCTTGCGCTGACCGAACGCAGCGAAGACCTGGTGGCGAGTGTGGAAGACAGCGGCCCGGGCATCCCTGCGGAAAAAGGAGAAAAGATTTTTGAATCGTTCTACCAGGCAGGCAGGGCAGATAGGGCGCCCCGCCCCGGATTTGGCATCGGTCTGTATGTATCCAGCAAACTGGCGCTGGCCCACCAGGGCAAACTGGGGTATACCAGCGAATACGGAAAAGGTTGCCGCTTTGAACTCTGCCTGCTGAAAGGAAAAGACCATTTCGATCCCGAGTCTGTCTGCAACGGCAGCCAGGCAATACCCACCATTTTGGAAGAACTGGTGCAGGAGCCCGAAACAGATTTTGTTGATGAAGCGCGTAACAGGTCGGGCATCAATGCCCAGGTGATAGATAAACTGGCATCCGAATTACCGCTGATGGTGATCGTGGACGATGATGCGGATATACGATCTTATGTCCGCACTGTTTTCAGCAATTCCTTTACCGTGATGGAGGCCGAAGATGGCAGCAGCGGTCTGGAACTGGTGGGCAGGTATGGACCCGATATTGTTGTGAGCGATATCATGATGAAGAATATGGATGGCATTACGCTATGCCATACCATAAAAGCCGATGCATCGCTTGCGCATATACCCGTGATCCTGCTCACCGCCAGCTCATCCGAGGAAAACAGGCTCAAGGGTTTTGAAGGCGGCGCGGAAGACTATCTTACCAAACCCTTCGACAAAGCCATTATTGTAGCCAGGGTGAATAATATACTCCGGGGCCGGCGCCGGCTGAAAGAATATTTTTTCAATGCCGTTACCCTCAAACCCAACACTCATCTTGCCGGCGAGCACAAGGCGTTTATTGAAACCTGTATCGCCATCGTGGAAAAACACCTTACCGATCCCGGGTTCAGCATACCCGCATTCTGCCGGGAGATCGGCATGAGCCATCCCAGTCTGTATAAAAAGGTGAAGGCGGTATCCGGTCTTACGGTAAACGTGTTTATCCGTTACCTGCGCCTGCGCAAAGCAGCCGAGCTGCTGGTGAACACCGACAAAACCATTGTTGAAGTCACCTACCTGACCGGCTTTAACGATGTTCGTTATTTCCGCGAGCAGTTCACCAAATTGTTCGGGATAACGCCCTCCGAATATGTAAAACGTTACCGCAAGGTGTTGGGCCAGCGCTGAGCCCGGCCGTTTCGGCAGCTTCCGCGGGTTGATTTTTGCCTGATTCTTCAGAAACAGAGGAATTTACCCCCTGTATTTTATCATTTGTCCCCCGTGCCAGCGTTGGGATCAGGTCTACTTTTAAGCCTGATGCCATTACCCGCGCCCGCCCGGGTGCCGGGATTTTTGAAACCCAAAATTGCTGTCATTATGACAAGATTTGCTTGCTTATGGGAGGGTCTGCCCGTTCCGGGGATTTTTTCCCAATCCCAGAAAACCGTTCGCACAGTCTTCTGTGCATTTATCCTCACGCTTTGTTTTTCCGGCCTGAAAGCCCAAACCACCCGGGTATCCGGATCGGTGATCGACGCCGAAACCAGGCAGCCTGTTCCCGGGGCCAGTGTGCTGGTCAAAGGCAGGCAATCAGCAACCCTGACCGATGCGCAGGGCGGGTTTACCCTCGATGCCGGCACCAACGATAAACTGGAGGTATCCAGCCTGGGGTATGCCACCCAGACGGTATCGGTTTCTTCCGGCGCCATCCAGGTATTGCTGGTGGCCACCAACCGCAACCTGGGCGAGGTAGTGGTGATCGGGTACGGAACCCAGAAAAGAGCGGATGTAACGGGTGCCGTAGTGTCTGTGCCCAAGTCGCGGCTCTCCCAGCTGCCCGTCACCAATTTTCTTCATGCCGTAGAAGGCTCGGTACCCGGGGTTACCATTACCCAAACCTCTTCTGTACCCGGCAGCTCGGCCAATGTGCTGGTGCGGGGACAGAACACCATCACGGCCGGTTCGGGTCCTTTTATTGTGGTAGACGGGGTGCCATTCAGCAAAACAGGCGGTGTTACCAATGATATCAACCCGAATGATATCGCTTCCATCGAGGTATTGAAAGATGCATCGGCAACGGCGATATACGGTGTAAACGGCGCCAACGGCGTTATCCTTATCACCACCAAGCGCGGCGTTACCGGCAAACCGGTGATCCGTTACAACGGCTATACCGGCTTCGATAATTTTTCGCATATGCTGCGTCCCGCTTCTCCCGAAGCGTATGTACAGAAGTACGCAGACTACAAGGCGCAGGTGCCAAGCGCTTCACAAACCGTATTGCCCAATGCCTACGAAATAGCCAATTACAATGCGGGCAAAACCATCGATTGGGTGAAAGAAGCCACCCAGCAGGGAGTAACGCAGGATCATAACCTGAGCATCTCAGGCGGCAGCAAGGATGTGCGCTACTATGTATCGGGCGATTATATGAAACAGCAGGGCATTGTAAAAGGGTATCAGTACCATCGCGCCAGCATACGTACCAATCTTGATATCAACCTCACGGATTACCTGACCGTAGGCAGCAGCCTGTCGTATACCAATAACAATTACGATGGCGGCAGAGCCAATTTTTACCTTGCCGCAGCCATGAGTCCGTACGGCACCGAATACGATGCTTCCGGCAGCTATGCCATTTACCCCATGTATCCGGAACTGCTGTACAATAACCCGCTGCTGGGTTTGTATACCGACAGAACCGACCGGTCGAATAACCTTACGACCAATGTATATGCGGAGCTGAAGCCTTCGGGTTTTCTGAAAGGACTTAAATACCGTCTTAACGCAGGGTATACCTATGTAACCTCGCTGTTTGGAAGTTATGCCGGGCGCAATGCCAATAATACGCTGGGCGGCGCCAATGTATCCAGCTCGGATACGCGCAACTGGGTATTGGAAAACATTCTTACCTGGTCAAAGAACTGGGGACTGCATCACGTTGATTTCACCGGTGTGTACAGTGCGCAGGAGCGTAACTATTTCAGCTTCGGCGCCACGGCAACCGGTTTTATCAACGACCAGCTTTCATTCAACAACCTGGGCGCCGGCGCCACGCAGACATCGGGTTCGTACCGCGACAAATACGACCTGAACTCGCAGATGGCCCGTGTGAATTATGCCTACGACAGCCGTTACCTGTTTACCGTAACCGCCCGCCGCGACGGTTCTTCTGTGATGGGTTCGGGCACCGATAAGTTCGGCGTATTTCCTTCGGTGGCTTTTGGCTGGAATGTGTTCAACGAAAAATTCATGCAGAAACTGACATCGGTGAGCAACCTGAAACTGCGTCTTTCCTATGGTAAATCGGGTAACGAAGCCATTTCGGTGTACCAGACCATTACCACCGATGGCACCAACCGTTTTCCTTTCTCGGGTGTCAGCACCATCGGTGTACTGGCCAGCAACCTTGGCAACGCCAACCTGCACTGGGAAAACGCCACAACGGCCAACCTGGGAATCGATTTCGGTTTCCTCAATAACCGCATCACGGGCAGCATCGATCTGTACCGCACCGAAACCAAAGACCTGTTGTTAAGACGCAACCTGCCTGTTATCACCGGTTATTCCAATATCGTCGATAACCTGGGTAAAACGCAGAACCAGGGTATTGAACTGTCGCTGAATACCGAGAACATCATCACCCGTAATTTCAAATGGACATCGGGCATTGTGTTCGCATCCAACAAGAACCGGATCGTTGATCTTTATGGAGACAAAAAAGACGATCTGGGTAACCGCTGGTTTATAGGTAAGCCCATCGGTGTGATCTATGACTACAGCCTGCAGGGCGTATGGCAAACCGGAGAAGACGCTTCCAAGCAGGATCCCGGAGCCAAACCCGGCGATCTGAAATTTGCCGATATCAACAACAGCGGGTCCATCACCGCCGATGATAAAATGATACTGGGACAGACAGCACCCAAATGGACAGGCGGTATCACCAATACTTTCCAGTACAAAAATTTCAATCTCAGCGTTTTCATACAAACGGTACAGGGCGCCATGAAAAACAATGTTACCCTTACCTATGCCGATGAAGCAGGCCGTATGAACCTGCCTGCGGAAACAGGTTACTGGACACCCACCAACAAAAGCAATACCAGGCCCTCGCTTTCGTACACAAATACCAGGGGTTATGGATACCCGTCAGACAACAGCTATACCCGCATTAAGGACGTGACGCTGAGTTATGTTTTTCCGCAGCGGACACTGGATAAGCTGCGACTGGGAAGCCTGACGGTATACGCCAGCGGCCGCAACCTGTATACGTTCACCAACTGGATAGGATGGGATCCGGAGAATAACTATTCTTTCCGTGGTTCGGGCGACTGGACCAATAACTACCCGCTTACCCGGTCGATCGTTTTTGGTTTAAATGTAACGCTCCGCTAATCACCTAATAAAATTGAGAAAATGAAAAAGAATATTCTGATATACATAGGCATCTGCGCGGTTTTTCCAATGATCCTTTCCTGCAGGAAATCTTTTCTGGACGAAACGGTCTATTCATCGTACACCCCCGCCACGCTGAAAGACTCACTGGGATTTGAAGCATCCATTACCGGCATGTACAATCACCTCAGCGGTTTTTTCAGCTACAGCGATCAGCAGGGCTGGCCCAGCGTATGGCAGGCCGGCACCGATATCGCTTTTGTGCCTCCTTCGCAGAAACAGGGTATAGAAGTTCCGTATTACGACTACACCCAGCTGATCACCACCGATAATGCCGCATCTTACAGCTGGGGCTGGTCATACCGCATGATCAACAATGCCAACGTGATCATCGCCAATATAGAGGGCGGCGGTATCGCCGGCATCGGTCAGGCAAACCTGAATGCAACCAATGCGGAAGCCAAATTTTTCCGCGGGTATGCCTATAACATACTGGCTACGCTTTTTGGAAAAGTGCCGCTGGTAACCAAACCCGTCAGTTCGCCCAAAACAGATTATACCCGTACCTCGCTGGATTCGGTGAACAACCAGATCGTGGCAGACCTGGTATATGCTGCCACCAACCTGCCGGATATCGACAATGTAAAAAGCAATTCAAAAGGCAGGATGTACGGCAGGGCCAATAAAGCCATGGCGCAGCAGCTGCTGGCCGAAGTATACCTGCGTATGGGCAGGAACGATCTGGCCGAACAACAGACCCAGGCCATCATCAGCAGCGGAAAATTCAGCCTGGTTACCGCACGGTATGGTACCAAGACCGCATTACCCGGCGATCCGTTTTCAGACATGTTTGTTTATGGTAACGAACGACGCAACCAGGGTAACAGGGAAGCGATCTGGGTAATGGAACAGGAAAACCCAAGTACGGTTATCGGCGGTATCACCAACAACCCGCAGCAAAGACGTAACTGGGGTGCGGCTTATTACCAGATATCCGGAATGGCTATCTGCGACTCACTCGGCGGCAGGGGCATTGCCCGTTTGCGGCTTACCGATTATGTAGCATATGGTCTCTACGAATCCGGCGACATGCGCAATTCCCAGAACAACCTGCGCAGGAAATTCTATTATAACGATCCCGCATCGGCCAATTTTGGCAAACAGGTTCCTTATGCCGGCTCGGATACCATCTTCAAGATTGCACCGCATACCACCAAATGGTACCAGTTTGATCCCAATGATGTATTTGGTTTTGCGATGATCAAGGATTTTATACTGATGCGTCTCGGAGAAACCTACCTGCTGCAGGCCGAAGCCCAGTTTAAACAGGGAAAGCTGGCCGAAGCCGCAGCTTCGCTCAATATGATCCGCATACGTGCCAACGCTTCTCCGGTAACGCCTGCACAGGTTACCATGGACTATATCCTGGACGAAAGAGCCAGGGAACTGCTGGCAGAAGAAAACCGCCGTATGACGCTTATGCGCACCGGTACCCTGGTTACACGAACACTTAAATACAATACACAGACCATTAACCCGGTGGTGGGACTTACCAACAAAAATCTTTTGCTGCCCATTCCCAAATCCGAAATCGATCTGAATAAAGACGCAGTGCTGGAACAGAACAGCGGGTATTGATCTGCCGCTGGCAGAAAACAGGCTGCAGCGCTGCATTGGTTAACCGATTGTTGGCTTTGGCATAGCCAATTTTGGCCGGACGAAGCGTGGGCTTACCGGCCATTATTTTAGTATTGATCATGACTGTTTTGAAAACAGCATGTATCATCGTTACTTACAAACCGGGTCCGCGCCAAAACCTGCGGTACCACCCCATAAAATCAAACGATGGCTAAAAAAATTCTGCTTGTATCAGTGGTCGTATGGATCTATACGATCGGCGTTTTTGCGCAGCCACACAGGTTTGCGCTGAGCGATTCGGTATTCCTGCTGGATGGAAAGCCTTTCCAGATCATCTCCGGCGAAATGCATTACCCGCGTGTGCCGCGCGAAGCCTGGCGCCAGCGCATGCGGATGGCAAAAGCCATGGGACTGAACACCATCGGCACTTATGTTTTCTGGAACCTGCACGAACCGCAGAAAGGTAAATTCGATTTTACCGGTAACAACGATGTGGCGGCTTTTGTAAGAACAGCAAAAGAAGAAGGTCTGTGGGTGGTGCTTCGCCCCAGTCCGTATGTATGTGCCGAATGGGAATTTGGCGGGTACCCTTACTGGCTCGAGAATGAGCCAGGTCTTGTAGTGCGCAGCCGCGAAGCGGCTTACCTGGCAGAATACAAAAAATACATCACCGAAATAGGCCGCCAGTTAGCGCCCTTACAGGTTACCCGCGGCGGTAATATCCTGATGGTTCAGGTGGAGAACGAATATGGATCGTATGGCAAAGACAAAACGTACCTGGCCATTAACCGCCGTATGTTCGAGAACGCAGGGTTCGACTGCCTGCTCACCACCTGCGATCCTGCATCGGCTGTAAAAGACGGTCATCTTGAAGGCTTGCTGCCCGGTGTAAACGGGATCGACGATCCCGATAAGGTAAAAGAAATCGTTCGCGCCAATAACCAGGGAAAAGGTCCCTTTCTGGTAGCGGAATGGTATCCGGCCTGGTTCGACTGGTGGGGTGCACCGCATCACCAGGTGCCCGCGGAAAAATATGCGTCCCGCCTAGACAAAGCGCTGGCAGCCGGCATTTCCATTAATATGTACATGTTTCATGGCGGCACCACCCGCGGGTTTATGAACGGCGCCAACTGCAACGACCGCGATCCCTTTGAACCGCAGATCAGCAGCTACGATTACGATGCGCCGCTGAACGAAGCGGGTAATGCCACTCCTAAGTTCATGGCTTTCCGTAACGTGATACGTAAACACCTTCCCAAAGAAACCGTATTGCCTGATGTGCCGCCGTCCCGTCCCGTGATAGCCATACCCGCCATCAGGCTTTCGCGTTCCGAAACTGTATTCAGCAGGTTGCCCAAAGCGGTCAATGCCGCCGCTCCCCTGAGTTTTGAAGACCTGCGGCAGCCTTATGGATTTGTGCTTTACCGTACCACCATACCCGCCAACGAATCGGGGGTATTGAAAGTAAACGGGCTGCGTGATTTCGGTATCGTTTTTATCGATGGCGTCCGCACCGGCGTTATGGACAGGCGAATTAAATCAGACAGCCTGGTAATCGGTTCATCGCCCTCAGCCAGGAGACTGGATATACTCGTGGAAAACCTGGGCAGGATCAATTATGGCCCTTACCTGCTGCAGAATAAAAAAGGCATCATCGGCCATGTATCGCTGGGCGGAAAGCAACTGCGGCAATGGCAGATGTTTCCGCTGCCCTTTGACACGCATGGTAACCTGCCGCAAAAAGAATCCGCCGCGCTCACCGGCCAGCCCGTTGTGCGCGCGGGAAGTTTTAGTCTTAATGCCGTTGGCGATACTTACCTGGATATGCGCAACTGGGGCAAAGGAGTGGTTTGGGTGAACGGTCATAACCTGGGGCGCTACTGGAACGCAGGTCCGCAGCAAACCGTGTATGTTCCCGCAGAATGGCTGAAGCGCGGAAAGAATGAAGTGTTTATTTTAGAGTTGCTGAAACCAGCAAACAGCAGCCTGTCGGCGCTTGATCACCCGGTGCTTGACCAGCTGCAGGCGCCGCAATAGAGACGATACAAATGATGCATACAATTTTTACCGCTTCCGGTTTGTCAAAAACGATGGTCGCTTTGTTTGCGGCCTGCCTGTTGCAGCCGGTTATGGCGCAGCAGAAAAAGAAAGCCGCTGCACCAGCATATACGGCCTACCTGTTTGCCTATTTTACCGGCAACGATGCAAACGGCGAGCAGATACGCTTTGCCCTCAGCAAAGACGGGTACCGGTACCACGCACTGAACGGTAACCGGCCGGTGATAGATGCAGGCATCAGCGAAACAGGCGGCGTAAGGGATCCGCATATACTGCGCGGGGCCGATGGAAAAACTTTTTACATGGTGGCCACGGATATGGTCTCTGCAAAAGGATGGAATTCCAATCGCGGGATCGTATTGCTCAGGTCGGCCGACCTGGTGCACTGGACCTCTTCCGTAGTGAATATCCAGAAAAAATATACAGGACAGGACAGCCTGCTGCGCGTGTGGGCGCCGCAGACGATCTACGACGATTCGGCGAAAAAATACATGGTCTATTTCTCAATGAAACATGGTAAAGACCCCGACAGGATCTATTATGCTTATGCCAACAGCGGGTTTACCGACCTGGAAACCGAACCGAAGCAACTTTTTTTCAGTCCGGACAACGCCGCCTGTATCGACGGCGATATAACGGCAAAAGACGGCAGCTATTATCTTTTCTTCAAAACAGAAGACCGCAGGCCGGGTATTAAAATTGCCGTATCGCGCAAACTCACCCATGGGTATACGATGCAGAGCGACCGTTATGTGCAGCAAACCAGCTCGCCGGTGGAAGGCGCGGGCAGTTTCAGACTGAACGATGGCAGCGGGTACGTTCTCATGTACGATATGTACACCAGCGGTCGCTACCAGTTTACGAAAACAAAAGACCTGCAGCATTTCAGTGTAGCGGATGAACAGGTGAGCATGAATTTTCACCCGCGCCACGGCACCGTGATGCCCCTCACTACAGAAGAAGTAAAACGCCTGTCGGCCAAATGGCTGTTGCCAGATGACATCATCTCCTCCGTCCGCAGCAAAGCCATCCGAACGATCAATACCGTGTACGATACTGCCGCGCGCAGTATTTATTTCTCCGTTAAGCCCGGCACCGGTCTCACTCATTTCGATCCGTTTTTTACGCAGTATGCCGGAACAACGGTGAAAGCACTGTCTGCCCAGGATTTTACAAAAGGACCGGTGCGGTATGCAGTGACCGTGGGTAACAGGAAGCAGGTATATACGGTATTTGTCAGCGAGCGGCACAATCCTGCGCTGGCAGGATATTATGCAGACCCCGAAGTATTGTATGCACAGAAAACGGGTCGTTTTTATCTCTATCCCACCACCGATGGTTTTACCGGATGGTCGGGCACCTATTTCAAAGCGTTTTCTTCACCCGACCTGGTCAACTGGAAAGACGAAGGAAAAATACTCGAGCTCGGCACCGATGTAAGCTGGGCAAACAAAAACGCCTGGGCGCCCTGCATCGTGGAGAAAAAAATCGATGGCAGGTACCAATATTTTTATTATTTCACCGCTGCCCAGAAAATAGGGGTGGCCGTTGCAGACAATCCAACCGGTCCGTTCAAAGATGCAGGCAGACCCCTGCTCGATACAAAACCCGCGGGCGTCAAAGGCGGCCAGGTGATCGATCCGGATGTGTTCACCGATCCGCAGACGGGAAGAAGTTACCTGTACTGGGGCAACGGTTTTATGGCCGGAGCCGAACTGAACGAAGACATGGTATCGCTCAAAGAAGGAACCACCACCCTTCTTCATCCCGGCAGCGGTTTCCGCGAGGGCAGCTATGTTTTTTATCGCGCGGGCAGGTATTATTTTATGTGGAGCGAGAACGATACCCGCAGTCCCGATTACCGGGTGGCCTATGGCATATCCGATGCGCCGCTGGGTAAAATCACCCTGCCGCAGAACAATCTTATCCTTTCAAAAGATACCATCACCGGTATTTACGGAACGGGTCATAATTCTGTTATACAGCTGCCGGGCAGCGACGAATGGTATATCGTATACCACCGCTTCAATTACCCGGGCGGCATAAAAACGGGCAATGCCGCAGGCTATCACCGCGAACTGTGTATCGACCGGCTCTTCTTCCATGAAGACGGAACCATCCAACCCGTAAAACCCACCCACGATGGTATCAAACCTGTTTTTATAATAAAACAAAAACCGACAGACAGGTAAGCTGGCTGCTGAGTTTTTTATGCGGCAACGCATTTTGATGAATATAGAAATACAATGAGAAAGCTTACATGTTGTTTTTTCGCGGTGTTGGCAGGATGGGCATCCGCAAATGCACAGACACGCACTGTTTCCGGTAAACCACCGGTAAAGGATTTCCATAGCTGGGCGCCCACTCCGCCGATGGGCTGGAACAGCTGGGATTGCTTTGGGCCAACCGTAACGGAAGCCGAGGTAAAAGCCAATGCCGATTATATGGCTGTCAATCTGAAGCGGTACGGATGGGAATATATTGTGGTTGACATACGGTGGTATGTAAGCAACGACAAAGCACATGGCTACAATGAAACCGATCCGCAATACAATATAGACAGTTGGGGGCGTTTGCAACCGGCGGTAAACCGTTTTCCATCCGCGGCAGGCGGCAGGGGGTTTAAACCGCTGGCCGATTACCTGCATGGCAAGGGCCTTAAGTTCGGCATACACATCATGCGGGGTGTACCCGTTATCGCCGTCAGGCAAAAACTGCCTGTGAAAAGAACCGGTAAAACAGCCGCAGATATTTACAGCGAAGAAAACCAGAGCCGCTGGTTGCACGATATGTATACGGTGGTGCCGGGCAAACCGGGCTCACAGGAATATTACAATTCCCTTTTTGAGCTCTACGCCGCCTGGGGTGTTGATTTTGTAAAAGTGGATGATCTTTCTTCGCCGGTGTATTTTGCTGAAGAGGTGGAAATGATACGCAGGGCAATTGACCGCACAGGCCGGAAGATCGTATTGAGCACATCGCCCGGCGAAACACCGGTTGCCCACGCGGCGCATGTAAAGGCCCATGCCAATATGTGGCGGACCGTGGGTGATTTCTGGGATAGCTGGGGACAGCTCAAAGAACATTTCGGAATATTTGACCGATGGAACAAATGGCGCAGCTACGGCGCTTACCCCGATGGCGATATGCTGCCGATGGGCTGTATCGGTATCCGCGCAGAAAGAGGCAACCCGCGGATGACAAATTTTACCAGTGATGAGCAGTACACGCTGATGACCTTATGGAGCATCTTCCGGTCGCCGCTGATGTTTGGCGGTAACCTGCCTGATAACGACAGTTTCACAACAGCGTTGCTGACCAACAGAGCCGTGTTATCCGTACTCAGCAAAAGCAGGAACAACAAACCCCTGTTCAACGATGCAGTCAAAGCCGCATGGATGGCCGATGAGCCGGGAACCGGCGCAAAATACCTGGCTTTGTTCAACAAGGCCGACCAGGAACCGGCGCTGGAAGAAAAAGCGATCTGGAAAAGCGGCATACGCACACGCAGCACGCCAACGGAATATGCAGACATGGATATCACCGGTGCAAAAAAAATGTACCTGGTGGTAACCGATGGCGGGGATAATATCGACTGGGATCATGCCGACTGGATCCATCCCATGCTGCACAGCGGAAAGGATTCGTTTGCGCTGACAGAGCTGACATGGACGAAAGCCAGATCGGGCTGGGGAAGCGCCAGGATCAATAAAAGTGTTTCAGGCGCGGCGCTTACTGTGAACGGCACCAGGTACCCAACAGGCATCGGCGTACATGCCCATTCGGTTATTGAATATGATCTGCCCGAAGGGTATACCCGTTTCAGCGCATTGACCGGCATCGACAACGCCGCGGCGGTGCAGAACACGGGTGCAACGATGCGCTTCCTCGTATTTACGCAGAACCCTTCAGGACCTGTGCCGCCGGCGAGTTCGCCGATAGCGGTGAGTCTGACAACGCTCGGGTTTTCATCGCCCTGCATCATCACGGATCTGTGGACGGGCAAGGTGCTCGGCAGGTTTTCGGGCAGTTTTGCGCCGGTCATCAACAGGCATGGTGCAGGACTTTACCGGATCGTTCCGGTAAAATAACAGCGCAGCCGGGCTTCAGAGGCTTCGCGCATGGCCCAGTAGTTTGGCTGCATCCAGTATGCGGATATTTCTTCCCTCAACGGAAATGGCCTGCTCTTCGGTCATTTCATTCATGATGCGGAAAACCGTTTCATAGGTGGCGCCGGCATAAGCGGCAAGATCCTGTTTACTGAGGTAAAGCCGGATAATGTTTTCGTCCGTGGTCCCGAACTTTTTCTGAAAGGAAAGCAAAGCGTTGGCAACCCTGCCCTTTACGGAAAGATGTGCCAGGTTGTGCATGCGTTTTTCCGATTCTTTGAGCTCGGCAGCAAAGAACATCATGAGCCAGTACAGAAAATCGGGATTCACTTTTACGGTAGACCTGAAAAAATCCAGGTTGATAAAACAGACATCGGTGTGCTCCAGTGCCGTGGCCGATACGGGGTAGATAGCGTCGGAACCCAGTCCGCGGTGGCCAACGATATCGCCATCGTGCGCAATGCGAAGGATCAGTTCTTTTTCAGACCCCCATTTCTTGTGCACTTTTACCAGGCCGGTGTGAATGAAATACATGCCGGCCACTTCCTGGCCTTCGCGGAATAAAACTTCTCCTTTTTTGAGACGGAAATTGTTACGGTTGCTGTCAATTGCCGGCAGCCAGTCGCTAAGACAATGTGTACACAGCACGCAACTTTTAAGATCGCAGTTTTTCCTGTTCTTTTTCATGAACCTTGGGTTCTTCTTTCAGCAGCGAGGGATGCAGGTTCACGGTTTCACCCACCACTACCACCGCCGGGTTGCACATTCCTTCGTATTGGGCTTTGAAAAAAATATCTTTCACGGTGCCGGTCACCATCTTTTCCGCCGGTGTTGTGCCGTTTTGGATGATGGCCACCGGTGTACCGGATTTACCGAAACGGGTAAAGATGTCCATGATCTCTTCGAGCCTGCTCATCGCCATCAGTATCACCACTGTTGCGGATGACTGCGCCGCCAGTTCAATATCCGCTGATATATTGCCGCTGCGTGTGGTGCCGGTGGTTACCCAGAAGCTTTCGTTGATACCCCGGCAGGTAAGCGGTATCAGCTGCGATGCCGGTACCGCCAGAGCGCTGGAAATGCCCGGTATCAGTTCGAGCTGCATACCTGCGGCGCGTGCCACAGCCATTTCTTCCACTGCCCGGCCAAACACGAACGGATCGCCGCCTTTCAGCCGCACGATACGGCGATGGGTGCGGGCATAGTCGAGGATCAGCTGGTTGATCTCTTCCTGCGAAAGGGCATGGCACCCGTACCGTTTTCCCACAAACCGCCTGATACAGCCTGCCGGCGTATAGGCCAGCAGTTCTTCCGAAGCCAGGGCATCGTACAAGACCACTTCCGCTTGGCGCAATGCCCTGACCGCCTTGAGGGTGATCAGTTCCGGATCTCCCGGCCCGGCCCCCACCAGGGAAAGTAAAGATATGGCACTATTCATATTATAATTTAAATTATTCACTAAAAATATTTATCAAAATAGTTAATTATGAAATTAATTATTAAATTTATGATGAAAAATACTATTTCATACCATTAAATAAATTATTTTATGAAATAGTATTACATAGAAATATTTACAATTCGATTGTTTGCCACTATTCCTCAACCAAAATGCAATGCATATGCGGGTAGTAATAGTTGGCAACGGCATGGTGGGTTACAAATTCTGCGAGAAAATGGCAGCCCGTAACACCCACGGGCAGTATGAACTGACCGTATTCGGCGAAGAGGCAAGACCTGCCTATGACCGGGTACACCTCAGCGAGTTCTTCGCCGGCAAATCGGCAAACGATCTGTTACTGGCCGATGCCGGCTGGTATGCATCGCGCGGCATCGTACTGCATCTCGGCGATCCGGTACAGCGCATCGACCGCGGCAGCAAAACCGTGTATTCCCACAAAGGCCTGGCGGTTCCCTATGATTACCTGGTGCTGGCCACCGGATCCTCGGCCTTTGTTCCGCCCATACCCGGTATTGAAAAAAACGGCGTTTTTATTTACCGCACCATCGAAGACCTGGAACTGATCGGCAGCTGGGCAAAAAGAACCAGAAAAGGCACCGTGATCGGCGGCGGGCTGCTGGGACTGGAAGCCGCCAAAGCCCTGCTTGATCTGGGCATACGCGATACATCGGTGGTTGAATTTGCCCCGCGGCTGATGCCCCGCCAGGTAGATGAGGCGGGCGCACAGTTACTGCAGCTGAAACTGGAAGCGCTCGGGCTCTCCATCCATACATCCAAAAGCACCTCGGCCATTCTCGGCGATGAGGCGGTAACCGGTCTCTCGTTTGCCGACGGCACGGTGCTTGACACAGATATGATCGTTGTTTCCGCGGGTATCAAACCCCGGGACGAGCTCGCCAAAGCCTGCGGCATCGCCACGGGTACAAGAGGCGGTATTGTTGTGAACGATTTTTTACAGACATCCGACGACGCTGTCTACGCCATCGGCGAATGCGCACTGCATCGCGAGATGATCTATGGCCTGGTTGCCCCCGGTTATGAAATGGCCGAAGTGGTGGCGGCACAGCTGGGCGGCGACGAAAAAACATTCACCGGGTTTGATATGAGCACCAAGCTCAAACTGATCGGCATCGATGTGGCCAGCTTCGGAAACCCTTTTAGCTGCGAAGCCGGCACCCGTACCATTGTACTGAACGACGGCATCAACGGTTTCTATAAAAGGGTAAACATTACCGCCGACGGCAAACACCTGCTCGGGGGCGTGCTGGTGGGCGATGCTTCGCAGTACAATATGCTGCTGCAGACCTGCAAGAACAAACTGGTGCTGCCTCCCAACCCCGAAGACATCATACTCGGCGCCCGGGGTGGCGAATCGGCTGAAGCAGGTGTGGCCAGTCTGCCCGACGACGCCTATATCTGCAGCTGCGAATCCGTGAGCAAAGGCGCTATCTGCCAGGCCATCGAATCGGGAGAGGAAACGACAGAAGCCCTGAAAAAATGCACCAAAGCAGGAACGGGCTGCGGCGGTTGTCTGCCGATGGTAAAAGACCTGCTGAACCACACACTCAAAGCGCAGGGCAGGTACATACGCAATGTGATCTGTGAACATTTCCAGTACAGTCGCCAGGAATTATACGACCTCGTCAAACTCCATGAGCTGAAATCTTACGAAGCGGTGCTGGATAAACTGGGCACAGGCGATGGTTGCGAACTGTGCAAACCATCTGTTGCTTCCCTACTCGCGAGCCTGTGGAATGAAATGATCCTGCAAAAAGGAAATGACACCGCGCAGGACAGCAACGATCGTTTTCTGGCCAATATCCAGAAAGGAGGCACCTATTCCGTGGTGCCGCGCGTTCCCGGCGGCGAGATCACGCCCGATAAGCTGATCATCATCGGCCAGGTAGCGAAGAAATACCATCTCTACACAAAAATTACCGGTGGCCAGCGCATCGATCTTTTCGGTGCACACCTGTCAGACCTGCCGCTGATCTGGAAAGAACTGATCGATGCGGGTTTTGAAAGCGGGCATGCCTATGGCAAGGCCCTGCGTACGGTGAAGAGCTGCGTGGGCAGTACCTGGTGCAGGTTTGGCTTGCACGACAGCGTGAGCTTTGCCATACGCATCGAAGAACGGTACCGCGGTCTGCGGGCGCCGCATAAAATCAAATCCGCCGTATCGGGTTGCATACGCGAGTGCGCCGAGGCGCAGAGCAAGGATTTTGGCATCATCGCCACCGAAAAAGGATGGAACCTGTATGTATGCGGCAACGGCGGTTCCAAACCGCAGCACGCACTGCTGCTGGCCACCGACCTGGACGAAGCAACCTGTATACGATACATAGACCGGTTCCTGATGTTCTATATCAAAACTGCCGACCCGCTTACCAGAATGGCTGTCTGGCTGAATAAAATGGAGGGCGGTATCGATTACCTGCGCAATGTGGTGGTCAGCGACAGCCTGGGCATGGCGGCGCAACTCGAGGCGGAGATGCAGCTGCTGGTAGACAGCTACCGGTGCGAATGGAAGGAAGCGGTTGAGAACCCCGAGATACGGAAACGGTTTAACCATTTTGTAAACGCGCCCGAAGAAAAAGATCCCAGCATCTCATTCGATGCCATGCGGGAGCAGAAGCGGGCGAAAGAATGGAAATAAGAACAATTACTCACTAAAAAAAATAAGTATGACAGCAATGGAAACAATGGCATGGTTCCCTGCCTGCAGCGTAGATGATGTGCCTGCCAACGGCGGCGTATGCGTCAAATGCGGTGAAGAACAGATTGCGCTGTATCATTTCACCAGGCGCAACGAATGGTATGCCACGCAGAACGAATGCCCGCACCGTCGGCAAATGGTATTAAGCCGCGGAATGATCGGCTCGCAGAACGATGAACCCAAAGTGGCCTGCCCCTTCCACAAAAAAACATTTTCACTGGTCACCGGGGAATGTTTGAACGACAGCGAATGCGCTTTGAAGACCTACCCGGTTAGGGTGGAAGCAGGACGTGTTTTCATTGGGATCGGCGTATAACGGAAACTCCTGCAAAGGGAATAAAAATAAAAGCCCCGGTCGAATTGGAAGCTCGCGCCGGGGTTGACAGTCAAATTGCGTAACAATTTAAACCGCGACAAAGCTATGAAAAATGGATGTATCACTATGGTATCTGTGTTTTGTATGTGCCTGACGGCAAACCTGGCAAAGGCCCAGGGCACTGCTAAACCGCAGGCATCGGTATGGGACGGTATGGCCGTAGCAGGCTATGTTGATAACGGCGCCTATGTAAATTTCGGCGGCCCCTGTATCAAACTGATCAGAAAACCCTGGGCATTCGGATTTGGCATACTGCCTACCATGCGCATCAAGCGGGACCAGGGGGCTGCGGGCGCGCCCGGTAACTCGGCCATTACACCAACCGCGGGATTCGGGTTTACGTTTTTTTACAGGCACCTGGTTGTGCAGGTTCCTTTTTATTACAACAGCAAAACCGCCGTCAGCGACGGAAAATGGAACCCGGGCTTAGGCATCGGGTTTAAGTTCTGAAACTGCGTATCACTTAACCGCACAACCCAATCAAATGTCAGATAACCTTCACCAACCACTTACCCGTCTCAATATCTTTTCGATAAAAGGTGTGCAGATGCGTACGTTCCATATCACCTGGTTCACATTCTTTGTTTGTTTTTTCGGCTGGTTCGGACTGGCGCCGCTGATGCCGGCCATTAAAGACGATCTGCATCTCGACAAACCGCAGATCGGCAACCTCGTTATAGCCTCTGTATCGGGAACGGTGATCGCACGTTTGCTGATCGGCAGGCTTTGCGATACCTGGGGGCCCCGGAAAACCTATACGGCCCTGCTGCTGGCAGGCGCCATTCCTGTTATGTGCGTGGGACTGGCACACGACTACACTTCGTTTTTGTTGTTCCGGCTCGCCATCAGCATCATCGGCGCATCGTTTGTGATCACGCAGTTCCATACTTCCATGATGTTTGCCCCGCAGATCAAAGGCACGGCCAATGCCGTGGCCGGCGGCTGGGGTAACCTTGGCGGCGGTATTACCAATATGACCATGCCGCTGATATTTGCCGCTATGGTTGCGGCGGGTTATACCAAACCCGAGGCATGGCGCTATGCCATGGTCTTTCCGGGTATGCTCATGCTTATCGCCGCTTTTCTGTACTGGCGGTTTACAAAAGATACGCCTGCCGGTAATTTCAGCGAGATGGAACGGACCAACGGCAGAAAAAAAACCAATTACGGTGTGCTCAAAGACTGGCGTGTGTGGGCGCTGTCGCT
This sequence comes from Sediminibacterium soli, assembly GCF_009939225.1. Classification (GTDB taxonomy): domain Bacteria; phylum Bacteroidota; class Bacteroidia; order Chitinophagales; family Chitinophagaceae; genus Sediminibacterium; species Sediminibacterium soli. Next base: position 1,532,183 of record NZ_JAACJR010000008.1, on the reverse strand, counting down.
GGCATATGCTGTTTGTTTCGGGATGGAAATCACTTTCGACAATGTGGCGGCGCTGCATTTTGTACAGGAATACAAACTGAGTCTGGCCACCGCAGGTTTCTGTGCCGGTCTATTCGGCTTTATGAACCTGTTTGCACGTGCGCTGGGTGGTATTTTTGCCGATAAGATCGGCAAACTGTACGGGTTATGGGGTAAAGGCATTTTATTGGCGCTGGTATTGTTGCTGGAAGGATTCGGCCTGATCCTGTTTGCCAAATCCGGTTCTTTCGGGGCCGCTATTTTTTTTATGATCCTGTTTGCCCTGTTCCTGAAAATGGCCAACGGCGCCACCTACGCCATCACCCCTTTTATCGATGAAAAAAATGTTGGACTGGTAAGCGGTATCGTTGGCGCCGGCGGAAATGTGGGCGGTATGCTGTTCGGGTTCCTGTTCAAAGCCAGGGGCATTACCTATGCCGATGCATTCAGCTATATAGGCATGATCGTTATCGGCGTGTCGCTGATCATACTGGTAACGCGTTTTTCAAAAGCGGAACGGCGTGTCCGCATAAAAGTGGCCATCGGATAACCGTATCCGGCCTTCTTCGATTGTTTGCTTTTCGATTGCTGCCTTTTTAACCTATTGTCTTGAACGGAACCATACCAGATACTACCGGAAAAAAAACAACCACCTGCTGTTATTGCGGGGTAGGCTGCGGTATCGTAGTGGATACCGATAAACTCGGAAGGATCACCGTTGCGGGAGATCCGCATCATCCCGTTAACAGGGGCAGCCTCTGCAGCAAGGGCAGGAACCTGCATTATACGGTGAACGATACCAGCGACCGCATCCTGTATCCTGAAATGCGGTACGGAAGGCATTTGCCCAGGCAAAGGGTTTCCTGGAACCAGGCACTGGAAAGGACCGCCGCCGTATTCCGCACTTTCATCGATCAGTACGGTCCCGATTCGGTTGCATTTTATGCTTCCGGTCAATGCCTTACCGAAGAGTACTATGTGATCAATAAACTGGTGAAAGGATTCATCGGTACAAATAACATCGATACCAATTCACGCCTCTGCATGAGCAGTGCGGTAACGGGGTATAAAATGAGTCTTGGCGAAGACTGCGTTCCTGTTTGCTATGACGACCTGGAACTGGCCGATCTTATTTTTGTTGCCGGCGCCAACCCGGCATGGTGTCATCCCATTTTATGGCAGCGTATCGAGAAAGCCAAAGAGAAAAACCCGGGTTTGAAAATCATTGTCAGTGACCCGCGCAAAACACAAAGCTGCGCCCTCGCCGATCTTCACCTGCAACTGCATCCCGGAACGGATATCACGCTGCATCATGCCATCGGCAGGGCATTGATCGAACAGGGAGAGATCGACACCGCTTTTATCGCGCGGCATACAGAAGGGTTTGAAGCCTACCGCCATGTTGTTTTTGAACGCACGACAGCGGAAGCCGCCCTGATCTGCGGCCTGGAAGAAAACGATATCCGCCTGGCGGCAAGCCTGATTGGCAGCGCAACCGGATTTATCACCATGTGGACCATGGGACTTAACCAAAGCGTGGTTGGCGTGAATAAGAATCTCTCGCTGATCAACCTGAACCTGATCACCGGGCATATCGGTAAGCCTGGTTCGGGTCCGCTATCACTGACAGGCCAGCCCAATGCCATGGGCGGAAGAGAAGTGGGCGGCCTATCCAACCTGTTGCCCGCGCACCGTGATCTGCAGAACCCTGCGCACCGCGCCGAAGTGGAGCGTTTCTGGAAGATAGAACCGGGAAAAATCGCCGCAGCGCCCGGACTAACGGCCACCGAAATGTTCGATGCCCTGAACGAGGGCAAACTGAAGGCTATCTGGGTGCTGTGCACCAACCCCCTTACCAGCTTACCCGATGCACGCAAGGCAGAAGCCGCCCTGCGCAAGGCAAAGTTTGTGGTGGTGCAGGAGATCAGCCACCGCTCGGGTATGACCGGTTATGCAGACGTGATATTGCCCGCCGCAGCCTGGACAGAAAAAGAAGGAACCATGACCAATGCGGAACGGCGTATCACCTACCTGAACAGGATCAAAGAAGCGCCCGGAGAAGCCCTGCCGGATGCGGAGATCATCTGCCGCTTTGCACAGAAAATGGGTTATACGGGGTTCGATTATGCAAACGCTTCAGACATTTTTGCCGAACATGCCGCGCTGACAAAAGATACGCATATCGATATCAGCGATCTGACGCATGCCGTGCTGAAAGAAAAACGTTCGGTGCAATGGCCGTATACAAAAGCGCTCAATGGTTACGGTACGGCAAGACTGTTCACAGACAGACAGTTTTACACCGCTTCCCGTAAAGCGGTTATCCGCTCCTTCCCCGATGAAAACCTGTCGGAAAAAACGGATGCCGGCTACCCGCTTATTCTTACCACCGGCCGCATACGCGACCAATGGCATACGATGAGCAAAACCGGTAAGGTGAACAAACTGAAACAGCATATCGCCGAAGCTTTTATTGAAATACACCCGGAAGATGCAGCGCAACGCGCAATAAAAGAGGGCGACCTGGTGGAGATTGTCAACACACGCGGGGAAGTGCGGGTGAAAGCGAAAATATGCGATACGATCAAGCAGGGCGTTGTATTTCTGCCGATACACTGGGGTAAAATTTTGAACAGCGACCTGAACCGCGCCAATAACCTCACCAATAACCTTGTTGACCCGCAAAGCAAAGAACCCGATTTTAAATTCTCGGCGGTGGAAGTGAGGCTGTACAAAAAAGCCAGGCAGAAAATAATCGTGATAGGCGCCGGTGCCGGTGCCTGCGGTTTTGTGAAAAGCTACCGGGCAGTGAATACCGAAGACGAAATAGTGGTGTTCAGCAAAGAGGATTTTCCGTTTTACAACCGTGTGCTGCTGCCCGATTATATCTCCGGAACACTGGGCTGGAACAGCCTGGTAAAAATGACGGATGCGGAAGAATATGCCTACAACATACAACTGCACCGCGGCGTCAGTATCACGCATATTGATAAAAACAACAAGACAGCGACTGATCACCGCGGCCGGCTGCATTCATGGGATATACTGATCATGGCAACCGGGAGCAGGGCCGCATTGCTCAGGGATATTCCGGCGATGAAAGGCATTTTTACGATGCGCAGCAGGAATGATGCAGACAGTTTTAAAAACCATGTAGATCCTGCCGGAGGAAAAGTGGTGATCGTTGGCGGCGGGTTGCTGGGTATTGAACTGGCGGCCTCGCTGCGCGAGGTGCATGTGGAAGTGACCATTGTACAGCGTATATCCAGGCTGATGGATCGGCAGCTTGACCCGCTGGGCAGTCAGCTCTTGCACGAAGAGTTATCGGACAAAGGCGTTGATATTTACTATAACGACGAGATCGAACGGTTTCTCGGTAACCATACCATATCGGGTATCAGGCTGAAAAGCGGTCTGGTGGTTCATTGCCAGGCAGTGGTTATTGCCATTGGAACGGTTCCCAATATCGAGATCGCAAAAGCCGGCGAGCTGGCCTGCAAACGCGGTGTACTGGTCAATGAATACCTGCAGACCAGTCACCCCGACATTTTTGCCATTGGCGAGATCGCAGAATTCAAAGGGTTTCTGTACGGCATCACCGCAGCGGCGGAGCAGCAGGCAGAGATCGTTGTCGCTTATTTATCGGGCGATATTTCGAAATATTATACGGGTTCATTGCTCATGAACATACTCAAAATGCATGGCACGGAACTTTGTTCGCTGGGTGAGGTCGAGTGTCCGAACGACCCTGCCTACGAGGAAGTGGTGTTTATTGATAAGGCAAAACGATACTATAAAAAATGCATTATCCACAACGACCGGCTTATCGGTGCCATTCTTATCGGCGATAAATCCGAGTTTCTTGAATTCCGGAACCTGATCGAGCAGAAGATAGAACTGAGCGAAAAACGGTTGCAGCTGCTGCGTTCCGGCAAGGCGGCGGAACCGGTTATCGGCAAACTGGTGTGCAGCTGTAACAATGTGGGAGAGGGCAACCTGGTGAACAGGATTAAGGACGGATGCAAAGACCACCTGCAGCTATGCCAGATCACCGGCGCCGGCATGGGCTGCGGAAGCTGCCGGCCCGAAGTAAAAGCCATTCTGGAAAACTGCCTGGGAACAGCGGCCAGGCAGGCCGCGCCTGTTCAGGTATAAAACAAATTTTGTGAAAAGCAACTGCATCATAAAGATCAATTTCAAAGGCGGGATCATTTCTCCCGGAGACCTGTACAATATACTCGTTACGGCAAGGAGATCGGGTGTGCGGCAGGTAAGCTTCGGGTTGCGGCAACAGCTGCTTATGAACGTGGATCCCGAACTGATCGGAACACTGGAAGAAGACCTGCAGCAACTCGGCACCCGCTATGATCTTGACAACGAAACGCATCCCAATATCGTCAGCTCCTATCCTGCAGAAGAAATATTCATCACCGATACCTGGCTCAGCGAAGGCGTATACAAAGACATCCTCGACGGAATGGATTATGAGCCGCAGCTAAAGGTCAATGTGTCAGACAGCAGGCAAAGTTTTACACCGATGCTTACGGGAAACATCAACTGGGTGGCATCAACAACCGCGTTGCATTTCTGGCATCTTTTTATTCGTTTTCCAAGAACCAATCGCATTTACGAGTGGAACGAAATGGTATACACCAATGATATTCCCGGCATATCCAAAGAGATCGAATCGCTGATACTGCGGCACAGGGCAGCTTTTTACGATAACGAAGATGCCAGCGGCGATGACCTGATGCACCTGATACGCAAACAGCAATACAATACAAAACCCGCGGAAAAACCTGCCGAGCTGCCTGCTTTCAACCTTTCCTATTACGAGGGGGTGAACAAGGTGAACGACAAATACTGGGTAGGCATTTACCGGAGGGATGAAATGTTTCCGGTTGATTTTCTGAAAGCGCTGTGCAAACTCTGTCTTGATACCAAGATCGGCCAGCTTTGTTCCACGCCCTGGAAATCGATCATCATAAAAGGCGTGGAGGAAAAAGACCGGCCCAAATGGAACCAGTTGCTGAACCGCTACCAGATCAACCTGCGGCACGCGGCCAATGAACTGAACTTCCAGGTAGAGGATAACTGCAGCGAAGGGCTGGCATTGAAAAATTATATCGTAAAGCAGCTGAACAACGACGATACCCGCACTTTTGGCATGTGCATCGGTATCAAAACACGGAAGAAAAGCGAAGTGTTCTGCAGCATCCTGGTACGCCGCAGACCGCTGATCAGCCTGTTCGGACTGGAATACCTGTACGTATACGACATTCTTTGTTCGCATGATTTTAATCCGAATGCGCGAACCGGGTTTGAATTCAGTACCGCCAATCCCAAATTCGTGCTGGGCGAGCAGTTAAGGCGCCTGATGATAGCGTTCTATAACGACCGGGCCGATAAGCAGGCGGTGAGCGAGAAAAAACTGCAGGCTGAAAAAAAAGAACCCGAAGAGAAAGCCGCCATCCCGCAGGTATACCAGTGCAGCCGTTGTTTAACGGTGTACGACGAAATGTATGGAGATCCCGAAAGCGGGATTGCACCGGGGACCGCTTTTGAATCGATTACAGAGGCATATGCCTGTGCTGTTTGCGGTGCAGGTAAACAGGGGCACAGGAAAACGGAGAAAAGCAGGCTTGACTTACATCCCGTTTAGTTCTGCATGCGCATTGAAATTGCGGAAAGCGGTTTTCTGGTGGGCCTGCAGGGCGGTGGTTGATACGCTCAGGTGATCGAGCATGTATTTCATGCTGTGTTTAACGAGCCGGCCCTGTTGAAGCAGGGTCAGTATTCCGGAAAGTCCTTTTGCGCTGTAGATGCCGCACAATGGCTCCGGCTCGTCATCGTTGGTGTAGATCCAGGCCTGTGCGGAAGGCTGCTGCCGGTGCCGGTGAAGCAGGTCTTTGAGCAGGCCGGCGTCCATCAGGGGCATATCGCAGGCAAGAACAAACAGGTCTTCGTTCTGGCATTGCAGATGACAGCTGAGTACACCCAGCAAAGGGCCGTGCAACTCCGGCAACGCGGCATCCGTGATAAGATCGGATTCGGAGAAAACGGCTGCGTAATCGCCGTATTGTTCTTTGTTCACGGAAAGCTTAACCGGTAACCCGAGTGCAACCAGTTTATCGGCGGCTGTTTGTGCCCAGGTTCTGGCTTCCAGCCTGAGCAGCCCTTTATCGCTGCCCATCCTGGAACTTTTACCGCCGCATAAAACAAGCCCGGTCATAGCTGATGGGTTAAAGGGAATGATTGTGATGAGGCCTGGTATCGGCATGACCCAGGTCTTTTCCGGGGCTCACGCGGTCGCGCACGGCCTGCTTCAGTTCTTTTATCTCGGGAAAACCACCGTATTCCCTGCGGTCAAAGATCTTCTCATTGTCGAGGCTGATGTAAAAATCACCGCTGGTGTCACTCGGTTCAAGCGCCACGGATCTGAGCTCTGCTTCAAACGTGGTGAGCAGCTCCTGGGCAATATAAGCGGCTCTTAACAGCCACTTGCATTTGGGACAATAACTGATAACGATGGATGGTTTCATACTTTGGATGCGGAAGGTAAAGTGTAACTTAACCGTCTGTGTAAATTTACTAAAAAATCAATGTGCGGGAGAAAAGATGCAGCAATTGACAGATCAATACAACCGTTCTCATGATTACCTGCGGATATCGCTGACCGATAACTGCAACCTGCGTTGCTTTTATTGTATGCCGGACGAAAATTACCTGTTCTCCCCGTCGTACAAACTGATGCAGACGCAGGAAATCCGGCAGCTGGCAGGTATTTTTGTGGAGCTGGGTGTCAAAAAAATACGGCTTACCGGTGGAGAGCCGCTGGTGCGAAAAGACGCCCCGGCCATATTGGAGGCGTTATCGGAATTGCCTGTTGAACTTACCCTTACCACCAATGGAACGCTTGTGCACCGGTTTATTAACCTGATGAAAGATGCGGGGATAGGTTCCGTCAATATCAGCCTCGACACGCTGTCGCCGGATAAATTTCTTTTTATCACCCGCAGGGACGAGTTCCGGAAAGTAAAAAACAATATCGACCTGTTGCTGAACAGGGGGTTTGGCGTAAAGATCAACGTAGTGGTAATGAAAGGGCTTAACGATGCGGAAATACCTGATTTCATTGCATGGACAAAAGACCTGCCCGTACAGATCAGGTTTATAGAATTCATGCCCTTTACCGGCAACCGGTGGAGCAGTAACAAAGTGGTTACCTGGCAGGAGATCATGCATACCGCAGGGCAGTCGTATGCATTCATGCCGTTGACATCAATGCCGAATGAAACCGCCAAAACCTACCGGGTAAACGGGTATATCGGCAGCTTTGCCGTGATCAGCACCATGAGCGCACCCTTCTGCAGCAGCTGCAACAGGATGCGGCTTACCGCTGACGGCAAAATGAAGAATTGCCTGTTTTCAAAAGAAGAAACGGACCTGCTCGCCGCACTGCGCGCAGGAGAGCCAATTGTGCCGCTGATAGAAAGATCGGTTTGGAATAAGCAAAAAGAACTGGGCGGACAATTCAGTGCAGACCTGGCACATGTTTCCGCCGGGAGTATTCAAAACCGGAGTATGATCGCCATCGGCGGCTGATAAAAAAATTTGAATGATAACGGTATCCGAAGCCAGACAGAAAATAGCCCAGCACGTATCGGCATTGCAGCCGGTAAGCATGCGCTTACCCGAGGCGGCCGGCAAAATGCTGGCCAGGGACTGCTATGCGCCATGCGATATTCCCGCGTTTCCGCAGTCGGCAATGGATGGGTATGCATTTGCCTTTGAAGACTGGCAGCCCGGAAAACCTATGCCGCTGGCCGGCGAACTGCGCGCGGGCGCCAGCGAAGCAATACAGCTGGAACGGGGGAAAATAGTCCGGATTTTCACCGGCGCGCCCGTTCCCCCGGGAGCCGATACCGTGATTATGCAGGAAAAAACGGAAACCGGCAATGAACGGGTCATGCTGCTGGATGAACACTTGCTTGCGGGCGCCAATGTGCGGCCCAGGGCATCTGAGGTTCAGGCAGGCGCACTGGCCATGAAAAGCGGCACACTGCTTACACCCGCGGCGATCGGGTTTCTTGCCGGCATCGGTATAGCGGAAGTAATTGTATATCCAAACCCGGTCATAGCCCTGGTCATTACAGGCGATGAACTGCAGGCCGCAGGCTGTCCGCTGCAGTATGGCCAGGTGTATGAATCCAATTCATACGCATTGATGGCAGCCCTGCAGCAGCTGGGCATCGGAGATACATGTATATATCAGGTTAAGGACGATCTGGATGCGCTTACAGACATTTTGCAGGCGGCCTTACAGCAGGCGGATATGGTATTGCTTACGGGCGGTGTGAGCGTGGGCAAATACGATTTTGTAACAGCGGCGGCGGCGGCCTGCGGGGTTGAAACGGTTTTTCACAAAGTACAGCAGAAGCCCGGCAAGCCTTTGTATTTTGGCGCCAGGCAAAACAAACCGGTATTCGGTTTACCCGGCAACCCCTCTTCGGTGCTTACCTGTTTTTATCTGTATGTACTGGAAGCCATCGGTATCGCAAGCAAACGCAGGCTGTCGCTTCCCGTTGTACAGGCGCCTTTGTTGGATGACTACTGCAAGAAGACCGGTCTCACGCATTTTCTGAAAGGATATTACGACGGCCGGAACGTAAAACTGCTCGGCGCACAGGAATCGTACCGGATGCAGTCATTCAGCGAAGCAAATTGCCTGGTGGAAATAGCCGCAGAGACTGTGCACTGTGAAGAAGGCAATGTGGTTAACCTGCACCTGATAGAAATGCAATGAGTAATGATGCAAGATATGAGCGGGCAAAAAAAACATAAGAACCTTTTTGTGCAGGGAGCGATCAGCGCTGCATTTATCGCGGAAAAGATACAGGCCCACCAGGATAAAACCGGCATCGGTGCGCACAGTATTTTTCTTGGACAGGTGCGGGCAGACAGGATCGGCGAAAAAACCGTGGCTGCCATAGACTATACCAGCTATGAAGCCATGGCGCTGGAGAAAATGAGCGTTATCCGCGAAGCACTGTTTGCCAAATACGATCTCACCTGTATGCATGTATGGCATAGCCTGGGAAAAGTGGCCACCGGTGAGATATGTCTGTTCGTATTCACCTCTGCACACCGCAGAAAAGCGGCAACAGACGCCTGCAGCGAACTGGTGGAATGGATCAAGGCCGAACTGCCGGTCTGGGGAAAAGAATTATGTAACGACGATACCCATCAATGGAAAAAGAATCAATGATATGGTAGACATCACAGCAAAACAAAACAGCCTGCGGCGGGCCACGGCCACGGCCACACTCAGCGTATCGCAGCAGTCAACCATCCAGGCCATACAGGACAGAACAGTGCCCAAGGGTGATGTATTCGAGTTTTCGCGGGCGGCGGGTTTGCTGGCCATCAAACGCACCAGCGACGTAATACCCGACTGTCACCCGCTTCCCGTGGAGTATGCCGCCATAAGTTTTGCCATTCAGGGGCTGACGGTGCTGGTTACCGTTGAAGTGCATACGATATACAAAACCGGTGTGGAAGTAGAAGCTATGCACGGTGCGGCCATCACCGCGCTAACTATGTATGATATGCTCAAACCCCTCGATAAGGAAATTGAAATCGCCGCTATCGGGTTACAATCGAAAACAGGCGGTAAGACCACATTTGCCGAATCAACAATGACCGGCATCCGCTGCGCGGTGATTGTTTGTTCCGATGCGGTATCAGCAGGGAAGAAAGAAGACGCAAGCGGCAAAGCGGTTATGGAAAAACTGGCGCAGCACCGGCTTACCACAGAACTGTATGAAATCATTCCCGATGAGTTTGCACTGATCCAGGAAAAAGCCGGGCAGCTGGCTTTGGCGGGATACCAGCTTATTTTATTCACCGGTGGCACCGGACTCTCGCCAAGAGATGTAACACCCGAGGCGATACACCCGCTGCTGACCCGCGAAGTGCCGGGCATTATGGAAGCCGCACGTAACTACGGCCAGCAAAGAACACCTTATGCCATGCTCTCGAGGGGAGTGGCCGGGTTTATCGGGGATAGCCTGGTGATTACCCTGCCCGGATCTACCAGGGGAGCGGCAGAAACCATGGATGCCCTGTTTCCCTATGTACTGCACCTGTTCCGGGTGGCCAAAGGCATGCGGCACGAGGAGGGCAACCGTTCTTAAAAAACATTATTTGACCACGCATATGACCGAACCGTATTTTATCTGCTTCCTGTTGCTCGCCATGGCATTCCTGTATGCATCGGTGGGACATGGCGGCGCAAGTGGCTACCTCGCCGTTATGGCCCTCTACGGCGTATCCGTTGCGGTGATGCGGCCAACCGCGCTGCTGCTGAACCTGTTTGTATCGCTTACCTCTTTCACTTTTTATTACAGGGAACAGTATTTCAGAATCCGGTTGTTCCTGCCGCTGGCGCTGGCATCTGTACCCATGGCATTTATCGGTGGCAGCATCACGATCGATCCGGGCATCTATAAAAAAATACTGGGACTGTTCCTGCTGCTGGCCGTGGTGCGTTTTTTCTTTTTCGGTGACGGCAAACCTGCAAAAACCACCGATCCTCCCATCGGGTGGCTGCTGTTGATCGGCGCGGCCATCGGTTTGCTGTCGGGTATGCTCGGCATCGGCGGCGGTATCATTCTTTCGCCCGTACTGCTGCAGCTGCGCTGGACAAACCAGAAGCAGGCGGCCGCTATCAGTGCCATTTTTATTTTTGTGAATTCATTGTCGGGACTGATGGGACAGCTGACAAAAGGGATCGTATTCAGTTCGCAGATGGTTTCCTATGTGGGCTTTGCATTCATGGGCGGATTCCTTGGATCGTATTTCGGTGCCATACGTTTTGGCCAGCGAACCATCAGGTACCTGCTGGCTGTTGTGCTTATGGTGGCATCATTCAAACTTCTTTTACCCGATTTATTATGAACCGCATCGCCATTCAACTGTTTGGACAACTCTGTGATATCGCCCAAAGCGATCGCATCCTGCTACCGGCCGTGGACGACACGGAGCAACTGATAAACGCATTGTTTGCGGAATACCCGGGTTTGCGATCGGCCACTTTTTTGCTGGCGGTCGATAAAAAAATCGTTCGCGGCAAACAATCTATTCAGCCAGATGCGGAGATAGCGCTGCTGCCGCCGTTTTCAGGAGGATAATACCTACGCCATGAAGGATGACATACCTTATACACGCTATCACCGGCAGATGATCCTGCCCGGGTTCGGTGCAGAAGCACAGCATCGCCTCCTGAAGGCAAGTGCACTGGTAGTGGGTGCCGGCGGATTGGGTTGCCCCGTTCTGGTGAGCCTGGCCGGCGCAGGCCTGGGTACGATCGGTATGGTTGACAACGGGTTGGTGGAGCTGAGCAACCTGCATCGGCAGTTCCTCTATACCATGTCCGGCATCGGTATGCCGAAAGTGGCCTGTGCCAAAAATGCATTGCATGCCCTGAACCCCGATATAACCCTGCACACCTACGATACCACCCTTACCAACCGAAATGCGATCGGTATCCTGTCGCAATACGATATCATCATAGATGCCACGGATAATTTTGAAAGCAGGTATATGCTGTCGGATGCCTGCCGCCTGCTGGGTAAACCATTGGTGTTTGGTGCGGTCTCCCGTTTGGAAGGACAGGTGGCGGTCTTCACCGGAGACATCGGTTACCGCGATCTGTTTCCTGTTCCGCCAAAGCCGGGCGAGGTGGCTGGCTGCAGCGAAGCGGGGGTAATGGGATTTGTTACGGGTATCATCGGTCATATGATGGCCGGTGAATGCATCAAATGGATAACGGGAAAGGGACAGCCGCTGGCGGGCAGGCTGCTGACCTATTCGGCAATGAAAAACATATTCTGGGAAACGCAGATCGAACCATGGCCGCAAGCCGGCACAACTGCTCCTGTAAGCAGGGAAGATTTTGAAAGCAGGGAATACGGCTTTTTCTGCATCCCCGCGCCGCTGTCGCCTCTCGAGATCCTGCCACACCAGTTCCGTTCATTGTGTCTGCTTGAGCCGGTTATGGTATACGATATCCGCGAGCCGGATGAACTGCCTCTCTTATCCGGTCTGGCGCATGAGCGCATACCTGTGTCACTGTTTGCAGACCGTTTTCCGCCTGCAACAAAGGAGCCGGCGGTGTTTATTTGCCAGAGTGGTAAACGAAGCCTGGCCGCGGCAGAAAAATACCGGGCAGTTTATCCGGGTCACAGGGTGTACAGCCTGTATGGCGGGGTGCTGGCATTGACAGAAGGTAATGAATAAATGGGTGGTTACGGGGCTGGGAAAAATTACCACAGATTTACACAGATGGGTGTTTCTGTGTAAATCTGTGCAATCTGTGGCAAAATATACTACCGCAGCAACCTGGCTGCTACCATCCCAGCAGGTACGCGAAGATCAGCGGCACAACGATGGTGGCATCGCTTTCCACGATGAATTTGGGTGTATGAATATCGAGTTTGCCCCAGGTGATCTTTTCATTGGGAACCGCACCGGAATAAGAACCGTACGAGGTGGTTGAATCGCTGATCTGGCAGAAATAGCTCCAGAAAGGCACATCGTGCCACTCCAGGTCCTGGTACATCATCGGCACCACGCAGATCGGGAAATCGCCCGCAATGCCGCCGCCTATCTGGAAGAAACCAACGCCCTTGCCGCTGCTGTTGTTGCGGTACCAGTCGGCCAGCCATACCATGTATTCGATACCGCTTTTCATGGTAACTGCTTTCAGTTCGTTCTTGATCACGTACGAAGCAAAAATATTTCCCATGGTGCTGTCCTCCCATCCCGGTACCACGATCGGGATATTCTTCTGCGCAGCGGCCAGCATCCAGCTGTTCTTCGGATCGATCTCGTAATACTGTTCCAGCACACCGCTCAGCAGCATCTGGTACATATATTCATGCGGAAAATACCTTTCGCCTTTCTGATCGGCATCGGCCCAGACCTTATGGATATGTTTCTGCAGCCTGCGAAAGGCTTCTTCTTCAGGAATACAGGTATCGGTTACACGGTTGTAATGGTTTTCGAGCAGGTCCCATTCTTCCTGCGGGCTCAGATCACGGTAGTTGGGAACGCGTTTGTAATGACTGTGCGCCACCAGGTTCATGATGTCTTCTTCGAGGTTGGCGCCGGTACAGCTGATGATGGCCACTTTATCCTGGCGGATCATTTCTGCAAGACTGATACCCAGTTCCGCGGTACTCATGGCGCCGGCAAGGCTCACCAGCATTTTTCCGCCTTCGGCTAAATGTGTTTCATAGCCTTTGGCAGCATCTACCAGGGCTGCGGCATTGAAATGGCGGTAATGGTGCTGTATAAATTGGGAAACAGGTCCTTTCTGCATACGACTTTATTTAGGCCGCAAAACTAACTGAAAATGGCGGATCGGTGGATTATCGATTTGCGAATGGGGAGGTCAGCCGATAACGGGTTGGTCAGCCGCAGACGGGTATCCGTAAATACACCCCGGCGCAATCCTTAAAAAATCGGTACTTTGTCATTTGTAATGTTCCCCTTAAACGAATGAAAAAAAGAATTGCACTGGTTGTACCGGTCAGCAACGAAGAAGCGAATATCGCCATTCTTGCCGATGCGGTAAAAGAAGTTTTTAGCGGAATCGACTACACGTACACGCTGTGTTTTGTGGACGATGGCAGCACCGACAATACACTGGCGGCCATCCGGCAGTACGCATCGGCACATGCCAATGTATTTTTTATTTCCCTCGCCAGGAATTTCGGACACCAGAATGCGTTGAAAGCCGGCCTCGATATGGCGGAGGGAGACTGTGTGATCATGATGGACGGCGATATGCAGCACCCGCCTTCCCTGATACCCGAAATGATCGGCCTATGGGAAAAAGGCTACGATGTGGTGTACACGATCCGGAAAGACCACCAGGAAATGCCGCTGATGAAACGCAAAACATCCGCGATGTTCTACAACCTTATCAATAACCTCTCCGATATAGAACTTGAACCCGGCACCGCCGATTTCCGCCTGATGGACCGGAAAGTGGTGGAGGTTTTCCGCGCCTTCAAGGAAACGGATCTGTTTATGCGCGGACTGGTAAAATGGATGGGATTCAAACAGGTGGGCATCGAATACGACCCGGGTTTGCGCACGCATGGAAGCTCCAAATACACCGTTAAAAAAATGATGCGTTTTGCCCTGCAGGGTATCACATCCTTCAGCACAAGACCCCTGTATATAGCGGTGTACCTCGGATTCCTGTTCGCACTGCTTTCGTTGCTGTACATACCCTATATTATTTACAGCATTTATTTCGGACGCGTCATCAATGGCTGGTCATCTGTTATTGCAACGATCGCGTTCTTCGGCGGGCTGCAGCTGATGATACTGGGTATTATCGGTATGTACCTGGGTAAACTTTTCATGCAGAGCAAACAAAGACCGCATTATATCGTAAAAGAATCCAACCTGGTATGAGAGAGCGCTATGTACTGCTAAGCTTTGATGTGGAAGAGTTCGATATGCCGCTCGAATACGAATACCCCGTTACGGTTGACGAGCAGATGCGGGTTGGCAAGGCCGGACTGGATGCCATTATGCCCCTGCTGGAAGACAGCTCGGTGGAGGCAACCCTGTTCACCACCGCCAGCTTTGCCATGCAGTATCCCGAACCGGTCAGGGCATTGTCAGGCAAACACGAGATTGCTTCCCATACCTTTTTTCATTCTCATTTTGTGGATGCGCACCTGCATTCTTCCAGAACAAAGCTGGAAGAAATCACGGGCAAAAAAGTAACCGGTCTGCGTATGCCGCGCATGCGCGAAGTATCGATGGAAGAAGTGAAGAAAGCCGGCTATCTCTACGATTCCTCCATCAATCCAACCTGGCTTCCCGGCCGGTACGATAACCGGCACCTGCCGCGAACCTGGTATAGGGAAGAAGGCATGCTGCGTATACCGGCATCTGTATCGCCGCAGTTCCGCATTCCCCTGTTCTGGCTGAGCTTTAAGAATTTTCCCTACGATATCTTCAAAAAACTGGTAAAGCAGACCCTGGCAAAAGACGGGTATGTATGCCTGTATTTTCACCCCTGGGAATTTACCTCGATAGACGGCTACGCATTACCGGCCTATACCCGCAAGCCCGATGGCGTACAGCTGTTCAATAAACTCACCAGGCTGGTATACGAACTGAAATCGGAGGGAGAGTTTATTTCGATGGGCAGGTTCGCAGACAAAAAGGCCCCTGCTTTCGCAGAGGCCGATGCTTAACAACCTCAACCATTTTTATTGCCTTGCGCTCCGGTAAACACTTACACTGCCGTAAGGTGTTACCTGAAGCACCTGTTTTTTATCGCCTTTGGAAAGGGATACATAATAATTGGTATCGTCTTCCCTGGTGAATTCGATTGCTTCGCTCACGGTGTAGCCTGCATAGTCTTTGCGGATCTTGGTTACGGTAAGCAGGGGCAGTTTTTCAAACTCGATCTTACGCGAAGTGCCGATCAGTTCGCCTTCTTCCCCGAAGAATGCTTCTACCTGCTGTCCCAGCATGGTAAACGAGGCTTTGATAAACGAATTACGAACCGTCCAGCTCACGTTCTCCGCTTCCTGGAACTGTTTTTCAAAGCTCACTTTCACCAGGCTGTTCAGTTTGCTGGCATCCGCCGCAGTTTTGTCGGCCGCAAAAGCGCTGCCGCCGATGGTCAGGGCCGCCAGGGCCGCGATAAAGAATGTTTTCATTGGTTTTTGTTTTAGGTCTCTTGAATAAGGATTATCTGTTTTGTTACGATCGTTGCATTGACAAACCAAAAGTAGAGAGACCTGCCCCCGGTTGTTTTGAATTGTGATGAACAGCGGGTTTTCCGGACCGGCATGGTATGAACGGTTGCTGCGGTTGCTGGGGCGAACCCGATGCATTCGGCTATAAGGTAATACCAGCAAGGGTTTTACCGGTTTTCTTAACAAAATCCTAAATGGCGTTGTAAATGATGTGTTTTTTGGGAACAGGAATAGCCGGCAGGTAAAAAGCGCATCGGGATGTTAAAAATCCGGACGTTTTTGACTCATTACTGTTGAATTTTTATTTTTAATGCTTCTATGAACTATCTCGCACATGCCTGGTTGTCATTCCGCCAGCCATCCGTACTGGTGGGTAATATGATCAGCGATTTTATCAAGGGAAGAAAACAGTTCGATTATCCCTTACCGGTACAGGAAGGCATACGGCTGCACCGCGCGATCGATGCGTATACCGATGAACATCCCGTAACCCGTGAGGCAAAACAGTATTTCAAACCGGCCGTGGGTTTGTATGCCGGCGCTTTTGTGGATATTGTCTACGACCATTTCCTGGCGCTCGATACCGCGGAACTTTCCGAAACCGGCTGGAAGCTGTTTTCTTCGGAAGTGTATGCCATGCTTTCAGACAGCAAGCAGCTGCTGCCCCATCGGTTTGCCACCATGTTTCCCTATATGCACCAGCAGGATTGGCTGTTCAATTACCGCTACCGGCAGGGTATCGAGAACAGCTTCCGCGGACTGGTACGCAGGGCGCAGTACCTGAGCGATGCCGCGCGGCCTTTTGATGCGTTCCAGGAACATTACGACGCTTTGAAGACATTGTATGGGGATTTTTTCCCCGGTGTTAAAAACATGGCCTTAACACATTTAACTGAACGGGCAATCCTGTAGGCTTCTATCTTTGTAACCGATAAATGAATTTGCATGAAAGCGATCTTTAGCCTGGCATTGTTGGTCTCCTGTGTATTCGCGAAAGCGCAGCAAAAGCCCACCGAACTTGATAAATCTCCTATGGATATGAGCTACTGGCCCGCCAATTACCCGCTGCTTAAAATGAGCGGTAAGGCAAAAGGCACACCGGTGGCAAGGGTCATTTACGGAAGACCGCTGAAGAACGGCCGTAATATTTTCGGCGGCATCATACGCTATAACGATCTCTGGCGGCTGGGAGCCAACGAAGCCACCGAAGTGGAGTTTTTCCAGAATGTGCGTGTTGCAGGCAGGACCGTGGCCAGGGGCCGGTACACATTATACTGCATTCCTTCGGAAAACAAATGGACGATGATCGTCAACAAAGACAATTTCTGCTGGGGCAGTTTTACCTACGATGTAAAAAAAGACCAGCTTCGCACCGATATCGATGTGGAAAAACTGACCGAGCCCGCTGATGCCTTCACCATTTATTTTGAAGAAACAAAAAGCGGCGCGAATATGGTCTTTCTGTGGGATGATGTCAAAGCATCCATGCCGCTGTCCATTGCTCCGGAAGAGCCTGCTGCGCCCGTAAAAGGCGGCAGGAAAAAAACTGATTGACCTCACGCTTTAATCATATACTATGAAACTTGGCACCAAATACATTCATGCCGGTACGGAACCCGATCCTTCCACCGGTGCAATCATGACACCCATCTACCAGACCTCTACCTATGTGCAGGAAGCACCGGGTGTGAACAAAGGATTTGAATATGCACGCAGCCAGAACCCCACCCGCAAGGCCCTGGAAGATGCCTATGCGCAGATAGAAAATGGAAAATTCGGACTCGCGTTCGGCAGCGGTGTTGCCGCCACCGATGCGGTGATCAAATTGTTATCGCCCGGCGACGAAGTGATCGCGGCCAATGATATGTACGGCGGCACCTATCGCCTGTTTACAAAAGTGTTTGCCAAATACGGCATCCGGTTCACCTATGTGAATACCAGCAACCTGGCGGAAGTGGAGAAAGCCATTTCCAAACAAACCAGGCTGCTGTGGATAGAAACACCCACCAACCCGCTGATGAATATCACCGATATTGCCGCGGTGGCCGCCATTGCCAAAAAGAACAGCGTATGGCTTTGCGTAGACAATACCTTTGCCTCTCCCTACCTGCAGAATCCACTTGACCTCGGCGCGGATATCGTAATGCATTCCGCCACCAAATACCTCGGCGGTCACAGCGATGTGATACAGGGCTGCCTGGTGATGAATGATGCAGACCTTCGCGAACAACTGTATTTTATCCAGAAAAGCTGCGGCGCCGTTCCGGGGCCTATGGATTGTTTTCTGGTGCTGCGCGGTATCAAAACCCTGCACCTGCGTATGCAACGGCATTGCGAAAATGGTGAGAAGGTGGCGCATTTCCTGCGTAACCATCCCAAAGTGGGCAGGGTATACTGGTGCGGTTTTGAGGATCATCCCGGCTACGCCGTTGCCAGCAAACAGATGCGCGGCTTCGGTGGTATGATGAGTTTTACGCTGAAAGACGACAGCGTTGACAATGCAAAACGCGTATTATCGTCAACCCGCGTATTTGCCCTTGCCGAGAGCCTTGGCGGTGTGGAATCGCTGATCAACCATCCCGCATCCATGACACATGCGTCCATACCCCGGGAAGAACGGATCAAAAACGGTCTTAGCGACAGTCTTATCCGTCTCAGCGTAGGCGTGGAAGATGCGGAAGACCTGATAGAGGATCTGAACCGCGCGATCGGGTAAGCAGCAGGCAGTAAGCAGTACGCGCATGTATCGTACACAACCCGTAATCGCCAACCGGAAACCGCGCATCGTATGTACCGTTCTTCGCAACTTCGTTCGTTTCTTGATAAGAAAGCGGCCCAATACAACCGCCCTGCCTTTATCAAGGACGACCCTGTTTGCATACCGCATCTTTTTACCGGGAAACAGGATATCGAGATCAGCGGTTTGTTTGCGGCGGTATTTGCCTGGGGTAACCGTACCACGATCATCAATAAGACAAGAGAACTGATGAAGTTGATGGATGATGCGCCCTACGATTTCTGTCTGCATCATTCTGCGGATGACCTCAAAAAACTGCTTGCTTTCAGGCACCGTACCTTTAACGCAACAGACCTGTTGTATTTTATCGCCTTCCTCAAACACCATTACGGTGCCCATACATCGCTTGAACCGGCATTTCTGAGAGCGCCTGCCGGAGATGCGGACCGGTTCATGGAAACCTCGCTGATTCATTTCCATGAATATTTTTTTTCGCTGGAAGACGCACCCGCGAGAACAAAGAAACATATCTCCACGCCCTATAAAGGCTCTACCTGCAAACGCCTGAACATGTACCTGCGCTGGATGGTGCGCCGGGACAAACAAGGCGTTGATTTCGGTATCTGGAAAAAGATACATCCCGCACAGCTGATCTGTCCCATCGACCTGCATGTGGCCAGAGTGGCAAAACACTTCGGTCTGCTGCAGCGTAACCAGCTTAACTGGCAGGCCGCCGTTGAACTCACTGCCTGCCTGCGCACACTTGACGCAGCCGACCCTGTCAAATACGATTTTGCCCTGTTCGGGCTGGGGGTGATGGAGAAATACAGGTAACGGCCTTTACAGTAACTGACGTGATCTTTCAACCGGCGAAAATCAATAGGCATGCATCATCGTCACCGGGCCGGGTAAGGCGCGCCCGGGCCGGGCTGCGGTAACAGGTTTGATATTGTATACGAACGAAAGCATAAAGAACCGCTGCAAAACCGTTGATTGTCCTTTTACGATCGAATTGGCACTGATAAAACTGTAGAAATTGCTGCTGTTGTTCAGCACATCATAAATATCCAGTTTGAGCTGCGCCTGGCTTTCTTTGAACAAAAGGGTGCTTACGGAGGCATTCCAGTTTATGATGCTCCTGTTGCTGCCCGATGCAAACTGCCCGTTGTACCGGTAACTGGCATTGGATTGCAGGATGATCTTTTTGGTGGGCCTGAGCGTAATATCACCGCCAACATCATGGGTAACGATGCTCACTTTGTTGAACTGCTGGCTGGAATAGCTGCTCTTATTGACGTTTATGGTATACCTGGGATTGAACAGCACTCGTTCGTTCCAGTCGAGCGCCACCGTCAGCGAAGGACCGATATTCAGGTTATCGGCGATCGTTTGCACACCATTGAAATAAATCGGCGAACGACTGATATTGGCGGACAGTGATCCGCTAAGTGTCAGGAAGAATTTTTGTTTGGAGCGAAATTGTTTCGAAGCCATCAGGTAGGCATACGAGCTGAACAACCCGTCTGCGTTTACCGGTATACTGGTCTGCACACCGCTGCTGCTGAGCACTGATTTCTGTATAACCGCATCGTTGGTAAAAGAGGCATTGAGGTTGCCGGATACATTGAAACTCGTTTTCACATTGTAAATACTTCCGTTCAGGTTAAAAGAGGTCTGTTTGGTTGGCAGCAGATCGGGGTTGCCATAACGTATATAGTACGGGTTTGAATTATCCGGAACCGGGGTCAGCTGGCCGATATTCGGCACACTCAGGTTTTGTGATATTGTAAAATTAATACGCGCCCAGTTCACTGTCAGCGAGGGAAAAAGGTTGGAATAATACTGCCTCGCCGAATACAATCCGCCAATGCCAAAATGGTTATCCACCCACTGCTGTGTCCATGTTCCGTTCAGGCTTACCGTTACTTTGTTGATGCGGTATCCCAGGCCCACCATATTGCTCCACAGCATATGCTCGCGGTTAAGACTGTTGCTGAGCAGGTTGTCGAGACTGTCGTATTTATTGCTGTTGCCCCGGGCATAGGTAAGCAGGTCCTGCAGGCGCTTGCTGTATTCAAAACGCGAATTGGCGCGCAAGGTCCATTTTTTTGTCAGCTGGTCGCTGTAAGTGCCGGTTGCACTAAACAGGGTGGAAGGCGAATTGGTGCTGCGCAGCTGGTTGATGATTTTAGTGGTGGCGGCGGGATAGTAAAGCTCGTTATTGCTTTCGGTAAGCATATCGGAGGGATAATAGTTATAGGAAAACGATTCCGAGAACGAAACCGATCTTCCCCGGTGTTTCCGGAAACGGTAACTGATCGAAGCGGTTTGATTGATGTTCTCGCCTGTTGACCCATTCCTGTTCAGGTTATTACCCCTGCTGAGGCTGCCGAGAAAATTGTTGTCGATAAGCACCTGCGAAGTGGTGCGGTAACTGTTTTCATTACGGCCATACGATATCCTGAAATCCAGATTGGTAAGACTGTCTGCCCGCCAGTTGCCGCCAAGAGAAACATTGTGTGAACCGCCGCTGTTGAGCGACTGGCTCTGGCTATGCGTGATCACAACGGTATCGCCGATAAAACGCTGTGTCTCGTTCCTCGAAAACAGGTCGCTGCTGTTGGCCCGGTAAGCATACTGCCCGGAGAAAGAAAGGGATTTTGATCGTGTGTAATTGAAATTCACCGAGGCATTCTGGTTCGTGGCGGGCGTAAAACCCTGTCCGTTGCCGCTGAAATTATTGGCGCTCCCCAGCATATTCAACTGGAAAGTATCCCGCAGAATATTCATACTGGCATTGAGTGTATAACGTTCGTCGGTGCCGAGTCCGCCCGACAGTTTTCCGAACCATTTGCGTTTTATATGTTTTTTCATGGTAAGGTTGATGACCTTGCCCGCATTGCTCAGGTCGCCGTCGTTGTTGCGGGCTATTTCGTCTTTGTCATCGGTCACCTGCACTTTGTCGATGAATTCGCTGGGAAGGTTTTTGGTGGCCATCCTGGTGTCGCTGCCAAAAAAACTTTTTCCGTCAACCAATATCCTGTTTACGCGTTTGCCGTTCACCAGAATATTCCCTTCCTGATCGATCTATACACCCGGTAATTTTTTCAGCAGGTCTTCCACCACGGCATTGGGCAATGTTTTGAAAGAGGCTGCATTGAATTCAACCGTGTCTTTTCTTACCACAATAGGCGGTCTTTCGGCTATCACGATCACTTCATCCAGCTGCAGCGCCGAACTCACCATTTTAATATTACCCAGGTTCAATACACCGTTTTTGGCAAGTGTAAACTCTTTGCGCCAGGGTTCGTAACCCGCAAAACTTACCAGCAGGCGAAGCGGTATATTGGCCGGAAGTGTGCCTATGCTGAATTCGCCTTTGTCGTTGCTGAGGCGGTAGGTGACCAGTACGGTATCTTTTGCTTTAAAAATGCTGACGGTACCCAGTGCCAGCGGGTTTTTGCCGGTGCTGTCTGTGATCCTGCCGCTGACGCTGCCGTGCTGCGCATAAGCCGATATGCCGAGCAGAAGCAGACACCCCAAAAGGATCATTTTGTTCATAAGCGGTAGTGGAAACCGGTAACCGGTGATGGGAACGGTTTTATTGCGGGGGTGTCGGCTTAAAAATAGCCAATTTTCAGATACTTAAAAATACCCGGCCCGCGGTTTCGGTGTACAGGCTTACGGAAGCGGGGAAACGGGTTTCACCGCGGTTTGACCGGTGGCTCCGGAACATACCCAGCACCACCAGTGTTATGGCGATCATGATGGCAAACGATACAAGGGTGTGCAACTTACGCATGGCGGACCTGGTTTGTGTTCCTGACACGGGTATAAGAGACCGCCACCGCAAAAAGGTTGGAAAAGACCCGCAGGTTTCTTGGGGGATCCGTAAATTTAGGTATGGAGCCTGATAATGAATTGCTTGCACTGGAGAAACGCTCGCCCGAGCAGCTGGCTGAGTTTGTGAATGAGCTGATCGAAAAGGATTTCTCGCAACTGGTACAGCTTCTTTACCGGCTGGATGTAAGCGAGGAAAAAATCAAACACGCACTTACCGAAAATCCCGCATCGGATGCGGGCACCATGATAGCGGCGCTGCTGATCGAACGCATGCAGCAAAGCCGGTTGGCCAGGGAAGCTTTCCGGCCTGACAGTGAAATACCGGAGGAGGAACGTTGGTGAACAAATGGCAGCCGGTTGCCTGTCCGGGTATTTCACTTTTCCCATTCACCCCCATCTTCTTATTTTCGCCACAAATATTTTTATGAGGCTTGTTTCTTATCTCAATGATGGCCGCGACCAGCTTGCGTTTTTGGTGGATGGCCTGCTGTACGACTGCGACCTGGTTCACCCGGAATTGCCGAACAGCATGAATATGTTCCTGCACTACTGGGACGATATGTTCCCCGTGGCGCAGAAGGTAAACGAGGCGATCAGAAACGGGAGAACGAGTAAGGACAACGGCATCGCCATAGAGGGACTGCCCCTGCTGTCGCCGGTTCCTTTTCCTTCTTCCTGCCGGGATGGCTACGCGTTTCGCCAGCATGTGGCTGCGGCGCGCAGGAACCGTAAACTGGATATGATACCGGAGTTTGATCAGTACCCTATCTTTTATTTTACAAACCACCACAGCATACAGGGCGCCGGCGATGTAAAATGCATGCCGGATCATTTTGCCAAACTCGATTTTGAGCT
The DNA here is from genome assembly GCF_009939225.1 of Sediminibacterium soli. Taxonomy (GTDB): domain Bacteria; phylum Bacteroidota; class Bacteroidia; order Chitinophagales; family Chitinophagaceae; genus Sediminibacterium; species Sediminibacterium soli. The sequence continues at coordinate 1,508,936 of NZ_JAACJR010000008.1, read as the reverse complement.
CGAAGCTGCTGTTGTGATCTGCAAACACGGAAGGAATATCCGCGCAGAAGAAGCGGATGCTTTTATCGGCGGACTGATGATCATGAACGATATGAGCGCAAGAACACTGCAGATGGAGGAGATGCTGCTGAACCTGGGCCCGGCCAAAGGAAAAGATTTTGCAACCGCCGTGGGTCCCTGCCTGGTTACGCTTGATGAACTGGAACCCTTTGAAGTTTCCTGCAGGGAAGGACATACCGGTAAGAACTGGAACCTGCCCATGACCTGTAAAGTGAACGGCATACAGGTAAGCAGGGGTAACCTGGCGGATATGGACTGGACCTTTGCCGAGATCATAGAACGTTGTGCGTATGGGGCAGATATTTATCCGGGCGATGTGATCGGCAGCGGAACGGTTGGCACCGGTTGTTTTCTCGAGCTCAACGGCACGGGCAAACTCACCGATCCCAATTACCAGGAGCAATGGCTGCAGGAAGGAGACACCGTAGAAATGGAAATAGAAGCCCTCGGTATCCTGCACAACACCATCGTCCGTGAAGAAAGCGATTTCTCCATCCTGAGCAGGAAGAAGTAGGGTATAAATACCTGATGCCAGCAGCGTATTGTTGCCTATTTTAGAAAACAAATTCACGGATTTACGGATTATGGATTCGCGGATTGAATTTGTTTATGACACGATATCTATCATTTAGAGACATGCCGCTTTGGCTTGAAGCCGTTGACTTTGCCACCGAAGTGTACAAATTCTGTGAGGTTGGAAAGCTGCGGACAGATTATCGCATGAAGGATCAGATAAGAGCGGCCGTGGCCTCTATTTCAAACAATATTGCGGAAGGGTTTGAATATCAGAACAACCGGATCTTTATAAGATTCCTGCTGTATGCCAAAGGTTCTTCCGGAGAGTTGTTTAACCAGTTCACAATACTAAGTAAGGCCGGAATGATCGTTCAGCCCACTTATGAGTATTTTAGCAACCGTTCTCTGCGTATCGGTAAGAAGATCGGTGGATTTATCCAGTATTTAAAAAAATCCGCGAATCCATAATCCGCAAATCCGTAATCAATGACAATTCGTTTTCAGGATATTCCGGGAAGTGAAACCCAACAATGGCTCCAGCACGCTGTGGCGCCGAGGCCTATCTGTTTTGCGAGTACGGTTGATGAGGCCGGCAATGTGAACCTGAGTCCATTCAGTTTTTTCAATCTTTTTTCTGCCAGGCCGCCCATTGTGGTATTTTCTCCCTCGAGACGTATGCGCGACAATACCACCAAACACACGCTGGAGAACATCCTGCAGGTGCCGGAATGTGTGATTAATATGGTGGATTATTCCATGGTGCAGCAAACCAGCCTGGCAAGCTGCGAGTTTCCGAAGAACGTGGACGAGTTTATAAAAGCAGGATTTACCCGGGAGCCGGCTTCGATGGTAAAACCGCCCATGGTCAAAGAGGCCAAGATCAAACTCGAATGCCGGATTAATGAAGTAAAAAGCCTGGGCAATGAAGGCGGGGCAGGTAACCTGGTTATTGCCGAAGTGCTCTGTATGCATGTGGATGACAGTATTCTCGATGAAGAACGAAAAATGATCGACCAGCGAAAACTGCAGCTGGTGGCGCGGCTCGGCGGCGACTGGTATTGCAGGGTGGATGAATCCAGTCTTTTTAAAGTGCCTAAACCCAATACCCAGGTCGGAATCGGTGTGGATTGTCTGCCTGCCAGTATACGTAACAGCTTATTGCTGACCGGCAATCATCTGGGCATGCTGGGCAATGTACATGAAGTGCCTGTAGTTGATCCCTCTTTTGAAGACAAACACCTGCAGGAGATCATCCAGTACTATTCTGTAAACCCTGCAGAAATGGAAAAAGAACTCCATAAATATGCCGCAGCCCTCCTGAGCCAGGGAAAAATAAACGAGGCCTGGCAGGTACTGCTGACCGGCGAAAACGCCTGAGCAACTCATCTGTGAAAATCTGTGTAATCTGTGGCGAAACTCATGGATACATCACCGCCAAATCCTCTTCGGTAAGTAACGGTTCATGTACGGTGAACTGGTGTTTTAACTCCCTTCCTTTATCCATTGCCAGCTGAACGATCTGCCTGGTATCCTGTGCCAGTGCCAGCGGGGTAACGGCTGAATGCTGCAGCCAGTGTTGCACATGCGCCGCAAATGATTCATCGATCTTATCAACAACGGTTACATTGAAATCCTTCAGGGCAGCCGCATTACACAGTTGCTCATACTGACCTTTGATCGGCAGGCAAAGCAGCTGTTTGCCAAGATACAATGCTTCCGCAGGCGTTTCAAAGCCCGCGCCGGTGATCACGCCATGTGAATGGATCAGGCTGCGGGTAAACGCGTCATTGCTTACGGGGATCAATGTAATATTTCCATGCGCGGTTATCGCCCGCACTTTTTTGGAAAACACTTCAAACCGGATTTCCTTTATTTTCTGCAGCGCTTTTATCACCACTTCATCGCTGTAATGTGACAGGTAGACAGTGATATGTCCTTTATCGGCGGCATCGGCCTGGAGTATCTGCTGCTTGATAACAGGCGACACGATAAACGAATCGTACGACTTAAAATGCAGTCCTACATAGTCTGAAGCCGTTGCGTAGTGCTGTAATACGATCTCACCGGCCATATCTTTTTTAGCAGACCTGGGTGTAAACCTGCTGCGGAAACTGGCCTGGTGTCCAAAGCCCACGCTCGGAACTTTTTTCAGCCTGCAGGCCAGTGCGGTGATGCTCTCAAAATCGTTCAGCACAATATCGTATTGTTCAACCGGCAGGTCCTTTGCTTCTTTCCAGATGCGTTTCAGGCTGAATTCTTTCCACATGCGGAGATAATCCAGTCCGCCGGTATTGCCGTAGAAAAGACTGACACCCCTGCTGCGGTACTTCACAGGAAGATCGGGCTGCAGGTTGCTGTTGCTTCCACTGAGAAACACATCCACCTGCCCGTACTGCTGCAGGTAGGGCATCAGTTCCATGGCGCGGGCAATATGCCCGTTACCTGTGGCCTGTATGGAGTACAGTATTTTCATGAATGCATAACAAGTGAGTGAAGAAATAGGGAAACCTCATCGGTTACCACGTTCAGCTGCGGCAGTTTTTTCTCCATCATTACCACGGGTGCGGCCGCTTTCACAAAGTCTTTCTCTTCGTACTGGAATATGGTCCATTCGTTGTTGCTGTATTCGAGCGAAGTGAGGTTCTCGATCCAGTCGCCGCTGTTCAGGTATACCACGCTACCGTCCCCGGTTACCACCTCTCTTTTTTGCGGCTGGTGAATATGCCCGCAGATCACATAATCGTATTTCTTTTCGATGGCCAGTTCGGCAGCGGTCTGTTCAAAATCACCGATCCAGGCAACCGCTTTTTTCACGCTGTTCTTCACTTTTTTGCTGAAGCTCATTTTCTCCCTGCCCATCAGTTTCAGTATGCGGTTGATGCAGCTGTTGATCAGTATAAGCAGGTCGTAGCCATGTCCGCCCAGTTTGGCCAGCAGTTTGGCGCTGCCCTTTGTGGTGGCATCGAATACATCGCCATGAAAGATCCACGTCATCTTGCCGTTGATCTCCATCACCAGTTTGTCTGTAAGCTGAAAATTGCCCATGTTCATATCGCTGTAGCGACGCAGGGCTTCATCATGGTTGCCGGTAATGTAGATAACACGCGTGCCTTTGCTGAGCAGGTGCATGATCTCTTTCAGCACCTGCATATGCGATACGGGAAAATAGCGTTTGCTGAACTGCCAGATATCGATGATATCCCCGTTCAGCACCAGTATCTGGGGCTGTATACTTTTGAGATAGTTAACGATCTCACGCGCATGGCATCCGTAGGTACCCAGATGCAGATCGCTCATCACCACAACATCCACTTGTCTTCTTTCCATGGTCTATGGGGTTTAGCAAAGCTCAAACCCCAATATGAAGCGAATGTTAGGACAGTGTTATCGTAATATGAAACTATGTATCCGGGAGAAGATTGACGGGCTAAACTGTTAAAGAATTGGTAAGCCGGCGGCAGATGCTCGGTTCAACCCTTAAAGATCCCCGAGCTGCGGCCGCATAATGATGTCTTCCACATCAGCCATCGGAGAAAGGCTGGCAGCTGCATGGATCATGCGGGCAATATCGGCTGCTTCCATGATACGCGCCGGATCAATGCCCGCGCCATCCCAGCTGGCCGTCATGGTGGCACCCGGACAAACCGCTGTTACCTTAATATGATGCGGTTTCAGTTCTTCGCGCAGGTTTTTGCTGAAGCCCAGCAGGGCAAATTTGCTGATGCTGTAACTGCCGCCGTTTGCATAGGCATGCAGGGAAGCAATGGAACAGATATTGAAAATATGTCCCTTTCCTGCTGCCATCATGGATGGCAGCAGCAGGCGGGTAAGACGATAGGCGCTGTACACATTGGCGGCCATCATGGTTTCCAGTGTGCCTTCCGTTTCACTGTAAATGCTGCCGGGAAGAAACTGGCCGGCATTGTTGACGAGGATATCCGGAGTTCCCTGTTCCAGGCACCATTCGCCAAAAACTTTTGCCTCGCCAGCATCGCTCATATCGGCAGGCCTGGCTTTTACGGTGCACTGCGGATAACCGAATTGCAGTCCTGCCACTGCATCATACAGGTTCTTTTCACCCCGGCTGCAGAGTAAAAGCGTATGCCCCTCTGCGGCAAAAACTTCCGCCACAGCCAACCCGATTCCTTTTGATGCGCCGGTAATAACAATATTCATCCGGATATAATAATGATGATATGCGAAGTAAGCCAATTTTACCGACTCGGCCCGATGGGGGGATTACGGATTGGCGGATTGTGGATTTCACAGATTTTCAACCGCCAAATGAGACGGAAAATAGGCCGGCAAAACAGCATCCCTAATCCGCTAATCCATAATCCACCAATCCGCTAATCCTAATCCCTAATCATTAATCCTTACTTTGCACCCATGAAATACCGCCACTTATTCTTCGACCTCGATCATACGCTTTGGGATTTTGAAACGAATGCAAAAGAAACGCTGGCCACGCTGTATGAGCAGAATGCGCTGAACGAAAAAGGCATCGGCGATTTCGGGGCTTTTTTCGAGCGGTACAGCCATCATAACGAACGGTTGTGGGACAGGTATACAAAAGGCTTTATCAAACAGGATGAGTTGCGTTGGAAAAGGATGTGGCTGGCCATGCTCGATTTCAAACTGGCGGATGAACCGCTGGCGCGGAAGATGTCTGTTCAGTTCCTCGACCACCTGCCCATGCGGAAAAACCTTTTTCCCTATACCCTGGAAATACTTACCTACCTGCGGAACAAACAGTACAGGATGCACCTTGTCACCAATGGTTTTGAACAGATCCAGCACCACAAGATCAGGAATGCGAACATCGATGGTTTCTTCGGGGAAGTGATCACATCAGAAGGTTGCAACAGCCTGAAACCCCATAAAGCCATTTTCGATTACGCGATCATGAAAACCGGCGCCAGGATCGAAGAAAGCATCATGATCGGCGATAACCTGGATGCGGATATACAGGGAGGCATCAACGCAGGAATGGATACCATTTTTGTAAACCATCTCAACATAGAGCCGCATATAAAGCCCACCTACACGGTGTATCATTTGCGGGAGCTGGAGCAGATATTATAGTGTTGCGGCTATCCGGGACCAAGCGGTCCGGGCCGGGTGTTGACGTCCGCGATAAACGTATGGAACAAAAAAAATCCCGCCGGGAGGCGGGATCGTTATTTAAGCTTTTTTGGCTGTCGGTTTGGCTGTTGCCTTTACCGTTTTTGCCGACTCTTTCGCTTCTTTCTTTTCGTCTTTTTTACATTCCTTTCCGTCTTTGCAGCATTTGTCTTTTTTCTTGTCCTTGTCTCCTTCGTGTGCAAAAGCGAAGCCTGTCATCAGCATTGCGGCAGTGGCCAGTGTAAACAGTTTTTTCATATGTCGTTGTGTTTTATTGGTACTGAAAATAAGCAGATATGCCTATCGCAAATGTTAAAATGTACCAGCGGCGGTTTACCAGCGCCCCAGCACGGTTACCCCACCCTGTACCGCCTGGTTAAGCTGTACATCGATTCTGGTACCGACCGGTAAAAGAATGTCTACGCGGCTGCCGAATTTGATAAAGCCGTATTCGTCTCCCTGCAGCACCTGCTGGCCTACTTTGGTATAATTACAGATACGCTTGGCCAGTGCCCCCGCAATCTGTTTGTACAGGATCTCGCCGTGCGTATTGCGGGTAACCACGCTCCAGCGCTCATTTTCGGTAGACGATTTGGGATGCCAGGCCACCAGGTATTTTCCTTTGTGGTACTGGTTATACACCACTTCCCCGCTGACGGGGTTGCGGTTTACGTGAACATTGGCAGGACTCATGAATATGCTCACCTGGATGCGCCTGTCTTTAAAATACTCTTCGTCCACCACTTCTTCTATCACCACCACTTTTCCGTCTGCCGGGCAGATGATCTTTTCTTCGCCGGTACTGAGTGCGCGCTCCGGTATGCGGAAAAACGAAACGATGAACAAGAACAGTCCGAGCGTGAGTACAAACAAGGCCATCGCCAGCCAGGAAAGCGTGCTGCTTAAAAAGGTAAATGAGATAAGATTGAATATCCCGAATAAAAGCGCCGTAATCGCGATCGTTTTATATCCTTCCCGGTGAATGGTCATGGCTGATAATTGAACGGCAAAGGTAATTAAAGTGAAAAGGGAAAAGACAAACAGGGAGAAAATATGTACTGCCCCTGACTGCGGCCGGCTGACCGGAAGCCCCCACGCTCATAGCAGCGTAAACAGCAGCCAGGTTGCCGTGGTGGCAAACAGCAGGGAGTCGAACCTGTCAAGAAAGCCTCCGTGGCCGGGCATGATACTGCCGCTGTCTTTTACGCCGGCGAGCCGTTTCAGTTTACTCTCAAACAGATCACCCGCCGTACCAAACACCGCGGCCACAGAACTGATGAGTATAAGCGCTCTCACGGGGAACCCGCATGTGTAATAACCGATCAGGCTAACCGCCGCCACCGCCAGCAAGGCGCCGCCGATGGTGCCTTCCCAGGTTTTTTTGGGAGAGATGGCCGAAAACGGTGTTCTGCCGATAAACGAGCCTACGATATATGCCATCGTATCATTGATCCAGATAGATGCGATCAGTACTACGGGCATGATCCAGGGCCGACCGGTAAATACCGACTGGCTCATATTATTCCACAAACGCATCATCAGGCCCCAGCTCAGCGAGAGGTATAACAACCCCAGCAGCGAATGCGCCAGTAATTTCGGATGGTTGAATTTGGGCGCGATGATCACGGTCAGCAAAAAAACGATCGCGCCTATCCACATCAGTTCCCAGCCCCATGCGGCAAGCAGGTAATCGCCGATGCGGTAGTCGGCATTGGTCATCCACAGCATAAAACCCCAGCCAAGCAGCATCACCCCGTATCTGTGACCTGCATTGATGTATTTGTATTCCGGATCGATCCGCGTTACCAGTTTCTGGTATTCCACCCAGCAACCAAAATGTATCAGGGAGAACAAAGCCAAAAAACTCCATTGGTTCCATAACAAGCCTGCCAGCATCACCGCCACAAAAACGATGGCGGAAAGCGCGCGGGTCCTGAATGTCTGGAGGTGTAAGGCCATAATAGGTAAGGGTTAGGGTACGAATGTAGGAATTAGTTCAGCATACTTTGGTCCAGCAGCCGGCTGGCGGTCAGCAGCAGGTGCTCGGGCACATACAGCTCGATATCGCCGAAATTGAGATAACTGCTGTCCTGTTTGTTCATGACCTGCACGGGTATCTCGTTCTCTTCCAGCATACCCTGTATGATGCTGGCCTCTGTTGTATTGCGGGTTACGTATAATTTAATCCAGCTTGGCATCAGTTAACCGGTTTGTCAGGTAAGGAATCCGTGCGTACGGCAGCCGCTGCCACGCGTTTGCATTCTTTGTTGAATGGCCTGAAAGCGATCACCAGCAAAATAACCGCTATGAGACCCCACCACATGGGCATGCTTTCATCGAGCGTTTTCTCGATCGATTTTCCCTGCCTCGACACGGCATACAGCTGCGTGACAACGATCGCATTGTTGAGAAAATGGAGTACGATGTTAAGCCAGATGTTGCGGCTGTTATGGAAGATCAACCCCAGCACTATACCCAGGGCCAACCTTGGTAAAAAACCAAAATAGGAAAAATGAAAAGCGCTGAAAAGAATACTGGTGACGATGATGCCGGCCCATTTGTTTTTTGTCCAGCCAACCATCAGCTGCTGCAGTGTGCCCCGGAAAAAAACCTCTTCAAACAGGGCGGGGGCCGCCGCTATGACCGCCAGCGCCATCAGGTAATCGCTGACAGAATGCATGGAAGCCATGGCCAGCATGGCCTTTTTATACAGCTCTTCCATTTTTCTCGCTTTTTCGTAGAGATCTGCCGGAAGCGGGATCTTTTCATTCAGTTCACCCAGGGCACCGCTCAATACCATACTGCCGATGGTAATGATAAAGATCAGCATCACCTGTTTACCGCTGATTTTCTTCGAGAATTGTAAATAGGTAAACGGTTTTCGCCCGATGATCATTGCAAACAATACCGCCGGGACAAAAAAACTGATAAACGCGGCAACGGTGTTTAACAGGCGTGCAACATTTGCATTAACGGGGTTGCTTAATGCATTAACGGCATCCAACAAGGGTTTTTGCAGGATAATACTGCTCATAACAGCGGCCAGCATATTGCCGATGACCAGGAAGCAGCCAAATAAACCGAGTAATATCGCAAACTGCAGAAAATAACTGAGCGGGGTTTTTTGGTTCATGCGATTGGCAAATAAGGTTGTAAATTTGCAGCTTCCTTTAAACGGCTCCGCCCAAAGGAAAGGGTAAATCCCGGACGCAATATGGTAAAAATAGACCAGATAGAACTACCTGATTTTCCATTATTGCTCGCACCTATGGAAGATGTGAGTGACCCGCCGTTCCGTGCCGTATGCAAAGACAACGGCGCCGATCTTATGTACACCGAGTTCATCAGCAGCGAGGGACTGATCCGCGACGCAATCAAAAGCAGGCATAAGCTGGATATTTTCGACTACGAACGGCCGATAGGCATACAGATATTCGGCGGCGACGAAGAGGCGATGGCGCTCAGCGCCAGGATCGTGGAGACGGTAAACCCCGATCTGCTCGATATCAATTTCGGGTGCCCGGTAAAAAAAGTGGTTACCAAGGGCGCCGGCGCCGGTGTGCTGAAAGATATTGACCTGATGGTGCGCCTGACCGAGGCCGTGGTAAAAAGCACCAGTCTGCCGGTGACCGTAAAGACCAGGCTGGGCTGGGACGATAATTCCAGGAATATCGAGGAAGTGGCCGAACGCCTGCAGGACGTGGGAATAAAAGCACTTGCCATTCATGGCCGCACCCGTGCGCAGATGTACAAGGGTGAGGCCGACTGGACGCTGATCGCGAAAGTGAAAAACAATCCGCGCATCCGCATACCCGTTTTTGGTAACGGGGATATCGACAGCCCGCAGAAAGCGCTGGCATACAAGGAACGTTACGGTGTGGATGGCATCATGATCGGCAGGGCGGCGATCGGTTACCCATGGATATTCCGCGAGATCAAACACTATATAAATACCGGCGAGACACTGCCCCCGCCCACGCTGGAAGAACGCGTGGAAGTATGCCGCAAACACCTGCGTAAATCCCTCGAATGGAAAGGCCCTGTTGTAGGTATCAACGAAATGCGCCGCCATTACGCAAACTACCTGAAAGGTCTCCCCAATATCAAGGAATACCGCAACAGGCTGGTTACGCTAAAGACGATGGAAGAAGTGGAGGCCGTGCTTGACGAGGTACAACAGAACTACGAGGGCTTTGTAATAGAGAGAACACCGATAGAGATCATCAACTACCACGAAAAATGCCCGGTCTAATGGTTAGTGCCGGGGTATGCGGCACAACGCCATCCGCTCAGCCGGTTTCTGTTTAACAAAAAAATGCATCCAGCAGCAGGAACAGGTCTTTTCTGTTTTGATCCAGCAGGTGATAATGGCCGGCAATGGTTTCTTTCGATTGAATGAAGGGGCCGTTTTCTTCAAGCTCCCCGCCGTCGTGCAGCAGCATCTGTTCGATCGATGCGGTAGTCATCTCGGGGTGAAACTGGAGGGCCAGTGCATTGTCACCGATCATAAAAGCCTGGTTCGGACAAACACCGGAAGAAGCGATAGGTATTGCGTTGCCGGGCAGGTCAAATGTATCGCCATGCCAGTGAAACAGGGTATAGGTTCCGGTGAAATGACTGAAACAACGATGTGTCAATGCTGCGTTGGAAAACTGCACCGGAAAAAAACCGATCTCTTTTTCCCTGCCTTTGTACACGGCGGCGCCCATTGCCGAAGCAATCAGCTGTGAGCCCAGGCAGATGCCCAGCACTTACCGGCCCGTATGCATTCCCCAATAAACGCTTTTTCCTGTTTCAGCCAGGGAAACCGGTCTTCTTCATCCACATTCATATACCCGCCCATGACCAGCAGGCAATCGAAAGAACCGGGTTCGGGAAGCCGGAAACCGTCTTCGAAGAAATAAGTAAAACGGATGGTATGCCCCTGTGCCGAAGCCCATTCGAGAATGGTACCCGGTGTTTCGAAAGACACATGCTGAAAGCAATGGATAGTCAAGGTGATGGGTTGAATGACAAAGATAGTCGTGTGTGGGATCTGTTATTTTACAACGGCGCCGATAACCTCATCGCTGAGCGGCGAAACGTTCTGCGCAAAGAAGGCCTCGAGCATGCCTGTTTCGCTGATAAGGTATTTGCAGAAATTCCAGGTGGGCTCCTGGCTGCACCAGCCGTTCTGTTTGGGATCCGTCAGCCATTTGAACACCGGATGCTGCCCCGGCCCCTTCACCACCTGCGATTTTTGCGCCAGCGGAAAACTTACACCAAAATGCAACTGGCAGAACTGCGCAATGCCTGCATCATCGAGCGGTTCCTGCCCTTTGAAATCGTTTGCCGGAAACCCGATCACCACCAGTGTATCCCCGTATTGCCGGTACAAGGTTTCAAGATCGGCGTACTGAGCGGTATACCCGCAGTCGCTGGCGGTATTGCAGATCAGGATCTTTTTCCCGCTGAAAGCAGCAAGCGAAACCGCCGTGCCGTCATTGGCTGTTATATTCATCGAATAAAAAGATACAGGAGGCATCGTTTGGGAAGGATTGTTTTGCACGGAAATAGCCTGCTTTCTGTTCTTCGCAAAAAGCATAAGCAGGGGATAGACCGCCTTGAGTACAATTTGTCTGAAGGTCATACGCAAAGGTAGCAAAGGCAAACCAGCCCCCGTCATCAATCGGATATCACCCATCTTCCATCCCATACCATCTTATACCGTAAATATTTACAAACACTTTTACCTGCATGTAAATGCCTGATAACGGCTAACCGGTTGGCGGCGCATGCATATTTGTCTCAAAACAAATCCTATGAACGCCATCAAAAACAAAGTGCAGCTTATCGGTTACCTCGGCCAGGATCCCGATATCAAAACCATCGGAGACGGTAAGAAACTGGCCAATATCAACGTGGCCACCAACGAAACCTACAAAAACGCCAAAGGTGAGAAAGTGACGGATACGCAATGGCACCATGTGGTGGCATGGGGTAAGCTCGCCGATATTGCCGAGAAATACCTCGTAAAAGGCATTGAAGTGGCCATCGAAGGCAAACTGGTGAACCGGAATTATACCGACAAACAGGGCATCAAACGTTACAGCACCGAAATACAGGCGAACGAGTTGCTGATCCTGACCAAAAAATAAGGGTTGGCTGGTATGCGGGCATCCGGTATCCTTTGGAAGACTGATAGGCGGTGGTTCCTTCCCCTTATCTTTGCCCCGCATGAGCAAGCCAACCCTTCATACCGTGATCTCACCGCGGTTACTGGATATATACGATATAACGAACAGTGTGGTAGTGGTCATTGATGTGTTCCGCGCCACTTCCACCATTGCCACGGCATTGTACAACGGCGCCGCCAGGGTTATTCCTGTAGACAGTGTGGAACAGTGTATCCAGCTGGGAAAAACAACAGGCGGCATCACGGCAGGCGAAAGAGATGGTAAGGTGATAGAAGGGCTGGGCTTTGGCAATTCACCCGCCGAATATCCCAGGTCTTTTATCGAAGGCAAAACACTGGTGCTGACCACTACCAACGGTACACGGCTGCTGCATAAGGCATTGAACTGCGGTGCTTCTGAAGTGATCACGGGCTCATTTCCCAACCTCTCCGCGGTATGCAACCACCTGCTGCAGCAGAACAGGAATGTGGTACTGGGCTGCTCTGCCTGGAAAGACCGTTTTAACCTCGAAGACGCGCTGTTCGCCGGCGCCGTTATCGATCGCATACAGGAACATTTTACCATTCATTGCGACAGCAGCCTGATGGCTGCCGATCTCTACAGCCTGCATAAAAACGATATGCAGCAATTTATCCGCCGCACCACACACTGGCACCGACTGGCATCCTATGGCCTCGAAAAAGACCTCGAATACTGTGTGTCTCCCGATGTGGCCAATGTACTGCCGGTGTACAAAAACGGCGACCTGGTATGCAGTCAGCCGGCCTGAGGTTTGGCGCATGATTCCAAACCCTTGTTTTCTCTGGAGAGGACCGGTGCGGACAGGTTTACAGCGTAACCATCCGGTTCCAGGTGCCGTCCTGTTAACAATTTATTGATTACTATTTCTCATTTCGTTTCGTAAAGCCACCTGCTTTCCTTTACTTTTGCAAATTGCCCTTTTTGAAGCGGGTGTATTTGTTGGAGCCAAACAAAACTGTATCCAATATTCTCCTGCTCCAGATGCCAGGCCTCAAACTGCGTACCGACCATGGCTTTACCTTACCTGATCAAACATATCTATAACAGCGGCACCGAAGAAGTGATACGCCGCGGAAAAAAGATCCATGCGCTGGGTAACGTGGAGCTGATCGAGTACGACGATCTGATGGGCAACGTGATCTTTCGCGTAAAAGACGATGGGTACGCCACTTTTTACAAAGTGCATGTCAACCAGTTCAAGGATCCGAAAACACTGTCGCTGCGTTGTACCTGCCCGTATAATCTCTCCGAAATATGCAGGCATAAAGCCGGCGCCCTGTTTTACCTGCAGGATATGCTGGATAAGAACCTGCTTGGCGATAAGGAAACGGTATACGATCAGAAACATACCGTGGTCAAAATGAAACAGCTTGACCTGAAACTTATCCGCATGCTGTCTGCACCCGAGAGTTTTGAAGCGGCAGAGAACTACCTCAGAACCGGCAGAAGCAATATACTCGAAGCCAAAGACGAAAAAGTAAAAGCGGAACTTGAATACGAAGGAAATCTTTTCCGACTGGTGCTGCAAAAAAACGAAGAACGGAATTTTGATACCAGCTGCACCTGCAAAAGTGATGCACAGCATCCGCTCTGCGTGCATAAAAATATTGTACTCCTGCAGTTGCTTCATAACTACGGCGCCAATTATTTCGACAGTATCCGTAACTGGGACAAGGAAAAGAACAAACTGCTGGCGCTGTACGGCTATTCTTTGAGCGATGATCTCAAAGGTAAATTTGAATTTACCTATACAGACGGCAAACCTTTCTTACGCGTGCTGGATACCTCCATCAAACGGGTAAGCACAAACCCCGCCGCCGAACCAAGACCCAGACCGGTCGAAGAGGCACCCGTTGCCGCAGAAGTGATCACAGAGGAGGAAGACATACAGAAAACGGTATTGAAACTGGGTATTGTAGTACTCGAAAACGAACAGCAATACCCGTATATACAGATCGATGCGATACAGGGAGAAACAGACGAAGAGCTGACAAAATACATCAGCAAAACCGTTCGTCTCGATCTTGCCAAATTCATCAACACGGAAGTGTTTAGTGAAGACGATAAAATGCTGCTGCAGCAGTTGCGTAAACTGATGCCCGGAGAGGTAAGCCGTTACCTTAACCGAAATTCCCCTTTCAGCGGTATCTGGGAAAACATCATACAACAGCATACGGAGGAGCTTCCGGAAGAAACAAGGCACCTGATCAACGAATACCTGCATCCCAAGTTCCAGAAAATATTTTCCGAGCTCGCAGGCACACCCTTTGTTTTTTACCTGCCACCGAAAAAGAATTTCACCACAGCCAACCTGCAGAAAGCGGAACTGGTCCGGAATTTTATCAGTCCGGAGTTTGAAGTAAACTATACCGGTGGCCATTACGAAGTGGACTGCCGCGTAAAGCTGCCGCTGGCCGATCTCAATATTTCGGAGAACGAATGCGGGTCTACCCTTTTGTTCCGTTACCACGACCAGTTCTTTACCTGGCAGCGGCCGGAAGATATCATGCTGGTCGAAAAATTCCTGCCCACCGGCAAGATCACTATAGCGGCGGATGACTGGGCGGCGCAGTTACAGCAGTTCCTGCTGCCCCTGTCGAAAGAATACCAGGTGCATTTCACCAATGTGCAGAAGGAGGAGGTGAAGGATATAAAGCCCGAGGTAAAAGTGATGCTGAAGGAAAAAGGCGATTACCTGCTGTTTCAGCCTGTGTTCAGTTACCGCGGGTATGATATACGTATGCTGGACAAGGAAAAGATCATCCTGCCGGTTGCGGATAAACTGCTGGTGATACAGCGCAACCTGGAGCTGGAGAAAGATTTCATACGAAAGATAGAATCACTGCACTCGGGTTTTGTACGACCTGTGGAAGGCAATGTACTTGCGCTGAAAGGCGCAGATGTGTTAAAGAACAACTGGTTTTTCCTGTTTGTTGATGCGGTGAAGGAAATGAACATACCGGTATACGGGTTCGAGGCATTGAAAAATTTCCGTTTCAACACGGCCAAACCCTCAACCCGGATATTTATCAGCAGCAATACCGACTGGTTCGATGCAAAGATCGAGATACAGTTCGGCGAACAGAAAGTAACGGTGGAGGAAGTGAAGAAAGCCCTGAGCAATAAACAGCAGTTTGTGCAGCTCGACGATGGTACGCTGGGTATCCTCCCCGAAGAATGGATCAAGAAATATTCGTTGCTGTTCCGCGTGGGAGACGGGAAGGCGGGCAACATGAAGCTGAGCAAGTATCATTTCAGCGTCATCGAAGAACTATACATGCAGCGCGACGAGGAAGAGCTTTTCTTTCAGCTCGAGGAAAAATACGAGCGCATCAAAGACAACCATTCGATCAAACCCATTCCGGCACCCGCACACCTCAAAGCCATACTGCGTCCTTACCAGGAAAGCGGTTTCCAGTGGCTTAACTACCTGCGCGAAGTGCAGTGGGGCGGTATACTGGCCGATGATATGGGTTTGGGTAAAACCGTACAGGCGCTGAGCTTCCTGCATCACCTGAAAGAAGAGAACGGGAACCTGAAAGCGCTGGTGGTTTGTCCTACCACGCTGATGTTTAACTGGCAGAATGAGATCGAGAAATTCACACCCGCCATACGGTATTATGTACACCATGGTGGCGCGCGCTCGAGGGATTCGCTGGCCAACGGTTCATGGGATGTAATCATCACCACGTACGGAACCTTACGGAGCGATATCAAGCAGTTTGTGGAGGTTCCGTTTGATTATGTGATACTGGATGAAAGCCAGGCGATCAAGAACCCATCGAGCAAAGTAACCCGCGCCGCGGGTCTGCTGAAAGCAAAGAACAGGCTTTGCCTGAGCGGCACACCGTTGCAGAACAACACCTTTGATATTTTTGCACAGATGAACTTTCTCAACCCGGGCATGCTGGGAAGTGTAGAGTTCTTCAAACAGGAGTTTTCGATCCCGATAGATAAGTTCGGCGAGAAAGAGCAGAAAGACCATTTGCGCAAACTGCTGTACCCGTTCATCCTTCGCCGTACAAAGGAACAGGTGGCAAAAGACCTTCCCGAAAAACAGGAGATGGTATTGTTTTGCGAAATGGGCGACGAGCAGCGCAAGATTTACGACGCTTACCGCAACGACTACCGCGATAAGATAATGGGTGTGGTGGAAGAGCAGGGGATACAGAAATCACAACTTACCATCCTGCAGGGCCTGATGAAGCTGAGACAGATATGCGACAGTCCGGCGATCATGAAGGATGATGAAAAATTTCCGAACGCATCTGTCAAACTGGAAGAGATCGGCAGGGAGATCACCGAGAATATCAGCAACCACAAAGCGCTTGTGTTCTCGCAGTTCCTGGGTATGCTGGCGCTGATCAAGGAAAAGATGAAAGAACTGGGTGTTGACTACGAATATTTTGACGGCAGCAGTACCGTGGCAGAAAGAGAAAAAGCCATCACGCGTTTCCAGAACGATGATAATTGCCGTGTATTCCTGATCTCACTCAAAGCAGGTGGTGTGGGTCTGAACCTTACCGCCGCAGACTATGTGTACATCGTAGACCCCTGGTGGAACCCCGCCGTGGAGCAGCAGGCCATCGACAGAACGCATCGCATCGGCCAGACAAAAAACATTTTTGCATACCGTATGATCTGCACCGATACGGTAGAAGATAAAATACTCAAACTGCAGGAACGCAAACGCAGCCTTGCCAAAGACCTGATCACCGACGACGAAGGCTTCGTAAAGAGCCTGACAAGGGAAGACGTGGAATACCTGTTTTCATAATTCTTCAATAGCCGATTGTCAGTTGATGTTTTGTTCACTCCATATACGGAGGTCCCAACCCCAATTTCAACTGGCAATTGACCATTGGCAATTACTCCACCAGTTTATTTATGTGTAAGCTCTGCCGCCGCTATCAGCGCATCGGGATTCTTTGCAAAACTTTCCTTGCACTCTTTCGAGCAGAAACCCAGTACATGGTTTTTGTAATGCGCGGTGTCTGAAATACCGGCAGACACAGGCATGCCGCAGGCAGGATCCTTTTTATTATCAACCAGCAGGTGATCGAAAAGGATGGTGTCTGTTTTCATGGTCAGGGTGTCTTTTACCGGCTTTTCTTCTTCTTTTGGCCGGGCCGAAGAACATGCGATAAACACGGCAGTGCCAAATACGGCAGCGATCAATAAAGCGGGGTGGGTTGAAAAATGTTTCATAAGCTAGGATATAATTAGTTGCCCAAAATTAATGGAATCGCTTAGCGTATAACAATAGGGTTTGTTAATAATCCCCAATAATCCGGAGAAAACCAGTGTTCACCGAATACGCAAAACCCTACCTATGAGCCGTAGATATTCACCGATTAAAAAATGAACAAGCCCAGCTATCATATTAGCTTTCCGTTTGTCTTCAAAACACTGAATCCCAAAGCGAAGGCCCGATACTTTCGTAAACACATATATGGCCCTTTATGACAAAAATTTTTGCTCTTTTAACAGTCATTTTTCTCGGCGGTTCCGTTGCTGCGCAAAATACCGCCACTGTTAAAGGAAAGTTAATCGATTCTACGAGCAAACAATCGCTGAAAGATGCAACGGTAACCGTACTTGATGCGCAGGATTCAACGCTGGAAGTATTTGGCCTGGCCAAGGCCGACGGCAGTTTCTCTATCAGTAATATATCTTTTGGCGAACGCCTTCTGCAGATAAAATTCCAGGGTTATGCATTGATCTCACGTAAGATCAGTTTTTCAAAGACCAATGCCAGTCTCGACCTCGGGGCTATTTATATGACACCGGAAGCAGAAGACCTGGGCAATGTTACGGTCAGGCAGTCGGTGATACAGATGAAAAAAGATACGCTGGAGATGTCCGCTTCCGCGTTCAAGACAAAGCCCAATGCGGTTGCGGAAGACCTGCTGAAAAAAATGCCGGGCATGGAAGTGGCCAAAGATGGTTCCATCAAATCGGGTGGCGAAGCAGTACAGCGGATACTGGTTAACGGAAAACGTTTTATGGGCGATGATCCCAAACTGGCCACGCGCAACCTGCCGCCGGATGTGATCGATAAGATACAGGTGTTTGATGACCTCAGCGACCAGTCCAAATTTTCCGGGTTTGACGACGGAAACCGGGTAAAGACGATCAATATCACCACCAGAAGGGATGTGCGCAAAGGCCGTTTCGGCAAATTTGTAGCGGGTGCGGGCACGGATGGTGTGTACGACGAAAGCATGAACCTGACCAATATGAACGGCGATCAGCAGATCACGCTGGTGGGGCAGGGGAACAATATCAACAAAACCAATTTCAGCGGACGTGATATCCTCGGAGGAGGTGCACGCGGCGGTAATTTTGCCGGCGGTGGCTTCGGCGGCGGTAACCGCGGCGGCGGTGGTTTTGGTGGTGGCGGCGCCAGCAGCTCGGGCATCACCGAAAACTGGGCGGGCGCTGTGAACTACCGCGATGTATGGGGCAAAAATGTAGAGGTATACGGCAGTTACAAATATGAAAAGCCACATGCCGCCATTGAAACAAGAAGCAATATCGTGAATACGGTCACTCCCGATTCCAGCACGGTCAACGACCAGCTGTCTTCATCGCTAAACAGAACAGAAACGCATACGTTCAATTTCAACATGGAGGCCAGGTTCGATTCGATGAACTCGCTGATCTTCCGTCCCAATCTTACCCTGCAGAACAGTACGCCCGCATCCAGTTCTTCCACCTCTATGATCGGCGGCAAGAACGGTGTAGCGATCAACCGATCGGTTAACAATACGCAGAGCAGGTCAAACGGCTTCAATATCAATGGCGCCAACCTGCAGTTGCGTCACCGGTTTGCAAAAAGAGGGCGCACCATTTCACTCGATCTCGGTTTCTCAGCAGGCCATACCAATGGCGAAGGGTATAACTATGCCATCAACTCATTTTACCAGCCCTTTGTAAAAACCGATACCATCAACCAGTTCTATGTTGATTCATCCCGGTCGTTTGCATTTAACCCAACGCTGTCCTATACCGAACCGCTCTCAAGAAACTCGATGCTTGAATTCAGGTATTCCTATTCCTATAATGAGAACAATTCCATCAACAAAACATACCGTTTCGACAACACATCCGGTAAGTTCTCGCGTTTCGACAGCCTGTTCAGCAATTCGTACGATTATACAGCCAACTCCAATAATGCAAACCTGAGTTACCGTTTGCAGGGAACGAAATTCAATTTCAACATAGGCACGGGCCTGCAGTTTATGAGCCTGTTAAGCAACAATACCACGAAGCATGTGATTGTAGACCGCAGCTTTGTGAACTTTACGCCTACGGTTAATTTTATGTATAATTTCAGCCGTACGCATGCGCTGCGCGTGTTCTACAACGGCCGTACCGGTCAGCCCAGTACCGCGCAATTGCAGCCGATACTGACCACATCGGATTCCATCAATTTCCAGCAGGGTAATCCCAACCTGAAACCGCAGTTCACCCACTCCCTCCGCGTGCTGTATAACTCGTTCGATCCGTTTACCCAGCGCATCATCTTTGCCACGGTAAATGCCAGCATGGTGCAGAACGATATACAGTCTTCCGTTGTACAGGCGGCAAACGGCGGCAAAACAACCACCTATGTGAACCTGAACGGCACCTACAACCTGCAGGGCACTTTTATGTACGGGTTCCCGATCAAGTCGCCAAAATCAAACCTGCAGTTCACCACCAACCTGTCGTATTCGCAGCAGCAGTCGCTGCTTACCAATGCCAAGTACAACAGCGCCAGCAGTTACTCCCGCAGCACACAGGTATCGGAAAGCATCAAATGGACCACCAACCTGGCCAATCATTTTGATATGAACCTGAATTATACTTTCATGTATAACCCCGTGAGGAACACGCTGACGCCAACACAGAATTCAAACTATACCACGCAGACCCTGGGTGCCGATTTCACCCTGTATTCGAACAATGGCTGGCTGCTGGCAAGCGATTTTGATTATACCCATTATGGCAACCGCGCCCCGGGATACAACACAACTGCCTTCCTGGTAACGCCCTCCATCGCAAAGCAGTTCCTGAAGAACAAGGCCGGAGAGCTGCGCCTGACCTGTTTCGACATCTTCAAACAGAACACATCGATCAGCAGCAGCATCAGCGGTACGCAGAACATCAATACAAGAACCAACACGCTTACCCGTTATTTCCTGCTCACGTTTACGTATAACCTGCGTTCGCTGCTGGGTGGCCAGCAACAGCGCGGTAACATGCCTCCGGGAATGATGCCCGGTATGCGCATGGGCGGCGGAAACTTTGGCGGCGGCGAGTTCAGAAGGGGCGGCGGGGGATAATGCCGGCAGAAATAACCGTGCACAAAAAAGCCGTTTTACAGAGGTAAAACGGCTTTTTTATGTGCATAGCTAACAGTCGTTAACGAAAAATTTATAAAAAAAACCGCGAAATAGTATAAAGAATGATAATTTTACATCCCATTTACAGATGAACTGTACAGTGAAACAGACATTCGTCCATATCAATCAAAGGTTTAGCGCTTCTCAAACTGCAGAAGAAGTGATGGCTAATAGTTTGCCGCGACCTCGACGCGGGTTCTGATAGGACGAGCAACTGGCAATTGCCCCTATCAGTGGAAATTCTCCCGGATCGGTACAAACACGCTGGTGTTATTCTTTTCACACATTTATTAATCATTACAAGTTGGAAGATCAGATTATTGTTCGTGTAGCGAATAGTGGCGACGCCCATTATGCACAGACCATAACCGATGAAATGGAGTCTTCAGCCAAGGCCCGTGGCACAGGCATTGCCAAACGCAGTCCGGATTACGTGGCGCAGAAAATGAATGAAGGCAAAGCGGTGATAGCCCATATGCCCGATGGAACCTGGGTTGGCTTTTGTTATATCGAGGTGTGGGGACATGAAGAGTTCGTGGCTAACAGCGGTTTGATCGTATCTCCCCCGTTCCGTAAAAGCGGTATCGCGAAAAAAATCAAACAGACCATCTTCAATCTTTCACGTCAGAAATACCCCAGCGCAAAAATATTCGGGTTAACAACAGGGCTCGCCGTGATGAAGATCAACAGCGACCTGGGCTATGAACCGGTTACCTACAGCCAGCTCACAGATGACGACGAGTTCTGGGCAGGCTGTAAAAGCTGCGTGAATTACGATATACTGATGAGCAAAGAGAGGAAGAACTGTATGTGTACGGCGATGCTGTACGACCCTGCGGATCATTACGAGCCGCATGAGACTTCTGCGGAATTCAAGCAGAATTCAAAACTGTATGAACGTTTCATGAAAGCGAAGCAGAGCAAACTGCTGAAATGGTTTTTTAAAAAAGATGCAGAAGGCAACGGTGGCAACGGCAGCGGAAAAAAATCATTGTTTCATTCCATTTTTCATTTTTGATAAACTGACTATTTATGGCGGACAACAAACAGGGCGGTGTGGTAGTGCTGGGGTTCAGCGGCGGACTGGATACTTCATTTTGTGTAAAATACCTGACAGAAGATAAAGGCTATGAAGTGCATAGCGTGATCGTCAATACCGGCGGTTTCAGCGAGGAAGAACTGGTGCAGGTGGAGAAACATGCCTATGCACTGGGCGTAAAAACACATACCACCGTTAACGCGGTACAGTCGTATTACGACAGTATCATCAAATACCTGGTATACGGCAATGTACTTAAGAACAATACCTACCCGCTAAGCGTAAGCGCTGAAAGACTGAGCCAGGCGCTGCATATTGCAGAACACGCCAAAAAACTGAACGCCATCGCCGTGGCGCACGGCAGCACCGGTGCAGGTAACGACCAAGTAAGGTTCGATATGATTTTTCATATCATGATACCGGGCGTGGAGATCATTACTCCCATACGCGATCTGAAACTGAGCCGCGAAGCGGAGATCGAGTACCTGAAGAAAAAAGGAGTGGATATGAACTTCGCAAAAGCGGCCTATTCCATCAATAAGGGGCTCTGGGGCACCAGCGTTGGCGGAAGGGAAACATTGCAGTCCAAAGGCATGCTGCCCGAAGAAGCATGGCCTACGCAGGTAACCAAAACAGGAACGGAAGAACTGAAACTCGGGTTTCATAAAGGAGAACTGGTATCGGTAAACGACCAGTCCTTTGATCACCCTGCCAAAGCGATCCAGCACCTCCAGACCATTGCAGGCCCTTATGGCATCGGCAGGGATATTCATGTGGGCGATACGATCATCGGTATCAAAGGCCGGGTAGGTTTTGAAGCTGCGGCGCCGATGGTGATACTGAAGGCACACCATGCATTGGAAAAACATGTGCTCACCAAATGGCAGCTGGGCTGGAAGGACCAGCTGGCGCAGTTCTACGGTAACTGGCTGCACGAAGGACAGATACTCGACCCGGTAATGCGCGACATCGAAGCATTCCTTGCCAACTCGCAGGAAAACGTAACCGGCGAGGTATTTGTACAGCTCTATCCCTACCGTTTCCAGGTAATCGGCATCGAATCGAAATTTGACCTGATGAGCAGCAAATTCGGAAAATACGGCGAAATGAACAGTGGCTGGAGCGGTGAGGATGTGAGAGGATTCTCCAAGATATTCGGTAACCAGACATCGATCTATCACAACATTAAAGAAACGGAAAAATGATAACTGTTTCCAAAGATCAGCCGCTGAAGCATTACCAATGGGGTAATGGTTGCGACGGGTGGAACTTTGTAGACAGTCCGGCCTTATCGGTAAAACAGGAGAGAATGCCAGCCGGCACGGCGGAAGCATTGCATTATCACCGGCACGCGCAGCAGTTCTTCTTTCTGCTGAAAGGGGAAGCCAGTTTTGAAGTGGAAGAAAAACATATCCTGGTTAAGGAAAACGAAGGCTTGCACATAGAACCCGGCACAAAACACCGGATCATCAATCATACACAAACGGATATTGAATTCATACTGGCATCGCAGCCTTCGGCTGCTGGTGACAGATACAATATATAGTTATAAGAATCGCTTGAGAAGCTAAGTTCACCGGAAGCGATTCCGGCGGCAAATGCAAAAAAGACAAAAGATGAAAAAGATCAAAGCAGGTATTGTAGGCGGTGCAGGTTATACGGGCGGAGAAATGATCAGGTTACTGATCAATCACCCGCAGGCAGAGATCGCATTCATCAACAGCAGCAGTAACGCAGGCAATCCTGTGACCAGGATACATGCAGATCTTGCCGGCGATACGGATATGCTGTTCACCGACAAACTCAGTAATGATATCGATGTGCTGTTCCTCTGTGTTGGTCATGGCGATGCAAAAAAATTCCTTGACCAGAACCCTGTGGCAGACAATGTGAAAGTGATCGATCTTTCGCAGGATTTTCGCCTGAAGAGCCGCGATACCTCGGGTGAAAACAGAAAATTTGTATACGGTCTGCCCGAACTGAACCGGGAAGCCATCAGGGACGCAAAAAATATTGCCAATCCCGGTTGTTTTGCCACCGCAATCCAGCTTGGGCTGTTACCGCTTGCCAAAAGAGGCATCCTGGGCGAAGTGTACACAACAGGCATTACCGGTTCAACAGGTGCGGGACAGGGATTGAACGCCACATCTCATTTCAGCTGGCGAGCCAACAATGTACAGGCATACAAAACACTGCAGCATCAGCACATCAACGAGATACACCAGAGCCTGCGGCAGTTGCAGGAGGATACAAAGGCGCATGTGCATTTTGTGCCCTGGAGAGGAGATTTTGCACGCGGTATTTATGTTACCTCTATCGTGCATTGTGCATTGGATGTGGCCGAACTGCAAAGTATGTATGAACTGTTTTATGCAGGTCAGGCATTTACCCATGTACTTGATAAAATGATCGACCTGAAACAGGTGGTGAATACCAACAAATGCCTGATTCATATAGAAAAACAGGGCGATAAACTGGCAATTCATTCGGCGATAGACAACCTGCTGAAAGGAGCCAGCGGCCAGGCCGTGCAGAACATGAATCTCCTGTTTGGCTTTGATGAGACCACGGGATTGCGTTTGAAACCGGCCGCTTTTTAGAGGCAGTCCCGCCGTTGTTGGTCGCTGCCGTTGCTGGTCGCCCGACCAGCAAACCAGGGTGCGGCGGTAAGCCAACTGAATTTGAAAAGGGTTATCGGCATAGCTGTTGGTCGCCGGACCAACAACCTGGATGCGTCGGCAAGCGAACAGAATTTGAAAAGATTTATGCGGCATAGCTGTTGGTCGGGCGACCAACAGCGGCAATAAAAAATAACAAACACCAATAATAGCGAACATGAAACTCTTCGACGTTTATCCACTCAACAACATCGCCATCACAAAGGCCAAAGGCTCTTATGTATGGGATGAAAATGGTACGCAGTACCTGGATATGTATGGCGGTCACGCAGTGATCAGTATCGGCCATACACATCCGCGATGGGTAAAACGCATCGAAGACCAGCTGGAGAAGATCGCATTCTATTCCAATTCGGTGATCATACCGATACAGAAAGAACTGGCCGACAAACTCGGCAAAGTAAGCGGCAAAGCCGATTACCAGCTTTTTCTATGCAACAGCGGCGCAGAAGCCAATGAAAACGCACTGAAACTGGCTTCTTTCTGCAACGGAAGAAAAAAGATCATTGCATTCAGTAAGTCTTTTCACGGAAGAACTTCCCTCGCAGTGGCTGCAACCGATAATCCCGCGATAGTGGCGCCCGTTAACCAAACGGATAATATAATCTTCCTTCCCTTTAATGATGAACAGGCATTGCAGGAATGTTTTGAGAAGCAGGGCAATGGGATTTCATCTGTGATCATTGAAGGCATACAGGGCGTGGGCGGCATCAATGTTGCCGCTGACTCATTCCTGAAGCTGATCAGGCAGCTATGCGACCAGCATGGCGCGGTATTTATTGCCGACAGCGTGCAATGCGGTTATGGCAGGAGCGGTGAATTCTTTTCGCACGATCATGCCGGCGTGAATGCAGACATTTATACCATGGCAAAAGGTATGGGTAACGGGTTTCCTGTTGCAGGCATACTGATCGCTCCGCATATCAAACCAAAATTCGGTATGCTTGGCACTACATTCGGCGGTAACCAGCTCGCCTGTGCGGCCGCGCTTGCTGTACTGGAAGTGATCGAAGATGAAAAACTGATAGAAACGGCAAAAGAACTGGGTAACTACCTTATGGAAAGCCTGAGACATATAGACGGTATTCAGAACGTGCGCGGCAAAGGCCTGATGATCGGGTTCGATACCACCGAGGAATTGAAGAACCTGAGAAAAACACTGCTGACCGAATACAGGATATTCACAGGCGAAGCCAAACCCAATGTTATCCGGCTGCTGCCATCACTTGCCGTCACCCGCGAGCAGATAGACAGTTTCCTCGAGGCATTGCAGGAAGCCATTGTGTCGCTCAGGGCAGAAAGTGTAGGG
Source organism: Sediminibacterium soli (assembly GCF_009939225.1). GTDB lineage: Bacteria > Bacteroidota > Bacteroidia > Chitinophagales > Chitinophagaceae > Sediminibacterium > Sediminibacterium soli. The sequence continues at coordinate 1,483,623 of NZ_JAACJR010000008.1, read as the reverse complement.
CTTAATGCCAACACCTGAGCAGCTACGGAAGACGATGTCTAAAAAAAACGGCAGTGGTTGCAGCAATGGACACAGCGACCGGAACCGCAGCTGGAATAGTTTATCAACTGTTTTTTGAATTTTTACTTTTGAATGTTACATTACCATGAACCAGTTTATCTCCGTAAAAGACGTTACCGATATCAATGCGCTCGCAAAGAAGGCATTGATGTATAAGGCCAACCCCTTTGCAGACAGGCAGCTTGGCGCCGATAAGCGGATCGGGTTGCTGTTCCTGAACCCCAGTCTGCGCACGCGTCTGAGCACGCAGGTGGCGGCGAAGAACCTGGGTATGGAAGCCATCGTTTTCAACGTGGACAAAGAGGGATGGGCGCTGGAATTCGAGGAAGGCGCCATTATGAGCGGCAATACCGTGGAACACGTAAAAGATGCAGCGCCGATACTGGGTCAGTATTTCGACATTCTCTGCATACGTACATTCCCCTCGTTAAAGAATAAGGAAGACGACTACAGCGAAATGTTTATTAACCAGTTTATCAGGTATGCAGGAGTGCCGGTGGTGAGCCTCGAAAGCGCTACACTGCATCCCCTGCAGTCCCTTACGGATATTGTTACCATCACCGAAGCGCTGCAGCAGAGAACGCTTAGGGGCAAATCGAAACCGAAGATCGTTCTTACCTGGGCGCCGCATATAAAAGCATTGCCGCAATGCGTTGCCAACAGCTTTGCACAATGGATCAACGCCTGGGGCGAAGCGGATTTTGTGATCACCCACCCGCAGGACTATGAACTCTCGGAAGTGTTTACCAAAGGGGCTTTCATTACACACGATCAGGACGCTGCATTGAAAGATGCTGATTTTATCTATGTAAAGAACTGGAGCACCTTTACCGATTATGGTAAAGTGTACGAGAACGACCCGGAATGGATGCTGACAGAAGAAAAACTGAAACTCACCAACAACGCAAAAGTCATGCATTGTCTGCCCGTAAGGCGAAATGTGGAATTAAGCGATGAGGTGCTGGACAGTGCGCACAGCCTGGTAACCAAACAGGCAGGCAACCGCGTATGGGCGGCGCAGGCGGTATTGAGCGAAATACTGAAACATAAATAAGCAAACTTGGAAACACTGTATATTATAAAGATCGGCGGCAACATCATTGACAGGGAAGAGGCTTTGCATGCATTCCTTGCCTCGTTTGCCAGTCTGCCCGGCAAAAAAATACTGGTGCACGGCGGCGGCAAACTGGCCACACAGCTTGCGCAGAAAATGGGTGTTGAACAGCAGATGGTGGATGGAAGAAGGATCACCGATGCCGAAACCCTCCGGATCGTAACGATGGTTTACGCCGGGTACATCAATAAAAATATCGTAGCCCGTTTACAGGCAAACGGCGCAAACGCCATCGGTCTTTCCGGTGCAGATGCCAACCTGATCAGGGCACACAAACGCCAGCATCCCTCGATCGACTACGGTTTTGTGGGCGATATTGATACCGTGAACGAAAAATTTCTTCGCAGCGTTCTCGAGCAGGACCTGGTAGTGGTAGCGGCACCTATTACACATGATGGCAACGGAATTTTGCTGAATACAAATGCAGATACCATTGCACAGGAGATCGCAAAAGCGATGAGTACGAGCTACCGCGTACAGCTGATTTATTCCTTCGAGAAAAAAGGCGTGCTGCTGGATGTGGAAGACGATAACTCTGTCGTATCCCGGATAGACCCTGACGCCTACGCTGCGCTCAAACAGCAGCAGCGCATTTTTGCGGGTATGATACCCAAACTCGATAACGCTTTTTCGGCATTGCAGAACGGTGTTGATAAAGTGATAATCGGCAAGGCGGAAGAATTACACGAACTGATCGCGGGTACAACCGGCACAACCATAACCCAATGAATGACCAACTGACCATACTGAAGAAGGAAGCGCTTACATTGCTGCATAAACTCATCAGCACGCCTTCTTTCAGTAAAGAGGAAGATGCAACCGCCACGATATTGCAGACATACCTGGCGGAAAAAGGTGTTACTGCACAAAGGTACCTGAACAATGTATGGGCGGTTAACAGGTATTTTGACGAAAGCAAGCCGTCTTTGCTGCTGAATTCGCACCACGATACCGTTAAACCCAACAAAGCCTATACGCTCGATCCGTTCTCACCGATAGAGAAGGACGACAAATTATTCGGCCTTGGCAGCAACGATGCCGGTGGCTGCCTGGTTTCATTGATTGCCGTTTTCCTGCATTATTACAACCGGAACGATCTTGCCTATAACGTGGTGCTCGCAGCTACAGCGGAAGAAGAGATATCCGGTTTGAATGGCATTGAAAAACTGGTGCATGAACTGCCTGCCATCGCCTGCGGCATTGTTGGCGAACCTACCCTTATGCAGATGGCTATTGCCGAAAGAGGGTTACTGGTACTGGATGTAACGGCAACAGGCAAAGCCGGTCATGCGGCACGCGAAGAGGGCGAGAACGCACTGTACAAAGCACTGTCCGATATCGAATGGTTCCGGAATCATCGGTTTGAAAAAGTATCGCCATTACTCGGCGAAGTGAAAATGACCGTAACGGTGATCGATACGGAGAATAAAGCGCATAACGTGGTGCCGTCTCAATGTCATTTTGTAGTGGATACACGGGTGAATGAACTGTATACATTCGAAGAAGTGTTAAGTACCATTCAATCGCATGTTGCCGGCGAAGTGACGCCGAGGAGCACCCGGCTGCGTTCAACCTCCATACCGATGGATCACCCGCTGGTGAAAGCCGGACTGGCGCTGAATCGTACCTATTACGGCTCACCCACAACCAGCGATAAGGCATTGATGCCTTTTCCCACACTGAAAATGGGTCCCGGCGACAGCGCCAGGAGTCATACAGCCGATGAATACATCCACCTCGGTGAGATCCGGGACGGGATTGATTTGTATATTCAACTATTAAACCAGCTGCTGTAGCGGCGCCGATAAGCAACATGAAACTCTGGCAAAAAAATACGACGGTTTCTTCAGCGGTAGAACAGTTCACAGTGGGCAGGGACCGGGAGTTTGACCTGATGCTGGCACCCTTTGATGTGCTGGGTTCCATCGCACATGCAAAAATGCTGGCTTCGGTGGGGTTGCTGACAGAAAATGAATGCAGCTCGCTCGTAGCGGAATTGCGTACAATATATACGCAGATCGAAAAAGGCCCGTTTACCATCGATGAAAATGTAGAGGACATACATTCCCAGGTAGAGCTGCTGCTTACACAGAAACTGGGTGATACCGGTAAGAAAATACATTCTGCCCGCAGCCGCAACGACCAGGTGCTGGTAGATATCAAGCTTTTTCTCCGTAACGAAATCAGGGAGCTTGCCGAAGCGGTGCAGCCCTTTTTCGGATTGCTGCAGCAGCAAAGTGAGAAATACAAAGCCCACCTGTTTCCCGGCTACACACACCTGCAACTGGCCATGCCATCCTCATTCGGTCTTTGGTTCGGCGCCTATGCAGAAAGCCTGGTGGATGATATGATCACCTTACAGGGGGCTTACCAGGTGGTTAATAAAAACCCGCTGGGATCAGCTGCGGGATATGGCTCTTCTTTTCCGATCAACCGAACCATGACAACGGCGCTGTTGGGTTTTGGCAACCTGAATTATAATGTGGTTTATGCGCAGATGGGACGCGGCAAGGCAGAACGCATCACGGCAATGGCCCTGGCCAATATAGCAGATACACTGGCAAAGCTCAGCATGGATGCCTGTCTGTACCTGAATCAGAATTTCGATTTTATCAGTTTTCCCGCAGAACTGACAACAGGTTCAAGTATTATGCCGCATAAAAAGAACCCCGATGTATTCGAACTTATCCGTTCGCATAGCAACCGTATCAAGGCATTGCCCAATGAGATCATGCTGATGACCACCAACCTGTCCTCGGGTTATCACCGCGATCTGCAATTGTTAAAAGAACACTTATTCCCGGCGTTCCAGGCGTTGAAAGACTGCCTGTCGATGGCATCGCTGATGCTGTCGAATATAAATATTAAGGAAGACCTGCTGTCCGATAAAAAATACCAGTACCTCTTTAGCGTGGAGGAAGTAAATAAACTGGTGCTGCAGGGCATTCCATTCCGCGATGCATACAGGCAGGTGGGTATGGCTATCGAAGCGGGACAGTTTACCTACGATACAAAACTGCAGCATACCCATGAAGGAAGCATCGGCAACCTGCAAACCCAGGCAATCGGGGAAATGATGCAAAAGGCACTGGATGGTTTTTCATTCGGAAAAACGGATGTTGCGCTGAATGCATTACTGGGAAAATAGCAGGCGGGTCGGCCGTTCACCTTTTACAGGTAAACAGGCGCACCGATTTTAACCCTATTTTAGATTCCTCAACCTCAAAATATCGTTTCTTTGGCCCCTCAAATAAATACTTTCATGAAAAAGACGATCCTGTCAATAGGTCTTTGTACCGCGGTAATAGCCGCCGGTGCGCAAACAAAGAAACCGGCAACGGCAACAAAGCCTGCGGCTGCCAAATCAGCGGCGGCAAAACCCGCTACTACTGTATTCAAAAATAATATCGACAGCGCCAGTTATGCCATCGGCGTAAGTCTTTACCGAAATTTTGAGAGAGACGGTTTGGGCAATATCAATATTGCGCTTTTGCACAAAGCCCTTGCCGATATGCAGCAGAAGAAAAAACCGGCATTGGATGATGCTGCCATCGGCGCCTGTTTGGGTGTTTTGCAGCAGAAGCTGGGCGAGGCAAAAAATGCGGAATCGGAAAAAGCCAATGCGGCCAACGCGGCCAAAGCCGCTGTCAATCGTAAAGAAGCCGAGGCATTTCTTGCCACCAATGGCAAACGCGCCGGTGTGACAACATTGCCAAGCGGTATTCAGTACGAGGTTTTGCAAAAAGGAACCAGTGACCTGAAACCGACCCTGGACAGCACCGTAAAATGCAATTACAAAGGCACATTGCTCAGCGGCGAAAAATTCGATGCTTCGGAGGATCATGGCGGTGCTGCTACGTTCCCGCTCAAACGCGTGATCGTTGGCTGGCAGCAGGCGATCACCCAAATGACCGTAGGCAGTAAATGGAGGATTTGGATTCCGGCAGACCTGGGTTATGGCGACAACCCTCCTCCCGGAATTATCCAGCCCGGTTCACTGCTTGTGTTCGAGGTGGAACTGCTGGATATCAAGGAGTAGTCAGTCAAATTATTTTACAAAAGCCCCGCAACTGCGGGGCTTTTGTTTGGGAGTAAGTTCTGTTTCGCCGCGGAGACGCAGAAGGGGCGGAGTTTCGCAGAGCAATACGACCGATCCGTAATCCGCAATCCACCAATCCCTCCCATTCTTTAACCTTTATTAACCTTTCCCCAAAGTTCATTAACCGCTTTCGGCGTGACACCGGTATAATTTCGATTGCCTAAAAACCAAACCATGTACCGGATCGTTGCACTGCTTTTACTGATCAATGCACCCTTTTTTCTACAGGCACAGAGAACGCCCGCCAGTGTAAAAGGCGTTGTTTTCGACAGCCTGTCCCGGAGAGGTCTGTCATACGCCACTATTTCTGTTGTCAATGCAAAGGATTCCACACTGATCACTTTTGCGCGCGCTGATTCTGCCGGCCGGTTTAGAATACCGTCGATAAGTGAAGGTAAATACCTGCTGTCTGCATCTTATGTGGGATACGTGCCTGTCTGGAAGACCATAGAACTGACAGAAGGAGTGGAGCTCTCGCTGGGCAATATCACCATGACAGATATCGTGCATTCGGGCGATGTAACCGTTATCGCCAGGCGGGCACCTGTTACGATCAACAACGATACGGTGGAATTTAACACGGAGAATTTTAAAACACAGCCCAACGCGGTAGTCGAGGACCTGTTGAAGAAGCTGCCCGGTGTTACGGTAGACAACGATGGCGCCGTACGCATGAATGGTCAGCGTATTAACCGTGTGCTGGTGAACGGGAGGGAATTCTTTACCGGAGATGCGCGTATGGCCACCAAAAACCTTGATGCCGATGCAGTCGACAAAGTGCAGGTATTTGATAAAAAAAGCGACCGATCCGAATTTACCGGGGTAGACGATGGCCAAAGTGAAAAAGCAATCAACCTGAAACTGAAAAAGGACCGGAACAATGCCCTGTTCGGGAGGCTCACCGCTGGAGGCGGTACCAATGAGCGGTATGATGGCCAGACCAATCTTAATAAATTCCGTGGCGATCAGCAAACCTCGCTTATTGCGATGGCAAATAACACGAACAAACAGGGATTCTCGATAAGCGATGTAATGAACTTTACGGGCGAACTGGCAAGAGGCATGCGCAACGGCGGTGGGATTACCATCAGAACGGGTGGACAGGATGATCTGGGATTGCCGGTTACGGGACAGGGACCGGGGCAGCCGGGCGTTGCCACAACGATCGCAGGCGGACTTAATTTCAACGATCTCTGGAACAATAAAAAAACCGATTTCAATGCGAGTGCCATGGCGAGCGATGTAGACCTGCGCACCGACAGAAGCACCAACCGGAGAAATGTGTTGCCGGGCAATAACTTTATCTATCAGTCTAACAGCAATTCTGCAAGAAAGAATGACCAGCAACGTTTCAATGTCACCTTAGACCATAGGTTCGACAGCCTTACTTCACTGAAATTTGTTCCACAGATCACTTTTCAGCAATCCGATTCAAAATCTGTCAGCGATTACCAGTCCGTCGATGCAAAAGAATTGAAACTGAGCGATGGTAATACCAGCAGCAGCTCGCATTCAGATGCGTTCAATTTTGGCGGTAATGCGCAGTTCCGTAAGCGGCTTGCCAGGAAGGGAAGAACCATTTCATCCAATCTCAGTCTTACCTATAACGACAGTAAGCAGAACGGTATGTTGTATACACGCAACACATTTTACAACGCAGGCATACCCCTGCCGGACTCTGTACAGAACCAGCGCAACAGCCGTGAGGCGGTTACACGCAGTCTTGGCGGCAATATTATTTATACGGAACCCCTCGGTAAACGGTCGCTGCTCGAGTTCAGCGCTTTCTACAATACCAGCGTGGGTGACAGCAAGCGGGATACCTACGACTACAACGGCAGTTCCGGTAAACACGATAGACCGAATGCAAAACTCAGCAATGATTTCAAAAGCGGGTACAACTATACAGGCGGAAGCATCAGTTTGCGCACCAACCGAAAAAAAATGAGCTTTACATTCGGCAGTGCTTTGCAATCTGCCAGTTTATACAGCACCAATAATACCAATGGTAACAGGATCGCACAGACATTTACAGATTGGTTACCTAACGCCAATATCCAATACCGGATGAACCAGACGCGCTCGCTGAGTGTGAACTATACAACCACCACGAACCAGCCCAGCACTTACCAGTTGCAGCCTGTGGCGGATGTAAGCGATCCATTGAACACCTATACCGGTAATCCCAACCTGAAACGCAGCTACCAGCATTCGGTAAGTCTGAATTATTTCTCAACGAATATCTATACCCAGCGGAATGTATTTGCTTTTGTTGCGCTTACCAAAACCAATAATGCGATCGTGAATTCGGATGTGATCAATGCCAACAGTTCGCGGTCTTCTTCGCCGGTGAATGTCAATGGCAACTATACGGTCTTCTCGAATATAAATGCGGGATTTCCGATCAGGAAACTAAAATCTCGGGTGGATGCGGGTATCGGATCCAACCTGCTGCACAATATCAGTTTCGTTAATGGCAACAGGAATGAGATCAACAATTTCAGTTTCAGCCCTAACCTGAGCTATAACTTTTCGCTCGATGGCAAACTGGATATCATGGCTACTGCCAGGGTAAATTTCAGCAAAATAAAATATACACTGCAGCCTGTATTGAATACCAATTACCAGCAGCAGGTATACGGACTGGATATGACCAATTACCTGCCCGCCGGTATCGTGCTGAACAATACCTTCAATTATACCATCAACACCGGCAGATCGGCAGGATTCAATACGAAAGCGGCCTACTGGAACGCTTCATTGGCAAAAAGTTTCCTGAAGAATAACCGCGGAGAGATCAAATTCAGCGCATTTGACCTGCTGAACCAGAATATCGGTATCAGCAGCAGCGGCAACCAGAACTATATCGAAGACAGCCGTTTCAATGTGCTTAACAGGTATTTCATGCTTAGCTTCAGCTTCCGTATCAATAAAGCAAACGCAGAGGCGCCGAGGGTGATGATACGCACCTTCGGCGGATAGCGGGATCTCTGCTGCAGATCACGCCGATCTCAACCAATGTAGAAATCAACCGTGCTAATCTGTGTCATCTGTGGCAAAAACACCTCTGTTCAATGGCCAATTCTTTGTCCCTTTCATGCTGCCATCAGCCCACCTGCAAAGCGGATTTTGCAACGATACCTAAGATGACTAATAGCGTATCTGCGGAGCAAATACGCTGCTCATCTCCGACATCGTTTTCGTAATTTCCCTCTTGTCTTTACCGATATCTTCTCCTGTTCACATCATATTTCCGCTACATTAGCTTTATCATACCAAATACGATTGCTAATGAAACCTGATCAGAAATCACGCCGCAAATTTTTGAGAAATGCGGCTATGTTATCCGCGGCATCAGCGGTGCCATCCATGATTACCAAAGCCTATGGCGCACCTGCATTGATCAATCCCTTTGCAGGGCAAAAAGTAAAACTCGCCTGTATCGGCATCGGTAACCAGGGTGGTTCGGACGTAATGTCGTTCGATAAGACCGGTCTTGCCGAATTCGTGGCGTTTTGCGATACGGATATGGGCGCTCCGCAGACCGAGGCCGTATTGAAAAAATTCCCTGATGTGCCTCGTTTCCAGGATTTCCGCACCATGTTCGATAAAATGGGCAACCAGATCGATGCTGTTGCGATAGGCGTGCCCGATCATTCTCATTTTGCCATTACCATGATGGCGCTGGCACTGGGCAAGCATGTATATGTTGAAAAGCCCATGGCTCGCACATTCCATGAAGTGGAACTGATGATGGCGGCCGCAAAAAAATACCCCAAGCTGTCTACCCAAATGGGCAACCAGGGTCATTCGGATGCGAACTACTTCCAGTTCAAAGCATGGAAGGAAGCAGGTATTATCAAAGACGTGACGGCTATCAGCGCACATATGAACAACGCACGCCGCTGGCATGGATGGAATGCGAATATCAAGAGCCTTCCTGCCAAAGAAGCCATCCCGGCAACACTCGACTGGGATACATGGCATGGCGTTGTGCAGCCTGTACATGATTATAACCATGATTACATCAACGGGCAGTGGCGTTGCTGGTACGATTTCGGAATGGGTGCTTTGGGCGACTGGGGCGCGCACCTGATTGATACGGCGCATGAATTCCTCGAGCTGGGATTGCCCTATGAGATCAATATGCTGAAGGCGGAAGGTCATAACGATTTCTTCTTCCCGCATTCATCTACCATATTGTTCCGCTTCCCCGAGCGCAACCATATGCCGGCCTGCGATATCACCTGGTACGACGGTGTAAACAACCTTCCTCCGATCCCGGCAGGATATGGCGTACTGGGACTTGATCCCAATATACCGCCGCCCAGCAGCGGAACCCTTCAGTCTGCCAAACTGAATCCGGGCAAGATCATTTACAGCAAGGAACTCACTTTCAAAGGCGGTTCGCATGGTTCCACATTATCGATCATCCCCGAAGAAAAAGCCAAAGAAATGGCATCCAGGCTTCCCGAAGTGCCTAAGAGCCCGTCTAACCACTATGCCAACTTCCTGAAAGCCTGTATGGGTGAAGAGAAAACAAGATCGCCTTTTGCTGTTGCAGGTCCGTTGAGCCAGGTGTTCTGTTTAGGTGTACTGGCGCAGCATCTTAACACCAAGCTTTTGTTCGACCGCAAAACAAAAACCATCACCAACAACAAAACCGCCAACGAAATGCTGCATGGCCTTCCTCCGCGAAAGGGATGGGAGCAGTATTATAAGGTGTAGGGTTAAAACGGCTGGATTGAATAAGAGCTTATTATTTCTTTAAGAGATCTGCCAGTAAATTCAAGGGCGGTGCTTCGCGGAATACGCGTATCAACCGCCCGGATTTATTATATACAGCCGTAAAAGGGAAGTTTACGATTTTAAAAAATGCCGGAACCAGAAAAGAATTCCCTTCCGTGCCGATCATCACATTCGATAATCTGTCAAGTCCGAATTCCGTACCGAATTTTCGAAGATCGGCGAGGGGGAAATAGGAGATCAGTACTATCTGTGCATGTTTGAAATTGTCTATTTTATCCACTAACCTTTTTATGAATTCGCGGCAATGGTCGCAATTAGGGGCAAAATAAATAAGAATGAGGTCTTTTTTTCGTGGAAGATCTTTATAGCTGACGAAATGTCCACTCGTTAACTGGAGTGTAAAGTGGGGCAGTTCGGTTTTATTTACCGCCGGCTGAGCAGGCACCTGCAGGCAAACCGCCAGCAGCAATAGTCCTGTAATTAGTGTTTTTCCCATAGTAATGTTCGGTGAAAGTACGTAAAGGCTGTTTTCGTTTTTCTATCGTCATCATTCATTCCTAAAAAAAGGGTGCATCCAAAGATGCACCCTTTAAAGTACCAGCGCTTCTCTATCCAAAAAGCTAAACCTGCAGAACAGCCAAAGACCGGATAGTTTTACCGGTCTTTAAACAGTAACCGGTCAATAACCCGGGTTCTGCACCAAAGTAGGTTTGCCGTTCTTTTGTGAATTCAGGATTTCGTCCTGTGGAAGCGGATAGTAATTGTTTTTTGCAGCAAATACTTTGCCTGCCATATAGGTTCGTTTATTAAACGTTCTGCCGGAAGGCTCTGTACCCGGGACGGATTCTTCCTGCGCATATTTATTCAATACTTTTTCTGCAACGCCCCAGCGAACGAGATCGAAGAAGCGATGCCCTTCCATGGCGAATTCCAGCCTGGTTTCCATGTGTACCGCATTCCTGGCGAACTCAGTTCCTTTGGCAAGAAATGTTCCTGCCGGATAGGGTTCTACTTTGTAGGTAACCGTGGCATCCTGCACAGATCCGTTTTTGGCGCGGTTACGGATCAGGTTGACGTAATTTTCGGCAACAGTGAGATTGCCCAGTTCCATTTCACATTCGGCGAGCCACAGAATGATATGCGACACTTTGAATAACCGGTAATTATTGTTCACACTGCGTTTGGAGGTGGCGTGGGTGGAGCTGTTTTCCTCAGCGAGGTAGTACATCCATTTTTTCCCTGTATACGGCCCCGCATATGCCTGGTCGCGGATCCAGCTGGCGCCTGGCATAGGCCCCCAGTCAAGAAAACTTACACCCCTGCGGCCTACTGTCCAGTCGAGGCGCGGATCAACAGGAATCGTTTTGTCCAATGTGAACGCAGCATTCGCTGCGATACCCTGGTCGTTCGGCAGGTCTACTTTGTTGTAAGTGTCCAGCGATCCGTCAGATGCTGCGCCTATCAGCGGCAACCCTGAAGCATCTGTTTTAAAAGCATTGACGAGGTTCTGCGAGGGCTGATAGAAGCCGCAGCATCCTCTGCCGGGAGCGGTAGAAGAATAAGGCCAGTTAAGGTTATCGCCAGCATTGCCGTTATTGCCCGTGGTGCCGTCGTTTACCGAAAATTCAACCTCAAATATGGATTCTACATTGTTGTTTGTGGCGGAACGATAGTTATCATGGTAGTTGGCAACCAGTTTCTTGCCTGAATTGGTCAGGATATCTTCCAGCAACGGTTTGGCTGCTGCCCATTTTTTCTGGAACACATAGGCTTTTGCCAGATAGGCTTTAGCAGCCCATTGCGTTGCCCTTCCTTTTTGAGCCTGGGTGGCTGGAAGGTTTTTGGCAGCAAAATCGAAATCGGCTTCAATATCCTTCCAGATATCCGCGGTGTTGGGAATCTTGGTTGAATTCGGATCGTTCCGGTCATAGGTTTTTTCATCTATGAAAGGAACCATGTTCCACATTTTTTTTGCTTCAAAATGATAATGACCTCTCAGGAAGCGTGCTTCGGCAATTACCTGCGTTTTTTCGGCGGCAGTCATATCAACAACTGCAGCGCTGTTAACGATCTGGATCACTTCGTTACAACGCGCCACACCATCATAGGAATGCTGGAATTTTCCAAGAAAATAAGAGTTATCGGCAAGCCAGTTGTATTGCTCTATAAAAGACTGCTCCGGTTGGTCGCCGGCATCAGTTCCCTTTACGGCATCATCGCTGGCGATGCCCCCGAAAACATAATTGGAGATGGTAGACTGCCGACCGGTATTACCTGCGCCAACACCGTCCAGAAGAGAATAGGCGCCGATCAACAAAGCGGATACACCGTTTTTGTTACTCAACTGTTCGATAGAAGCACGCCCTTGCGGCTGCACATCGAAAAAGCTTTTTGAGCAGGAATGGAGCCCCGCCAGAGACCCAGCTGCCAATAGTAGTAGGAATATCTTTTTCATTTAGATAGAATTTATATCTGTATAATTTAAAGACCGAGACGTACACCCAGCAGGTATGATTTTGCCACCGGATACGCTCCTTCATCAATACCCATGTGAATATCCTGGTTGTTATTGCCGGATGTTCTCAGGTTGATATCAGGATCGAGGCCGCTGTATTTTGTAATAGTAAACAGGTTCTGCCCCTGCAAATATATCTGGGCAGATCCCAGGTGTACCTTCTTTAAGATATTCGCCGGAATGGTATAAGTAAGCTGTATATTTTTTATGCGCATATACGAGCCATCCTCAATGAAATAAGAAGATACCTGCTGGCTGGTGGCATCTCCGGAATTCAGACGTGGCAATTTGGCAACATCTCCGGGTTGTTTCCATGAATTATACAGGATGTCTTTTGAACGGTTTCCCTGAAACGTATTAAAATCTGTCCAGTACCTGACGTAATCAAATATCTGGTTGCCCTGCGAGCCCTGGGCAAAAAGCGTAAGATCCCAGCTTTTGTATCCCATATTGATATTTAATCCGTACGTGAAATCAGGATGCGGGTTGCCGATGATCGTTCTGTCGGCAGCGGTAATAACACCATCGCCGTTCACATCACGGAAATTGAATGTGCCTTCCCGTGTATAGGTTCCGAATTTGGCTCCCTTGGCAGCTTCAGATGCGTCTTTGAAAACACCATCCACGATATATCCGTAAAAGCTGGCGATCGGTAATCCTCTTCGGGTTGCAGAGATTGGGGGAAGACGGGTCGAAAATCCGAAGATCGTTGCATTGGGATCGTTGTTCAATTTCAGCACTTCATTTTTGTAATGGCCAATGTTCAGCCCTATCTGGTAACGGAAATTGCCGCTGTTGTTCCTGTAATTGATACCCAGATCAAATCCCCTGTTCCGCATTTCACCAATATTGGTATAAGGAATAGTGGCGGTACCCATTGTTCTGGGAATCGCTACCTGCGTCAGCATATCCGATGTAATACGGTTGTACCAGTCAAATACCACTTCCAGTTTATTTTTCATGGTAACCAAATCGAACCCGATATTGGTGGAAGTGGTGGTCTCCCATTTGCCATTCGGATTTCCAAACTGGCTGTTGTCGAACCCGCCTACGATGGAAGAACCCGTGCCGTTAATATCGTAAGCATTGTTGGAAGGATCAGACTGATAAAGGGTGTATGCATTATACACGTTGGGGATTAGCTGGTTGCCTGTTTTACCCCAGCCTCCCCGTATCTTGAATTCATCAAGAAAAGTTGCTTTCCTCATAAAAGCCAGTTCCGTCATACGTACACCTACGGAGAAGGCCGGGAAAACACCATAGCGGTTCGATTTGGAAAAACGGGAAGATCCGTCGCGGCGCAGGGTGAAATCGGCGAGGTAAATATTCTTATAACCATAATTGATCTTGCCGAATTGTGAGAATAGGGCGGTTTTTGTAGCACCTCCGCCGCTGTTGCTTAAACCAGAGGCCGATCCTGCATCGAGGTAACGATAATCGAGGTCATCAAAGGAAAAACCACTGCGGCTGGCAACTGTTCCGACCGAATAGGTGGTAACAGCTTCCGTTCCAACCAGTACGTTAACCGCATGATTGCCAAACGTCCGATTGTAATTCAACGTATTGAACCAGGTCAGTGACCGGTCATAGTCATTCCTGACATTTAAACTGTTGGAATTCCTTGGTTCCGCTGCTTCAATATCACGATGGAAATATTCAGACCTGTTGTATTGATTGATCTCTGCACCGAAACTGGTCCTCGCTTTGAGGTTCTTGGTTATCTGCAATTCCAGGAAAGCATTACCAAAAAGATGCAACCCCTTTGTGATATTATCTTTTTCGCGGTATAGCCTGGCCAGCGGATTCGGTGCATTTCCCAGATTTACGCCCCTGCTGCCGGCAAACCCATTATAAGGAGATGTATTGGTACCCCCAAGAGCGGGTGGGCCACCGGTGATATCGAACACCGGAATGATCGGATGCACCCGGATGGCAAACATAATGGGGTTGCTTTCGTCATTGTTGGCAATGCCCTGCCTTTCATCATAAGAAAAAGTGAGGTTCTCGCCGAAGGTGAACCTGCCCTTGGTAAATTCAGTGTTCGCCCTCACAGAATAGCGGTTATACTTTGTGTACTGGAGAATACCATTCTGCCTGAAATAATTGCCTGATATGGCATATCTGCCTGTTTTTGAACCGCCAGTGGCGCCGATCTGGTAATTGGAGATACTGGCGGGCTTGAAAATAGTACGCTGCCAGTCTGTACCTTCCTTGTTTGCCTTAGTAATATTAAAGGCAGTTTTACCCAATGCCGGATCTGCGATATCATTGGTATAGGTATAATTTGAAGGAAGTGCTCCGAAAACATTCGGGTAAATATAATCGGCAATGGTTTGTTCACCGTTTGGTCCAAAGCGGTATTGAGCCGAGGGTGAAGTGACTGAAGGATTTTTTCCTGCGCCAATATCTGCCAGGTACAGGTACTGGCCCAGTTCACTCGTGTTTAACAGGTTCAGCATTTTGCCGGGTCTTTGCGAGCCGGTATAATAATCGAATGTGATATTCGATTCACCTACCTTTCCTTTTTTAGTTGTGATAATCACTACCCCGTTAGCAGCTCTCGCTCCGTAAATGGAAGCGGCAGACGCGTCCTTGAGTATCTGCATGCTTTCAATATCGTTGGGATTGATCTGGTTCAGTGTACCTTGCGTAGGCACCCCGTCAATAATATACAGGGGGCTGTTATTGTTAATGGTGCCAAATCCCCGAATACGCACCATGGTGCCTCCTCCCGGTGAATTG
The DNA here is from genome assembly GCF_009939225.1 of Sediminibacterium soli. Lineage (GTDB taxonomy): Bacteria > Bacteroidota > Bacteroidia > Chitinophagales > Chitinophagaceae > Sediminibacterium > Sediminibacterium soli. Next base: position 1,468,344 of record NZ_JAACJR010000008.1, on the reverse strand, counting down.
TCGTTACCTACACTTACACCGGCTGCGCGCCCCTGGAGCATTTGTGTTACGGATGCCGCCGGTAATGAGGTAAGGGTTTTGGCATTCACTACCGTTACAGCGCCGGTGATATCTCTTTTTCGTTGTGCGGAATAACCGGTCACTACTACTTCCGTTGCCGGACTTTCATCTTCCAGTAATACCGCCGATATGTTGGTTTGCGTTCCAACAGTGATCCGTTTCGAGATAAACCCTACGTACGAGATCAAAATCTGATCGGCCGGTTTTCTTACTGTAATGGTGAATTTTCCATCGGCATCGGAAACAGAATTGATGCTGGTGCCTACCACGGAAACAGAAACCCCCTGGATTCCCTGCCCCTTTGCATCAGTTACCATCCCCGAAACCTGCCGGTTCTGAGCCAATGCCGTTCGGCAGGTAATCAGCAATGCCAAAAACATGAAAAGTTTGGCAGCAAGCAGTCGTTTTTTCATGAAAGATTGATTTTTGGTTAAAAGAAAGCCTGTATGGCTGTATGAGGATATAAATAGGGACGCGCGTAGGGTATGTTCCACAATGATGAATTCTCCGACATATAAGCAGCCGATTTCATAATTGATTGGGTTGGGTAAGCATTTATTAACCGATCAGGAATTTGTATACACCTATTTCAAATCAATATTCACCTAAATTAACAGAATTTATAACAAAATTTTAAAAAATAAATGCTTTAATAATAATTTGTTGATATATATCTGCTTTTCCGGAACAGGCCGAGGAAATGGGAGGAATCTGTGCAATAAATAGACGTTAATGCAGGTGAAAGTGTGGCCACCGCATATTTCCTGATGTAGGGGTAAATAAACCTGTTCGTAGTTGTCTATAGAAGACCCACCCGGCGCATTGATGCGATACCGGGTAATATTGCCGGTATTTTTTCGCTGGGTATCGCGTTCTGCTCCTACCGGGCAGATAGTATTGAATTACGTTTCAACTAATTCCCAAACCTCATTCTCATTCCACCACCGGGCATTGACTGCATTTGTGTATTCATCAGATCCTGCATCAATTGCCGGTAGGCTGCCTGTGTAACAATTTTTCCTTTCCGGGGTTCTTTTAATTCTTTCTGATCAACTTTTTCCCTGATCTCAACAGCGGTAATTACATTTTGTCCGTTGTCAAAATCAAGCTGCAAAATAGCACCCGGTAATTGGCCATAACCTTCGGGGCCTGCGGGTGTTATAATATTATCGGCATACCAGGCAATAACCTCCACTTCGCGTGCGGCCGGTACAGCGGGCGCGCTGCCGGAGTCGCGCTGTACACCGTTGACCATGCTGATGGTGCGCATAGCGGCAACCGGCGCCGGCATTTTTCTGACCGCTTTACGACAGGTATGACCCAATACCTGTTTGGTTTCCGGATACAATTTCCAGGGCTGCTGACGTATAGAATCAACGATCAGGTAGTTTTTGCCCGCCAGTTCGGAAGTCTGCACCGATTTTGCCTGCGAGAAATTCTTGTACAGATCGCCGCCATCGGCCGCGCCGCGCATGATCATCCTGACACCGCCGCCCCCACCTGCAAAGGGATCCGGCGCCTCGTCTTCAGGAACCAGTTTGTAGACGGATACACTGTCGCTGAACAACAGCATGTGTTTGCTGGTGCGGAACTCAGGTATCATAGCCCTCATCTGTTCATTCTGTATCGTACGGTGCATGTTGATCCGGCGTTCGTAGACGATGGTCCCTTCCTTGATCTGTGCATATAACCCGGAACCGCCAAGCAGGGCAAGCACCATAATAAATACTCGTTTCATTTGTGTCGGTTTGATGAGCCAAAACTATCCAGCCCTGTGTTAAGCATTCTTGCACAAAGGTTAATTTAGGTTAATAAAAACCAGGGCGCCCCGCATCGCGGGGTATATTTGACTCATCGATTCATGAAGAAAACAACATTCCTTCAAAACAAACTACAGACGGCCCGCGTGCTGATGATCGCAGCCATACTGCTGATTGTCGCATTCCAGTCGTATTGGGTAAGCCGTTTGTATAAAGAAGAAAGGGAAGGACTGAAAAAAGAAGCCAACAATATTTTCCGCGATGTGGTGTTTAACCTGCAGGCCGAAAAATTCAGGGCAGATACACCCTACTATCGCACCACCGTAGGCCCGAATATTTTCGTGCACAGTTTTATGAACGATTTCAGGAAAGAAGTGGCGGGAGAGATGCGTAACCAGTCTGCAGGTACAAGGCAGCCAGACAGTGCAGGTGGCATAGCGGTTGTTATGAACGATAAAACAGATACCTTGTTTCCCCGTGGGGCAGGCATGTCCGTTAACCGTGTATTACCCAAAGAACTGGAGCTGGCGTTGCGTAAACAGATCATGCCCGATGGCAAATCTGCTATGGATGATTCTGCTGTTATGCGCAAGCTGTCTTCCCGTATGGGTGTGAACATCATCGTGCGGGGAGGTGCCAGCGCCGATTCGCTCCGCAACGTCTTTATGCAAAAGATGGGTGCAGGCAAAAATCTGATCCTGAAACCGCCTGTTCCCGTTGACCGCCGCGTATGGGTGACGCAGCGTAAAGACAGCGGCAACAGAAGGTTTATAAACGGAGACCTGCGCGTAAACCTGAAACAGCCCGGCGAAGCCTTCGTGCGGTTCCTGACAAATGGAAAAATACTGGACGACAGCATTCCTGTTGCCAAAGTGGATTCTGTATACCGGAAAGAACTCGGCAAAAACAATATCCGGCTTTCCTTTACCATTCATATGGGAAAAGATGATTCCCTGCACCGCAAAGACACGCTGGCCGCGGGGCAATTTGGTACCAGGCCCGCATCGGTCGGGTTTATGAAACCCTTATGGTACCAGGCAGAATTCGAAAACCCGGCTTCTTTTCTTGCCCGAAAAGTATCGCCGCAGATACTGTTTTCGGTTTTTTTGGTGGCCTTTACATCCGTTGCTTTTATTTTTCTCTACCGCAACCTGGCGCAGCAGCGAAGGCTTGCGGAAATGAAAGACGATTTCATCAGCAATATCACGCATGAACTGAAAACACCGATCGCCACGGTGAGCGTGGCTGTGGAGGCATTGCGCAATTTCGGCGGTATACACAATCCGGAACGCACAAAAGAATACCTTGATATTTCAGCTGCTGAACTGCAGAGACTGGGTTTGCTGGTAGATAAAGTGCTGAAACTTTCGCTCTTCGAAAACCGCGAACTGGAAATGAAGAAGGAGCATTTTGACCTGGAGGAGCTGGTAAGGGAAGTGCGCAATACCATGCGTCTCCAGTTCGAGAAACACCAGGCAAAACTGGATATGGAAATACAGGGCAGCTATTTCACCATCAATGCCGACAGGCTGCACATCACCAGTGTGATCTATAACCTGCTGGACAACGCCATAAAGTACAGTCCCGGAAACCCCGAGATCAAACTGGTACTGAAGCGCGATACCGACACGGTTGTATTATCGGTTTCGGATAAGGGCATGGGCATACCCGCCGCTTTCCGGGATAAGGTGTTTGATAAATTCTTCCGGGTACCCGCGGGCAACCACCATAATACCAGGGGCTACGGCCTGGGCCTGAGCTATGTGGCCCATGTGGTGGAGAAACACGGAGGGTCCATTTCGGTAACGGGCGAAGAGGGGAAAGGAAGCACATTCACAGTGAAATTTCCAATTGCATGAGCATCAAAGTGCTGTACGTAGAGGACGAATTGTTTCTCGGAAAGATCGTTAAAGAAACCCTGGAAACCCGGGGTTTTGAAGTGGTCATGGAGAGCGACGGCGCGGATGTGGTGCGCACTTTCGAGGACGAACAACCCGATATATGTGTGCTCGATGTAATGCTGCCCAACAAAAGCGGCTTTGAAATTGCGGAAGAGATACGCCGGCTCAACAACGATGTGCCCCTGATCTTCCTGACGGCAAAAACACAGACAGACGATGTGGTGCATGGCTTCCGTATCGGGGGCAACGATTACATACGCAAGCCGTTCAGCATGGAAGAACTGATCGTTCGTATCGAGAACGCAGTGCGCGTGAAAAAAGAAATACCGGTTGCTTTAACAGGCGATACGATAACCCTTGGCAAATACCAGTTTCACCTGAATAAACAGGTATTATCGTCGGGCAGGGAAGAAAAAAAACTTTCTTACCGCGAGAGTGAACTGCTCAAATACCTTTTCCAGAATCGCGACAGCGTTATCGACCGCCGCGACCTCCTCAATCATATCTGGGGCAACGATTCCTTCTTCAACAGCCGTAACCTGGATGTGTATATTACCAAGATACGCGGCTACCTCAAAGACGATGGCTCTCTCGAAATCATCACCATCAAAGGCGTAGGCTACCGTTTTGTAACGGCATAGCCCGTGGTCCGCAGCTCCGAAATTCGGTAACCGGTCATACTTATTCCATTACCTTTGCCTTCCCAAACCATGCATCCATGAATGAGAAATTTGTTACCCGCATTCGCGAAGAGCTGGCCGAAATAGAAAAAGCCGGACTGTTCAAGAAAGAGCGGATCATTACCAGCGAACAGGGACCGGAAATCACCGTAAACGGAAAACAGGTGCTGAATTTCTGTGCGAACAATTATCTCGGGCTTTCCTCTCATCCCAGGGTCATCGAAGCCGCGCATAAGGCAATCGATACGCATGGATACGGTATGAGCAGTGTGCGTTTTATCTGCGGTACGCAGGATATTCACAAAGAACTCGAGCAAAAGATCGCGCAGTTTCTCGGAACAGAGGACACGATCCTCTACGCCGCTGCGTTTGATGCAAACGGCGGTGTGTTTGAACCCTTGTTTGGCGAAGAAGATGCCATCATTTCCGACGCACTCAACCACGCCTCCATCATCGACGGGGTGCGTTTGTGCAAGGCGCAGCGCTTTCGCTACGAACACAACAATATGGGCGACCTGGAGGTCAAACTGAAAGAAGCGGCAGGCTGCAGAAGCCGCATCATCGTTACCGATGGCTCGTTCAGCATGGACGGAACGATAGCGCAGCTCGATAAGATCTGCGATCTGGCCGATAAATACGACGCGATCGTGATGATCGATGAATGCCATTCTTCCGGGTTCCTAGGAAAAACAGGTCGCGGTACCCACGAATACCGTAATGTAATGGGCAGGATCGATATTATCACAGGCACCCTGGGCAAAGCCCTTGGTGGCGCAAGCGGGGGCTTTACCTCGGGGCGCAGGGAGATCATTGAAATACTGCGGCAGCGAAGCCGCCCTTATCTTTTCTCCAACACGGTGGCCCCCAGTATCGTGGGCGCTTCCATAGCGGTGCTGGATATGCTGACGGAGACCACCCAGCTGCGCGATAAACTCGAGTACAATACCAGTTATTTCCGCAGCAAAATGACCGAAGCGGGTTTTGATATCAAACCCGGCGATCATCCCATCGTTCCCATTATGCTCTACGATGCCGTGGTGGCACAGAATTTTGCCGCAAAACTGCTTGACGAAGGCGTATATGTAATCGGTTTCTTCTTCCCCGTAGTGCCCAAGGGGCTTGCCCGGATACGCGTGCAACTGAGCGCAGCGCATGAACAGGAACACCTGGACAAAGCTATTGCCGCCTTTACCAAAACAGGTAAGGAACTGGGCGTATTGAAGAATGCATAATCAGTAACCAAGAACCAATAATCCGGACAGGAATGAAAAAAAATGTATCAGTAGCAGCCGTTATCATAAGTGTGTGCCTTGTCATTATTTCCTGTTCGCCGAATAATGTGAAGACGGATGATTCGCTGAAGAAATATTTTGATGCGCACCATGTAACGGGAACCTTCGGATTGTATAACAACGGCACAGGCGAATTCCTGATGTACAACCTATCCCGTTTCAGGGATTCGGCTTACCTGCCCGCATCCACATTCAAGATCGTGAACTCCCTGATCGGTATAGAAACCGGCCGTATCGCCGATGAGAAAATGCAGATCAGATGGGATGGTGTTGTCCGCCGTTTCCCCAATGGAGACACGGCCGTATCCTGGAATAAGGATCTTACGATGGAAGAAGCTTTCAAAGCCTCGGCCGTTCCCTATTACCAGGAAGTGGCCAGGCGCATTGGCCGCGATACCATGCAGCGCTGGCTGGACAGCCTGAAATACGGTAACCATACAATTGGCGCGCGTATCGATTCTTTCTGGCTCGACAACACCCTGAAACTGACCCCCGACGAGGAAATGGGTCTGGCAAAAAGACTGTATTTCGGTCAGCTCCCTTTCCAGAAACGTACACAGGATATTGTTAAAAAAGTGATGCTGCAGGAAAACAACGCCAATTACCAGCTCAGCTACAAAACCGGGTGGGGTTTCCGCGAGAACGGCAACGCCCTTGGCTGGGTGGTTGGCTGGATAGAGGAAAACAAACATCCGTATTTCTTTGTGCTCAATGTCGAAGGCCCGCATTCTGCGGATATGATACCCATACGCCTCGGCATTCTCCGGTCCGTACTGAAAGAACAGGGATTTTTCGAGGGTAAAAAATAATCGTTCATCGACGCATGGCGCGCTGTTTCAGCATGGCGATCACCACAGGGCGGAAGCAGTCGTGTTTTTCGAGGAAAAAGCCGCCGGTTTCCCACCCTATATTCGGCATTCCTCTGTTCGATATTCATTAGCTTTGCGGCATGCAACTTTATTGTCCTTCCCTCACCCGATACAGTCGTTTACAGACCAGAGAAGTAGGGGTCGGTGACCTGCTGCTGGGCAATTTGCATCCCATCCGCCTGCAGACCATGACAACAACCGATACGATGGATACCATCGGAACAGTTGAACAGAGCATCCGTTGTATCGAGGCGGGAGCAGAACTGGTGCGTATTACAGCGCCCAGTAAAAAAGAAGCGGAGAACCTGCTTACTATCAAAAACGAACTGCGCAAAAGAGGGTATACCACGCCGCTGGTGGCCGATATCCATTTCACACCCAATGCGGCAGAAATCGCCGCACGTATTGTTGAAAAGGTAAGGGTTAACCCGGGGAATTATGTTGATAAGAAAAAATTTGAGCAGATCGATTATACCGATGCGGAATACCTGGAAGAGATAGAGCGTATCAGGGAGCGGTTTACCCCGTTGGTGTCGATCTGCCGGGAATATGGCACCGCCATGCGCATCGGCACCAACCACGGATCGCTCAGCGATCGTATCATGAGCCGTTACGGCGATACGCCAATGGGTATGGTGGAAAGTGCGATGGAGTTCCTGCGTATTGCCCGCTCGGAAAGTTACCATAACATCGTGCTCAGTATGAAAGCCAGTAACCCGCAGGTAATGGTACAGGCGTACCGTTTGCTGATACAGCAGATGGATGCCGAATTCGGCGAATGCTATCCCCTGCATCTTGGCGTAACGGAGGCTGGCGACGGAGAAGATGGCCGTGTGAAAAGCGCCGCCGGTATCGGCACCTTACTGGAAGATGGCATCGGCGACACGGTTCGGGTAAGCCTGACTGAAGACCCCGAATTTGAAATACCTGTTTGCCGCGACCTGGTAAAACGCTACACAACACGCGCAAAAACAGCAGACACCATTCCCCCGATAGCCAAAGTTCCGTATAGTCCCTTCGAATATAAACGCCGCGAGAGTTTTGCCGTCGGCAATATCGGCGCCAGGCAGGTTCCCGTGGCGGTGGCCGATCTCAGTAAACTTGCTTCCATCGCACCCGCGGATCTTGCAGGCATCGGCTATACCTACGATATACCATCGGATAAATGGAATATCAGCGATGCGGCGGCGGATTATATTTTCACCGGAAACCGCCTGCCGGATTTTGCCTTACCCGGTACGGTGAAAGTGATCAGCTATCCCGCCACCTGGCAGCTGGCAGCAGATAAGGAAAAACACTTTCCGATATTCGATATCACCGGTTACCTGCAGGCAGAGCATAAGAGCAGTATAATGAATTTTGTGATGATGGATTGCTTTACCGATGCCACGGCAATCAATGATTTCACCGGGCTTGACGAGATCGCCAATGACCCAACGGTGGTGCTCTGTCTCAGCAGCACCAACCCCCATACCATGCCTGCCATCCGTCGCATGTTCATGGAGCTGATCAGCAGGAACATCAACAACCCTGTTGTGATCATCAGCGACAGCCGCTGGCAAACAACCGACGAGCACCTGATCCATTATTCCACCGAGTGCGGTGCCTTACTGCTGGATGGTTTTGGCGACGGAATCTGCCTGGGCATGACGCTGGAGAGCTATAAACAGCAGTCATCGAACAAACAGGATACCAGCGGCAGAAATTATATCAGCAATACAACGGTTGAACAGTTCGTCAATTCAACCGCGTTCAGCATACTACAGGCAACACGCACACGCATCTCCAAAACGGAATACATCAGTTGCCCCAGCTGCGGCCGCACTTTATTTGACTTGCAGGTAACCACTGCAAAGATCCGCAGCGTTACCAATCACCTCAAGGGTGTTAAGATCGCCATCATGGGTTGTATTGTGAACGGACCGGGCGAAATGGCCGATGCGGATTTTGGCTATGTAGGCAGCGGGGTGGGTAAGATAACCCTGTATAAGGGAAAAGATATCATGAAGCGGAATATCGACAGCGATATCGCCGTTGACGAACTGATCAACTTATTGAAAGAAAACAATGCCTGGGTAGAACCGGCGTAACTGATAAGATGCAAACAGATTTTCTTGTAATTGGTTCCGGTATTGCTGGTCTGACCTATGCGCTGAAAACAGCCAGGCAGTTTCCTGATAAGAAAGTGGCCATCATCACCAAAACACAGGCTGATGAAACCAATACCAAGTATGCACAGGGCGGTATTGCCGGTGTATGGGATGAAGAAAAAGACAGCTACGACAAACATATAGAAGACACGCTGATAGCGGGTGATGGATTGTGTAACCCGCATATCGTTGAGATCGTTGTTAAGGAAGGGCCGGATCGTATCAAGGAGATCATTGGGTACGGAGCGGAATTTGACAAGGATGAGAAAGGAGAGTACAGCCTTGGCAAGGAAGGCGGACATAGCGAAAACCGGATCCTGCATCATAAAGACGTAACGGGCAGGGAAATGGAACGTGCCCTGCTGGCGCAATTGCAGGAGACACCGAACATCGAATTGATCAACCATTGTTTCGTGGTGGACATCCTGACGCAGCACCACCTGGGTTTTCTTGTTACAAAATCAACCACCGATATCACCTGTTACGGGGTATATGTTTTAAATCTTCATACCAATAAGATCGAAAAAATACTGGCTTGTATCACACTGCTGGCCACGGGCGGCGCGGGGCAGGCATACAGAACCACAACCAACCCGCGTATTGCAACAGGTGATGGCATTGCCATGGTATACAGGGCGAAAGGGCGTATAGAGAATATGGAATTCATCCAGTTCCATCCCACTGCCTTGTACGAACCGGGTGTATCGCCGTCCTTCCTGATCACGGAAGCCGTGCGCGGCGATGGGGGTATCCTTCGCAACAAACAGGGCGAGGCTTTTATGGAACGGTATGATTCTCGCCGCGACCTGGCGCCGCGCGATATCGTAGCCAGGGCCATCGACAATGAAATGAAGAAGACGGGTACCGAGTATGTATACCTCGACTGCCGTCATATGGACAAAGAAAAATTCATTCATCATTTTCCGAATATCTATGAGAAATGTCTCAGCATCGGTATCGATGTGCAGCAGCAGATGATACCGGTTGCGCCGGCCGCGCATTATAGCTGCGGCGGTATCAAAACCGATGAATGGGGCCGAACATCCATACAACACCTGTATGCCTGCGGCGAATGCGCCAGCACGGGCTTGCACGGCGCTAACCGTTTGGCAAGTAACAGTTTGCTCGAAGCCATGGTATTCGCCCACCGCTGTTATCTCGACAGCATGGAAAAGATCGGACAGGTATCGTTTGAAACCACCATACCCGACTGGAATGCGAAGGGTACGGGCGAACCCAAAGAAATGATCCTCATTACGCAGAGCCAGAAAGAACTGCAGCAGATCATGAGCGACTATGTTGGTATCGTACGAACCGATGTGCGACTTGAAAGGGCGATGAAGCGGTTAGACCTGTTGTTTACAGAAACAGAAGACCTGTATCGGTCCACCAAAGTGTCGCCGCAGCTGTGCGAGCTCCGTAACCTGATCACCGTAGGTTACCTGATCGTAAAAGGCGCGCAGTTCCGCAAAGAAAGCCGGGGGTTGCATTTTAACACAGATCACAAAGAAAAAAGCAGTTTACTGCAAAACACGATATTATAAGTATGTATTACATTGTTTACCCGATATTGTATTTACTCTCGCTGCTTCCCTGGCGTGTTTTGTATATTATCAGCGACGGACTATACGGGCTGATCTATTATATCATCGGTTACCGGAAAGAAGTGGTGATGAGCAATCTCCTTATTGCATTCCCCGAAAAAACCGAAGGAGAGCGCACCCGTATCGCAAAAGATTTTTACAGGAACCTTACCGATACCATTGTTGAAACCATCAAACTGCTATCGCTCAGTGAAAAATCTTTCCTGAAACGTTACGAAACCAATAATACGCTGGCCGCTTCGTTTTATCAAACCGGGAAGAACATACAATACCATACAGGTCATTTCTTCAATATCGAATATGTGAACATCGGCGAGTCCAGGCGCGGACCTTATCCTTTTGTGGTGGTGTATATGCCCATCGCCAATAAGGCATTCGACCGGATGATCTACCGTATGCGCACACGGTACGGCGCCATACTGATACCGGCAGGCTCGTTCAGGACTTCTTTTCACCAGTATGTAAAAGACAGGTATGCGCTGGCGCTTGCGGCAGACCAGAACCCCGGTAATCCCATGGCTGCTTACTGGGTGAATTTTCTGGGTAAACCGGCGCCGTTTACACCAGGCCCTGAAAAAGGAGCCAAACGCAACGATACGGTGGTGCTTTACGCCAATTTTTACAGGAGAAAAAGAGGATATTTCAACATCGAAGTGTCCCTGCTTACCGATGAGCCGCGCAAATTTGCAGACGGTGAGCTGACAAAATTATTCGTTCAACACCTGGAAAAATCCATCCGCGAACGTCCTGCAAACTATTTGTGGAGCCATCGCAGGTGGAAATACACGTTCGATCCGGAGAAACATGGAAAATTGCTGATTGAATAAGCTGAGTGGTTGCCAACGGAATTACTTCGCACACAACCACCCAATTTTACCCGACCCTAATTCAGCACTTCCGCGCTCTTCTCTATGGTGAACTTACCAGGCAGATCCTTGATCTTGCCCCATCCGCCCACAACATTGCGCAGGTTATGGATTCCCTGGCGTTTGATAAGCGAAGCGGCGATCACGCTTCTGTACCCGCCGGCGCAGTGAACATAGATATTATGGTTATCGTCCAGGTTGGCCATGCTGCCGGGGTCGGTCAGTTCGGCCAGGGGTATATTGATTGCTTCGCTGATATGACCGCTGGCGTATTCGGCTTCCTTGCGCACATCCACGATCACCAGGTTGGGATCAAAGGGTATATCCATCGCCAGTTCATCCGCTTCCACATCGATGATCATATCAACTTTTTCACCGGCTTTTACCCAGGCCTCGTAACCGCCGTCAAGATGGCCTTCTATCTTGTCAAAACCCACACGGGCCAGTCGTACAATGGTTTCCTTCTCCTTACCGGCCTCTGTTACCAGCAGCATCGGTTTATCAAAAGGCAGCAGGCTGCCCGCCCACTCGGCAAAGCGACCATCAAGACCGACGCTGACCGATCCGGGAACAAAGCCCTGGGTAAACAGGTCTGAATTGCGCGTATCCAGTATGATCATATCATCCTGCCCGGCTCTTTGTTTGAATGCCGCTACACTCAAAGGCTTCATGCCTTTTTCCATAACCGCTTCCAGGCTTTCATAGCCTTCCTTGTTGATCCGCGCGTTGATCGGGAAATATTGCGGCGGTGCGGTAAGTCCTTCCGTTACCGCCTTGATGAAGACTTCTTTTGTCTGCGGCTGCAGCGCATAATTGGTCTGCTTCTGCTCGCCGATGGTGCTATAGGTTTCGGTGCCCAGGTTTTTACCGCAGCTGCTGCCCGCCCCGTGCGCAGGATAAACGATGATATCATCGGCCAGCGGTACGATCTTTTTCTGCAGACTTTCATACAGCATGCCGGCAAGATCATTGGTGGTTACCTCGGTGATGTTCTGCGAGAGATCCGGCCGGCCTACATCACCAACAAACAGGGTATCGCCCGTAAAAAGCGCGTGATCCTTTCCCTGTTCATCTTTCAGCAGGTAACAGCTGCTTTCAACGGTGTGTCCCGGTGTATGCAATACTTCCACCTTTAGTTTGCCGATGGAAAACACTTCGCCGTCTTTTGCAATATGTACGGGCATTTTGGTGACAGTGCCGGGCCCATAAACGATCGTAGCGCCTGTGGCGGTGGCAAGATCAAGATGGCCGCTGACAAAATCTGCGTGGAAATGGGTTTCGAAGATATACCTGATGGTCGCTTTTCTGTCGCGCGCAAGATCGAGGTATTCTTCAATATCGCGTAAGGGGTCTATCACTGCGGCAACACCATCGCTCTCGATATAATAAGCTGCCTCACTGATACAGCCCGTGTAAAGTTGCTGTATAAACATACCTGTGATTTAAAACACAAAGATAACAAACAATAGCAGATGCCTATCCCACCAGCGATTCCACGAACTGCACAACCTCCGCAAGGCGGTTATAATTAACAGAATAGAAGATGAATTTGCCATCGCGCGAGGTGGTCACAATGCCCGCGCGGCGAAGGATGGCCAGGTGCTGGGATGCCACGGATTGCTCCAGGCGGAGCTTGACGTAGATTTCTGTTACCGTCATTCGCTGGTGCTCATCCAGAAGTTTGATGATCTGTTGACGCAGCTTATGATTGATCGATCTTAAAATCAGCGAAGCTTTTTTCGTATGCAGAAAATCGACCTTGATCTGGCTCTTGCCGTTTAACAGTACTACGGATTGCAAAGACTGGGTCATACAATAAAAGTTGAAAGGGGGGTGTGAACTTAAAATTGTGACCACATAAAGGTACTACAGATTTGTAGTCATAGTATAAATTTTATGTATATTTTTTAACTCTAATTGGATTCTAATTTCGTCGGAGAGAAGAACTCTTTTACGTAAACTGGTTCACTATAAGCGAGATCGGTAAAATGCGACGACCGGAAAGCCGCAAGCGCGGGCAGAACCATATCGGTGGCATTGTGTTTTATATCGGTGAACAGTGCATTGGTATGCTGAATCAGATGTTTGAACTTTGGCATGCCCGAACCGAAAAACAAGACGGCATCCTGCTCCAGCTCGGCTGCAAATGATTGTTCATCAATGATAAGCGCATGTGCGGTCTTTTTGGTCCGCATCGACTGATCGAACAATGCCGTGAACACTTCCATGCGCCGAGCATCTATCATCGGGCAAAGCAGCGCGGCCGGTGTTGCGGCGATACCGCTTTTTGACAGTGCAGCCTGCGCCATCACCTCCAGCGTAGTGAGTGCTATCAATGGTTTCTGCAGCGCGTAACAGATGCCTTTTGCCGTAGCCATGCCCACGCGCAGTCCCGTATAACTGCCGGGCCCGGCAGTAACGGCAACCGCGTCCAGCGTGGGTAATGCGGTACCGGTTTGCGCGCAGAGTTCGGCAATAGCCGATTGTATGAACGAGGCATGGTTTTTCTGATCGCTGCTTTCGGTAATGCCGAGTACGCGTTCATCGCTGCTGATGCATACGCTGGCAAGATCCGTGGCGGTGTCTATATAGAGAATGGTGGGCATCCGTTATTGGTTTTTAAAGAGATCTTCCGATAGCGCCGGCGCAACCTCGTAGCGCGTGTCGGATTTATTCAGCCGGGTTAATAAGGCATGTATTTTCTGCAGACCGATCTGTTCGCTCCATTCAAAAGGGCCGTAAGGATAATTGGTGCCCAGTTTCATGGCGGTGTCTATATCCTGCTTGCTGCTGAGTTCTTCACCCAGCCCGAAATAAGCTTCGTTGATGATCATGGCAATCACTCTTGCCGCAACCATACCCGGTGTATCGGGCACTACCTGGTATTTCCACTGCAGGGCATACAGTACGGCAGCAGCTTTTTCGAGCGCCTGTTCCCGGCCGGCAATTTCCATAACGGCTCTTTGCAGAAAGCCTTTCCAGGCGTTGATGCGGATAAAATTGGCCGGCAGCTTTTCCGATAAAGTCAATACCGCATGCACAAAAACAGGCTTTTCATCAACACCCGTAAATGCCGGTTCTCCGTCTTCAAACTGCAGGTCAAAATAGGCGTCCGCTGCTTCTACCGCATCTCCCTTGCGCCACCAGCGCAGTGCAATAGCATCGGGAACCGGCTTTATCAGCAGTTCTTTTTTCTGTTCTTCGGTGGCATTGATAACAATCAGCATAACGGCCTGCAAAGTTACAGAAAAGCAACCCCGCAAAAGCCGGTTGCGGTAATACGGTCTTTGCGATGTCATTCCTGTTCCAGGATCGCGGCTCTTTGCCGTTTCCTGCGGCCTGAGTACATTTGCCCCATAACGTCTTTTATGTCAAAGCAGATCATCAATACCGAAAAAGCACCGGCTCCGATCGGTCCTTACAGCCAGGCTGTTAAAGCCAACGGGTTGGTTTTTATCAGTGGCCAGGTGGCTTTCATTCCGGCAACCGGAGGGCTTGAGCTCAGCAGTATTCCTGCAGAAACGCACCAGGTGATGCAGAACCTGAAAGCTGTGCTGGAAGAATCCAAACTCAGCTTTGAACATATTGTAAAGACCACGATCTTTCTCAGCGATATGTCTTTATTCGCTCAGGTGAACGAAGTGTACGGCACCTATTTCAACAGCGATTTTCCGGCGCGCGAAACCGTTGCCGTAAAAGGGTTGCCCCGTGGCGTGAACGTAGAAATCAGCATGATAGCCGTGGTGGATCTATAAGGCCCTCACCGAGTAGCTGGTGGTGAACGCCCGCTCTTCTCCCGGAGAAAGCAGCAGCAGGTTCATATGGTTATTGAAATTGTCCGGAGGACCGCTCAGGTTCTCTATGGCAATGCTTTTCCTGTGCGGTGGTATGTACAGCTGCAGGATGGGGTAAGCGGCATCGGCGCGTATGGTCAGCTCCAGGCGTTTGTTACTGAGTCTGCATACAGGATCGGTTCCTTCCAGTACAAAAGAGTTATCGATCTCGATCCCTTTCAGTGAGATTCCTTTTTCAAAACGGGTATCGGTGAATCGTTCGCCCGTGGGCAGCAGTTCTGCATCATACTCCAGCTGTGTGCGGCTGTCGAATTGCAGTGTACAGTCATCCACCGTTTCGCCCAGCGTAAAATAGGGGTGCCATCCATCTGTATAAGGAATGGCGTGCGCGTTTTTATGCGATAGACAGGTTGTAACGCTCAGCGTGTTTCCGGCGCCCAGTTTCCACTCGATGGTAATATGAAAGGGAAAGGGATAGCCCATATCCGAGCCGCGGTACTCCGCAGTAAGTACCACAAAAGCTTCCTGGTCGTTGCTTCCCGAATCCTGCACCAGGTATTCCTGCGCAAACAGCAGGCCGTGAATGGCATGACCGTTGAGGAAATGGCCGGTGATATGGTAATCGGTTCCCTCGAATGAATAATTGCCCCCGCGCAGCCGGCATACAAAGGGACTTAGCTTTGCGCTCCTGAAACCGTCTGTGATACGCAGCCGCGCATCGGCAGGCGAGGAAAATCCATCGATGATGTTGGCGGTGGTATCACCGGTTTTGACGCAGAACGCATTCAGCAGGGCGCCGAACAGAAAAATCCTGGCTTCCGTGCCACTGTCCGTATCTTTTAAAACAACAATTCCTTCTTCCCTGTTACTATTCGTCTCAAATGGCATAGATGTCTTTTTCGGGCACTGAAAGTAAGAAGTTTCGGCAGGAAAAAGCCGTAACCCAAAAAGCTAACAGTTGTTAACTATTGTTGTAGATTTGCGGGCTACCAGCACCATGTCATACACAGCTACCCATAAGATCAGGATCGTTACAGCAGCCAGCCTTTTTGATGGTCATGATGCCGCCATCAATATCATGCGCCGCATATTGCAGGCAAAGGGGGCAGAGATCATTCATCTCGGCCATAACCGCAGTGTTGCGGAGATCGTAGAATGTGCCATAGAGGAAGATGCCCAGGGCATCGCCATCACCAGCTACCAGGGCGGTCATGTGGAGTTTTTTAAATACATGAAAGACCTGCTTGACCAGAACGGTTGCGGGCATATCAGGATATTCGGCGGCGGCGGCGGCACCATTTTACCCGAAGAGATCCGGGAACTGCACCAGTACGGGATTACGCGGATCTACAGTCCCGACGATGGGCGTCATATGGGATTGGAAGGGATGATCGAAGATGTGATCAGGCAGTGCGATTTTAATCTTAACGGCAACGGCGAATACAAAAACGGGATGACGCTGCCCGAAGTAAAAGACGTGCGCCGGATTGCCCGCCAGATCACCAATGCAGAGAATGGCCTGCCTGTGAACACCGGAACGCAGAAAAACGAAACAAAACATATTCCCGTACTGGGTATCACCGGAACCGGCGGCGCGGGCAAGAGCTCCGTTACCGACGAGATCGTTCGACGGTACCTTAGCCGGTTTACAGATAAGACCATAGCGGTTATTTCTGTTGATCCGTCGAAAAAGAAAACGGGGGGCGCGCTGCTTGGCGACCGTATACGTATGAATGCGATCTCCCACGCACGTGCCTATATGCGCAGCCTCGCTACCCGCGATGACAATACCGCGCTGAGCGCTTATGTACAGGAGGCGATCGATATCTGTAAGGATGCCGGCTTTGAGCTCATCATTCTTGAATCTGCCGGCGTAGGACAGAGCGATGCATCGATACTCGATTATTGCGACGTGAGCCTGTATGTGATGACGCCGGAATACGGCGCGGCTTCGCAGCTGGAAAAGATCAATATGCTGGATTATGCAGATCTTATCTGCATCAACAAATTCGACAAGGCCGGGGCGCTGGATGCACTGCACGATGTAAAAAAACAATTCAGGCGCAACCACAACCTGTTTTCGGCTAAAGACGAGGATATCCCGGTGATAGGAACGATTGCCGCACAGTTCAACGATGCCGGAATCAATCACCTGTTTGATAAACTCATGGACACGATCAGTGCAAAATGTCGTGTACGGTTTGCGAACGGGAATGATCAGCCGGGCAATGCAAATGCCACCACCAAATCGCAGATCATACCGCCCAAACGCGCCCGGTATTTATCTGAAATAGCTGAGGCCAACAGGAGCTACGACAGTTGGGTAACCGAGCAATGCGCTATTGCCACCAGGCTGTACCAGTTATACGGAACCATCGGTCATATCCGCGACAGCCATACAGCCACTGCCCTGCAGTCTTTGCAAGACCAGTGGGAAAAGGAGCTGCACCCCGATTGCCGGCACCTGGTCGATAACTGGCCCGGCGTGATCAGGAAATATGCAGGAGATTATTTCGAATATACCGTCCGCGACCAAACCATCAGGCAATCGCTGACAACAAAATCTTTAAGCGGAACAAGGATACCCAGGATCGTGTTGCCAAAATACAGAGACTGGGGCGATATTCTGCGCTGGCAATTACAGGAGAACCTGCCGGGCTCGTTCCCCTATACATCGGGTGTTTTTGAATTAAAACGCCAGGGCGAGGACCCGACAAGAATGTTTGCCGGCGAAGGCGGGCCTGAAAGAACCAATAAGCGGTTTCACTATGTATCGATCGGGCAGCCGGCAATCCGGTTGTCTACCGCGTTCGATAGCGTTACGCTGTATGGAGAAGATCCCGATCATCGTCCCGATATCTATGGAAAAGTTGGCAACAGCGGTGTGAGCATTGCCACTGTGGACGACGCCAAAAAACTGTACAGCGGTTTTGATCTCTGCGATCCCAAAACATCGGTGAGCATGACGATCAACGGTCCCGCGCCCATTGTGCTGGCTTTTTTCATGAATGCAGCCATCGACCAGCTATGCGAAAAATGGATTACGGAGAACAATGCCTGGGATGGCGTGCATGCATACATGCAGACAAAATTTGCGTCTGTACCCAAACCGATCTATTATAATCCGGCTTCCCCGGAACGATTGCCCGAAGGAAACAACGGACTGGGTTTGCAGCTGCTTGGTATCAGCGGCGACGAGGTGCTGCCGCCGGATGTGTACGCGTCCATAAAAGCGCAGGCCCTTTCGCAGGTAAGGGGAACCGTGCAGGCGGATATCCTGAAAGAAGACCAGGCACAGAATACCTGTATCTTCTCCACCGAATTTGCCCTGAAGCTGATGGGTGATGTACAGGCCTATTTTATTGAGCAGAAAGTGCGGAATTTTTACAGTGTCAGCATCAGCGGATACCATATTGCCGAGGCCGGCGCCAACCCCATTACGCAGCTGGCATTTACCTTATCGAACGGGTTTACTTACGTGGAATATTACCTGAGCCGGGGCATGCGTATCGACGATTTTGCACCCAATCTTTCGTTTTTCTTCAGCAACGGCATGGACCCGGAATACAGTGTGATAGGACGTGTGGCCAGACGTATCTGGGCCAAGGCGATGAAGTATAAATACAAGGCGAATGAACGCTCTCAGAAACTGAAATACCATATACAGACCAGCGGCCGCAGCCTGCATGCACAGGAAATAGATTTTAATGATATCCGTACAACGCTGCAGGCACTGTATGCTATCTACGATAACTGCAACAGCCTTCATACAAACGCATACGATGAGGCAATTACCACTCCCACCGAAGAAAGTGTAAGACGCGCCATGGCGATCCAGCTGATCATTAACCGGGAGCTGGGTTCGGCGGTTACCGAAAACTTTATCCAGGGAAGTTTTGCCGTAGAGGAGATGACAGACCTTGTGGAAGAGGCCGTACTGGCCGAATTTGACCGGATTACCGAACGGGGCGGCGTACTGGGCGCCATGGAGCGGATGTACCAGCGCAACAAAATCCAGGAAGAAAGTCTTTATTATGAAACCCTGAAGCATACCGGAGAACTGCCATTGATCGGCGTCAACACTTTCCTTAATAAAAAAGGAAGTCCCACGGTTCTTCCCGGCGAAGTAATACGCAGCACGACCGAAGAAAAGGAACAGCAGATCCAAAACCTGCAGGGTTTCTGGAAACGCAATGAAAACAGCAGTGCGGAGGCATTGAAAAAACTCAGGGAAGTGGCCACGGCCAATGGAAATATCTTTAACGAACTGATGGAAGCCGTAAAATACTGCTCGCTGGGGCAGATAACCCATGCCCTGTACGAAGTGGGCGGACAATACAGGCGCAATATGTGATGCCGTTAAAATCTGTACATTAGCGCTTAAAGAAGTAGACATGCAGAAAAAGATCGGGTTGGCATTGCTGGGAATGTTGTGCATTGCCTGCCTGCAGGCGCAGAATAGACGCTTTGACACCACCATGAAACTGGGTAAGACGGGTTACCGGGTAAATTCGACCAACAGGAACCCGGATAAAAATATGGTTACCATCAGCCCGATCGGGTTTGAAAATACTGCCCGCGATGTATCCATCGAAGTGAAAGGAAGGATACGCAAATCTGAGGTGGACGACCTGAATGCGGATGGGTTTCCGGATCTGCTGTTATATGTGTTTCCGGAAGATGCTAAAAACAAGGGAAGCGTGATTGCCATCAGTTCCGACAAGAACCAGGGGTATGCGCCTATCTTTTTCCCCGACATTGTAGACGATCCCAAAATACGTACGGGCTATATGGGTAACGACCAGTTTGCGCTGATGGAAGGTACACTGGTGCGCAGGTTTCCGGTGTATGCAACCGCAGACACTACGGATCTGAAGCCAACAGGCACCATGCGGCAGGTGATGTACCGGGTACAGCGCGATGAAAAGGGTACCCTTCGGTTCAGAGTAACACGTACCTATGATTTCAACAAACCCTGATTGACAAGAGCTGGTAACGGCTCTTTTTTATTAAATAATTGTTTCGCCGCCTGTTGACAGATACCTGTTCATACCTTTATTTTAAATAGGACTACCTTATGAGAAAGCTGCTGTTTGTATGTTGTATCGGCATCGCTTACGCGTCGTTTTCCCAGACAATTTCAGACATCGAATCAAAAAAAGTAATGCTTCCCAACGGATGGGGCCTCACGCCCGTGGGGCGCAGCTTTCAGCTGGGAGACCTGCCACTGAATATCGCAGTCAGCAAATCAAAAAAACTGATGGCTGTGACCAATAACGGGCAAAGCGTTCAAAGCATTCAGCTGATTGATCCCGAATCGGAAAAGATGATCGACAGTGTTATCGTTCCCAAGAGTTGGTATGGACTGGTCTTCAGCGGCGATGAAAAAAGATTATACGCCTCGGGCGGTCATGATAACTGGATACTCGAGTATGCGATCGAGAATAAAAAGCTGGTGTTAAAAGACAGCATCATCCTGGGTAAAAAATGGCCGAACCGCATTGCTCCCGCCGGTATAGCGATCGACGACAATAAACAGCTGCTGTATGTGGTTACCAGGGACGATCATTACCTGTACACCATCGATCTCCGTACAAAAAACATAAAACAGAAATTTTCGCTCGGTGCGGAAGCATATGCCTGTATGCTTTCACCAAATAAAAAAGAGCTGTATATCAGTTGCTGGGGATGCGATAAGGTATATGTATTCGATACGGAGAAAAATAACATTGTATCTGAAATAACAGTGGGAGATAACCCCAACGAGCTTTGTCTTACCGCCAGCGGCAAATACCTCTATGTGGCCAATTCCAACGATAACTCCGTTTCTGTAATCGATACAAAACAGAGAAAAGTGATCGAAACGCTTAACGCGGCGCTTTACCCCGATGCCCCGAACGGCTCCACCACGAACGGCATCGCATTGAGTAAAAATGAAAAGACTTTATACATAGCCAATGCAGACAACAACTGTGTGACTGTATTCGATGTGGCAGTTCCGGTAAAGAGCAAAAGCAAGGGGTTTATTCCCGTAGGCTGGTACCCCACCAATGTTAAGGTGATAGGGAAGAAATTATTTGTATCAAACGGCAAAGGCTTCTCTTCTATGGCCAATGTATACGGGCCAAACCCGCTGGGAAACAAACAGATCGTGCTGCATCACGAAGGCGACCCGGAAAGACCGAAGAACGTACAATACATTGCAGGTCTTTTCCAGGGAACGATGACGGTGATGGAAGAGCCCACCGAACAGCAGTTAAGCGTGTATTCGCAGGTGGTTTATCGCAATACGCCTTACAATAAGGTTAAGGAGATGTTTACACAGGGCGAGACCGGCAATCCCATTCCAAGAAAAGTCGGAGATCCAAGCCCCATCAAATATGTTTTCTATATCATCAAGGAAAACCGGACCTACGACCAGGTATTGGGTGATATGAAAGAAGGCAATGGCGACCCGAGGCTCGTATTATTTGGCGAGCATATTACGCCCAACCAGCATGCGCTGGCAAGAGAATTTGTGCTGCTTGATAATTTTTATGTAGACGGGGAAGTAAGCGCCGACGGGCATAACTGGACCATGGGTGCCTACGCAACCGATTTCCTGGAAAAGAGCTGGGTAAGCAGTTACGGTGGCCGCGGTGGCTCCTACGACGGAGAAGGTAACCGGGAGGCAGCCAATAACAAAGGTGGATTTATATGGGACCATTGCAAAAAAGCGGGTGTGAGCTACCGGTCTTACGGCGAGTTTGTCGATAATTTTAAAGCCAATATTCCCTCGTTGAAAAATCATTTCTGTCCTTATTTCAACGGATACGATAACCGGATACCCGATACCACGCGCTTTTTCCAATGGAAAAGAGAATTTGATTCACTGGTAAGTGTGAACGCGGTGCCTAAATTCAACAGCGTTCGTTTTGGCAACGACCATACCGAGGGTTTACGTAAGGGAAGGCCTACGCCCTATGCGCATGTGGCAGACAATGACCTGGCGGTAGGCTTGTTTGTGGAACACCTCAGCAAAAGCCCGATCTGGAAGGAGGCAGCTGTGTTTATCATAGAAGACGATGCGCAGAATGGCGCAGATCATGTGGATGCACACAGAAGCACGGCCTATGTTGCCGGTGGTTTTGTAAAAAGAGGATTGGTTGATCATACTATGTACTCAACGTCCTCCATGCTCCGCACAATGGAATTGATTTTGGGAATACCACCCATGAGCCAGTATGATGCCGCTGCACAACCCATGTGGCGCTGCTTTTCATCTGAAACAAATCCTGCCGGCTTTACGGCAAGGATGGCTAAAGTGGATCTGAACGAGCGGAATACGGCCATGAATGAATGGCAGCAACGTTCCGAGAAGTTTAATCTTGCCAAGGAAGACGCGGTGCCTGACCTGGAGTTTAATATTGTATTATGGCATGGGTTAAAAGGAGACAACGTGCCGTTTCCGGGTCCCAAACGTGCAGCTTTCTTCAAGCCGATCAAAAAAGCAGACGACGATGATGATTAGTCCTTATGACTTCATCTTCCTGATACGATAACGATCCTGGTAACGAATTGTTCGTTCCCGGAATCGTTTCTTGCTAAAACAAGGTAAACGCCGCTGGCCGCTTTGCCACCTTTGTAGTCTTTTCCGTTCCAGGTAAACTGTCCGCCAAGAGCGCGTCCCTGGTATACCAGTCTGCCATTCAGCTCGGTGATTTTAACAAACGAATTATCCGCAAGACCCTTGATGGCAATGGTACCCGAATAACCCGGCGGTACGGGATTGGGAAATACAAGCACCTGGTCAAAGCGATTGTCCGCTTCAGTGGCGGTGCTTCTGAAACTGCAGATGCCGCTGAAAGTGGCGAAGAAAACCTCGCCGGTAACAGGGTTCACTGCAATCTTCCTGACATCGTTGTGTAATAACGCACTGTTTTCTGCAGTAAAGCGGTAAAGGATTTTTTCTCCGTCTGCCGATACCAGCCATACACCGTTTTTTGTGCCAACCCATTTTCTGTTGGCGCCATCAACAGCTATACTTTGCACCAGCTCATCTTTGAACAGCAAACCATTAAATCCGTTTTGCTGAACAACCGGTACAGTGGCTTCGCAGAGCTGTGCGCCAAAGACATCGCCTGTGCATTGTATGATACCTACGCCCCTGTCTGTACCCACCCAGATAAACCCGTTTTTATCTTTGGCGATGCACAGTATATTGTTGCTGGGAAGATTGCCGTTTCCGGCCCCCTGCCGGTACAACTTCCATTTATCGTCGTTGGTATTGTCGATACCCGCACCGGGACGATAACAGACCAGGCCATTGTTTTTCGGGCTTACGATCCACAACTGGTCATAGTCATCGGCAATGATCTGTCCGGCCGCGTTTTCGGTCAGCAGAAAAGGAATCGTGAACGATTTCCAGCTCCCGTCGTTTTTCCTGACCTGCAGGTTCTGCGGAGCGCCGTAATTGCTGATCCAGAGATTATTCAACCGGTCGAAAGCCAGGCCGCTTATGCGATAGCTGGAGGGATCGCCTGTTGCCGGCTGCAGGGTGAGGTTTTTTTTGTAAAGGACGATGGTATTGTCGTTTCGGAAATTCACCAGGCCGCCGCCATAGCTGCCTCCCCAGAGACTACGATCGCCGGGGTTGACAGCGATCGTTATAAAATCAAGAACGGAATCAAGTACCGGTGTGTTGAAATTGCTGCGTGCATCCCACAGACCGTTCCGGAACCGGTACACGCCGTTGCGGTTATACTGGTAATTCCAGGATGTGTTAACGCTGCCCGCAGCAACAAACAGGGTATCGTTAGAAAAGGCCATTTCACCGTCTGCGGGTGCAGGCGGTCCGTTAGGCACAAACCGGTCAACCGTAGCAGAAAAACGTGAAAGACCGCCAAACTGATCGGCGACCCAGGGAATATTATTCGAGAGGATGGCAGACAGCGGCAGCGAGATGACACCACTTTGGGAAAGTATTCGTTCAATGGATCCGTTGCCTGTTAACACGATGACCCTTGCATTGCCGGATGCATTGCGTTGACAAACCAATAATTTGTTCTCTGACGAAGTGATGTTTACAATAGACCAGGCAGGGTCGGTGTAGGCTAATTGCCATGTGTTGCCATTAAAAACAAACAGCGAGTCACCGGTCTGAACAAAAACCTGGCTGTAAGCGAGTACGACATTTTTAGCGACACCTGTCGGCAGTCCGTTGTTTCCGCTCAGGTTCTGCCAGGAGTTGTAGTTGGCAAGTGCTGCTGAATTTATGGGCGCCCGTTTAACACCTTCGGCAGTAGCCGCATAAAAGAAGGTATTATCGGTACAAAATGCGTTCACATTTACCTGTCCTCCATTGTTACCGATAAACCAGGTGTCTTTGATTTCATACCTTGAAAGATCTGCTATGATGATACCCAGGCCTGATGACAGGTAGGCAAATCCTTCCCTGCAAAAAACAGCGTTGATGCTTTTGTTTCCTGAAATGCCGCTTCTTTTCACATCGCCGATATTTTTTACGCCAGATCCATGTACCACATCGATATTGCTGTTATGATAAGCGATGATCAGTTGGCGGCTGGCATTGTCCCAGCCAATACAGCGAACGCCCACATCGTTCAGGCCGGTGACCTTGGTATACCGGTCCACCTCGTTTGCAGCATCAACAGAAAATACATGGGTATTGGCGGCGCAGTATATTTTATCGCCCGTGATCACCTGTGTGGTATTTTGGTAACTCAGGTGGTCTCTCCAGAAGCCGATGGGTTGTAAACGAACCTGGGCAAAGACCAGGCCGTGTAAAAACAACAAAAAAAACAAGAGGGCGCAACGGAAGCAGGCCTGATAAATGTCGGGTGCTGGTACCCGTCGGATGATGGTATTTGACGGCTGCATAGTATAATAGCAGTACCCGTTGCTAAGATGAATTAAATAGTGACGATACCGTTCTTAATGGCAAAAATAGCCAACCCCACCCTTGTTTTGACATCCAGTTTTTTAAACAGGTTGTCGCG
Organism: Sediminibacterium soli; assembly: GCF_009939225.1. GTDB lineage: Bacteria > Bacteroidota > Bacteroidia > Chitinophagales > Chitinophagaceae > Sediminibacterium > Sediminibacterium soli. The sequence continues at coordinate 1,443,370 of NZ_JAACJR010000008.1, read as the reverse complement.
ATACGTGTCGATGGTACGCGGGCTGAGGCACATTTCGTCGGCGATTTCTTTATATGTTTTCTCGGTACAGATCCATTTCAGGAAGGTGATTTCATTTTCGCTGAGGTTGCTTAGGGCCATGGCATCATTATCGTACACTTCTTCGTGGTTGATATAATGCATGAGTTTGTTGCTGACCAGATCGTTGATGTAATAGCCGCTGTCTCTGATGCTGTCGAGCGCATCTTTAAAAATCTTGGGTTTACTGTCTTTTAAGATATAGCCGCGTGCGCCGTTCTTGAGCATACGAATGATGGCCGTATCGTTCTCAAGCATGCTAAGTACCAATACCCTTGTCTGCGGAAGATTGCTTTTGATCCAGCTGGAGGTTTCGTACCCGTCCATTTGTGGCATGGTGATATCCAGGAGTACGATATCCGGGTTTATTTTTGTGGTTTTTATTTTTTCAACGAACTGCTGACCGTTGTTGGCTTCCATAACAACTTTAAATCCCTCGAACGAATTGATCATGGCCGCAAGCCCTGTTCTAAGCAGCTCGTGGTCATCTACTAAAGCAACAAACGTCATACAGGTATTTGTTTAGATCTTATTAATAAAGTTATGACAGTTCCGCTACCCGGCGTACTTTTTATGTCTACCGATGCATTGATCATTCTTGCCCTGTTGGCAATGTTCTGAAGTCCGATACCTGTACGGGATTCCTTCAATACGCTGGTGTTAAACCCGATGCCGTCATCGCCGATGGTAACGGTGGTGAGGTCTGGCAGGCTATCGATTTTTACGTCGATGGTCCTGGCGTTGGCATGTTTGATGATGTTGTTGATGATTTCCTGGATCATCCGGTAAAGGATGATATCATTATTGGCATCTACGATATAAAAGTGATCCGAGGCTATGAAGCGGGTCTGGTACCTGCCGCTTTTTTCCAAGGAGAAAAGCAACTGGCGTAGAGATTCGATGATGCCGATATCGTGGAGTCTGTTATTTTGAAGGTTATGACTTAAATCACGAAGGTCTTTGATGGCTTTGCCAAGCAGTTCATCGGTGGCTTCCACCTTTTCTCCGTTGGCGTTTTCACCTAGGGTGTTCAGGTTTAGTCGAACCAGACTCAGTACCTGCCCGATATTGTCATGAATTTCCTGGCTGATGTATTTAAAGGTCTGCTCCTGTATCTCCAGCTGTGTTTTAAGCAGGGTCTGCTCAAAACGATTTTTCATCTCTTCTTTCTCCTGTTTATTCTTTCGTTGGCGACGGAGGAAGACGAATAAGAGCAATAAAAGAAATGCACCAACCAATACTAAGAAAACGGAAACGATTACAATAGTAACTAAAATGTTTTCTTTCTCTTGGGGCATACGTAGAATGCTATACAAAAAGATGTATACAAAAATACATTTAAGGAATTATTTATTATACTATAAATCTTTAATCCTTCTGCTTTTAAATCCTGACTGGTAAGGTACTCAAATAGGGCATTAATAATTACGGAACCCAAGTAGAAAATCAACAAACCGCAGGATATCCAAAAAAATGGTTGTTTTGTCAATTGTAAATCTACTTGGTCTGGTAAAATCGATTCATAAAAGTAACAACAACAAAAAAGCACTACAAAGAAGGAACCTATAAGTAAGGGATTAGTATTGTATGTTTTATTAAACCCCTGTACATAAATCATATTTAAAAGGACGACGACAGTAAAAAAGGGGATAAATAGTGCGGCCAATCTCTTAAATACCTTTTTTTTAAAAAAACGAGTAAAAAGGAAACCATAGAAAATAAATTCAACCGCGGAAAAAATGTTGTACATCGCATTTTTTCCGAAGGAAGCGGATTTCCCGAAAATGTCATGATCGATCCACCAATTACCAATAAACTCTACACCTACTGTAAGTAAGAGAAACGGGAGGAAGTATACAATTAACTTATGACCTTTTTTGAAATAAAAAAAGACACAACAAATCAGACTAACTACTTCAAAAATAAAAAACAGCGAAAAGAATCTATGCATATTTAAGCTAACATTCTAGTCATTCGCTGGAGGGGGAACAACTGCTCCGGTATTCATAAAGTTAGATGAGGTTTCGCTAGTTGCCTCAAAACCCTGAGAGCCGCCAGAAGTTTTAGCTTTATTATTTTTTCCCATGAAAAAGATCGTTGTCCGTCCAACATACGAGGCTTGAGGAGCCGTTTCTTTATCATAGTACCCAAAACTAACAAAAACGCTGTCTGACTTATATTTGGCGAGAAGTGTATTTAAGAAGGAAATCAAGTTTTTAGTAGAGTATCCAACGGATCTTGTATCAACATTTGGAAATCTTCTAATAAAGGCTTCGCTCATTTTATCGGCATGATCCTGCGGAATAAGACCTTTTATGGATTCCGTGCCCATACCTTGGCTAGACACGTTTGTCAACTCTGATGAGTTGATCTGGCTTTCTTGAGTAGAAACCTGCTCTTTCTTACACCCAATAATCAAAAAACCTGTAACAAAAAAGAGTGTAAATACGCTACCGGCAAACGTAAATTTTTTCATGTCTTTCCGTTTTAAAATTTTGCTTTTCCGACCTTTCGAGAAAAACCCAATCGTACGCAAGGTAGTCTATATTAGAATTTGTTAAATAGGCAAAACCTGTAAAAAACATTAAAATAAAAAAATATGTTGATTTTCAATTAATTACAGGATAGTATTGTTTTAAAAAACGGTGTTTTCTTGTTAATAAAACGGTGAAAACACGGTGCTTCATGACAAAAAATTTATAAATAGTCTACAAAAAACTATAGATTTTAGGGCGAAAATTGTCGATAAAAGTCATTAATCACCTGCCTATTTTGCCCAATTAAATAACCTGTCTGGTATAGTTTTTTATGGTTACCAGGTTCACCAGCCAGATGACCAATAAAACCAGCACGGCGGCCACCAACAATACTGGCGAGGGAATCGGCTTTATAAATACATGCTGCGGCACCAGCCATCCATGAAGCAAATACTGCAGCACCCCGATCGCCAGCAACGCAACGCAGATTATCCAGATATTGGCGGGGAAAAACTGCCTCATCAAAAAACGCTGCAGCTGCCGGGGTGAAGTGCCCAGGCCGATCAAAAGCGAAATATCATCCTTGCTCGAGGCAATCGTCAACTGAATGAAAAGCGTAAAAACCAGCATCGCGAAAGCAAACATAACAACCCCCGTGATCCAGGCGATTCGCACTACAATGGTAACTACCTGCCGGTACCTGCTGAAACGCGTCTTATCCGCATCCGTAGTTAGCCCGTTCTGCTGTAAATATTGCACTAGCTCCGGATTACCCGGATCCTTTGTACGCACAATCACCCGGGAGGGCTTGGCTTCACCAGACTGCGCAAATTGACCGTTCGCCCAATCCATGAACTCCTGCGGCACCAGTAACGACGATATCCGGTCGCTGAAACCCACTACCCGTCCCGTAAAACTGGTCGCCTTTCCCTGAGCATCATACACATTGACGGTAAACCCTATCATTTTTACAATTTCCTGGGTCAATTGCGGAAGGTTCTGCGAAAAAGAGAACTGAAAATTGTAAAAATCGAGAAACATATTGGGCGCTATGATCGGCACAAAGAACTCGCCGGGCTCCCATTTCCATTCTTTACTGTTTACATCCAGAAATTCTTTGGGTACACTTTCAAAAGCGATATCGGTGAAAAACGGGAACCGATCGCTGCGACTCTGTATCGACGCCTTGAAACGGCTGGCCGTTAATATGCCAACGGATTCAACAAACGACTGGTTCCGTAACCCGGTTATCTCCGCACGCTCCAGGGCAGTTGCGCCGAGATTGCGATCGGTCAGTTCTTTGTTCAGGACCAGGAAATTGGCCACGCTGTCCTGGTTGCTTTTGCTGTACAATAGTTCGTGGTAGTTTTCCTGTATCTGCACGGCGGCCAGGATCAGCAGCATGGCTATGGACAAACCGATCGACGCCATTAAAAAACTTCTGCGCCCTCTGCCGGTGCGGATCAGTTTCTTCAATAATTTATTGAATAATTGCATGGGGTTCTTTATAACTGTAACTGCCGGGTATAGGTAAAATGATTGTCCTCCTCAAGATCGGTGATCAATAATCCCGCGTTCCTTTTTTTGCATTCGGTAGTAATCAACTGAACAGCTTTAGCGGTATTTACCTGGTCCAGGTGACTGAAAGGCTCATCCATCACCAGCCATTCAAAGGGTTGCATCAGCGAACGAATGATCGCCACACGCTGCTGTTCCCCGTAGCTGCAGATACCGGCTTTCTGTTCCATAATATGCGACACGCCCAATGCCTCGGCCATGGTATCTATCATCGGTTCTGCGTAAACCGGGTCCTGCATAACACGTTTTAATTGGATATTCTCCCGACAGCTTAATTGAGGAAACAAACGGAGATCCTGAAAGACGATCGCCATCTTTTGCTGCCTGATCCCGGCTATCGATTCGTCTTTCATTGAATCGATAGCATCATCGTCAAAATAAATTTTCCCCTCGTAATCCTGCCTGAGCCGGTATACGATATGTATCAATGTTGTTTTCCCTGTCCCGCTTGGGGCTTTTATTTTGACCCATTCTCCCTGCTCAAGGGTCAGTGTTGTATTCCATATATCCGAGCTTCTTTGCGTCAGCCTGTCTCTTAGCGGAAGGGGTATGATATTGGTAAATGATATACGCATCAGCTGATGTGTCCTAAATTAAATTTTATTCAAAATAAAAAGTCCTGCCATGCAGGACTTTTTATACGCGTTGTGCTTTCTTAATTTGTCCTGATAATCGCCGGTACACCACCCGGAAAAAGTTTGCTGTCCTGGATTCTTGCCTGTACACGCATATCAACCGCTATATCGGTAAACAGCCTGGTAAGCGTTACAAGACTATTCTGTTTTTCGTCCTGCAGCCGTACTTCAAAACTGCTTTTCAGGGTTTTGCCGTCAAACGAGTTCACCACTCCTATTGCATCTTTAAATGTTTGCCTGGCCGTCAGCAGGGAGTTATGATAGCTGCCAACAGAGTCTTTTGCAAGCGTGTTGAGCGTTTTTGCGATATCAAAATACATGATCGCAGACTTGCCGCCGCTGAACTTATCCATGATATCCTTTCCGATCACAGCTTTTGATGCTCCGGCCATGTATTGCGTATAGGTGAGGGAATCGCTTGCGATCACAAGGTTCTTCTCATCGGCCTGTATAAATAAGCCGATAGAAGACAATAGCTGGCTGCCCTTATACCCGCCGAGTGTCTTTACAAGTCCACCCATTTCAACCCCCTTACCCATGACCTTGTCGAAGCTTGTTTTGTCGCCCACCGGAAGATTGACGATCATTTTACCCCATGGTCTTTTGCTGATCATGCTTTTTTCATCGGTTTTCAGCTGCGGTTCAATACCCATCATACCGATATCTGACACCATCACCGCAAAATCACCTTTGAATGCTTTGTAAATATCTTCCGGTGTTAACCCGGTTTTCTGCATAGCAATGTTCGCAAAGCCTTCTATCTCCAGTTGTTTCAGTAAACCGCCGATGATCTCAGGGTTCACCGCAAACAGCATAAAACCATTGAGGTTGGCGGATGGATATTTTTCAAGCAGCGAAAGATTCACCGCCGGTCCTGAATACTGTTTGATCAGGTTGCTGACGATCGGATTGGGATAACTGGTTCCCCGGGCAACAATTTTTCCCTCTTCGAAATGCAAGGTGGTCGTTGAGTAATTGTCTTTTATAAATTCTTCCAGTTTCGGAACCTGCATTGGCAGCAGGCGCAGATAGCCAGGCGCATTGTTGGTATTGGTAAACACATAGCCGTCTGCTTTTTCTTTGAACATATCGATAAAGATCGACTGGTCAGCCAGCGATTCGCTGGTTTTCTGGGTAAAATACTTTGCTACCTGTGCTTTCAGTGCCGCAGTTTCATCCACATCTTTGGGCTGGTCCATCTGAACCGCTGCGGTATCTCCAATTAAGTTGGATGCGTGCGAGTAAAAAGTAATGATCACCTGCTCCTTGTTCCATGCAAACAGGGTGTTGTCCTTCGCCAGGAGGTAGCTGTAATCAGTCTCTTTCTGGATGGGTTTGGTTTTGAGGTCTTCCTGTTTTTTCAGATAAGCCTCCAGCTTCGCTGCATCTTTTAAAGAGCCGAGTACGCTGAAAGTCGTTGACATGCTCTTGTCGGGCAATGCTTTTTGTATCATGAAGAAAAACCATTTCTTCTCCCAGTCGATACCTGCATTGGTCCGGGCTTCATTGAATTCTGCGCGGTCTTTGGAGTCAGCCGGCTCATTTTTGAACAAACGGGCAATCAGGCTATCGGTACTGATACCGCCTTTCTGCAGTTTATCCTGCATCTGACCAGCATCTACCACAAATACCATGGTGGCTTCCTTGGGAATGTATTTGGCCTCTTTGGATACGGTGTTTTTGCAGGATGTGAGGACGGCCGCCAACAGCAGGACCCCGCATCCGAAGCGTAAAATGGATTTCATAAATAGTTTACTTGTGTACACTAAGATAGAACAAGTAAACTAAACCCGATGCCCGCCATTACCGAATTATGGCGTGATAAATCGCCTCCTGTATATTGGGACGAACATTCATTTGCCCGAATTTGGTATTGTTCCTGGTGGGCGTTACGCGGTTCGACAGGAAAATATATACCAGGTTTTCTTTCGGGTCAACCCAAACACAGGTGCCCGTAAAGCCGGTATGCCCAAAGGTTTGCGGCGAAGCGCTGGCGGAGGGATAGGGCTCTTTTCTTGTTGCATTGTCTTTTTCCGGTTTGTCAAAGCCCAGGCCGCGGCGACTGATATCACTGTTGTAGGCGGTGAATTTATCGATCGTGGATTGCTGAAGCAGTTTTATTCCATTCAGTTGTCCGCCGTTCAGCAGCATCTGGTAGAGCTGGGCCAGGTCGTAAGCATTGCTGAACAGGCCTGCATGGCCTGCAACACCGCCAAACATGGCAGAGCCTTCATCATGTACATCGCCGCGGATCAGTTGCCGGCGGAAATGTTTTTCCTCTTCTGTGGGAACGATCATATCCAGGGGCATCAGCTCCCTCGGCCGGAAGGTGGTGCTGCTCATATGAAGGGGTTCGTAAAAAATTTCTCTTACATATTCATTAAGCGGCTTGCCACTGACGGCTTCCACGATCTTTCCGAGAAAAATAAAATCGTTATCACTGTACACGTATCTGCCATGTGGTGTGAGCTTGCTTTGTAATATGCGCCTGAATAAAGAATCCTGCCAATCGTTTCGCAGGTACAGGTCTTCTGCAACACGTGTCTGGTGTGCTGCATCCTTTACCATGGAAAAGTACTGCCATCTGGGCTCGCCGGTACTGGTATCGATCACCTCGCGATAGAACGGGATAAACGGATTCAGCCCCGCCTGGTGCAGCAGTATATCGGTAAGGTTCAGCCCCGCCTTATCCGTACCGCGTGTCCATGGCAGGTAGTCGCCAAGCGTTTTGGTGAGGTCGACTTTGCCCTGTTCATACAGTTTCATAATGGAGACCGTAGTGGCCGATATCTTGGTTACCGATGCCAGATCGTATACCATATCCTTGCTAACCGGTTCGGATTTATCGGGAGTGGTATAACCAAAGGCTTTGTGGTAAACGATCTTTCCATTTCTTGCCGCCAGTACCACGCAGCCCGGCATGGCGCCTTTTTCAATGGCATCATTTGCAATGCTATCGATCCTCGTCAGGGCCGAAGCGTTGATGCCCGCCACAGCGGGATCGGCAGGAGCAAAATAACTATTGTACACGATACCTGTTCCGAACCTGAACTGATCCGTTACACTAACAGGTAATTTGCCCTTGGACTGAATAGACCCCTCCAGCAGTTTAACCGCCGCCGCCTGTGTCAGCTCATCGTCTTCATAAGCAGCGATAAGCGCAGTGGGGGCGCTGATATTTTTTATGGCATACGGATTGCCGAATACCACCGTTATCGAGTTATTCTGCTGCAGCCCGTTAACAAGCGCAACAGCCGCATTGCTCAATCCAAAATTACCGGCAGGTCTGCGACTGAAATTATGCAGTCCTACAACGATCACGTCGTAATTCTTCTGCTTGATGAGGTTGATAACCTGTGCTGCAGATTCATTGTCGATTTTATCAGCGGGAACAATATTTGTCTTGTCATCCATCACCTGCGCGCCAATCTGCGCCCTGGTCCCGAAAAGATAAATATCCGCATTGTAATCAACTTTCAGTTGGTTGCTGATGGTATTGGCTGCGGGCGCACCTATGCTTACATAGGCAATCTTTTTTCCCTTGGCGATTGGAAAAACAGCCTGATCGGGTTTGTTCAGCAGCGTAAGCGCTGTTTCACTGATTTCTTTACGGATGGCATCGGTTTGTGCGTTGAGATCTGTAAGCAGGTTTTCGGTTTGAATGGACTGCAGGTTGTTGAGACCGAGATGGTATTTAGCCAGCAACACTTTTTTCACCCTGGCATTGATATCATCCCAGCTGAGTTTGCCTTCTCTGATGGCCTCTTTCACTTTCTGTATACTGCCGGGTATATCACCGGGCAGGCATAACATATCGTTACCTGCTATCAGCGACATCACCGATGCATCTCCTTTGGGAAAGAACTTGGCTACGCCCTGCATTTCGAGCGCATCTGTAAAAGTGATGCCTTTGAAGTGAAGGTCGTTGCGCAGCAATTCTGTTACATTCCGGTAAGAAAGAGAACTGGGCAGGTTGGTGGTGGTATCGATGGCCGGAATAGACAGGTGCGCCGTCATGATGCTGCCCACGCCCGCTTTGATCAATTCGTTAAATGGGTACAGTTCGAGTCCTTCCAGTTGTCCGCGGCTTTTCAATATCACGGGAAGGTCCTTGTGCGAGTCAACCGACACATCTCCGTGACCGGGAAAATGTTTTGCAGTGGCCATAATGCCCACGTCCTGCATGCCCCTCATATATTCAACACCGTACAGCGCCACTTTGTATTTGTCTTCGCCAAAACTCCGGTCGTTGATCACGGGGTTGAGCGGGTTATTATTTATATCCACCACCGGCGCGTAGTTTACCTGTATACCCAAACGCCTGCATTGCTCTCCCACCGCCCGGCCGAAGCGATAAATAAGCCTGGCATCGGGTGTTGCACCCATCATCAGCTGGCGCGGAAAACTGGTTACACTGTCCAGCCGCATGCCAACACCCCATTCCGCATCTATGGAGATCATCAGCGGTGTTTTGGCGATCGACTGGTAGCTGTTTGTAAGCAGGGCCTGTCTAACCGGTCCACCCTGGAAGAAGCAGAGTCCGCCCACATTGTATTTTTTGATCAGCTCTGTAACTTCAGCAACATGCTCCGGGCCAAGATTGCTGTGCGCGCGGATGATCATCAGTTGCGCTATCCGCTCGTCTTTGCTGAGTTTGCGGAACTTCTTTTTCACCCAGCGTTTTGCATCGGGGGTTTCTTCGTAAAATTTCTGGGCTTTAGCCGTTGTAAACAAACCTGCCAGCAAGGCAAGCAACAGGCATGGAATCGTTTTTTTCATAACCGTACTTGGAAACGCCAAGTTAGGTAATATCATGTTTCAAGTATGTCAAAGAATGGCAAAACAAAACCCCGGCGGGGTGCCGGGGTTGCTGCTGTCAGTTATTTTAGGCCTGTTCGTCCGTATTTTCTTCCTCTTCCTCGCTTAACTTGGGTTCAATGTTGTTGACTTTGAGGATACCGTACCATTTGATCATTTTTTTCATATCGCTGGCATATACCCGTTCGAAATCCATATCGGCATACACTTTTTTGAAATAGGCTTTAACAGCCGCCGCATCTTTCTCATCAGGAAGCTTTTCCTTGCTGCCGTCCATTGCCTGGAAAACGTCTACCAGGTTTACATTCTCGCGGATGGTATACACTTCGATACTTTCCAGGTGCGAAAAATTATGTACGCGGCTGCTGACAAATTTTGTGCTTTTGTCGTCGAGGGATCTTACAATCGCGCCGTCTGTTTTGCTGCCTACGAGTTCAAAAAGGCCGTTCAGGCCTGTTACAGCTATCAGTTTACTATATTCCATACATCAGGTATTAAGGCTGCAAAGTAAGGGGAAATGAAGCAATCTGGAATAAACCCGTTTCCGGGCAGGATCTGCCGCCCGGTCATCATAATGCCGATTTTGCGGTTGGAGCCAGCATACCGCCGGCGCGCTCATATAAAAAATCGGGGTGGAATAAGTGGGTTTTGTACATTCCTATGCTAAAAACCCTATGTCCATCACCCGATACGGAAGAAAACCGTACCGGATTACACTTTGTAGCGCTATAAATTATTCATCATTAAAATTTTCAACATGAAAAAAATCTGTTCCCTCATCACCATCCTTATTGCCATCACCGCCTGGTTTCCGGCCGGTGCACAGACCCTTTCGAACGAGGATCTGAAAGCACAGCTGATCAAGGACTGGGAACGCGCCAAAAAATATACGGATGCCTATCTCGATGCAATGCCTGCAGACAGGTATGCTAAAAAAGTGGTCGACAGTATCCGCACGTTTTCCGAACAGATGCTGCACCTGGCGTCAGGCAATATCGGCCTGGTGGCGAACGGTACGGGAGCACAGCGGATATTTGCGGGGTTCAACATGGAGAAATCAGCCGGTGCCCAAAGCAAGGATTCTGTTACACATTATGTGAATGCCAGCTATGACTATGCCATCAATTCCATCCGGAATATGGATGCCGCGCAACTGGGCGAACATGTAAAACGCGGTAACCTGGATGAAACAAAATTATCCTGGATACAAAAAGCGTTCGAGCACCAGACACATCACCGCGGGCAGTGCACAATCTATATCCGTTTACAGGGTGTAAAGCCACCGAATGAAATGTTGTTCTGATGAAGGAAACGGCAACCGCAGATTTGCGTACAACAGCGGTCGTATGCAAATCTGCTGCTTATGGCTCAGGTCTGGTCAGCCATGGCGGTTTTTAATCTCGCCGCAAGCGTTTCATAATCCGTATAACCCCTTGCAAGCAGGTGGAACCTGGTTTCTGAAACCTGCAGCAGCACGGCCGGATAGCCTGTAACCTGCAGCTGTTTGCATAACTGAAACTCGTAATAGGCCTGTTCCTTATATGTTTCGCTATGCAGTTTTTCGTAAAATGTTTCGGGCTGTATGCTGTATTTTTCAAGAAGATGCCGGTAGGCTTCGTCGTCTGTAAGATCGCGGCCTTCTGAATGCAGCGCGTACTGCAGATCGGCCGCAAACGCAACCTGCCTGCCGGGATAGAATTCCTTGTATATGCAGAGAGCGATAGCAGGTTTTTCTGAATTGGGGTACCAGTCGCTCAACTCCGGGTTTTTTACATGCCAGAGGTAATCCTCGCCGAATTTGATGCCCGTATGTTCTTCCACGGTATGATAGGCTTTGGCAATATATGCCGCGGTGGCGGAAATATGCACCGGTTCTTCGGGTAAGATCATGCCGCCGGACAGCACTTCTATCTGCAACTGCGGGTTTTCGGCCGCCAGTTTTTTCATCACGGGGCTGAATCCATAACACCAGCCGCAATAAGCATCGTAACAATAAAACAGAATAGGGTCCATACTGCAAAGGTAGGAAGCCGGGATCGTGAAAAGCAGGCCGGGTGCAAACAACCGAATCTGCGCTGACTCGCTTTTCCAGAACCTCCTTTTCTATACCTTTGCGGGCAACGGATTTTGCTTATTTATCATTAAAAGATCATCCATGCCCGGTTTTGAATTTTTTGGAGAAGAAGAACGAAAAGAAGTCAATGATGTACTGGAAACAGGTATCCTGATGCGTTATGGTTTTGACGGTGCGCGTAAAGGGCATTGGAAGGCGAAAGAGCTGGAGAAGGCGATCACGGAAGTGTTTGGGGCAGCTTACGCGCAACTGACATCGAGCGGCACCTCGGCGCTTACCACCGCCATGGCGGCGCTGGGCATAGGTGCGGGGGATGAGGTGATCATGCCGAGTTTTACTTTCGTGGCAAGCTTCGAAGCGGTGCTGAGTGTGGGCGCCATACCCGTATTGGTTGATGTTGATGACACACTTACCCTTGATCCCGCTGCGGTCCGCGCGGCTATCACGCCCAGAACAAAATGCATCATGCCGGTGCATATGTGCGGCAGCCCTGCCGACCTGGATGCCCTGCAGCAGCTTTGTAAAGCGCATTCCCTGATACTGCTGGAAGATGCCTGCCAGAGCATCGGCGCCCGGTACAAAGGAAAATTTCTCGGTACCATCGGCGATGCGGGCACTTTTTCCTTTGATTTTGTAAAGACGATCACCTGCGCGGAAGGCGGTGTGGTGATGACGAATAAGAAAGAAGTGTATGTGAAGTCGGACGGTTATACCGATCACGGGCACGATCACCAGGGTGTTGACCGGGGCGCGGATCTGCATCCTTTTATCGGGTACAATTACCGCATCAGCGAGTTGCATGCGGCGGTTGGCCTGGCGCAGATCAGGAAGCTGGACACCTTTCTTGCGCTGCAGAAAAAGAACTGCGCCTTGCTGCGCGAACAGCTGGCCCAGGTTCCGGAGATCAGTTTCAGGCGGGTTCCGGAAGGAGGCGAAGACAGCTGCACATTTCTTTCCTGGTTCCTGCCTACGGCGGAAATCACCGCAGCCGTTGTTGAAGAAATGAGGGCGCAGCAGGTGATGCCGGGAAGTTTTTACTGGTTCGTCAACAACTGGCATTATATCCGTAAATGGGATCACCTGAAGCAGGCACTCGCCCTGCACGCCATCAGCGATGAACAGAAAAACGCGCTGACAGCTCTGAACAGTGCATCCTTTGCAGCAAGCGATGAGATCATGAGCCGCTGCATCTCCACTTCGATCAGCCTGTTGTGGACAGAACAGCAGGTCAGGGAAAAAGGAGAGAAGATAGCTGATGCCGTGAGAACAGTTCTGGCTGCACACGCACAAAAAGCATAGCAGCGCCGGGTTACCGGTAAGGGTTTATTTTTTTCGATCGCGCGGTTGCCTAAGAAGGTTGTGTTTTCCTTCCAGCGCATCAACATAATCCAGGCTGCCGAGACGGAGCCTGAAAGGAATGCCCGTTATTTTTTCCAGCTGCCATTCTTTTTTGCAGAAAAAAGGAAGTTGCTTTACATAAAAATTTTCGGGCAACAATCGTATGGGTGCGCTTCGCAGGCTGTCGCTAATTTTAACACTGTTCTTTGCCGGGGCGGCCAGATATTGCGCATGAAGAAAGCAGCCAATTAGCAATAAATTCACAAACAAACAAATTCCTTTCATCATCGTGCTGCTTTGATTTGTATGTAAATTTACGGCGTTAACAGGAACAGGGATTTGAACAGTGGTATGGTTTTTTTGTAACACCCATACCCTCACCATTATGTCATTAAACCAGTCATTACAGCAAAAATTACTGCAGAAGCTGTCGCCTCAACAGATTCAGTTAATGAAATTGTTGCAGGTGCCTACGGCCAACCTCGAGGAGCGCATCAAGGAAGAGCTCGAGGAGAACCCTGCCCTGGAACAGGGCGAAGAGGGACATGAAGATGAGTATGCGGATGAAATGCACGACGAGTTCGACAACAGCAGCGATGACGATTCGGATATGGACGGCAGTGCTGACGAATACGAGAACGTTGATATCAGCGAATACGTAGTGGATGATGATGGAGAGATTGCCGATTATAAAATGAAGGACGACAATTATCCTGAGATCGATGACCAGAAAGTGATCCCGATCAGGGTGGAAACCAGTTTTCATGAGATGCTGCTCAACCAGCTGGGTATGCTTGACCTGGACGAGCGCAACCTGAAAATTGCAGAACAGATTGTTGGCAGTCTCGACGACGACGGTTACCTGCGCCGGGAACTGTCGTCCATCGCAGACGACCTGGCGTTCAGGCAGGGATTGTCTGTTGAGGAAAAGGAGATCGAAGCATTGGTTGACCAGATACAGCAGTTCGATCCGCCCGGTATCTGTGCGCGCAACCTGCAGGAATGCCTGTTGCTGCAGCTAAGACGCAAGCTCAGCGAAGGAAAAAGTGTTGAACTGGCAATACAGGTGATCACCAGGTATTTTGATGAGTTTACGAAGAAGCACTATGAGAAGATCCAGCGCAGTCTTAGCCTGAACGATGAGCAGTTGAAGGACGTAATCGGCCAGATCATCAAACTCAATCCCAAACCCGGTGGCAATATCGGCGAGATCAATAAAGCCGAGAGTTATATCGTTCCCGATTTTTTTGTGATCAATAACAACGGCAAACTGGAGCTTACACTCAATGCCAAGAATGCACCCGATCTGCGCATCAGCGAGGGATACAGGGATATGCTGAAAGATTATGAGAAAGGCAGCAAAAAAGACAAGCGGCAGAAGGAAGCGGTACTGTTCATCAAGCAGAAGATAGACTCGGCAAAATGGTTTATCGATATGATCAAACAGCGGCAGGAAACGCTGATCGGCACCATGAGCGCCATCATGCAGCACCAGAGGGAATTCTTCCTTACCGGCGACGAAACCACCATGCGCCCGATGATCCTGAAAGATATTGCGGAGATCACAGGACTGGATATATCCACTGTGAGCCGGGTTGCCAACAGTAAGTTTGTTCAGACAGAATTTGGTACCTATCGCCTGAAATTCTTTTTCAGTGAATCGCTAAGCACCGACAGCGGAGAAGAAGTGAGCACACGCGAAGTGAAAAAGATCCTCAGCGACCTGATCGAGGCGGAAGACAAACGCAAGCCACTCAGCGATGAAGTGCTTACCGATATGCTGCAGGAAAAAGGCTACAATATCGCCCGCCGCACAGTGGCCAAATACCGCGAACAGCTGAATGTGCCCGTAGCAAGATTACGCAAAGAGCTGTAGTGATATTCCTATACTCTTGTAAAGAATTGAAAATCTGTATTTTAATCAAGGTTACCTGCAATAAATCCTGTTTTTATTAGTTATCTTACTGACTGATTTCGACTGGTTAAAACGATCATTCCGGTCTTGATATCCTAATGAAAGCGTTGTGAAAAAAAACGAACTGCTTCTTTACAGGTTGCTGGTACTGGCCGTGTTTTTCTGTAGTACAGAATTGTACAGCCAATCTGGTTGCAGCCCTTTTATCCGTTTACGTGATACCATCGTTTGTTCAGGCACACCGCTTACACTCGATCTGCAGCCGCCACCTCCGCCCGATTCCATCTTACCCGGTGTCTGGAAATTACTGATTACACGCGGGGCCATCGATTCGCTGCTCTTCAACCTGAAATCATTTGGTTTTGACAGGGTCAACCAGTACCTCTATTCCATCAATTACCAGCGGATCACCCGGTTTGACCTGAAGAACAATACAGTTAGTTCTATCCCTGCCACCAACTGGCCCGGCGATCTTACGGAGTTTGTTTTCGACCCGCTTAACAACCGGTTGCTGTTATGGAAATCCGGTCGCGATGAGGTATTTGCATTGCCTGCAGCGGGAGGCAGCTGGGTATCTGTTGGGCCGGGTGCGCTCGACAGGGATGCTTTTGGTGCCGCTTCTTTCTGGAACCCGGTGACAAAACAGCCGGGTTTTTACGGCGGTTACGGGTTTAACAAAACCAAGGGATGGATATACGAACACAACGGTACGGCATGGCAGCAGAAAAGACCCGATTTGCCCGTTGATACCGTACCCAAAGGTGGTAACATCATTGGCGCCAATGCCGACGGATCCAAGGTATACATGTTCTCCGGACAGGGCAATTATACCGGCGATGAGTTAACCGGAACCTGTTTGCTGGGAAGTCCCTGGGCTACGGCCAGCGGCATGTACTGCTGGCTTCGCGATCTCTGGGAGCTGGATCTTGCCACCTATCGTTTCCGGAACCTGCTGCCGGTTAATAACCCCACGATTCAGTACGAGGGAGCGGTTGCCTATGATTACGATTCTTCCCGGTTTTTTTTATTCGGCGGGTTCCAGCCCACAGGCAATGCGGTGCAGAACCAGTCTTTGCCCAACACCTTCAAAACATTCCGGTACCGGCTTGGTAAAGACACCGGCTTTGTAGCGTTTACCGGAGAAGGAGCTGCACCGCCGGCTGCAGGCGGGTTTGGCACCAACGGAAAAGCCTATTATGATAAAGCGGGTAAAAGGATTATCTGGGCCAGGTACGATGGCATCTGGGCTTACTACCCCGATTCTTCGCTGATACCTTTTTCGCAGCAATCGTATAAATGGTCCACGGGCGAAACAACAGCATCCATCAATATCAAACCCACTGCCACCACAACCTATTTTGTCAACCGCATCGCATCGGGCAAATCCTGTAACGATACCATTACGGTTACGATCCCGAATATGGCCACCAACATCCAGAAAAAACTGGATGTCTGCGGCAGCCAGGCCAAGCTCGATGCAGGTCCTAATTTCCAGCGTTACCAGTGGAGCACGGGTGAGACCACACAAAGCATCAATGTAACGCAGAACGGAAGTTATGGCGTGGCCGTTACGATCGGCGGTTGCACCGTAAAAGATACAAGCGTGGTAAGGTTTGCGGTACCGATACTCGATTTTGTTGTACGGAACCTGAAAGATTCTATTTGTCCCGGCGAATCGGATTCGCTGTACGTAGTGTCGCCGCAGGCCAATATCGAATATGCCTGGTATATTCCGGGTAATCCCAACCCGGTTAACAAAGGCAGTTCACTGGTGCTGCAGAACATTATCGGCAATACCGATTATATCGTCAACGCAACAGGAACACCGCCGGCATGCCCCGCAAAAAGTGCTGCCACCCGGATCATCCTTCGCAGCAAGCTGCCCAAACCGGTGATACGTGCAGAAGCGGTGGGCGTACCTGATGTAAATTTCCGCTGGGATGTGGTGCCCAACGCGGTGTCCTATCGCGTAAGCATCGACAAAGGAACCAGCTACGCGCAGGTGCCCGCCGGCGGATCGCAGGCACTGGTACAGGTAGTTACCAACCTGGGTCCCAACCAGCCTGCCACCATTGCCGTGATAGCAGAGGGAAGGTTTGTCTGCGAAACAAGCGATTCGAGCCAATTAACCGTGATCACACCGAACCCGTTTGGCAATAACCTGTATATACCCAATGCATTTACCCCCAATGGCGATGGCGTTAACGACGAATTCCTGGTATATGCCACCGCGATGTCGTCGATCAGGCTGATGGTGTACAACCAATGGGGGAAGCAGGTATTTGAGACGAAAGACAGGAGACTGGGATGGGATGGCACCTATAGCGGAAAGCCCTCGCCGGCCGGAACCTATACCTATGCACTGGAAGCGATTATGCAGAACGGGCAGCGTGTAACGAAGGTAGGGACGTTCAGTTTGATACGATAACCACCACTTAATTCAACAGGATGCGTAACTTATTTTTATTGCTATTCGGTTGCCTGCTGTTTGTCACGGGCCGTGTGCATGCGCAGGTGGATGCGCATTTTACGCAATACTATGCGTACCCGCAGTGGCTGAACCCCGCCTTTACGGGAGCGATTGATGGCAGTTACCGTATCAGCGCCAACTACAGAAAGCAATGGCCTTCTTCAACAGCCGCCATGACGGCGCAGGCTGTCTCGGCCGATATTGCCCTGCCCAAAAATTTTGGCGTAGGCGCCACGGTATTCAACCAGAAAACAGGCGATGGCAGCTACCAGTACAATGCAGGGTATCTTTCGCTTTCTTACCAGGTGCATCTTTCCGAATATAAAATACTGAGCGCCGGTTTTCAGGTGGGATTGCTGAACCGCCGGCTCGATGCTTCCAAACTGCAGTTCGGCAGTCAGTTCAATCCGCTGATGGGGTATGATCCGACGCTTCCTTCGAACGAAAACTTCAGCAACGCTTCGGCCAGCTCGCTCGACGGAAGTGTGGGCCTGCTGTATTTTGACGCAAACCCCAACAGTTCCGTCAATCCTTTTATCGGGGTAAGCCTGTACCATCCGTCGGAACCGAATAACCAGTTCCTGAACACCGGCGAAAAAAATAAGATACCTGCACGCTACTCGATACATGGCGGCATGCGGCTGAAAATGAACAACAGGGTGGATCTGATGCCCAATGCCCTTTACGCGGCGCAGGGCAATGCAAATGAAATTGCCGCGGGTCTCTCGATGAATATCCGGATCGACGGTGCCAAAGACCTTGTTGCCGGCGCAATGTACAGGACCGGTGATGCGATCGCACCCAATATAGGTCTTTACCTGAACGGCCTGATGATCGGTTTCAGTTATGATATCAATATGTCGCAGATGAAAACGGTTTCCTCCATCAACGGCGGATACGAACTATCGATCAGTTTTACCAAACCCAGGAAAATTCCTGACACCAAATTTATATGCCCAAGACTGTAAGATATAAGCTGAATGCCTGTAAGGGCATTTGTACAGCGGCGATCATGCTATTGCCGGCCATCGTTTTTTCGCAAAGCGCCAGGAAGATCGAGCGGGCAGGTGATGGTGCATTTGCACGTACGGATTATTACAGCGCTTCCAAATTATATGCGGCCATTCTGTACGATAGCCCGCTGACCGCTCTGGGTAACAGCAGGCTGTATCCCTTCCAGACCAGGAACAACAGCAAACCGGAAAAAATTTCCGATTCGCGAAGGAATGAAGTGGTGTTTAAGCTTGCGGAATCGTATCGCCTGTACAACCGACCCAAAGATGCGGCGCTGCAGTACGAGAAATATATTGCATCGAAGGACATGCACAACCCAACCGCCCAGTTATGGTATGGCTATACACTTATTGCCAACAACGAACCCGAAAAGGCAACCGTTGCATTCAACAACTACCTCAAAACAAACCGGACCAAAGACGCCAACGCCACCAAAGCAAGAGAGGGAATTGCATCCGCCAATTTTATCCTGGCCAATAAAACACTGAAGCCGGCAGCGGAAGTGACCAAACTGAATGCCACCAATCCCCAGGATGGCTCCGATTTTGCACTGGAGAAGATCAACGACAGTTTGTTCTGGTTCACTACGTCGAGGCACGAAATCGATAAAAAAGGAGAGAAAGTATACCCGATACGGTTATATACCGGTAACCTGAACAACCGTACCGCTTCCAGGCCTGCGCCGATACCGGGCGAACTGAACATGGCCACGCCCTCGCTTTCTTCCGATGGGCTGACGATGTATTTTACCGGCTGGAAAAGCAATGCAAAAAGCGGCGCCACCACACCTTATCATATTTATTACATGATACGCAACGCGGTGGATTCTCCCTGGCATTTGCCGGTTGAAATGGGCAGCTCGGTGAACCAGGCAAACTACCAGTCCAAGCAACCGTATATCACACGCGACAGCAAGTACCTGTTCTTTGCATCCGATCAGCCCGGCGGAGCAGGTAAATTCGATATATGGATGGTGCCGATGGAGGGAAGGAACGTGCTTGGTAAAGCCGTTCATGTCGACAGCATCAATACCGCGGGAGATGAGGTGACACCTTTTTACGATCTCGACTCAGCAAAACTGTATTTCAGTTCCGACGGAAGGATCGGTATGGGCGGACTGGATATTTACAGCGCGGCCGGTCACCCCTCCGGCAATCGATGGGGCCATATCACCAACCTGGGTGCGCCGCTCAACTCGGTGCGCGACGACCAGTATTACCGAAAGGAAAAAAATTCACAGACGGCCTACCTGAGTTCAGACAGGGCTTCTTCCTGTTGCCTGGAAATTTTTAAAGCCGTTACGGTAAAATATATCGATACTGCAGGGAAACAACCCGTTATGGCCAAAACGGAATTACCCAAATCCGTATCCACACCCGCGGTAACCGATGATGCGGAAGAAAAAAAGAACAGACGCATACTGGATTCCATCAATTCGAACATGCTCGAAAGAGCCTATGTGCATTACGATTATGCCAGTTCAAAGATCCGCCGTACCGACAGACCGCAGCTGGATATCATCGTGAAACAACTGAAGGAAAATGCGCTGCTGAATATTGTGGTGGCTTCTTTTACCGATTGCAATGGTACGCCCGCGGGTAATGAACGGGTGGCCAAGGCGCGTTCGCAGTCTGTAAAGGCGTACCTGGTGGCGCATGGTATCAACGCATCGCGTATCAATACGGATTTCTTCAGTCGGAAACATTTTGTGCTTCCCTGCCTGGCGGATAAATCGTTCAATAAAGAAGCGCAGCTTGCCAACAGGCGTTCAGACCTGATCATAACCAAAGAGCAGCATCCCAAATGGCGGCCGATGGGTAATGAACTGGATCTGGATCCGGCACAGATGAATCCTTTGTTCCGTACGGTGAATGCCAATGCCGATGCGCGGTCTTCTGTTGCTTCGAACCGGCCGGTGCCGGTCAGCGGAGCGGGAACAGCGCCGGCATCAGGACCGGTAAAAACCACTGATGCCGCAACGGAAAAATCCGCCACTCCTGCAGCAGCAGAAAAAAGCGGGTCAAAAGCTGCTTCAGTAAAAATACCGGATACCCATACCAGGCCGGATAAAGCAAATACCGGTGCGTTGATTAAGGAAGCCAAACCCAAAACGGGTTCCAGTAATTATGCCGGTACTGCTGCCAAAAAAGAAACGAAAAACGCCGCCGCTGATGACCGTGCCGCCCTTGTTCGCAGAGCGCCTGCCGCCACTGCCAGCGCTCCCGCCGTAAAAAACCGGCCGGCGCCGCCGTTAAAACTCGATATAGACAACATACTTGATTTTACACCGAAAGTAAAAACAGGGGTTATTGAAGAGATGACCAAACGCATCCCGAGGCAGCCGCTGTATGTGTATTCCACATCCGACTCTGTGCGTGTTGACCTGTACGATAACGGGGTATTTGACGGCGATTCGGTTTCGGTGATATTCAATAAACAGCTGGTGGCTTACCAGCGTGTGCTGCAAACCAGTAAACCGGTTACGTTCTATATCAAGCTCAGTACCGATGTTGCCAAAAATGAAATGATCTTCTTTGCCGAGAACCTGGGTCTTACGCCACCCAATTCGGCATTGATGGTAATCACCGACAGCGAGAACCGGCGTACGGAAGTAAACGTTGCCAGCGATCTTGAACACAATACGGTGATCTATTTTATCAAACTGAAAAAATAGAACAGGTTACTTCCGGCCTGCCACCGGTATTAATGTAAACCCACCGATGACCGGCAGGATATTCAGGCGACATGTTGTTTTTTCGGCAGCGCTTTGTTTCTCTTTCCTATGGTGGACGCTGCCGCTGTACCTATGGTTCCGGCCGGTAGCCGGTGACTGAAGGAACACCTGCGATTTTTCGCCGATGGTCTATATTTTCATCACGGTGGTTATTGCAGGCGTTTTATCGCTGGCATTTCTGATCAGGGCATTGCTGGCCCGGGGGCCGTATAGCGATGACTACTGGTGGTTCATCGCTATGGTCAGTTTTCCGCTGGCGACCGGGTTCTTTTGTTTGTGACATGCGCGGGTAACCGCGTTCATTCCCGTCAGGGCAAAAAGCTGTAACATTGCGCCATGGAAAGAACAGACGGATCACGGGTGCGGCATCCATGGTTACTGCGAATTGGGGCAAAGACCATATCGTATGTGTGTCACCCCCTGTTTGTACCGATCTATATTTTTCTTTTTCTGGTAAAAGAGATCCCGTACGAATTTGCGGGTATCACCGAATGGCAGTTAAAAATGCGGATCTTCGGTGTGTTCTGGATGACCGCGTTTTTCCCCGCATTCGCCGTGTTCCTGTTATGGCGACTGAAATTCAGCAACAGTATTTTTCTCCGAACGCAGAAAGAACGCATCGTTCCCTATGTGGTTACCATGTTTTTTTACTGGTGGATGTATTATCTCGCCAAGAATTTCACCGACCAGCCCATTGCACTGAAATTTTTTTTCATGGGCATCTTTATCGCAACGATTATCGGTCTGATACTGAATAATTATTTCAAAATAAGCCTTCATGGCATGGGCGCCGGCGGTGCATTGGCAGCTATTATTTTATTTGCGATGTATTACCAGATGCCGATGGGTGTGGCAATCAGTGTCGTTACCTTACTGGCCGGCATTGTTTGTACAAGCCGTTTTATCGTAAGCGATCATACCCCGCTGGAAGTGTATTCCGGTTTGCTGGTGGGTGTTTTTTCGCAATGGCTGGCGTATGTGGTCGCTATGTAAAAAACCGCAGACTGAGCATTGCGCAATGGCAAATGTCAGTCTGCGGCTCCCTGAGTAAACCCCAATCCCCTGGCCGGATCAGAAACGAACGCAACGCACCCTGTCCAGCGTAGAACTGCGTATTTTCAGGAAACCCCTGTATGCGGCAGTGAACTCAAGACCGCCGCGCCAGTTGGACGCCACGGTGAGTTTGGATATATTGATATCATAGCTTACACCCATTGTCATATGGCCGAAGTCGATCTTTACCACCGGAATAACGGCATCATCCCATCTTAAAAAACTGCCTGCATAAATGGCTGCCTGATCATCGCCGCTGTCATCCTGGGTAAGGTCTATGCCATACAGTAAACCACCCAGCAGCTGGCGGTTGCCGTTCTGCGCATAGTAATCGGCAAATGCAATCACGTGGCCGCGGTCGCCCATTTTGGTGCTGGTGCCCATGCTGAAAGAAATTTTGGGCGAAAGAAACGTAGACCCATTGTTGATCACCGAACGGATGGTTGGGCGTGTGATATGCGATACGCCGGCAGCCAGGTAGAATTTGATATTATTATCCAGCACAGTGCTGAAACAAAGACCGGTACTCAGATCCCAGTAAGAATAACCGTTGCGCGAAATAGGCTGTGCGCTGGGGATACCCGGGTCGTAGCCATTGGCGCCGTACTGATCGCCCATTTTCAGTTTTGTGGGATCGAACTGGCTTGACACCGGCCCGCCCATTACCGCCAGCGAAAGATAGGTGTCGCGTTCAGGATTGAGTGACTTGTGGAAGTTGACCGCAGGCAGGAACTGTGTTCGTTTCAATCGTATATCGCCGGCGCCATCCAGGCTCATCTGTGCGCCGATGGTGATAAAATCATCGTGTTTGCCGATGGGCGTCTTGTGTTCAACGCTCAGTGATGCGGTGCGGTAAGGCACGGTTACACTGCTCCACTGGTCGCGATAGGCCATCGACACGCGAAGATCGCCCACAAACAACCCCGCCAGCGCCGGGTTACGCAGCAGCGGCTGCTCGTAAAACTGCGAGAACGAAAAGTCCTGCGCCATCAGCGAGCCACTGCAGCACAGCGTAAGCAGGAGTGTGTAAAATTTGGTTTTCATAGGGGGTCTTATTTGGGGTTCATAGGATTTGGATATCGGTTATCTCAGTACGGCAACATTTCCTTTGAAGAATCCGGGCGTACCTCGTTCACAGATCACTTCACAGACATATACGAACACATCGGGTGTGGCGGCTTTTCCGCGTACGGTGCCGTCCCATCCGCTGTTTGCATCTCCGGGATAGAAATTCAGTTTCTCAAATACCATTTCGCCCCAGCGGTTATAGATGCGGAAACTCTTGATCACTTTTACGCCCTTGCCCTGTACAACCAGTTTATCGTTAATGCCGTCTCCATCGGGAGAGAAGGCATTCGGGATAAATATTTCGGTAGTGGGGCAGAATGTTTTTATCCGCATGGTATCGCTGCTGGTGCAACCGTATATATTGGTACCGGTAACGCGGATGGTCTGGTCCATCACCACTTTTGCCATCGGTGCCGGGCAATTGAGGCAGGAGAAATCGGCTCCTTCCCAGCGCCAGGTCCTGATATTGGGCAGGCTGCTGATGGCACGCAGTTGTATGCCGGTGCCGGCCAGGATCGCGGTATCCTTATTGAGTTTGATTTCGGTGGGTTTGCCAACCGTGATGCGCACATCCGTTGTATCTGCAAAACAGTTGTAGGCGTCTTTGCCCACCACCTGATAGGTAGTGGTTTCCTTTGGTGAAGCAACCGGGTTGGCGATGGAGTAATTGTTCAGTCCCGGATCGTTGCGCCACAGGTAGCTTGCGGCTCCCTGTACACGTATCTGCACATTGTTGCCAAAACAGATCGTATCCTGCAACTGTCCGCTGAGCGAAAGCGGTTTGATCACACGAACAGAAGTGCTGGCCACATCAGAGCATCCGTATTCTGTATAACCGATCACCTTGTACGTGGTATTCTCGGTGGGTTTTACACGGAACACGCGGCAGGAATTACATACCACATTATCGTTCTGGTCTTTCCATATATAGTTAAAGGCGCCGGATACACCCAGACCGGCCGAGTCTCCTGAGCAGACGATGTTTTCCTTGTTAAGGGAAAGCACCGGTGTTGGATGGATCATCAGTTGTTTGTATGCCGAATCAAAACAGCGGTTAACAGTCGATACCAGCAGCTTCACTGTGTATTCACCTTCTTTGGTATACTGCGCCTTAACCAGCGAGTCGGCAATCCTGGTGCCGTTTCCGAGGAACCAGAGCATATAGGCAATCGAGTCTTTTGAATGCACATCCGATTTCAGTTCGAGCAGTTGGTTTCGGCATGCCTCGCTCATGGCTGCGATATTGGCTTTCGGAAATTCAAAAACATCCACAGGGAATTCGATACGGGCGGTGTTGCTGCAGCCCACTTCGCTGGTAACCGTCAGCGCCACGCGGTTGGTGCCCGTCTGCGTAAACAGCGCCTGGAAGTTTACATCAAACGAACTGTCCCTGTCGTTCAGCACCCATTTGCGTTTAACAATATTGAAATGTGCAGCAGAGGAATCGCGGAAATTGAACGTGGTGAGACCGCAGTCGTAGATGCCTTTTACGCCGAATGCAGCTCTTAGTTTTTCCACTTTTACGGTAACCGTACTGGTCGATGCGGTACAAACCCCGTTGGCGATGCTCCAGGCAAATTCATAGGTGCCCGGTACCAGTCCGTCTACCCTGGTAGAAGCGCTGGCCGCATTGGTGAACGCCGCGGCAGAAGGGCCGCGCAGCTGTGTCCATATACCGGCGCCGGAGGCAGGTTTATTCGCATTCAGCACAGTGTTGGTTTCTGCATTGCACAATGTCTGGCCGGGGCCGGCATTGGATGGGGTAACCGGCGGTACTGTGATCACCATAATCTCGTTGGAATACTGCGTAGCGCAGACGCCGTTTTTAACCAGCGCACGGTAGATCGTGGTGGAGTCGGCATTGGTATAGCTCAGCTGTGTGCCTGTTTGCGCGATCACCGTCCAGGTAACGCCCTTGTTGATCGTAGACTCCCAATGGATCACCGATCCGGTATTGCCGGTCAATACCAGCTTGCCGTTGTTATTGCTCATACAAACAGTGGCGTCTCCGCCAAGTTTGCCGGCAACCGTGCTGGAGTCTACCTGTATCATCATCGTATCCGAATAGGCTGCCGTACAAACACCATTTTGCACCAGTACGCGGAACCAGGTGCTGGTGGTGAGGTTATCGTATTGATACGCGGTATCGGTATCGGATATCACGTTCCAGCTGCGGCCTTTGTCTGTGGAAGACTCCCAGCGGATCAGTCCGCCGGTGGCACCCCTTAATTCAAGCACGCCGCTGTTTACGGTCTGACAAACCGTTTTGTTGCTGGTATACAGGTTGCCAGGCTTGGTGGGCTGGTTTACATTGATCGTTACCGTGTTGCTGTAAGCGCTGCTGCAGTTTCCGCTTTGTACCAATACGCGGTAACGGGTTGTGGCTGTCAGGTTCTGGTAAGTGAGGATGGAGCTGGTATCGTTGCTGATGGTCCAGGTAGCGCCGCCGTCTGCAGACATTTCCCAGCGCAGTATACGGCCGGTATTGCCGGACAGCCTTACCACACCCTTGTTCACGGGTGCGCAAACAAAGGAATCTGCAATCAGCCTGCCCGCCACTGTGGGCGGATATACGGTAATGTCCACGATATCGGAAGAAGGCGAGCAGGTACCGTTGGAGATGGTCCACATAAACCGGTAGGTACCGGCAGCCATACCCCTTACGGTAGTGGTGGGGTTATTGACATCATCAAACACCACAGCGGAAGGATTACCGGCCACCGCGCTCCATTTACCTGTACCGGAAGTGGGCGTGTTGGCATT
>NZ_JAACJR010000008.1:1415044-1417276 GCF_009939225.1 Sediminibacterium soli | reverse complement strand
TCCAGGTGGCCCCGTTATTGGTGGAAGACTCCCAGTTGAGTATGGAACCTGTATATCCAGAGAGAGAAAGTGTGGCCGAGTTGGCGGTGGCACAAACGGTGGCATCCGCAATCAGTGTACCTGGCACAGTGGGCGGATATACACTGATCTCCACGATATCCGAAGAAGCGGTGCAAAGCGAGCTGGAGATGGTCCACCTCAGTTTATAGGTGCCCGCTGCCAGACCTGTGATCGTGGTGGTTGGATTCACATCATCGGTAAATGTTACGGTTGTCGGGTTGCCGGGCTCTGCCGTCCATTTGCCCGTACCCGAGCTCGGTGTATTGGCAGCCAGGGTGGTTCCGCTGGTATTGCAGATCGACTGATCGGGGCCTGCATTTGCCGTAGTTACCGCAGGTAAGGCGGTAATGATAACGTTATTGGAATAGAGCGCCGGACAAACCTGGTTTTTCACCTGCGCACGGAACAGGGTGGTGGCGGTCAGATTGGTAAAGTTATACGTGTCGGTTGTATGGACGATGTTAGTCCAGCTGGTACCGTTATTGATTGAATATTCCCAATTCAGCACACTGCCACGGTAGCCTGTCAGGGATAATGTTCCGCTGTTGGCGGTGGCGCAGACAGTCGCATCCGCCACAAGTGTTCCCGACAGGGTTGGCGGATGAATAACGATATCAACCTCATCCCTTGAATCAGAACAGATGCCGTTGGAAATGGTCCATGCAAAGCGGTAGGTGCCGATGCCCATTCCGTTCACCACTGATGCGTGATCAAGCGGGTCAACGATGGTGGGTGTGGTGGGTCCGGAGACAAATGTCCATTTACCCGTACCCGAGGTCGGTGTATTGCCGGCGAGGGTTGCTGTTGTGGTGTTACACAACGACTGGTCCGGTCCTGCATTGGAGGGTGTTACCAGGTCCAGCACGGTAACGGTTGCTGCGATGCCCGAATATTTGGGAACGCCAACTCCGTTCTGTACAAGCGCCCTGAACAGCGTGGTGGTGGTCAGGTTAATGTAGGTATAGGTATTCTGGTTAGCGTTAACAGTTGAGGATATGGCACTCCAGGTTACACCATAATCAACAGATGTCTCCCAGCGAAGAATGGTGCCGAGATAATCCGTAAGCACCAGCGTACCGGTATTAGCACCTGTACAAACCACTGCGTCAGGACCGATCCTGCCCGGATCGGTGGGAGGCTGCACGGTGATCTTCATCGTGTCCGATGAACTTGCGCAGGCGCCGTTGGATATTGTCCAGCGCATCAGGTACACTCCATCCGTAGGCGGTGAGCCTGCGTTGAATTCGAGATTGCCGACTGTTGTTCTCGGGTCGGCACTGTTCGAAATGGTAACGGTAGTCGGTCCGGAAACCTGTGTCCATTTGCCGGAGCCGGAACCGGGAACATTGCCGTTCAGCCTGATACTTGTCACACCATTGATCACGATCTCATCAGCGCCGGCATTCGCCACGGTTACAGCCTGCAGCACGTTCGCTGTAACCACATTGGAATACAGGGCAGGACAAACCGAATTCTTCACATTCACACGATACCGCGTTGTGGTGGTCAGATTGGTGAAGGAGAAATTGGCGGTGGTATTGCTGATCGTATTCCAGGTATTCCCGTTGTCTGTAGAAGACTCCCAGTTAAGAATATTGGTGCTGTATCCGGTTAAAGTAAACGAGCCGCTGTTGGCCGTTGCACATACAGTAAGATCGGATGCCAGTGTACCAGGGTTGGTCTGCGGTACAACGGTGATGTCCACAAAATCCTGTGAAACCGCACAGGCGCCGTTGTTGATATTCCACGCCAGGCGGTACGTACCTGTTGTCAGTCCGTTAACGGTGGTGGTTGGGTTATTGGCATTGGTGAAAACCGGTGTGGTGGGTCCTGAAACGAAAGTCCAGGTACCGGAACCGGAAGCAGGTGTGTTACCGGCAAGTGTGGCCGAGGTTACGGCACAAAGTGTTTGATCAGGTCCTGCATTGGCCGGGGTAACGGGCTGCAGAACGGTAACGATAACGGTATTGGAACCCTGCGCCGGACAAACCCCGCTTGCCACCATGGCGCGATAGGCAGTGGTAACAGAGAGATTGGAGAAAGAGATGGTATTGGTGGTATTGACCACATCGGTCCAGGTATTGCCGTTGTCGATGGAAGTCTGCCATTTTGAAACGGAGCCTGTATATCCCGACAGAGAAAGCGTGCCGCTGTTGGCTGTGGCACAAACGG
>NZ_JAACJR010000008.1:59106-1414944 GCF_009939225.1 Sediminibacterium soli | reverse complement strand
GTCCTGCATTGGCCGGGGTAACGGGCTGCAGTACGGTAACGATAACGGTATTGGAACCCTGCGCCGGACAAACCCCGCTTGCCACCATGGCGCGATAGGCAGTGGTAACAGAGAGGTTGGAGAAAGAAATGGTATTGGTGGTATTGACCACATCGGTCCAGGTATTGCCGTTGTCGATGGAAGTCTGCCATTTTGAAACGGAGCCTGTATATCCCGACAGAGAAAGCGTGCCGCTGTTGGCTGTGGCACAAACGGTCAGCGGTGCTGCAAGTGTTCCTGTAACTGTCTGGGGACTGATGACCACCTGCACATCATCGGAAGAAGTGGCGCAGGAACCGTTGGCAATTGTCCAGCGAAGGATATAGGTACCTGTGGTCATTGCGCTGACCGTGGTGGTTGGGTTATTGGCATTGGTGAAAACCGGTGTGGTGGGTCCTGAAACGAAAGTCCAGGTACCGGAACCGGAAGCAGGTGTGTTACCGGCAAGTGTGGCCGAGGTTACGGCACAAAGTGTTTGATCAGGTCCTGCATTGGCCGGGGTAACGGCCTGCAGCACGGTGATGATAACTGTGTTGGTATACTGGGCGTTGCAGGAACCGCTCTTCACCAGCGCCCGGTAATAGGTGGTGGTGGTCAGGTTGCTGTAAGACTGGGTGCTTGTTGTATTGGCGATCACGCTCCAGGTGGTCCCGCCGTCCACGGAAGATTCCCACTGGCTGACCGTTCCTGTGTTGCCGGTCAGTGTCAGCGATCCGCTGTTGGCTGCGGCGCAGACAGTGGCATTGGCACTGATGGTGCCGGGTACCGTTGCGGGATTAACGGTAAGGGTCACCGCATTGGAATTAACCGCAGCACAGTTGCCGCTCTGTATCACCACTCTTGCCATAGTGGTAGCGGTGATATTGGAGAAAGTATAACTGTTACCGGTATAGGCCAGGTTTGTCCAGCTGCCGCCCGCATCGGTGGAAAACTGCCAGTTAAGGATGTTACCGGTATAGCCCGTGATACTTATCGTGCCGCTGTTGCTGGTTGCGCAAACCGTCAGGTCAGATGCCAGGATGCCTGCACCGGTTGTTGCTGTCACCGTGATCGTGGCAGGACTGGCGTATACAATGCTGCAGGATCCATTCTGTACAACGGCTCTGAAAGAAGTGGTAACGGCAAGGTTGGAATAGGTATACGTGTTTGTTGTATTGCTGATACTGGTGGGCCAGGTGGTGCCGCCGTCGGTGGAAGCCTCCCAGCGCAGAATGTTTCCGGTGTAGCCGGTGAGTGAAAGCGTGCCGCTGTTGGAAGATGCGCACACCGTAGTGCTGCCCGTTATGGTTCCACCAACTGTGGGTGCGTAGTTGATGAGCTGCACGGTATCTCTTGAAACAGGGCATGAGCCGTTGGTGATGCTCCATACCAGGCTATAAGTACCGGCCTGTAAACCGGTTACCGTGCTGAACGGAGAACTGGGTGTACCGAAGTTCACAGCAGAAGGATTACCCGCAACAGCAGTCCACGCGCCTGTTCCCGAGCCGGCAACATTGGCCGCCATCACGGTGTTGGTGCCGCTGCACAACAACTGGTCAGGTCCCGCGTTGGCAGCCGTGGCCAGTGAATAAATGGTGATATCGGTTGAATCGGTACGGCTGCAGCCGTTGGATGAGGCCACGCTTACACGATACCGAACCGTGGTATTTGCATTGAAGGTATTTGTCAGCACATCGGTGATCGTATTCGATGCAGTGGGTGTGGCGTTGGAAGAATTGCCCGTGGCCGTTCCGCTTACAACACTTGAAGCCCAGGTATACAGAACGCCGGTTTGTGAACTCGATAACTGCAGGTTGATGGCGCTGCCGGTACACACGGCCGGTGTATTGTTTGAAATTGCCACCGATGGGGTGGGGTTTACGGTTACGGTAAGCGTAAAAGGTGTTCCCGGACAGGTGCGCGACTCGGGCGTAAAGGCAAACGGTGTGATCGTGTACAATACAGAACCCGCTGCTGAATTGGAATTGTTGATCAGCGAATCGGTGATATTTCCCGAACCTGTCGGCGAATTACCGGTGATGGAGCCCGAAGCCAGTGCAGAAGACCAGCTGAAACTGCTTCCTGCAATTGTGGAAGTGGGTGTGTAGTTCACCAGTTGGTTGGAGCAGATCGATTTGGTACTGTTGGTGCCGGTATTATTGGGGTAAATACGGAGTATCATGGAATCCTTTCCCACATTACCGTTACAGTTACCGGTGGCCTGCAGACTGGAGGTACCTGTCAGGTATATCTTGATGCTTCCCGCCGCCTTATCCGCAGCGCTGAGCGTATAAGTTGTAGAAAGCGTATTGGGCGATGAGAAAGTGCCCGAACCGCTGGTTGACCAGGTAAAGCTGTTGGTAACGGGGGAGGCCCTTCCCGAAAGACTTACCGGTGAAGTGTTATAGCAAACCGTGGTATCGTGCGAGTTGCTGATCGTATCGGCTGCGAGTACATTCTTGTACACCATCTGCGTGTCGGAACAGGTGATGCCATTGGTGGTGTAGTTGGCGATCACCTGGTAGGAGTAGCCTGACTGCAGGTTGAAGTCGGGGTACTGCGAGCTGGCCGAAGAAGAGCCCTGGTAGGTAAAAGGACCGCCTGTTACCACCCAGCTGTAAGCAGTGCCGGTTCCCGCCGTGCTGTAGGTAACGGCATAGTTTGCATCGGTGGCGCTGAAGTGGGTAACACCGTTGTTACATTCGATCACATCCTGCTTCAGCTTTACACTGGTACCGCTCACGGATTTGGTAACCGAGGTGGAACAGCCCGCGTTGACAACCGTGTAAGAGATCAGGGCGGTTCCGCCACCCGTCATGGTAACCAGTCCGCCGGAGCTGACTGTTGCCACCGCCGTATTGCTGCTTGCCCATGTTCCGCCGGTAGTAGTGTTGCTCAACGTGAAACTCGTACCGGTACAACCGCCATCGGCCCCGGATGAAGAGGTAATGGGATTGACAACCGGTGTCTGGTTTACGGTAACATTAGCGGTAATGGTTTGTGAACAGCCTTTGCTGTCGGTTATCGTATACGTATAGGTGCCCGATGCAGCCATGGTAACATTGGTGATCGATGCGTTCTGCGTAGTTGCCGCAAAACTGTTGGGCCCGCTCCAGGTGTAGGTATACGGCGAAGTTCCGCCCGAAGGGGTCGACGTAAGCGTCAGCGTACTGCTGGAGCAGACCGGACTGTTATTCGAAATAGTCGCGGTGGGCGTGGGGTTGACGGTAAGGGTGACGCTGTTGGAAAAACTCACGCAGGAAGAAGAGGCACTGGATACGCTCGATGCATCCGGTCCTACCACCACACGGTACATACCGTTGTCGGAAGTGCTGGCGCTGCTGATCGGAAAATCGCTGGCCGTGGAGCTGGCGCTTCCGGTATTGCTCCAGGTGGTTCCGCCATCGGTGCTTTTCTGCCACTGGTAATACGGTGTTACAAACGGGTTATTGGTAAGCGTGCTGTTGAAAGTGGTGGCCGTGCCTGAGCAGATGGCAGATGCCGTGCTAAGCGAAACAACCGTTGAAGGCGTACAGGCAGTGAACTCGATATCGTCTACGGCAAAATCGTTGCCGCAATAGCTGGCCTGGCCGCCCAGCGCATCCCTCATTTCCAATACCAGCGAGGTAGTGCCCGCCGGTAAGGTGAACTGGAAAGCGTACTGGTTCCAGTTAAGCGATCCCGTGCTGCGGTACTTGGTAAGCGGTAAGGTATCGGTGGTATAGGTGGCCAGTATGGTACCCGATGTATTCTTGATGTTAAAAGTAACTTTTGCGTAGGTGTAGTTACTCACACAGATGGAGCTTTTGGTCTGGATCGTATTCATGTTGGCCAGCCATGCGGAAAAGCTGAACACGGAACCGGGACAAAGATTATCCACCTGCTTGGAGAAGAAAAGATCAACCGGGCCGCTGCTGGGCTTGCCGGCATTTACGATGTACATATTGCCGTTCACATCGCCCGTGGTATGATCGCCACCAAGACCCCAATCTGAAAGCGTACTGTTACTGGATATATTGGATACCTGCGGTGTAACCACATATTCGCCATCATCTAACGTGCCGTTTATATAGGAATAGTTGGTGGTGAAGCCAGCGGGAACGGTGGTTTTGCTGTTGGATTTGCTTGATGTGCCAAAGTCCTGTTTGTATACAGATGCAGCCGCACTGCTCGAACATACGCCCTGCCCTACCGCAGTTGAACTGAACGCGGCGCACAAACAACAGAACAACAGATAATGGAATCTGTAGAGTTTTATCATAGGGGGACGGATATTGGTCTTATCTATAGGATATTACACAGCCCTTCACTCACGGTCTGAACGGGATAACCAGTGGAATGGAAAACTAACCTCAGCCGCTGCAAAATTTCCAACTTATCCCCGCAAATGCCTATTTGAAACACTTGTATTTATTGTCCAATTTTTGTCCATTCTCTTGTAGTAATGAGGCTTGTGGTGTAATCACCACAACGCCGTCACGCGGCACGGTTTTTCGTTATGGGAACCGGTTATGAACTAACTTGCGGCTTATTCGCTGAAAAACCGGTGAAACAGCCTGTTTTTGTCGTGAGTAGGGGCAGAATATTGTAGTATTATTTGAAACAATTTGTCGTATGTGGTATCGTTTGGGCAGGTTTATCCTTAGGAACAGGTTGCTTTTATTGATCCTTTTAACCCTGGCAACCGGGTTCCTCGGCTGGCAGGGGTCCAAAGTGCAGCTGAGTTATGACTTTACCAGGGCCGTTCCCACAGACAATCCCCGGTACATAGAATACCAGGCTTTCCTGAAAAAATTCGGCGCCGATAACAATACCATGGTGGCAGGGATTGAATCGGATAAAATGTTCACACCGGTTTTTTTCAATGCGGTTGCGCAGCTGCACCAGCGGGTAAAAACCATTCCGGGTGTTACCGAAGTGCTGAGCATTCCAGAAGCCGTAACACTCGTCAAGGATTCGGCAGTGCAGAAACTGAAGCCGGCGCGTATCTTTCATACACCCTATACATCGCAGGCTGCGCTCGACAGCGACCGGCATGTTTTTGAAAACCTTCCGTTTTACCGCGGACTGCTGTATAATCCCGATGCAAAAACCTACCTGCTGGGTATTGGTGTAAACAAGGATACCATCAACAGCAAAAGCAGAACAAGGCTCATCAACGACATCATGAAGGAGATAGCCCTGTTCGAGAAAAACACGGGCGCAACCGTGCATGCAAGCGGCCTGCCTTTTATACGCACCAGCATGAGCAACCGCATCAAAGACGAAATGAACTGGTTCCTGATCGGTTCACTGGTGCTGTCTGCCATTACGCTGCTGCTTTTCTTCCGTTCCTTCAGTGCCATGCTTATGAGCCTGGCCGTGGTGGGTATGGGTGTTGTCTGGAGCCTGGGCACCCTGGTGTTGTTTGGCTACAAGATCACGCTGCTGACCGCGCTGATACCGCCGCTGGTGGTGGTGATCGGCGTACCCAACTGTATTTATTTTCTCAACAAATACCACAGCGCCTACCGCGATACAAACGATAAGGAGAAGGCGCTGATCAATATGGTGGGCAGGATGGGTGTGGTAACGCTGTTCTGCAATATTGCAGCTGCGATAGGTTTTGCCGTGTTTGCCCTGACAAGAAGTGATCTGTTAAAAGAATTCGGCGTGGTAGCCGGTGTCAATATCATGGCGCTGTTCCTGATATCGCTGGTGTTTATACCCTCGGTGCTGAGTTACCTGTCCGTACCCAAACCCAGGCATATCCGTTACCTCGACAATGCTTTTCTCGAGAAAATGCTGTTGCGTATCGAACGATGGGCGTTTCAGCGCGCGGCATGGGTGTATGGTGTAACCGCGGTGCTGTGCATACTGGCCGTAATGGGTATGTTCCGTCTGAAAAGCGAGGGTTTTATCGTGGACGATCTCCCGAAGAACGACCGCATCTACACCGATCTGAAATGGTTTGAAAAGAATTTCGGCGGTGTGATGCCTTTGGAAATAGTGGTGGATACCAAAAAGAAAAAAGGCATACTACGCAGCGCACCCATCAGCAAGATCGATGAATTGTCTGCCTATATCGGCAGCAACCCTGCCGCCGCCAGACCGCTGTCGTTTGTGGAAGGGCTCAAGTTTGCCAAACAGGCGTATTTCGACGGCGACAGTCTCAGCTATGCCGTTCCTTACGAGGGCGATCTGGTGTTTATGGCGCCATACCTGCGTTTCAAAAACGAAGCGGCCGGTTCAGGTAAGGGGCTGATGGGTATCATGCGCAATTTTATCGACAGCAACCAGCAGGTGGCCAGGATCAGCGTAAACATGAAAGATGTGGGAAGCGCACGGCTGCCCCTGCTGATAGCGGATTTCGAACACAAAGCCGGCGAATTGTTTGACACGGCATCCTATCATATCAGTTTTACCGGCAGCAGCGTAAGTTTTCTCGAAGGTTCGGGTTTTATCATCAAAGGTTTAAAGGACAGTATTTTCTGGGCTTTCCTGCTGATCACGCTTTGTATGTTCTACCTGTTCCGTTCGGTGCGGATACTGGTTTGTTCGCTGGTGCCCAATCTTGTGCCCCTGCTGATCACCGCAGGTGTGATGGGCTGGTCGGGTATTGCGCTGAAACCCTCTACGGTACTTGTTTTCAGCGTGGCGCTGGGTATTGCCATCGATGTTACCATCCGTTTCCTGGTCAATTACAAACAGGAGCTGCCGCACTATAATTATGGCGTCAAAAAAACCCTCGAGCAAACCATACGCCATACGGGTATCAGCATCATCTATACTTCGCTGGTGCTGATAGCGGGGTTCGTCATCTTCTGCTTCAGCAGTTTTGGCGGCACCAAGGCGCTGGGCTGGCTTACTTCTTTAACGCTGGTGGTGGGCACCCTGACCAACCTGGCGCTTCTGCCGGTGCTCATATTGTCTGTATCGGGAAAAAGCAATAAAGCCTGAGTTTCGGGAACCAGCTTTATTACTGAGATCCGGGCAAGTGCCGGCGCCTCCGTGCGTGTAAAATTTTTACCCTGCAGTGCCCTACAAAATTCGGTAATAATCGTTTTTTAAGCGGTCAGCCCCCGATTTTTAGCGGTTTTTCCGCTATTTTGGGCGCTTATATGCAGCAATTCGCAGGAATTGCTGTCTATTTTTTGAATTCGTTTAACTCAAAAAAACTGCACATGAGAAAACTTATGGCCATTCTGGCGAGCGCTGTACTCTTCTGCACACAGCTCTATGCCCAGAACCGGACCGTCAACGGTAAAGTAACCGATGACAAAGGTGGACAGCTTGTAGGCGTCACCGTTTCAACCTCCAGCTCCAATAGAAGGGTACTGACAGACAACGGAGGAAATTTCAGCATCCAGGTATCCCCCAACGACAAATCGCTGCGTTTCAGCTATGTGGGTTTTGTGGACCAGTCCGTTACACTCGGCGCTTCCGCAACCTACGGGGTTAGTCTTGTAAGCGAAAACACCGCATTATCCGAAGTGGTTGTGGTGGGTTATGGTACCCAGCGCAAGAAGGAGCTGACGGGCAGCATCGCCAGTGTAAAGGGCGAGGTGCTGGCCGGAAAGCCCACACAGAGTTTTGAACAGGCACTGGGCGGCCGCGCTGCCGGTGTTCAGATCACCATTCCAAGCGGTGTATTGAACAGCCCGCCGGTGATCAGGGTACGCGGTACCAATTCAATCTCTCTTTCTTCCTATCCACTTATCGTAATCGACGGTATACCGATGTTTACCGGCGATTTCAGTTCTACCAACTCTGCCGGCAACGCGCTGGCAAGCCTGAATCCCAACGATATCGAAAGCGTGGATGTGGCAAAAGATGCGGCGGCTACCGCTATCTATGGCAGCCGCGCGGCAAACGGTGTATTGTTCGTAACAACCAAAAAAGGAAAGGCGGGTCGCTCCAAAGTAACGCTCGACAGCTGGCTCGGCTGGTCACAGGTACAGCGACTGCCTGAATTGCTCGATGCTTTTCAGTATACGGATTTAAAGAACGCGGCACTCACCAATGCAGGCACGTTCAGCGCCACCAATCAGTTTGCGCTGATGAACGGACCTGATGGCAAACCCATCAACACCCGCTGGTACGACTATGTATACCGTACGGGTATCATGCACAGCAACTCGGTAAGTGTATCGGGTGCCAACGAGGCCACCAGCTATTATTTTTCAGCTGGCTATACCAAGCAGCAGGGTATTATCAAACGCAACGATTTCAATCGTCTGTCGTTGCTGATGAATATAGACCACAAAGCAACCAAGCACGTATCGCTTGGCGGTAAGATCCAGTATTCAAAAGAAGACAACCTTGCTGCCGTAAGTTCCGGCTCGCTGGGTGATGCCTTCTCCACAGCCGGTCTTGGCCGCGTAGTGTTGGTTACTGCTCCCAATATCTCTCCCTATAATAACGACGGTTCCTACAGCTATTCCGGTGCGCTCATCGGCGTTGGCGGTAACAAACTGGGGCAGGTTGGTTTCAATAACCCGGTGATCCAGCTGGACCAGAACAGGACCAACAGCTTTACCGATCATATCATCGGCAACCTTTACCTGCAGGTAAAACCATTCAGCTGGCTCACACTCCGCAGCACCTACGGTATGGATTACATACTGGTGGATAACGACCAGTATTTCAGCCCTATTTCGGGTGAAGGTTTTTCCAGCAATGGTTCAACCACTACCAACTTTACCAAGAATCTTCGTACGGTATGGACCAATACCATGCAGTTTGATAAAACATTTGCCGGAAAGCATACTGTTTCGTTACTGGGCGGTATCGAGGAACAGAACTCAACCGGTTCGGGTTATGGTCTGAACAGGATCAACGTTTCGGATCCTGCGTTCACCAATATCCAGGGTGGATGGGCTACGCCCAATGCTGCCGGTCTGAGCATCGGACAAAACTATCTCTACTCTCAGTTCGGAAGGCTGCAGTACAGCTTCGACAAACGCTATACCATTAACGGTAGCCTTCGTCGCGACGGTGCTTCACAGCTCGGTATCAATTCCAAATACGGTGTTTTCTGGGCGGCTTCCGCTGCATGGGAAATTGCCAATGAAAAATTCTGGTCAGCTGCCAAGCTCGACAGGGTATTCAGCAGTTTCCGTATCCGCGGTAGCTATGGTAAAGTGGGTAATATCGGCGGACTGGGCAACTTTGCCTCTCTGTCAACTTTCGGAGCGGGTCTGTATGGCGGCAGCGGAACACTGTCGTTCAACTCTGCCGGCAACAACAACCTTACCTGGGAAACCAGCAAGAAAACCGATATCGGCATCAATTTCGGAATCCTGAACGATCGTATCACGGGTGAACTGACTTATTACAACAGCAACACCGATGGCCTGCTGCTTTTTGTACCGCAGCCGCCTTCTGCAGGTCTGCCGTCAACCATCCCCGCAAACGTAGGTACCATGTATAACAGAGGTATCGAGTTTGCGCTGAACGCATCGCCCATAACCGGGAAAGAGTTTTCCTGGAACACATCGTTCAACATCAGCTATAACAAAAACCAGGTAACTTCTCTTGCACTGGGTCTTGATCAGATCGTATCGGCTACGGGCGGTCTGGAGAACCCAAGCATCACCAAAGCGGGTTACCCCATCGGTATGATATTCGTTACCCGCACAAAAGGAGTGGATCCTGCCACGGGAAGAAGGATATTCGTCAACGCTGCCGGCAAGGATGTATACTTCCAGCATGTTGCTCCTGCGGGCCAGTCCCGCTTTATGTATGCAGACGGAACCACTGCCCCCAGCGTGAGCAGTGCTGATGCCATGGTATACAAAAACACCAATCCAAAACTCTACGGTGGTTTTGACAATACTTTCCGCTTCAGGGGATTTGAACTGAATGCGCTGTTTACCTACCAGTTCGGTTCTTACCTCTATTATGGTACCAATGCAGGTCTGCGCGACCAGCGTTTCTGGAATAACTCCACCGACATGCTGCGGAGATGGCAGAAAGCCGGCGACCAGACCGAGATACCGAAAGTGATCTTCGGCGACAACGTGTCAAACGGTTCTTCTTTCCCTCTTGATGTGAATGTCTTCAGCGGAGATTTCGTGAAACTCAGAAGCCTTACATTGGGATACAACCTGCCGAAGTCTATGCTTGAAAAAGTGAAGATTTCCAACGCGCGTTTCTATGTATCCGGCAATAACCTGCTTATCATGACCAAATACCCAGGACCCGATCCGGAAGTATCTTCCAACGGTAACGGTTCTTCAAACTTTGGTATAGACAGGAACACTGTTGCCAACCAGCGTACCATCACCATTGGCCTGAATGTCGGATTCTAATCGTAAAAGCTAAATCATAGAGAAATGAAAAAAAATATTCTATACATCGTGCTGGCTGCTTTCGGAATGCAACTGGCATCATGCGCTAAGGATGAGTACCTGGCACCAGTGCCATCTACCTCAGTCATTGCATCCACCGCATTTGATACCAAAGACCGGATAGAAGGTCAGGTGCGTGCCATTTATGCTGCCATCAAAAATGCGGGCATGTATGGCGGACGTTACCAGATATTCAATGATATCCGCGGGGAAGAATTCTCCAACGACCGTACAAACGTGGTTACGGGATTTGATATCTGGAACTATACACCCAGCAACAGCTCTACCAACAGTGTTATGAACCATTGGTCACGTGCCTACTACGTAATCAACCTGGCAAATGTGCTGATCGATGGTATGGCAACAAAAGGCACCAGTGTTGTGGGCGCCACGCTTTCCAGCAACTATATCGGCGAAGCGCGTCTGTTGAGGGCGCTGAGCTACTACTCGCTGTTACAGTTGTATGCACGCCCTTACTGGGATGGCAACGGAAGCAAACCGGGTGTTCCCCTTCGTTTAACCGGAAACACAGGTTCGGGTAACTATGCACTTACCCGTTCTACGGTTGCCGAAGTGTATACGCAGATACTGGCCGACCTGACCTTTGCGGAAGCCAATCTTCCGCTCACAAATGCGTCTGCCCTGCTTAACACGGTGAGGGCGCACAGGAACACGGCGATCGCACTGAAAACAAGGGTGTACCTGAGCATGGGTAACTATGCTGCGGTGATTACCGAGGCAAACAAAATTGTCTCTGCCACACCGCCGTTTACTGCTGCAACCGGTGTTAACCATTCCCTGCAGGCGGATTATACCAGTCTGTTCAAGCCGCCGTATACCACCACCGAGTCTATCTTATCTATGCCTTTTGCTGATAACGAAACACCCGGCACACAAAACCAGCTGGGTTACTATTACGGACCTTCTGCCTTCAACGGCGGTAATGGCGAGTACTCCCTGCTTTCTACAGGTATTATTTCCAATACCGGCTGGAAATCCACCGATGCAAGGAGAAGCTTTGTGCAGGTATTCAGCGGCAAGAGCTACCTGACCAAGTATTCGGTTAAATCAACCTTTACCGATTATGCACCCGTTATCCGTTATGCAGAAGTGCTGCTTAACCTGGCAGAAGCCAGGGTAAGATCAACCAATGCGGTAGACGCCCAGGCAATTCTGTTGCTGAACGCGGTACGTGGCAGGTCAGATGCTTCCACCGTATTTAGCGCGGCGGATTTTGCTACCGCCACTGCGTTAACCGATGCGATCCTTACCGAACGCCGCATCGAGTTCCTGGGCGAAGGCCTCAGGGGAACCGATATCACCAGGCTGGGTCTGCCGCTTCCGGCCAAACCCGGCGTTAGTTCCATCCCGGCAAGCGGACAGCAATATATCTGGCCAATTTCGGCCGATGAGCTGCTGCTGAACCCGCTGGCGAAAGACAACTAATCATCCGCCAGACATATTGATTTATAGGAATAAGCACCCCAAATAAGAGGTGCTTATTTTTTTTAATATATATAATTATTTGTAATTCAGCATGTAGTGCTTCTTGATAAAGAATATAGGAATGGATTGACAAAAAGTGCAGCAAATTGGCACAAGCGGCTGTCTAATAGTGTTCACGTTAAAATTCTCTAACTAATTTGCGCCCCGCAAATCAAAAACTGAATTATGAGAAAATTGCTACTGCTGCTCGGACTGTGTCTCGGAATGCTGCATTCAATTGCGCAGAACCGTACGATCACGGGTCGGGTAAGCGATGACAAAGGAAGCCCGGTTTCCGGCGCTTCGGTGCAGGTGAAAGGTACCGCTGCAGGTACCACCACCAAAGAAGATGGAACCTATTCCATCTCTGTTTCCCCATCAGCAAGAACACTGGTTATCAGTGCGCTGAACTTTACAACGCAGGAAGCTGCCATCAGCGGTTCTTCTGTAGATGTTTCCCTGAAAGCAACCACGCAAAATCTTGACGAAGTGGTGGTGGTGGGTTATAGCAACACAACCAAACAGGCTTTCACCGGTACCGCCAAGCAGGTTTCCGGCGAACACCTCAGTAACAAAAGCGTATCAAACGTATCCCAGGCGCTGGCCGGTGAGGTGGCGGGTGTACGGGTGATCAACACATCCGGTCAGCCCGGTACTTCGGCCACGGTGCGTATCCGTGGTTTTGGTTCCGTGAACGGCAACCGTTCCCCTCTTTATGTCGTAGATGGGGTACCGTTTGCAGGTTCCCTGAATGGCATTAACCCGGCCGACATCGCATCCATAACGGTACTGAAAGACGCTGCCGCTACAGCAATCTACGGTTCAAGAGGTGCCAATGGTGTGATCGTTGTGACCACGCTGAGCGGAAAAGGAAAAAAATCTTTTATCGAAGTGGAAGGAAGGTATGGCTCCAATATGTCGCTGCTTCCCCGCTACGATGTAATTACTTCTCCTGAAGATTACATCGGCCTGGCATGGGAAGGCGTATACAATGAAGGTGTGGCAAGGAACAATGCCAACCCCACCAACTATGCCAACACCCGTTTGTTCGGTGCGGCAGGTATCAGTCCTGCATACTATATGTGGAACCAGGGCACTTCTGCCGATGCAAGCAGCCTGATCGATCCGGCAACCCGCCAGGTGCGGGCAGGCATTACCCGCAAATGGACGCCTGAAAGATGGCAGGATTACGGGTTCCAGTCTTCCAGCAGAGCCGAGACCAATCTTAAATTCGGCGGCGGAGATGCCAAAACGAATTACTTCTCTTCTTTCGGTTACCTGAAAGACAAAGGCTATTCCATCAACAGCGATTTTACCCGTGTCTCGGGTCGTTTGCAACTGAACCACGAGGTAAAATCATGGCTGACCACTTCGTTGAATGTTAACTATTCAAACGCGGTAACCAATAACAACGGACAGGCAAGCAACTCCAACAGCATCTTCTGGTTTGTTGACAATATCCCGTCCATCTTCCCGCTGTTCCTGCGCGACCCGGCAACAGGGGCGCTGGTGCCAGACCCGATCTTCGGCGGCAATATGTACGATTATGGTGCGGGTAACGGCCAGTCAAGGGGCTTTGGCGCACTGACAAACTCCATTGCCGATGCAACATTTAACA
This sequence comes from Sediminibacterium soli, assembly GCF_009939225.1. Classification (GTDB taxonomy): domain Bacteria; phylum Bacteroidota; class Bacteroidia; order Chitinophagales; family Chitinophagaceae; genus Sediminibacterium; species Sediminibacterium soli. The sequence goes on along the minus strand of NZ_JAACJR010000008.1, from coordinate 1,401,492 downwards.
CCAGCCGCTCTACCCGTAATGATCTTACCGGTAACGCTTCTGTAAAACTGAAATTCACCAAAGACCTGACTTTCGAGAACAGGCTGGGTATGCAGTACTACAGCAACCTGGCGGTTAGCCGTAACAATAAATTCTATGGTTCGGCTGCAAGCCAGAACGGTTCTATCTTCCATACAAGGTCTGAACTGATGAACCTGAACCTGTTGAACATGCTGCGCTACGCACATCGCTTCAACAGCCATAATGTAGAAGTGCTGGCAGCGCATGAGGCAACCAACTACAGGCTGTCTTCTGCAAGCGCCGGTGGCCAGAACCTGGTTGACAACTACGGTATGGAACTGGACAATGCCATCGTAAAAATCCAGGGCGCTGTGAGTTCCAGCCAGAACACCAACAAACTGGAGAGCTATTTCGGACAGGTTAACTACGATTACCAGAGCAAATACTATGTTTCCGGTACCGTAAGAAGAGACGGTTCTTCCCGCTTCATCAAAGGCAACGCCTGGGGTACTTTTGGTTCCGTGGGTCTTGGATGGGAAGTGACGAAAGAGAATTTCATGAAGCGCGGCAGCCTGCTCAATTACCTGAAACTGAAAGCCAGCTACGGTATCCTCGGCGACCAGGATGGTTTCAGTCTCTACCCGGGTTACAGCAGCATCTCTATCAACAACCTGAACGATCTGCCTTCCTTCGGTGTGCCTGTACCGGGTAACCCGAGCCTGACTTGGGAGACTTCCAAAATGATGCAGGTTGGCGCTGAGTTCAAACTCGGCAGGTTCCTGGAAGGTTCTGTTGACTACTACGTAAAAAATACGGAGAACATGAACTTCAACCGCTCCATCGGTATCTCCAACGGTTATGCGAGCATTACCGTAAACGATGGTAAGCTGCGGAACTCAGGTCTGGAATTTGAACTGACAGGTCATATCATCGAGAAGAAAGATTTCTTCCTCAACCTGAGCGTGAATGGGGAACATTTCAAGAACCAGCTGACTGCCATGCCGCTGGATCCTTCAACCGGCAAACCCAAACTGATCGATGTTCAGGGCACTTACGGTTATGCAAAAGGACATTCCATTTACGATTACTACATGCGCAATTTCGCCGGTGTGGATCCCACCACCGGTGTAAGCACCTGGACAGTTTTCTATGATGATGCCAATGGCAACAGCACTTTCGATGCGGGTGAGCAGGTGACCAACCTGGAGCAATATAAGATCGATAATCCCGCCAAAGCGGCAACCCTGAAACAGGGTGTCACCAAAACCTATTCCCAGGCCACCCAGTACTATGTTGGCAAATCACCGATCCCCGATCTGCGTGGTGCCATCAACCTGAGCGCAGGTTTCAAAGGCTTTGATGTAGCGGTTCAGTTCCTGTACAGCATCGGCGGTTATTCTTACGACGGTGCCTATGCAGGCCTGATGGCCAGCGGTCTTGCCGGTAACAATAACTTCAACACGGATATCAGGAGAAGATGGCAGAAAGCGGGCGATATCACCGATGTACCACGTCTTGGCAACAATTTCGATGCAAACGTGAGCTCAACTTCTACCAGGTTCCTGACAAAAGCAAGTTATATGGCACTGAACAACGTAAGGATCGGCTATACACTGCCTGCACGTGTTACCGATAGGATCGGCGTTCAGCAGGTAACTTTCTTCGTATCCGGCGACAACCTGTGGCTGGCTTCTGCAAGAAGAGGTTTCAATCCTTCCACTGCTGAAACCGGTAACTCTGATACGTACAGGTATTCACCGCTGTCTACGATCACGGCCGGTTTAAAAGTTAGATTCTAATCAAATTAACACAACAGATATGAAAACGAAATATTTTGTAACGCTTGCTGTAGCTGCTTCGGCGGTGCTGGGAGGATGTAAAAAATCTTTCCTCGAAACACAGCCGACCGCGTTCACCACGCCCGAGCAATTGGGCGCTGCGGCTGCGCAGGATCCAAAACTCCTGAACGGCAGCATTTCAGGTTTGTATACGACCATGTTCTCCACGCAGGTAGGCGGTACCACGGGTCATGACGATTTTGGCCAGAAAGGCATCGATATCTATACCGATATGCTGCAGTCCGACATGGTACTGGCAGGTGTAACCTATGGCTGGTATTCCAACCTGGCCAAGTATGTGGCTACGCCCAACTTTACCGTAAACGAAAACTATATTCCTTTCAGGTATTACTACCGCCAGGTCTTTGGCGCCAATACCATCATTGATATCCTTGGCGGCACAAATGCCACACCCACCACTGCGGGTAACAAGGTAACCATGGGTCAGGCCAAAGCCATGCGGGCATACGGTTATTTTTACCTGAGCCAGCTGTACGCGCCTTCTTACGGCGACGGTACCGCCAAGATCCTGCCGATATACAAAACGGCTGATCCCAATTCTGCCAACCAGCCCAAAAGCACCGCCAAGGATGTATGGGACCTGATGATCGCTGACCTGAACGATGCAATTACGCTGCTGAACGGTTATACACGCGCATCCAAAGACCAGGTTGATCAGAACGTGGCCAAAGGTCTGCTGGCCTATGTGCTGGCAGCAAGAGGTACCACCGCGGACTGGGCGCAGGTGGTTACCCTTACCCAGGACCTGATGAATGCCTACCCCAAGACCGCGAAAACCTACTATGTATACGATGGCAGCAACATCGCCACCGCCGGTTTCAACAAGGTAACCACACCAAGCTGGATATGGGGTGTAGACCTTACCCTGGCGCAGGGTCTGAACCTGGTATCCTGGTGGGGACAGGTTGACCAGTTCACATACAGCTATACCTGGGCAGGTGATCCCAAAACCATCGACCGCGGTCTGTACGATGCGATCAGGGCCGATGACTCGAGGAAAGCACAGTTTGCCGCTCCCACAGTACAGTATAAACTGCAGCCGATCAACAAATTCTTCGCTCCCGCACGCACTTCTGGCGGAACAAGGTATGTAGAGATGGACTATGTTTATATGCGTGCAGATGAATTCTACCTGCTGAATGCCGAGGCAAAAGCACGTGCCGGACAGGATGCCGCTGCAAGAACAGCGCTTTCTGCTTACCTGAGCGACAGGATCGCCGATGTTTCTTATGTGAATGCACTGGGCGGACAGGCGCTGCTGGATGAGATCTATCTGCAGACACGTATCGAACTCTGGGGTGAAGGAAAAGCTTATCTGGCATTGAAAAGAGGTAAGTTCACTGTGAAAAGAGGTTCCAACCACCTGTTTGAAGCGGGTAACTCATTTACTTACAATGATCCCAAGCTTACGTTCTCCATTCCCCAGCAGGAAGTGCTGAACAACCCGAACCTGAACAAATAGTCTCAGTTCTTTTTTGGTATAATACAGGGGCCGCACCATAAGTGCGGCTCTTTTGTTTGCGTATGCGGCGCGCTGAGGGAGATGATTGAATAGTTGTACATTTATTCAGCGCCAGAAACCTACCGTATGGAAAGGAACGATTCAGACAATATTTACCTGGGCTGCCCGGTTCAGCATACAAGGCAGTTTATCGCCGGTAAATGGCAAATGGGAATTTTGTGGAGTTTGCGAGACCAGACCCTGTGTTTCAGCGCCATCAAAAACCAGCTTCCGGATATATCGGATAAGATACTCACACAGGAACTGAATTTTTTCCTGGAGAAGAAAATCATCACCCGCAGCGCTTCTGAATTTTCATCTCCTAAAACAGAATATACATTGGCGGCCATCGGAGAAACCCTGATCCCTGTTATCGCATCCATTGTTGAATGGGGATACCGGAACTTACAGGATGAACGATTCAATACGGCAATGAACAAAACGCCTTTACGGACCATCCAGGCCATCAGGAACAATATCACCGGAACGGAGTAATCGTTTTATGCTCTATAACGGTGGAAATTGTATCCCATATTTAGCTGCGGTTGCAACCAGTTTTGAAATATCGGGTGGGGCTGACGGCAGCGGCGGGAGTTCTATCCTTGCCGCAGGCTCGCTCATTTCTATAAAATAGTTTTCAAACCCGCCGGGTGTAAGTAGCATGAGTGTCTCCAGTTTCTCGGTTTTGATTTTAAAGGAATGCTGGATGTTTTTTGGTAAAAACATGGTATCGCCCGGTCCCGCATGAAAACTGTTGTTGCCTACGGTATAGGTTACTTCGCCGTTCAGTATCAAAAATGTTTCGTCTTCTTTTGTATGGGTATGTGGCGGCGGCTCCAGCCCCCTTCGCTCGGTGGCCCTGAGTAAGGCATAACTGCCTCCGGTCTGTTTGGATGTAAGCAGTAAGGACATCAGATGACCGATATACCAGTAGGAATTTTCCCGGTTCCTGTTGGCAAGCAAAGGGGTTAATACGCTTTCTTCCTTTTTCGGGTTCGCAAAAGTTTCCGGGATAACAAGCATGCTGCTTATCACGCCCATCGTATGTACAAAGTTTCTTCTGGTTGACATAGGATATCAGGTTGGTTGATATCCCAAAAGTAGAAAGGGATTATTGCAGAATACGGTCACTTACCAAAATGTAAGTTGGGAAAAGCAGCTCGTGTGCATCCGATGGTGGATACTGCGAAGTTGCACGGGAAAGGCAGGCAGGAAACTGTTCTCTCTCCGGAAAAAGTGACTGGTAATACCTGGTGTTTTGCTGCAGATTCCCGGTAATGTTTCAAGCCGGGAATCTGCCGTGTATTATTTCAGCACTTCTGCAAGTTTTCTTTCCAATTCCTCCCCGCGCAAACTGCTTGCAATGATCTTACCCTGCGGGTCCAGCAGTACATTGAAGGGAATGCCTTCTATCTGGTAAGCGGGTACCACGGCGCTCTGCCAGTGTTTGAGATCGCTGATATGCGTCCAGTTTAATTTGTCTTCTTTGATAGCGGCCTCCCAGCTGGCTTTGTCTTCGTCGAGCGACACGCCCAGGATGGTGAAGTTCTTATCCTTGAATTTGTTGTATGCCGCCACTACGTTCGGATTTTCTTTCCTGCAGGGGGCACACCAGCTCGCCCAGAAATCAACCAGTACATATTTTCCCTTCAGGCTGCTCAGTTTGAAAGGAACGCCCTTTGTATCGGGCATCGCTATCTCCGGCGCCTGCTGTCCCATCAGGGCATAGGAGGGTTGCTGTGGTTTATTTTGTACGGTGAGCATACTTTTCAGTATGGCCAGACCGCGATGGGTTTTGAATTTATCGGCAGCGGCCGTGGATAGTTTCACCAGTTCCTCCTGCTGCATGGTGCGTGAGGCCATGCCGATGGCATAATAGGTAGCGGTTCCGTTATCGGATTTGTTAATGAAATCGGTAACAATCGCATTCATGGCTTTCATTTCCGCATCCCTTTTTGCCTCGGCGATTTTCACAAGACTGTCGGATGCGTTTTGTTTGTGAAGCGTATCCAGCTGCATGAATGCGAGGTAAAGAACAGAGTCTTTTACGCGGTACTGCTCAAACAGATCGTGAAGCTGACCGGTTGCAGCGGAGCCGGTTACCTTGTAGGAGCGGTAATGGTTTACATCCATCTCCAGTTTGATGTCTTTCGCATCATTTACAAGCAGCACGTCGGGGCCGTTCTCAACAACCACACGGTACAGACCTTCTTCCTTGGCCAGCGCATGTAGCGAGAATGTGCCATTCGACGCAATGCTGCCCGAATCGAGTATAACAGGCTGCTGCCGGTCAAAAGGAATTTCCTGCAGGAATATTTTCTGCGAAGGAGGGTTGCGTATCTTGCCGCTTACGGTAAAATCACCGCCGCCTTTCTGTTTGCAGGCTGTAATGGAAATAAGCGCGAGTGCTGCGAAAAGAATTTTTTTCATGCTCTGTGATAATGGATGATGCCGGTGTTGCGGGTACAAGAAATACCTGCCGCCTGCGATTAATTGTTCAGTTTTTCTTCGAGAAGCTGTGTTACTATTTTTGGATCGGCTTTTCCTTTGCTTCTTTTCTTTACTTCGCCGACAAATAAACCGATCAAGCCTTTTTTTCCTTTTTTGTATTCCGTTACCTTATCGGGCATGGCGGCCAGGGCCTCGCTTACCCAGGATGCCAGTTCGCCGGCATCGCTTACCTGCAGCAGGTTCATGTCTTCCGCCAGTGCCAGCGGCGAACCGTTTTCCCTGATCAGGGCGGGCAGCAGTTTTGAAGACGCAATGGAAAAGTTAACCTTACCGGATTCCACGAGTTTAATCAGTTCTGCCAGTACCGATGGCTGCAGGCCAAATGAGTCAAAACCCATGCCCGCTTCGTTCAGGAACTGGCGGATGGGCCCGAGCATCCAGTTGGCGATGGCTTTGTATTGATCTGAGTAGGCTGTTACCGACTGAAAATAATCCGAAGCCGCTTTCTCCTCGGCAAGCTGTCTTGCATCGTATTCGGTGAGCTGAAAAGCATTCTGGTACCGGTTAACCAGTTCGTTGGGCAGTGCAGGCAAAGCAGCGGCAATGGTATTGATGAATTCATCCGTTAGATGAAAAGGCGCCAGGTCAGGGTCGGGAAAATAGCGGTAATCGTTTGCTTCCTCTTTATCGCGTATGGCAAATGTTGTGTCTGTAGCGGCATCGAAACTCCTTGTCTGCTGCTGCACTTTTCCGCCCGATTCCACCAGCCGGATCATCCTGTCGATCTCGAATTCGATCGCTTTTTTTACGTTGCGGATGGAGTTGAGGTTCTTGACCTCCACTTTTGTACCCAGGCTTTTTTCTCCTTTCAAACGGATGGAAACATTGGCATCGCAGCGCAGGCTGCCCTCCTCCATATTGCCATCGCATACGCCTATCCAGCGAACCAGTTTGCGGATCTCTGTCACATATTGCCAGGCTTCCTCGGCCGAATAGAGATCGGGTTCTGTAACGATCTCTATCAGCGGCGTTCCCGCACGGTTAAGATCGATGCAGGTATACGCGTCGTCGATATCATGGATGCTCTTGCCTGCATCTTCTTCAAGGTGTATCCTGTTCAGCTGCACCTCCCTTTCGCCATCGGCTGTTTTGATGCGCACTTTCCCGCCTTTGCAGATAGGCGTTGTATGCTGCGATATCTGGTATCCTTTGGGAAGATCGGGGTAGAAATAGTTCTTGCGCGCAAAATAATTGTCCTTTTCTATCTCGCAGTTACAGGCCAGCCCCATCCTGATCGCATACTCAACCGCCTTGCGGTTTGTCACCGGTAAGGTGCCGGGATGCCCCAGTGTAACCGGACTGATATGCGTATTGGGTTCGGCGCCAAAAGCGGTGCTGTCGCCACAAAACAATTTACTATTAGTGGCAAGCTGTGCATGCACTTCCAGGCCGATAACCACCTCGTATTTTTCCGCTGCTTCCAAGAGAATAATATGTTCGGACGAAGGTAGGGAAAAGCGGTGCAGAAAGCTAAATGTAAATAGAGGCGACTATTTCGTCACCCCCATTTTGGACGCCTTCGTATAGAGATCAATTAGGTCAAAAACTTTTTTCGGGGGTGGTTCTCTAATTCGTTCCATTTTGACCCCTGTGAGCAGAGTGTCAATCGTAATAGTATATTTTGGAACCGGCCTTCCAAATGTGAGAATTTTATATTCGTTTACTTTCTTTCCCTTGATGCTATCCATAAAGGGTGAAAGTTGAATAGGCAACTCATTAAATTCATTTGAATACGCCAAGCAGAGAATACCTTTTTGGGCAGTGCCCACCTTATATTGAAAATAATACTCCTCGCTCAAAAGGCCAGAATCTTGATAGGAATGGGCTTGAATCAATTTCATGTTCATCCCTTCAAAAAACTCTCTTAAACGTAGATCAAGATGCTTACGGACATAGATTGCCGTATCAATGTGCCCTCGAAGATCATATTCATGGAATGTAGGATGAAACATTCTTCCATAACTGCTGTCCTTGTGATGAATAAAGTAACCATCAATAATCTCGCTTTTAACAATGCTGCCATTAATAGCTGTCGAATCCTGCCTTCCGGGAATACGCTATATTCTTAAGTCATCTGAAAAATAATAATCCGCCACGATTGGTGTCATATCCTTTAAATTTTCCTTGCAAAGTGATATCTCCGGCTTTCGCATAAAAATTATCATTTAGCAATACAGTCGGATACCCATCTATTTTGATTTGTAATAGAATAACTGTTCGGATTGGTGCATGCGCGTTATCCAAAAACACTTCACGATGTTTTAAAAGAAAACTGAATTACTAAAATTTCTTCGGGGGGGATTAACTAATATACAAATATCTTCTTATGGTTCTTTTTTTGACAAAAATCTGATATGATGCTGTTTTTCGGCAATAAAAAACCGCGCTGGGAACAGCGCGGCCTATATGCACATGAGAAAAAAAATATAGTACTGACTATAGCTCTGCCATTTTCAATTTCCTGGGGAAGGAAATGGTGGCTGTCTGGCTTTTTCCGGCGCGCTGGTAAGTAACTTTCACGCTGTCACCTTCTTTCAGGTCGCGGATATTGTTTTTTAATTCATCCACGGAACTGATGATCTTGCCGTTGATATCGGTGATCAGATCCTCTTTTTTCAACCCGGCTTTTTCTGCTGCTGAAGCATCGTCCACATCGGTTATTTTCACACCTTTTCCCTCAGGAACATCCTGGATGGTCATGCCCAGCCTGGGTTTGCGCAAGCCATTCCATTCCATGTCTTCCAGCCCGCGCAGCGGGGGCATGTTGAAATTGAAATTAGGTTCCAGGTCGTTGCTGTTGAAATTGAATACCCGGCCGTTGGTACGATTCCTGCCCAGTGTGGCAGACGCGGTGGTTTCTTTACCATCGCGCAGGTAAGTGATGGAGACTTTGTCTTCGGGATCATGTTTGCCGATGGCCTCGTACAGATCGTCGCTGCCGCTGATCTTTGTATCGCCAACCCTGGTGATGATATCGTCCTGTTTGAGACCCGCTTTTTCGGCGGCGCTTTCTTTTTCCACGCTTACGATCCTGGCGCCTTTTTCATCTTTTTTGGAATTCACACCCAGTACGGCTTTGTTACCGAAGGCAAAACCATTCCCAAACATTTTTGCCCCGCCGCCCATCGGCGCCATGCGGCCAAATATAGGCGCATCGGGACCGGCATGGTTACGCAACACTTCCACATCGGAATCTTTCAGCTCGCTCAATGGTTTTCCGTTAACCGTAATCTCATCACCGTCGATAACGATGGTGGTCTTTTCTTTTGCCCCGGGTTTTTTCCGGATGGTGATGCTTTCTTCTTTTTCTTTCTTTGGGAGTTTTTCTGTTTTCTCGCGGGTTTGCGCGGTGGCGGCAACGCTCACACAAAATGCAAGTGCAGCGGCTGGTATCAGTTTCTTGTACATGGCTGGATAATTTAGTTATACGAATAATTTAGTAGATCAAATCTACAGGCTTCGACAAATACGAAGGTGTTCGGAAATGTTAAAAAAGGTTAATGATTTTCGGCGCGGGGATGATAGCTGCACGGGGGGCGGTTGTCTGCCACATCACGTACAATAAATTGAAAATCAATTTATTGATGATCAAGAAAAAAAACGGGACGGTCAATATGCGCAATGGCGGCAACTTTTGGAAAGCTGTCAAACCTTCCAAAAGTTGTTGTTTGTTTCTCTAAAGCAGGGAACGGAGTTTCTCAATAACCTGCGGAAGATTGCCGGCATCCTGCCCGCCGGCAGTGGCCAGCGTTTTTTGTCCGCCGCCGCCGCCCTTGATCAGTCCTGCCACATGTTCCCTGATCAGTTTCGGCGCTTCCAGGTTTTTGCTGTTGCTCAAAGTTTCGTCGATCAGTATCGCCACCTGTGCTTTGCCTTCTATATTGGCGGCAAGTACCACGAAATAATTTGTCAGCTCGTTTTTCAGTTCGAAGCAAAGTTTTTTCAATGCATCGGCAGAGCCGATATCCACGATCGCACCCAGAAAGCTGGCGCCATGAACAGATTCCGTTTTGCCGATCAGTTCATTCCTGATGATGTTAAGCTGTTTTGCTTCGAGGCTTTCGATTCGTTTTTTCAGGTCTGCCTGTTCGCTTACCAGGTTTTCCACGGCTTTCACCAGCTCCTTCGGCGCTTTCAGCAGTTCGCGTATCGCGCCCAGCTGTTCTGCCTGTTCGTTAAAAAGCGCTTCTGCAGCACCTCCGCTTACGGCCTCTATTCTTCGCACGCCGGCTGCCACGGCAGATTCGTGTCTGATCCGGAATGCACCCAGTTCACCGGTGGCGCCAACATGGGTGCCTCCGCACAGTTCGATCGAATAACCGGGATCGATGATGACCACGCGAACGGTATCGCCGTATTTTTCTCCAAATAATGCCATCGCACCCATGGCCACTGCCTCGTCCTTGTTCATCTCCCTGATAAAGACGGGGATGTTCTCACGGATCTTTTCATTCACCATGGTTTCTACAGACCGGATATCTTCTGCAGACAGTTTGGCAAAATGAGAAAAATCGAAACGAAGCTGTCCATCGTTCACCAGGCTTCCTTTCTGCGCCACATGCGTGCCCAATACTTTGCGTAATGCGGCATGCAGCAAATGGGTTGCGGTATGGTGTATGGCGGTTGACTGGCGTTTGGCAGTATCTATCCTGGCTATGACACCGGTGTTTATTCCGGTGGGCAGCTGTTCGGTAAAATGAATGGTAAGGTTGTTTTCTTTTTTGGTATCGATAACGGGAATGATCTCTCCTCCAAAATCGAGTGTGCCGGTATCACCTGCCTGTCCGCCGCTTTCTGCATAAAAAGGTGTTGCCTCGAGCACCAGCTGGTATGCTTCCTTACCCTTGGCTTTTACCTTGCGGTATTTTACCACCCTGCTCTTTGCTTCGGCAGAATCGTAGCCAATGAATTCGCTGAAACCGGAATCGGTCAGCACCACCCAGTCTTCCGTATCAACGGTGCCTGCGGCACGGCTCCTGTTCTTCTGCTGCTGCATTTCCGCATCAAACCCCGCTTCATCCACCGTAAGGTTTCTCTCCGATGCGATCAAACGTGTCAGGTCGATCGGGAAACCGAACGTATCGAACAGTTCGAATGCCGCTTTTCCTCCTATCTGATTTCCCGATGCGCCGATGATATCGTCTATGCGTTTCAGTCCTTTGTCGAGCGTTTTCAGAAACGCATCTTCTTCTTCTTTCACCACCCTGGTTACAAAATCCTGCTGTTGCCCCAGCTCGGGAAATACATGGCCGAACTGTGCGGCAAGCACGGGGATCAGCTGGTACAGCAGAGGCTGTTTGTAATTGAGGTAGGTGTAATAGTACCGCACGGCGCGGCGTAATATCCGCCTGATCACATAACCCGCGCCGTTATTGGCGGGTAACTGCCCGTCGGCGATGGTGAAAGCGATGGCGCGGATATGATCCGACAGTACGCGGAAAGCCACCGCTTCGCGTGAGTCGTTCTGCGGATATTGCCGGCCGGAGATCTTTTCGATCGCGGCAATGGTACCGCTGAACACATCGGTATCATAGTTACTTTGTTTTTGCTGCAGTACGCGCACCAGGCGTTCAAATCCCATTCCGGTATCCACATGTTTTGCCGGCAATTGTTCCAGCGTTCCGTCTTTCAGGCGGTTGAACTGGATGAATACATTGTTCCATATCTCTATCACCTGCGGGTGGTCCTGGTTGACCAGGGTTTTGCCATCCACCTGTTTTCTTTCTTCTTCGGTGCGGCAATCCACATGTATTTCGGTACAGGGTCCGCAGGGGCCCGTATCGCCCATTTCCCAGAAATTGTCTTTTTTGCCGAATGGCAGTATCCGATCTTCGGGCATCAGCTTCGCCCATTCGCCGGCAGCTTCCTCATCGCGCGGGATGCCTTCTTTTTCATCGCCTGCAAAAACGGTTATGTATAACCGGTCTTTATCGAGTTTGTATACTTCTGTAAGCAGTTCCCAGCTCCATGCGATCGCTTCTTTTTTGAAATAATCGCCAAAGCTCCAGTTGCCCAGCATTTCGAACATGGTATGGTGATAGGTATCTACGCCCACTTCTTCCAGGTCATTGTGTTTACCGCTTACGCGAAGACATTTCTGGGTATCCGCAATGCGGGTGAACTCGGGCTTCCGGTTGCCGAGAAAATAATCCTTGAACTGGTTCATGCCCGCATTGGTGAACAGCAGGGTGGGATCGTTCTTTACCACGATGGGTGCCGATGGCACGATCTGGTGTTTCTTTGAAGCAAAGAAATCAAGGAACTGTTTGCGTATCTCGGCGCTGGTCATCATTACAGGGAAAATTTAAGAAGATTGTTAGTGGCTTAGAAACTATATTTGGGCACTTTTTAAGGGTGTCAAAGGTACGGAAATAAGGAAAAATCAAATGTGAGAAGTGGGGGTCAAAATCAGTTTTACCGCTGCTTTTTTTCTCTTTTTAAGTGTTTTTCATGAAAAAGGTCAAATACTACTATAACACCCATACGCTGCGCTATGAAAAGCTGGATGTGCCTTTGCGGGTAAAACTGCTGCGGGTGATCGGTTTTGTGGCCAGTTCGATCGTTACGGGTACCCTTATCTTTATCATAGCTTTCCAGTATATCGATTCTCCCAAGGAAAAATTCCTGCGTCAGCAGAATGAGGACCTGCGCAACAACTACAGTATTTTTACCGAACGCATCAAGCAGCTTGAGTTGCAGATGGACGAGATCGAGAACCGCGATAACAATGTATACCGGATGATCTTCCAGGCAAACCCTATTCCCGACAGTGCACGCGTGGAAGATATGCTGAAGAAAAAAGAAGTGAAACTGGTGCAGCAGATGGGCGAATCGGAGCTGGTGAAAAGCATCACGGCGCAGCTCAACGATCTTTCGCTGCGTACGGCTTACCAGCAGCATTCTTTCGACGAGATCAATAACCTGATCAATAACAAAGAAAAACTGCTGGCGGCCACGCCATCCATACAGCCTGTCAGCAACAAGAACCTCGACCGCATCGCTTCCGGCTTTGGATACCGGATAGATCCCGTACTGAAATACCGCAAAGCGCATCTGGGTATGGATTTCACCGCCCCGCAGGGAACACCGATCTATGCAACAGCCGATGGCACCATTACCGATGCCGGTTTCAATACAGGCGGTTATGGCAACCGGGTGGTGATCAGCCATGGGTTTGGTTATGAAACACTGTACGGGCATATGTACAGTATCAAAGCCAGGGTGGGCGAGCAGGTAAAACGCGGGCAGGTGATCGGCTATATCGGATCTACCGGAAAAAGCACCGGGCCGCATTGCCATTACGAGGTGCACCGGAGAGGCGTGCCACAGGATCCCATCTATTATTTCTACAACGATATCTCACCGGCGCAGTTTGACCGCATCGTGAAAATGGCCGCTGCAAGCAACCAGAGTTTTGATTAATGCAAAATCAAAAGTAAAAATTCAAAAATCGGCGGTCATAGCCAGTGCATCGATCGCCGGTTTCGGAAGAAAATCGGAACTTTATACCTAAACCGCGTGCGATGGAACCTGGTATGAAAAAATACCTGCTGCGTATTGTCAATACGCTGGCCATGGGGTTGCTGTGGATGGCAGTGAACTGCACGCTTGGCATCAAGTACGATCTCGGGTTTGTACACGATCATATCACCAGGGCCAACCTGCTTTTTTACCTGTGGTTTCTGATCAGTCTTGCCGCTTTTCTCTGGTGGGTGATCTGGGTGTGGAGCAAGCCGCTGGATATTGAACAATAAGCAATTTAAAAGCGAGGGGATTTGAAAATTTGAAAATGGGTATCTTGTTACGGCAATCAACCTGTCATCGGCTCAGGCAATGCAGCCGTTCTTATTTTCAAATTGTCAAATCCCCTCACTTTCAAATCACTCCCATGTTTCTGAAACGAATTTCCAAATGGGTTATGATTGCGGGAGTGCTGCTGATATGGGGTGTTAAATTCATTATCCGGCCTTTTGTGTATATACCGGTATCGGTCAAACCGATTGTCGGCATCGCGCCAAACCTGATCGGTTCTTTTTTGCTGCCTTTTGGCGCCTGTCTTTTCTTTCAGCGTATTTTCCGCTTGCAAAGCCAGCGGGATCTTGGCCTTACCTGCCTGATCGGGCTGCTGCTGGTGGTACTTAACGAATACCTGCAGAAGATACCGGTGTTCGGCAGAACGTTCGATTACCTCGATATCTTTTCTTCGGTGATCGGTGTCTGTATCGGTCACTGGGTGTTCGGCCGGCTGATGCGCAGCCGCGAAGCCCTGATCGGGTAACTCAGCTGCTGTGATCGGCTACGATCACCCACTGCCCCCTGATCTTTTTCAGCAGCAGCGTATAATGCCCGTCCAGGTTGCCGATGGTTCTGGTGAGCATCCATTTGCCGATTACAAAATACGCGTCCGGAGCAAGCCGCTGCACTTTCAGGATATGAAAGGAGAGTTTGCCCATGGCCGCGGCGTCGGGATAGCTTTTTCTATAATTCTCCAGCGTGGCGTTATAACCATAGGTAAGACCCCTTTTGCCCACAAATACCAGGCTGTCGTTTTTCCAGTAGGTCTGCATAAATGCTTCGATATTGCCTTTGTTCCATTCAATGGTCTGGGTATGGAGCAGCTGGCGGATGGTTTGTTCGTCTTTATCCTGTGCGGCGGCAGACAGCAATCCCGCAAACAAAAAGCATACAAAGGCAATGGGTTTCATAAAAAGCTTTTGAGAAAGCTACGCAAAATCAGGTATACGCGCGAACCATTTCTCTTTTACCCCAGGGGCCGGGGATCTTTTCAACCGAAAATCCCGCTGCCGAAAGGGCCCTGCGTACGGTTGCTTTACTGCAATACGTGGTGAGCACTCCGCCCGGCAGGAGCAGCTCATGCAATTGTTCAAAAAAGGGCTGTGACCATAGTTCAGGCTGCACATCGGGTGCAAAGGCATCAAAAAAAATACAGTGAACCGGATCCGTGACAACCGGCGCCGGCAGATAGCAGTGCATTTTCAGCAGGGAGAAACAGGGGCTGATGGCAACCGGTTTTTCCCAGTCGGCGTTATGGAGTTTAAGAAAGGCTTCCTGCAGCTGCAGCAGCGCTCCGTGGTTTACAGACCTGGCTTCTTCGATGGTCAACGGATATTTTTCTGTGGAGATGTATTCGATACAACGGGTATGTTGTTCCGCTTCGCGAAGGCTGAGAATTGCGTTCAGTCCTGTGCCAAAACCGATCTCCAGTATCCGGATCGCCGTATCGGCAGGAGATGCCAGCAATGGTTTCAGACCCGCTTCGATAAACACCTGCATGCTCTCCTGTATGGCGCCGTGATGGCTATGATAGGTTAGCTGCATCTCCGGGATGGCAATGGTGTGCGAACCGTCTGCGGTCAGCTGGATAAGACGCTGCATGATGCAAAAGTACACCGCCGGCAATGCCCGGTCACACAGATTTTTTATAAACGGGCGCAATCATTTGCGGATCTGCGGCTAATTTCAGCCAGTCGTTTAATTTTATGGTATGAGTTACCACGAACATCTTGGCAAAGACAAAAAGCTTCTGAAAGCCCTGGGAGAGGCCACCCACCAATTGAAACTGCATCCCAATATACCCGTTCGCATCATGGCGAGCGTTATGAGCCAGCAGCTGAGCACAAAAGTTGCCGATGTGATCTACAGGCGGTTCCTTGACCTGTATGGCGGAAAAGAACCCAAGCCAAAGCAGGTCCTGGATACACCGCCGGCAACATTGCGCGCCATCGGACTGAGCAATGCAAAAGTGAGTTATGTACACAATGTGGCAAAGTTCTGTATCGAACACAGGATCACGGATAAAAAATTGCTGGCGATGGAAAATGAGGCCATCATTGCATTACTCACCCAGATCAAAGGCATCGGGCGCTGGTCTGTTGAAATGCTGCTTATGTTCACACTTGGCCGCGAAGACGTGTTTGCTGTAGACGATTTTGGTATCCAGAAAGGGATGGTCAGGTTATATAAACTCGATACCACGGATAAAAAGGGGATGAAAGAAAAAATGCTGAAGATATCCGCTAAATGGAGCCCCTACCGGACCTATGCCTGTTTGCATCTGTGGAGATGGCAGGATAATGCACCGGACCCCAAGAAATAACAGCGGTCAAAAAACGGCCGGTTTCCTCTGCGGTGAAAAAATCCGCAGAGGAAACCGGCCGTTTTGCAACGTATCATTGACGCAAACCTCAGGCTGAATTCCTTGCCGCGTTGATAATGCCGAACATACTTCTGGTAACCAGTTTTTCGTACACTTGTTTTCTTTCCGCACTGACCGAAGGATCATTCAGATGAAACAATGCATATTGCTGTATGGTCAGCAGGGGCAGTACGATCTTATCACGCATGAGTATGGAGGCCCGTCCCGTTTTGTCTTCCTGCATCAGCTCCTTCGAGCCCGCCAGTTCCAGCACAAGCTGCTGGGTAAGATCGAATTCTTTTTTGATCAGCTCCCATATAGGGCCGTAGGTGGCGTCTTTCTCGATATGCTGTGTGGGTGCAAAATTGGATTTCAGCATGCTCATCATGCTGTTATCGATCAGCGTGCGGAAGAAAAGCGTGTTGCGGAACATGGCTTTGACATCTTCCCAGAGACCTTTTTCCTTCATCTGTTTTAACGCGGTGCCTACGCCGTAATAGCCGGGTACATTCTGTTTCAGCTGGCTCCAGCTTCCCACAAAAGGCACGGCCCGGAGGTCTTCAAAACGCAGTTCCGTACCGCCCCCTCTTTTGGCAGGCCGGCTGGCAATATTGCTTTTGCTGTAATAGTTAAGCGGACTGAATTTCTGCAGGTACCGCATGAACAGCGGGTGCTGTTTGAACTGCTGGTACACTTCATAGCTGGTCTGCCCCAGTTCTTCCATCAAATGCCTGTCGTGCTGTGATAACTGTATACGCTGGTCGGCAAACAGTTCGTTGCTGATACCGGCACTCAGCAGCTGTTCCAGGTTATACTGCGAAGACTGTATCGTGCCGAAATTGGAGGTGATGGTCTGTCCCTGTATCGTCAGTTGTATCTCCTCGTTCTCGATGGTATTACCAAGAGAGGCATAGAATTTATTGGTCTTGCCCCCGCCGCGAGAAGGCGGTCCGCCACGGCCATCGAAGAACTTGGCTTTGATGCTGTATTTGCGGGAGATGGCGGTAAGGTTTTCTTTTGCGCGGTAGATGCCCCAGTTGGCTTCCAGGTAGCCGCCGTCTTTTGTGCCATCGCTGAAGCCCAGCATGATGGTCTGTTGTTTTTTGCGATGGTGCAGGTGCTGGTTGTAGGCGGGCAGTTCGTACAGCGATTCCATCACCGCTTCGGCAGCTTTCAGATCGTCGATGGTTTCGAACAGCGGAACGATGTCGATGGAAAGTTCGCCGGCGCCGCTGCACAGGCGGGCAAGTGCGTATACCTCCATTACATTCACCGCACTCTGGCAGTTGCTGATGATATAGCGTTCGCAGCCCTTGGTGCCATTGCGTTGCTGTATGAGTGTGATGGCACAGATACTCTGTAAGGTTTCGCGAACCTGTTCATCTTCAAAAACTCTCGGATCGATCGTTGCTTCAAGACCCGCCAGCAGGTTCATTTTTGCTTCTGCGGAAAACGTGTCGTAGTTATCGGGCAATATCGGTGTAAGGCCTTTTGCAACCAGTTCCGTGTTCATCTGCGCCAGTACCCTGGTATGGATGCGGCTGTCCTGCCTGATATCCAGCGCTGCGAAATAAGTGCCGAATATCTTCACCTTATGTATCAGGCTGTCCAGTCTTGACAGAAACAGCGAATGGTGTTTTGAAACGATCAGCTCCCGTATCGCATACAACTGCTGTAGCAGTTCTTCCGAGGTAATATGCGATGATTCGTTGGGGCGGAACACGTTCTCATACAAACGCTGTTCCAGCGCATGCATTATCGTATCCACACCTGTAAAAGTGAGTCTTCTTGTGAGTTTGCGGATATCACGGTAATAACACACGATGATGGCACTGCGCAATGCCTCGGCCACTTTCAGTGTGATATCGGCCGTAACATAGGGATTGCCGTCGCGGTCGCCGCCGGGCCAGAAACCCAGTTCGATAAAGGGATTGTCGCCGTCGAAACCGTTGTCAAATACCTCCTGGTTGATATAGTTGTAAATATTGCCGATAGACTGGTACAGTATATTTTCCAGGTACCACATCAGGTTTACCGCCTCGTCAAAAGGCGTTGGCTGCTTTTTGTTGAAGAAGGGAGTGATCCCCAGCTGCTCGATGTACTGGTTGATGGTATGGAAATCGTTGCGCGCAATGGCTTCGCCCAGGTCGTGAATAATGCCCAGCACCGTTCCGGGATAGAACTGCGTGGGATGCGCGGTAAGTACCACGCGTACCCTGAACCTGCGCAGTTTATTCTTCAGCGCCTGGGTCTTGCCGGCAAAAACCGCTTCGTTAAGCAGCGCTTTCAGACTGCCGGGGCCGTTTATATCGTTAACGGTGGTAAAAGCGGCATCTTCGATAGAGTCGAACAGCACCACCTGCCGCTCTATGTACTGCACAAACTTGAACAGCCTGTCCAGCTGGTCCGTTTCGGATGTAACGGTGGTATGCTGTTTGAAGAAATGATCGATGATCTGCATCGGGTCTTTTCCTTCCGCATAGCCTTCCACACAGGCCTGCAGCAGAATGGGTAATAACGCGCCTACATTGGCGATGCCGGAAAAAGGAAGCGCGGCGAACAGGCTGTTGTAGATCACATACTTGTCCGTTACATTGCGCTTGAAATGGGTAATGTATTGAGAGGATGACATAATTGCTTGCGGTGCTGAAGTTAGGAAAGATTGCGCATTGTAGGCCCGTCTATATCAACGGTGGGTCTGTAATGGCCATTTTCGGGGCTTTCGTTATTTTTATAAAAATTGTTCCGCATGCATGCAGATGACAGGGAATTACTGGTTGCGTTCCGGCAGGAGGCGTCGAAGGAGCGGGCATTTACGGCCATCATCAAAAAATACCAGGAAAAACTGTACTGGCATGTGCGCCGCATGGTGGTAGACCACGACGACGCCAACGACGTGCTGCAGAATATGTTTATCAAAGTGTGGAACGGCCTGGAGAATTTCCGCGAAGACAGCCAGCTCTATACCTGGCTGTACCGCATCGCCACCAACGAAGCGCTGAGTTTCCTGGAACAGCAGAAAAGAAAGAGCACGGTCCCGCTTGACGAGGTGGCGGCCGGTTTAAGCAATAAAGTGAAGGCCGACAGCAATTTTGACAGCAACCGGCTGGAGTGGAAACTGCAGCTGGCGATACAGCAACTGCCTGAAAAACAACGGGTAGTGTTCAATCTCAGGTATTTCGACGAGATGCCTTACCAGCAAATGAGCCAGGTACTCGATACCAGCGAAGGGGCATTGAAGGCAAGCTATCACCACGCGGCCAAAAAAATAGAGGATTTCCTCAGAAATCATTAAACCAAGGATATAGACAGCTGTCAATAGTACTGATCAATGGAAAAAAACGCGGAAATAGCAGCAGAATTGCAGGAGGCAAGCCCTGTTCTGGCAAAAGAACAGCCCGGGCATCCTTACCTGGTGCCGGCCGGTTATTTTGAACAGCTGGCGGAAAAACTGGCGCAGGGCATACCATCCGGCCCGGTATTGCCCGCGATTACCCGGGAAGGATTTGGCGTTCCCGAGGGCTATTTCGAGGGTTTTGCCGGATCGGTGCTTGCGAGGATCAGGGCCGGAAATGCGGCATCGGAACCTTTGGCCGAACTGGCGGAGATCGCGCCTTTGCTGCACGCCATTCCCAGGCAGGAAGTGTATACGGTGCCTGCGGGCTATTTTGAAACACTGTCATTTAGCGCGCCCGCTCCGCAGACGGGTAAACTGGTGGGCTTGCGCAAAACGCGCAAATGGATGCAGTACGCAGCCGCCGCCATCATTGCCAGCGTGCTGGTAACAAGCGCATTCCTGTTCACCGAATCGCCGTACCGGAAATATGGCCGGATGAATGTTCCGGAAGAACTGCAGAAAATGAGCGAAAACGACCTGGCAACCTATTTATACAATCCCGAAAAGATCTCCGTGGTATCTTCAAAGGAAACCATAGGAGAACTGCGGGAAAACATACATGGCATGAGCGACGAGGAGCTGACAAGATACCTGTCTGATAACCCCGATGCCGAAACCATTGTTCCTGTATCGAATTGAACAAGATGAAAAAGATAATTGTACTGATCGTTTTACTGGTTTCTGTTGCGGACTATGGCCTGGCTGCCCCTGTTCACCTGCAGCCGCGCAGGCTCGAAAGCCTGAAGATCGCCTATATCACCCGAGAGCTCAGCCTTACACCCGAAGAATCGCAGAAATTCTGGCCCGTGTACAACGGTTATGTGGCTGAATTGAGAAAAACACGTCTGGAAAAAAAAGAAGATGTGCTTGAGCAGGAAGAAAGCACGCTTGCCGTAAGAAAAAAATACCGCGAGGAATTCCGGAAAATACTCACCACCGATCAGCGCGCCAACAGGGCCTTGACGGCAGAGCGCGATTTCAACAACATGATCCGGAAAGAGCTGCAGAAGCGGATCGAGATGCGGAAGGGGAACAGTTGATCGGTTTACGGGAACAGGTCATATCGAACAAAGACCGGCCCGTCAACGCTTATCCATTTTTCCGCCATACCGGTGTTTTGATATCATGGTAGAACAGGAAGGTCCAGTTTTCTTTTTGCCCCTGTTCCCACCATTGCTGGCGAAGTTCCATGCATTTTTTACCGTCGTAATCGTATTTGGCGATATATCTTTTTTTCATCTGCGACAGCTGGGGTGCATCATCGCCGCCAAAGAAAACGGTCTCCCCGTTTTCTTCGATCCAGAATACCTGGTGAAACTTGCTGTGTGCGCCGGTGCGTTCGTAGCGAATGTAGTTATCGATCAGCCCCTGGTCTTCTTCGAGCCAGGCAACGCGACTGAAATCTTCCAGCATCAGAAAGTCTTCGGTTATATACGATGCCGTGCCTGCGCCGGTGGCATATTCGAATTCTTTCCGCTGCAGGTACCAGGTGGCATAGGGGAAACTAAGAAAACGTTCATGGTTTTCTGCGTTTTTAACTGTAACACCGCCCGAATGATCTTTGTGCAGGTGGCTCATCAGCACCTTGGTTACTTTTGACGGGTCGATGCCTGCTTTGCGCAGGTTGTTGTACAGCTGCGGCTGACCGTCGGGACCGTTGTATCCCAGTCCTGTATCGAGCAGGATAATGTCTTTTTCCGTGATCACCACAAAGGGCTGTATTTCCACCAGCATACTGCCTGTGGGCCGGTCGTTCAGCTGTTCCTTACCCAGTTCGAAGGGAACAAATACCTTGGTCCTGTCAACCGTAAAAGCGCCTTCGGAAAGAGGTATGATCTTCATGTTGTCATCAGGGTTTGAATGGTAAAGATAGGAGGGGAAGCGGATTCGAGGATTTGTGGATTGGCGGATTCGCGAATGATTCTTCAGCGGACCTCTGCCCCTCAGCGGTGAAAAAAACAGCAACAGCAACCGCCAATGCACTCACCAATCCACCAATCCGCTAATCCGGAATCCGCCAATCCATAACCCCCCTAAGCCAACTCACCGCAACACCATCTGCCTGTCTGCATCGAGCCTTAGCAAGATAAAGATGAGAACGGTGAAGGTGAGCAGCGAAGAACCTCCGTAGCTAATCAGCGGCAGCGGGATGCCGACGATGGGGAAGAGGCCGATCGTCATACTTACGTTAACCGCAATATGAAAGAACAGGATGCTTGCCACGCTATAGGCATATACCCGGCTGAAAGTACTTCGCTGCCGTTCGGCAATGCGTATGATCCGGTACAGCATGAACAGGTAAATACAGAGAAATGCGATACACCCCGTTAACCCGAAGGCTTCACCGAGCGAGGTAAAGATGAAATCGGTATGCTGTTCGGGCACATATTTTCCGCGGGTCTGAGTGCCTTTCAGAAACCCTTTGCCGAAATAGCCGCCCGATCCGATCGCTATCTTGCTTTGCCGCACATTGTAATCGTCGGGTTTGCGTGCCGCTTTTTCGCCTTCTTTTCTCTGCGATTTTTTATTGAGGCTGCAGTCATAGTCCTTACCCACCATACTGTAGATGCGGGTGCTCTGGTAGCACTCCAGTACATTGTTGAAGATATAAGGCACCACAAAGCGCTGTACGCCTACACATACCAGCCATAGCACCACCACCAGCGCCAGCAGTCCCTTGCTTCTTTTGGCGTATTTGCGCACGATAAAAAAGATGATGGCCGCAACAACTGTCAGGGCAATGGCCAGCGTATTGGGCTCAACGATGAGTGTGGCGATCACCAGCACTGCAAATGAAGAACCATAGATCATGATCTGCGCGGGCAATCCCTCGCGGTACATGGGCAGCAGAAAAGCAGAATACACCAGCGCCAGACCCAGTTCATGCTGGGCGATAGAAAGCACCGCAGGCGCCGCAATCAGCGCGCCGGCGATCAGTTGCGATCTTAATCTGGTAAACTCCGTTTCCTGTCTGGAAAGAAATTTTGAAAGCGCCAGTGCGGTAAATATTTTACACAGCTCCGCGGGTTGCAGGTTGAAGCCGCCGCCCAGCGGTATCCAGCTTCTGGAACCGTTGATGTTCTTGCCGACCACAAAAGTGGCCAGCATCAGCAATATGCCGAATGCATACAACAGGTTGGCGAATGCGGTAAAGAGCTTGCTGTCTGTAAGCAATACGAAAGTGGCTGCCAGTGCACAAACACCTCCAAAGATCAGTTGCTTGCTGTAGTTGGTTTTGCCACCGATAAAAGAGGAAAGCCAGTTGGTTTCGGGTTTGTACTCCACCATAAAAATGCAGAGTATGCCGATGGTAACCAGTAAGGCATACAGCCAGACCACTATCCAGTCTATTCCTTCGGTAACAGTATTGCCGCGGTTGCTCATGGGATTATTTGGCTCGTTTGTATTTTTTTTCTTCCGTCTGCAGCATGGCCACTGCCTGCTTCAGGGGTTTGGGTTTTACGGGTGCGGGCGCTTTCCTGGCGGGTCTGTCTGCGTCTTCGGGCTGTATCAGTTCCTGCGATGTGGTGGAATCGGATTCGGTTTCTTCCGATTGTTTCCTTTCCTCTTCCAGCAGTTTTTCAGCCGCCCTGGCTCTTTTCAGCGAATCGCGCTGGTTGATCAGCACCTGCATATACGGCGGTATGTAAACACGTTTGGTATATTCCTCCTCCATGGCTTTTCTTTCCGGGCCGCGTATGGAATCCTTCAGGTATTTTTCGATCAGCAGGCTGGCGATGGGGGCGGCCACACGGGCGCCCTGGTCGGAGTTCTCCACGATTACGGCGATGGCGATCTTGGGGTTATTCCTCGGGGCAAAAGCGCCGAAGAAAGAATGGTCCGGCTGTTTTTTCACCACGCCGTTCACTTTCGCATAGTTCTCCACCGTACCTGTTTTACCGCAGAAAACGATGTCGGGTATTTTTGAACGAACGGCAGTGCCGTATTCCACCACGGCCTGCATGCCATCCTGCACCGCGGTATAGATGGAATCGGGTATGCGTTTATCTGTATAGTGTTTGGTTTTGTAGGGCGCAAGCATATCGTATTCGTCATTTCCTTCGATCGAGTCTACCAGGTGCGGCGTATAATACCAGCCCCTGTTGGCGATGATGGCCATTACGTTTGCGAGCTGCGCCAGTGTTGTCAGTACCTTACCCTGCCCGATCGCATTGGAGATCAGGTTACAGGGATAGATCCTCGGGCCAAATTCCTTGTGGTAATTGTCTGCCAGCGGAATAAGTCCCTGTTTTTCCGCAGGAAGATCCACCCCCAGTTTGCCGCCCAGGCCAAAAGAAGCGGCGTAGGCTTTGAAAGCAGACAGGGCGCTGTCGGTATTGGGGAATTTACGCTGTTCGAGAAAACGTTTGTACACCGTAGAGAAATAGGAGTTATCGCTGTGCGCAACGGCATTGGTAAAATTGAAAACGCCTTTATCCAGGCATTTCGGTTTGCCGTTTCCGCAGCCTGTGAAGTAACCGGGACAGCTTACCGTGGTACGCTCGTCTATCACCCCCTCGGTAAGACCGATGATGCCCACCACGGTTTTGAAGGTGGAGCCGGGAGAATAATAAGTGCCCAGGCCGCGGTTGTTAAAAGGCTGTCTGGGGTCCAGGCTCATCTCTGCAAAATGTTTGCGCTGGTCTGTGCCCGTAAGGTAATTGGGGTCATAGGTGGGCGCGCTGATCATGCAGAGAATGCCGCCTGTTCTGGGATCGATGGCCACGATGCTGCCCACTTTGTTGGACATCAGTTTTTCGCCCAGCTTCTGCAGGTCCACGTCAACACTTGTATAAATATTTTTCCCCGCGATGGCGGTGGTATCGTACACGCCGTTTTCGTACGAACCCTGGATACGGCTTTTGTTATCCCGGATATAGTTTTTGACACCGCGCTGGCCCATCAGCACTTTTTCATAGGTAGCTTCCAGTCCGGTACGGCCGGCATAGTCGCCCTGCTGGTAGCCTTCGCCATCGTGCCGTCTCAGGTAGCCTGTATCCACTTCCCTCACATAGCCCAGCAGGTGACCCGCCACCCCGTAAGGATAGGTTCTTACGGAGCGTTCCATCAGGGTAAACCCGTTGTATTTGTAGATGTTTTCATTCAGACGCGCATACATTTCGGGAGATAGCAGCGACTGAAATGCGCTTTGTTTCACCCAGCCGTTCTTGAAGGTCAGCTCCCGCATCCTTTTCTTGAATTCGGCGGTATCTATGTTGAGCAGGCCGCAGAGCGCGAAGGTATCAACGCCCTTGGCATCGGAAGGGGTTACCATCAGGTCGTAACTGATCGTATTTTCCAGGATCGCTTTCCGTTTGCGGTCAAAGATGATGCCCCTGTCGGGATAGATCACCTTTCGCAGAACGGCATTGTTTTCCGCAGCCAGTTTGTACTTGGCAGAAAACACCTGCAGGTTCACCAGTTGCCCCGCTATCACCAAAAACACCGCAGCGAAGATGATCTGTATGACCCTTCTCCTGCTCTGATTAAATACCGGCATATAACAAAATGAAAATTGTAAACTGTGTAACGTGAAGTCTGATCACAAAATTGCTGAATTCAACGGGTTTGTCGGAAAAGATTTTGAAAAGTTTATGAAACAGGTTTATCGTCTGTGGTCTTTGATCTGTGGGTTGGTTTGTCAACACAGGTAAAGACTGCAAACCACAGACCACAAACGCCTAAGCCGCATTCGTTCTGTGTTTTCCCTTGCGGTTGAACAGCAGTTCGGTGATGAAGATCAGCAGCAGGCTGATGCCTG
The DNA here is from genome assembly GCF_009939225.1 of Sediminibacterium soli. Classification (GTDB taxonomy): domain Bacteria; phylum Bacteroidota; class Bacteroidia; order Chitinophagales; family Chitinophagaceae; genus Sediminibacterium; species Sediminibacterium soli. Next base: position 1,376,307 of record NZ_JAACJR010000008.1, on the reverse strand, counting down.
TGGTGCCCAGGACTTTTCCGATAAAGAACAGGAAGTTCCCGAACTGGAGCCACTCGATCAGCACCAGGTAAAAATGGTGGGCAAAACTGAGCAGTCCCACATACAGTCCATAGGGCGCCCAGCCTATGTTCCGGGGACTGGGTTCCAGGTAGCTCTGTTCTGTGGTTTCCTGCGGTATGATCAGGTTCAGCAGGTAGGGCCGTATATAGGCAATCAGCACGCAGGGGGCTGCATGCAGGCCGGGGGTGCCGGTAAAGAAATCGAGTGTTAAACCGAACAGGAAGGCAATGACCAGCAGCAGAAAGCGGTTGATCGAAAAAGGCAGCCAGAGCAGGAACAGAAAATATACATACGGCACGATAAACTGGTGCAGCGGGGGCACTTCGTTCAGTATCACCACCTGGAACAGGATGAACAGTACAAACCGGATCATATTTTTCAGCAGGCTGCTCATGGTGTTTTCGGCTGGCTGGTTTCCAGTTGCATCTGCTCTGCATACCGCACGTTCTCTATCAGGTACACATACTGGACATTGAAAAAGTTGGTGGCCGTTTTTATTTTCAGCGTGTAAAAATTACTGGATGCCTCAGACGATATACCGGCAACGGTGCCGATTATCAGCTTTGGCGGGAAGTTGGCGGAGTAATTGCTTGTCAGCACCGTATCACCCACCGCCACTTTAGACCCCTTGGTTACGTTGCGGAGTATGAGATGGGAGGGGTCAACGCCATCCCATTCCACGCTGCCGGCGCTGTTGTCTTTTTTCATCATCGCGCTCACTTTGCTGTTGCGGTGAAGCAGGCTCATTACGCGGCTGTAATTGGGGCTTACCTCCACTACCACGCCCACGATACCCTGGGGACCGGTAACGGCCATGCCTTTTTTCACACCCTGTGCGGCGCCGCGTTCCAGTGTGAGGAAGTTAGACTGAAGCGTATAGCTGCTGTTGACCACATGCGCAGGCAGGTAGGTAAATTTGCGCGAGCGGCCCAGCGTATCGCGCACCAGCGTATCGATTATCGTTTTTACGGAAGTGTCGGAAGCCTGGAAATTGGAGGAAAGCATGTTTTTCAGCCGGGCATTTTCTTCGGCCAGCTGCCGGTTGATTTCTTTCAGTCCGAAATACCCGCGCAGGTTATTGTAGCCCTGGTTAAAATTACCCGTAACCTCGTTCACCGAAGAAGAAAAGAACGCCTCATGCGTTTTACTGGCATTGCTCAGCAAAATGATCGATACCACCTGTAACAGCAAAAAGCTGAGAAAGGTAAAGTAGCGGCGGATGAAGAGGAAGATGTTTTTCAAAAGGAAAGCGATTAGCTATTGGCATCAGCGATCAGCTTTTATTGTTGATGATCGGGTACACAGTAATCATCCGGCAAAACAGCTAAAGGCCAAGCCCTCTTATCTCATAATAAACGGAAAACGCTGGTAATTCTTCAATGCAAGACCTGTACCCCGCACCACGCTTTTCAACGGATCGTCTGCCACATGTACGGGAAGTTTGATCTTGGCACTGAGACGCTTGTCGAGTCCGCGCAGCAAGGCCCCGCCCCCTGTCAGGTACAGTCCCCTGCGATAGATATCGGCCGCCAGCTCGGGCGGTGTGGTTTCGAGCGCTTTCAGGATCGCTTCTTCGATCTTGAAAATGCTTTTATCGAGCGCTTCGGCGATCTCCTGGTAGCTGACCATGATCTGTTTGGGGATACCCGTCACCAGGTCGCGGCCGTTTACCGGAAGGTCTTCGGGCGGGTTGTCGAGGTCTTTCATCGCTGCGCCTACATTGATCTTGATCTGCTCTGCGGTTCGTTCGCCGATCAGCAGGCTGTGGTAGCGGCGCAATGCTTCCATGATGTCTGCCGTGAACTCGTCACCGGCAATACGGATGCTCTGGTCGCATACGATGCCCGCCAGTGCAATAACCGTGATACCGGTGGTACCACCGCCGATATCGATGATCATATTACCCACGGGTTCTTCCACGTCTATGCCAATACCCAGGGCAGCTGCCATGGGCTCATGGATCATATACACTTCTTTGGCGCCTGCCTGCTCGGCACTGTCGCGAACGGCGCGTTTCTCCACCTCGGTGATGGAGGAGGGGATACAGATCACCATTCTCCAGCTTGGCGGGAAAAGCGGTTTTTTGGGATAGATCATTTTGATCAGTTCCCGTATCATCAGTTCCGCGGCATTAAAGTCGGCGATCACACCGTCTTTCAGCGGTCTTACCGTACGGATGCTTTCGTGGGTCTTCTCGTGCATCATCAAGGCTTTCTTTCCCACGGCCAGCACTTCCTTCATATTGTTCCGGTTAAGGGCAATAATGGAAGGCTCGTTTACTACTACTTCATCGTTGTGTATGATAAGGGTATTGGCGGTACCCAGGTCCATCGCAATTTCCTGCGTAAAGAAGTTAAATAATCCCATCTTATCTAAAAAATATCAAATATTAAAAACTTGTCAGCAAAGTTGACTGAATTTACCCGAATTAACAAAGCCAAAATACCGAGGAATTGCGGTATTGCCAATTGTCAGCGGCCAATTATCGGTGTTTTTTTAACCCGGGACTCGTTAATTTCCCTCATCCGATTGGCCATCTGCGATCGGCAATGGTTCAATTGAACTCATACCCGATATCCTTTCGGTAATAGATCCCTTCAAACCGTATGTTTTCCAGCACCGCTTTCGATTTTGCCACTGCTTCGGCAATGGTATTACCGTAAGCGGTTACCGCCAGCACCCGGCCGCCATTGGTCAGTACCTCGTTGTCTTCCTCGCGGGTACCTGCATGAAAGACCATAGCGCTTCCGTCCGTCTCCAGGGTCTCAAGACCGCTGATCAGGAAATTCTTCAGGTAAGATCCGGGGTAACCACCGCTTACGGCCATCACTGCAGCGCAGCTTCGCTCATCGAATACGATATTTGTATCAACTAACGTGCCATTGTCCATCGCGGCAAAAAGTGATACAATATCCGTCTGTAGCCTGGGCATCACCACTTCGGTCTCGGGATCGCCCATGCGGCAGTTATACTCAATCACGAAAGGCTCTCCGTTCACATTCATCAGTCCGAAAAAGATAAACCCATGGTAGTCGAGCTGCTCTTTTGAAAGACCTTGCACCGTGGGCCTGATGATCCTTTCCTCCACTTTCTGCATAAAAAATGCATCCATAAAAGGCACCGGGCTTACGCAACCCATTCCTCCCGTATTCAGACCCGTATCGCCCTCGCCGATGCGTTTATAATCCTTTGCATGACCGATGATCTGGTAGTCCTGCCCGTCGGTCAGCACAAAAACGCTTACCTCGATCCCCTGCAGAAAAGCTTCTATCACCACTTTGCTGCTGGCTTCGCCAAACTGGCGGTGAACGATCATTTCCTCGAATACCTGTAATGCCTCTTCGTGCGTGGCGGCGATCACCACGCCTTTACCCGCCGCGAGGCCGTCTGCTTTGAGCACAACGGGAAGCGGGTGATGGCGGATATAGGCTTTACCCTCTTCCAGGTTATCCGAAGTAAATTCGGCATAGGCGGCGGTGGGTATGCCGTGCCGCTGCATGAATTTTTTGCTGTAGGCCTTGCTGCCCTCGAGCTGCGCCGCCTCTGCAGACGGGCCCACCACCGTTATATGCCGCAGCTGCGCATCCTGGCGTATAAAGTCGTAAATACCTTTTACCAGCGGCTCTTCGGGGCCCACCACCAGCATCTGTATTTTGTATTCAATACAGGCTTTTTTGATGGCTTCAAAATCGGTGACTTCTATGGGAAGATTGGTGCCGAACTGGGAGGTGCCGGCGTTACCGGGGGCAATAAACAGGTCGTCGCAATGGTGACTTTTCACCATTTTCCAGGCAAGGGCATGTTCCCTTCCGCCAGAACCAAGAAGTAAGATATTCATACGATTACGATTAATGCAGGGTATATGCGCGGCGAAAATACGACAATGCATGGCCAAACAAGAACCGGTCTTTACGCCATCCCGTACATATTTTACCATGGGTTTTAACAATACAATGCGTAGTATTGCGGCGCAGAGTTCCCCCCGGGGATATCCTGGTAAAATCGTGCTTGAGAGCAGGTACGGGACAGTGAGATAGGATAAGTGAGGTATCGGCTCAAACGGACGATCCGCTGATGATCTCAATGTTTGTTGACCCCAAAATCATGTAGACGGATCTATGAAGATTATCATTGCCGATGACCATACCATCGTACGCCAGGGCATCGCGCGCCTGCTGCAGGAGTCTTTTCCTTTTGCCGAAGTGGCGGAGGCGGAAGATACCCCCAGACTGTTGCAGCTGGTAAATGAACAGAGCTGGGATGTCATTATCTCCGATATTTCCATGCCTCCGGGCGATTCGGGTCTGGATGCCGTAAAAGAGATCCGGGCCGCATCACCCGGCACGGCGGTGATCGTTATGAGCATGCATGCGCCCCAGCATTATGCGGTGCGGGCCATACGGGCCGGCGCTTCGGGCTATCTCTCCAAGGATACTGCGTCCAAAGAGCTGGTTCAGGCCATCAACTATGTGCTCTCCGGAAAAAAATATGTAACGCCCGATGTGGCCGCCATCCTCGCCGATTCGGTGGAAGAACAATTCGAAGACCGCTCCATCAAGAATCTTTCCGACAGGGAACTCGAAGTATTGAAATTGCTGGGCCGCGGCAAAACCGTAACCGATATCGCCAAAGAACTCAACCTGAGTACCAATACCGTCAGCAGCTTCCGCACCAAGATCCTCGAAAAGATGAACTTCCTCAACAATATGGAGCTGATCAAGTATGCGGTGGACAATAAACTGACTTGAGAAAATTTTGAAATTTTGGAATTGGGAAATGACTGTTTGCCGGGATACATAACAAAAACGAAATTTCCCAATCCCCCATCCTGCCTACTCCCCCTCTCCAACATACCGTTTCTCCGGCAGCCGGCTGGATACGAGCAGGAACAGTACGATAAAGAATACCAGCATACCGATGAACAGCCAGTAATATTTGGCGCCCGTGAACTGGCTGAAAAAACCTTTGTCGGCAATATTGCTGTTGATCAGTCCCGTGAGCAGGTTGCCCGCAGAAATGCCCAGCAGGTAGAGCGCGCTCATGGTGCTCTTCATCGATTTGGGTGAATGGGTATACGCGTATTCGAGACAGGTAACCGAAACCAGTATTTCGGAAGCAGCCAGTAAAACATAGGCCAGTATCTGCCACCATACGGAAGGTTTGCCGCCCGCATCGATCTGTCCCTGCAGTAAGGCGATGATCACGAAACATACACCGATGATCACCATACCGCCGCCGATCTTACGCAGCGGCGTTACGCGGATGCCGCGTTTTTCCAGGAAAGGAAAGATAACAGAGTTGAACACAGGTATCAGCAATACCAGGAACAGGGGGTTGACGAAATTAACCTGCTCCGGCAGCAGTTTGAAATCACCGGTTATCGTCAGGTCAAGACGGGTGGCCTGTAATACCCATTCAGACAGGTTCTGGTCCCACAGCGCCCAGAATATCGGTGTAAAAGCAAATACGGCCAGTACCCGGTATACCGCTTTGATGCCGTCTATCGACTCTGCCGAATATTTTTCGCCAACGGCTTCCCATACTTTTTGACCGGGTTTACGGCGGAAAACTTTGATAAGTGCATAAAACGAAATGGTGACGAAGTTTTCCCTTTTGATACCGGCGGGCGGCACTCTTTTAAACTTCTTTCTTCCCAGCCAGAAGATAATGGTGGCGATCGCCATCAGTATACCCGGTACGCCAAAGGCGATATCGGGACCGTATTTTTCTTTCAGCAGCGGAATGAACAGAGGCGCCAGCGTTCCACCCGTGTTGATGGCCATATAAAACCAACCGTACACTTTTGATAAAAGATGCTCATTCGATTTATCGAACTGGTCGCCCACATTGGCCGATACGCAGGATTTGATACCACCCGCACAGCAGGCTATCACGATCAGCCCCGTACTGAAAAGCGTATAGCTGCCCCCTGAAACGGATAATATAAAATGTCCGAAAGTATAGAGTATGGAAACGAACAGGATCACTTTGAACTTACCAAAAAACCAATCGGCCATAATGGCTCCCAGCAGCGGCATGAAATAGGCAAGTGTTACAAACATATGCGCCATCTCGTTGGCCCTGGCATCAGCTTCGGCGGTAAGGGCGGGATTTAGGGCAGGGTTAAAAAAAGCCACTGCCATATAGGTAACCATAATAGACCGAAGGCCGTAAAAACTAAATCTTTCTGCTATTTCATTGCCGATGATATACGGCACCGATCTGGGCATGCCGGTTTTTTGTACTTCAGTTTGCGTTTCGGCCATAAGTCGTATTTTGGGGTTTTAAAGAAAAATGAAAGTAATTTGAAAATTTGAAAATTTGGCAATTTGAAAATGATGGATGGCTGCACGGTTAAATGATTATATGGCCGATGATCCTAATAATATAGCCATGCAGCAATGTAAGAATGCCCTCATTTTCAAATTCTCAAATCCCCTCATGTTCAAAATTCCCTAACGAAACCTGCCATATATGTCTGATGTAAAGAAAACGTTCAAACCGTTTGTGTCGCCCGAAACACAGATGAAGGAACTGACGGTAAAATCCATTTTAGTGGGCAGCCTGTTCGGCGTCATATTCGGTGCCGCAACCGTTTACCTGGCGCTGAAAGCAGGCCTTACCGTATCCGCATCCATACCCATTGCGGTGATCGCGATCACGCTGGGAAGAAAATTTTTAAAGACGACCATCCTCGAGAACAACATCATCCAGACAACGGGTTCCGCCGGAGAGAGCATCGCTGCGGGCGTTGCCTTTACGCTGCCGGGGTTCCTGTTCCTGTCTTCGCCATCCAGCGCCGAATATTTCAACTACCTCACCATACTGATCCTCGCCATCGTGGGTGGCCTGCTGGGCACATTGCTGATGGTGCCATTGCGGAAAGCGCTTATCGTAAACGAGCATGAAAACCTTCCGTACCCCGAAGGAACCGCTTGCGGCGATGTACTGATTGCCGGAGAAAAAGGCGGCGATTTTGCCAAGACGGCTTTCTGGGGACTGGGCGTAGCTTTTGTGTATGCCTTGCTGCAGAAAGTGCTGCATGTTATTGCGGAAACGCCGTATGCGATCACCAAACAGGTTAATAAATTCTTTCCCTCGGCCAAGGTCAGCGGCGAGATCACGCCGGAATACATGGGTGTGGGCTATATCATCGGTCCGCGGATAGCGGGTGTACTGGTGGCGGGCAGTGTACTGAGCTGGTTTGTGTTTATTCCTTTACTGTCTACGCTGGTTCCTTCGGATATGATTGCGCAGCAGCTCGTAAAACTCGGCTACCTGGCAGATATCACCAAGCCGGGCGGCAGGGGCAACTGGGATCCTGTAACGCATACTTTTGCCGATTATTCCGCCGCCATTTATTATGCTTATATCAGGCTGATAGGCGCCGGCGCCGTTACCGCGGGTGGTATCATCACCCTTATCAAAACCATTCCCACCATCGTTAAATCCGTGAAAGGCGGATTGAGTTCCCTGAAGGCAAGCAAGGAAACAGGCGTTGCCTCGGTGGCGCGCACGGATAAAGACCTTAGTTTGAAGATCGTGGGACTGGGAAGCCTGGGGCTGGTATTACTGATCGCTGTTCTGCCCCAGGTGCCCGGTGAAAACTTTTTGCAGAAACTGTTTATAGGCATACTGGTGTTACTGTTCGGTGCACTGTTTGTGACCGTATCATCCAGGATCGTGGGTCTGATCGGTTCTTCCAATAACCCGATCAGCGGTATGACCATTGCCACGCTGATGGGAACCAGCCTGATATTCCTGGGTGTGGGCTGGACAGGGCATACCTACGAGCCGGTGGTGCTGGTGGTGGGCGGTATGATCTGTATTGCCGCTGCCAATGCGGGCGCCACTTCGCAGGATCTCAAGACAGGTTATATTGTAGGGGCTACGCCGCGCAACCAGCAGATAGCGCTGTTCGTGGGCGCGATTGTTTCCTCGATCGTGATCGGCATCACCGTAAAATTCCTGGATAAGCCTACGGCAGAAATGGTGCAGGCGGGGATACAGCATGCCATCGGCACTGAGAAATACCCGGCGCCGCAGGCTACTTTGATGGCTACCCTTGATATCGGTATCCTGAGCCGCAGTCTTGCCTGGCAGTACGTGGTCGTGGGTGTATTCCTGGCGATCACCATGGAACTTTGTGGTATTAAATCGCTCAGTTTTGCCATCGGTGTTTACCTGCCGCTGGCTACCACCCTGCCTATTTTTGCCGGCGGCGCCATACGGGGCATCGTGGAGCAGCGGCAGAAAAAAGCCAATATGCGTCTGAGCGCTGAAGAGCAGGAACTGGGTAACGGCAACCTGTTCGCCACAGGCCTGGTGGCCGGCGGTGCGGTTGCGGGAGTGGTCATCGCCTTCCTTGCCGGCTCCTCGGGCGGCGAAAAATTCCTCAGCGCGGTGAACCAGGAGCACGGACTGGTATCCGTCTTATCACAGGGAGGCTATTTTGTGCTGGGAACGATCTTCTTTGCATTGATGGGACTGATCCTGTACCGCGTTGCGGTGAAGAAACCGGCGGCGTAACTAACAGGTACGGTTCTTATTTAGTCGCCACAGATTACACAGACCTGCACAGTTTTTTCTGTGTTAATCCGTGTAATCTGTGGCGATTTTTTTTCACCCCGGAATTTGTTAAAGTTCATTAAACCATTTCCTTTTTCATCCATCCATAGCAGAAATACACCGCGATGCATGTATTCCGGAGGATAAAAATTTTTGCCGGCTTATCCGTTGCCGCTGCTTTTTTTGCTTTTGCAGGTACCGGCACCGATACTTCGCAGGAGCCAAAGATCAGTCTGCCGTATAAAAAAATGGGTCTTAGCAGAGAACAGGCGGCGGCGCACCTGTTAAGCCGGTTCAGCTTTGGCGCCACACCGGGTCAGATAAAGCAGGTGGCCGATATGGGTCTTGAAAAATGGCTCGACCAGCAACTGAACACCACACAGCCGGATACCGCGGTGAGCCGGCGGTTGCAGGGATACGATGCGCTGGCCATGCGCAACGAAGACATTGTAAACACCTACCTCAATGCCGGCCAGGTAATACGCATTGCCGCAAAGAACAACCTGCTCAACAGGGACTCCGTCAAAAACCTCGATAAACCCGAATACCGGCAGCAGCTTAAGATGATCATGGACCAGCAGGGGTATAAACTGCCGCAGGAACTGCAGCGCCAGCTGATTAACCAGAAAGTGATCCGCGCCGCCTATGGAGAGAACCAGCTGCAGGAAGTGCTTACGGATTTCTGGTTCAACCATTTCAATGTATCACTGACCAAGGGACAGTGCCAGCAGTTTGTGATGACGTATGAGCGGGACGCGATCCGTCCGAACCTGCTGGGCAATTTTGAAAAGCTGCTCGAAGCCACTGCCAAGCATCCTGCCATGCTCGAGTACCTGGATAATGCCACCAGCGTAAGCAATGAAAATGAATTATCGCGCAAACAGGAGAAGAGCGCTTTTGTGAACGCGCTCCGCAAACGCATGCAGGATATGGCGGAAGACAGCACCAGGGCCGGCTCGCAGGTAATGCAGCAGTTTGTCAAAAACCGGAAAACACAGGGACTGAACGAAAACTATGCCCGCGAGATTATGGAACTGCATACCCTGGGGGTGGACGGCGGTTATACACAGACCGATGTAACGGAACTGGCCCGGGCGCTCACCGGCTGGGGTGTTGCGCCGATGTATAAGGATGGTCCGGGTACGCGTTTGATGGAGAATACACCGCCTGCCGCACTGGCCCGGCGCGGTCTTATCCGTGAGGGCGACTTCCTGTTTCGCGGCGACAAACACAATGAGAATCCAAAAACCATACTCGGCCGCCAGTTTCCCGCCAACGGCGGTTATGAAGAGGGGATGAAAGTGCTTGACCTGCTGGCCAACCATCCTTCCACCGCAAAATTCATCGGCGCCAAACTGGCTGCCCGGTTTGTATCAGATACGCCTTCTGCTGCACTGGTGAACCGGATGGCAGACGCCTACCTGACATCAAAGGGCAATATCAAAACCGTTCTGATCACGATGGTGAACAGCCCGGAATTCTGGGAGAAAAAATCGCTGCGCGAAAAAGTGAAATCGCCTTTTGAACTTGCCATCAGCGCCATACGCGCCACCAATGCCGATATCGTGCAGCCGTTTGAGATATACAACTGGTGTACGAAAATGGGCCAGCGTTTTTATTTCTACCAGGCGCCCACCGGTTTCCCCGATCGCGCCAGTTACTGGATCAACACCGGTTCTTTGCTGAACAGGATGAATTTCGGATTGGCTTTTGCCACGCAGAAGATACCCGGTGTAAGGATCAACCTGGCAGCGCTGAACGATAACCATGAGCCAGAGAGCGCCGAAGCCGCTTTAACCACCTACAGCCGGCTGCTGCTGCCCGAGCGCGACCAGGAAGATAATATCCGACGGCTGACAGCCATGGTGCGGGATGTGAACCTTGAGCAGAAGATCAACGCGGCGGCAGACAAAACACCTGTTCCCGGTGTCGCCGCCGGCACCATGCAAACAGACATGCAGAACGAACCCGCAGCGCCTGTGCCCGGCCGCAGAAATGCAAGGGCCATGCAGAGAGCCGCGCTGGGTAAAAAAAACCTGCCTGTTACCACCCTGTATGTGGCGGGTAATGTTAATACGGTTTCCCAGGTTACGGGCATCATCATCGGCTCACCGGAATTTCAAAGAAAGTAAACCTGTATTCACGGATACAACAAAATACCTGTTATGACCGATCGCAGAGCATTTATGAAATCAGGCGCCATGGCGTTGTTTGCAGCAGGACTTGGCGGTGTGCCTTCGTTCATCGCGCGCGCTGCGGGCAGCAGCAAGATCCTGGCTCCGTATAAAAAAACAAAGACGCTGGTCTGCATTTTCCAGCGCGGCGCTATGGATGGACTGATGGCCGTAAGTCCGTTTTCTGATCCCAATCTGAAATTGCTGCGTCCTACCCTGTATATGAGTCCGGCGCAGACCGAAGGCGCTATGATAGACCTCGACGGAAAATTCGGGCTGCATCCCTCCCTGGGCGCATTCGATCCATTTTTTAAAGAGGGCAGGATGGCCATTGTGCACGGCGTGGGCAGTCCCAACAATACCCGGAGCCATTTTGATGCGCAGGATTATATGGAGAGCGGAACCCCGTTCAGTAAAAGCACCCCGAGCGGCTGGCTCAACAGGGCGGTGGGTTTGACAGGACACGATGCTTCGCCGTTCCAGGCAGTCAGTATTACCAGCGCCATGCCCAGAAGTTTGTATGGCGACCAGGAATCTCTTGCCATCAACAACCTGCAGGAGTTTGCGATACAGCTGCGCGGTAATCCCTTTGCCTCCGGTCTCGCTTCCAGGTCTTTCGAACAGTTATACGATCAAACCTCCAGCCAGATACTCAATAAAACGGGCAGGGAAAGTTTTGATGCCATGAAGATGCTGAACCTGAACCATATCAAAAATTACCAGCCTGCAGCCGGCGTGGCGTATCCTAACACAGCACTGGGCAATTCCCTGAAACAGATTGCTATCCTTATCAAGATGAACATCGGTCTCGAAGTGGCGTTTGCCGAAAGCGGCGGATGGGATACGCATTTCAATCAGGGAACTGCCAACGGTGCGCTGGCGCGCAACCTTAAGGATTTCAGCGACAGCATAGCCGCATTCTGGAAAGACATGGGTGCCTGGCAGGACGATGTGACCGTAATGACCATGACCGAATTCGGCCGCACCGCGCACCAGAATGGCACCGGCGGCACCGACCATGGCAGGGCCAGCTGTTTGTTTGTGTTGGGTAATGATGTGAAGGGCGGCAAAGTGTACAGCAATATCAAAACACTGGCAAAAGAGGACCTGGAAGATGGCCGCGATCTGCCCGTGAGCACGGATTTCCGCTCTGTTTTCAGCGCCGTGGCCAACCGCCACCTGGGCATCAGCAACAACCGCAAATTATTTCCCTCCTGGGAAGGGCAAAGCGCGGAGATTATGAAAACGGTGTAGGGGGTTGATAAAAAAAGGTATACCGGATTTACAAGAATCGGCTCATCCCGTTCTTACACGATCGTTACTTCAATACCCATGCCCCTTAATACGCTTACCGTATGTTCGGATATACCGGCATCGGTGATCACCTGTTGCACATCTTCGAGGCGGCAGATACGGGCATAGCCGCGTTTGCCGAATTTGGAGGAGTCGGCAAGCACGATGGTTTTCTGCGCCACCTGCAGCATCTTCCTGTTAAGCTGCGCTTCGGCGGCATTGGTGGTGGTAAGACCGAATTCCACATCGATACCGTCAACGCCGAGGAATAATTTGGTGCAGGAAAAGTCTTCGAGTATTTTTTCCGCGTACAGTCCCGTGGCAGATACCGAACTCTTGCGCAGCATACCGCCCAGCTGCAGCACTTCTGTATCGGGATGGTGTATCAGCGCCGCCGCCACCTGCAGCGCCGCCGTGATCACGGTAAGCGAGCCCTGCGGTTTGATATGTGCGGCCGCCATCTGCGCCGTTGTGCCCGACCCGATGATGATGCTGTCATTCGCCTCAATCAGCGCCGCCGCCGCCCTGGCAATGCTTTCTTTTTCGGTTACATTGATTTTTTCCTTCTCGTTCACCGGTCTGTCGCTGGCGTACGGATTCTTTAACGTGCCACCGCCATGGGTGCGGTAAAGCAGGTGTTTGTCTTCCAGCAGTTTCAGGTCTTTTCGTATGGTAACCGAGGAAACTTTCAATTCCTTGCAGAGGTCCCATACTGCCACAGAGCCTTGTTTTTTCAGCCTTTCCAGTATTTGTTCATGGCGGGAGGTAAGGTTACTCATGGCAGGAGCTTGTTCTCAAAAATAAGGCTAATTATCTGGAAAGTAAATGGTTACGGTTACGGAAGAATATATTTCGAATCCTTTTCAAAATTATTTTAATCCTTTCTTTTTAAATATAAAAATCGTTTTATATTTTCATTTTGAATTTTATTTTGTTTCAATTGGTTTCATATTGATAAAAATAAGCAAAGCAATGCAATCATGACAGATACCTATATGAACCGCGGGCGATGGCTTGCACAACTGGCAGATCCTGCTTACGAGTGGGATATTCTCATCATCGGGGGAGGCGCCACCGGGCTGGGAGCCGCACTGGAAGCGGCTTCCAAGGGGTACAGGACCCTGCTGCTCGAACAGTCGGATTTTGCCAAATCCACTTCCAGTAAAAGCACCAAACTGGTACATGGGGGGGTGCGCTACCTGGCGCAGGGCGATATTGCCCTGGTACGGGAAGCAAGTATCGAAAGAGGGTTGCTGCACCGCAACGCTCCGCACCTGGTGCGTAACCAGCATTTCATCATCCCCGTTTACAGTTTGTCCGACAGGCTTAAATATACCATCGGGCTAAAGCTGTACGACTGGATATCCGGTCGTATGAGCCTGGGTCCTTCGGGGTTTATCGCACGCGGTGAAGCGCTGAAACAAATGCCGGGTGTAAAAACAGAGGGACTGCTCGGCGGCGTATCGTACCACGACGGGCAGTTTGATGATTCCCGGCTGGCGATAAACCTGGCGCAGACCATTTTCGAGAAAGGTGGCTGCGCGCTCAACTACATGGCGGTAACCGGTTTACTGAAAACGGGGAACCGCCTATCCGGTGTTACCGCAACAGATACCGAAACCGGCACCGTATACACAGTGAAGGCAAAAGCAGTAATCAATGCCACGGGCGTGTTTGTGGACGATATCCTCAGGATGGATAACAGCGCTGCACACAAAACCATCCGGGTAAGCCAGGGCGTGCACCTGGTGCTCGACAGGAAATTCTTTCCTTCCGACCACGCGCTGATGATACCTAAGACGGCCGATGGCCGTGTGCTGTTCGCCGTACCCTGGCACGATAAACTGGTGGTGGGTACCACCGATACACCGGTTGAACATGCCAGCCTGGAGCCGGTGGCCCTGGAGAAAGAGATCACCTTTATACTGCAGACCGCCGGCGCCTACCTCAGCGAACAGCCGCAGCGTTCTGATGTGAAAAGCGTATTTGCCGGACTGCGTCCGCTTGCCGCATCGCAGGGAGAAGGAAAGAAAACCAAGGAGATATCGCGCAGCCATAAGATCATCGTATCCGGCTCGCAGCTCTTCACCATCCTGGGCGGTAAATGGACCACCTACCGCAAGATGGGAGAAGACCTGATCGGTCGCGTGGAAAAAGAACTGGGCTGGCAGCGGCTGCCAACGGCCACGGCCTCGCTTCCTATCCACGGATCGGATAATGCGGCTGACAGGAAGGATCCGCTGTATTATTATGGATCTGACCTCAATAAGCTGAAAGAAACCATGAACGCACACCAGGACCGGTGGCTCAGCAAAGAACTGTATGTGCACGAAGCGCAGGTACGCTGGGCTGTTGAACACGAGATGGCCAGAACGGTGGAGGATGTGCTTGCCCGCCGTACCCGCACCCTGCTGCTGGACGCGGAAGAAAGCATACGCATTGCACGGCCGGTGGCCGAAGTCATGGCCGATGTGCTGCACAAAGACGGGAACTGGATCAACCAGCAGGTGGCCGCTTTTGAAACGCTTGCCGCGCATTACCGTTTGAACTAAGCTGTTCCGTGTTATGCATTGATGATGTGTGCAGGCGCCGCTGCTTCGTTCAGGAATCCCTGCGGTGCAGGGTTGCCAAGCCTGCCGGTGCGCCGATTGCTTAAAAACATATATTTATACGATAAAGCCTGCCAGTTTATGTCTTCATTTATTCTCTCATTCGACCAGGGAACCACCAGTTCCCGCGCTATTATTTTTAACCGGAAAAGTGAGGTGGTTGCCGTTGCGCAAAAAGAATTTACACAGCATTTTCCCAATACCGGCTGGGTGGAGCATGATGCATCCGAAATATGGTATACGCAGCTGTCTGTTGCAACCGAAGCCGTGATCAAGGCAGGGCTTACCTTGCAGGATATTGCAGCCATCGGCATTACCAACCAGCGTGAAACAACCGTGGTATGGAATAAGCTCACAGGCGAGCCGGTGTATCATGCCATTGTATGGCAGGACAAACGCACCGCGGCTTATTGCGACGAACTGCGGGCCTCGGGCAAAGCGGGTATCATACAGGAAAAAACCGGACTGATACTCGACGCGTATTTCTCGGCCACCAAACTCAAATGGATACTCGATCATACAGAAGGGGCCCGTGCCCTGGCCGCATCCGGAGCGCTTTGTTTCGGAACCATCGATACCTGGCTGGTATGGAAGCTGACCGGGGGTGAACAGCATGTGACGGATGTATCGAATGCTTCGCGTACGATGCTGTACAATATCCATACACAGCAATGGGACACCGATCTGCTGGAGCTGTTTGACATACCCGTTTCCGTTCTTCCGGAAGTGCGGTCGAGCAGCGAGGTATACGGATATACCAAAGATGTACTTACCGGTGCACGCATACCGGTGGCGGGTATGGCCGGCGACCAGCAGGCTGCCCTGTTCGGGCAAATGTGTGTGCAGCCGGGTATGGTAAAGAATACCTACGGCACAGGGTGTTTTATGCTGATGCAGACAGGCAGCAAACCCATTGCATCCAAGAACAACCTGGTAACCACCATTGCCTGGAAGATCAATAACGAAGTACAGTATGCACTGGAAGGAAGTGTGTTCATTGCGGGTGCCGTTGTACAATGGCTGCGCGACGGGCTGGGCATCATCCGGCATTCATCGGAAGTGGAGGCGCTTGCCGAATCGGTTCCGGATAACGGCGGCGTATACATGGTTCCAGCCTTTGCCGGGCTGGGCGCTCCTTACTGGAACCAGCATGCACGCGGCACCATTGTGGGTATTACACGCGGTACCACGGCGGGTCATTTTGCGAAAGCGGCGGTGGAAAGCATCGCGTACCAGGTAATGGATGTGCTGCATGCCATGGAAGCGGATGCGGGCGTAACCATCAGCGAGCTGAGAGTGGATGGCGGCGCCACCATCAACAACAAACTGCTGCAGTTTCAGAGCGATCTGTTGCAGACAACGGTGGTAAGACCGGTGATCACCGAAACAACCGCCCTGGGCGCCGCCTATCTTGCCGGACTGGCGATCGGCTTCTGGAAAGACCTCGATGAGATAAAGGGCTACTGGCAGCAGGACCGGGCATTCCATCCCGAAATGCCAAAGGAAGCGGTACAGAAAAAAGCCGATGGCTGGAAGAAAGCGATCAACGCCGCTGCGGCATTTCAGGCTGATGAAGTATAATATTATCGAAATAACGAAGTATATTCCAAACCAAAATTTATTGCTATGTCTGTATTCATGAGCGAATTTATCGGAACCGCCGTGCTGGTGTTACTGGGCAATGGTGTTGTTGCCAACGTGGTGCTTAACAAAACCAAGGGCAACAGCAGCGGCTGGCTGGTGATTGCCTTTGGCTGGGGTATCGCCGTTTTTGTGGCGGTGTATATTGCCAGTAAAGCCAGCGGCGCGCATCTCAATCCTGCCATATCCATTGCTTTTGCCGCAATAAATAAAATCAGCTGGGCGCAGGTGCCCGCTTATATCGGCGGCCAGATGCTGGGCGCCATGACCGGCGCTTTGCTTGTCTGGATCAGTTACCGAAAACATTTCGATGCTACCTCCGACACTGACCTGACCCAGGCTGTATTTTGCACATCGCCTGCCATCCGCTCAAACATGTCCAACCTGGTTACCGAGCTCATTGGCACTTTTGTACTTGTATTCGGTGCGCTGTTCATCACCGGCCCCGCCGCCAGCCTGGGTGCGCTCGACGCCCTTCCCGTTGCCCTGCTGGTGCTTGGTATCGGTCTTTCTCTCGGCGGCCCCACAGGCTATGCCATCAACCCGGCCCGCGACCTCGGTCCGCGCATCATGCACGCCATCCTTCCGCTCAAATCCAAAGGCCCCTCCGGCTGGAACTACAGCTGGATACCCGTACTCGGCCCGGTGATCGGCGGCATCCTGGCCGCACTGACGTATCAGGCGCTTGTATAGAATATCGAATATCGAACAAGGAATATCGAATGTCGAAGTAAGTGAGATTTTCATTCCTCCTTATTTCAACATTCGATATTCCTTGTTCATCTGTTCTATTGTTCCCGTTCTCTCAAAGCCTGCCGTTCTTTATTTCCTCAACCACGCCCGGATCGAGCAGGGTGGAGGTATCGCCGAGGTTGCTTACTTCACCTTCGGCGATCTTGCGTAAGATTCTCCGCATGATTTTGCCGCTTCTTGTTTTTGGCAGGCCGCTCACGAACTGAATCTTATCGGGTTTGGCAATGGGGCCGATAATGCGGGTTACCGTCTGGAGAATATCTTTCTTAGTCAGTTCCTCCTCTTTTTTCCCACTTTCAGAAAAGATCACGTAGGCATAAATACCCTGTCCTTTGATATCATGCGGATAGCCCACCACCGCACTTTCCACCACGCCTGCATGCATGTTGATCGCGTTCTCCACTTCGGCGGTGCCTATACGGTGTCCGCTTACATTGAGTACATCATCCACGCGTCCGGTGATCCGGTAAAATCCGTTTTTATCGCGCAGTGCGCCGTCTCCTGTAAAATAAAGATCTTCATAGGTGGCGAAATAATTGGTGCGGCATCTTTCGTGATCGCCGTAGGTAGTGCGCAGAATGCCGGGCCAGGGCGCTTTGATACAGAGATTGCCCGAAACGGTTTCTTCGCCTTCTGCCAGGATCTCTTTGCCGTTCTCGTCAACCAGTACCATCTGCAAACCGGGTAAAGGCAGCGTGGCCCAGCTGGGCACGGCGGGTGTAATGCCTGCCAGGTTACTGATCAGTATACCGCCGGTTTCTGTTTGCCACCAGGTATCCACGATCGGAGACGTTTTTTTTCCCACCTGCTCGTCGTACCAGTGCCAGGCCTCTTCGTTAATGGGCTCGCCCACGGTGCCGAGCACTTTTATGGAGGAAAGGTCTTTTCCTGCCAACGGCTCGGTTCCAAAACCCATCAGGCTGCGGATGGCCGTGGGTGCGGTATAGAAAATATGGACCCTGTATTTTTCAATGATATCCCAGAACCTGCCGGCATCGGGCCAGGTGGGCACGCCTTCAAACATCAGCGAAGTGGCGCCTGCGCTGAGCGGACCGTACACGATATAGGTATGCCCCGTGATCCAGCCGATATCGGCAGTGCAGAAATGGATCTGCCCGGGCTGGTACTGAAAAACATTGATAAAGGTATAGTTGGCCCATACCATATAACCGCCACAGGTATGCACCACACCCTTGGGTTTGCCGGTTGAACCCGAAGTATAGAGGATGAATAAATAATCCTCCGCATCCATTTCTTCGGCTTCGATAAAATTGAGGCCCTGCTCTTCCACCCGTTTCATCTCTTCTTCCCACCATATATCCCTTCCCTTGATCATGGAAACGGGTGTGCGGGTTCGTGTGCATACGATCACACGCTTTACGGTTGTATTGCCGATCAGCGCATCGTCGATCACGTTCTTCAGCGGGATGTCTTTTGCACCCCGGAAAGCGCCGTCGCAGGTAACGATGAATTCGGCTTTGGCATCGGCCAGACGGTCTGCGATACTCTGCGCCGAAAAACCGCCAAACACCACGCTGTGCACCGCCCCGATCCTTGCGCAGGCCAGTACGGCAATGGCCAGCTCGGGTATCATACCCATATAGATACAAACGCGGTCGCCTTTTTTCACGCCATTGTTCTTTAAAACATGCGCGAACTGGCATACTTTCTCCAGCAGTTTTTTATAGCTGAGGGTCCGGGAATGTTCATCGGGTGCATTGGGCTCCCACAAAAGCGCGGGCTGGTCGCCTTTTTCGGCGATATGCCTGTCGAGACAGTTCTCCGTAATATTCAGTCTGCCTCCTTTGAACCATTCGATTTTCGGCTCACGGAAATTCCATTCCAGTACGGCGTCCCAGCGTTTCCGCCACTGAAAATGCTGTGCAATATCCGCCCAGAACGCCGCGGGATCTTCGATGCTTTTCCTGTATTTCTCTTTGTACTCGTCGAACGATTGTATCTGGTAGGGGTGGGACATGAAATTTGATAACCTGCCTCGCCGGCAGGCGGGTTTGAGAATTTGAAAATGAGCGGGATTGAATGGTTATATGGTTGCATTGTTGGGTGGCGCCTGAAGGGGGGCGTTGGTAACAGGTAAATGTAACAATGCAACCATGTTCCGATTCAACCCTGAATCAATTTGAGCGGTAAATATAGCCATACTCTCTTGTTTATTCCCCCGGTTTCACGTAGTTTGACAACCGTTTGCATAGGTTGTACCATGAGCCGGGAAGGCCGACAGCGGGGGGATGCTGATTTTGGTGAGATAAAGTTCACCGGGGCCATCTCCTCCGGCAAACAAACCAACAAAGACCAACAGATGAAAGAAACCAAGGGTATCTGGAAAGTGATCGGCGCTTCGTCGCTGGGCACACTGATTGAATGGTATGATTTTTACATTTTCGGCAGTCTTGCCACGGTACTCGCCAGCCAGTTCTTCCCTAAAACAAATCCCACCGCTGCATTGCTTTCCACGCTGGCCACATTTGCGGCGGGGTTTATCGTGCGTCCTTTCGGGGCCCTGGTATTCGGCCGGCTGGGCGATATGATCGGGCGTAAGTATACTTTTCTGCTGACCCTTGTGCTGATGGGCGGCTCCACTTTTGCGATAGGGTTGATACCGGGATACGATTCCATCGGTTTTGCCGCGCCGGTACTGGTATTGTTGCTGCGGCTGATACAGGGCCTGGCGCTTGGCGGCGAATACGGGGGTGCGGCCACTTATGTAGCCGAACATTCGCCCGCGCACAGACGCGGTTTCTTCACTTCCTGGATACAGACCACGGCAACGCTTGGTTTGTTTGTATCGCTGGGGGTGATCCTGCTGACAAGACATAGCCTCGATGCCGACAAGGCGAAGTCCATCGCCAAATTCAACGACTGGGGATGGCGTATTCCTTTCCTTGTTTCGATATTGCTGGTGGTGGTATCGATCTATATCCGGCTGAAGATGAAAGAGTCGCCGCTGTTTGAGAAACTCAAAACAAGCGGCACGCGCTCCGTTAATCCTTTGAAAGAAAGTTTTGGGCATAAGGCCAACCTCAAAATGGTATTACTGGCGCTGTTTGGTGCAACCATGGGCCAGGGGGTGGTGTGGTATACCGGTCAGTTCTATGCACAGTCCTTTATCGAGAACGTATGTAAGGTGGATTTCGACCAGTCGCGCACCATACTGATCTGGGCGATTTTATTCGCCACACCTTTTTTTGTTGTATTCGGAAGCTGGAGCGACAAGATCGGCCGTAAATGGATCATGCTGGGTGGTATGTTGCTGGCGATCGTTACCTACAAACCGCTGTTCCACAAAATGCTTACTGCAGTTGATGAATCCGGTAAGTTGGAACTGGTGGAGAAAAGATCGGTGGACAGCAGCAGCCTGGCAACCACAAAATACCCGGCCGATGCCATTCATACCGTAACAGAAAAAAAATATTATGCCGATGGCTCATTGCTGGTCACCAGGCACTATGCATTCGATAAGGCGCTGTATGGCGAAAAACCCGATCTGCCTCCTGTTACAGCAACCATGCGCACACTCGGCGGGCAGGATTACTGGTTGTTTGTGGGTATTGTTTTTGTGCTGATACTGTATGTGACCATGGTATACGGCCCGATAGCGGCGTTCCTGGTGGAGCTGTTCCCGACGAAGATCCGGTATACCTCGATGTCGCTGCCATACCATATCGGCAACGGTGTGTTTGGAGGCTTAACGCCGTTTATCGCAACGCTGCTGACAACCATTTATACCGCTGACAAGCTTGTTGGCCTGATGTACCCGATCATTGTGGGGGGATTATGTCTTGTGATAGGCGTGCTGTACATTAATAACCGCATCGACAGCCGGATCGATGATTAAATGATCGGACCGCAAAAAAAAGAACCCGAACTGTTAACCAATAAATCCAGACCCAACCAGTATGAACCAGATCAAACGTATTGCAGGCATCTTATGGGTATTGCTCGGGCCGGTGGCCGTTTATTACCTGATACAGACCGCGGCTTCCGAGATTGCAAAGAAACCGGTGCTCGATACCAAAATCCAGTGGGGCGTATTCGTGGTGGTATTTATTCCGATTGCCATTGGGTTCACCATCTTTGGCTGGTATGCGCTGAAAGGCGAGTATGATCATCTTCCTGAAAATTCAGAAGAACTGCTGCACTGAAATTTTAACAGCCTTGTCAGCAAACCTATGGGTTAAATACAGACTTTTGACCCGCAAATCCGTTTGCCTGGAAGCCAGGCAGGTTCGCCACTGAAAACGGCCCGCACCGTTTTTGAATTTTGAATTTTGACTTTTGAATTTCAACTTCCATGATCTCCATCTCCAACCTCACCAAACATTACGGCGAACAGAAAGCTGTCAATCAAATTTCCTTTACCGCAGACCGGGGAGAGATCGTAGGCTTTCTGGGACCCAACGGTGCGGGAAAAAGCACGACGATGAAAATGATCACCGGCTACCTGCAGGCGGATGCGGGACAGGTTATTGTTGGCGGCATTGATGTGAAGCAGGATCCCATCAGCGTTAAAAAGAAGATCGGCTACCTGCCCGAAGCAAACCCGTTGTACACCGATATGTATGTGCGGGAATACCTGGGGTTTATTGCGGGTATCCATGGTATTGCCGATAAGAAAGCCGCTGTTGAAAAACTGATCTCACTGACCGGACTCACCATCGAATCAAAAAAGAAGATCGGACAGTTGTCGAAAGGATATAAGCAAAGGGTAGGACTGGCCGCTGCGCTGATCCATGACCCCGAAGTGCTGATCCTGGATGAACCCACCAGCGGTCTCGATCCCAACCAGATCGTAGAGATAAGAAATGTGATCAGACAGCAGGGAAAAGACAAGACCGTTCTTTTCTCCTCTCATATTTTACAGGAAGTGGAAGCCATCTGCGACCGTGTGATCATTATCGACCGGGGAAATATAGTGGCAGACGATACGCTTGCCAATCTCCAGAAAGGCAAACGCGATCACCATATCGTTTCCGTGCAGTTCCATGAACTGATCGATATCGGCCTGCTGCATAATAACATCGCATCTATCGAACATATCGACCAGCCCGCCCCCGGTAACTGGAAACTCCAAACAAATGATCCGGAAAACGTAAGAAAACAATTGCTGCAGCTGGCGATAGATCATAACCTCAATATCGTTTCGCTTCATTCGGAGAAGCATAATCTGGAGGATATTTTCCGGTCACTCACAAAAAAATAGTTGTTGTTGGTCAGAATAGTAGTTGTCATGCGACCAACAACGGCGCGGACGCTGTTCCAAATTAATATATTATCTATACCAGGATGGATGGGACTGAAGCGGTCAATGCAATTGGATTGCGCACTTCGAACATATAATCCGCCAATCCACACAATCGGCCCGCCGGCAGGCAGGTCCACCAATCCCCGGATCATGTTAAAATAACACATTCCCCATCCATCCAATTCCGTAAATTGCGGCTCCTATAAACCCTAACCAAACAAGCAAACAACCATGAGCTACATTATTGAAGTACACGCAAGGCAAATTCTGGACAGTCGCGGTAACCCTACCGTGGAAGTGGATGTACTGACAGACGATGGCGCTTTCGGCCGCGCAGCCGTTCCCAGCGGCGCCAGCACCGGTATTCATGAAGCGGTGGAACTGCGTGATAACGATAAGAAACAGTATGCCGGCAAAGGCGTATTGAAAGCGGTAAAAAATATTAACGATATCATTTCCAAAGAGATACAGGGATTCGATGTAAGTCAGCAGGCCGCTATCGACGAGATGATGATCTCTCTCGACGGCACACCGAACAAAGGTAAACTGGGCGCCAATGCGCTGCTGGCGGTAAGCATGGCAGTTGCCAAAGCGGCGGCAGAGGAAGCCGGTCTTCCCCTGTACCGTTATATCGGCGGCACCAATGCCAAAACACTGCCCATCCCCATGATGAATATCCTCAACGGCGGTGCGCATGCGGATAACAAGATCGATTTCCAGGAATTCATGATCATGCCGGTAGGCGCTTCGTCTTTCAGCGAAGGTCTTCGCTGGGGTGTGGAGATATTCCATGTGCTGAAAAGCGTACTGAAGAAAAAAGGATTCAGCACCAATGTGGGCGACGAAGGCGGTTTTGCCCCCAATATCCAGAGCAACGAAGAAGCCATCGAAACCGTACTCGAGGCCATCACCGCCGCGGGCTATAAGACCGGTTCGCAGATCGCTATCGCCATGGATGCCGCCAACAGCGAATTATGGGATGCCAAGAAGAAAAAATACGTATTCCACAAGAGCAGCGGCAAAGCCGTAAGCAGCGATGAACTGGTGAAATTCTGGGAGAAATGGGTGAAGCAATACCCCATTATTTCCATCGAAGACGGTATGGCGGAAGACGACTGGAATGGCTGGAAATCACTGACCGATGCGGTTGGCAGCAAATGCCAGCTGGTGGGCGACGACCTGTTCGTTACCAATGTAACCAGGCTCCAGACCGGCATCGATAAGGATATCGCCAACGGTCTGCTGGTAAAAGTGAACCAGATCGGTACGCTTACCGAAACCATCAATGCGGTATCGCTGGCGCAGCATAATGGCTACAATACCATTATGAGCCACCGCAGCGGTGAAACGGAAGACACCACCATCGCCGACCTGGCCGTTGCGCTTAACTGTGGGCAGATCAAGACCGGTTCGGCTTCGCGTACAGACCGTATTGCCAAATACAACCAGCTGATCCGTATCGAGGAAATGCTCGGCGAAACAGCGATCTATCCGAAGGGAAAGATCAAATTCGGCAAAAAATAGCATCGTCAAATCTGAGACGTGAGACGAAAGCTCACGTCTCAGATTTGACGCCTGGCGTCTCAGGCCTGCGGTTCTCCCCAGCTGTTGATTACTTTTCTTTTTGCGGAAAACATACACGCATTAGTTTTACTGTATGAAAAAGATCCTGTCCATCCTCACCAATAAATACCTGCTGGTATCGGCATTTTTTATTGTGTGGATGCTATTTTTTGACAAAAGGGATTTTTTTCAGCAGCGGGAGCGCACAGCGGAACTGAAAAAGCTGGAAACCAAGAAACAGTATTATGTTCAGGAGATCGAAAAAGCCCGTAAAGAGCTGGATGATCTGCAGAACAATCCCGCCGCCCTGGAAAAATTTGCCCGGGAGCATTACCTCATGAAAAAAGAGGGGGAGGATATCTACCTTATCGAAGATTCTTCGGCCGTTAAAAAATAAAATACAGGCAAAATCGTTGGGCCCCGGCAGGCAGGGGCAGGCAACAATAATCAGACACAAAGCCCGTTTTAATAAAACGCCTCATTCCTCTGACGATGGGCGGGATTGTGTTATGAAAAAAATCAAAGAAGAGGACCTTATCCTATACCTGTACCAGGAATGTTCACCGGCGCTGCAGGCCCGGATCGAGCAGGCCCTGGAAGAAGATATTACCCTGCAGGATAACTTAGAACGCCTTCGCCGTACGCTCAGGCAGCTGGACAAGCTCAAACTGCTATCGCCTTCCAAACAATCGCTGAAAGCCGTTATGCGCCATGCCCAGGGCAACCCGGGCAGGAAGCATTGAAGAGACAGGGTTGAAACCGTTTGGGCGAGCCGGCCGGCAGAGCCATTACGCATGCCATCCCAACCTCCTGTTCCTCGGCAATTTTCCTCAATTTAGCGTTTCGAAAATCTTTAATTTTTTCTTCTGACCAGAAAGCAACGATACCGGTACGCACTCGATTTTTTCCAGACCCATATACCCGAGGCGGAAACGGAACTGATCTACGACAATCCTTTTCAGCTGCTGGTGGCGGTGATACTGTCTGCACAATGCACCGACAAAAGGGTTAACCAGACCACCCCGGCAATTTTTTCCAGATTCGGAACGCCGCAGAAAATGGCGGATGCAACATTCGAGGAGCTGTTCCCCTATATCAAAAGCATATCCTATCCCAATAACAAAACCAAACACCTGATCGGTATGGCCAATATGCTGATCAGCGATTTTCAGGGTGAAGTGCCGATGACGGTGCAGGAGCTGATCAAACTTCCGGGTGTGGGCCGCAAAACCGCGAACGTGATCACCAGCGTGGTCGATGAACAGCCGAATATGGCGGTGGATACGCATGTGTTCAGGGTAAGCAAACGGCTGGGACTGGTAGACCAACAACTGACCACGCCGCTTGCCGTAGAGAAGGAACTGATCAAACATATCCCGAAGGAACTGGTCCATAAAGCCCACCACTGGCTGATCTTACACGGCCGGTATATCTGCCTGGCGCGTAATCCCAAATGCGGCGAATGCGGGCTGCGGGAGATCTGTGTGTATTATAAAAAACAGGTGGTAAATAAGGGGTGAATGTTGATTGGCGGATTATCGGATTGTTCTCTGCGTCTCTGCGGTAAAAGAATGCCAATTATTCACCGCAGAGACGCAGGAGGTGCATAGGCTCGCAGAGCGTACAACTATTTTTTTCTTTTGGGTGCTGCCACCAGTTCGTAGGAATGATCGATGAATGCTTTTAGCTGGTTCCCGTTCAGCCTGCCGTCGGCAACGATGGTGTTCCAGTGTGTTTTGTTCATATGGTAGCCGGGTAATACCTGCTGCGGGTATTCTTCCCTCAGCTCAACGGCCCTGTCGGGGTCGCATTTAACATTGAATCGCATGGGATAACTGTCGAGTCCGGTAAGCAGAAACACTTTGCCCTTTACCTTGAACACAAGTGTGTCGGGACCAAAGGGAAAGGTTTCTTCCACTCCGGGTTTGCTTAAACAATATTCCCTCAGCTGTTCAATGTCCATGGCACAAAATTAGTAAACATTTGTTGTTGCGCCGGCGGCCCTCACTCCTGCCGCTTTCTTGTTACATTCGTATAAGGAACCCGTCAACCCATTTTGTAATTCGTATTTTACTTGGATTACTACCTCAAACAATACCGCAGTTTCATCAACAGCTATTATGTAAGCGATGGCGTGCGCATGACGGTGGCCATTCTTGCACCGGTATTGTTGTTTGCTTATTATGACCTGCTGTCGGTGGGACTGGCCGTGGCGCTGGGTGCGCTCAGCGTGAGTCTTACCGATAATCCCGGCCCCATTCACCACCGGCGAAACGGTATGATCGTAAGCGGGCTGCTGGTATTTGCCATAGCGTTGCTGGCAGGCTATACACAGGCCGTACCCTGGCTGTTCATGCTGGTATTGCCTGCTTGCTGTTTTGCGGCTTCCATGATCGGTGTATACGGTGCCCGTGCCACCGCCATCGGTCTGGCGACCCTGGTGGTACTGGTATTGCAGACACAGCACCAACTGGCGGGTATTCAAATCCTGTACAATGCTTTGTACCTGCTGGCAGGCGGCGCATGGTACCTGTTGCTGAGCAGTTTTTTGCATTCGATAAGACCCTACAAGATCATACAGCAGGCCTTGGGCGAATATGTGATGGCCACCGCCGAATACCTGAAGGCAAAAGCGAATTTCTACGATACGGGTTTCAGCTACGAAAAGGACTATGAAGAGATCGTAAGGGCACAGATCGCCGTTCAGGAAAAACAGGCGCTGGTGGCCGATCTCATCTTTAAAACAAGAAGCATTGTAAAAGAGTCCACCCATACCAGCCGGGTATTGATGATGGTGTTCCTCGATGTATCGGATCTGTTCGAGATCGTGATGACCTCGCACCAGGATTATGAAAAGCTGCACCGGTATTTCGATACAAGCGGCATACTGGAGGAATACCGGCACCTGATCGTAACACTGGCGAACGAGCTTGACAAGATCGGCATCGCCCTGAAAAGCGGCCGTAAATCGATCCACGACGACGCGGTTGATGCCGAGCTTTCCGAGGAAAGAAAACATTTACAGGAACTGAGGGCCAGAGAACTCAGTCCCGAAAACCTGGAAGGGTTTATCAGCCTGCGGCATATCCTGGACAGTATCGATGAACTGGCCACACGTATCCGCACACTTCACCAGTACACCACCTACGATGCCAGGCTGCGCAGGAAAAAGTTCAGCGCGCCCGATCCCGATGCCTTTATCACCCATGAACCGGTGGATCCGAAACTGCTGATCGATAATCTCAGTTTTACATCCAATATATTCCGTCATTCGCTCCGGATCGCTTTTGCATCGCTGTTTGCCTATATCATTGCGCAGTTCCTTGCTTTCGGACACAGCTACTGGATATTGCTGACGGTTATCGTGATACTGAAACCGGGTTATAGCCTTACCCGCCAGCGTAACTGGGAGCGACTGGGCGGAACCCTTATCGGCGCTGCATTGGGCGCTTTGTCGCTGTACCTGATACGAGACAACACTTCCGTGATCATCCTGCTTACGCTGAGCATGATCGGTGCCTACAGTTTTATGCGCAAACAGTACCTGGTGAGCGTGATATTGATGACGCTGTACATCCTGCTGATGTTTCACCTGCTGGATCCGCAGGATTTCAAATCGATCCTGCGCGACAGGATCATCGATACCGCGATCGGTTCCGCCATCGCCTTTGTATTCGGCAGCCTGTTTGTACCGGTATGGGAGCACCAGCAGATCAATGTGTACATGAAGAAATCACTTACCGATGCGCTGATCTATTACCAGTCGGCATCCGGCGCATTTACCGGCACCGTTACGGAAAACAAGGCGCGGATCTTACTGCGTAAAAACAGCTGGGTGTCGATGGCCAACCTGTCGGACGGTTTTACGCGTATGTTGTCCGAACCCAAAAGCAAACAGAAGAAGATAGAGCAGATACACCAGTTCGTGGTGGCGGTGCATATGCTGAATTCGCATATTGCCACACTTTCCTATTATATCGATACACTGGAACCCGAATACATCAGCCAGGAATACATACCGCTGATCAACGCCAGTGTGTTTGCACTGCAGCAGGCAAGAAAATCGATGGATGGCAAACGGGAAGAAGGGGCTCCCAAACCCGATACCACCCAGATACGCATACTCGACAAACGTGTAAACGAACTTATGCGCAAACGCCAGGAAGAACTGCGCGCCGGCCAGATGGAATCCAATACCCGGCAATTTCTTTCCGATTTCAAATCCATCACCGACCAGTTCTATTTCATCTACAAAATAGCGGTGGATATTGAGAAGGTGAGTGGGAAGATTGGGGATTAATGGATTGTGAATTAGCGGATTTGCGGATTGGGAATTCGCTAATTGGGGACGGATATTTTGAATTGCCCCGGCGAAACCTGTTCCATCGGGCCAAAAAAGTTAATCTGTTGATCCCTTAATCCGCCAATCCGGAATTCGCTAATTCGTGCATTATAACATCTTCTTAATCACATCCACCAACTCTCCCTTGGTAATAGGAATACCCATTACCTTGTTATAGGGCTTCGCATCTACCAGGTACTGGTCGCGGAGGATTTTTACGAGCTGGCCGTTGTTGATTTCAGGAACAAGCACTTTCTCGAAATTCTTCAGGATATCCCCGAGGTTTTTCGGGAAGGGGCGTACATAACGCAGGTGTACATGGCTTACTGCCTGTCCTTCGGCTTCGAGCTGCAGCACCGCGCTCTTGATGGCGCCATAGGTAGAGCCCCAGCCGATCACGAGTACCTTGCCTTTTTCGGCGCCCACTTCTATTTTTTGCAGGGGAATATGGTCCGCTATCTTGTCAACCTTGGCCTGGCGGATATTCACCATATGCTGGTGGTTTTCGGGTTCATAGTTGATATTGCCCGTAACGTCCTGCTTTTCCAGTCCGCCGATGCGGTGCTCCAGACCCGGTGTTCCGGGTATGGCCCATGAGCGCGCCAGTTTTACATCCCTTCTGTAAGGCTGGAATTTTGGCTCATCTTCCGCCAGTTCTTTTTTGAAATTGACGGTGATAGGCGAAAGATCGGAGGTGGTGGGGAATTTCCAGGGTTCTGCACCATTGGCGATATACCCATCGCTCAGCAGCGTAACCGGCGTCATATGCTGTATGGAAATGCGTACGGCCTCGTATACCGCATCAAAGCAGTCGCTGGGTGTCGCCGCTGCGATCACAGGCATGGGGCATTCGCCGTTGCGGCCATAGTAGGCCTGCAGCAGATCGCTCTGTTCTGTTTTGGTGGGCAAACCGGTTGAGGGTCCGCCGCGCTGGATATTGATGATCACCAGCGGTATCTCGAGCATCACGGCCAGTCCCATCGCTTCTGTTTTCAAAGCCATACCGGGGCCCGATGTGGCGGTTACGCCCAATGCGCCGCCGTAGCTGGCACCGATGGCCGCCGCAATCGCCGCAATTTCGTCTTCGGCCTGGAAGGTCTTGATGCCAAAACTTTTGTATTTGCTGAGCTCATGCAGTATATCCGAAGCAGGTGTGATGGGGTAGGCGCCGAGGAAAACCTCCAGACCGCTTTTCTCACCCGCGGCTATCAGTCCCAGTGACAATGCCTGGTTACCCATGATGCTGCGGTAGAGACCGGGTTTCATTTTCGCCTTCTCCACTTTATAGCGGGTGGTGAAGGTTTCGGTGGTATCGCCATAGTTGTAACCGGCCTGCAACACCTTGATATTACTCTCGAGGATAGCCGGTTTTTTGCCGAATTTCTCTTTCAGGAACTCGATGGTGTTCTCGAGGCTCCGGTTGTACATCCAGTAGATATAACCCAGCACGAACATATTCTTTGCACGGTCGCGTTCCTTGTTGCCCAGTTCTGGAAAATCCTTAACAGCTTCGCGTGTGAGCTTGGTCACATCTATCCTGATCACTTCGTAATTATCTAGGCTGCCGTCTTCCAGCGGGTTAATGCCATCGGCATAATTGGCCAGGCGCAGGTTCTTGGCATCGAATCCTTCGAGGTTAACGATGATCTTTCCGCCCGGTTTCAGGGCTTTCAGGTTCACTTTCAGCGCGGCGGCATTCATCGCCACCAGCACATCGGCAATATCGCCCGGGGTAAACACTTTATTCGAGGAAAAATGCAGCTGAAACCCGCTCACCCCCGGAAGGGTACCGATAGGGGCCCTGATCTCGGCAGGGAAATCGGGAAAAGTAGCCAGGTCAATGCCTAATAAAGCAGTGTTATTGGTAAACTGCTGTCCGGTAAGTTGCATGCCATCGCCGCTGTCGCCGGCAAACTTGATAACGACATTCTGTAACGTCTCTTCTTTCCTGTTCATCTCAAAGTGGTATTTACGGGGATAAATATACTCAACCCACGCAAACCTTGAGAATTATGAGGAATTTAATACTTACGCAGAGGGGAATTTTGTGAGAAAATCCCGCTTGTTGCTATTTTAGCACCCAGAACTATGCTACTATGAAACGTGTATTCCTGGCTATCGCCCTGCTGGCGATGGGCTGTGTTGTATGGCAAGGCTGTGTTAATGCCCGCGGCGACGAGGGCGGTACCGGCGAAACGGAAGGAGACAAGCCGGTGCGTAATAAATTCGACTGGCAACCACTGGCTTACGACAGCACCAAACAGTATATCTATCTCAGTTTTGACGACGGGCCGCAGCACGGCACGCTTGCCTGTTATGAACTCTGCCGCAGGGAGAGGATCAAAGCCAGTTTTTTTATGGTAGGACTGCACAGCGCCATGAAAAGCGATGGCCCGAAGATCGTTACCACGGTTCGCGAGTCGTATCCCGATTTTTTGCTGGCCAATCACAGTTACAGTCATGCAAGAGGCAGGTACCGTGATTTTTACCTGCATCCCGGATCGGCGGAACTGGATTTTCTGAAAGCGCAGGACTCCATGCATGTTCCCTACCGCATCGCCAGGCTGCCGGGCAACAATGCCTGGGCCGAAACCGGCGCCATTAAGGCAAGCTGGCTTACCAGACCCATCGCCAGGCTGCTCGACAGCGCCGGCTACTATGTGATCGGCTGGGATGTGGAATGGCATTTCAACAAACGCGCAAGACCGGTGCAGACGCCGGGGCAACTGGCAGCAGAGGTAGACAGCGCATTCGCAAACAACAGAACGCATACACCCAGGCACCTGGTGATCCTTACGCACGACAGGATGTTTCAGCATCCTTCAGACGCCGATTCGCTTGCCAAATTCATCGGCATCCTCAAACAAAACCCCCGCTATGTCTTCGAGACCCTGGATCATTATCCGGGAGTGAGGGGGAGGAAATGAGGCAGCCTGATGGGCATCGTGAGTTGACGTGAGTTATCGTGAGAGGTGAGGGGGATATGGATGTCGAAGTTGAAAGGGATTCGCTTTTTTACGGCATCGCCGGCTTATTATCTTACAACCCTACCCAACTCACGCTAACTCACGTCTGACGTCTCACGCCCTCCCTTCCCCATTCTCTAATGCAATGCTAAAACCCTTCCATTCCTCCATTCATAACAGTATATTTGTAAAAAACACGAACGATGGAACTACAGAACCGCAGCACGAATATCGATTACACGATTGTACAGGAAAGAACAGGCGCGAGAAAGTTTATGGCCAATGTATTCTCGCTGATGTTCCTGGCGCTGGGTGTATCGGCTTTGTTTGCTTTTTTGTTTTCGAACAACCTCAACCTGCTGGCTTACCTGATAAAAGCAGATGGCACCGGTCTTAACCCGCTGGGCTATATCGTAATGTTTGCTCCGCTGGCTTTTGTACTGCTGATGTCATTTGGTTACAACAGGCTGCCGGCGCCCCTGATGCTCGGCCTGTTCATCGCTTATGCGGCGATCAACGGCATCAGTTTCGGTTTTATCCTGCTGATCTATACAACCGGATCGGTGGTAGCCTGCTTTTTGTCTGCCGCGGCCATGTTCGGTGTAATGGCATTCATGGGATATACCACCGACAAGGACCTGACCTCTTTCGGTCGTATCATGACGATGGGACTGATCGGCATCGTGATCGCTTCGCTGATCAATCTTTTCATGAAAAGCGATTCCATGGGGTATGTGATCAGTTTTATCGGTGTACTGGTGTTTACCGGCCTGACCGCCTATGACGTGCAGAAACTAAAATATATCGGTGAAGGCATCGAACACAACGGCGTAGCGGCCGTGGAAGTGAAGAAGCGTTCCATAATGGGAGCCCTCACGCTTTACCTGGATTTTATCAACCTGTTCCTGATGCTGTTGCGCCTTTTTGGCAGCAGAAGGGATTAAGCCAATCATTTCATACACCCGGGCCGTAGAGTAATCGCTCTACGGCTTTTTTTTTTGAATTACGGATTTGCGGATTATGGATTAGTGGAATAAGGATTGCTGGATTTTTGGAATCCCGATGCAGCAGCCCGCCGAATGGTCCATTGAAATCAATCCGCCAATCCATAATCCGCTGATTCCTCCGGTCCGTATAACGGGTTTCCTGCGCATTGCTTAACTTGGGTGCCTATTTCTGATCCATGGATTTCAACCGCCAATCACTCTCCAACGAAGAACTGGTTTACCTCTACCGCAACCTGTTGCTGCCGCGCATGATCGAAGAGAAAATGCTGGTATTGCTGCGGCAGGGAAAGATCAGCAAATGGTTCAGCGGTATCGGGCAGGAGGCGATCGCGGTGGGTTGTGCACTGGCAATGCAGCACGATGAATGGATCATGCCGCTGCACCGCAACCTGGGCATATTCACCTCGCGCCAGATGCCTTTGCACAAACTCTTTATGCAGTGGCAGGGTAACAAAGAAGGCTACAGCAAAGGACGTGAGCGGAGTTTTCATTTTGGCAGCAAACCCCATTATATCTGCGGTATGATCTCGCACCTGGGGCCGCAGCTGGCCATTGCCGATGGGGTATCGCTTGCTTATACACTCCGGCAGGAACAAAAAGCATCCCTGGCGTTTACAGGCGATGGCGGCACCAGCGAAGGCGATTTTCACGAAGCGCTGAACCTTGCAGCGGTATGGGACCTGCCCGTGGTATTTGTGATAGAGAACAACGGTTACGGGCTAAGCACACCGGTATCGGAGCAATACCGCTGCGAAAACCTGGCAGATAAAGCCAGGGGGTACGGTATGGAAGGCGTGCGTATCGACGGCAATAATATTCTTGACGTGTACCATACCATCCGCGGTGTTCGCGACTATTGTATCAGTCGCCGGAAACCCTACCTGGTGGAATGTATGACGTTCCGTATGCGCGGACATGAGGAAGCCAGCGGTACCAAATATGTGCCCGTTGCATTGTTTGAAGAATGGGCAGGCAAAGACCCGATCAGGAATTTTGAGCAGTACCTGCTGCAGGAGCAGATCATCACAGAAATGCAGGTGGCCGATATACGCAATGAATTCAGGGGATACATAGAAATGGAACTGCAGACAGCGCAGCAGGCCGCCGCCATCACCATCGATACAAATACCGAACTGGCGGATATGTATGCCAGGCCAAAACAGGGAACGGCAAACGAAACGGTTACCACGGATACCAGGGAAATCCGCTATATCGATGCGATCTCCGAAGCGCTTTCGCAAAGTATGGACCGTTGCGATAACCTGGTGCTGATGGGCCAGGATATTGCCGGATATGGCGGGGCCTTTAAGATCACCGAAGGGTTTGCCGCAAAATACGGTACGGCCAGGGTGCGCAATACACCTTTATGCGAAAGCGCTGTGGTGGGTGCATGCCTTGGGCTGAGCCTGGAAGGATACAAGAGCGTAATGGAAATGCAGTTTGCCGATTTTGTATCGGTGGGGTTTAACCAGATCGTGAACAACCTGGCCAAGATATACTACCGCTGGGGACAGAACGCCGATGTGGTGATCCGCATGCCCACAGGAGGTGGCGTGGGTGCCGGCCCTTTTCATTCGCAGAGCAACGAAGCCTGGTTTACACATGTGCCGGGACTGAAAGTGGTATATCCCGCAACAGCGGAAGACGCCAAAGGATTGCTCATCGCTGCCATCCATGATCCCAACCCGGTGATGTTCTTTGAACACAAAGCGCTTTACCGCAGCGTTACAGGCGCCGTTCCGGATGGATACTACGAAACACCGATCGGCAAGGCGAAGACCGTCAGCGAAGGAACGGATATATCGTTAATTACTTATGGCGCAGGCGTTCACTGGGCCATCGAATACCAGGAACAGCATCCGGGCGTTTCGATCGATATCCTTGACCTGCGCACGCTGCAGCCGCTTGACTACGATGCCATCAGGCAAACGGTGATCAAAACAGGAAAGGTGCTGATCCTGCACGAAGACACGCTTACGGGAGGCATCGGGGCCGAGATCAGCGCCTGGATCACGGAACATGTTTTCGAATACCTCGATGCGCCGGTGATGCGGTGCGCATCGCTGGATACGGCCGTGCCTTTCAATACAGACCTGGAGAAAAATTTCCTGGCAAAAAGCAGGCTGCAGGAGGTTGTGGACAAACTGCTGGCGTATTAATGCTGGCCTCGCCCGGCCGATAGCCGGTATTGTATCTGTTCGGTAAATTTTTATTACCCAATAATATTCCACCCTATGCTGCGTCTCAGGCTGTTTACACTGTTCGTCGCCACTTTTTTCTTTGCAAACGGACAAAACACTGATGCCCGCTACCGGCCGCCGGTGTTCACAGACAGCGGGCGACTGGAGCGTATCAGGGTGGCTTTCCCGGTTGTTGAACAGCTTTACCGCGAGTATGCAGTGAAAAACCATTTTCCCGGTTATGCCTTTGGTGTGGTGCTCGATGGTGAGCTGGTATACAAAGGCGCGGGAGGATATACCGATAGGGCAGGAAAGATACCCGCAACCACCAAATCCATGTTCCGTATCGCTTCCATGAGCAAGAGTTTTACGGCAATGGCCATACTGAAACTGCGGGACGAGGGCAGGCTCAGACTCGATGACCCGGTGGAAAAATATATTCCCGAACTGAAGGGACAGGCGCTTACCAGTGATGCGCCGCTGATCACCATCAGGCACCTGCTGACCCACTCGGCGGGTTTTCCGGAAGACAATCCCTGGGGCGACCGCCAGCTGGCAGATACGGATGCGGAACTGCTTTCGCTGATCAGAAAGGGATTGAGTTTATCGAACGATCCCGCCGTTGCCTATGAATACAGCAACCTGGGTTTTGCGATGCTGGGTTATATCATTAAAAAAACAAGCGGCATGGCTTACAGCGAATACATCGCAAAAAATATCTGGCAACCCCTGGGTATGAACCAGGCCGAATGGGAATACACAAAAATCCCCGCCGGTCTCCTGGCGCATGGCTACCGCTGGGTAAACAATGACTGGAAAGAAGAAGCGCTGCTGCACGATGGTATTTATGGTGCCATGGGTGGTATGGTCACTTCCATTGAATCTTTCAGCAGGTATATGGCTTTGCATCTGCAGGCATGGCCGGTAAGAAACGATGCCGAAACCGGACCCGTTAAGCGAAGTTCGCTCCGTGAAATGCACCAGCCCTGGCGTTTTATCGGTATGAACCTGAATTACCGCTATCCCGGTGGTCGTGGTTGTCCCACCACTTCGGCCTATGGCTACGGACTGAACTGGACGCGCGACTGCGAGGGTCGTGAAAGCATTGCACACAGCGGCGGCCTGCCCGGTTTTGGCAGCAACTGGCGTTTTCTTCCGGAATATGGTATTGGCGTTGTCTTTTTTGCCAACCTGACGTACGCGCCCACCACCGCTCCCAATTATGCCGTACTGGATACCCTGATACGGCTGGCCCAGCTCAGACCGCGGCAACTGCCTGCTTCACCCGTACTGGAACAAAGAAAGAACGCCCTGGTGAAACTGCTGCCCGGTTTTGCTGATGTGGTATCGTCCGGAATATTCGCCGAAAATTTCTTTGCCGATTACGATACTGTTCTGCTGAAAAAAGAAGCCGCTGCCGCATTTGCCAGAGCGGGCAAAATTATCTCGGTAAGCGGTATGGTTCCTGAAAACCAGCTCCGCGGTTATTTTACGATCGCCGGAGACAACGCCGATATACGTGTCAGCTTTACCCTTACCCCCGAAACCCCGGCCCTGATACAGGCCTACCAGCTGCAGGTCAGGGAAAAAGAACATAAATAGAGAATACCCTGTTCATCCGTTCCCTGCTCACCTGTTCCCTGCTCATCTGTTCTTCAATACTGCCCCGTGCTCAGTAATACCAGTGTGCAGGCTTCCATGGGTTGGATATGGTTTTCTTCGGCGAGTTGTTCGAGCTCGGGATTTTCGGCGCCGGGATTGAAAATGATGCGTTTGGGTTTCAGGGAAAGAATATAATCATAGTACTGCTTTTGCAGCGCCGGGTTCAGGTAAAGCGTAACCGTATCCACCGCCTGTTCGTTGGGTCTTTCGGTAATGATATCCGTGTCCGAAACCTTTCCAGTTTTCCTGCCGATGGCAACTACGGGATGCCCGTAGCGGCGCAGTTTCTCCACGGCGAGATAACTGTAACGTGCGGGGTTATCACTTGCGCCCAATACCACTGTTTTTTTCATAAAGGAAAATGTTGATTTTACGGGTCCCCGATCGGCGGATGCAGGAATGAATCGGTAACCATGTAATCCCCTAGGGCAATAACCGTTCCATCTCAAAGATCAGTAACTTCCGGGCATGAAACATGTCTTGTTGTCATTCGTATTTTTCGCTTGCCTGGCGCTGGGGCATGCCCAGTGGAAGCCTTTCCGTTTTGCTTTTCTTTCGGATACGCATATCGGGTCGCCCGATGGCAAGGCAGAGGAGGATTTAAAGAGAACAGTGGCCGATATCAACCAGATGACCGGTATCGCATTTGTGGTGATCACCGGCGATATCACCGAACTGGGTACGGATGCAGAGATCAGACTTGCAAAACAGCTGCTTGATGAGCTGAAAGTGCCTTATTACATCATTCCCGGTAACCACGACAGCGGCTGGAGCGAGAGTGGCGGCGTTACCTTCGGGAAGGTTTTTGGCAACGATAAATTTGTGTTCAGCTACAACGGCATCAGCTTTATGGGCTGTGCCTCGGGTCCGTACGTGCGTATGAGTGATGGACATATTCCCAGGGATGCGGTTGTCTGGATGGATAAGGAGCTGGAGAAAATAGGTCCTTACCAGCCGCTGATCTTCCTGAACCATTACCCGATCGATAATGCCCTCGACAACTGGTACGAGGTCACCGACCGTCTGAAGAAACACCATACCCTGGCCATCCTCTGCGGTCATGGACATAATAACCATGCATTGAATTTTGAAGGCATACCCGGTGTGATGGGCCGGTCAAACCTCAGGGCAAAAGCGGCTTATGGCGGTTATAACCTGGTGGACGTACGCACAGATTCTATGATCTTTTCAGAGCGTACGCCGGGTATGGTTACAAAACAGCCCTGGACAGGGGTAAAGCTGGAACAGCACCCGTATACAAACACAGGTTATACAAGACCTTCTTATGCAGTGAACGACAGCTTTCCGTCGGTAAAGGAGAAATGGACTTTCCATTCGGATGCCAATGTGATCTCCACGCCTGCGGTGAGCGGCCAACTGGTGTTCTTCGGCAACAGCCTGGGAAGGATAGATGCACTGTCGGTAAAGAACGGTAAAAAGAAGTGGTCGTTCCAGACAGGCGGGGCCGTGTTTTCCTCGCCTGCGGTGAGTGGCGACAGGATGGTGGCCGGCTCGGGCGACGGAAAGATCTATTGCCTGCAAACCACCAGCGGCCGAAAACTATGGGAGGTTTCGACCGATGCGGCGGTACTGGGCTGTCCGCTGATCAAGAAGGGCATCGTATACATCGGCGGCAGCGATCACCGGTTCCGCGCATTGTCGCTGGCCGATGGAAAAGAGCTATGGCGTTTTGAGGGACTGGAGGGCCCGGTAATGAGCACGCCGGTACTGCATGGCGATAAATTGATCTTTGGCGCCTGGGACAGAAACCTGTACGCGCTGGAAGCCGCCACCGGTAAGCTGGTCTGGAAATGGAACAATGGCTCTGCCGTGCGTAATTTTTCGCCGGCTTCCTGCATACCCGTTATCAAAGACGATGTGGTGTATATTGTAGCGCCGGACCGTTACCTGTCTGCCATCGATATCCATACCGGTACCACTTTGTGGCGTAATAACGAAGCCACCGTAAGGGAGTCGATCGGTATTTCTGCCGACGGAGCCTATGTGTACGGAAAGACGATGAACGATGCCATTGTTGCCTTCCACACTTCGCGCGAGAAACAGGCGGTGGACTGGAAACTGGATTGCGGCTTTGGTTACGAGCATGTGCCTTCAATGCTGATAGAGAGAAAAGGCAGGGTGTTTTTCGGTACAAAGAACGGTCGTGTATATGCCATAGACCCGGCAGCGAAGAAAAAACTATGGGTGTTCAAATCCGATAATTCGATGGTCAATACCGTGAATGTGTTCAGCGATAACCAGCTGGTTATGGCAACGATGGATGGCAAGGTATCGTTACTGTCTTTTTAAATGGATGGGCACCCCAGGCAGAAGGTAACACTATTAAAAAATTGACATCAGCGATCTTACAACCAACCTATTTTCGTTTACCATGAGAAGCATTTTTTTTATCCTGTTGTTTATGTCACAACTACCCAGCGATGCGCAGCAGCGCATTTTCATTTACCCCTCTTCAGAAGCCGTAATGAACAAGGGATTCGATACCGTGGCGCCGTTCATGGACTATTACCCCGCACCAGGCACGGCCGCCGGAAAAACCGCTGTGCTGATCTGCCCGGGTGGGGGGTATTCTCACCTTGCATTCGACAAGGAAGGCGTGCTTCCCGCGAAATTCTTTAATGAGAATGGGATCGATGCATTTGTGCTGCGGTACCGTCTCAATAACGCCAAACAGGAGGGTCACCGCTACCCCGACCAGTATAACGATGTAACAAGGGCCATGCGCATCATCCGGTCGAGGGCCGGAGAGTTTCATATAGACCCGGCAAAAACAGGTGTGATGGGGTTTTCCGCCGGCGGGCACCTGGCATCCACGATAACCACCCTGCTGCAGGAGGGCGATCCTGCTGCAGCCGACCCGCTGCTGCGGATAGCCACAAGACCCGCCTTCTCCATCCTGATCTACCCGGTGATTACTATGGATACGGCTTTTGCCCACCGCGGCAGCCGCAATATGCTGCTCGGGCCCGCGCCTGATGAGTCGCTGGTAAAAGCCCTCTCCACCGAAACAAGGGTAACTGCCGCCACGCCCCCGGTGTTCCTGGTTCATTCAGACGATGACAAGGGCGTTCCGCCTATGAACAGCATCGCTTTTTATACGGCGTTAAAAAAGAACAAAGTGCCGGCCACCATGTATATCTACGATCATGGGGGACATGGTTTCGGCATGGCTCCCGCAGATCCCTTGCTGAGTCAGTGGCCCACCCTTTGCGTGCAATGGCTTCGCCGGCTTGGTTTTTAGCGGATGGAATAAAATTGAAAAAGAATGGTTTGTTGGAATAATTTTTTAACTTTCCAATACCATCATTGATCAACACAAACTAATACCATCATGGCAAAAGCAAGTAAAAAGAAAGCCGCTAAGAAAACAGCCAAGAAAGCGGCTCCCAAAAAAGTAAAAAAAGCCGCAAAAAAATCCCCCGCAAAAAAAGCAGTCAAAAAGGCCGCAAAGAAAAAAGCAGCCCCTAAGAAAAAAACAGCCGTTAAAAAAGCGGTCAGGAAAGCTGCCAAGAAAAAAGCGGCACCCAAGAAAAAAGCCGCACCCAAGAAAAAAGCCGCTTCAAAGAAAAAAGTTGCGCCGAAGAAAAAATCAACGCCCAAAAAAGCGGCGAAGAAAGCCGTGAAAAAAGCTGCACCTAAAAAAGCCGCGCCAAAGAAGACCGCTCCCAAAAAAGCAGCAAAGAAAGCCGCGCCGAAGAAAAAATCACCGGTTAAAAAAACACCGCCGCCC
The DNA here is from genome assembly GCF_009939225.1 of Sediminibacterium soli. GTDB lineage: Bacteria > Bacteroidota > Bacteroidia > Chitinophagales > Chitinophagaceae > Sediminibacterium > Sediminibacterium soli. The sequence goes on along the minus strand of NZ_JAACJR010000008.1, from coordinate 1,336,475 downwards.
GCTCCCGCACCGGCCCCTATGACGGAACCTTCAGCACCCGAACCTACACCGGTGGCTGATCTTCCCGAAACAGATGATAACAAAGGAACTCCTTTCATGTAACCTGAAACGGTCATCATACAAAATCCCGCCAATAGCATTGGCGGGATTTTTTGTTTGCACCTTCTGCCATATACCAGGCAGCGCATGCCCGTTTTTTTGGCTGAAATGCGGCCTTTGTTTTGACCGGGCAATCTGTAAAATGGGTTATCTTTCTTGCCGGTAAACCCGATTTTCACAGAACCAACCCACTGCTATGCGTTATCTTCCTGTTTTGCTTATCTGTCTTTTATCGCTGACGGCGCTCTCCCAGAACAGTTCAAAAATCGCCGAAAAAACAAAGAACATGAAACGCTTCGACGGCTATTTCCCTTTCTGGTGGGACGCCGTTAACGGTAAACTGTGGATGCAGGTGGATAAGTTCGACAAGGAATTCCTGTATGTGAATTCTTTACCCGCCGGACTCGGATCGAACGATATAGGCCTCGACAGGGGGCTGATCGGCGGTACCAGGATCGTTTCTTTCAATAAAGTGGGTAAGAAACTGATGCTGGTACAGTCTAACTATGCCTACCGCGCCGTTTCAGACGACAGGAATGAACAGCGTGCTGTGAAAGAATCCTTTGCGCAGTCAACCATTGGCAGTTTTGTTGTGGATGAGGACGAAGGCGATAAAGTGCTGGTGGATGCCACTGCTTTCTTTGTGCGTGATGCCCAGAATGTGGCTGACCGTATCCGCCTGATGCGCCAGGGCACTTATGTGTTCAGCGAACCGCGTTCTGCCATCTACCTCCCCGGCACAAAGAATTTTCCGCTGAACACCGAGATAGAAGCCACCATCAGTTTTACCGGCGGCAGCGATGCGGGACGTTTCGTTACCACGGTTACGCCGTCTGCCGAGGCCATCACGGTGCGCATGCACCATTCTTTCGTACAGTTACCCGATAACCAGTACAAACCGCGGGTGCACGATATACGCAGCGGTTACTTTGGCATATCTTATTTTGATTACAGCAGTCCGTTTACAGACCCGATCGAGAAAATGTTCATTGCGCGGCACAGGCTGCAGAAAAAAGATCCGTCGGCGGCCATCAGCGATCCCGTAAAACCCATTGTGTATTATCTCGATAACGGCACGCCCGAACCCATCCGCTCTGCCCTGCTCGACGGTGCGCGCTGGTGGAACCAGGCATTTACTGCGGCCGGCTATAAAGACGCTTTTATCGTAAAGCTATTACCCGATACGGCGGATGCGATGGATATCCGGTACAATATGATCAACTGGGTACACCGTTCTACCCGGGGCTGGAGCTATGGCGCTTCTGTTACCGACCCGAGAACTGGAGAGATCATCAAAGGACAGGTTACACTTGGTTCTTTGCGGGTGCGCCAGGACTACCTCATTTTTACCGGTCTGCTGGCGCCTTATGAAACCGGCAAGCCTGTTACTGAAACCATGCGCAACGCCGCGCTGCAGCGGCTGCGTCAGCTGGCGGCGCATGAAGTGGGTCATACCCTTGGGTTGCAGCACAATTATGCATCCAGTCATAATAATATGGCTTCGGTGATGGACTACCCGCACCCGAATGTATTCATCAATGCAAAAGGTGAGATCGATTTTTCGAAAGTGTATACCAACGAGATCGGTGACTGGGATAAACGCGCCATTACCTATGGTTATGCCGATTTTGCACCCGACACCAATGAAGCGGATGCACTCAAAACCATTCTCGAAGAGAATACCAGCCGCGGGTTATTGTTTATCGCAGACGCCGATGCCCGTGCGGCAGGCGGTCTGCACCCGTATGCGCACCTTTGGGACAACGGAAAAGATGCTGCGGATGAATTGAAAAGCGTGTTACAGGTAAGGCAGAAAGCGATGGCACAGTTCTCCGAGAACAATATCCGCATAAACACGCCTTTATCCCGGCTGGAGGATGCGCTGGTGCCCGTATACAATTACCACCGCTACCAGCTGGAGGCAGTTTGTAAACTGATCGGCGGAATGAATTACAGCTACAGCGTGCGCGGCGATAAACAGGTAACACCGCAGGTACTCCCGAGAGAGGTGCAGGCAAAAGCCCTGGAGGCTGCGCTCGATTGCCTGTCGCCGGAAATCCTGTCCATGCCCGATAAGATGATGCAGCTGATACCGCCCCGCCCACCCATGTACTATGCCGTGGGTGAAGTCTTTCCCAAAAGAACAGGTATGAACTTCGACCCGCTGGCGGCGGCGGAAGCGCTGACGGAATACGAGCTGGATTTCCTGTTCCATCCCGAACGGGCTAACCGTCTTGCACAATTCAAGGCCCAGGCAGGCACGCAGGGCTGGGATGATGTGCTGGATGCGATCATCGCCAAAACCTGGAAAACGCCGGTACAGAAAGGACTGAAAGGACAGGTGCAGCTGCAAACGCAGCAGATGGTACTGACGGCCCTGTTAAGTCTTAGCCAGAACGATAACGCGAATTATATTGTCAAATCCATCTGTTTCGACAGGCTGCAGTCGCTAAAACAATATGCAAAGCAAATGACCGCCAGCAACCGCGCCCATTATACTTATGCCATAGAAAGAATAGATAAACCCACAGACATACCCCAGCCGCAACACAAAGAAATTCCACCCGGCGCACCCATCGGCTGCGACTTCGAGTAGCAGGTTCTCCCTCCGTGTTCCTCTGTATCTCTGTGCCTCTGTGTTGACCCGTGTCTCTGTCCTCTCACACCTCACTTCGTAAAACCCTCCGGCTGCAGGTGGCGAAATAGCGTATTTGCCACAGGGTTGAGCGTTTTTTAACACAGAGTCACGGAGATACAGCGTTGCACAGAGATTTTTCTCCGTGTTCCTCTGTACCTCCGTGCCTCTGTGTTGAGTCCGTGTCTCTGTCTTCCCCATCTGCACGGAACGTCACCTATCAGGTATGCCGATCCGCAGATCCGGCATACTCACTCCCCGGGATGATAGGTTCTCTCCGCATGTTTCACCACATCTTCTTTATAAAACAATACATCCTTAAACCGTCCTTTTGTATACATCTCTGCCTGGTCGCCAAAATGTTTGGAAGTAATATCCCCGCTTTCTCCGCCCGCAAGCAATGATTTCGCCTTTATTTTTTTGCCGAATTCAACCGCGCAGATAAAACTGTTGCCGTTATATCCATACCGTTTATTGGTTCCTGCATAGGTACGGCTTACAAACGATGGCAGGCATCCCCAGGTGGAAGCGGCAAAACCGCAGGATATGCTGGGTTCTGCGTCGTCAAATTTTTCCGTAAGATCTCCACTCAAACGCTGGTACCGGTTGATAGCACCCCAGGGTATCTGCCAGGAGCCCATTTTTTTCGAAAGCTCATCGATGGTGGCAAGCAACGGCTGCAGCAGGGTTTGCGCATTTGCCGAGGCGGCAAAACGCTGTGTTTTTTCAACCTGGTCGGCGTTATCGTTATCGCCGTTACTGCGTTGTGCCAATGGCCAAATCTTTTGTCCCCATTCAACAGCCAATGTGGTGGCAATGGAATTTTCCGCGCTGTTCCTGTCCCAGGCGGCAAGCGTTTTTATCGGTTCGGCCAGCAACCGGTAGGCTGTATCGGTTGTATTCGTTTCGTATGCTTTCAGCAATGCGGGCACCAGTACATCAAATGCGGCCAGATGGGTATCATAGCCTGTGTGAATTGTTTTATCGATCGTATAGCCCTTGTTTTCTGCGAGCAGTTTAGCGGCATTCACGCCACGGAAATTCTCCCCGGCAGGGGCCATATACACAGGGAAATCTCCTTTCTTCGGACTGCTGCTTCCCGAAACGGTAAAGGGAGTGGAGTTGCAGTTCTGTATCCAGCCCGATGATGGATTATGCACCTGTATCAACTCTTTCAGTGAGTGCAGGCCCTTCCATTCGGTGGCGCTGGTGCTGCCGTCAACAGGTTTTGTCCAGTTCAGTTTCGGATCCCGTTTTGGCATAAAGTTGCCGTGCCAGTAACCGATATTGCCTTTATCGTCTGCGTATACCGTATTGTTGGAGGTATTTGCGAGCAGTTCCATGGTTTTGGTGAACGCTTCCAGGCTGGTGGCCTTGGTTCGCTGCCAGGATTGTATCAAACCTTTGATATCCCTGTTGTTTGCCCTGACAGATATCCATTGCCCGTTGCGTTTGGCCATAACCGGTCCATGATGCGTGTAATAGGTGGTAATGTCTTTGGATACCAGCCGACCGTTGGAAAGATATTTTACTGTTATTGTTTTTTGTCTAACGGGTTTCAGCTGCTTATCGTATTCATAAAAAAAAGCGCCGTTTTTCTGTATCACTTTCTCGCTGTATGCATCCGCCACATCGCTGTAACTCGAGGTATGCATCCAGCCGCAGTGTTCATTGAATCCCTGGTACACAAAAAACTGGCCCCAGGTCACGGCGCCGTAGGCATGCAACCCTTCCTCGCTCTGTACTGCCACTTCGGGACGGAAATAAAAAGTAACATGCGGGTTGATATACAGGATGGCGTTGCCCGATGCCGTTCTGGCCGGGGCGATCGCAAATCCGTTTGAGCCGCCGGGTAAAGGATCAAACTCGACCGGTTTTGTTAAAGCGGTGATACCCGGGGCAGTGCCATAAAAACTGCGCAGTTCGTTTACGCTGATGCCCGCCACATCGATGGCGCCGATGCTGCCGTCTGTCCACAGAAGTGCATACCATGGCTGAAAACGTTTCAGCAGCGCGGGTTTGGTGGCGGGATGGGTATGGAGATAGTAGTTGATACCGTCTGCATAGGCGTCCATCAGCTTTCTTAACCAGCCCGGACTGTTCCGGTAATCTTTTATCGCTTCGCTCGAATCGATGACCATCCGTATGAGCAGGTCGTTATACAGTTCAGACTCGCCTTTTACCTCTGCTGTCCTGCCCAGTTTTTCAATATAGTTCATCTCCACCCGCTTAAAATCATCTTCACATTGCGCATACAGCAAACCAAATACGGCGTCGGCATCGGTCTTGCCGTAAATATGCGGAATGCCCCAGTTATCCCGGATGATGGTAATCTGGCGGGCCTGCTTTTTCCATCTGGCGATCTCCTGCGGAGAGAACGGCTGGGCGCCCGATGCAAACGCACCTAACAGAATGGGCAGCGCAATCACTACGTTCCGCAGAATACCGGCACGGAAAAAAAGCGGGACCGACAGAGGCAGAGAACAAGACGGTTGTTTCATGGTAAATCAGGGTTGATTGGCTTTGAGTACACGCAGAAAATTGCCGCCCATGATCTTTTTCACATCGCGTTTGCTGTAGCCGCGTTCCAGCAGGGCTTTTGTGATCAGTGGGTAGGAAGTAACATCGTCCAGCTGCTGCGGTGAGGAATTGATGCCGTCAAAATCGGAGCCCAGCCCAACATGGTCAACACCCGCCAGTTGTACGATATAATCGAGATGGTCCAGCAACATACCCATCGGTGGTCTTGCTGCCGTCACTTCCGAAGAATATGTATCCGAAATGGTGGTAACCGCATACTCGTATTGCATACCTGTTTTTGTGAGCGAATCTATCTCGGTCCTGTGCCTTGCAACAAATGCGCGTTCCTTGGTTTTGAAACTGCTGTCCACAAAACCGGAATAAAAATTCAATTGTATCACGCCGCCGTTTCTGCCTATGGCGCGGATCTGGTCGTCTTTCAGGTTGCGGAAAACAGGGCAGAGACTGTACGCATTGCTGTGCGAGGCGATAACGGGTTTGGTGGTTACCGCCAGCGCATCCCGGAAAGTCTGTTCGCCAACATGCGAAACATCCACCATTACACCCAGCTCGTTCATACGCCTGATGATCTGTTTGCCGGCATCGGTGAGTCCTTTGTGTGTTTTACCAAGACTGTCCGCTTTGTTTGTTTCATCCATTGCCGAAGTGGCCCATGCATTGGAATTGTTCCAGGTAAGTGTGAGGTAGCGCATGCCGCGTTCGTATAACTGCTCCAGCTTATGCACATCGTTCTCGATCATATGCCCGCCCTCCACGCCGAACATGGCCGCCACCCGCTTCAGCCTGATGGCCTCCTGTAGCTGCGCCGGGTTTTTTACGATAAGCAGTTTATCGTGGTTGCGCTCAGCCACCGCATACAGTGTATCCATTTCCCTGTTTGCCCAGGCAAAAGGATCGGCTTTATTGCCATCGCACCAGATCGAAAAAAACTGCAGGTCCACACCGCCCTGTTTAAAACGCGCAAGATCGGATTGGGTTTTTCCCCGCAGGTCTTTGTCCATGCTCAGGTGTTTTTCCATACAGGCCGTCAGAATATCGTTATGCGAATCCACAACAATGGCCCTTCCGTGCAGCTTCCCGGCATCCTGTGCCAGCACACGCCCCCCAAGCATAAACAGAACAAATATTGTTTTATACATATCCCCATTTTTCCCAACTCCCACCAACTGCAGATAACTCACGTCAACTCAGTCTCCCGTCCTCATTCCCCCCTAATCACTTCTCCCGCCCGGGTTCCGGTATGCTTCTCCTGGTCAACCGTTATTTTCCCGTTTACCAGTACATAGCGGAAGCCGGTGGAATACTGGTGCGGACGATCATAGGTCGACAGGTCCGTCACTTTAGCTGCATCAAACACAACAATGTCCGCTGCAAACCCTTCGCGAAGCAGTCCCCGGTGTTCCAGGCGGAATTTCTGCGCGGGCAGGGACGTCATTCTGCGGATGGCTTCTTCAAGCGACAATACTTTTTCTTCACGAACATATTTGGCCAGCACCCTGGCATTGGTGCCATAACCCCTCGGGTGCGGATTGCCGGAATTGAAAACGCGGATACTGGCATCGCTGGCAAACATATTGAAGGGGTACTGCATGATGTTCTTTACATCCTGGTCGCTCATGCCATGAAATACCATGCCGGCCCCGCCCTGTTCCATCATCTGTATGATCGTTTCGGCCTCTTCCCTGGCTTTGTGTTTTCTTCCCCTGATAAGGTTAACTTCCTCTATGCTCTTACCGTTCAGTGCAGAGTCTGCCCTAAAGCTGGCCACCACCGGGTAACTGAAATGTTTCAGCCTTCTTTTCTGCAAACGTCTCAGCATATAGTTGCTGACCTGTCTGCGCACTTCGGGCCTGGCCAGTCTTGCCTTGATTGAGTCCTGGCCGTCTGATAATACCCAGTCGGGCAGCAGCGTGCTCAGCGAGGTGCTGCTTGCGGTATAGGGATACTGATCTATCGTTACATCAAGACCTTCCGCTCTTGCCCGGATGATCATGGGAAGGATTTCCCTGCTGCGTCCCCAGTTCTGCTGACCGCTTAGTTTAAAATGCGATATCTCCACCGGCATGTTTGCTTCGCGGCCGATGTGCAGGGCTTCTTCAATGGCCTGCGTGACGCTGTCGCCTTCGTCGCGCATATGACTGGCGTATACGCCATGCCTGGCGGCGGCTTTTGCCAGCCGCACCACTTCCGCTGTTTTGGAATAGGTGCCCGGTATATAGATCAGCCCGGTGGAAAACCCGACCGCGCCGTCTTTCATGGCCTTTTCAACGATGGCTTCCATTTTCTGCAGTTCCTGTTCATCGGGATCGCGGTTGGCGGTGCCCATTACCGCTTTGCGCACATCGTTATGACCGATCAGCGATGCGATATTAACGGAAGTCTTCAGGCTGTCGAGCATCGAAAAATAAGCGCCGAGATCAACACGCGAGGAGCCGCAGTTGCCGGTAATGACGGTGGTTACGCCATCGTAAATAAAATTATCGGCGGTGGGGTTTCTTTTTTCATCGTCCTCGATATGCGTGTGCACATCGATAAAACCCGGCGCAACAAACAGACCGGCGGCATCGATGGTCCTGGTGGCGGTCCATTTGTCAAGCCTGCCCGTGGCGGCGATCTTCCCGTTTTTAACGGCAATGTCGCCATATACCCAGCTGTTGCCTGTTCCGTCCAGTATTTTACCGTTGCGGATCAGTACATCGGCTGTCTGGGCCCGGGTACCGGCAGAGGATACAAGCAAAAAAACAGCGGCATACAGCAAACGCATAGCGGGCAGTTTATGGATCATCAAGATACTTCAACAAACTAATCCGGCCTAACTAAATGGCCTTCTTCGGTATATACATGGTGAGACAGGGTGAGGGGAAACCCGTTGAAAACCCTGGAAAACCGTAATTTTGCATCCTCAAAAAATCGATATGCTCGATAAGCTTGACGCGATAAAAGCAAGGTTTGACCAGGTGGGTATTGCACTGACCAATCCCGAAATCATCAATAAACAGAAGGAGTTTGGTGCCTACAGCAAGGAATACAGGCAGCTGGAGAAGATCGTACGGCCCTACGAGGAGTATAAAAAAGTGATGGGCGATTACGAATTCGCCAAGGAGGCGCAGCATGGCACCGATGAGGATATGCGCGAACTGGCCAAGATGGAACTGCCTGCACTGGAAGAGCGGAAAACGATACTGGAGAGTGAACTGACCAAACTGCTGATACCCAAAGACCCGCAGGACGATAAGAATGCCATCCTTGAAATACGCGCCGGTACGGGCGGCGATGAAGCCAGTTTGTTTGCCGGCGATCTGCTTGGCATGTACCTGCGTTACTGCGCACGCAAAGGCTGGAAAACAGCCGTTGTGAGCGAAAGCGAAGGCACCGTGGGCGGATACAAGGAAGTGGTGGTGGAAGTAACGGGCGAAGATGTATACGGAACACTCAAATTCGAGAGCGGCGTTCACCGCGTACAGCGTGTGCCCGCAACCGAAACGCAGGGCCGCGTACATACCTCGGCCGCCACGGTTGCCGTTATGCCCGAGGCGGAGGAAGTTGACTTTGAACTGAAGGAAAGCGATGTAAAAATGGAAACGGCCCGAAGCGGCGGTGCGGGCGGACAGAACGTAAACAAAGTGGAGACCAAGGTATTCCTTACGCATATACCCACCGGTGTTACGGTGGTGTGCCAGACAGAGCGCTCACAGCTCGGCAACCGCGAAAAAGCGATGGTAATGCTTCGCACAAGGCTTTATGAGGAGCAGGTTCGCAAACAGGAGGAAGAGATCGCCAGCAGGCGGAAAACTTTGGTGAGCACCGGCGACAGAAGCGCCAAGATCAGAACCTATAACTGGCCGCAGGGGCGGGTAACAGACCACCGCATCGGTCTTACCTCCTATAACCTCGATGCCGTGGTGGGTGGCGAAATAGACGAGTTCATCGAAGCGCTGCAGGTGGCGGAGAACGCCGAGAAAATGCTGACCAGCCAATAGCGATCCGGTTTAATTTGTATCTTGTAGGAACAGACATATACGATGAAATACCTGGTAGCTGTTTCTATCTGTTTCCTGCTTTCCCTGACCTGCGTCCGGGCCCAGCTGGCCTACATGAGTGAAAACAACAGTTTTCTGCAGGATGTATCCGGCAACCCGCTTTACCTGAGAACGGCTTACACCGCGGAGGGAACGCCTTATTTCAATGAGGAATATTGTTACGCCGATCTTGCCGTTGCCAGAGGTAAAAGCTATCGGAATATCAGGGTAAAACTCAATCTCGGCGAGAGCCGGCTGATCTATAAAATCGGCGACAGCGAGATGGAAGCGCTCACACCCATTGATTACATCAGGTTTCATGACTGCGGCAATACCGGGAGCACCGTTGTTTTCAGGAGTGGCTATCCCGATATCGACAAACAAACCACCGGCAACTACTACGAAGTGCTGGACACCGGCACCATACAGTTACTGAAATACCGTAAAATCAGCTACGAAGACGTTAAACCGGCTTATGGGGGCGGCCCCATTGTACGCAGGTTCAGCGAGGTTGCTGTTTATTATGCTTATAATGCCGAAAAAGGAATGATGTCTCTTGGCAAAGGCAACGAAACCACACCGAGAATTTTTTCGGAAAAGCAACAGGAGGTCAGCAAATTTATCTCTGCGCGAAACCTCAGGCTGAAAAAAGAAGAAGACCTGAAAAAACTGTTTGCCTATTACAACGGTCTTGTAAAATAATGCACGGGCATGTAGCAGGTTGCAGTGTGAATGTCTGTTCCCGCCGCTAATTGCTTTTAACCGCTTCTTCCGCTTTCCTGATCTTGAGTTCCCAGTTCCATGCCGTGCGCATCATATCGTCAAGATCGTACCTGATCTGCCAGTTAAGTCCTTTTACGGCAAACTCGTTATTGGCATAAACGGCAACCACATCACCCGACCGGCGCGGGCCGATCTCGTAATTGAGTTGTACGCCGCTTACTTTTTCAAAAGCATGGATGGCTTCGAGCACGCTTACGCCGTTGCCCGTGCCCAGGTTAAACACATCGCATGCCGATGCATTCCTTTGATCGATCAGGTACAGCAATGCAAGCGTATGCGCGCTGGCAATATCGCAGACATGAATATAGTCGCGTATACAGCTGCCGTCGCGGGTGGGATAGTCGTTTCCATGTACCACCAGCCTGGGTATTTTACCGATCGCCGTTTGGGTGATGGCGGGTACCAGGTTCTGTGGTTTGCCCAGCGGCTGCTCGCCGATAATGGCCGTTGGATGGGCGCCTACGGGATTAAAATAACGCAGCAGTATGGAGCTGGTTTGTGCGCTGCCCGAAAAATTCCGGATGATCTCTTCACCCATCTGCTTGGTGGCGCCGTAGGGCGACTCTGCTTTTTTGATGGGGGAAGTTTCTACCACAGGCAGGGCATCGGGGTTGCCGTATACGGTGCAGGACGAAGAAAAAACAAAATGCGGCACCGAAAATTCCTGCACGCATTTCAGCAGGTTCACCAGGCCAAACAGGTTATTCTCGTAGTACAGCAGCGGTTTTTCCACCGATTCACCCACTGCTTTGTACGCGGCAAAATGGATCACGCCAACGATATCCGGATTCTCCTGGAAAACGGCCAGGGTTTCGTCGAAATTCTTCAGGTCAACCTGGTAGTTCTTTACCTTCTTACCTGTGATCTGTTCTATGCCCAGCAGGGGATAGGCAGAAGAGCGCGAGTTATCGTCTGCCGAGATCACCTCGAACCCGTTTTCGATCAGATCCACGATGGTATGCGAACCGATAAAGCCGCAGCCGCCGGTAACCAGTACTTTTTTCATACCTGCAAAATAAGCCCAAAATCAGCAAGTAACTAAAGCTGCGGCACAGGAATCAGTGAAACCGGAAGATTATTTTACGAAGAGTTTGAGTATAAAATACACAACGGCCGCAAGAATACCCGAGATGGGAATCGTGAGTATCCATGCCCATAACAGGTTTACCGTTACACCCCAGCGCACCGCGCTCAAACGCTTGGTGGCGCCTACGCCGATGATGGAACCGGTGATGGTATGCGTGGTGGATACGGGTATTTTGAAATGCTCGGTAAGGAACAGTGTCATGGCGCCGGCTGTTTCGGCGGCCACACCTTCCAGCGGGGTTACCTTGGTGATGCGCGTGCCCATGGTCTTAACGATCTTCCAGCCGCCGCTCATGGTACCGAGACCGATGGCGAGGAAGCTGGTTACCGGAACCCAGTCGTACCGCGCAACAAACTGGTTAAAATCCATATGGTTTCCCTTGGTGCCTTCGTAGTAAATGATGGCTGCGCCGATGATGCCCATCACTTTCTGGGAATCGTTACTGCCGTGCCCGAGACTGAACGCCGCGGAAGACACCAGCTGTAAACGTTTGAACCAGTTCTCTGCGCGGTAAGGGTTGGCCCGTTTGCACAGGTGCACGATAAGGATGGTTATCAAGAATGCGATGATCATGCCGATCAGGGGCGCAAAGAAAATGAAGAGAAAAGTGGGAATCACTTTTGCATAGTTGATCACGTTGCTGCCATGATCGCTGAGCGAACCGGCGTGCGCAACTGCCGCTCCCACAAAGCCGCCCATCAGTGTATGCGAGGAGCTGGAGGGAATGCCGAACCACCAGGTAATCAGGTTCCAGATGATGGCGGCAATAATACCCGCCAGAATCACTTCGAGCGTAATAAACTCAGCGTTCACCCATTTGGCAACCGTATTGCCGATGCCGAATTCCTTGAAAACGAATTTGGCGATGAAAAAGGCTGCAAAGTTGAAGAAGGCAGCCCAGAGCACTGCCTGGAAAGGCGTAAGCACTTTGGTAGAAACGATCGTTGCAATGGAATTCGCCGCATCATGAAAACCATTGATGTAGTCGAAGATGAATGCCAGAACGATGATGACTATTAGTAAAGTGAACATGCAAACAGGGTTGAATATTGAGTGCGAACTGCGGGTTGCGAAGTACGAACGTTACGCGTACTTGATGATGATGGATTCGATCACATTGGCCGCATCTTCGCATTTATCGGTTACGATCTCCATCACCTGGTAGATCTCTCTTTTCTTGATCACTTCCTTGAAATCGTTCTCCTGCTGGAAAAGCATTTCGATGCTCATATCAAATACATCGTCGGCCTGGTTTTCGATGCTGTTCACTTTTACCATCGCCTCGGTCATTTCGCGCAGGTTCTTCATATCACGAAGCCCCATCACCGCTTTCTTGATCTCCGCAGTGCCCTGCAGTATCAGGTCGGCCATTTTCTGGATGCCCGTATCGTTGGGGTTTACATTGTAGAAGTTGATTTTTTTGGCGGAGGCGTATGCGTAATCGCAGATATCATCGAGGGCCGTGGCAAGGTAGTGTATGTCTTCGCGGTCAAAAGGTGTGATGAAGTTGCGGCCGAGCTCTGTAAAGATCTTATGGGTATTATCGTCGTTCTTGTGTTCGAGGTCTTCTATCTGGGCAAGGATCGCGGCCCTTTTGTTGTGGTCGGGCTCGCTTACCATTTCTTTGAGCTTCACGCCCATCTCGTTCACTTTTTCCGCTACGTCCTCAAACAATTCATAAAAAACCTTGTTCTTTGGCATGAACAATCGACCAAAGTTGTTAATACCCATAGCTTTTTTGTTTTGGCAAAAATAGGCTTATGCTTCGGTAAGAACCCGGCACAGCAATAATTAATGATTTGGTAATATAGGTTTTGGAGGCTTTTTTGTATTTGCAGAAACCTATTTCATAACAGTTTCGTTGCATTGGCTTCATATCTGGGTAACATTGCCGCAACACCTTTGCAGGGCAAGAACATAGCAATTGAATAATTTTCTCATGTGCCTGCCCTGATGTCTATCGGGGCAGTCTTTTTTAATTCAAAAGAGAAAGTGAAAGGAGTGGGTGAACAGTGAACCGGCAGCCGGTTGTATATGATAAATCTGTAATATTGTTTGTGTTCGATGGCCAATTTGCAGGTCGGCAATTCTGCACTCACTACCCGCGATTCATTTTTTGATTTTGATTTTTCAGTTCTGACTTTTACCCTTAGTCCTTCCTGGCATCCAGCGTAAACCCTATGGTGGTGCCCACATCGGGCTTGCTGCGTACATGAACCGTTTGTTCGTGGGCTTCTATGATATGTTTGCAGATGGCCAGTCCCAGTCCCGTACCGCCCACATTGCGGCTGCGTCCGCGGTCGGTTCGGTAGAAACGTTCGAATATCCTTGGCAGATGCTCTTCCGAGATACCGATGCCATCGTCGCTGATCTCGATCAGTACATGGCGGCCATCCGTTTTGTAGATACTGGTAACAATGGTGCCGCCCTCCTTTCCGTACTTGGTGGCGTTTTCAAAAAGATTATTCAGCACCTGCCGGATCTTTTCTTTGTCTGCAAATACGGTGATGGGGTATTCGCATCCTTTTTTGATGCTGCAGCGGATATTCTTTGCGCTTGTTTTGATGGAAAGCGTTTCATAGATCTCGCGGATCAGGTCCTGTATCACAAAATTCACTTTGTACAGGGGCTGCTGGCCGCTTTCAAGCCGGGTGATCTCGTCCAGGTCCGATACCAGGTTCACCATACGGTCCACATTTCTGGCGGCGTTCTCCAGGAAACGTTTGCGCACTTCGGGGTTGTCCATGGCGCCGCCCAGCAGCGTATCCACATAACCCTGTATCGCAAAAATCGGGGTCTTGAACTCATGCGCCAGGTTCTGCAGAAACTCTTTGCGGTAGGCTTCGTTGGTCTTCAGTTTTTCGATCTCCGCGCTGCGTTGTTCCGCCCACTGCTCCACATCGGCGCGTACTTCGTCGATGCCTTTTTGCGGCAGTATGTATTTGTAATAGGTCTCCTCGCGCTTGGTGGCCTTGGTCTGGTAAATGAATTTATAGATCAGTTTGATCTTACGGTAGATAAACGATTCCAGCACAAAACGAATCAGCAGGTAAGAGCCGCAGAAGACCACGCCCAGCGATACCAGGGCTATCAGCCAGTCCATCCGCAGCACCCAGATGCCCAGCGCCACCGGCACGGATAGGATCAGCGCCGTAAATGCCGATAATTGCTGCGGTGAGAAATTCTTGGTGGTAAACATGCGTGCAGACTGCGATTTACGGGTACAAAGTACGAAAGGCAAAATTATCCGGTAACCGCCAATATTCCGGCCGTTCATGATGCCGGTGCGTGGGTCTTACCCCATGCCTACAGCTCGAACTTATAACCCACACCTTTTACGGTGGTGATGCAGTCCACGCCCAGCTTCTGGCGCACTTTACGGATATGCACGTCGATGGTGCGGTCGCCAACGATCACATCGTTACCCCAAACCTGTGAAAGGATCTCGTTGCGCAGGAATACGCGCCCGGGGCGGGAGGCAAGCAGGTACAGCAGTTCAAATTCTTTTTTGGCGAGTACCAGCTCGTTGCCGTCGATGGTTACCAGGAATTTCACCGGGTCGATGGTGATATTGCCGATCTCGATGGTTTTGCCCGTTTCCTTGCTGTTGACCCTGCGGAACAGGGCGTTTACGCGGCTTACGAGCACTTTGGGACTGATGGGTTTGCTTACATAATCATCGGCGCCGGTTTCGAGGCCTTTGATCTCCGAAGCTTCGTCGTTCAGGGCGGTGAGGAAGATGATAAGGGTATCCTGGAAAGAAGGCTGGCTGCGCAGTATCTGGCATACTTCCACACCGGTTTTGCGCGGCATCATGATATCGAGTATGATAAGCTCCGGCTGCAGTATCCTGGCCCTTTCTATGGCTTCGTTGCCGTCTTTTGCCGTGTAAACATCGTAACCCTCTTTGCCGAGGTTGTAGCTAATGATCTCTAAAATATCCGGTTCGTCGTCAGCAATCAGAATCTTCTTTGCCTTTCCTTCCATGTTAACGTTATGTTTACACAAAATTAATTTGTGCAGGCCGCAAAACGGGGAAATACGCTTATTATGTTATTGTTAACTGCAAAAACGTCCGGAAATGCATCTTAACGCCGGTGGCAGTATTTTTGTATGAAGTTATGCGAATGAAGAAAATTACCCTATTTGTAGCAGCCTCATTGATGGTCTGTATTTCTTTCGGGCAACGTGAGATCCCGGTGCCGGCTATCCCGGCAATACGTCAACTGCATCATGAGTCGATAGTTAACTCGTTGACTACCATATCCAAATTTCCGATCACAAAAAGCGATACGCTGAACCGCTCCATTAACCGGGCGGTAAGGATCCTGGTCAATAATATGCGGGCCGGCGTGGAGATCAATACCGTGCTGGACAATAACGGCAAATTCAAATGGCTGCGGGGCATCAACGAAATGCTCACCAGCTTTATTTCGGGTTACCGCGCAAAAGTGATCAGCGGAAGCCTGTTATCCAACCTGGTAAAGGCCTACGACGATGCCATGCGGCTCGATATCAACGGCCGTTCCATTCTGGGCGTTGTCAGGGATAACCCGATGGAAGTTGGCCAGATTCTGGTAGACAACTACGCCCTGCAGGGAAACCAGGGCATAGTCCCCGGCAAAGACATACTGGTGCTCAAAGCCTGCCAGCGCGATCCGGAAAACCTGATGCGGATTTTGAAAAAATACCCCGATAACCGCTATGCAGACAGCCTGCTCATACTGGCTGCCTTCCGCGACCAGGAGGAGCTGTACAACTATGCAAGCGACAGCCACAGCGCTTTGGGCAAACGCATTCACTCGATCAACCACCCCCTGGTGAAAACCATCGTAAAAATGTCGCAGCTGAAAACGGGGCGGATGTATTTTCCTTTCCTCGACGATATCTACAATGGCAAGATCAGCATGGATTCCATCACACCCAAACTGGAAAAGGATTCGAGCGAATACTATGCACTGCTTGTTAAAACCCGTATCGGCTACGCAAAACGTATGCAGAACGGCGATACGCCGATGGCCGCAAAGGCACTGGTGAATAAATTGCACACAAAAGCCATCGAGCTTTATATCAACGAGATCAATGCCCTGCACGATGTAAGCAATCTCAATGTCCGGTTCAAAAAACTGGAAGGGTTATCACCCGAAGAACTGTACTATGTAGCGGTGCTGGGCGAGGAGGAAATCTACACTTCGAGTTTTGTAAGCGGCGTATACCCGCGTATCATCAGCAGGCTGGGCAAGTCCAGATCGGATACCCTGCTGCAGCTGGTGCACAACGACTATTACAAGAAATTCCTGAAGATGTGCGCCGCGTATAATACGCTGGATAATTTTCTCGACAAGATGGACAAGTCCACCTCGCAGACCTACATGAAGGGTTTTGTGAGCGGTCTGGAGAATACCCGCACCCTGGAAGATGCGGTGGATGTGGCCGATTCGTACGGCAGTATCTATAACAAGGATCTCCGTAAACTCATCCTCGACCAGGTGCAGATCAAACTGGCAGAGAACCAGCAGAAAAAGAACAAACGGGGCACCGTTATCTATAACCTGCTCAATACCATTTTCCTATCGATGGATTCGTCCAATCACATCGATGTGGCGGCGCAGCTTGGCATCAACCCGATCTATATTATGCCGAACCAGCTGCTGCGCGACACTTCGAAGCGGATCATCGTTCAGCAGTTCTTTTATGGCGATAAGGACGGCCGTACCTACTACGATGCCTTCCTGGCGCAGTTCCGCAATGCCAACTGGCGTATCACCAGAAAACCGCAATGGGTGGAGGTGCAGTCGGTAAAAGGCGCACCGGTAACCATCTATTCCAACCTGCCGCTGGATGAGAAACAGGATCTCGATGCGGAATCGCAGGATAAACTGATTGCCTATCTGGAAGACAAAGGCCTGGAACCAACGGTTGTGATCCATCGGGGACACAGTTATTACCTTAATTCAACCATCTCCAAGCTGCCGTCTTCGGGTAAAGTGGTGCTGGTGGGAAGCTGCGGCGGTTACCAGATGCTGAACAAAGTGCTGGAGATCTGTCCGGGCGCCCATATCATTTCTTCCAAACAGGTAGGGGCGGGTATCATCAACCAGGGGCTGATCAACCTGATGACAGAGCAGCTGCGCCAGGGAAAAGACCTGAACTGGCCGGCCATCTGGCGAACCCTTGGCGGCAAATTCAACGGCGGCATAGAAGAGAAATTCGACGACTATGTTCCTCCTTATAAAAACCTCGGCGCCATCTTTATTACGGCGTATAACAATGCGCAGTGATGCAGGGTGAAATGAGGTGAATCTTTTGAAAGGATTGGGGGTTGAATGGTTACTTGGCCTCTGGCCAACCGTTTTCACCCTTCGGCAAACAGTCATTCCCTAAGTCAGAAAAGGGTTATTCCTTTTCTCGTACCCTATGGTGGTAGGCATACCATGACCGGGGTATACCGTTATCTCATCGGGAAGTACGAAAAGCTGCGTACGGATACTGTTTAACAGGGTCTCGTGGTTGCCGCCGGGAAGATCGGTGCGGCCGATGCTTTCGCGGAAAAGCACATCGCCGCCGATCAGGAACTGCTGGCCGGCGCAGTAAAAACAAAGACTGGCCGGTGAATGACCGGGCGCAAGGATCACCGTCAGTACATCCGCACCCAGCAGGATGGAATCACCCGCTTCGAGGTATTGCACTTCTCCCTCGTAATTCCGGAAAGGCAACCCCCATTTCTCGCCCGAAGCCGGCGCCAGTTTCAGCATGGGCAGTTCGTCCCTGTGGATATTGGGTTGCAGCCCCCAGGTATCGTATACCCATTTGTTGCCGAAAACATGATCCAGGTGGCAGTGGGTGTTCAGCAACCTTACGGGTTCCAGCTGCGTATCTTCTATAAACTTTTTTAACGTTTCCTGTTCAGCGCTGAAGTAACAGCCGGGATCAATTATAATAGCTTTGTTATGCTCGTTGTACAGCACATAAGTGTTTTCCTGGATGGGACTGAAGGTAAATGCCTTGACGGTAAGCATGGGTATTTTTGGACGCTTTAGCGGTAATTGACTAATTTTAAAAACACAAAGTTCGGATATGCAAGTGAATAGAATCACCCTTTGGACTGTTTTTACTTTGATCGCTTTTCCTTTTCTCACCATGGCTCAGGTGAATTCCGTGGAATTCGGAAAGAACCGTATCCAGCATAAAAAATTCAACTGGAAATTCTACCAGTCACCCAATTTTAACACCTATATCGCCCAGGGCGGTGTGGAACTGGGCAAATTTGTGGCGCAGACAGCAGAGGAAGAGCTGAAATCCATCGAGTTGTTCACCGAATATTCATTGCAGCGCCGGGCCAATATCGTGGTGTACAACGATTACAACGATTATAAGAGCAGCAATATCGGCCTTGGCTCGGATTGGCAGAATGCGGGCGGACTTACCAAACTGGTCAATAACAAACTGGTGGTATATTTCGACGGCAACCACGAACACCTGAAGCGGTTGATCCGCGAAGGCATTGCGCGTGTGCTGACGGATAATATGCTGTTTGGGGACGATATCGGCGAGTTTGCCAGCAACCAGGCATTGCTTGATCTTCCCAAATGGCTGGTAGACGGTTATGTTGCCTATGCGGCCCAGCCCTGGAGCACCGAAAAAGACGATGAACTGAAAAGCGCCATGCTGGGCGGCAGGTACAACTCTTTTTACCAGTTCGCCTTTGAAAAACCGGTGCTCGCAGGTCATGCTTTCTGGAAATACATTGCGGATAAATACCGTAAAGACAATGTAACCTACCTGCTGTACCTGGCACGCATCTACAAGAACCTGAACAATGCCTGTTTGCGGGTATGCAAACGCAAATACAAGGAAGTGCTGAGCGATTTTATGCAGTACGAGCAGGAATTGTATGCAAAGGATATCCGCCAGCGCCGCAACCAGCCCAAGGGGCAGATGGTGGTTTCGGAAGATGTATCGAAAAACGATTATTTCCGTTTCCAGGCCAATCCCAACTTCCGCAGCAACACCTATGCCGTGGTGGAGTTTAAGAAAGGACAGTATGCCGTAAAACTGATGGAGAATTTTTACGATGCAAGAACTTTGCTGAAGATCGGCGTGCGCACCAACCAGGGTGATATCAATCCCAATTACCCCATTCTTGCATGGGACGGCAAAGGCACCCGCCTGCTGGTGATGTACTGGGAAAACGGCAAAGTGAAGATGTTCGTATACGATGCGCTTGCCAAATACAAACGTTTCAAACAGGAGATACCCGATTTTGACCAGGTGCTTGACGCGTCATTTATGCTGGATGCCAATACCCTTGTGCTGAGTGCTGTAAAGAACGGGCATTCGGATATCTACACCTATAAGATAGAGCAGCAGAAAGCCACACAGATCACCAACGATGTTTACGATGATCTGGACCCCTCGTTCGTTGCATTTCCCAACAGGGTGGGTATTATATTCTCTTCCAACCGGCCGGCCCCCCTGGCGCCGAATGCCGATACGGTATTGCCGGGAAAACACCCTTTCAATATTTACATGGTGGATGTGCTGAACGACAGCAAGGAAAAACAGCTGGCGCAGCTCACGAATGTAAAGGCCGGCAACGCGCGTTACCCGATGCAGTACAATACCAACCATTTTACCTATGTATCCGATGCAAATGGCATCGGCAACCGGTGGGCGGGGTTCTTTGCAACACAGCGCAACGGTCTGGACACACTGTACTATATCGGTGATGAATTGCTGCGTAACCCATCGCCAAAAGAATTTGATTCCACGCTGCGGGCATGGCAGAAACAGGAGCCCGACAGCACCGGTTATTTCCAGGTATACAAAGACTCCACGTATACCTTTCCCATCACCAATTACCAGAGTTCCCTGCTCGAAACACGTATCGCAGGCAACAACGGGCAGGTGAGCGAGGTAAGAAAGGAGGGAGACTTCAAGTTTGTGTACAAACTCAAGGTAGATTCCATCGCCCTGGTCCGCCGTAACGTGAATGCAAGACCAACAGAATACATACGGCAGCTGAACCAGGAACAGCGCACCGTGGGCGGCA
This sequence comes from Sediminibacterium soli, assembly GCF_009939225.1. GTDB lineage: Bacteria > Bacteroidota > Bacteroidia > Chitinophagales > Chitinophagaceae > Sediminibacterium > Sediminibacterium soli. The sequence continues at coordinate 1,316,259 of NZ_JAACJR010000008.1, read as the reverse complement.
AAGCCATCGTATACAACAAAGCCGCTGCCGATACCGCCAAAAAAGCGAACGACTTTTTCCAGAACGAATTCGCAGACGAAAAACCCGATACGGCCATAAGAAAGAACAGCAACAGCGCGTTGCCGAATACACCCTCCTCCATCTTATCGAGATCCCGCTTATTCGATTACCGGCTGAAGTTTAATTCGGATTATGTGCTGGCCGGCTTTACCAATAACATACTGATCAACCGCTACCAGCCTTACGGCGGCGGTTCGGGCCCGATACAGCTCAATAACGGAAACGATTTCAACTTCACTTTCCGTGTGGGCGTGAGCGACCTGATGGAAGATGTGAAATTCGTGGGCGGTGTAAGACTGGGAACAGACCTGAGCGATAAAGACATCTTCTTCACCTTCCAGAACTACCGCAAACGGCTCGATTGGGGACTTACCTATTACCGGAGCAATGTGAGCAATTTTTTCAATACGCCTTACAATACCATGCTGTACACCAACCTGTACCAGGCCAATGTAAGCTATCCGCTGAACGAGGTAAAAAGCCTGCGGGCCACGGTAGGGTTCCGTACAGACAGGGGCGTACTCCGCTCTTACGACAACAGTACAGGAATACCCGATCCCAATGCACTGAAATTCCCCGATACGCTGAGCAAGTATATGCTCACGCGTTTTGAGTACGTGCACGACAATACCATCAATCCTACGCAGAATATATGGGTGGGTCTTCGCTATAAGGTATACCTGGATATGAACATGCCCACCACCGCCGGCGGTAAGGCAACCTATAACTTTGGCTTTGACGGACGTTACTATCATAAGATCTACCGCAACTTTATCTGGGCAGGACGTGCAGCTGCGGATTTCTCATGGGGAGATAAAAAACTGATCTATTACCTGGGTGGCGTTGACGGATGGATCAGTCCGAAATTCAACAACAACCCGCCGGCCGCGGACCAGAGTTATGCGTTTCAGTCGCTCGCGGTCAACATGCGGGGTTATAACCAGAATGTGGCCAATGGTAACAATGCGTTTGTGATCAACAGCGAATTCCGTTTTCCGGTATTCTCCACGCTGCTTAACAGGCCTATCAACAACGCCTTCCTCCGCAATTTTCAGCTGGTGCAGTTTGTAGACCTGGGTACCGCATGGAACGGTAAATACAATGGCATCAAGCGACCCAGTGTTATTTACCAGCAGGCAGGCACCCCCGTGGTGGTAAGGCTGGATGCCGGCGGTCTGGGTCCTTTTGCCGGGGGCTATGGTTTTGGTGTACGCAGCACCCTGCTGGGTTATTTTATGAAGCTGGATGCCGGCTGGCCCATGAAAGGCGTATTCAAAGGCAGCCCGGTATGGTATTTTGCCATGGGATTTGATTTCTAAAAAATGTTTAATGGCTGCATGGCTATCCTGTTATACAACAGCTAACCATACAGCCGTCCTCTCATTTTCAAATTGTCAAATCAGCACACTTCCAAATTATTCCTTCTGCTCTCTCACCGCTGCAGGCAGGTGCTTCAGGGTATAATAAATGATCGTCAGCAGTACGGTGAACAGTAAGGTAAACACCCATAGCTTGGAGTAACGCTGCGGCAGCAATACATGATGCGCGGAAGCATATACCAGCGACCCCGGATCGGTTACAATATCCCAGCTGTTATACCGGAGAAAGCGCCCGATAAACACACCGTAACCGCAAAGCAACAGACTGAATACAACACAGGTATTCACCCACAGCGGCTTCAGGAATTTGTGCAGGAATTTTTCGATATTCATCAGCGATACCAGGCCCAGGATCAGACCGTTCCATGCAGCGGAAGTAACCAGCAGTATATCGTACCAGAAAGGCACAGGCGGCCGCTCTTCATAATGCAGCAGGTCTGTGATGATATACGGTGCATTTGGGAAGAACAGCAGCCAGACTATCAGCAGAAACCCCGCGAATACACTGAACCTCCTGAGTTTGATCAGTTGCGTACTCACCAGGTAGGGGATAGCCGCCAGAAAAGTATTCCAACCATAAAAACGGTAATCCATGGTATGCGAATAGAAAAAACGCACCAGTAACATCGTCATGGTAAAACTCACAGACAGCAACAGGAGCTTGCTGATATTCGTAATTTTCATAGGATCGATTGTAGTTTGGGAAGAAAAATAATCAGGCCAGTGATCAGGCTGATCACTGATGCGACCAGTACGGCGCCGGCAGACACATCCTTGATGACCTTTACTACCGGGTGCCATTCTTCGTGTACCATATTGCACAGCTTCTCCAGCGCATGGTTCATCATCTCAAGCCCGATCACAAGTGCCACGCAGAGACAGAGAATGCACCATTCCACCGCACTTACCGAAAAATACCACCCGGCCAGCAACACCAGTATGGCAGCGGCAAGATGTATCCTGCCATTGCGGTCATGACGGAAAAAAACAGAAATGCCATCCCATGCATGCCTGAAAGCCCGGGTAATTGCCTGTTGTTTCATGATTATGTGTATTGTATACGATATCCCTGTTCTGCAAATTAGGTCTCTTTTGTTTTATGTATTGTCAGCGGTTCTGTACCGGGTACCAGTTCACTTTCCGGCTCAGGAACATGATACCGCCCAGAATCAGGAACAGACCGATACTGCCCAGCAGCAGCGCCGTATCTTCCAGCTGTATCAGGATGAAAATAAACGTGTACAGCCCGGCCAGCACCGAGCCGAAAACAAGCGCTGTCTTCCATTGCCTGAAATGCGATTTTACATACAGGGTAACCAGCAGCAGGGTGGCCGCCGCCGCAACCAGGTAGGCCTGGTTGAATAAAATGAATTCGCTCAGCGATAACAGCAGGATATAGAAGATGGATAGCGCCATGCCGATCAGCACGTACTGCACCGGGTGCATGGGCCGCTGCTGCATGATCTCGATGATAAAGAACAGGGCAAAGCTGAGACCGATAACCAGTATGGCGTATTTGATGCTCCTGGCGGTTTTTGCATACTGATCGGTTGGCTGCAACATGCTTACGCCAAAATCAAAAGACGAACGCGGCACCTGGCCGGCGGATAATACGGTATTGAAAGGAAGATTGGCCCTGCTGAATTCCCAGACGGCCGTGAACCCGTCTTTTTTTATTTCGCGTTCAGAGGGAAGCGTGCTGCCGTCAAAAGAAGGATCAGGCCAGGCTGAACGAATGGTGAACCGGCTGCTGCCTGCCATAGGCGCAAAATGAAGTTGCCGGCTGCCCCGTAACTGCATGGGCAGGCTGAATTCGAGCGATTGGTTTGCGGACAGTCCAGACAGGTCGATGGCGGCAGAAAGTCCCACGGAATCCATGTCTGCAGCGGGTAAGCCCGGCAGAAGATCATAGGTTTTGCCATTGATGCCGATGGCGATCTTTTTTTCGATGCCCTTGAAATCCGTGATGCCGATGCATACCCGGGCTTCCGATAACAACAGTGACTGGCTGTTGAACTCCGCGGGAAATGACAGCGAAAGGTTTCCTTTTGCGGTAACGGAGCTTCGGTACAGCAGCACTTTGTAGATGGAGCGGGGTCTTTGCTCGGGAACAATGTCGGCGGTAACGGAGAGGTTGTCGGGCAGCAGGTACAGGTAGCGTTTACTGGCGCGGCTGGTGCCATCGGGCATTTTCTCCTGCTGCACGAAGGGAATGTACAGGTAGGGCCCTGTAACGCGCTGGGCGCTGGCCCATTTGCTGCTGACATCGGCCACCACCTGTGCCTGCCGGTTTTGGCGTTCTTCCACAAGGTTGGCGATAAAAAGAGTGGGGATCAAAAGCAGCAGTGTCAGTGCGGCGGTAATAAGTCCTTTGGTGAATGGCCTGTTTGCTGCGGCATTTTCTATGGCGCGCGGTAGGAACGGGGTTTTGCTGAATTCCATATATCGGTTGGTTTGGGTAAGAAATCTGACTGATGTAAAAGTGCTTTGAATTTCAAAGTATAAATACAAAAAAATTATTTCGTGTTGCGTATCATCTGTTCAAGCGCTTCCAGGTGTGTCTTGAAAGCTTTTTCCCCGGCCCTGGTAACCGCATAGGTGGTATTGGTTTTTCGGCCGATGAAACTTTTGTTCACTTTGATACAGGCAGCTTCTTCGAGGGTTTTCAGGTGACTGGCCAGGTTACCGTCTGTAACCTGGATCAATTCTTTCAGTTCGTTAAAGCTGACCTGTTCGTTCATCAGCAGGGCGCTCATAATACCCAGCCTCACGCGACTGTCAAATGCCTTATTAAGATGTTCGATAGGATTCTTCATGCTGCTCCGGGGCCTGTTTTATTGTTTCTCGTATTTCCACCACATGATGGCACCGTAAAGTATATGCAGTACCCCGAACCCGAGGGCCCAGAAAAAAAGACCGTACCCGGTCATCCAGAGATTGAGCATGCCCAGCAGTAGCTCGCTGAACCCGAGCCAGCGAATCTCCCGCAGGGTATATTTACTTCCGTTGATCAGGGCCAGCCCGTAAAACAACAGGCATACCGGCGCCACCAGCGCGATCACGCCCATTTGCAGCAGTTTCAGCACCACCACGCCACCCACCAGCAGGGGTATCGCCGTATTCAGCATCAGCCGCTGCGCGGTATTGCCCCAGATAGGGATACCCGTTTTCCTGCTCCGCAGGTAGGTGAACAAAAAAGCCAGCACGATCGCCGCGGCAAACGTAACCAGTCCCACCGCCAGCAGGGAACTTACCAGTACCATATTTCTTTCTTCGGTATAATCGTACAAACGCTGGCCGTTGAACTGCCACCATATATAGAATGCAGCCGCCAGCGCGCAGCAGCCCGCGGCAATACCGCTCAGCCCGCTCAGGCTGATAAACCGGCTGCTCTTTTCCATCATGCTCCGGATATCCCGCAGGGCATCCAGGTGCTCGTTTTTTTCTTCCATAAAAAGCGCTTTGTAATTCAAAGTAATCAAAAATTCCCCAATCCACCAAATTCTCCATCGCCCCATACTTTCCCGCCTTCAATCGCCTCCTGTCTGCAATTCCTTATCTCTGCAATCCTCCTTCGGCAATCTCCCTCATCTGGCCATATCATCCCCGTCGTTTGCTTTTATATCGTCCAGGTGGGGCTCATGCAGTTTCACCGGGCGGGCATAGCGTTTGCGTACCTGCATATTGAGCAGTTCCACGATAAATGAGAAGGCCATCGCAAAATATACATAGTTCTTCAGGTGCAGATCGTGTGATCTTTCCGAATCCCAGCCCTCCACAAGCAGCACAAAGCCGATCAGCACCAGGAACGACAAGGCCAGCATTTTAAGCGTGGGATGTTTGTGTATGAACCCCGCTATTTTCGGGCTGAACAGGAACATCACGATCATGGCCACCACCACGGCGGCGATCATGATCTCCAGGCTTTTGGCCGTACCTCCGGCGGTGATGATGCTGTCGAAGCTGAACACCATATCGATCAGCATGATCTGCACCACTGCATTGCCAAAACCAAGCGGTTTTGCTTTGATGCCGGTTGCCTGTTCTTCTTCACCCTCCAGTTTGTGGTGTATCTCCTTTACCGTTTTATAGATCAGGAACAGACCGCCGGCGATCATTACCAGGCTTGACAGATCCACCTCTTTGCCAAATACGGAAAACAGCGGCTTGCCTTTTTGCAAGAGCAGCCAGCTCAGGCCAAACAGCAGCACAGACCGCAGCAGGATGCCGCTGACCATCCAGGTTATGCGCGCCTTGGGTTGTAATTTCTCGGGCAGGCGGCTCATGATGATGCTTACGAAGATCACATTGTCGATGCCAAGCACCACTTCGAGCACTACGAGTACCAGGAAACTGACCAGGTTGTCGGAAGTAAATAAGGATTCCATGTATTGGTTGTTTGCAAATGTTGCGCCCTTACGCAGAAAGGCAGCGACAGATATTTTTCACGATAGAAGGTCCTTCATAAATAAACCCGGTCCAGACCTGCACCAGCGATGCGCCTGCATCCAGTTTTTCCCTTGCATCTTCACCGGTAAAGATGCCGCCGCTGGCGATAACCGGAACGCTTCCCTGCATTTGCTGCGTAAGATATTCCACTACCTCCGTAGATCTGCGTTTCAAGGGTTTTCCGCTTAATCCGCCCGCACCGATCTTATTACTTTCAGCGGCGGAACGCTCACTCAATCCTTCTCGGCTGATGGTGGTATTGGTCGCAACAAGACCGCTTAACCTTACATCGTGCGCAAGATCTATGATATCGTTCAGCTGATCAATGGTCAGATCAGGTGCTATTTTCAACAACAATGGTTTGGGCTTGGGCTTTCCCTGGTTGATCGACTGCAGCTCAGAAAGTATCTTATGCAAGGCATCCTTTTCCTGCAGCTCTCGAAGGCCCGGTGTATTGGGAGAACTTACATTCACAACAAAATAATCCACCTCATCAAACAGGCCCCTGAAACAGGCAGCATAATCTTTCCAGGCATCTTCATTGGCCGTAACCTTGTTCTTACCGATATTACCTCCCACGACCAGCTGTTGTTTTTTTTCATTCCATTTTTGCAGACGCAGCTTCACCGCTTCCAGTCCGTCGTTATTAAACCCCATGCGGTTGATGATGGCTTTGTCATCCGGCAGCCGGAACAGACGCGGTCTGTCGTTGCCTGCCTGCGGTTTGGGTGTAACGGTGCCGATCTCCACAAACCCGAAACCCAGCGCCTCCAGCTCGCGCAGGTACAGCGCGTTTTTGTCGAAGCCCGCACCCAGTCCCACCGGGTTTCGGAAATGCAGCCCCAAAAGCTCCTTTGCCAGTCCCTGCTCCTTAACACCAAAACAGTTTTGCACCAGCTTTAGTCCGGCCGAAGTGCTGCATACCGACCGCAGCATATTCATCGAAAAATAATGCACTTTTTCCGGGTCGAAATTGAATAAGAGACTACGGATCAGCGGGTAGATCATGGCGCGAAGATAGGGGGGAAGATCAGGGATTTGCAGATTTTGGATTCGTGGATGGTTTCTTTTCTGCGAAATGCCGGCGGGTAAGGAGCGTATTAGTTGCATAAACAACTTTTCGGAATAATCCGTATATTTGGTAAGCAAAATCTTTGTTATGCAGGAAGCGTATATCGTAGCGGGCTACCGTACCGCGGTAACAAAAAGCAAGCGGGGCGGGTTTCGTTTTTTCAGACCGGACGACCTGGCCGTGGAAGTGGTGAAAGGGCTCACGGCATCGGTACCGCAGCTGGATCCGAAAAGAGTGGATGATCTGATCGTTGGCAACGCGGTTCCGGAAGCCGAACAGGGTTTACAGTTCGGCAGGATCATTGCCGCAAGGGCGCTGGGTATTGAAGTGGCGGGTATTACCATCAACCGTTATTGTGCCAGCGGACTCGAAGCCATTGCCACGGCAACGGCCAAGATACGTACCGGTATGGCGGAATGCATCATTGCCGGGGGAACGGAGAGCATGAGCCTGGTTCCTACGGCAGGATGGAAGACCGTGCCCGCCTATTCCATTGCCAAAGACGATCCCGATTATTACCTGAGTATGGGACTTACCGCAGAAGCCGTGGCAAAAGAATTCGGGGTAAGCCGCGATGAACAGGATGCATTTGCACTGGCATCGCACCAGAAAGCAAAACATGCAATAGAAAATGGCTATTTCAGAAATGGCATACTGCCGGTAACGGTTGAAGAAACCTACCTGAACGAAAAAGGTAAAAAAGCAACCCGCTCTTATGTGGTGGATACCGATGAAGGCGTGCGGGCCGATACCAGTATTGAAGCGCTTGGCAAACTGAAACCCGCTTTTGCGGCGGGTGGCAGTGTTACCGCCGGCAATTCTTCGCAGACCAGCGACGGCGCCGCCTTTGCGCTGGTGATGAGCGAGCGGATGGTAAACGAACTGGGATTAAAACCCATCGGCCGTCTCGTGAACTGCGCTTCTGCCGGTGTTCATCCGCGCATCATGGGCATCGGTCCGGTGGCGGCGATACCCAAGGTGTTGAAGCAGGCCAATATGCAGCTGAACGATATCGAACTTATCGAACTGAACGAGGCGTTTGCCTCGCAATCGCTGGCGGTTATCCGCCAACTGGGGCTCAATCCGGATATCGTTAACATCAACGGCGGGGCAATTGCATTGGGTCATCCCCTGGGTTGCACCGGCTGCAAGCTTACGGTACAGCTGCTGAACGATATGAAACGGCTCAACAAAAAATACGGCATGGTCACGGCCTGCGTAGGCGGCGGCCAGGGAATTGCGGGCATTATAGAAAATCTGTAGGAAGCAGGGTTGTTGGAATGCCGATTTTTAGATGGGCGATTGCCGATGGATTTTTAAGGAAGTTACCTGTATTGCTGCGCATGAATTAATCGGCAATCGGTAATCATCCGATCGGCCATCCGAAAATTTCCCGGCATGCTTTTTTTGCTTTATCCTAAAATACCTCTATATGGATACGCTGCTGCTTCCGACCGATTTTTCGGCAACCGCGCAGAACGCGGCCCGTTATGCTTTGCAACTTGCTGAGCAACTGTCTGTTAAAAAGATTGTCCTGTACCATTCCTACGAGATACCCGTAACCATCGACCCGATGGTGCCCGGTATACAGATGCTCGAAGTGGATACACTGAAAGAAGAAAGCGAGCACGGGCTGGCCAAATTCCGGTCGGACCTGCTGCCTTTTTCAAAAAACGTGCTGATCGAGATCTTCAACGAATACGGCGACCTGGCGGAAGGACTTGATGATGTCTGCAATAAAGTAAAGGCCGATATTGTGGTGATGGGTATTACCGGGGGCGGTGCGCTGGAGGAAAAACTGATCGGCAGCAATGCGGTATCGGTGGCCAAGCATACACATACACCGGTGATCATCGTTCCTGCAGGGTGTTCGTTTACACGGATAGAAGAGATCATGCTTACCAGCGATTTTGACAGGAAAGACAGCAAAGTGCCGGTTGAACTTGTGCGGAAGATCGTACAGGAAACAAAAGCAAAACTGTTTGTGTTCGCAATCGAAGACGATCCGGAAGAATACGAAGACGATACCACTCATTCGGCAGAAGACTATGCGCTGCATCGTTTGCTGAACGATCTCTCACCCGAGTTCCATTTCTCTGAAAACGCCAATTTCACGGAAGCGGTCAATGATTTTGCATCCGAATACGGGATCGACCTGGTGATTACCATCGCCAAAAAACAGGGATTTTTCGGCAGTCTTTTTTCCGAAAGCCATACCAAGCAGCTGGCATTTCACAGCCAGGTGCCGGTGATGGTGATACATGAGTGATTGGGGATTGGGAAATTGGGAAATTTTGGAATGGGGGGTGGTGGGTGTGTGGCTGCATGGCTGCATGGCTACATTGTTGCATTGTAACAATACAGCCATATAGCCGCTCTGACAGATCATCCTAAACCTCGCCACCAACCCCTGTCTACACCAAATACTTGCCTACAATCGGCACCCTTCTTCCCACGCCAAACGCTTTGGGCGAAACGCGGATGATGGGACAGAACTGGTTGCGTTTGTATTCGTTGGCGTTCACCATTCTGAGCGTGCGGTCAACCAGCGCGCCGTCAAAACCCTGGGCCTTGATCTCGGCAGGTCCCAGTCTTTTTTCAATATACTGGTAAAGCAACTGGTCGAGCGATTCGTATTCGGGCAGGCTGTCGCTGTCTTTCTGGTTGGGTCTCAGTTCTGCGCTTGGCGCTTTGGTGATGATCGAAGCAGGTATGATTTCCCTGTTCCTGTTGATATACCTGGCCAGTGCGTACACCTGTAATTTGTAGCAGTCGCCCAGCACACCCAGTCCGCCCGCCATATCGCCGTATAAAGTGCCGTAGCCCGTGGCCAGCTCGCTTTTATTGGAGGTATTCAGCAGTATATACCCGAATTTATTGGCGATAGCCATCAGTAGATTACCCCTGCCCCGGCTTTGGATATTTTCTTCCGCCAGCGAAAACGGCAGATCGCCGAAGATGGGTTGCAATGTGTTGAGAAATGCCTGGTAAACTTCGTTTATGCGAAGGATATCATAGGGGTTGCCCAGGTTTTTGCTCAGCTGCACGGCATCGTCCACAGAGTGCGTACTGGAGTAGGGCGAAGGCATCAGTATGGCCCGCACATTTTCTGCGCCCAGGGCATCGCAGGCTATGGCAAGTGTTACGGCAGAGTCGATGCCGCCGGATGAACCAAGAATGGCTTTGCTGAAACCCATTTTACCAAAATAATCGCGGATGCCCAGCAACAGCGCATCGTACACCTGCGAAATATTCAGTTCCGGTTCCAGCGTTTCAGGTACGAGTTCTTTGTCGGGTACACGGCTTGCGGGTTCAAGAACGGATCCGGCAATGCTTCCGTCATCGTTCAGCACCACTGCTTCCAGCGCTTCGCCGAACATGGGCAATGCCCTGCAGAGATTGGCATCCTTGTCAAATACCAGCGACGCGCCATCGAACACCACTTCTGTCTGGCTGCCTACCGCGTTGCAGTAAAACATGGGTAAGCGGTATTTCAGCACATTGGCTTTGATCACCGATTTTCGGTCTTCATCGTGTGTATAGTCAAACGGTGATGCGCTCAGGTTGAGCATGATGTCCGGCTGCTGTTCCATCAGTATATCCATCGGGCAGGTACGGTACAAAGGATTGTCGCCAAGGTTCCAGATATCCTCGCAGATGGTCACCGCCAGTTTTTTGCCTTTGAAGGGAATGACCTGCCAGTTGAATGAGGGTTCAAAATAACGGTATTCATCAAACACGTCGTAGGTGGGCAGCAGGGTTTTGTGCACCTCGGCCTTGATCTCTTTTTCATACAGGAAAAAAGCAGCGTTAAAAAGATTTTTGCCCCTGTGCTGTGTATTTCTTGCAGGTCCGCCCACCAGCACGCCGATGGTATCGGCATGTTCCTTTATCTCGTTCACGGCCGTATAACACCTGCCGATGAAATCGTTGAACTCCACAAAATCGCGTGCAGGATAGCCACAAACGCTCATCTCGCTGAAAAGGATCAGGTCGCCGCCCTGTTCTTTGGCCTCCTTAATGGCCTGGATGATCTTACGGGTATTGCTTTCGAAATTGCCGATATGATAATTCTGCTGCGCAAGAAATATTTTCATAACACGAAGTTCGGGAGTTTTGCGGTAGCGCAAAAACGCCCGGGGAAGACATTTAAAGAAAACCCTGCCGCAGGACAGTAAGCGGTTCAGACAACCATGCGCCGGTTACTTTAACAGACTATTATCCGAAGGGTATGATTTGTTGCCGCCGGCATTTTACTTTTGTGGTCATGAAGTATACAGTTTACGTATGCCTGTTGCTGGTTCTTTCTGCGTGCAGCAGCAAACCCAAAACACCCGATGTGTCGAAGGTGCAGGTAAGCAGCCAGACGATCCGTTTTGAGAATGATTTTTTTGCGGTGGATACCCTGCATATCGATGCCTCGCTGCAGGCGGTGTACCAAAAATACCCGGGGTTTACGCAGGATTTCCTGTTCAATATACTGGGCGTATCGCCCGACAGCGCGCGGGATATAAAGTTGTTTCTGCGCAGCTACCGTGATATGTATGCCGATTCACGCAAACTGTTTGGCGATTTTGCACCGATCGCTGCGGAGATCAGGAAAGGAATGCAGTTCGTGAAATATTATTTTCCGGAGTACAAACTGCCGGTCAGGCTGATCACTTTTATCGGTCCTGTCAACAGCTATGGAAACATCATCACCGCCGATGCGCTGGCGATAGGGCTGCAGCTGTATATGGGCAGGGATTACCCGCTGTACCAGACGGCCATGAGCCAGGAACTGTATCCGCCTTTTATTGCCAGGAAATTTGAGCCGGCTTATATACCTGTTAACTGTATGAAGAATATCATCGACGATATGTTCCCCAATAAAGTTACCGGGCCGCTGGTGGAGCAGATGGTGGAAGCAGGCAAACGGCAGTACCTGCTCAACAGGTTATTACCCGAAACGGCAGACACCCTGAAAACGGGCTACACGGCAAAGCAGTTATCCGGCTGCTACGACAATGAAAAAAATATCTGGAGCTTTTTTGTACAGAGCGATCTCCTGTTCAGCATAGACCCGAATATGACACGCGATTACATGAACGATGCGCCGAATACACAGGCGCTGGGACCAGACTCACCCGGCAATATCGGACAGTTTGTAGGCACGCAGATCGTCGGTAAATGGATGCAGAAAAATAAGGAGGTGCCGCTCACAGCGCTGATGCAGACACCGGCGAAAAGAATATTCGACGAGGCGAAGTATAAGCCGTAGGGGTGGGTTGTGTTTTGTGATTATTGTCAAACAAACAAAGACTACAGACCAAAACCACCTAATTCATTTTCGTGGGAACGATCATCTCGAACGCGGGGATCTTTACGGAAAAAAGCTGCTTGCTGTTTTCGTTCTGCATCTGGTAGGAGCCATGCATGCGTCCCATTTCGGTGCGGAGGTTGCAGCCGCTCAGGTAATTGTACCGCTCGCCGGGCTGCAATACAGGCTGCACGCCCACTACACCTTCTCCTTCCACTTCGCGGTGTTCGCCGTTGCTGTCGAAAATATACCACTGACGGCGAAGCAGCTTAATGGTGAAATGGTTATGGTTCTCGATGGTGATGCGATAAGCAAACATGAATTCGCTGTTGAGCGGGTTGCTGTAATCGGGCTGGTAAAATGTTTCCACGCTGATCTCCACGCCCTCCGAAATTTTTGATACCATACCCCTTTCGTTTGCTTGCCCTAAAAATAAGGAATTAGAAGCAATATTGCCAGCGGGTATTCCCGTGTTGCAGCCCTGGCTAAGGCTTTTCATTCGGTTTGCCCCGATTGCAGGGTGTTTGCTGTTAGTGCAAGGAATTGTTAAAGAAAAACCATCGCCCGCCAACCTGCGGCTACCCTGCAATCACGTACCTTTGCACCACTAAAAAACCGCTTATATGACAAAAATTGCTGTTGCGAAAGGTGATGGTATAGGACCGGAGATCATGGCCGCCGTGTTATCCGTTTTTGATGCCGCCAGGGTGCCGCTCGACTACGAGTTCGTGGATATGGGTAAATGGGTGTTCGACAAGGGATACAGCAACGGTATGACCCCCGAAGCACAGCAGGTTATCGAGACCAACGGTATTCTCTTCAAAGGCCCGATGGAAACCCCCAAGGGAAAAGGCGTAAAAAGCGTGAACGTCACCGCGCGCAAAACCTGGAACACCTATGCCAACAAACGCACTTTCCAGACCCTGCACGGGGTGGATACGGTGTTCAGCAAAGCGGGGATCCCGATCGATATTACCATTGTCCGTGAAAACATCGAAGATACCTACGGCGGTATCGAACACATGCTTACGCACGATGTGGCGCTGAGCCGCCGTTTTATTACCCGCCCGGGAAGCGCCCAGGTGATCAAGTATGCATTTGAGATGGCGCAGAAAAAAGGCGCCAGAAGGATCACCTGCGGTCATAAGGCCAATATCATGAAATTGACCGATGGCCTTTTCCTGGAAGTGTTTTACGAAATAGCCAGGGAATACCCCGGTCTGAAAGCCGACGACGTGATCGTGGATGATCTGTGTATGAAACTGGTTAGCCGGCCGGATCTTTTTGATGTGGTGGTGCTGACCAATCTGCAGGGCGATATCGTAAGCGATCTCTGTGCGGGACTGGTAGGCGGACTGGGTTTTGCGCCTTCTGCCAATATCGGCGACCATATTTCGATTTTTGAAGCGGTGCATGGTACGGCGCCTGATATCGCCGGCAAAAATATAGCGAACCCCACCGCGCTGCTGCTGAGCGGTTTTGGTATGCTGCGTCACCTGGGACTGATGGAAGCCGCGGCCATGATGGAGAATGCGCTGCTGTACACGCTCGAAAGCGGTATCCATACAGGCGATTTTGGCGACAAGGCAACCAGGTCTGTGAACACAACGGAATTTACGGATGCCATTATCGCCAATTTCGGGAAGCTGCCGGCCAATCATCCCAAACCGATCATCGCCGACCAGCAGGCCACACCCACCCATTTCAGACTTTCGGAGAACCCCATGCTCGAGAGCAAAGACCTGGAGCCGGTAACCATCGTTGGCGTGGATATGTTCATTGAAAGCAACCTGCAGCCGGCCGTGATCGCAGAAAAATGCCTGCACCATACCTCCGACCTGTTTAAGCTGGTAACCATCAGCAACCGCGGCACACAGGTATGGCCCAAAGGCTCTTCGTTCACCAACCTGGTGAACACCTATGCCTGCCGTTTTGAAACCATCGGCGAAGTATCGGCCACACAGGTCGATATCCTGGAACTGTATAAACGCCTGTCAGCCGATTTCAAGATCTGTTCTACAGAACTCCTGAATAAATGGGCCGATAAAAAGGCGTACAGCCTGGCGCAGGGGCAGTAGGCCAGGTTGCTGGTCATTGGTGACCGCATCGTAACTGGCATAGCGGGCAGCCGGCGGTTTCATGCAGGTACCGCCGGGCATCCTGTCTTATGTGCGGTCCCGATGCCCGATTTGCCGTCCCGGTTTACCCGCCTTAATTCCCCACCCCTAATTCCCAATCATTCCGTAATTTCACGGCTCATTTTAAACGAGCAAGAGCAATATGGCTGAAGCGATCTTAATGCCCCGGTTAAGCGATACCATGACAGAGGGCGTCATTGCCGCCTGGCACAAGAAAATTGGCGACCAGGTTAAGAAAGGTGATTTATTAGCTGAGATAGAGACCGATAAAGCCACCATGGAGCTGGAAAGCTACCAGGATGGCACTTTGTTGCATATTGGCACTCCCAACGGCGGTAAATTACAGGTAAACGAACTGCTTGCCATCATTGGTAAGCAGGGAGAAGATGTTTCGGCGCTGGTTGCGCAGCATTCAGGCGGCGCCGCCCCCAAGGCGGAAGAAAAGAAAGCCGCAGACCCGGCCCCTGCTCCCGCGCCGGAGGCAAAGCCCCAGGAGGCCGCTGCCAATGCCGCTTCTATGGAAGAAGTGGTGCTGATGCCCAGGCTGAGTGATACCATGACCGAAGGCGTTATCGCCGGATGGCATAAAAATATCGGCGACGCCGTAAAAAAAGGAGAAGTGCTGGCTGATATCGAAACCGATAAGGCCACCATGGAACTGGAAAGTTATAAAGACGGCATTCTGCTGTACCAGGGCGCCAAGGCCGGAGAAAAAATACAGGTGAACGACCTGCTCTGTATCATCGGAAAACAGGGAACAGATGTAAACGCCATTGTAGCTGCTGTTAAAAGCGGCGCCCAATCGGCGGCCGAACCGGCAAAAGCAGCAGAGACCGCAGCCCCGGCACAGGCACAGCCTGCTGCACAGCAACCCGCAGCGGAAACCGCTGTAGTAAACGATGGCAGGATACTGGCTTCCCCGCTGGCAAAGAAAATGGCTTCCGAAAAAGGGATCGATCTCCGCTATGTAAAAGGCAGCGGCGATAACGGACGGATCACCAAAGCAGACGTAGACCAGTACAAACCAGCCGAAGCACCGGCCGCATCAGCCCCGGCTAAGGCAGCAGCAGCGGCACCTGCGGCTCCGTTGGGACAGGTAAGCTTTGAAGACAAACCGGTATCGCAGATGCGCAAAGTGATCGCGAAGCGCTTAAGTGAAAGCCTGTTTACCGCGCCGCATTTTTACCTGACCATGGCCATCGATATGGACGCCTGCGTGGCGGCCCGCGGCAAGATCAACGAAACATCGCCCGTCAAGATCAGTTTTAACGATATGGTGCTGAAAGCGGTGGCGGTTGCCTTACGCCAGCATCCCAAAGTAAACAGCAGCTGGCTGGGAGATACGATCCGTTACAACCATCACATCAATATCGGCGTGGCGGTAGCTGTTGAGGACGGACTGCTGGTTCCGGTTGTTCGTTTTGCCGATGGCAAATCACTCAGCCAGATCGGTGTTGAAGTAAAAGAATTTGCACAGAAAGCAAAAGATAAAAAACTCCAGCCCGCCGACTGGGAAGGAAGCACATTCACCATCTCCAATCTCGGCATGTTTGGTATCGACCAGTTTACCGCCATCATCAACCCGCCGGATGCCTGCATCCTGGCAGTGGGTGGTATTTCGCAGGTGCCCGTTGTGAAAAACGGCCAGGTGGTACCCGGCAATATCATGAAGGTGACACTTAGCTGCGACCACCGCGCGGTAGACGGCGCCACCGGCGCAGCCTTCCTGCAGACCCTGAAAAGCCTGCTGGAAGAACCTTTAAGAATGCTGGTATAGGGCGTGAGACGTGCGGAAGACAAAAAAATAATCCTGAGGCAGGGAAGCGGTCGGCTTTCCTGTTTTTTTTGTGAGGGAAAGAGCGTTTTTCGTGAGTTGGCGTGAGTCGACGTGAGCTGATATAAAATCCCGACGGCTGGCCCGGATCCTGGCCCTGATAAACCTTTCGCCTGTATTCACGGCAACTATTTGCAGTCATTGCCCACCTCCCGCCTATAATCACTTAATAACTGATAAAAACTCACGATAACTCACGCCAACTCACGTTTGACGTCTGATGTTTCACGTCTCACGCCATATCTCCCGTACCTTTATCCCATGTCTCTCCGATTGCTCATCCTGCTGTTGTTATGTTCTGCCGGCAAACTCGGCGCGCAGAGCCTTGTTGCCAACGGAAGTTTTGAAGACAGGAACCAGTGTATCGAATACCGGTCTGCCTGCTCGGCAGAGGGCTGGTTCAGGATACCGTTGCTGGCCGTATCGAGCATCAAGGGAACGGCAGGTTTTTTTCTTGGCAACCATCATGAGAGCATCGTGATGGAAAATATCGTACGGCCGGGAATTTTCAGGAGTTATCTCTATACCAGACTGCTTTGCCCCTTACAGGCAGGCAGGGAATATGTTATCGGGATGTCGGTTCGCACGGCAGACAGGTATTTTGACCATACGGATATTTACCTGCTTGATGTGGAGCCCTTTCATCACCAGAGCCAGATCATGCAGGCAAAACAGAAGCTGGCGATAAAACCAGCGGATAAAATAAAAGATGCGGCCGAGGGCTGGAAAGACTATGCCATCCGCTTTACTGCCAGCGGAACGGAAAAATACCTGTTGATCGGTAACCTTACCAAAGGCACCATGCGCGGAAAAGAACAGAACTGGCTGATCCTATACGATATCGATAATGTAACGCTGCTGCCTGTTGACACAACGCTGAAAGCCTGTGCCGACAGGGCCGCAAACGAGCAGCGGCTCTACGCAAACAATTACCGCCATACACCCAACCGTTTTCTTGACAGCGATGAAGATCCTGCGCCGGTTACCATTGCCCAGCGCCCTGCCGAAACAACACAACGTACCAACCAGCCTGCCATTTCATCACTGCCGGTGAACGATACACTGGTTATCCCGGATGTATTGTTCCGTTTCGATAAAAGCGAACTGAACCCGCTTTTTTCCAGCAGGATCGATACCCTTGTTGCGAAGATCAAAACCCGAAGCTTTCAGCGGATAGAAGTGCTGGGACATACCGACAGCCTGGGAACAGACGCCTACAACCTGCGCCTCTCGCAAAGCCGCGCGGAAACGGTAAAAGAATACCTCATCAGACGACTGGTGTACCCGCCCGATAGAATCATCACCAGGGCGTTTGCTGCTTCCCTGCCCCGGAGCACCAACAGCACGGCCACCGGCCGGCAGCTGAACAGGCGGGTGGAGATTGTGCTGGTGAAATAGGTAACACCGGGAACTGAAATGGGATAAACAATGGCAGCCCCGGCCAACAGTTTAACAATACAACCTGATAACCATCCGCCTCCTGCACGCTATTTCGGTATGGAAATATCCCCCTTGGCTTTTGTTACCTGCACCGCAACGCTGTCTGTGCCTTTGGGAGCGAAATATTTTGTTTTGAATCTCACGGTTTTGCCCGGTGCAATGTTTTCATAGACCGTTTCAAGACCCTCGTCGAGTTTGACACCTGTCTTGCTGTAGAAGGAAAGATGTATTTCCACATCCTTATACCAGCAAACAGTGGCCCGGTTGGTAAGCGTGCCTTTTACAACGGTCTGACCGATCAGGTTCTTCCTGTCACGGCTTTCCACGAAGAGGAATTTGGCGGGACTGTTCTTTTCTTTCTCTGCCAGTGATTCTTTGACCTGCTCATAGGATTTTGTATCGAATTCTTTTTCTTTTTTGCCGTTTTTACAACCAAAAGCCACTGCAAACAAGGCAGCAGCCAATAATCCTTTTTTCATGTTCGGTGTTTGGTTGAGGAAAATACGGAAAAATTTTTCAGTAAAAAGTTAACAATGACACCGATGCGCGGCGCCAGGGGTTAGCGGGGTATGGGGCAAACGATCGGTAACCTGCGGTTGAAACCGGCGCATTTCCCTAAACAAACTTTTCCTTTTTCCTTGATAGGCTTAGTTTTGGGGCCTCAACCAATCCCCGGCGTCATGGTAGTTAACCTTAGTGAACAGCATAGCCTTCTCAGCAACTGGGTTTCCGAACTGCGCGATGTGAATATACAGGGAGACCGCATGCGCTTCAGGAGAAACCTGGAACGTATTGGCGAGGTAGCGGCGTATGAGATCAGCAAACTGATGCCTTATAAAACCGGGGAAGTGCCCACGCCGCTTGGCACGCACGAGAGTAAACTGCTGCAAACGCAACCGGTGCTGGCTACGATACTGCGTGCGGGACTGCCTTTACATCAGGGCATGCTGAATTATTTTGACAAAGCCGATAACGCTTTTGTTTCCGCCTACCGGAAACACCATCGCGATGGCAACTTCGAAATCAAGCTGGAATACATGAGTTGTCCTGCGCTCGATAACCGCATCGTGATCATCAGCGATCCTATGCTGGCAACAGGCGCTTCGATCGTAAAAACCATCGAGTTCATGCAGAATGAAAATTCCCCCAGGGAAATTCATGTGGTGGCAGCGATCGCCTGCACCGTAGGCATCGAATTTGTGCGCCGCGAATGCGGGGAGCATATCAGGGTATGGTGTGGCGATATCGATGATGAACTTACCGCAAAAGGCTATATCGTACCCGGTTTGGGCGATGCCGGCGACCTGGCATTTGGTACAAAAATGCAGTCCTGAGGCAACCGCGCAGCAGCCTGAGCCGTTAACTTGTCTATAATATTTACCCGCGGGGTACCCGTTGGTGCATCGTTTCACCTACATTCGGTGTTCTGTTATTTATGCGAAAGTTGCTCCTGGCCGGCTGTTTGTTTGTTTTGCTGAATGATATTTCGGCCCAGGATCCCCATTACTCACAGTTCTATTCTTCACCGCTTACCCTGAATCCCGCGCTTACCGGTAAATTTTTTGGCTCTTTGCGCGTGGCGGGTAATTACCGTAACCAGTGGCCTGCGATAGACAATGCATTTACCACGGTAACGGCTTCTGCCGATTTTCATGTTATGCAGGACAGGATAGCCAGCAACGACACCTGGGGTGTGGGCGTAATGGGCTTCAGCGACCGCAGCTCGGCAGGCAGCGCCGTGGGTGCGGTAAAATTCAATTATGCATCCGTCTCAACGGCTTATCACAAAGGCCTGGATGAAGAGGGATTTCAGCAGATAGGCGCGGGGTTCCAGATCACTTATGCCAATATGCTGATCAATACAAGCCAGATGAATTTTGAAGACCAGCTGACACCGCTTGGTTTTACAAATGTTACTTCTGAAATATTCAACAACGCCACGCTGAAATCAAGCTATATCGATGTCAATGCAGGGTTGCTGTACAATGGCAGTACCACCGATCGCAATAATTTCTATTTCGGTATCAGCATGTACCATATCAATCGCCCGAAACAGTATTTTACCGGTGCGGAGTACCTACTCAACCCGCGCACCACGGTACATGCCGGCGGTTATTTTCCCGTAGGCATCAACAGCACCCTTCACCTGAGCGCGCTGCACTCCATGCAGGGAGCCACCACAGAAACCATGTTCGGGGGAGCGATACAGCTTTCCGCCAATGCGGACGTGGAGAAACCCACAAGCCTGTATATCGGAAGCTGGGTTCGTATGAAAGATGCCATCATTCCGTATCTCGGGTTGGAGTTCGGCGATTTCAGGTTTGGCGCCACTTATGATTACAATACCTCTTCACTCAAAACCGCATCGATGAACCGCGGCGGTATCGAGCTTTCGCTGATCTATACCCTTCGCCCCTCACAGGAGCGGCCGATCAACTGTCCTAAATTCTAAATAACGCCCGGAATAAACCGGTAACCCGTAGTCACAAAACATCAGTCCGCCAGCTTTTTCCCGCTTACATAGGGATTGTTTTTTACCAGGAACCGATATGGCAGCAGGGCATCATCGCCGGCATAGGCAACACCGATCCGGGGTGTGGCGGCAATAGCTGCTGCGGGGATGCGCACACCGTCGTCGGCAATAAACAACGCATCGCTCTGCAGGTCCATACCGCTGTGGCTTGTATGAATGCCCAGCGCCTTTGCCAGGTTGCCGGGGCCTTTTGTGAGCGTAAAATCGGCTTTTGCTTTGCTGGTGCGGGCCAGCATGCTTTGGATGCCCGCAACCGGTTCCAGCGCACGCACCAGAACGGCATGCGGTATATCGGCAACATTGGTAACCACGTTGAACATATGGTGGATGCCGTAACAGAAATAAACATAGGCCACGCCGCCATGCCGGTACATGATCTCGGTGCGGCTGGTGCGGCGGCCATTCCACGCATGAGAGGCTTTATCGGCCGGCCCGTTATAGGCCTCTGTTTCAACGATCCGGCCGGCAGTAAGCCGGTTGTCGAAATTGGAGACCAGTATTTTACCCAACAGACCCTTTGCCACCGTACACACATTTTTCCGTTCATAGAAGGCAGCGGGCAATTTCTGCGAGCGCAGAAGCGTTATAGGGTTCATAAGATCAAAAATAGCGAATGCGTTAACTTTGCAGACCTAATCCCCCGCCCGTGCTCAAGGAAATGATCATTGCCATACAGGCTTATTTCGAAGCTCACCGGTTTATACGAAAGCATAAGCTATGGAAATGGATATTGATACCCGGCATTCTGTATACGCTGCTGTTTATGTTGGGGATGTATTTTTTTGGTAAAACCGCCAGCACCTTTATCGAATGGCTGGCAAAAGAAACCGGGCTGCAGGACTGGCTGAATGCGCTCGATAACAGCTTTATCGGGTTTCTTTTTACCATGGGCGGCATGCTGTTGTGGCTGCTGCAGATGCTTTTTTATTTTTCGCTGTTCAAGTATATGTTTCTGATCGTTGGCTCGCCCTTGTTTGCTTACCTGAGCGAGAAAACGGAAGCCATTATTGAAGGGAAGGATTTTCCTTTCGGTTTCAGGCAGCTGCTGAAAGATATCAAACGCGGTATTTTCATCGCCCTCCGCAACAGCCTGTGGCAAACCGTGTACCTGCTTACGATCCTGGTGTTAAGCCTGGTGCCGATTGCAGGATGGCTTACGCCCATACTGGCTTTGCTGGTTGAATGTTATTACTACGGATTTTCCATGCTCGACTACAGTATGGAACGTCACAGGAAAACGGCCGCAGAAAGTATTTTCTTTATCGGCGCACACAAAGGACTGGCCATCGGCAACGGGCTGATCTTTTACCTGATGCATGGCTTGCCTGTTATCGGCTGGGTGCTGGCGCCGGCCTATTCCGTGGTGGCCGCAACACTGAGTATGTACCCGCTGAAATCAACCGGTAAATAGCCAGCATTATGCCAATCGGAAAAGTTTACCTGGTCCCCACCGTATTGTACGAAGATGCACGCGAAACCATCCCGGCCTATGTACCGGATGCTGTAAAGGATTGCCAGGCTTTTTTCGTGGAAAATGAAAAAACAGCGCGGCGTTTTCTTAAATCCATCTGGCGGGAAATGGTGATCGATGACTACCAGTGGTTCGCCATCCACAAGGCGGAGGAAGAAGTCAAAAAAACATTTATACAGTTACTGAAAGAAGGCAGGAATATCGGCATCATCAGCGAAGCGGGCTGCCCGGGTATTGCAGATCCCGGTCAGTTGCTGGTGGAAGCAGCACAAAAAAATAATATCCCCGTAAGACCGCTGGTGGGCCCGAGCTCCATTTTGCTGGCCCTGATGGCGAGCGGAATGAATGGCCAGTGTTTCCAGTTTCATGGCTACCTGCCGATCGATACACAGGACCGCAAAAAAAAACTGAAAGAGCTGGAGCTGCATTCACATCAGCAGCATTGCACACAGCTGTTCATCGAAACACCTTACCGCAACAATGCCCTGATCAGGGATATGCTGCAATCGCTGCGTGATGAAACCAGGCTGTGCATCGCCGTGGATATTACGGCCGCGTCGGAATCCATACAGACAAAAACGGTACGCGAATGGAAATCGCATGTACCGGATATTCATAAACGCCTGGCGATCTTCCTGCTGCAGGCCGGCTAATGGAGCTTTACAGTGACCGCCAGGTTTTTCTGCTGCTTATCAGAGACCGTATTTGTCTACCAGGTAGATCAACGCCGCCATATTCACAGCGCCCAGTAACAGCTCGCGTTTGTTCACGTTCTCAAATACATCGCTGCGGGCATGGTGTAAGTCAAAATACCGCTGCGGATCGGGGTTCAGTTCTCCTACGGGTGTGCCAAAAGTTCTTGCCAGCGGACCTATATCCGCGCCTCCGCCGTCTTCGGTGATCTCTTCTGCGCCATAGGGGGATAACAATGGCAGCCAGCTTTTTACTTTGGCCAGCTGGGTCTTGTTTACGCCGAGCGAAAAACCACGCGGTGTAAAACCGCCGGCATCGCTTTCGAGGGCGAAAATGTGTTTTTCATTCTTGGCTTTGGCTTCTTCGGCATATTTGGTGCCGCCGCGCAGCCCGTTTTCTTCGTTTGCAAACAATACGAACCGTATAGTGTGTTTGGGTTTGTAACCGATGGCTTTCAGCGCACGCATGATCTCGATGGTTTGTACAACGCCGGTCCCGTCGTCGTGGGCACCTTCGTTTACATCCCAGCTGTCAAGATGCCCGCCAACGGTAATGTACTGATCGGGGAATTCTGTTCCTTTCAGCTCGGCCACTACATTATGGCCAATGGTATCCGGCATAAAATAGCCGTAGGTGAGCATGCCCATGCTGAACCTGGATTTCCTGGACAGCGCCCATACCTCATCCGCATCCCTGGGGCCAACCGCGATCGCGGGTATTTTGGGAAACGAATCATTGTATTGCATGGCACCGGTATGCGGGTTATTGGCGGTTGATTCGGTCAGCGACCGGATCATCACCCCCACTGCGCCGTATTTGGCTGCACGACTTGCGCCTGAGCGGCGGTAGATACCTGATTGTCCGTAAGAAACAAAGGGTTTGATATTGGTTGGATCGAAACCAGCGTTGTAATAAACGATCTTTCCTTTCACTTCCTCCTTTCTGCGCTCCAGTTCGTCGAAATCCGCCACACACAGCACTTCGGACGAGATCACTTTACCCGTGCCCAGCGAATTACCCAGCGCCAGTACATCCAACTGGCGGCTTGTTTTTTTACCGTCCACTTCCATGATCACGGCCCTGTCGGTACCACCCCGAACCCAGTGGGGTACCATGCACTGCTGCAGAAAAACATTGTCGGCGCCATTGCGCTGCATGGATGCCTCGCCCCATTTTACCGCCTGGGCAAACTGCGGTGAGCCGGCCAGCCGGCCGCCTATCTGTTTGGTAAGCTGGTAGAGCAGGTCATAGGCTTTACCGTTGCGCATGATCTCGTCTGACAGTCTGCGGATCATCACAGAATCACCTGTCTGCTGCGCCATGGCACATACCGGGAGGGCGAATAAGGCAGAAAGTATTTTTTTCATAAGGCACTAAAGTTAACCAATTGTGTTATTTGAACAAGCAGGATGAACGGGGAAGGTGTATGCGGAAATTTGTGTTATTTGCAACCCGGACCCGGAAGACCGCTAACCCGTAAACCGGCAAACGGGATTGTCTTGCTTCAGACCACGATTAAATCAATAGTATGCGTTTAGGGATTGTTTGTTACCCGACTTTTGGAGGAAGTGGCGTGCTGGCCACGGAACTGGGAAAAGCCCTTGCCGATGAGGGGCACCAGGTTCATTTTATCACTTACCAGCAGCCGGTTCGCCTGAATGTGTTCAATGCAAATATATTTTACCACGAAGTGCGGGTGCCTACCTATCCACTGTTCGACTACCCGCCTTACGAAGTGGCGCTGGCCAGTACGATGGTGGATGTGATCATGAATTATGACCTGGATCTGCTGCATGTGCACTACGCCATTCCGCATGCATCGGCGGCCTATATGGCCAAGCAGATCGTGAAGCAGAAGACCGGCAGGGAGGTACCGGTAATCACTACGCTGCATGGTACGGATATTACGCTGGTGGGGCGCGACAAAACATACGAACCGGTTGTCACTTTCTCCATCAACGAAAGCGACGCCATTACCGCGGTATCTGAAAACCTGAGAGAGGAAACCTATAAGTCTTTTGCCATTCACAAAGACATACAGGTGATCTACAATTTTGTGGACGTAAACCGGTTCAATAAAAAACCGATCAACGCCTTTCGGAAAGTGATTGCGCCAAACGATGAAAAAGTGCTGGTGCACGCGTCCAATTTCCGCAAAGTGAAAAGGGTGGACGATGTGATCAGGGTTTTTGCCGCCGTGCGGAAAGAAATGCCCGCCAAACTGCTGATGGTAGGCGATGGCCCCGAAAGACCGGTGGTAGAGGAGCTGACACGCAGACTGGGCATAGACGAGGATGTGAAATTCCTCGGAAAACAGGAGCAGATGGAAGACATCCTCGCCGTAAGCGATATCTTCCTGCTGCCTTCGGAATACGAGAGCTTTGGTCTTGCCGCACTCGAAGCCATGGCGGCGCGCGCCGTGGTGATCAGCACCAATGCGGGCGGTCTCTCCGAGATCAATATACAGGGAAAAACAGGGTTTATGACAGAGGTGGGCGATGTGGATGCCATGAGCCGCTTTGCGATAGCCTTGCTGCAGGACAATGCAAAACTTGCGGAAATGAAAGAAGCCGCCCACCAGCAGGCAGAACGTTTCGACATCAGCAACATCATACCTGTTTACGAAAAACTGTACAGCCAGTACTGCAGAAGAACACCGTGTAAATAAAACAGGCGCTGCAGCATCCCCGCAGCGGTCTTATGCAGTTATTTCATCAATACTTTGCAGGATGATCCTGCATGCCTGTTCAAGCTCTGTGGGCGAGATGGTAAGTGGCGGGGCGATGCGTAACCTGTCGGGCGCAAAAATGAACCAGTCGGTGATCACGCCATTCTTTACGCAGCGGTGAACGATCTGCTGGTTGATCTCCGCCGTGGCAAATTGCAGCGACATCCAAAGACCGAAATGGTTGCGCGAAACAATGGCGGGATGCACCAGCCTGTCAACCAGCAATTGTTCTTTTTCCTTTACCGTATCGGTGTATCGGCCGTTCAGCAGCACTTCCATGGCCGCTTTGCCCGCGGCGCAGGAAACGGGGTGCCCGCCAAACGTAGTGATATGCCCGAGTACAGGATCATGCGACAGCATATGCATCTTTTTCCTGTCGGCGATAAAAGCGCCCAATGGCATACCGCCGCCAAGCGCTTTGCCCAGCAGCAAAATATCCGGTACAATGCCGAACTGTTCAAAAGCCCATAAACTGCCTGTTCTGCCAAAACCGGCCTGTATCTCGTCAAGCACCAGTAACACATCCAGCTCATCACATTTGCTGCGGAGGCGCTGTATCCATGGCAGCGATGGTGCACTGATGCCGCTTTCCGCCTGTACGGTTTCCATGATCACACAGGCGGTGTTTTTGTCGATGGCCTTCAGCGCTTCTTCATCGTTATAGCTATGGTGTTCGATACCAGGCAGCAAGGGCCGGAATGCATTGCGCCAGTATTCATCGCCCATCAGGCTTAACGCGCCCTGCGTGCTGCCGTGATAGGCATTGCGGAAGGCAATGATCTTTGTTCTGCCCGTAACGCGTTTGGCCAGTTTCATAGCGCCCTCTGTTGCCTCTGCGCCGCTGTTGGTGAAGTACACGCAGTTGAGCGTTGCGGGCAAATGATCCGTCAGCAGTTTGGCATAGCCGGTCTGTGGCGACTGGATGAACTCACCGTATACAATCAGGTGCATATATTGCGCCGCCTGTTCCTGCACCGCTTTGATCACCGCGGGGTGGCCATGACCTATGTTGCATACGCTGAAACCCGATATCAGGTCGGTATAGCGGTTTCCGCCGGCATCGAACAGGTATACGCCTTCGGCCCGCACCATTTCGATACCGATCGGTGCGGAGGAAGTCTGCGCCAGGTGCTGGAGAAATAATTGCCGGTTATTCATCGGTGGTTCAATGCTGCAATTTACCAAGCCCTTTTTTATTGTCCATTTATTTCTGAATGCGGTAACTTTAGCCACCCATTGATCACTTACTTAATTTTCTTTTATGGCACTCATTCTTCCCGTAAACGGTAAAGAACCACAGTTTGGCGATCGTTGTTTTGTAGCGCCCAATGCCACCATTGTAGGAGATGTGGTAATGGGAGAGGAGTGCAGCATATGGTTCAACGCGGTGATACGCGGCGATGTGCATTATATCAAAATGGGTAACCGGGTAAATGTGCAGGACGGCGCCACCATTCACTGCACCTACCAGAAAAACCCGACCGAGATCGGCAGCAATGTGTCCATCGGTCACAATGCAATCGTGCATGGCTGTACGGTGCATGATAATGTGCTGATCGGCATGGGCGCTATCGTCATGGACAGATGTGTGATTCATACAAATGCCATCATCGCCGCAGGGGCCGTGGTGCTCGAAGGCACGGTGGTGGAAGCAGGCACGATCTATGCCGGTGTACCCGCGAAAAAAATAAAGGATGTGTCAGAAGAACTCATTCACGGCGAGATCGACCGTATCGCCCATAACTACGTTAAATACGCAGGCTGGTTTGAACAGTATAATGAAGTGAAGGACGGGAAGCAGGGCGGCTAATCGAATAAATTCTCTGCAACGGCGTCTGTTAATCAGTTATTCAACCATCTGTTTCTTAATACCGGTTCTCCTCTATCGTATCCAGTATGGTGAGGTAACTGGCGTACCTGTCGGGTGTGATGGTTCCCCTGCTGACAGCGTTTTTTACCGCGCAGCCCGGTTCATTGATGTGCATGCAGTTGTTGAACTGGCAATCGTTGAGTGCGGCGCGCATTTCGGGGAAATATTGCGAGAGTTCCTGCTTGCTGATGTCCACCAGCCCGAATTCGCGCACACCCGGTGTATCGATTATACGGCCGCCGGCAGGCAGGTCGAACATTTCCGCAAACGTGGTGGTATGCATACCCTTACCGCTCCATCCGCTCACTTCCTGCGTGGGCAAATCAAATTCCGGGAACAGGGCATTGATAAACGATGATTTTCCCACACCGCTGTGTCCGCTCAGCAGGGTGGTGCGGTTATGGAGCAGTTCTTTCACCTCTTCCATTCCCTGTCCCGACAGAATGCTTGTGAGCACCACCGTATAACCGATCGCTTCAAACATCGCTTTCATTTCTCCGAAGATGTCCATTTCTTTTTTGCGGTAGATATCGGCTTTGTTGAACACGATCACGGCGGGAATATGATAAGCCTCGCAGGAAACCAGGAAGCGGTCCATAAAACCCTGCGAAGTTCTGGGTTCCTTCAGCGTGGCAAAAAGAAGGCTCTGATCTAAATTGGAGGCAATGATATGGTGCTGCCGCCTGTTGTGCGGCGAAGTTCTTGCCACGTAATTGCGCCGCTCATAGATCTCGGTGATCACGGCAGATTCTTCCTGAACCGCCTCTATCGCCAGGTCCACTTCATCACCCACGGCGATGGGATTGGTTGAACTGATCTCGTCGATCTTAAAAATGCCCTTGATCCGCGCCTGGTAGGTCCGCCCGTCTTCGGCTTTCACCGAGTACCAGCTGCCGGTGGATTTGTATACAAGCGCTTTCATGGGAACGAAGATAAGGAAGCTGGGACGGGAAACGTGAGGCGTCAGACCTGAGGGATGGTGATAGGCCATACCCGACCCACGCCTGTGTTTCCTTATCTTTGCGCCTATGACCCAATTCGCTCATGATGGCGTGGTGCCCGACCAGGAAAGCGGGATGAAGAAAAAAGAGCAGGTGGCGCAGATGTTCAACAGCATTGCGGGCCGGTACGATTTCATGAACCGTTTTCTTACCGCCGGCGTGGACATCCGCTGGCGTAAAAAAGCGATCAGCCAGCTGGCTGATCGCAGACCGCAACAGGTGCTCGACGTAGCCACCGGCACCGGCGATATTGCGATCATGACCTGGGAAATGCTGCACCCGCAGCACATCACCGGCATCGATATTTCCGAGGGGATGCTGGAACTGGGAAGAAAAAAAATCGAAAAACTGCAGCTGGGTGATCATATCACGCTGTACAAAGGCGACAGCGAGCAGATCCCTTTCGGCGATAACAGTTTTGATGCCATTACAGTTTCCTTCGGTGTAAGGAATTTTGAAAACCTGGAGAGAGGCCTGTCCGAAATGCTGCGTGTATTAAAGCCGGGAGGTAAGCTGGTGGTGCTCGAGTTCTCCAAACCTGCCCAGCCTTTTAAAACGTTTTGCGATATCTACATGAACATTATCACGCCCGCGGTGGGCAGACTGTTTGCCAATAACAGAAAAGCATACCAGTACCTCACCAACAGCGTGGAAGCTTTTCCCGAGGGTAAGGAATTTCTTTCGATACTTGCCAAAACAGGTTATGCAGCCACCTATTTCAAAAGGTTAAGCCTGGGCATCTGCACCATCTACTGCGGAAGCAAGGCCTGATATAGCGCCTGAGATAAAATGTACAGAGGTCGTCATGCATCCAACGCATACCCGGACAGGGCCGCTTTGCACATTACGTCCGCCCCATCGTTCTGTTAAAAACCGTCTTTCCGGTATCCATAACTCAATTTCCCGCGGTATATTGCGGTACAGACCAAACCAAGGCCTATTATCCCTACCTGTACCCATCTGGTTCTTTTGGAACACAATTGATTGACTGTAAATTGATTAGATTTATTTTTTTCCTGCTGCGGAAACAGATCCTGTTTCCTGTCATACTGTTATGCTGTATGGGCTCCGTGCATGCGCAAAAGGAGATCTACCGGCGCGGGCACGAAGACCTTACCTATTATTTTGGTCTTACACTGGGTTATAATACCTCCACGCTGCACCTCAGTAAAGCGCCTGCCTTTTTGCAAAGCGACAGTATTCTGATCGCGGAACCGCGATCGAGCGGGGGTATTGCCATGGGATTGATGGCCACGGGAAGATTAAGCGACCATTTCCAGGTGCGTGTGAATCCGCAGCTGATCATCGGCGGTTCCAAATCCATCAATTTTAAACTGGGCACTGCCAAGGCCGGTGAGTCGCAGGTGCAGAACCAGATACTGCCTGCCACACTGGTGAGCCTGCCCATACAACTCAAATTCAATTCGGACAGGATCGGTAATTTCCGCACTTACCTGTTGGCGGGAATGAAGTTCGACACGGACCTGTCAAGCAATTCCGCTTCGCGCAATGTGGAGGACATGATCAAGCTGAAGCGAACCGATATAGGTTTTGAGCTGGGTATCGGCTTCAATTTTTACCTGCCTTTTGTAACCCTCTCGCCCGAGATCAAGATCAGCAACGGTCTCACCAATCTTCACCAGCCCGACCCTGCGCTGAAATACTCCAACAACCTGGGCCAGATATTATCCCGGATGGTGGTGTTTTCGCTGCATTTTGAAGACTAGGTAATTTGAAAATTTGATCATTTGAAAATTTGAAAATGGAAGCAGGTTGTAATGGCTGAGAAAACAGTTAACAATTAAGCCATGCGGCAATACCCCATTTTCAAATTTTCAAATCCCCGAATTTTCAAATTAACTTGCATCCATGGACCAGTACCTAATCAAAAACGCTACGATCGTTAACGAAGGAAGACAGCAGCAGGGCGATGTGCTGCTGAGAAACGGGCGGATAGAAAAGATTGCCGCTTCGATCGATGCAAAAGGAAAATGTATCGAGATAAGTGCAGAAGGGCAGCACCTGCTTCCCGGCGCGATCGACGACCAGGTACATTTCCGTGAACCCGGACTTACCCATAAAGCCACGATACAAACCGAAGCCAGGGCGGCGGTTGCCGGCGGCGTCACCGGTTTTATGGAGATGCCGAATACGAGTCCGCCGGTATTTACGCAGACCCTGCTTGAAGATAAATACGCTATCGCTGCCCGTACCTCACTGGCCAATTACTCTTTCTTTATGGGCACTTCGAACGATAACATAGAGGAAGTGTTACGCACCAATGAAAAGAAAGACCGTGTATGCGGTGTGAAAATATTTATGGGGTCTTCGACCGGAAATCTGCTGGTGGATAACCCGCTGATGCTCGACAAGGTATTTGGCGGCAGCGAATTGCTGATTGCCACCCATTGCGAGGATGAGGCCATCATTAAAGCCAATTTTGCTGCACTGAAGACAGCCAAGGGTAAGCTGGAGCCATCCGATCATCCTGTTATCCGTAACGAAGATGCCTGTTTTGAATCATCTTTCCGCGCCATACAGTTTGCAAAAAAATACAACAGCCGCCTGCACATACTGCATATCAGCACGGAAAAAGAACTGCAGCTTTTCACCAATATGATCCCGCTGGAGGAAAAACGCATTACCGCGGAGGTATGTGTGCACCACCTGCATTTTACCAGCGATGATTATGCCGCACTCGGCAACCGCATCAAATGTAACCCTGCGATCAAGGCGCCGCATAACAAAGCCGCATTATGGAAAGCTTTGCTCGATGACCGGCTGGACCTGATTGCAACCGATCATGCCCCGCATACCTGGGCAGAGAAGCAGGAAGACTATGAACATGCTCATGCCGGGTTACCGCTTGTACAGCACTCGCTGTTGCTGATGTTATCCTATGTGCAGCAGGGCAGGATCAGTATGGAAAAAGTGGTTGAAAAAATGAGTCATGCCGTTGCGCGCTGCTTCCGTATCCGTGAAAGAGGCTTTATCAGGGAAGGCTATCATGCAGACCTGGTGCTGGTGGATATGAACCGGTCTTCACAGGTAACAAAAGAAAATATCCTGTACAAATGCGGCTGGAGCCCGCTCGAAGGATTTGCATTTCCCGCATCTGTTACCCATACATTCGTAAATGGCCACCTGGTTTATGGAAATGGGGTATGGAATGAATCTCAGATGGGAGAACGGCTTGGGTTTGAGGTCAGGTAGAAAATTATGGATTAGCGGATGATGGATTTGTGGATGGTTGCGGGGGATGTAACCCTGACTTATTCATACCCCGGTCCCTATTTACGGGAATGCCTTACCTTGACAATCCGGTAATCCGTAATCCACCAATCCGTTACTCCGAAATCCATAGCCCGACCATGCAAATAGACAAAACCACGCTCACCGATCTGTCGATCTTTCACAGCGAAGAAGAGCAGTCTGTATTCAACCACCTCAATTTTGCACAGACAAACGGGGGAAGGGAACACCTGCATTACCTGCTGGGCCACCCGCTTGATTCGGTGGAAGCCATTGAAGACACCCAGAAGACCATACGCTGCCTGATGGAGATCATCGACGAATGGCCTGCCTATATCAGCAACGGAACGGTGATGATGATCGAGAAATTCTTTGACTCGCATGTGAACCGATATCCCCATCATCCGAATAAGCTCGATGCAAAAATATTCCAGCTGTTCAACCGACACGATTATTCGCTGATGCGGTATTCGATCGTTCATGTGATCGATTTTACAAAAGGGTTGAACCATATCGTGCAGCTGCTGGAAGGTAAAACGCTTAGCAAGGACCTTTCCAGCTGGGTAACACGCATCAGCCTGATGCTGGCCAAGCCGATGATACAGCGTATCCTGCAGGAAGACAAGCATAACCTGTCGGCGGTAAATGTGCTGGTATATACCGGTTATGTGCGGGAAGGATATAAGAACGCCGCTTTTGAACTGATCAGCCTGTACAGCACCCTTGATGCGTACCTTGGCCTGGCGATAGCCTGCCGCAATTACCAGCTGGCGTTTCCGACCGTCAGCCGCAGCGCAGAGCCTTTTCTGAATGCCAGGGCACTGTATCATCCCCTGCTGCAGACGCCGGTATCCTACGATGTGGATCTTGCCAGGGACAAGAATTTTCTTTTTCTTACCGGCGCGAATATGGCGGGTAAGAGTACCTTCATCAAGGCGGTGGGTATAGCGGCCTACCTGGCGCATATCGGTATGGGTGTGCCGGCCTCGGGCATGGAACTGGCTTTCCTCGATGGCATGCTGAGCAATATACAGGTGGTGGACAATATCATCAAAGGCGAGAGCTTCTTTTTTAACGAGGTGCAGCGTATCAGGAACACGGTAGAAAAGATCAGCGACGGTAAGAACTGGCTGATACTGATCGATGAGCTCTTCAAAGGCACCAACCAGCAGGATGCTATCAAATGCAGTGTAACGGTGATCGAGGGACTGCGTAAACTGAAGAGCGCCTTGTTTGTGCTGTCAACACATTTGTACGAGATAGGCCAGGATCTGAAACAGTACCCCAATCTCCAGTTCTATTATTTTGAAACGGCTGTCAACAACGATCAGCTGGAATTCAGTTACCATCTCAAACCCGGTATCAGCAACGACCGTATCGGCTACCTGATCCTGAAGCGGGAAGGTGTTGTTTCACTTTTAGAGAAATTATAGGTATTTTGGAAGTATGCAAAACTTCCCGACTAAAAAAAGTGCGCTGACCGTATTACTGGCATGTGTTCTGGCGGCAGCGGCAACTGCACAAAAACCGGTTGCCTCGGATGTGTACCATGTGACCGGCGGTCCCGCGCGTTCTGCCGGCGAACTGGCGCAGAAACTGTTTGAGGGGTGGGGGGCAGTGTTGTCTTCCCATACCATGTTTGCCTATAAGCTCACACCCCAAAGTTCACGGCATATCCTGGGAAGGGATGGTGAGGAGACATTCTTTATCGTAAAAGAAGGACAAGTTACCGTAAAACTGAAAGACAGCAGTTTTTCTCTCGGCACAGGATCGGTGATAGGGCTGATGAATGCCGACAGCCTGGCTATCTTCAACGGAGACCAGGCTGCCGAGGTCTACGCGATGCGCTATCGTTCGGACTCGCCTGATAAAGACAGGGGAAGAAATGCCGGCGGCTCTTTTGCGGTCAACTGGAACGATATTCCATTTAAACCGCATAACAAAGGCGGGGTACGCCAGTTCTTCGACCGCCCAACGGTGATGCTGAACCGTTTCGATATGCATGTAACAACGCTTAACCCCAACAACAAAAGCCATGACCCGCATACACATAAAAACGAGGAGGTCATCGTGATGTTACAGGGCAATGCCGAAATGCAGATCGGCACGGAGCATAAAAAGGCAAATGGGGGAGATGTTGTTTATCTGGGTTCGAATGTGCTGCATAACCTGACCAATATCGGAACGGTGCCATGTGTCTACTATGCCATCCAGTGGAACTGATCTGGGGGTATTATTTTCTTTTCTGCTGACGTTGGTCAGGCGACAAACGCCGGCGGAGGACTGCCGCCCGCACCACGGGCGGCAGTATTGCGTATAAATACGCGAATGAATATGCCACTTGAACATTAAGAAATGGTTATCTATCGGATACCAACAATAGTGCAGATTTTAGTTGTTTATCTATAAAAAAAATGGGTGTAAACACCCAGACAACGGTTGTTGCGGTTAACTATGTTTGTAATGTTATACGAAAATCCCCCTGTCCGTTAGACTACAGCAATTTTTCTAAAATTTAGAAACACACACATGAGAAAAAACGTTTTACGGGGACAAATCCGGTGAAAGGATTGCCTACTGGCCAATTTCAGTGCAACCGGAATCTATAAATTCTTGTTACTTAACCGCTTTAGTGACTTTTTTAGGGGATGGGGAAATTGCTTGATAGATGTATACAGTAATCACGGCGGTGCGTCGGCACTCGCATTGGTAGCCCTAGCCGTTTCTCCACCTACTATCGGATATTTTGCAATGAGATGTGCCGGTCGTATGTACATTTGTGGTAAATAAAAACGAAGAATAATGCGACTTTTAATGTTCTACGTAACTCTAGTAGCGCCCCTTTTGGCTTTAGTCTTTTTTTCTAAGCAGATACCAATGGTATGGTTTGTTACAGGACTTTTCGGTTATACGCTGTATAATCTGATACTTGCAAATCGCAAGCTGAAGCGTAAAGGCTATAATGCCGGCATCTTTGCTCATTTAAACCCATTCAGTAAACAATCAATGAAATTATACGATAAGGTTTATTTTGAGCCATAGCGGAAAGGATTCGAGAAAGCATATACAAAGGCCTGCCAAAATTATTTGACAGGCCTTTGTAGTATTTGATCTGTGGTGACCATAACCTGGGGCTTATTTGTTGAATAGCGCAAGTGCTGCTTTCTTCCTCGCCGTTGCTGGTCGCCTGACCAGCAACAGTGTATCACAGAGAGATAGCTGGAGCCGTTGTCAGGGTAAAACAACTGCGTCGTTCCAAAAAAATGAACGATTGGAGATGACAGATAACCAGGATAAAATAAAAACAATTATCCGAAAAGGATGAGGCTCCCATCGTTGCTGGTTGCCTGACCAGCAGCCAACGAATTAGAGAAGGATAACAATTAACCCCCGTATAACTACGCTATTTTTCCTGCCCCGCTTCCCATAATTTTCGCTTTTTAACCGCGAACCGCATGCTGGTAAAAACCTTCGGCAGCGCCGTGTACGGCGTGGAAGCCATTACGATCACCATAGAAGTAAATGTTAGCATGGGACAAAGCTATACGATCGTTGGCCTGCCGGACAATGCCGTGCGAGAAAGTCTGCAGCGAACAGAGAGTGCCATCAAAACGAACGATTGGTACATGCCCCGCACAAAGATCGTGGTAAACCTGGCACCGGCGGATATACGTAAAACCGGTTCTGCATTCGACCTGCCCATTGCCATCGGCATACTTGGCGCCAGCGAGCAGATCGAGAACACGGAACGGCTGGCCAGTTACCTGATCATGGGCGAACTGGGTCTCGACGGAACGGTGAACCCCATCAAGGGCGCGTTACCCATTGCAATACAGGCAAGAAAGGAAGGGTTTAAAGGCCTGATCGTACCGACGGCCAATGCGCGGGAGGCAGGCATGGTTAACCAGCTTGAAGTGTATGGCGTGGCACACCTGAACGATGTTGTCGGTTTTTTCAAAGATGTAAACAGCCTGCAGCCAGCAGTGGTGCATACAAGGGAGGAATTCTTCGGTAACCAGTACGCATTCGATATCGATTTCAGCGAAGTGAAAGGGCAGGAGAACATAAAGCGCGCCATGGAGATTGCCGCTGCGGGCGGACATAATGCCATACTGATAGGTCCGCCGGGTGCAGGTAAGACCATGCTGGCAAAAAGATTACCGACGATACTGCCGCCATTGAGTTTGCAGGAAGCGCTGGAAACAACCAAGATACACAGCGTGGCGGGTAAGTTGCCGGAGCACAGCGCACTGATCAGCAAACGGCCGTTCCGTGCACCGCATCATACCATTTCGGACGTGGCGTTGGTGGGTGGCGGCGGCACCCCGCAGCCGGGCGAGATATCGCTTGCGCACAATGGCGTGCTGTTTCTTGATGAACTGCCCGAGTTCAAAAGAGCCGTGCTTGAGGTGATGCGCCAGCCGATGGAAGAAAGAAGGGTAACGATATCGCGTGCAAAAATGGCGCTGGATTTTCCTGCGAACTTCATGCTGGTTGCGTCGATGAATCCCTGTATGTGCGGATTCTATAACCATCCCACACGTGAATGTTCCTGTCCGCCCGGTTCGGTGCAGAAATACCTCAATAAGGTATCGGGTCCATTGTTAGACAGGATAGACCTGCATGTGGAGGTAACGCCGGTGGCATTCAGCGAGCTGAGTAACCAGACGCAGGCAGAATCTTCCGCCACTATCCGCGGGCGGGTGATCAGGGCCCGCGATATCCAGGCCGAACGGTACAGGGAGCATCCCGGTATTTATGCCAATGCGCAGATGACAAGCCAGTTGCTGCGCAGTATATGCCTTATCGGCGCCGCGGGTGAAGCGCTTCTAAAGAAAGCGATGGAGCGGCTGAACCTGAGCGCCAGGGCTTATGACCGGATACTGAAAGTGAGCAGAACGATCGCTGATCTTGCGGAGAGTGCGGATATAAAACCCGAGCACGTTGCCGAAGCGATCCATTACCGGAGTTTGGATCGGGAAGGCTGGGCGGGGTAGGGAATGATGAATGGCGAACAAGGAAAAATGAATACTATTTTATTGTGTAACTCCTCGTAATTATCTTTCGAACAGTAGTGGTCATGCGACCCACAACGGCGCAGGAAGATCATGATAAGTAAGAAAATTTTCCTTTTTGCGTAACTTATTTTCTCAAATCCGTCAGTCACGGTATTCCCAAACATAGAATTTTGCGCAATCTCATTACCCTTATACTGCATTATGCCAAAATTATTAGGAATTTTTATCTATGTTCTTGTTTCTGTTGATGTCTATGCACAAACGGCCTCTGTAAACGGTACGGTAACTGATTCCCACGGGTTGCCGGTATCATCCGCAAGTATCCGCCTGCTCAACATGGCCACAGAAGCAATAACAGATACAAAGGGCTTTTACCTCATAGAAAAATTGTCACCCGGCAATTACACGGTCTTCTTTTCCCTGGTTGGCTATAAAACACAAAAGAAAACGGTTCTTTTACATGATAACGAAGCGCTGGCGCTGAATTTCATAGCTGAAGAGGCCGATGGTTTACTTAATGAAGTGGTGGTAACTGCCGGCCGTGGACGCGAGCTGCTGTCGGAAATACCAGCCTCGGTAACGGTAGTCAATTCCCAGGCAATTAAAAAATACCTGGCCCAAACCTCCAATATCACGGATATACTGGAATTGCAGGTACCCGGATTGGCTTCAGGAACCGGAACCTACTTTAACTGGGGCCAGACCATGCGCGGAAGAGATTTCCTGGTAATGGTAAATGGTATTCCGCAGTCCACACCACTCATTCCCGGCCAGGCTGAAATAAAATCTATTCTGCCCAATGATGTGGAAAGGATAGAAGTAATCAAAGGAGCTTCCGCTGCGTTCGGTGTGGGGGGCACGGGCGGGGTTATTAATTATATTACCAAACAGGCTCCCGCTTCCTCAGGCGGTCTACAGGGAACCACCAGCCTTTGGGGAACCTCCAATCTCGCAAATACGAAAGATGCACAGGGTTTTGGTATACATCAGTCCCTGTATGGGAACAGTAAAAAATGGAATTATTACGCTGGTCTTAGTTACGAACAGACAGGAAATAAATACAGTCCAAATAAAAAGACGCTTTTTCCCATCTATGGCTTAGACAATACAAAGATCTTAAGTCTCTACTGGAATATTGGTTATGCGATTACCGGGAAACAGCATATTGCTTTCTCGGGTAATGTATACCAGTCAAAACTGGAAACCCCTTTCGCTCCTTATAACAGTTCCATCGAAGTATATAATGCAGTCGGTGATTATACGATCATACCGGGTTATGGCACTCCAAAAACCAGTAATGACCCTGAAAAGCCAACAGGACTCAGCACTGCCAATGCTGCGCTGACGTATACCGCCACTGATATTTTTCAGCGTACCACAACATTCACAACAGACGTCTATTATGCTAAATCCAAGAACGTATTTTACTATTCACCCAATTTTTTTGAGGGGGGCGGGCAATCGGCTATTTATTCTGAGAAATATGGCATCAGGCCGAATTTCAATACCCGCATCAAGTACAAAAACCTGGATTGGACACTTACTTATGGACTGGATATTTTGAAAGACAAAACATCCCGCACGTTGCTGGATGGGAGAATATGGATTCCACAGTTGGATCTGGTGAGCATCGCGCCTTATATACAATCGGCGTTTAAGATACAGGATAGCTGGGTGTTGAAAGCCGGTTTGCGATACGATAATATGTCGCTTCGGTCTGATGCATATGGCACATTGCCGACTTTGAGAGCCGACGGCACTTATAATAAATCCAATCCGATCAACGCAGGTCGTGAGGATTTCAGAAATGTCTCGTTCAATATTGGGTTAAGGTATGTGAAATACAAAGATTTCAGCCCGTATATAAATTTTTCACAGGGATATACATTGCCGAATGTAGGACGCATACTGCAGGGAGCTACCAATGCGGATATTGTGCGTACATTAAACCTCAGTGCACCTGTAACGGATAATTATGAATTGGGGTTCTTGTCGTACATCGGTAAACTGAGGTTTGAGGCTACCGGTTATTACAGCACTTCTAAAACAGGAGCAGGACTTGTGTACAACAACGCTGAAAACCGGTACGAACCGGCAAAAACACCTCAGAAAATTTATGGTGCAGATATCTCAGTCGGGGTTGCGATCTTAAAGGATAAACTGGATATGGGAGCTACTTATTCTTATGTTGAAGGAATAACTTATAAAGCAGATAATCCTTACCAACTCTTTTATATTAATTCAGAATTCATAGCGGCTCCAAAAGCCACCGCATTTATTGCATACAACCCCATCGCTAAAATAAAGCTGCTGTTTAGCGGCGTACACATGGGTAACAGGAACCGGTTTGCGCCTGTTCCGAATGGTAATGGCGGATGGAAATATAACTATGCAGAAGTGCCTTTAAAGCAATACACGGTATTTAATTT
This sequence comes from Sediminibacterium soli, assembly GCF_009939225.1. Classification (GTDB taxonomy): domain Bacteria; phylum Bacteroidota; class Bacteroidia; order Chitinophagales; family Chitinophagaceae; genus Sediminibacterium; species Sediminibacterium soli. Next base: position 1,277,593 of record NZ_JAACJR010000008.1, on the reverse strand, counting down.
ATCGGCGCAATATCAAATCACTGAGAAGATGGGAACTTCGTTAGCTATTAATAATCTTTTCAATACAACCTATTTACCTGCCCGTTCGCAATGGGCTGCCCCTCTTCGTGATAAAACGGTTTTGGGTGAAGGGATCAATATGCGGATTGGGGTTAACTACCGGTTCTAGCATTCCGATCCTTATGACTACAGGTATTCAGAAGGATCCAGGTATGGTCTGTGCATCGCAAGGATGTTCTGGCTAATAAAGAAACTGGTTTATACCGGCTTCTTTATTTTCGGTCTTTTTCACAGTGCGCTTATTGCCTTGCCGGCCGTGTAGCCGCGTGATCACAACAATTCAAACCTGTCCCCGTCAAACAAACCCTTGTCGCTCAGTTTTAGATGCGGTATCACCAGTAACGCCATAAAACTAAGCGTCATAAAAGGCGCGGATAATGGGGAGCCCATTGCTTTTGCCATGGCATCGATGGCTGTGTATGCTTTTGCAACGGCATAACCATCCTGATCGCTCATCAAACCGGCGATCGGCAACGGCAGTACAGACCTGTTTTCCCCACTGCAGCAACTCACGCCGCCCTGCTCTCTTATTACAAGATTGATCGCCCCGGCTATACTTTCATCATCGGCACCCACCGCAACAATATTATGACTGTCGTGTGCCACAGAAGAGGCGATCGCGCCTGATTTCAGTCCAATATTCCGGATAAAACATTTTGCAACCGGCGCGGTATGATAGCGGTTTACCACTACCATTTTCAGGATATCATTTTCCGTATCGCTTACCCAATTAAGGCCATCCTGTTTTCCCGGTAAGTCAAGCCGGTTGGTGATGAGCTGCCCATCCAGCGCTTCTATCACCGGTATCAATCCGTTATCAGACGGATATTCCGCGGTGGTAACAGCAAGATCGGCGACAGTCAGTTCTTTGCAATCGAATTGGTTGATGCGCTGCACAGGCACCGGTCTGATCAGCGTGTTACCCTTGTCCGCCACAAGCAAACCATCGATATAGGTCTGCCGGATCCGGAAATCCACCAGGTCATCTGCAACGATGAAATCTGCCGGATCGCCTTCCCGCAATAACCCGATATCGAGATGGTAATGCAATACGGGATTTACACAGGCCGCGCGCAGTACGGAAAACACATCGATGCCCTTTGCCACAGCCCCTGCACATAAGCGGTTGATATGACCCTCTGCCAGGCTGTCGGGGTGTTTGTCGTCGCTGCAGAACATGATCATCCTGGGATGATCCTCCAGCAATTCTATCAGTGCTTCAAAATTCTTTGCGGCGCTTCCCTCCCGTATGAGGATATGCATGCCATGCTGCAGTTTATCGATCGCCTCCTCCGCCGTAAAGCATTCGTGATCGGTGGAGATGCCTGCTTCTATGTATTCCCTTGCCTGTTCTCCCCGCAGTCCGGGTGCATGCCCGTCAACAGGCTTGCCCAGCGCATGGGCCGCTGCAATTTTTTTCATCACTTCCGGGTCTTTGAATAATACGCCCGGAAAATTCATCATTTCGCTCAGGTATTTGATCTCCTCTTTCTCAAGCAGCTTACGTACATCGGCACTGGTCAGTGTTGCCCCAGCCGTTTCGAACAGGGTGGCGGGAACACAGCTTGGCGCACCGAAATTGAATTTGAAAGGCACCTGCCGGCCATTGTCTATCATGAACTCCACGCCTTTCAGTCCGCATACATTGGCAATTTCGTGCGGGTCGCTTACGGTGCCTACGGTTCCATGCACCACCGCCAGTCTTGCAAACTCACTCGGTACCAGCATACTGCTTTCCACATGCACATGACTGTCGATAAAGCCGGGCAGTATATAATGTGAAAAGGAAGCTGCGGGATCAAGCCGGCGGATGGACTGGATAACCCCATACTCCACCCTGATCTCGGCAGGGTAAACCGATTTCTTCCATACGTCTGCCAGGTTGCCGGAAATGCTGAAGGATTGCGTGTTCATGGTATTCGTCTTGTGAAACGGCTCGTACACCTTTTTTATGTTTTTATTTACCGCCCGGGAATTACATTTGGCGCTCATCAACGAAAATACGCTATATGAAAAGGATATTGCCGCTGTTGCTCGGAACATTCCTGCTGGTGACCGCCCATGCGCAAACCGCAGAAGAAATACTGGCAAAATACGAGACGGCTGCCGGCGGCCGCGATAAGCTGCAGGCCATCAAAACCCTTGAAACTTTCAGTAATGTAAAGATATCGGTGATGGGACAGAATATGGAACTGCCCGTTACCTCGGTAAAGGAAAAAGGAAAACTATACCGCAGGCAGGTTGGCGGCATTATGGGTATGGGCGAAAGCTTTACCCTGATCACCGATACCGCGGGCTATATCTATGTTCCGCCGATGCGCGGTTTTGGCCCGATGGAGGGAACGCCTGCCGTTATCACACAGCTGAAACCCGAAGAACTGAGCACGCAGCAGTATGAACTGGATTGCGCCGGTGCTTTTCCCGAGCTGGTGGGCACTGCAGCAAAAGGTCATACCGCCGAGCTGGTGGGCACGGAAAAAGTAAACAAAGTGCCTTCTTTCAAGATCAGGCTTACTTTGAAAACCGGGCAGCAACTGTTTTACTTTATCAACAGCGAAACTTTTCTTGTTAACCGCATAGAGGCATTTGGCGATATGGCCGCCAACCTCACCGGCTTCGGCAGCATGATGAAGGCCTTCGGGAGGAATATCCGCAAAGACATGAAAGCCACCCTGGATGTGAAAGAGTACCAGGATTACGGCGGCATCAAATACCCCTCCAAACTCAAAATGTCCCTTGCCTCTCTCGACAGCGAAGTGGAAAACACCACCGTTAAGTTTAACGAAGGGGTGGAGGAGAAATGGTATAAGGTGAAGTGATTTTGGAATTTTGGAAATCGGAATTTTGGAATTGCAGATAACTTCTTTCAATTTCAAAATTTCCCATTTTAAAATCCCCAATCCAAGGATTCGTCAGTCTTCCAGCATATCCGGTCTTCGTTCTCTCGTTCTCGCTACGGATTGTTCGTGGCGCCACTCTTCCACTTTTTTGGGATCGCCCTGTAATAGTATCTCGGGAACTTTATCGCCGCGGAAATCAGCGGGTCTGGTATACACGGGAGGGGCCAGTAAATTATCCTGGAAAGAATCGAACAGGGCCGAGGTTTCATCGTTCAACACCCCGGGTAGCAGTCTGCCGATCGCATCCACCAATATGGCGGCAGGCAGTTCTCCGCCGCTCAGTACATAATCGCCGATGGAAATTTCTCTTGTCACATATTGTTTTCTGATCCTTTCATCGATCCCTTTGTAATGACCGCAGATCAGCAGCAGGTTGTTCTTTAACGATAACTGGTTGGCGGTTTTCTGATCGAATAATGCGCCGTCGGGTGTGAGATAAATGATCTCGTCGTAGGGTTTGTCCTGCTGCAGTTCCTCTATTGCATTTGCCAGCGGTTCGGGCATGAGCACCATACCGGCGCCGCCGCCAAACTGGTAATCGTCAACCTGCATATGCTTGTTGATGGCCCATTTGCGGAGGTTATGCGTCTGCACCGTCAGCAGTCCTTTTTCCTTTGCACGTTTCATGATGCTGTGGCTGAAAGGACTCTCGAGCAGATCGGGAACAACGGTGATGATATCTATGTTCATGGCACAAAAGTAAACAAACCGCTCAAGCAAGGGCGACCAGGCTTTGGGCCAGTGACCGGTTTCAGAACCAAACATAGCGGAAGCTTATTACCTGATAAGGGTCAGCGACTGTTTATGCCGGTAGGCAACGGCAATGCCTTTATCCGAGGCAGGGATCCATTTTTTGCTGGAAAGCAGCAGCACCCGCTTGTATTCGTCGGCAGCACCGTAACCCGGGTCTTCCTCGATCCTGATATCCTTTACGGATCCGTCCCTGTCAACGATAAAGTTGCCGATCACGCGGTAGCTGCCTGAAGGGGCATTGTTTTTTTCAAGCAAATTCCTGTCGAGTGTGGATTCCAGAAAACGTATCCATCCATTGACACCTCCCTTGAACTCCGCTTTTTTTTCAGGGTTGGAAACAACGGTGATTGAATCGGCGGGTGTCTGGGCCTGCAGCGTAGTCACTGCAACACTGCATGCAAAACAAAGCAGAAGAATGGATTTTTTCATACCGGGCTGGTTTTATTGGAAATGAATCATTGTGTTACAAATCCATGAATCCGTCGATATCCCTCCGCTCTTTTTTGGTTGGCCTGCCTATCTTGCTCTGCCGTTTTCCCGTATGGAACACCGATGCCTCGAACGTAATACGATCCATCTCCTCTGCAGGCGTGATATCGATATAGTATTTGATCGCTTCTGAATACTGAACGCGGGTATGCAGAAGACCGGTTACCTTGATCACCCATTTACGCGCTTCGGTCTTTACTTCGTATTCATCGCCCACTGCCACAATGCGTGAGGCTTTTGCAGAATTACCCTGGTATTTGACCTTGCCTTTGTCGCATGCATCGGCTGCCTGGCTCCGAGTTTTGAACAAACGGATGGCCCAGAGGTATTTATCGATGCGTAGTTTTTCTCTGGTCTCTGACATAATACCTTAGCAACTTTTGGAAAGCAGGAAACTTCCTGAAAGTTATGCTTTCATTTCTGTAAAGAACTGATGGAAATAAGGAATGGTCTCTATGCCTTTGTAAAAATTGAACACATCGAATTTTTCATTCGGGCTGTGCAGGTTATCACTGTCGAGACCAAAGCCCATGAATACGATCTTCAGTCCCAGTTCTTTTTCAAACAGGGCGCAGATCGGAATACTGCCGCCGCCGCGAACGGGTATCGGTTCTTTACCGAATGTGGCTTCGATTGCTTTGGCTGCGGCTTTATAAGCATCCGAATCGATCGGCGTCATATAGGGCTCGCCGCCATGGTGTTCCTCGGCTTTTACGGTAATGCCCTCTGGTGCGATGCTTTTGAAATAATTCAGGATCTTTTCGGTGATCTTCACCGAAGATTGGTTGGGAACCAGTCTGCAGGATATCTTGGCAAAAGCTTTCGACGGCAGAACCGTTTTAGCGCCTTCACCGGTATAGCCACCCCATATGCCATTTACTTCGAGCGTAGGGCGGATACCTGTTCTTTCGTTTGTGGTATATCCTTTCTCTCCCCAGAGGCTGTTGATGCCAAGGTCTTTTTTAAATTCTTTTTCATCAAAAGGCGCCTGCGCCATTTTTTTTCTTTCTTCTGCTGTCGCCTCCACCACATCGTCGTAAAAACCGGGTATGGTGATATGGTTGTTCCCGTCGTGGCAGCCTGCGATCATTTTTGCAAGCATGGTTACAGGGTTGGCAACAGCGCCGCCATATACGCCGCTGTGAAGATCGCGGTTGGGGCCGGTTACTTCCACCTCTATGTAGCTAAGGCCACGCACACCGATATCGATAGAGGGCGTTTCCGTACTCAGCATCGATGTATCGCTGATCAGGATCACATCCGCTTTCAGCAGTTCTTTTTTCTGTTTAACAAAGGTGGCGAGATTGGGACTGCCCACCTCTTCTTCTCCTTCAATCAGGAATTTGACATTGGCAGGCAATGTGTTTGTTTTCACCATCGTTTCCAGCGCTTTTACATGCATGTAAAACTGGCCCTTGTCGTCACAGGAGCCACGCGCATAGATCCTGCCGTCTTTGATAACCGGCTCAAAAGGCCCGCTATGCCATAGTTCAAGCGGGTCTGCCGGCTGTACATCGTAATGGCCATATACCAGCACCGTGGGTTTGGAGGTATCGATGATCTTTTCGGCATATACGACAGGATGACCTGCCGTTGGGTATATCTCCACTTTATCGGCGCCCGCTTCCAGCAGGCGTTGCTTCACCGCTTCCGCGCAGCGCGTCATATCGTCTTTGTGTTCGCTTCTGGCACTCACGCTGGGTATGCGTAACAGATCGAGTAATTCGTTCAGAAAACGATCCTTGTTCTTCTCCTGGTAATCTTTCCAAACCTGCATGGCAAACGGGATTTACTTGAAAGGCAAAATTAAGGAAACGGGTAACGTGAAACGTCAGGGAGTGGGAATGGGGTAACGTGAGCTGCCGTGAGTTATCGTGAGTTGACTTGAGATTCGGGGAAAGCCCTGAGGGTCTTTTAACAATATACTCAAGAACACCCCACCCCCCAACTCACGGTAACTCAGGTCTCACGATTCATATCTCCCCCTGCAGCCGGTGCTTCTCATTCAGGAGTACGTTTTCCAGTGTCCATTCAACCTTTCTTTCAAAGGGGTGTTGTCTTACCGGGCAGTCTGTTTTGATGCAGAGCGGGCAGCTTTCCGGGAGGCAGGGGTCGGTGTGGATGAACAGTTCGATGGCATCGCCGAACTCTTTTTTGATCAGGTCGGTAAGCAGGTCAATTTCTTTGTGTGCTTCTTTGAGGTTGAGGTACCAGGGAAGCGTGAAATGGCAATCCACATGCAGCAGGCTGCCGTATTTGATCACGCGCAGGTTATGCAGGTCTATCCAGCTGGGAGGGCGGTTCTCATTCAGTATCCGTACAAATTTCTTCAGCAGCTGTATATCCGCCTCGTCCATAATACCCGCCAGTGAGGCCCGTACAATGCGGTAGCCGTTGTAGATCACGATCGTACTCATCCCAAGGGCGATAAGGCTGTCGAACCAGTACAGTTTTGTAAACAGCATCAGCAGCAGACCGGCAATGATCCCGAACGTGGTATAGGTATCGGTCTGAAGGTGTTTGCCGCTGGCTGTTAGCGCCAGCGAATTATTTTTCCTGCCCATCCGGAGGCATACGCTGCCCGCGATAAAATTGAGCAAAGCAGTTGCCGCAATAAGCCATAACCCGCTGTCGAGTTGTTCGATGGGTTTGTGGGCGATGAAATTGAGTACGGTTTCATAAACAATCATAACGCCTGCCGCCACGATCAGTCCGCCCTCGATGGCGGCGGAGACAAATTCGGCTTTGCCATGGCCATAGGGATGATCAAGATCCCTGGGTTTGCCGGCCACATACAAACTATAGAGCCCGATGAATCCCGCAATCACGTTTACGATACTCTCCAGCGCATCGGTTAAAATGGCCAGCGAATGCGTGATCTGGTATGCAATGATCTTTGCCAGGAACAGCACAACACTCAGTATGCTGATCCATAACTGGACGCGGAAATTTTGCTTGGCGGATTGCAGGGAGGAAGTTTATTGCAAAAATAGGATTACGGATTCGCGGATGATGGATTCACGGATTATTTTTTCGGGATGGGGGGTGATGAGGGATTTGCGGATTACGGATTAGTGGATTATCGGATGTTGGTCATGCGACCAACATCGGCGGGAGTGCATGCTGCGAAACTCCCTTTCTCCGCGTCTCTGCGGTGAAGAGACAGTGCTTGTTCACCGCAGAGACGCAGGAGGTGCAGAGGCTCGCAGAGAGAAGAGAACTATTTTGCCCTTTGCAATTGCAGTCAGCTCACCGCCATCGGCCAATCATCCACAAATCCGTAATCCGCAAATCCACTAATCCTTCCGAATCAATTCCACGCTATGCCCGATCTTACAGTGTTTCGACAGCATGATCGAAACACCGCAGTATTTTTCCTGGGAGAGGGTAACGGCGCGTTCCACTTTATCCAGGTATTCCGGTGCGGCATCAACTTTATAAACCATGTTCACATATTTGAACACTTTGGGATGGTCTTCGGTTTGCTCGGCTTCGGCTTCTATCTCGAGTACGGTAAAAGGCACTTTCATTTTATGGAGTATCTCCACCACATCCATACCGCTGCAGCCGCTGGCAGCGCAGAGCAGCATCTTCTTGGGGTTCATACCAGAGCCCAGTCCACCGCCCTCCACACTGGTGTCGATCCGAACGGTATGACCGGTATCCGCCACGCCGTCAAAAGCAAGTGCAGACACCCATTTGGTTGTTGTTTTCATAAAGCGAAGTTAGGAAACTGCAAAAGGAAAGGCCAGGTGCAAAAAGACGTTGATCTTTTCACACCTGGCCTTCCGCATTCATTGTTTTAGGCCGACTCGAATCTTTTTTCTACATAGTCCCAGTTCACCACATTCCACCAGGCGTTGATATAGTCGGGGCGTTTGTTCTGGTATTTCAGGTAGTAGGCATGTTCCCATACGTCGAGGCCCAGCAGGGGCGTGCCTTTCAGGTCGCTGAGGTTCATCAGGGGGTTATCCTGGTTGGGGGTGGATCCCACCACTAATTTTTTATCGTTGTTCAGCACCAGCCATGCCCAGCCGCTGCCGAAACGGTTCTTGCCCGCATCGGTAAACTGTGTTTTGAAGGCGTCGAAGGAGCCGAAGCCCCGGTCTATCGCGGCCGCCAGTTTTCCCGAGGGGCGTGAGCCGCCACCCGGTTTCATACATTGCCAGAACAGTTCGTGGTTATAATGCCCGCCGCCGTTGTTGCGGATCTTGCCGGAGTATTTGGAGATATCGCGCAGGATGGATTCCAGCGATTTGCCGGCGGTATTGATTTTCTCCTCGGTAAATGCATCGTTGAGGTTCTTTGCGTAAGCGGCGGCATGTTTGGAATAATGAATTTCCATGGTCATGGCGTCGATCACCGGTTCCAATGCGGTATAGGCATAAGGCAAAGGTTTCTGTGTAAAGCCCGTGCCGGGTAAATCGGATGCGAAAGCGCCGAAGGATGGCAGCACAGCTGCGGCAATACCGGCGGCGCCTGCGTTTCTGATAAAATCGCGGCGGCCCTTGTTATGGTTTTTCATACAATAAAATTTAGCTTGATTTTTTTGCAGGCTTAAAGTTAACCAAAAAAGCCCGCAACTTTTTAAACAACCTGTAGTAGAATTCCTGGTTAAACAGCTGCGAGTCCCGCATGGCTTTAAACACCAGGAAAATGCCAACCGGCACCAGTACAAAGGTAGACAGCCACATACCCAGGAAAGGCCCTGTTTGCTGTGAGGTCACGAATTTCTCCCCAAAAGTGTTGAACAGGTGGAACAGCACAAAAAAGATGATCGCAAACACCAGCGGCGCACCCAGTCCGCCCTTCCTGATGATCGAACCCAGCGGGGCGCCGATCAGGAACATGACAAAACAGGCAAATGACAGTGTGAATTTTTTATGCCATTCTATCTCGTGCTTGAGCAGTTGCTTATACCGTTCCTGGTAATCGGAAGCAAGTACCGACAGGTTTCCCTTGATGCTGGCCAGTTGGGTGGAGCCCGCATCGAGTACCTGCATCCGTATGGAGTCGGGGATCAGTTGGCTGAACACTTTGGCGGTTTTGTTCAGCGCAGGGCTGTCTATTTTTGCCCACCCGGTATCGGCATATTTTGCAAAAGGGAGATAGGGCGTCACCTCCCGCTCGGATCGCGCAATATAAAAACTGTCGATATCGGTCAGCGAATCGATGGCTTTGTCCAGCTGGCGCAGACTGAGCATCTTGGGGTCGTAGAATGCGCTGTCGCCGGTTTGTGTAAGCTTGAAGCTTTTGAGATCGAAAACCTTTTTGTATTCTTTGAACCCCATCCGGGTAAACTGCGTATTGACGGTGTTATAAGCGCCTTTTTCCTCGTAACGCCAGCCGTTCTTCAGCACAAACTCCAGGAAGCGCTTGTCGCGCGTGATGCGCATGATACCGCTTTCGGCTACCAGCAGGTTGTCCTGTAAAAGGTTATCGCGGTTCTTTTCAAAGATCACCACGTTACGGATCACACTGTCGTTTTTTTCTTTTTTTCCCAGTTTGATCACAAAGCCCTCGATCTTGTCGTAGAACACACCTTCCTTGATGTCAAATGCCGGTTTGGCAACGATGATATCGTATTTCAGCGCCGACAGTTTCAGGTTAACCACCGGTACAATGTTATTGGCAAACAGGAAGGCAAGTCCGCAGATGAATATCGCTATGATGGTCAGCGGCCGCATAAACCGCAGCAGGGGTATGCCCGATGCCTTGATCGCCACCAGTTCAAAAGTCTCGCCCAGGTTACCGAATGTCATGATCGATGAAAACAACAGGGCCAGCGGCAATGCCATCGGCACCCAGAACAGGATAACCAGTCCCACCAGTTTAAGGATCACAAACAGGTCCAGGCCCTTGCCCACAAAATCGTCGATATACAGCCAGAAGAACTGCATGGTAAGCACAAACAGCGAGATCAGCAATGCAGCCAGAAAAGGACCCAGGAACGAACGGATGATGAGTATGTCGAGTTTTTTAATCACGTATCCTTCTTAATATTGTTTTATGGCCCGCGCAAAAATAATGCTTTCGCCCACGGAACGCCAACTGGTGGTTGATGCCGGCTGGATTTTAACAAAGAACGCCGTTATCGAAAAAGTATACGCACTGTTCGGTCAGACCAGCGCGGAATACGGCTTACTGCTCGACCGGCACCCGAAACTGAAAACAGATGCCGGTCCGCGTTCACCGAAGATATCGAAAGGAGAACAGTACGAGGGATTGCCCTGGGTAATGCTGGATCACCCGCGCAATTTTTCGGGCCAGGATGCTTTTGCGATACGCAGTTTTTTCTGGTGGGGAAATTTCTGCAGCATCACGCTGCAGTTATCGGGTGCTTACCTGCGGCAGTATTCGGAAAATGTAAACAGGTACCTGGCACAATACCCGGGCGACTGGCTGGTTTGTACAGGTGAGGATGCGTGGGAGCATCATTTGCGGGCGGACAGGTATGTTCCGGCAACAACACAAACGGTCAGACAGGAGTTACCCTTCCTGAAAATCGCAAAAAAAATACCGCTGCAGGAATGGGACCGGCTGCCCGATTTTTTCTGTAAGGGATTTGAAGAAATACTGGTTATGCTGGAGGGTAGTGCAGACCTGCACACCGCAACAGGCAGGCATTAAGCGCCCAGCCTGTGAAAGAGTTCTTTTACCTGGTATTCCCAAAGCTGGCTCTGGTCTTTGATCTCGTTCTTTTCTGCAAAGTCCTTGATCAGAAGAATGGTCTGGTTGGATATCTCCGTCTTCTCTATTTTGAATTCAAAATATTCGTTCTTGTCGCTGTGCTGCCAGTGATAACGGATAAATTTATCTTCTTCCTTATCCAGTACATCGGCTTTATCGGGCGCACCGCCGTTCCAGGAAAAACTGTATACATTTTCCCATTCATCTACCTTATCGGCAAACCATTCCTGTAAACCCGCCGGTGTGGCCAGGAATTCGTATAAAATAGCAGGAGAACATCTTACCGGGAATTCCAGCGTATAAAGTTGCTTTTTACTCATTACGATCTCTTTAATCTACAATCTTCGTAGGGCTGCAATAATATTAAATAAATCATGGCTTCCAAATGTTTTTTTAAGGCCGATGGGAGGGGGGAAAAAACCGCAAAAAAACTCAATGTTGCACCATTACTAAAGCCCTGCATATCAGCAAATTGTATTATGTGAATTTTTTGTAAAACTTTCAAAAACAGCTTAAATTGCTTATCGGCCGGCTCCGTGACGCAGGATCTCTCCCCCCTAAACAGGCTAAAACGTAACAACCCTACATACACCCAAAACATTGTTTCAGCTATGAGTATGCGTCAACTCAAGATCACGAAATCCATTACCAATCGTGAATCGCAAAGCCTTGAAAAATACCTGCAGGAAATCGGCAAGGTTGACCTGATCTCTCCCGAAGAAGAGGTGCAGCTTGCCCTGCGTATCCGCCAGGGCGACCAATCGGCGCTGGACAGGCTGATCAAGGCCAACCTGCGTTTTGTGGTGTCGGTAGCCAAGCAATACCAGAACCAGGGACTAACCCTTCCCGACCTGATCAACGAGGGCAACCTGGGTCTGATCAAGGCGGCGTTGCGTTTTGACGAAACCCGGGGTTTCAAATTCATTTCTTACGCCGTTTGGTGGATACGCCAGAGCATACTGCAATCGCTCGCCGAGCAGAGCCGCATCGTACGCCTGCCGCTTAATAAAGTGGGACTTACCAACCGCATCAGCAAGGCCTACCAGCAGCTGGAACAGGAGTTTGAGCGCGAGCCCACACCCGAGGAACTGGCCGAGATACTGCAGATCGGCATCGACGAAATTACAGCCACGATGAGCGTAGGCTTCCGCCACATAAGCATGGATACGCCCTTGTCGGAAGGAGAGGAGGGCACCCTGCTTGACCTGATGGAAAACCCCAATGCAGACCGGACCGATGAACAGCTGGTGCACCATGAGTCACTGCGTCTTGAAATAGAACGCAGCCTCAAAACCCTTACCGAAAGACAAAAGGAAGTGATCTGCTTTTTCTTCGGCATCGGCGTAGACCACCCCCTGAGTCTCGAAGACATCGGCGAACGTTTTCACCTCACCCGGGAGCGGGTGCGACAGATAAAAGACAAGGCCATTACCAAACTCCGCAGCACCAACCGTTCCAAGCACCTGAAATTCTACCTGGGGTAAGGCGATGGCGGGCGGGGTATAACGAACAAAGTAAAACGCGCTTACCACCCCGGCCTGACTATTCAATATGGCCTGTTCGAGACTTTCATCCCAAACCCTGTCAGCCATTTAACCGTTCAGCCATTTAACAATACCACCCTGCTTCCCCGATCCACCCCGCCCAGCCATCCTCCTCCCAAACCCCTATCTTTGCTGCCCAATTTTCAGGCAGAAACAAGCTGAACTATGTTTAATTCCTTAAGTGAAAAGCTCGAATCGGCGTTCAAGAACCTAAAGGGTGAAGCCAGGATCAACGACCTCAATATTGCCAATACGGTAAAGGAAATACGCCGTGCACTGATCGATGCGGATGTGAATTTCAAGATCGCCAAGGAGTTTACCGAGAAAGTGCGCGACAAAGCGGTGGGCGAGAAAGTGATCAATGCGATCAGTCCCGGGCAGCTGATGGTGAAGATCGTTAAAGACGAGCTGACAGAGCTGATGGGCGGCACCGAGGCGGAGTTCAACATTACCGGCAACCCCGCCGTGATACTGATAGCGGGTTTGCAGGGTAGCGGTAAAACCACGTTCACGGGCAAGCTGGCCAGTTATCTCAAAACCAGGAAAGGCAAATCAGTTATGGTGGTGGCCGCGGATATTTACCGTCCTGCGGCGATTGACCAGCTGACCGTGCTGGCGGAACAGGTTGGCGTGGATATTTACAGCGAGCGCGAGAACAACGATGCCGTTGCCATTGCCCGCAATGCGGTCAAAGAAGCCAAATCGAAGAACAAGAACGTGGTGATCATCGATACGGCTGGCCGGCTGGCGGTAGATGAGGTGATGATGACCGAAGTGGCCAGCATCAAATCGGCCGTTGAACCCAACGAGATACTGTTTGTGGTGGATGCCATGACCGGGCAGGATGCGGTGAATACGGCCAAAGCGTTTAACGACAGGCTGGACTTCAGCGGCGTGGTGCTTACCAAGCTGGATGGCGATACACGCGGCGGTGCGGCGCTGTCTATCAAATACACGGTTAACAAACCGATCAAATTTGCGAGCAGCGGGGAGAAGCTGGATACGCTGGATGTGTTCTATCCCGAACGTATGGCGCAGCGCATCCTGGGCATGGGTGATATTACCACGCTGGTAGAAAAAGCGCAGGCGCAGTACGACGAAGAGCAGGCAAAAAAACTCGAGAAAAAGATCCGTAAGAACCAGTTCGATTTCCAGGACTTCCTGGACCAGCTGCAGCAGATCAAAAAAATGGGTAACCTGAAAGACCTGATGGGCATGATACCCGGTATGGGTAAAGCCATCAAGGATATCGATATCAACGACGATGCATTCAAGGGTATAGAAGCGATGATCAAATCGATGACACCCTATGAACGCGCCAATCCCGATGCCATCAACCCCGGTCGCAAACAGCGGATCGCCAGGGGCAGCGGCAAGGATATGACCGAGGTAAACGCCTTTATGAAGCAGTTTGAACAGATGAAGCAGATGATGAAGATGATGAACAATATGCCGATGGGCGGCAGGTTCATGGGCCGGAAGTAATTATTTCATAAACAGGAGCCAATAAGTAATGATTTTTCATCAATCAAGCAGGGTTTTATTAAGTTATTGCTAATTCGGATGGTTAATTATGTATTGTTTCTTATTAATTAATTAGTTTTGCCGTCCGATTATTCTTAATCGAGACCGAAACCCAATTTATTAACGCCTTTAAATGTCTATTTAAAATGGCAGTAAAAATGAGATTGCAGCGGCACGGCAGCAAAAAAAGGCCTTTCTACTTTATCGTAGTGGCAGATGCGCGTGCGCCAAGAGACGGTAAGTTCATTCAGAAAGTAGGAACTTACAACCCGCTTACAGTACCGGCCACCATTCAGCTTGATCGTCAGAAAGCGCTGGAATGGCTGAACAAGGGTGCACAACCCACCGATACCGTACGCCGGATTCTCTCTTTCAAGGGAGTATTGTACCTGAAACACCTGCTGCGCGGTGTAAAACTGGGATTGTTTGACGATGCTGCGGCAATGACCAAATTCCAGGCCTGGCATAACGAGCACGAGGCAAGTGTTGCCCGTCGTAACGAAGAGCACAGGAAAACACAGCGTGCAAAAAAAGCTTACACACCTGTTGTTAAAAAGGTAGAAGCGAAAGTTGAAGAACAAGCTGAAGGAAACACAGAAGCATAATCTTCCAGGCATGATAGTGAAAGACCCGAAGTGATTCGGGTCTTTTGTTTTTGCAGGCGTATGGTTACATGGTTATACGGCTTCCTTGTCTCTGGTTATAAAACCATGTAACTGTAAAGCCATGTAACCCTATAACAATGCAGCCATTTATCCGCAGCAATCAATAATTTGCAGGCCCATGAAAGAATACATTCATATAGGAAAAATCGTGGCCAGCTTCGGGCTCAAGGGCGAGGTGATCCTCAAGCACGCGCTTGGTAAGAAAACCGTGCTGAAAGGTGTTGAAGCCCTGTTCATCGAAGAGCAGAAGGGCCAGTACCTGCCTTATTTCGTGGAAACATCCAGGGCCAGGGACCAGGAAGAGACCTATGTGAAACTTGAAGGCGTGGATACCAAAGAAGCCGCCAACCGCCTTTCTTCCCGCAGGGCCTGGCTGCCCGAAGAGGATTTCCGTAAACTGGCGGGTAAGTCGTCGCCCATTTCATTGATTGGTTATCAGTTAGTTACCGAGGAAGAAGACCTGGGCCCGATACTGGAAGTGATCGAGCAACCGCACCAGGTATTACTGCGTATCGACCTGGCAGGCAAAGAAGCGTATATACCCCTGCACGAAGAAACCCTTGAGAAAATCGACCATAAAAACGGGAAAATCCACGTAGTCCTGCCAGACGGATTATTAGATATTTACCGCTGAAAACAGGCGGAATTTCTTTTGCCGCCGCTCGATTTTGTTAGTATTCTATTAAATTAGCTTCCCATGTGTCTTCAGACAGGGATGGAAAACTTTATTTTGCCGCGCTTGCAGGCAGCGGCTTATCAGGGATTCATCTCTTGCATTTGGATTCATCGGCGCCCCAGCCCCGAAACCGGGTTTGGTTCAGGTAGTATACTGCTTAACTGCGATAGATAATTAAATGTCTGTGATGGCCGTCGGTAAGATCCGCTTCAATATGAAAAACCATGCCCTCAGGGTATTTGCCGTTCTGCTGTGCGCAGCGGCCAGCCTGCCTGCTTTCACACAAACCACTTACAGCGTTACCCTTTGCAGCGGGGAAGCACTTCATTACAAATACCCCGGTCATACCCCGGGCGAAACCTATAGCTGGTCGCTGCCGGTGATCACACCCGGCGGCGCGGCCAGCGGCAGTTCTTCGGGCGTTAACCAGCTGGAGGTTTTTCAGACACTTACCAATACCATCAACACACCGGTTGTGGCCGACTATACCGTTACCACTTCCCGGAACATAAGCTTTCTGCTGCGTATCACCGTTAACCCTGCCGCCAGCATCGGTAACCTGTTTGTGCCCGTCTGCAGCGGTTCCCTGTTTTCGTATACGCCCACCGATGTGCCAGCCAATACCCGGTATACCTGGGTGGTGTCTGCCAGCAGTCCTGCAGGTGTGGTTACCGGCGCCGCCGATCAGCCCAGTTCTCAGTTGTTCATAGGCGGACAAACCCTGCTGAATCCCTCCACCGCGCCGGCCACGGTAACCTATACCGTTTCGCCTAAAACAGGCGCCTGTGCAGGCAATTCCTTCCTGGTAACCACAACGGTAAATCCACTCCCGGTATTAAACAACCAGGGCAATTCGCCCGCTGCCCTATGCAGCGGCCAGCGGTATACCTATTCACCGGCAAGCAGCACCACGGGCGCCAGCATCGTATGGGCCAGGAATGTGGTAACGGGTATCGATAACAGCGGTGGTTTTGGCGTAGGCAATCCCAACGAACTGCTCAACAACAGTACGGTGCAGCCGGTGGTGGTAAACTACCGTTTTACACTCAGCGCCAACAGTTGCTCCAATACACAGGATGTGGCGGTTACGGTAAACCCCAGCCCGGTGTTAAGCACGCCGGTAACACCCGTAGACATCTGCAGCGGCAACGCATTCAACTATACGCCGCAGGCCACGCTGTTCAATGCGCCCACTTTTGCCTGGACCATCTCCACCACCAATGCCGAAGTGAACGGGGGAGCGGGTAATTCGGGTACCGCTTCCATCAATGATATCCTGATCAACAGCAATGCCACCAATACCCGCTATATCGTATACAGCATACGCACCACAGACGGGGTGACCGGTTGCCAGGGATCGGCGCAGCGAATTACCGTAGGGGTGAACCCATTACCCCGCATCGCGAATATGAGTGTAACAGTCTGCAGCGGCAATACTTTTTTTGCATCGCCAAGCAATGTGCCTGCCGCTACCAAATATACCTGGACAACACCCGCCGTAACGGGCTCCATCGCAGGCGCCAGCGCCAATGGCGTACCGCAGTTTTTTGTGGGACAGCAACTGACCAATGCGGGAACAACGGGAACGGTGAGTTATGCCGTTACGCCCTGGAACAACCTTTGTCCAGGTGCCGATTTTACCGTTACCGTTACGGTGAACGCAGGTTCTTCGGTGCCGCTGATCTCGAACAATGCACCTGCCGCCATCTGCAGCGGCACCAAGTTCAATTTTCATGCAAACTCCACCGCCACCGGTCCAACCTACAGTTGGAAACGGTTTAATGTAACCGGTATCAGCGGCGCGCTTACCTCCGGCACAACAGACGATCCGGATGAAGTACTTACGATGCTGGTGGGGTATTACTCGCCCATCACCACCTATTATTCTTTTACCACGAAAGATGTTACAGGCTGCGAAAACACCCAGCTGATACCTGTTACGGTAAAGCCATTGCCCACCCTGGTGCAGACCGCGCCCGTTTCTGCAGGCGAGGTCTGCAGCAATGCGGTGTTTACCTATACACCGCAAGGCACGGTGGCGAATACCAGCTATACCTGGTCGCGCATCGTTACCGCCAATATCAGCAATGCAGCCGGCAGCGGCACCGGAAGCATCAGCGAAACACTGGTGAATACCTCCACCGCTTTTGTGAATGTCCCCTATTCCTACACCCTTTCTGCCAACGGCTGTTCTAATACCCAATCGCTTACCGTTCGGGTAAACGCGGTGCCCAAGATGAGTGTATCCTTAACGGCAGCCGCTATCTGCAGCGGCAGCGCTGTTTCGTACCCGCCGGCCTCGGCCACTTCGGGAACCATTTTCGAATGGCAGCGGAGCGTTGTCAGTTCCATCAGCAATGGCAGCGGATCGGGGGTAGACAATCCCGCCGAAATACTGGTTAACACCAGCACGGCAACAGTAACCGTGCCCTATGTATACAAACTCACCGCCAATGGCTGTTCCGGTACACAGACGGTTACGGTTTCGGTAAAGCCATCGCCGATGGTGGGTAACCTGGTAGTGAATACCTGCAGCAATACCAGTTTTACCGTAAGTCCGCTGAATGTACCCGTAGGCACCACCTATTCCTGGCTGCTTCCTACCTATGTACCCGCGGGTACCATCAATAATGCAAGCGCGGGAACCAATGCATCGGTGATTACGCAAACGCTGGTCAACGGCTCATCGGCTGCCGCCACGGCAACCTATTCGGTTATACCTTCGGCAGGAGGCTGTACCGGCAGTGCTTTTTCGCTTGATGCGAATATTGCCTTTGTGCCGCAGCTTACCAGTGCCGTCACACCCGCGGCAATCTGCGGAAGCACGCTTTTTAGTTATGATCCTTTGTCCAACACCAGCGGAACGATGTTTTCGTGGACGAGAAGCGCTTTAACGGGCATCAGTAATCCGGTTGCATCGGGCATCAATAATCCGAACGAAACGCTGGTCAATGTATCCAGCAGCAGCGTTCCGGTGGTGTATACCTATGTTTTGACAACGCCGGCCGGATGTGTGAATACACAGAATGTAACCGTGAATGTAAATGCCTTGCCTGTGCTGACCAATCCGGCGCCGGCGGCTATCTGCAGCGGGTTGCCGTTCTCATTTGCGCCCACTTCTTCTACAGCCTCAACCACCTACACCTGGGCCCGGCAAACCATGGCAGCCATCAACAACGGTACGGTTGCTTCCGGCACAACCAATATTGCCGAGGTGCTGGTAAACAGCACTACGGCCACCATACGCACGCCTTATCTGTATACGCTTACCGCCAACGGCTGTTCCAATTCGCAAACCGTTAATGTGGATGTAAAGCCCACGCCCACCATCACCAACCAGTTCACCAGCACCTGTAACAATACGGCGTTTGTTGTCAGTCCTGCCAATGTTCCCTTGGGCACACAGTATACCTGGGGGCAGCCATTGTACACGCCCACTACGGCAATCGCCAACGGCACGGCGCAAAACATACCGCAGAACACTATCTCCCAGGTGCTGAATAACAGCACCAGCGCTCCGGCTTTTGCGGCATACACGGTAACACCTGCAGCGAACGGCTGTACGGGCAGTCCTTTTATTGTGGCGGTAACGGTAAATGCCGCTACGAGCCTGAATACAAGTCTTACCCCGCCTGCGGTATGCAGCAACAATGTGTTCAATTATACCCCCGACAGCAATACGCCGGGAACTGCATTCTCCTGGACAAGAACGGTGGTAACGGGCATCAGCAATTCGGCTGCGAGCGGCACAGGCAATCCTGCCGAGGCATTGATCAATATCACCTCCAACCCGGTAACGGTAACCTATACCTATTCGCTGAACACGCCGAACGCCTGCCAGGCGGTGCAGCAGGTAAATGTGGTGGTAAACCCCGCTCCGGTATTGACCAGCGATCTCAACCCTGCGGCCATCTGCAGCGGCACACAGTTCCTGTATACACCCGCCTCGGCTACAACAGGCACCACGTATGCCTGGGTGCGTCCGGTATTGCCCGCCATCAGCAACGGGCAGGGTAATGGTGCGGGGCCTATCAATCCCGCAGAAGTGCTGGTGAATACAACCATCAATCCAGTTACCGTTGCATACAACTATACGCTTACGGCCAATAGCTGTACCAACCAGCAAACGGTCTATGCCATTGTAAAGCCAGCGCCTAAGGTGGCCAACCTAACCGTTTCCATTTGCGCCAATACGGTATTCAATATCAACCCGCTGAATGTGCCGGCAGGCACCAGGTATACCTGGGCCCTGCCTTCTGCCAACCCGTCGGGAACGATCGGCGGTATCTCGGCACAACCTGTTCCGCAGGACAATATCGGGCAGACACTTACCAATTCCACGGTAAACACGGCCTTTGCCAACTATATCATTACGCCGCAGACCAACGGGTGTACGGGTGCTTCGTTTGCAGCCACCGTCAGCGTAACACCGGCGCCATCTATTCCCAACCAGGTGCTGGCGTCTGTTTGCAGCGGCACCGCTTTCAGTTATGCCGCCGTTGCCGTTCCCGCAGGCACCAGTTATACCTGGGGCACGCCGGTACTGGGGCCCCTGAACAGTCTTACCGGCGGTTCTCCTGAAACCATCAGCCAGGTAGCGGTAAGCCAGACGCTGAAAAGCACCAACAACCTGACAGATACCGCCACCTATACCGTGGTGCCTTCTGCGTCGGGCTGTGTGGGTAACAGCTTTACGCTGGTGGTGCCTGTGAAACCCACACCGGTTGTGGCCAACCTGCGCGATACGGTGTGCACCGGCTTGGCGTTTACCGTAATACCTTCACCGGTACCCATCAACACACTGTATACCTGGACGGCACCCGCCAGCGTACCCGCCGGTATTGTAACCGGAGGCAGTGCAAGAAACATAGGCGCACCCACGATATCGCAGACCCTGTTCAACGGCAGCAATGCCATTGCCGAGATCGTATATACGGTTACGCCGAGCACCAATGGTTGTACAGGCACACCGTTTACGCTTACAGAAACCGTAGGCATACCGCTGGCAAAAGTGGCGGACCGGGCCACGGTCGTATGCAGTGAAGTGACTTTTGAAGAAACCCCGGCAACCACGCCGCCCAACACAACCTATACCTGGTCAACGCCAACGGTGGCGCCTGTTCTGTCTGCCAGCGGGTTCAGCGCGGGGCTGTCGAGACAAACACGCATCAGCCAGACGCTGAAAAACCTCACCGAATTGATGGATACGGTTACCTATTCGGTAGTGCCGTTCAATACCGGCTGTACCGGCAATCCGTTTAAAGTGGCGGTGTATGTGCGTCCCGTGCCGCGCGCCACGGTTTCAGGTCCCACGGTTGTCTGCCGGTATCCGTTTGATACACTGGCGGTGAATTTTGTGGGACAGGGCCCCTGGACCTTTGACTACACAGATAACGGTGTTACCGGAACGATCTCCAATATCACCACGGCTGCGTATAAATGGGTGGTGAACGCCATACCCACTCTCGAAAGCAGAACATTCACCATCATGCGTTCTGCCGACAATGCCTGTATAGACAGTATCCATACCAGCGGTCTTACGCAAAAGATCAATCCCCTGCCCGTTGGCCAGGTTGTTACAAAACACGGCATCTATATCTGCGAAGACAAACTGGATACGCTTTCGATACAGTCTGCCGAAACGCTGAGCTATCAATGGACCTATAACGGGTCGGCTGTCGTTCCATCGCTTACCACGCCGGCCATTACCACGCGCTCGCCGGGCAGCTATAATGCCATACTGACCAACCAGTTTGGCTGTATCGATACCGCGGCCGCGCCGGTTGCGCTGTATTATATCAACAAACCGCTGATGCAGTTCAGCTACGATATCTATTGCGTGAACATGCCGATACATTTTACCAACCTGGTAGACACCGCGGGTATGGGTCCCACGGACTGGTTATGGGATTTTGGCGATAACCGGACTGCATCGGATTTCAACGGTGTGAACGTCTATGTAAAAGGCGGCAAGCACCATGTGAAACTGCGCGCCAGCCAGTTGTATTGTCCCGCATCGGTGAATATGGCCGACAGTACACTGGATATCCAGTACCCCATTGCGGCGGTACGGCTTCCGTCTGTAAGTGTTTACCGCGGCGAGCCCACGCAGCTGACGGGAAGAGACAGTGCCGGTTACCGCTACCAGTGGCTACCCACAAAAGGCATTGATAATCCGAATACCTTTAACCCGAATTTCAATTTCGAGGTAACGCAGGATTATGTGATACAACTGATCTCGCCTGCGGGCTGTATTACGCCAGACAGTATGCTGGTGCGCGTATTCGATCCGAACCTGGTGAACATCATGGTGCCAAAAAGTTTTACACCCAATGGAGACGGTGTTAACGATATACTGTATCCCTACCTGTCGGGAATCAAAACCTTCCATTATTTCAAAGTGTTTAACCGGCTTGGGCAAATGGTGTTTGAAACAAAGAACAAAGATATTGGCTGGAATGGAACCATGGGCGGCGTGCAGCAGCCGATGGCGATCTATATATGGGTGGCCACAGGCATTGCGCTTGACGGCAGTCCCGTGGAGAAAAAAGGCCAGGTATTATTACTTCGATAACTGAAATGAGAAAAAGTACCAGATACCTACTGACTGCTGTAACAGCGCTGCTGCTTGCGATCACACAATTGCGGGCACAGGATCCGGTATTCTCGCAATTCTATTCCTCGCCGTTAAGTGTTAACCCGGCCCTGGCCGGTAACGGCGATGCCAGCTGGCGTATTGTGGGCAATCGCCGCAGCCAGTGGCTGGGAGAGGGCGTGGAGCCGTTAACCACCACCTCGATCTGTTTTGACGGGAAACTTTTTAAACAGGAAGCAAAAGAATCGAATTATATCGCGGGTGGACTGATGTTCCTGCAGGACAGGGGTCTTTCCGGCGCCTACAAAAGCAATTCCTTTCATTTTATCGTCAGCTCGCATGTAGGACTGGATGAGGACGAGATGCACGGACTGTCGATAGGGTTGGGCGGAACCTATTCCAATACGGTGATCAATTTTGCCGAGCTGAGCTTTCCGCAGCAACTGGGTCCCTCGGGATTCAACCGGGCCCTGCCTACACAGGAGCCGTATCTCTCGAATATACAACCCTATTTCTCCATGTTTGCCGGGATCAATTACTCCCTGGTATCGGAAGGGGCGAGTTTTGATTTTGGCGTATCGGGATACCGGTTCTTGAAAACGGCGCGCTCTGCGCTGAACGATAAAGAGCAGATCGATCCGCCGAGATACAATATCCATGCAGACTACCAGACTTTTCTCAGCGATAAATGGGTGTTCAACAGCAATGCCATCTGTATGCTGGAAAGCAACCTCAATTCCTGGACTGCCGGCGTAAATTTCGGCCGCCTGTTTGGCGATGAAGAATCGCCCTCGGTGATCAATGCCGGCATCTGGTACCGGAGTAAAGAAGCGGTGATACCTTATCTCGGTTTCGGTTACCGCAACCTGCAGGCCGGCTTTACCTATGATGTTCCCGTAGGCACCTACAAAAGCTCGCTCGGTAACCTCAAAACCTACGAAATATCCCTCATCTTCCGCTCCCCCCAGCGGGTCGCCAGGCCAATCCCATGTCCGTGGAAGTAGGATAAGGAATGAGTGGATTAGTGGATTCCGGATTGGCGGATTATGGATTGTATATTCAGGAATTGCGGGGCGATAATCCGACTGACTGTGCATCGGCGGATTCACGAATCCGGAATCCGCCAATCCGGAATCCATTACTCCGTAAATCAATTCTTTCTACCTTGCTAAACCGATGAGCGCTCCGCAGCGATATATTGCCCATTTTGACCTGGACTCTTTCTTTGTAAGTGTGGAGATGCTTAACGATCCTACGCTCAGGGGCAAGGCGGTTATTGTGGGCGGCTCGAGAGAAAGGGGCGTGGTAACCACATGCAGCTATGAAGCGCGAAAGTTCGGCGTGAGAAGCGCGATGCCAATGAAGACCGCGCTTAAGCTTTGTCCGCATGCCATATTGGTTCGGGGTACGCGCGGACAATACAGTCATTATTCCAGATGGGTTACCGAGATCATCGCTGCCAAAGCACCGCTGTTCGAGAAAGCATCCATCGACGAGTTCTATATCGATCTCACGGGCATGGACAGGTTCTTTGATCCCTATCGCTGGACGATCGACCTGCGTACGGAGATCATCGATAAAACCCAGCTGCCCATTTCGTTCGGTCTGGCCACTAATAAAATGGTGGCCAAGATCGCAACCGATGAAGCCAAACCCAATGGCTACCTGTTTGTGCAGCCGGGCCGCGAAAAAGAATTCCTTGCCCCCCTGCCGGTGAACAAATTCTCAGGCGTTGGCGAGCAGATGCACCGCACCCTGCAGGCTATGGGTATACACACCATCCGCGACCTGAGCGAAACACCGGTGGAACTGCTTGAGAAAAAACTGGGCAAATGGGGCGCCGATCTCTGGCAGAAATCCCATGGCGTTCATCACGGGGAAGTGCATGCCTATCATGAAGCAAAATCCATATCGAGCGAAAATACCTTTGAAGAAAATACCGCCGACGAAGCTTTCCTGCTGAGCGAGATCGTTCGTCTGACCGAAAAAATCGCTTTTGAACTCAGGCAGGATGAAAAACTGGCCGGCTGTATCGCCGTCAAGATCCGGTATCCCGATTTTGAAACCAATTCCAGGCAAACCAAAATTGACTATACCCTGCGCGATGATGAACTGATACCGGTTGCCATCGACCTGTTCCGTAAATTGCACCGCAAGGGCCAGCCCGTTCGCCTGCTGGGCGTTCGCCTCAGCGAACTCACCAACCACGCCGTACAGGGCAGCCTGTTCGACGATGCAACCCGCAAGAACAACCTCTACAAAGCCATCGACGAGGTAAAAAACAAATACGGCAAAAACTCCTTGCAGAAAGCGAGGGTGGTGAAGAAGATTTGAAAATGAGGTAGTTTGAAAATTTGAAAATGGGTAGGAATGGCTGCATTGCTAAACGGTTATATTGTTGGCAGTCTCTGATCCCAAACAGTATAACAATACAACCATGCAGCCATTTGGCAATACCCTCACTTGTCCTCATTTTCAAATTGCCTCAAAGTCTACTTTTTTAGTAGGAAATAATAAAAATCCTTATTTTTACCACCAAAACCAAATAGTATGAGCTTACGTTTAGGGGATATAGCTCCCAATTTCCAGGCCCAGACAACTGCGGGCGACATTGATTTTTACGAGTATTTAGGCGATGGATGGGGTGTCCTGTTCTCGCACCCGGCCGATTATACACCGGTATGTACCACCGAACTGGGCAAAACTGCCCTGCTGCAGGAAGAATTCGCCAAACGTAATGTCAAGGTACTGGCATTGAGCGTTGACCCGCTTGACAAACACAAGGGCTGGGTAAACGATATCAATGAAACACAGAACGTAAACGTTGGATTCCCGATCATTGCCGACCAGGACAAAAGCATCGCCAATGCCTACGGTATGATCCATCCCAACGCATCGGAGACTTTTACCGTTCGTTCGCTTTTTGTGATCGGGCCCGATAAAAAAGTAAAGCTGATGATCACCTATCCGGCTTCCACCGGCAGGAATTTCTACGAAGTGCTGCGCGTGATCGACTCACTGCAGCTGACCGCCAATTACAGCGTGGCCACACCCGCCGACTGGCAGGAAGGCCAGGATGTGATCGTGGTTACCTCCGTAAGCACGGAAGACGCGATCAAAAAATTCCCGAAAGGAGTGAACGTGGTAAAACCTTACCTGCGGTACACGCCCCAGCCCAATAAATAGTTTTTTCGTTCGTACTTGTCAGGTCCCCATCAGGCATTTTGCCTGAATGGGGACTTTTTGCGTTATCTTGGTACAAATAATTGCCATGAGAAAACAATTGTTGTTCGTTGTAACAGCTATGATGATGGGTTCTGTTCTGTTCGCACAGCGCACCATCATCCATTGCGGACAGCTGGTGGATGCCCGCAGGAATGAAATACTGAAGGAGATGTCTATTATCGTAGACGGCAACAAAGTAACCGAGGTGCAGAAAGGATATACGGCAGCGATGGGAACCGACAGGACCATCGACCTCAAAAGCAAAACCGTTATGCCCGGTCTGATCGATATGCATGTGCACATGGAAACGGAGACCAATCCGAACAAGTACATGGAGACTTTTACATTCAATCCCGCTGACTATGCTTACCAGTCGGTGCTGTTTGCAGAACGCACGCTTATGGCAGGGTTTACTTCGGTGCGCGACCTGGGCGGCAGCGGGGTAAATCTCTCGCTGCGCAATGCCATCAACAAAGGACTGATCAAAGGTCCGCGGGTATATACCGCCGGCAAATCCATCGCCACAACCGGTGGTCATGCAGATCCCACCAACGGCTACCGCCGCGATCTGATGGGCGATCCCGGTCCGGCGCAGGGTGTGGTGAACGGTGTGGAAGATTGTATCAAGGCCGTACGGCAGCGTTACAAAGAAGGCAGCGATGTGATCAAGATCACCGCTTCGGGCGGTGTGCTGAGCGTAGCCAAAAGCGGGGAGAACCCACAGTTTACGGAAGCAGAGTTAAAAGCGATTGTAGAAACAGCTAAGGATTATGGTTTTAAGGTGGCGGCACACTGCCACGGCGCAGAAGCCATGAAACGTGCCATACGCGCCGGCGTGAACTCTATCGAACACGGAACCTATATGGATGAGGAAGCGATGGGACTGATGAAGAAAATGGGAACCTATTTTGTACCTACCATCACCGCGGGTAAATCTGTTGCGGATTCGGCAAAAAAGCCAGGCTATTTTCCGGAGATCGTTACACCCAAAGCATTGGCCATCGGGCCCAAGATACAGAGCACATTTGCCCAGGCCTATAAATCGGGGGTGAAGATCGCTTTTGGTACCGATGCGGGTGTATACGCGCATGGCAAGAACTGGATGGAATTTGCCTATATGGTAGAAGCGGGAATGCCTGCGCTGGAAGCAATACACGCCGCCACCGTCAGCGCCGCTGATCTCCTGGGAGATGACAGGGTAGGCGTGATAGAGAAAGATAAATTTGCCGATATCATTGCAGTGGATGGTGATCCGGTAAAAGACATATCAAGCATGGGACGTGTGCGTTTTGTGATGAAAAACGGTGTTGTAGTTAAGAATCTGTAGTTTCCCACTATTTTCACAGTGATGGTAGAAAAAATAAGCAGGGATGCCTTCTTCCGGCAGTCCGTTTTTGCAGACCAGTTGATAGCTTCCTTCCAGTCGTCCTACGCCTCGGATTTTGACGAAGCCAATTATTCCGACCGAAAAAGGATCCGTAAATACTATGACCACCGGGAGCCGTTTCAACCACAGCCCCTCATCACCAAATCGCATATGGTGATAGCGGTGAATGCAGCAAATCGAAAGGATTACCGCGAACAGATCCTGCATAGGCTAACCGCTTTTCTGCCGGCAACAGATAACAAACATTTTTACCTGCTGGATTTCTTACAATCCTCCTGGAAGGAGTTCCCGTTTGAGCATTTCCGCAGCCGTAACAGAATGCTGGGTTATGCAGGCAGGAAGGAATCGTCCATCGTTTTAAAACTCGATCAACAGGGACTTGCCTCGGTTATTCCGTTGGTGCTTTTTTCCCATGTATACGATATACCTGTCTGGTTCCTGATAGGCGATAATCCTGCGCATCCATTGGCACTGCATCTTTGCGATGATGGTAATTTTCATGTAACCTTTGATGCAAAAGACCAGGACATGATCAGCGCTGCGGCAAAGACAGCTGGATTTTTTACGGGCGGTATGGAACTGTGCGATGCCTACAGCACCTGTCGTTTACCGCCATTATGAGTAGCCGGAAATAACCATGCAACAGGATCAATCACTCATAATTTCCGCAGCTGCTGCAACACAGCCCGCAGGTCTTTTGGCGGTTCAGCCGTAAGATGAAACGACACGCCATTGAGTGAGAACAACAGTTCTGATGAATGCAAAGCCAGGCGGTTAAGTATGGGTCGCTCTTCTTCGGCTGCTTTGGATAATTTAAAATTTCTTTTGAGCGAAGACAGCAATACAGGTTTGGGATCACCATACAAATCATCACATACGATGGGGTGACCAATATGCTGCATATGTACCCGGATCTGGTGTGTGCGGCCTGTATGTATCCGGAATTTTACCCAGGAGAACAGGCGAAAGGTTTCCAGCACCTCGTAATCGGTCAACGATGGTTTGCCTTTGGCATGCGTCATCATCTTACTTGTTTTGCCGGGATGTTCCATGATGGGTGCGTCAATGCTTCCGGATGTGTTGATCATGGAACCATATACCAGGCCGAGATAGTATTTCTCCATATCCCGCCCTTCGAACAGCTGCGACAGCTGTTTATGTGTTTCCTCGTCTTTGGCAAAAACGATCACACCGCTGGTATCTCTGTCAAGACGGTGCACCGTATAAACACTGCCATACCGGTTGATCAGCAACTGTTTCAGGGAGATTTCCTCTCCGATCCTGTCGGGAATGCTGAGCAGACCGGAAGGTTTATTGACCGCAATAAAATGATCGTTCTCGAAAATGATATCTATGTGCATGCTCAGGATACTTTCTGTTTCCTGACAAAGGAATTGTTCATGAATTTGAGCAGCCTCACTTCTTTTTCATTCAGGAAGCGCCATTTACCCCTGTCCACATTCTTCTTGGTAAGATTGGCGAACATTACACGGTCCAGCGCCCTTACATCGTAACCCAGGTGTTCAAATATCCTTCTCACAATGCGGTTGCGGCCGCTGTGTATCTCTATGCCCACCACATTTTTGTTATTGCCTTCTGAATAACCCACTGCGTCTGCCTTCACCGGTCCGTCTTCGAGAACAAGGCCGTTCAGGATGGATTCAAGGTCTTTTTTGGCAACGGGTTTATCGAGTGTTACCTCGTATATCTTCTTGATCTCAAAAGAAGGATGCGTTAGCTTCTGAGCCAGTTCGCCGTCATTGGTAAGGACCAATACACCCGTGGTGTTCCTGTCAAGTCGGCCAACAGGGTATACTCTTTCGGTGGTTGCCTGTTTGACCAGGTCCAGCACGGTCTTTCTTCCCTGCGGATCGGCGGAAGTGGTGAGGTAGTCTTTGGGTTTATTGAGCAGGATATACACGGCATTTCTCTGGAGAAATACCTGCTTGCCCTTTACGATCACTTTGTCTTTGCCGGAAACTTTGTAGCCGGGTTCAAAGATCTTATCGCCGTTCACCGTCACTTTGCCTTCTTTCACCAGCTCTGCGGCTTCGCGTCTGCCACAAACGCCGCCATGCGCAATGAATTTGTTCAGCGGCATCTGCTCTGTGTCGTTCGTATTTTTTTTGAAGGAAATTGGCTGCGGAGAAGGATCGGGCTTTGCATTTTTTTCCTGGCGGGGATGTTTTTTCCCGAACTGCTTTCCGGCGTTTTTTTCCGCGGTCTTAAAGGGTTTCTTCGGACCTCTTGCCTCGTACTTTGCAGGGCTTCCCCCGTCTTCTTCTTTGATGCCGCGTTGTTTGTCCAGTTTCTTCTTACGCATTTCCTCGCCTGCGGCCCTGGCTTCCTGCTTGATTTTTCTTTTCTGCTGCCTGAACTCTTCCTTGATGGCGGAACCTTTCTTCTGATTGCTGAACTTGTCGAAGTTGTCTGTACGCTTCTTCATTTGTGCGGGATTTGCTGTTTTACAACAGGAATGAAGGGCAAAGGTAACAAATATCGGACAAGGAACGCCGGATAGTCGATTAGGAAGCGAAAGCCCTGTCCCCCGGACATTCGATATTCCTTGTTCGTTATTCCCTGTTCGATAGTCTATCTAACAAAAGAAGCAGGCTCATCGCCTGCTCCCTCACCAAAAATCACCCATGCTTATTTAGAACCATTTTTATGTTTTCGTCCAGCTTTTAATTTTTCAAGTTGTGCCGGGGTAAGGACGGACCTCATGCTTTCGTGGTTTTGCCTGGCCAGTGCTTTTACCTGCTCTTTTTTCTGCTCATCTGTAAGACTGGCATTCCCGTGGATAGCTTTTGCTTTTTCGTGAAAAGCCTGGCGGTTGGATTCGAGTTTGGCGGTCTGGTCGTCGGATAAACCGAGTTTTTCCTTCAGCTGGCCGGCGTGTCTGCCCTCCTGCATCGCTGTTCTTCCTTTATGAAATTCCCTGCCCCCGGTGGTTTTTCTTTTTTCGGCAATGATCGCTTTCTGCTCTGCTGTCAGAACAGCCTGTGTTTTGCCGAACTGCTCTTTGCGCAAAGCCTGTGTTTTTGCTTTTACTTCGTCGGCGCTGAGGCTTTTGTTATTGCGGATATCGATGACCTGTTTGTGGTAACTGTCGTTGATCTCTTTGAACTGTTTTTTCTGGTCTTCGTTCAGGTTAAGGTCTTTTCCAAAATCCTTACCCTGCCTGAACCCGCCATGTCTGTGGTGCTCAATGGTTTTGTCTTTGTTCTCTGTTGTCTGTGCCTGCGATACGCCCGCAATCAATACCAGCGCTCCGGCAGCTATCAGCATTTTTTTCATGGTCTTTATTTTACTGTTTGGAGATAAGACCAGGGGAGAAAGGGGAGGTTTAAGCGGAAGATGTAAACAAATGTTAAAGGATAATTTGAAAACCCACCTACCGGCAGGCAGGTTTGAAAATGACTGAATGGTTACATTGCTAAATGGTAACATTGTTGTTTAACAATTAAGCCATATAGCAATGCCATCACTATTTTCAAATTGTCCAATGATCTAATTTTCAAATTACTTATTCGCCAGCTGTCCGCATGCCGCATCGATGTCTTTGCCGCGGCTTTTGCGCAGACGGGCGTTGACGCGGTTCGATTCCAGGGTTTGCATGAATTGCTGCACGGCGTCTTCATCCGGTTTGGTGAACTGGAAATTGTCGATGGGATTGTATTCGATGATGTTAACGAGGTCTGCGGGAACCTGGCGGTAGATCTTGATCAGTTCCTGCGCGTCTTTTTCCGAGTCGTTGAGGTCTTTGAAGAGGATATATTCAAGCGTTATTTCGTTGCCGGTTTTCCTGTAGAAATAATTCAGCGCATCCACAAGCGCTCTGATATTATTGCTTTCGTTGATGGGCATGATCTTATTCCGTTTCTCGTCGTTGGCGGCATGAAGCGATAAAGCCAGTTTGAAACGTACCTGGTCATCACCCAGTTTTTTGATCTGCTTGGCCACGCCGGCGGTGGAAACGGTGATCCTTTTCGGGCTCATGAACAAACCGTCCTCCGCCGATATCCGTTCGATGGCTTTCAGTACATTATTGTAGTTGAGCAGGGGCTCGCCCATACCCATGAATACAATATTGGTGAGTTTTTTACCGTAGGCTTTTTCACTTTGCTGGTTGATCAGCACCACTTCGTCGTATATCTCGTCATAACTCAGGTTCCGCTTGCGTTCCATATACCCGGTGGCGCAGAACCTGCAGCTCAGGCTGCAGCCGATCTGTGAGGACACACAGGCCGTTTTACGTTCGTCCGTGGGTATCAGCACACCTTCCACCAGGTGTCCGTCGTATGTTTTGAAACGGCTTTTGACGGTGCCGTCGGCGCTGTGCTGCGTGAGGTCTGTCTGTAATGCCGGGAGAGAAAAATGCGCCGCCAGCTGGCTTCTCAGTCCCTTGCTGAGGTTGGTCATATCCTCAAAACGATGCGCATGTTTCTGCCAAAGCCATTCCTGCACCTGTTTAAGGCGGAATTTCTTTTCTCCTATCGATTCAAAATATTTCTCCAGCTCGGCAGTTGCGGCATGGCGTATATTGGGTAAACCGGTATCCATGGCGCAAAGATAACCCCAACGCAGCCGTTTTTACCCGATTTCACAGATTGTAACGTTTTGTTTTCCTTTGCGGGATGTTTTAGTGAAGGTTGGTAATGAGCGACTTCTTTGCTTCTTACACATAGCCTTCGCTGCTTTTTAAAAAACGCAACCATGCAAACCTGCTATATTATCGATGCTGTCAGAACACCTATCGGCCGTTACGGGGGAAGATTGAGTACCATCCGGCCGGATGACCTGCTGGCGCATACCCTTTCCTCGCTGCTGCAGCGCAACCAGCAGGTAGACCCCGCAGCCATCGAAGACGTGATCGCCGGCGCTGCCAACCAGGCCGGGGAAGACAACCGCAATGTGGCCCGGATGGCGGCGCTGCTTGCCGGTTTACCGGTTACGGTGGCGGGTAATACCGTAAACAGGCTTTGCGCCAGCGGTCTGCAGGCGGTTATGGATGCATCAAGGGCCATCCGGTGCGGAGAAGGGATGCTGTACCTGGCAGGGGGTGTGGAGAGCATGACACGCGCCCCTTTTGTTACCGCCAAAAGCGAGGGGGCCTGGAGCAGAAAGCAGGAGACCTACGATACCACGATCGGCTGGCGCTTTACCAATAAACAGCTGGCCGAGATGTACCCGCCTTTCAGCATGGGCGAAACAGCGGAAAATGTTGCCCGGCAATGGCAGATCAGCCGCGAGGCACAGGATATGTTTGCCTTCTCCTCGCAGCAGAAATATTTTGCGGCACTCGAGGCGGGTAAATGGGAGGAGGAGATCGTTGCCATAGAAATGATCGCAGACCGGCTGATCACCTGGTTTAACCAGGACGAGCATCCGCGCCAGACATCGATCGAGAAACTGGCTTCGCTGAAACCTGCTTTTGCAAAAGACGGAACGGTAACGGCAGGCAATTCATCCGGTATCAACGATGGCGCGGCGGCGCTGCTGCTGGCCAGCGAAGAAGCCGTGAAAGAATTCGGCCTGGAACCGGTGGCCAGGATAGTGAGCATGGGGGTGGCAGGTGTTGATCCGGCCATTATGGGTATCGGCCCTGTTCCCGCCATACAGAAAGCCCTGCTGCGCGCTGGACTTACCGTACAGGATATGGGGTTGATAGAACTGAACGAGGCCTTCGCTTCCCAGAGCATCGCCTGTATCCGCGACCTGGGGCTCGACGAATCCATCGTTAATGTGAACGGTGGCTCCATTGCACTCGGACACCCCCTGGGCTGCAGCGGAGCCCGTATATCAACCACCTTACTGCACGAAATGCGCAGGCGGAAAACAAAATACGGCCTTGCCGCCATGTGTGTAGGTGTTGGACAGGGTGCGGCGATCGTGTACGAGGGGCTGTAGGGAGATGGCTGAATTGTTGCTTGCTGCATTGCTGTATGGTTGAATAGCTTAATTGTTACACATCGCCACAGCGTAATCCTCAGCAATACAATGCAACCATACCGCAATGTAACAATATAGCAATACCGTCTTCCGTCATATAATCGTATATTCGGTAACAACGACACTGCTATGAAAAAAATCCTTACACTGTTTATCCTGCTGTTCTCCATTCTGTGTACACAGGCCCAATCCAAAGTTGATACCGCACTGCTAAGACCCTATGTTGGCACCTATGTTTTTCCCGAAGGAAGCGTGGTGGCGCAGGTGGTGGTGTCTATGGGCAGCAACGGTCTGTTGATCGCTTCTTCTGCGGGCGAATCCGATTTCAACCGTATTGCCGCCGATACATTTTCGATCGTTTCCTTCCAGGGACTTGCCGTTTTCAGGCGCGATGAGCAGAAAAAGATCAGCGGTATCGTTATCGATGCCAGGGGCTACCTGCTCGAAGGGAAAAAGACCGAACCCACGGGATATTTGATCAGAAGACGGGAGGAAGCGGATACGAGATAGAATAACGAATATTGAACAAGGAATATCGAATGTCGAAATGAACTCCGATCGGTATTCGTTATTCCCAGCCTATTGGTAATAGGTTTCATCGAGGTGAAAAAGACCATCCTCTTTTTTCCAGTACCAGAACTTCTTTTTATAGATCACATACGTGCCTTTTGCGCCTTTGGACGCCAGCTGGTCGGGAACGAACAATACCCGGGGCGGTATCATCTTGAACCGATAAATCAGGTTCTGGCGCTGTACCGGGCTGAATCCCCTTGATATCCGGCTGTAGTTTACTTTGTCGGCAACTTCTTCGGGTAATTTTTCCTTGGCCGTTACAATACGGCCTTTATCGTCTATCACGATCATCGGGGCCATTCCGGCGGGAAGCGTGATGGCCGGTGTTTCCGGCTTTGGAACGGGTGTGGGGGCGGTAACCACCGAATCGCTTATCGGCGGGGCGAGCACCGTTACGGGGGGTGTTGTTTTTTTAGCGGGAACGCTGGTTGTGGGACGAGTTTTTTTGCTGCAGGATGCCAATGCAACAACACCCAGCAGCAAAATGCCGAAAACTCTTTTCATACCTTACTGATTGTTTTGCCGGAATACCTAAAATATTATGCCAAATTCTGGTTGCTGGACCCTATGACCGCAGATTCGCAGGTTTTTATGACTGTTTGCAACAATGCGTTGCAGTGTTTACCGTAAGAACGCCGGCATTTCACTACTGAAAGGAGAAATCCGGCAAGACCGCCTGTGCAATGGTGTGCTGTTCGCCGCTGGCGAGGTTTTTTACCACGCAGGTGCCGTTTTCCGCCTCTTTGCTGCCGATGATCACCGTAAAAGGGATCTGTTTTTTATCGGCGTATCTGAACTGTTTGTCAAATTTGGCCTGTTCATGGTACAGTTCGCAGGCAACCTGTTTTTCACGCAGCTGCTGCATCAGTGCAAAGGCTTTCTCGCTTTCTGTTTGGCCCAGGTTAAAAAACAGTACGCGTGTGCCCGCAGCCACATCATCCGGAAACACCTGCAGTTCTTCCATCACATCGTAGATCCTGTCAACGCCAAAGCTGATACCCACGCCGGGTACATCGGGTACACCGAACAAACCGGTAAGATCGTCGTACCTGCCCCCGCCGCCGATACTGCCCATCTGCACACCGTTGGCTTTTACCTCGAATATGATGCCGGTATAATAATTCAGTCCGCGCGCAAGCGTGAAATCTGTCTGAAGACGGCTGCCGGCGGGCAGCGATCTGCAGCGATCAAGCACATACTGTATTTCCGCAATGCCCTGCAGCCCGGAGGCGTTACCGCCAAGCAGTGTTTTCAGCTGCGTCATTTTCTCCGTTTCATCGCCGCCGATTGACAGGTATTGGTCTATCACGGCTACCTGCCCGCTGTTCAGGCCTTTACCGGATAATTCTTCTTTTACTTTTTCCAGTCCGATCTTATCCAGCTTGTCGATGGCGATGGTGATGTCCATCATTTTGTCTTCCCCGCCGCAGATTTCTGCCAGCGCCGCCAGCACCTTGCGGCTGTTGATATGGATGGTCACCGGTACCCTCAGTTTACTGAATACCTGGCTGTAGATATACGCAAGCTCCACTTCGTTCAATAAAGAGCGGCTGCCCACCACGTCGGCATCGCACTGGTAAAACTCGCGGTAACGGCCTTTCTGCGGGCGGTCTGCGCGCCACACGGGTTGCACCTGGTAGCGTTTGAACGGCAGGGTGAGCTGCCCGAAATTCATGGCCACATACCTTGCAAAGGGGATGGTAAGGTCATAGCGCAACGCCCGCTCGGTAATATCCCTGCTGCTTTTGCCGGAGAGTATTTTGCTGAAGGCTTCTTTTGCCTGCTGCTCCTTGGCCGGGTTATCGAGCCCGTTATTGAGTATTTTAAAAATGAGTTTATCGCCTTCTTCGCCGTATTTGCCCATCAGCGTATCCAGGTTTTCCATGGCGGGTGTTTCCAGCGGCTGAAACCCGTACAGTTCAAAAACCGAACGTATGGTTGTGAAAATATGGTTGCGCTTTCTGACAACGACAGCGCTGAAATCTCGGGTTCCCTGTGGTAAGCCTGGTTTGTTCATGAAAGATGATGAGTTGATGTGGTGGCTGCCGGCGGTTTTTCGGCGCCGGATCGCTTAAAATTCGGTTAGTGTATCGTTAGTTTTTTGTTAGATTTTGTTGCGCCCGCAGGCCACAAAAATACTCAGCTTACCCGTTTCAGATGGGTGTCGATCAGCTTTCCGCAGGCCCGGTCGATCATATCAAAAACAAGATGGTAGTCTTTTTCGGTACCATACCACGGATCAGGCACTTCTTTTTTTTCACCGGGATACAATGTATCCAGCAGCAGGGAAACTTTATCCTCAGCCCAATTATTTCCGCTGATGCGTTTTACTTCCAGGTAATTGTCGAGATCCATGACCAGTATCCTGTCGAACCTGTCTATATCTTCTTTCCGGAACTGCCGGCATTGTTGTGCGCTGATATCTATGCCATTGCACATGGCCACTTTTTGTGATAGAACATGTGGCGCCTCCCCGATATGGTAGCCGCCGGTGCCCGCGCTGTCGATTTCCCAGTCGAGACCGGCCGCTGCCGCCCGGTTCTTCATGATCCCTTCCGCCAGCGGGCTGCGGCAGATATTACCCAGACATACCATCAGTAATCTCATGAACACAAAGATAATGGGTTTGCACTGCGGCCCCGATTCTGTTAAATCTGCTAACAGTTATTAGCATCCGCGGCACGGTGTTTATGGAAATAAACGGGGCGGGCATCTTACTGTCAAATGACCGGATCTAAAAAATTGACAGCCGACTGGATCACGCGGGAATTGAAATATTTTTTTAAATTGCCCCTCCCGGGTTATAAAGGAAACGCTATGAATTCAGGTTTTGAAGAGAGAAAGCAGAAAAGCTATATGGTAATGAGGATGACTTATGACCTGGTGATGGCAGTATTGTTCCTCAGCATGGCCGTGGTGATGCTGTTTGCGGAACAGTTGAAGCTGACACAATTTGAAGGTATCGATCCGATGTTCCGGTATATGTTCGGCGGTATCTGTTTGCTATACGGCGGGTTCAGATTGTACAGGGGTATCAAACGTCAGGGATAAGATGAAAAAAAGATACCTTCTTACAGTAGTATCCGGATTGGTAGCTATGTTCTTTGTTTCCTGCGGCGATTCTTCACAAAAGGGAGAAGCGCCAGACACGCCCCAGAAAGGCACCATCCGTATCAGCGTTGATGAAAGTTTTAAACCGGTGATTGAAGAACAGTTGCAGGTTTACCATTCTTCTTTTCCCAACACCAATATCATTGCTTCCTATAAATCGGAAGCAGCTTGTTTCAGGGATTTGCAGTCTGACAGCACACGCATGATCATTGTGGCGAAGGGATTGACGGAGAAAGAAGAAGATGCGTACAAGGCAAGACTCGAATTCAAGCCGGTATACGGCGTGCTGGCGTTTGATGCGATAGCGGTGGTGGTAAACAGGGACGCGAAAGACAGTGTGTTCACCATTGCGGCGCTGAAGGATATCCTCAGCGGCAGACACAAACTGACGGCGGTGATGGATGGTAGGAATGCAACCAGTACGGTTCGCTACCTGCAGGACAGTTTGTTAAAAGGTGCGTCTTTCGGTGCAAATGTGGTGGCTGCTGAAAACAGCGAGAAAGTGATCGACATCGTATCCGGTAACCCCGATGTCATCGGTTTTGTGGGCATGAGCTGGGTGGGAGATTTGTACGATCCCAAGCAGCTGGCGTACCGTAACAAGATACGCCTGGCACTGGTGCAATGCATTAGCTGTGAAGACAAGGAAGAATTTGCGAAACCTTCACAGTCAACTATAACATATGGGCAATACCCTTTGGCACGGCCCTTGTTTTATATCCTGAAAGAAAACACAAACCGTTTGGGGACGGGCTTTATGAACTTTATGAGTCTTGAACGCGGACAGTTGATTTTCAGAAGGGCATTCCTGGCACCTGCGAAAATGGGATTTATGAGCAGGAAAGGGAATATTAAGAATGCGGATTAACAATAACTATAAACAACCCGAACAATGAAGAAGATCGTTTCTCTGATGTTGACAGCACTGATTGCTGCACAGTGTTTGACGGCCCAGGTGGCCGACGGCATCAAATACCTGAACTATGGTAAAAATGCCAGTGCGAAGGATGTTTTGCAAAAAGCCTATGCGGCCAATCCCAAAGACCCGCAGTCCATTTACTGGCTGGGTCAGGCTTACCTGGCTACCGACGGTTCTACGCCGGTATCTCCCGCACAGTTGCTGGAAGCAAAAAACCTTTACCAGAAAGGCCTGGGCGAAATCGGGAGCGATCCCTGGTTGCTTGTTGGCATGGGTCATGTGGAAATACTGGAGGGTGGCGATCTGAATGCCGCCAAGCAGAAATTCGAGCAGGCCATCACCGCCTCCACCGAAACCAAGGGCAGGAACAAAGGCAGGGCCAATGCCGGAGTGCTGAATGCGATCGGCCGCGCCAATGCCTATGCACCCGCAGGCAAAGGCGATAATGTGTATGCCGTTGACAAACTGAAACAGGCAGCCGCCATCGATCCCGCCAATGCGGAGATCTATGTAAATATGGGTATCAATTACCTGAAAATGGGCGGCGAAAATGGTGGAGAAGCCGTAAAAGCTTTCCAGCAGGCAGCTACCATCGATCCCAAACATGCGTTTGCCCTGTACCGTATCGGTAAGATCTACCAGAGCCAGAACAACAAAGATCTGTTCGAGCAGTATTTCAACAATGCCATTACCGCCGATCCGGAATTTCCGCTGGCATACCACGCTTTGTACAGCTATTATGCTGCCAAAGACGTAAACAAGGCAAAGGAATACCTGGATAAATACATCACCAAAGCAGATAAGGATGCCAAAAACGAGGTGTTCGTAGCCGAATACCTGTTCCGTTCAGGCAATAATGCCGAGAGTGTGGCCAAACTGAAACAGGCCGAAGCTTCTATTGGCGGTGCGGATAAATTTCCTGCCATCTATTACCTCTATGCATTGAACTACGACAGGATGGGTGATTCGGTTCAGTCAAAAGCCAGCCTGGAAAAATATTTTGCCAACCCTGCCAGCGAGATCAAACCCGAAGATTATGACCTGGCGGTGAAAGTGTTCTCCAAGTTCCCCGGCAGCGAAACACAGGCGGTTTCTTACCTGGAAAAAGCGATTGCCAGCGATACTTCCAAAGTAAACAAGATCGCCTATATGGGCCAGGCAGCCACCCTGTTCGGCAAGGCTAAAATGTACCCCCAGCAGATCGAATGGCTGCAGAAGCAGGCGAATCTGAGGGGCGGCCCCATGGGAGAGTTTGAGTTCTACACCATTACAAACGCGGCATTTGCATCAAAAGATTACCCGCAGACCATCAGCCTGGCAAAAGCTTACCTGCAGGCCTATCCTGAAAAAGCACAGCCCTACAGCTTCCTGCGGAGAGCCGCGGTGGCGGGTGACCCTGATACACTGGCAGGTACCGGTGTACCGGCGATCATGTTCCTGGATTCAGCGCTGCTGACAAAAGACAAGGAAAAGAACAAAAAGGACGTATTTATTAACGAGTACTATATTATGAAGTATTACCTGAAAAAAATGGCCACGCTGAGCGATGACCCCAATTTCAAGGTAACTTCAGACGGTACACGTACGTCTGTGGTTGACGAATACCTGGCAACGGCCCAGAAAGTGGTGGAAACAACCGATCGTATGATGCAGTTGTACCCCGATCCGGCCGATGAGAATAACAAATACGCACAAAGCGCCAAAGCCGAAGTGCAAAAAAGAATAGATTACTACAGCAAGCCCCAGGGCAAAAAATCGTCCGGGTCTACCAGTACCCGTAGTTCAACCGCCAAAGACAGCAAATCTTCAAAATAAACCCCTGAAAAACTCCCCATAATCGGGGAGTTTTTCTTTTATATCCTTCGCTGGCTTATTTTTGCGCCATATTATTCTAATCATGAGCTGGCTAAACTTCCTGGCGGATGTGAATACATCCAATTCTGCTGACAATTACTTCCCGATAGGTATCCAGTTGGTATTTGCAGCCGGGTTTGTGCTCACCATGATCGCCGTATCTGCCTGGCTGGGGCCTAAGCGGAAAACGGCCGATAAACTCGAGACATTTGCCAGCGGTATCGAAAACCATGGCGAGGCACGCCAGCCCATCGCCATCAAATATTTCCTCGTTGCCATCCTGTTCGTACTGTTCGATGTGGAAGTGATCTTTTTCTATCCCTATGCGGTCAATTTCCGCGAACTGGGATGGGCAGGTTTCAGCGCGGTGCTTATGTTCGTAGCTTTCTTCCTTACCGGGTTTATATACATCATCAAGAAAGGTGCGCTGAAGTGGGAAGACTGATAAAAATTAATAATTAACAATTAATAATCGATAATCAACGGTTAGCACGGAAACCAAGCACACTCCTTGTACTGATGACTGATTACCCGTTATTAATGATCAATTAACATTATGCCTCGTCCCGTACGATTCAATATTCACCCCATAGAAGCAGATACCGCGGGCGCCGTATCTGTAGCAGAAGCGCCGGAAGGATATACCGGGGAAGGATTTTTTACCACCAAACTGAGCGATGTGGTTGGGCTGGCCCGCAAAAATTCGCTCTGGCCGCTGCCGTTCGCCACGTCCTGCTGCGGTATCGAGTTCATGGCCACCATGGGCTCGCATTACGACCTGGCGCGTTTTGGTTCCGAAAGGGTTGGTTTCTCGCCCCGGCAGTGCGATCTGCTGATGGTAATGGGCACCATCGCCAAAAAAATGGGCCCCGTATTGCGCCAGGTATACCTGCAGATGGCAGAGCCCCGCTGGGTGATCGCCGTAGGGGCATGCGCCTCCAGCGGCGGTATTTTTGATACCTACAGCGTGCTGCAGGGTATCGACCAGATCATCCCGGTGGATGTATACGTGCCCGGTTGCCCGCCACGTCCCGAAGCGATACTGGATGGTATCATGAACGTGCAGAAACTGGTGGGCCAGGAAAGCATCCGCAGAAGAAACAGCGAGCAGTACCAAGCGCTGATGAACAGTTACGGCATACAATAGTCAACATATCCATGGCCCATAGCCCATGGAAGCGTTTTTATTACAATGTTATCACCATGGACTATGGGCCATGGACCAAGGCAAACAACATGGCTTTGACCAACGAGACCATACAACAGAAGCTGACTGAGAAATTCGGAGAAGCCGTTTTTCATTTTGAAGAATCCTATGGTATGCTCAGCTTTGAAGCGGCCAAAGAAAATAACCTGAAAGTGATGCAGTTCCTTTTTGACGAGCCATCGCTTAATTTCCGTTTCCTCACCGATCTCTGTGCGGTGCATTACCCCGATGATGCGGGAAGGGAGCTGGCGGTTGTATACCACCTGCATAACCTGCAGGACAATGTGCGCATACGCTTCAGGGTGCATGCCTCCGTGGCGCAGCCCGATGTATTCACGGCATCCAAACTGTTTGCGGCAGCCAACTGGATGGAGAGAGAAACCTTTGATTTTTACGGGGTGAACTTCGTGGGTCATCCCAACCTGAAACGCATCCTGAATGTAGACGAAATGGACTATTTCCCTATGCGTAAAGAATACCCGCTCGAAGACCAGACCAGGGTGGATAAGGATGATGAGATGTTTGGAAGAGGGTAGGAGTGGGGAACGGAGGAACAAGGAACAGAAGAGCAAGGAACAGAAGAGCAAGGAACAGAAGAGTAAGGAGTGGGGGAGCAGGGACAGAGAGAGATAAGGAACTGAACAGCAATAACAGAAAATGACAGAGCAGCATCATATCAAATTGCCGGAGGGCTCGATTGAGAAGCAGACGACTACGCTGAATGTGGGACCAACGCATCCTGCCACGCATGGTGTGTTTCAGAACATCATGGAACTGGATGGCGAACGCATCGTTTCTGCCGAGTCTACCGTGGGTTATATCCACCGCGCATTTGAAAAAATTGCGGAGCGCAGACCTTTGTACCAGATCACGCCGCTGACAGACAGGCTGAACTATTGCAGCAGTCCTATCAACAACATGGGCTGGCATATCACCTGCGAAAAACTGCTGGGCGTGCAAACACCCAAGCGGGTGGATTACCTGCGGATCATTATCATGGAGCTGGCGCGTATTTCGGATCACCTGATCTGTAATTCTATCGTGGGCGTGGATACCGGCGCTTATACCGGCTTCCTGTATGTAATGCAGTATCGCGAACTTATTTATGAGATATATGAAGAAGTATGCGGGTCCCGTCTTACTACTAATATTGGGCGTATTGGCGGTTTTGAAAGGAATTTCACAAATACAGCGTTTGCGAAACTCGAGAAATTCCTGAACGAGTATCCCAAAGTGCTGAAGGAGTTTGAAAACCTGTTCACGCGCAACCGCATCTTCATGGAAAGAACCATCGGCGGCGGCGCCATCAGTGCAGAACGCGCACTAAGCTATGGCTTTACCGGTCCCAACCTTCGCGC
The DNA here is from genome assembly GCF_009939225.1 of Sediminibacterium soli. Classification (GTDB taxonomy): domain Bacteria; phylum Bacteroidota; class Bacteroidia; order Chitinophagales; family Chitinophagaceae; genus Sediminibacterium; species Sediminibacterium soli. The sequence continues at coordinate 1,236,111 of NZ_JAACJR010000008.1, read as the reverse complement.
CGCAGGTGTTGATTACGATGTGCGTGTTCACAGTCCGTACAGCAGCTACCAGGATTTTGCATTCATCATACCTGTTGGTAAAACAGGCGATAACTATGACCGCTTCCTGGTCCGCAACGAAGAAATGTGGCAGAGCCTGAGCATTATCGAACAGGCGTATAAAAAAGTACAGGAATTCAAAGGCAGAGAGGCCAACGTATACCATGCAGATACACCGGAGTATTACCTGCCCGAGAAAAAAGATGTGTATACGAAAATGGAAGCGCTGATCTGGCATTTCAAAATCGTAATGGGAGAAGTGGATATGCCAAAGGGCGAAGTGTACCAGTCGGTGGAAGGCGGCAACGGTGAACTGGGCTTTTACCTGATCAGCGATGGCGGCCGTGCGCCGTTCAGACTGCATTTCCGCAGGCCCTGTTTTATTTACTACCAGGCCTATCCCGAACTGGTAACAGGCAGCATGCTCAGCGATGCCATCGTAACCATGAGCAGCCTGAACCTGATTGCGGGAGAGATGGATGGGTAGTCATTTGAAAATTTGAATATGTGTTAATTTGAAAATGTTTTTTCAGGTTGACATATGCTGAAAGCATTTTCAAATTTTCAAATTCACAAATTTTCAAAATATGACCAAGTTTAACGATACACAGTTACAGGAATTCAACCGGCTTGTTGCCCGCTATCCGGAGGGGAAACAGAAAAGTGCGCTGCTGCCCGTATTGCACCTGGCGCAGGAGAGTTTTGGCGGATGGCTTAGCAGCGAGACCATGGATTATGTGGCCGAACTGCTGCAATTGAACCCTATCGAGGTGTACGAAGTGGCTACCTTCTACAGTATGTACAACCTGAAACCGGTTGGTAAATATATGTTCGAAGTTTGCCAGACAGGTCCCTGTATGCTGCGCGGCAGCGATAATATCATTGCCTATATCGGCGAAAAACTGGGTATCAAACCGGGTGAGACAACACCCGATGGGATGTTCACACTGAAAACAGTGGAATGCCTGGGCGCCTGCGGTTATGCCCCCATGATGCAGCTTGGAAAACATTTCCGCGAACACCTGACCAAAGACAAAGTAGATGCGATCATTGCCGAATGCCGTAGCAGTGCCGCAGCCAATAATTAAAAACCAATAATCAAAAAGTAAAAACGCAGTTTTCCTTTGGTTTCTGGGTTTTGACTTTTGACTTTTCATATGGGTGTAAAATTACTTTTAGAGAAAGCACAGGTAGCGGGCATCAGGTCCTACGATGTGTACCGCCGCGAAGGCGGTTACCGCAGCGTGGAGAAAGCCCTCAAGACCATGGGCCCCGAAGCAATCGTGGAAGAGGTAAAGAAAAGCGGACTTCGCGGTCGCGGCGGCGCGGGTTTCCCGGCGGGTATGAAATGGAGTTTTATCGCCAAACCCGAGGGCGTTCCCCGTCACCTTGTCTGCAATGCCGATGAAAGCGAACCCGGTACGTTCAAAGACAGGTACCTGATGGAATTCCTGCCCCACCTGCTGATCGAAGGGCTGATCGTGTCTTCGTTTGCATTGGGAAGCAACGATACCTATATCTATATACGCGGCGAATATGCCTGGATCGTAGATATACTCGAAGCGGCCATCGGCGAGGCAAAAGCCAACGGATGGCTGGGTAAGAATATACTCGGCACCGGGTTCGACTGCAATATCCATGTGCAGCGCGGCGCAGGTGCTTATATCTGCGGAGAAGAGACGGCCCTCATCGAATCGCTCGAGGGCAAACGCGGCAACCCGCGCATCAAACCGCCATTCCCTGCGGTGCAGGGTCTGTGGATGCGGCCTACGGTGGTGAACAACGTAGAAACACTGGCTGCCGTAGTACCCATCATCAATATGGGTGGCGAGGAATATGCAAAGATCGGCGTTGGCAAATCAACCGGAACCAAACTGATCTCTGCCTGCGGTAATATCAAAAAGCCGGGGGTTTACGAGATCGATATGACGATATCCGTGGAAGAGTTCATCTTCAGTGATGAATACTGCGGCGGTATCGCCAACGGCAAAAGACTGAAAGCCTGTATACCGGGTGGCTCATCCGTGCCCATCCTGCCTGCCAACCTGTTATTGAAAACAGCCAAGGGCGAAACAAGGTACATGAACTATGAAAGCCTGAGCGATGGCGGTTTTGCCACCGGATCGATGATGGGCTCGGGCGGGTTTATCGTGCTGGATGAAGAACAGTGCGTGGTGAAGAACACTCTCACGTTTGCGCGGTTTTACCGCCATGAGAGCTGCGGCCAGTGTTCTCCCTGCCGCGAAGGAACAGGCTGGATGGAAAAAATACTGAAGAACATCGAGTACGGAAAAGGAAAGACAAGCGATATCGACCTGCTCTGGGATATCCAGCGCAAGATCGAAGGCAATACGATATGCCCGCTGGGTGATGCCGCCGCATGGCCGGTGGCAGCCGCCATCAGGCATTTCCGAGACGAGTTTGAATGGCATGTGAAGAATCCCGAGGAGTCGCAAAAACGGAACTATGGACTTGCGCATTATGCGGATGCGATTCATGTTCCGGCGTAGGAATTCAAAAATCAAAAGTCAAAATTCAAAAAATGAATGTTGGTTTTGATTTTGGGTTTCACGAAGAACAAAGACCTTGTGCTATACGGCGCCGGTCTTACACAACACAAGACAGCAATGACTGTTGATTTCTGGTTCTGGAATTTTGGCTTTTGAATTTTGACTTTTGAATTTTGAATTACCATGGCTGATCAGCAATTAGTAAAAGTCACCATCGACAACATCAGCATCGAAGTGCCCGCGGGTACCACGATACTGAATGCTGCGCGTAAGATAGGCGGGGAAGTGGCGCCTCCTGCCATGTGCTATTACAGCAAACTGCAGGGCAGCGGGGGCAAATGCCGTACCTGCCTGGTGGAAGTGAGCAAAGGCTCCGAAAAAGATCCGCGCCCCATGCCCAAACTGGTGGCTTCCTGCAGAACAACCGTAATGGATGGGATGGAGGTAAAGAACATCACCAGTCCCAAAGTGCTCGATATGCGCGCCGGTGTGGTTGAATTCCTGCTGATCAATCACCCCCTCGATTGTCCTGTCTGCGACCAGGCGGGCGAATGCCACCTGCAGGACCTGAGCTATGAACATGGCAAGGAAGGCACACGCTATGAATTCCAGCGACGCATATTTAAGAAACACGATATCGGCCCTTATATACAGCTGCATATGACACGCTGCATCCTTTGCTACCGCTGCGTGTTTACCGCAGACCAGCTGACGCAGAAAAGGGAACACGGCGTACTCGACCGCGGCGACCACTCGGAGATCGCAACCTTCATCGAGAAAAGCCTCGACAACGATTTTATCGGTAACGTAATCGATGTTTGTCCGGTGGGCGCGCTGACCGACCGTACTTTCCGTTTCAAGAACCGCGTATGGTTCCTGAAACCGATGGATGCGCACCGCGACTGTCCCAGCTGCAGCGGAAAAGTAACTTTATGGAACCGTGGCGATGAAGTATACCGTGTTACGGCCAGGAAAGACGAATGGGGTGAGGTGGAAGACGGTCCCGATGGCAAACCGGCCTGGATCTGCAATACCTGCCGCTTTGATAAAAAGAAAACAAGCGACTGGGTGATCGAAGGACCGAGAATGATCAACCGCCATTCGGTGATATCGGCAAACCATTACCAGGGCAAAGTGGGTATGATCAAACCAACGGAGATATTTGAAGCGGTGCATGAAGGGCGTAAACCCAAACTGCTGATGGATATTCATAAGGTAAGCGAAGTGAATAAGCCGAATGTTGAATTAAGTAAGATAGAGGGTCCGGCGCACGCAAAAGATTTTAGGGGAGCAAAATGATCCTGTCAAGAAACCATATACAACGTGTAATTCGCGAATACTTTTCAGGAAAACCTGTTAAGCGGGTTTGGTTATTTGGTTCTTATGCGGGAAACGAAGCGAAAGAAGACAGCGACATTGATGTTTTGGTTGACCTGGAAGAGAGGAGTAAGATAGGGTTACGTTACCTTGCATGGCATGAGGATATTGAAAGATTGGTAAACAAGAGGGTACAGGTGGTTAGCACAAATGCTATATCGGAATATATGAGACCTTTTATAGAGGCAGATAAATGGCTGCTTTATGAAAAGTGAATTCGGAGACAAACAAGGGTTCAGCATATTCTTGATGCCTGTAACAAGATACTTATTTCGACACAAGGCTATGATGAAAACAGGTTTCTGAATGATTTTATTTGAGTGCTGCGGTTTGCAATTTTATAATGATTATCGGAGAAGCACCAGCAGTAATTACAAAGGAATTTAAGTTGGAGCATGAGGAGTTTGACTGGGTGTTGATGAAAGGAATGCGAAACATAATTGTTCACGAATACTTTGGCGTCGGTGAACAGAAGGTTTGGGAAACGGTGGAAAACGATATCCCGAAGCTGAAATCTGATTGTGAGAATATTTTAAAAAAACCTGAATGAGTTTACTTGTTATTGACTGGTTTCTGCTCATCGAAAAACTCGTGCTGATCGCGATCATCGTTTTCGCGAGCCTGGGGATTGCATTGTATACCACATTCGCAGAACGGAAGGTGGCGGCGGTACTGCAGGACAGGCCGGGACCCAACCGTGCCGGACCTTTTGGTTTGTTACAGCCCTTTGCAGACGGTCTGAAACTGATCATGAAAGAAGAGATCATCCCGAACACCTCCAATAAGGTGTTGTTTGTGCTGGGACCCATTCTGGCCATGACGGCGGCGCTGATGACCTGCGCGGTGATCCCCTGGAGCAGTCATGTGGAACTGTTCGGAAGGAATATTGAATTGCAGGTGGCCGATATCAACATCGGTATCCTTTACATATTTGGTGTGGTGAGCCTGGGTGTATACGGCATCATGATCGGCGGCTGGGCCTCGAATAATAAGTTCTCGCTGATGGCCGCCCTGCGCGGTGCATCGCAGGCGATCAGTTATGAACTGGCCATGGGACTTTCGCTGATCGCGGTACTCATGATCTCCGGCTCGCTGAGCCTGCGCACCATCGTTGAGCAGCAGATGACACAGGGCGGAATGTGGAACGTGGTTTACCAGCCGCTGGGTTTCCTGATCTTTTTTATCTGTGCCATGGCCGAATGCAACCGTACGCCATTCGATCTTCCGGAAGCAGAGAATGAACTGAACTTTGGGTACCACCAGGAATATTCATCGATGAAACTGGGCTTTTACCTGTTTGCCGAATACGTGAACATGATCATGAGCAGCGCGGTAATGGCCTGTATCTTCTTTGGCGGCTATGATATACCCTTCCTGGACGAAAGCACACTGGCGCCTAACCTGGCGGCCCTGCTGGGCGTACTGGCCCTGCTGGTGAAGATCGTGATCTTTATTTTCATCTTTATGTGGATCCGCTGGACGATCCCGCGTTTCCGCTACGACCAGCTGATGAACCTGGGCTGGAAAACATTGATACCGCTGGCACTGCTGAACATGCTGGCAACCGGGGCGGTGATATTGTGGAGGCAGGGGTAGAAGTGGTCTGTAATTTGTGGCCTGTAGTTAGGATAAGCACAGACCAAGCACCAAATAAAAGTTGCAATCAATAAAGTATAAAAATATTTTTGTCAAAATGGATGCATTAACGAACAGGGCACAGGCGGTAGGGCGTAAGCCGTTGAGTTTATGGGAGCGGTTGTACCTGCCCGCGATCTTTAAAGGCATGGCCATTACGTTCAGTCATATTTTCAGAAAACAGCCCACCATCAGGTATCCCGAGCAGAAACGTCCGTTCAGCCCGGTGTTCCGCGGTTTGCATGTGCTGAACAGGGATGAGGAAGGCCGTGAAAGATGCACCGCCTGCGGGTTGTGCGCGGTTGCCTGTCCGGCGGAAGCCATCACCATGGAAGCCGCAGAAAGACTGCCCGAAGAAAAAGGATTGTACCGCGAAGAAAAGTATGCAGCCAAATACGAGATCAACATGCTGCGCTGTATCTTCTGCGGGCTGTGCGAGGAAGCCTGTCCAAAAGACGCTATTTACCTAAGTGAAACATTTGCGCCTTCCAATTTCAACCGGCAAGGGTTTATATACGGAAAAGACGATCTGCTGATCCCCAATCCGAAAACAGACCCCGAGGGTTATGAAAAAGCAAAAGGCCGTAAAGAACCAACAACAGCCGGTTAATCATTAATAACCAATACAATTATTAATTACTGATTACCAACTGACCGAAATGAGTACAACCGAAATACTGTTTTATTTTCTTTCTGCACTTGCTGTTTTCAGCGCCATTATGGTGCTGGTGAGTAAAAGTCCTGTGCACAGCGTATTGTGGCTGATCGTGGTGTTTTTTACCATATCGGGTCATTATGTATTGCTGAATGCGCAGTTCCTTGCCATTGTGAACCTGATCGTATATGCGGGTGCCATCATGGTACTGTTCCTGTTTGTGATCATGCTGATGAACCTGAATACCCAAACCGAACCGCAGAAACATATCTGGATGAAGCTGGCCGGTGTCATATCGGGGGGCTGTTTTCTGATGGTACTGATCTCGCTTGTTCGCCAGGCAGGCGATATGCAGGGTAAGACGGCCCTGATGAAAACGGGTAATATAGGTCTGATCGGTAACCTTGGCAAAGCGCTGTTCCAGGATTATGTGGTGCCATTCGAGATAACAAGCGTATTGTTTCTCAGCGCGATGGTGGGGGCAGTGGTGATCGGAAAGAAATAGAGCAGGGCGCAAGCCGTAAGGCTGAAAGCAAAGAGAACAAGGAGTAAAAAAATTGACATATTCATCATTGCATGTTGCCCTGAACGGTAAGTTCCTGGCACCGCGCATTAAGCAACTAACATGCCCATTCAGTATTATATCTATCTCTGCCTGGTATTGTTCAGCATCGGCATTATCGGCGTGCTTACACGCCGTAACGCCATCATCGTTTTCATGTGCGTGGAACTGATGCTGAACGCGGTGAACCTGTTGTTGGTGGCATTCTCAAAAATGCACCATGCGGCAGCGCTCACACTGAACCCGGCGGCAACAACGGGTATTGAAGGACAGTTGTTCGTATTTTTTATCATGGTGGTGGCGGCAGCGGAAGTAAGCGTGGGCCTTGCCATCATTGTGATGTTGTACAGGAATACGCATTCGGTGGACATTAATTTTTTGAACAGGCTTAAAAACTAAGGCTTTTGGCCATGCCAGGTTCTTTCTCCGTAAAGTGCCGCGCATGCAACCCTGAGCATTCAGCATAATTATGAGCAAACTTGTTTTCCTGGTGCCCTTGTTTCCCCTGATCGGGTTTCTTGCCAATGGTTTGGGCAGGCGCTTCCTGTCAAAACCGGCCGTGAGCATTATCGGCTGCGGTGCTATACTGGCGTCGTTTGTGGTGAGCCTGGTGCTTTTCTTCGATGTAAAAGCCAACGGTGGTGGCACCAGCACCCTGTTCAATTTTATCAGTGTTGACAATTTCAGCATTCCATTTGCATTCCAGGTAGACCAGCTCTCCTCTCTTTTCCTGCTGATCATTACCGGTATCGGTTTCCTGATCCATCTCTATTCCTCTGCCTATATGCACGAAGAGGAGCCGCAGCATTTCGGAAGGTATTTTGCTTACCTGAACCTGTTCGTATTCTCGATGCTGCTGCTGGTTATGGGCGCCAACTATGTAATCATGTTTATTGGCTGGGAGGGCGTGGGTCTCTGCTCTTACCTGCTGATCGGCTTCTGGTTTAAGAATACCAATTACAATTACGCGGCCAAGAAAGCTTTTGTGATGAACCGTATCGGTGATCTTGGGTTCCTGCTGGCCGTATTCTGGCTGATCTTCAGACTGGGCACGGTTTCTTACGGCGATGTTTTTGCCAATGTTTCCAAATTAAGCACGGCCGATATCACGGCTGTCACAACCCTGCTGTTCATTGGCGCAATGGGCAAGAGCGCCCAGATACCACTGTACACCTGGCTGCCCGATGCAATGGCCGGTCCCACACCGGTATCCGCACTCATCCATGCCGCCACCATGGTAACTGCGGGCATCTATATGATCGCGCGCAGCAATATCCTGTATACGCTGGCGCCGGCCACGCAGACGCTGGTGGCGGTTACCGGACTGGCAACAGCGGTATTTGCCGCAACCATTGCGCTTAAGCAGAACGATATTAAAAAAGTACTGGCCTATTCAACCGTCAGCCAGCTGGGTTATATGTTCCTGGGTCTTGGTGCGGGGGCTTATACCGGCGCCGTTTTTCATGTGATGACGCATGCCTTCTTCAAAGCCCTGTTATTCCTTGGCGCGGGCTCCGTTATTCATGCCATGCACCATGAACAGGATATCCGTAAAATGGGCGGACTGAAAAAATACCTGCCCATTACGCATATCACATTCCTGCTTGCCTGCCTGGCCATTGCAGGTATACCTCCTTTCTCGGGGTTCTTTTCCAAAGATGAGATACTGGTGGCGGCCTATGCAAAAAATCCGCTGTTTTACTATATCGGCGTTGCCGGCGCATTGATGACTGCATTTTATATGTTCCGCCTGTACACGCTTACCTTCCTAGGTAATTTCCGAGGCACGCACGAGCAGGAACACCATCTTCATGAAAGTCCCTGGCAGATGACTTTCCCGCTGATCGTATTGGCGGTGTTGTCGGTGCTGGGCGGTTTTGTCGGTATTCCCGAGCTGTTTGCGGCGAATGCGCATAGCCTGGAACATTTTCTTGAACCCGTTTTTGCGGGATCGAATGCGGTGGCAGAACACCACCACCCCGAGGCTTCGCAGGAATGGCTGATGCTGGCCGGCTCAACCGCGGCGATCGTGATCGTGATCGTGCTGGCAGTGAGACTGTACAAAAATTACCAGCCCAAAGAAGAAACCAGCGCCGGTTTATCCAAAGCGCTCGAAAACAAATGGTATGTGGATGAGCTGTACGATGCCCTGATCGTAAACCCGCTGAACGCGCTTGCCGGCTTCCTGAAAAATGTGGTGGAGAAAAGCGGTATCGACGGTATTGTGAACGGCGCAGGCAGGCTGGTGGGATACGGTTCGCGGCAACTGCGTTTGCTGCAGAGCGGTCAGGTAGGTAATTATATACTGGTAATGGTACTGGCGATTGTTGTGTTTATACTGATATGGTTCAATGATGCAACGATCACGCGTTTTTTCAGCAAAATATTTTAACGGACAATAGATGATCCCTGTTTTACTCATATTGACGCCTTTGGTCACAGGACTGGTTAGCCTCCTGCTGAAACAAAGTGAAACCGCGAAAGGATGGGCATTGCTGTCCTCGCTGGTAAGCCTGATCATTGCCATAGCAGGTGTATTCTTTTATCCCAAACAGCAACTGGTATTTGATGCAGCATGGTTACCGGATCTCGGCAGCCGGTTTGCCCTGCAGATGGACGGCATGGGTAAGATGCTTTGCCTGCTCACGGCGGTATCTTTCCCTGTCATCTTCCTCGCCACCTACCGTAACGAATACAGGAACGCGGGCCGTTTTTATGCGTTGATGCTGTTAACGCAGGCCGGTCTTACCGGCGTATTTGTTGCCACCGACGCGCTGCTGTTCTACTTCTTCTGGGAGCTGGCACTGATACCCGTATACTTCCTGTGTTCCATCTGGGGCGGAGAAAGAAGGATACCCGTTACGTTCAAATTTTTTATCTATACATTCATCGGCTCGCTGTTGATGCTGATCGGTATCCTGTATGTATATTTCCATACACCCGACCGCTCTTTTGCCATGCACTCATTTTACCGTGCGGTGCTCGATGCCAGGATGGAGAATTTTGTTTTCTGGCTTTTCTTCATCGCTTTCGCCATCAAGATGCCGGTATTTCCCTTCCATACCTGGCAGCCCGATGCCTATGAACAGTCGCCTACGGCCGTTACTATGGTGTTGAGCGGCGTAATGGTGAAGATGGGCATCTTTGCGGTGATACGCTGGCTGCTGCCCGTATTCCCGCATGCATCGGTTCATTTTGCAGATGTGGTGATCGTTCTTTCGGTGATCGGTATCCTGTACGCATCGCTGATAGCGATCCGGCAGGACGATTTCAAACGGTTGATCGCCTATTCCTCCATAGCGCATATCGGTCTGATGTCGGCCGCCATTTTTGCGGGCAAAAGCGCAGGACTGAATGGCGTCATGGTACAGATGTTCAACCACGGTATCAATGTGATCGGGCTGTGGATCGTGGCAGACGCCATCGAACAGCAGCTGGGAACACGGAAGTTCAGCGAACTTGGCGGACTGGCACAAAAAGCGCCGGCACTGGCCGTGCTGCTGGCGGTGATGGCATTCGCCAATATCGCGCTGCCGCTGACCAATGCGTTTGTAGGCGAGTTCCTGATGTTTAACGGGTTGTTCCAGTATAATATGTGGATGGCTGCCGTGGCCTGCATCAGCGTGATCCTGGCAGCGGTATATACCCTGAATATGGTACAGAAAGTATTGTATGGAAGCACCGGTTCCATAACCGAACAGGCGGGCGAAACAGCGCCCAATGTGCAGTGGGCACTGGTGCTGCTGGCCATCGGTATCATGGTACTGGGTGTGTACCCGCAACCGATGATCAACCTCACAAAAGACAGTGTGCAGGCGGTATTGGTAAACAGATAAAAGAATTTCATTCCCGCCTGGCGGGGAGGATCAAGATAAGAATTATGAATGCAATCATTGTTTCTGCTTTACTGGGTGTATTGATGATGTTCAGCGGTATCTGGGTAAAGAACAGGGCCGCTATCACCAATATCGCCGCTGCGGGTTTGCTGCTGCTGGTCATCGCCAACCTGCTTAACACCTACGGTGTTTGGGTGATTCATGTCAATACACACGGCATGCTGGAGTTCCAGCAGTTCGGTCTGTTCTTTAACACCATTGCATTTACGGCTACCTTATTGTATGTACTGCTCAGCGGAAGGGATATGGAGCGCACGGGCGCGGATACCGCGGAATACTATGCACTGGTCTTTTTTGTGCTGTGCGGTGTAAGCATACTCACTTCTTTCAACGGGCTGCTGATGCTGTTCCTGGGCATCGAAATCTTATCGATCCCTTTGTACATACTTACCGGTGCCGACAAAAAAAACCTGCGCAGCAACGAGGCTTCGCTGAAGTATTTCCTGATGGGCTGTTTCTCTACCGGCATACTGCTCATGGGTATTACGCTGATATACGGCGCCACGGGTAATTTCTCTTTTGGTAACAGCCAGCCCATTCCGGGTACCACCATGGTCAGCGCCCCCTTCCTGGAAGTGGCGGGCATACTGCTGGTATTTGTATCGATGGCTTTTAAAGTGTCTGCCGCGCCCTTTCATTTCTGGACGCCCGATGTATACGACGGTGCACCCAGCGTGTTCACCTCCTTTATGGCTACGGTGGTAAAAGCAGCCGGCTTTATTGCTTTTGTGCGTCTGTTCAGCATGCATACAGCGCTGATGGGTCCCAGCTGGCGTATCATTGTTACGTTCGTGATCATCGCCACCCTGCTGGTAGGCAATATTACGGCCGTATTCCAGCAGAGCGTAAAACGCATGCTCGCCTATTCCAGCATTGCGCAGGCCGGTTTTATGCTGTTTGCGCTGTACAGCGATAACGATCTTGCCAAAGAAGGCATTCTCCTGTATTCGATAGCCTACAGTCTTGCCACTATCGGCATATTTGCGATACTGATCAAGATGAACGATTATACATTCGACGGGTTTAACGGCCTGGCTAAAACACATCCTGTGCTGGCAGCTGCCAATACGGTATTCCTGTTATCGCTCGCGGGTATACCGCTTACCGCAGGGTTCTTCGCCAAATACTATATGCTGGCATCCGCTGTAAAAGCAGGCGGCTCCATCTGGCTGGTGATCATCGCGGTAATATTTGCCGCTGTCAGCGTTTACTACTATTTCCGGGTTATACAGGCCATGTACTTCAAAGAAGGCACACCATCCGTGGTGCCCACCGGCAAAAGCTTCCATACCCTGCTCATCATCACCGCGGCGGCCATTATCCTGATCGGGCTGTTCCCGTCGTGGGTGTTGAATTTTCTGTATTTCTGATGAATGGAATAGGTAAGATTGGACATGGCTATCGTGAATTATTATCGTGAGCTGACGTGAGTGGATTGGACATTTCTTTGGTCTCATCTCACCCGTCATCTCACGCCAACTCATGTTCTTCTTCCTTCCCGCCGTTCCTCATATTTCCCTCCCCAATTGCCGAATTCTGTTACCTTTATAAGCCTTACAACACCCCTATGACCTTACTGGATTCTTTTTCGCTGGCATGGCGTACGGTACGGAGTAATAAGCTGCGTACAGGCATCACCGTGGCCATCATCGCTTTTGGTATTATGGCCCTGATCGGGATCATTACGGCCATAGAGGCGATGAACCAGAGTCTGAAGGAGAGCTTTTCCTCCATGGGTGCCAATGCATTCAATATCCGGTTCAAAGAATCGCGCGTACGGTTTGGCGGCAATGGCGGCGGTAATATGGCCAAGAAGAAACGCGGACTGAAAGAGAAGAAGTCAAACCTCAACAAACCGATCCGTAAAGAAGAAGCGGAATTCTTTAAAACCAATTACGATTTCCCGGGTGCGCAGGTGGCTTTGTACAGAAGAGGTCCGGCGGCACAGGAAATCCATTTCGAAGAGAAAAAAACCAATCCCCAGGTGGTGATCTGGGGTGGCGATGAAAACTACCTGCTGGTAAACGGCTATTCCGTAGCGGCAGGCCGCAACCTCAATTCACTTGATATCCAGAGCGGCCGCAGCGTTTGCCTGCTGGGTTCCAATGTGGCGTCAAAACTGTTTGGCGACAGACCGGAGCGGGCCATCGACAAGATCGTACGGGTGGGCAGTTTACCCTACCGTGTGATCGGGCTTTTAAAAAGCAAGGGATCCAGCGCCATGATGCGGCAGGACGATGTGCTTATCACCTCCTATACCAATGTCAGGAATTTCAGGAATGCGAGTAACTCCTATATGCTGGGTGTGATGGTGAACAATGTAAACGAGCTCGATGTGGCATCGGACGAAGCCACCTCCATCTTCCGCGCCGTACGTAAACTGGAGCCCACTGAAGAAGATAATTTCGTGATCGAACGCAGCGATAAATTTGCAGAGATGTTCATCGGTTTTCTCAGCAGCATCACAGGGTCTGCCGGCGCCATCGGCCTGATCACACTGATCGGGGCGGCGATAGGTCTGATGAACATCATGCTGGTTGCGGTAAATGAACGCACCAAGGAAGTGGGTCTTATCAAAGCCATTGGCGGCAAAAGCAGGAACGTCCGCCACCAGTTCCTGTTTGAAAGTATGATCATCAGTCTGCTCGGCGCTTTGTTCGGCATCATACTCGGGGTACTGGTAGGCAATCTTTTTTCCATCGTACTCAAAACCGGATTCGTTGTTCCCTGGGGCTGGGTGATCACGGGCGTGATCATTTGCTCTGTTGTGGGTCTTATCGCCGGCATCTACCCCGCCATGAAAGCAGCCAGACTGAACCCGATTGTGGCGTTGAGGTATGAGTAATAATTAGCGGATTTGCGAATCCATAATCCGCTAATTCACTCCCCGCTTCTTGAATTCTTTGAGCCGGTCGTTGATATAGTATTTGATGTCCTCCTCGTCGGTATGCGATCTCAGCCATCCGGCAGAAGGGCGGTATTGCTGCATGAATTGCCGGAGATCGTCTCCTTTCAGACCGCTGTACCCGGTTACCAGTGACCCGGGGAAACGGTAGTTGATATAAGCCTCTTTTTCGTTTGTATCGAACAGGTCGAATGCTTTTCTTTTTTCTCTTTCATGTCTCGAAAAACGATCCAGGTTCAGTGCAATGCCGGCGCCCGAGTTGGCTTTGGCAACGGTGGGGATTTTGTATTCGGCCTTTCCCTGCAGAAAAAACCTTCTCCGTTCAATGCTGTCTGACTGGTAGCGGCTCACGGCCCTTGATGTTACGGTAACATTGCCCAGGTTGTGGGCAAGAGAGGAAAGATACAAGGTCAGCGTATCGCTCTGCGCATGTTTGTTGTTATAGTAAACGGTATCGAAATGATAGCCTACCGCTGCGAACGATAACAATTGGTTGGGAGAGAGTTCGATGGAGAACCGGCCATTGTTTCCTGTCATCACTGTTCTGCCTGTACTGAGATTGGTAACACTGGCAAGTGGTATGATCTCGTGTGTTGCACTGTCCCTCAGGTAACCCCATACCGTTTTCTTCTGGGCAGATGCCGTCAGCGTAAACAAAACCAGTAGTGCAGCCAGTGCCTTTCTCATAGCCGATTTTTTACAAAGATAAAAAGGTGTGAGGCTAAATGCGGAAAGCGGGAGCGAAATGCCGGACACTTTGGGTGTTTAGCCTGAGTTTTAACATTTGTTGCGAGGGATAAAACGGGACATCACGGGATGCCGGACATTCGATTGCAGCAAAAAAAAGCTGTACCGAAACCGGTACAGCTTTTCCCTGATCAGCTATTATTTCGGATCCAGTGCTTCCCTGATCCTTGCAGCCACATCCTGCAGGTGGTACCTGCTCATTTTGTCGGAAGTGCCGCCAATGGCTGCGTTTACTTCAGACTGCAATGTGCGCAACTGACCGCGGGCCACAGAAGTTACATCTGTGTTCAGCGTATTGGTTGGCAGGCTGCCACCGAAATTGGCACCCCTGGGAGCGCCTATGATGGTGATGGTGATCGGCGTTGGTTTTACCAGGGCAATCAGCCTGTCTACATAGGCTTTCTGCAGGTTTCTCCTGTAGGCATCGGTTGGTTTTTTGCTGCTCAGCTCGCTCCATACGCCTTTGCGCACATCATCCATCATTTCATCAAGACCGTAAGCGGCTGTACCAAAGCGGTTGCCGGATGCCACCAGCCTGTACAGGCGCTGGCCATCGAGCAGGCTGTTAAGTACGTTGGTCTGGATGGTCTGTACCGTGGCATTGGTATTTCCGGCAGCCACCGGTCTTTCAGATGCCAGGGGCGAGTAGATCTTGTTCTGGATATTCCTGTCGAGCAGCCAGGTGGGCGTGGTAAACAGCTGGCTGTTCAGGAAGGCAACGGCGTCTTTCTGCCTGTCTTTCGGTGTAACCTCGTACACATCACCGGTCTGTTCCACGCTCTTGAAGGTTTCATAGTATCCGCCTACGTTCTTGATCACATGACCCATGTAACGGTTGAACTGTCCCAGGAGCTGCGTATACATTTCATTCAGGTTCTCATAACGGTCGGCCTCTTCTTTGGTCCACTCCGGAAGCTGGGTGATGATGCGTTTCAGGTTCTTGATACCGTATTCGCTGGCTTTCACGTTGTTGTCGCTCAGGTCCTCGGTTTGTGCACGGGGGTCCTGGTTACCGCCCTCGCCGCCAAACCAAAGACGCGGATTGGCGCCCAGGCGTTCCACCACCCATTTGTTGGCGATCAGGTTGTCTTTTTCCACGTCGTTCTCGCCGGTATAGCGGTATCCCCATTCAATCGCCCACTTGTCGTAATCGCCGATACGGGGAAACAACCCCACTTCAGAGATATTGTCTTCCGGCTGCGCCACATAGTTAAAACGCGCATAATCCATGATGGACGCGGTATGTCCGTTGGCTTCCACCCAGGCTTTGTCACGCAGTTTCTCCACCGGTGTTTTGCTGCTGCTGCCCATATTGTGGCGCAGACCGAGGGTATGACCCACTTCGTGGGAAGATACAAAACGGATCAGCTGGCCCATCAGTTCGTCGTCGAACTTCATTTTTCTTGCCTTGGGATCAACCGCTGCGGTCTGTACCATATACCAGTCGTGCACCAGTTTCATCACGTTATGGTACCAGCCGATATGGCTTTCGAGAATTTCGCCGCTGCGGGGATCGTGTACCTGCGGACCGTATGCGTTCTCTATATCGGAGGCAAAATAGCGGATCACGGAAAAACGCGCGTCTTCCAGGCTCATGTTCGGATCGTTGGGCCATTCTTTACCCACGATCGCGTTCCTGAAACCGGCTTTTTCAAAGGCTTTCTGCCAGTCGTTGATGCCGTCGATCAGGGGTTTTACCCACTGTTTTGGCGTGGCGGGATCGATATAGTATACGATCTGCTTGGCGGGCTCCACCAGCTCACCGCGTTTGTATTTCTCCCTGTCCTCGGGTTTGGGCTCCAGCCTGTAGCGAACCGCAAAGGTCTGGTTGTCCACATGCTGCTGGTCATCGCTGTACACCACAAAGCGGTCTGCGAAGAACCCGACGCGTGAATCGAACATCCGGCGTCCCATCGGTGTTTTGGGCAGGATGATCATGGAGGTGTTCAGCTCCAGGGTAACCGCACCGGCCGCCTGTGCAGCGGGTAAACTGGCGCCGCCGCCGGGCGCACCGGGCGCAGCGCCAAATCCGCCTGCAGAGGAAGAATAGGTTTTCACCGTCCTGATCTCGGTATTGATGGGGTAGGTGTTGATGCTCTGGATATAGGATCTGTCGGCCGCAAGCATGCCCAGGCCGAAAGCGCGTTTATCGTTGGGGTCCAGGCTCACAACCTGGTTATCGCCCTTGAAGAAATCGCTGACATCGATCACCACGCTGGAGGAGTCTTTGCCGAATGCCGCAATGGGGAATGCAGCTGCGATGGGGTCGAGGTAGGAATTCTTCACCGCCCTCGAGATATGCGTGGTGGAATCGGCCGTGCTGATCAGCGTCACCACGCGGATGAAGATATTGTTGCTGGGGCCTTTTTCAAATTTCAGGCTCTGCTCGTTCACCTGCTCACCGCCGTATTTGCCGCCGCCGCCGGGTACTTTCACAAAACGGGTAACGGCCAGTATTTCGCGGCCCAGAACGGAGTCGGCGATCTCGAAATAATACTTCTCCTCCAGTTTGTGCACCGTAAACAGGCCTTTTTTGGTGATGGCTTTGTCGGTGATCACGTCTTTGTAGGGTCTGGGTCTGGCGCCGGCGCCGGCCGCACCGCCCGGGAACCCGGGGAACGCACCTCCACGGGGGGCGGGCGAGCTGGTATCCCTTTGCTGCGCAGTGGCTGCGGTAACCGCCAGTAGCGCGATTGCGAGTAATTGTTTTTTCATAAAGTGTAATGATAGTTTTAGAAGAAAGCCCTAAAGATAGGGTGGCGACAAACTTATTTACGGCTGTTGTAAGCGCATTATGAGGGATGGTGGAAAGGCCGTTTTAATCGGCGAATCCCGTACCGGCCGGGAAAAGAACCCCTTACCCTGCGAACCCCCTCGGGAAGGATTCGAAAAAGTTTACCAATGTGGTTTTGCCGCGTTCAATAAATTAACTATTTTGTACTCCCCTTGAATGTACGTAAAAGATTGTTTTGTTTTTTCAAGACAATTTTCAGTAGAATTGCGGGGAATTTTTTTTAACAACCAACTGTAATTTTTTAAACCAAAAAATCAATTGAGTCATGGCTGAAACAAAACCATCTGCAAGCGCTGCCGTAAAAAGCCCGTCTTCTGCACAACCCAAGAAGAAAGGTAATTCCATTTCCTGGCTGGCTCCGCTTTGTTGTATCATCCTCGGATATGTTATCTGGCGTTTTGTGCTGGGTGCACCGAGCAACTTCACTACACCCGATTCAAATGGTGGTTTTTGGCCTCAGCACAAAGGACCTAAAGCCGGCCTTAGCAAGATGTACGAGGGTGGTATCATCGTACCGATCCTGATCGGCTGCTTCCTGACTGTGGTTACTTTCTGTATCGAAAGGCTGCTGACCATCTCCAAAGCTGCCGGTACCGGCAGTATCGCTGAGTTTGTACGCAGCGTACAGTTTCACCTTGCCAACAAAGATGTTGATAAAGCCCTGGCTGCCTGTGATAAGCAAAAAGGATCTGTAGGCAACGTAATGAAAGCGGGTCTGAAAAAATACAAGGAAATGATCACCAACAACGAACTGGTTACCGAGCAGAAAGTGCTGAACATCCAGAAAGAAGTGGAAGAAGCCACTGCACTGGAACTGCCTATGCTGGAGAAAAACCTGGTGTTCCTTTCAACCATCGCATCGGTGGCTACCCTGCTGGGTCTGCTGGGTACGGTACTGGGTATGATCAAATCATTCTCTGCCCTTGGCGACGAAGGCGGTGGTGATGCTGCACGCGAACTGTCAAAAGGTATCTCCGAGGCCCTGTTCAACACCGCACTGGGTATCGGTACTTCAGCCGTTGCGATCATTATGTATAACGTGTTCACTACCCGTATCGACGGTATCACTTATGGTATTGATGAATCAGGTTTTACATTAACACAAAGCTTTGCAGCCAACTACAAATAATCGAAAGATTATTATGTGGAAAACTGCGGGTTTTGAATCTATAATCTGATAATCAATCTAAACAACAAACAATGGGTAGAGCCAAATTACCTCGTAAGAGCACGAACATCGACATGACGGCGATGTGTGACGTGGCCTTTCTGTTGTTGTCATTCTTTATCCTGACCACGAAATTCAAACCATCGGAAGCGATAGAAGTGAAGACGCCCAATTCGGTGTCTTCCAAGGTAGCGCCTTCGGAGAATTTTGTACAGGTAATTCTTGACAAGGACGGCAAAGTGTTTATTGCGATGGATAAAGCAGACAAGAAAGAGTTGATTGCCAATGCTTTGAATACTACACAGAACCTGGGTCTGGATGTAAATGCCTTCAAGAACGCCGAATTCTTCGGTGCACCCCTCGGAAGCATGGCATCGTTCCTGAAACTCGCTCCCGAAGCGAAAAAAGGTTCCCTGTTACCCGGTATTCCCGTAAAGGATTCAGCAAATAATGAACTGGTTACCTGGATGCGTGTTATCAAGGAAGCCTATACCGGCGAGAAAGAACCGGCATACCTGCTGAAAGGCGATAATTTTGCCAAGTATCCGGCATTCAAAGCCATTATCACTGCTTTCAAGAAGAACGACATCCTGAAATTCCAGATGATCACCAACCCCGAAGGGGCGCCTGTGGGCACAGACCTGTGGAAGAAAGGTCAGGCCGGTGAGAAATCGGAAGAATAGGTGCGCGAGCAAACAAATTTGTAACGAAAACAAAATTCTACCGACATGGCAGAAATGGATACCTCGAGTGGCGGTGGCCATAAAAAAGGCCCCGGGGTCAAGAAAGGGAAGAAGCTATCTACCCGAGTTGACCTGACGCCCATGGTTGACCTGGGCTTCCTGCTCATTACGTTTTTCATTTTCACCACGACGATGAGCGAAGCAACCGCTATGCGGCTCTTTCTTCCGAAAGATGCCGATAAACCGGAGGAGCAGAACAAAGCCAAGGAATCGGGTGTTATCACCATCCTTCTGGGAAAAGACAACCATGTCTTCTACTACGAAGGTACCCTGAAGCCGGATGGCTCCAACTTCAAATCGTCCAATTTCAAGGAGATCCGTACCGTACTGATCGATAAAAAGGCCCGTACGCCGGAGAAAGACCTGGTTGTGGTGATCAAACCATCGGATGACTGTACGTATAAGAATGTGGTGGATATTCTCGACGAGATGGCCATCAACATCCTGAAGCGTTACGCACTGGTGGATATTTCTGATTCGGAAGCGCAGCTGGTGAAAATATCAGACCAGTCAGCCGCCGCCGGCCAGAATTAATATGGAAAATCTGAATCACAGCATCTAATTATTAAAGACAGTCACCATGGATATTAATAAAATTGCCACCGCGGATATCCTCGATATCCTGTTCGACGGGCGTAATAAGGAATACGGTGCCTACCAACTCCGTAAGACTTATAACAGGCGTATCCGGAATGCCCTGATCGGCACTTTCGTGATCTGCGCACTGTTACTGGCCCTGTCGATCATTGCCAACAAAAGCAGTGGCCCCAAAACCGAGATCGTGGTACAGGACGTAAACCTGGAAGCGATGAAAAAGGAAGAGAAAAGGCCCGAGCCTCCTCCTCCGCCCCCCCCGCCCAAGCAGGAGCCACCCAAAGTGGAGATCACCAAATTCACCCCTCCCAAAATTGTGAAGGATGAAGAAGTGAAGCCTGAAGAGGAAATCAAAGAGGTGGAAAAACTGGAAGACACCAAGATCGGTACCATTAACCAGGAAGGTGTGAAAGACGAAGGCATCGTAGCGCCCCCGGTTGAAAAACCCACCGGTGTGGTGGAAGCGCCCAAAGTGGAAGAAGATTACGATAAGGTATTTACCGTGGTACAGATCCCTGCCGAGTTCCCCGGCGGTCTCTCAGGCTGGACCAAGTACCTGGAGCGTACCCTTAACAGGGACTTACCTGTTGAGAACGGAGCGCCTCCCGGCAAATACACCGTGATCGTTTCCTTTATCGTTGCCAAGGACGGCGCCATCAGCGATGTGGTTGCTGAGAACGATCCTGGCTACGGAACCAAGGGAGAGGCCGTTAGGGTAATCCAGAAAGGTCCCAAATGGAAGCCTGCGGTTCAGAACGGCCGCAACGTAATCTACCGCCACAAGCAGAGCATTACGTTCATGGTATCTGAAGAATAATCGTTTCAGCTTTTTACTGATAAAATCCCCGCAGGTTATCTGCGGGGATTTTTTTTGATTTTGAAATTTTGAATTGGGAAATTTTGAAATTGAAAGGACACGTGATGAGCAAGACCAATTTCAAAATTTCCCAATCCCCAATTCCAAAATCTCGGTATGGATTTTTTCCTTCAACGCATCCCATTCCTAAACCAACGTTATGGAAAAATTATCCATTCTTACGGCGGACCTGCTCGATATACTGTTCGAGTGCCGCAACAAACTGTATGGTGCTTATGAACTGCGCAGAACCTATCCCAAACGCCTGGCCTATGCACTTGCCGGAACGGTGGTGGTATGCCTGCTGTTTGTGGTGGGCGCCGTTATCGCGGGCAGCAGAAAATCGTCCGGTCGCATCGAACTGGTAACAGAGATGAAGCTGACGAATTACGTAGAGCCCAAACCCCTTGAACCGCCACCCCTGCCTCCGCCAAAAACCGAACCGCCGAAAGTGGCTATGTCGCAGTTTACACCGCCCAGGATCGTGCAGGACAGCCAGGTACAACCCGAAGACGAGATCAGGGATGTAGACAAGCTGGAAAACACAAAGATCGGAACCATCAACATGGAGGGTGCCAAAGACGAGGGCATTGTTGCGCCGCCTCCCGAAAAAGATCCCGGTAAGGTGGAGGCGCCCAAGGTTGACAGGGATATCGACGAGCAGTTCAATATCGTGCAAACCCCGGCCGAATACCCCGGCGGTGCGGCAGAATGGCTGAAATACCTGGAACGTAACCTCAACAAGGATCTTCCCAGCGAGAACGGTGCGCCCCTCGGAAAATATACCGTGGTGATCTCTTTCAGCGTGGATGTGAACGGCCTGCTCAGCGATATCAGGGCCGAGAACGATCCCGGCTATGGCACCAGGGATGAAGCGCTCAGGGTACTGAAAAAAAGCCGCAACTGGTCTCCCGCCATCCAGAACGGCAGAAAAGTAACGCACCGCCAGAAACAGAGTATCACGTTTGTAGTGCAGAACGACTGAAAAAGGGGAATGCGTGTTGACGTGAGTTGTTATCGTGAGTTTGTCGTGAGTTGATGTGAGTACCCTCCAACCCATGCCAACTCACGGTAACTCATGACAACTCAGGTCTAACGCCTCAGGTATAAATTTTGGTTTATTTTTACCCGATGAACACAATGCTCAATGGCTGGGATGATACGATAGCAGCGCTGGCAACCCCGCCCGGCGTGGGAGCGATCGGTGTGATCAGGGTAAGCGGCCCCCGCACATTTGAGGTGGTGAATGCCCTGTTTCCCTCGAAGGATTTGCAGCAGCAGCCTTCGCATACCCTGCAGGTGGGGTTGATGAAGGAAGGCGATACGGTGCTGGATGAAGTGGTGTTATCGCTGTTCAAAGCGCCGCGCTCGTATACAGGCGAAGACGTGATCGAGATCAGTTGCCATGGTTCACCGTTTCTGCAGCAGCAGGTGTTGCAGGCCATCACGCGCCGGGGGGTGCGTATTGCCAAACCCGGTGAGTTTACGCAGCGCGCTTTCCTGAATGGTAAGATGGATCTTGCCCAGGCCGAATCGGTGGCCGACCTGATTGCCAGTAATACCGAAGCCAGCCGCAGAACCGCCCTGCACCATATGCGCGGCGGTTTTTCAACCGACCTCCAACAGCTGCGCGAACAGCTGATCAGATTCTCTGCGCTGATAGAACTCGAACTCGATTTTTCGCAGGAGGATGTGGAGTTTGCAGACCGTGCGCAGCTGCAGCAGCTGATAGCGCAGCTGCAGCTGGCAACGCAAAGACTGCTGCAATCGTTCCAGCTGGGTAATGTGATCAAGAACGGCGTTTCGGTGGCTATTATCGGCAAGCCCAATGCGGGTAAATCAACCCTGCTCAATACCCTGCTTAACGAGAACCGTGCCATTGTAAGCGATATCGCCGGAACCACACGCGATACCATAGAGGAAGTGCTGAACATAGACGGCATTCTTTTCCGCCTGATCGATACCGCGGGCATACGCGAACACACACAGGATGCGATCGAAAGCATCGGCGTGGAAAGAAGCAGGGAAAAAATGCGCGCGGCAGATATTGTTCTCTATCTCTTCGATATCAACGACACCACCCCTGCAGAGCTGCAGGCTGTCCGGGCCGGGCTGGACGGG
Organism: Sediminibacterium soli; assembly: GCF_009939225.1. Lineage (GTDB taxonomy): Bacteria > Bacteroidota > Bacteroidia > Chitinophagales > Chitinophagaceae > Sediminibacterium > Sediminibacterium soli. The sequence goes on along the minus strand of NZ_JAACJR010000008.1, from coordinate 1,213,509 downwards.
GAGCAGATCAAGCACCTGCTTATCGCCAACAAGGCCGATACGGATGCGGCAACCCTGCCGGAGCCCTTTGGCCAGCTGCCCGGCATCATTCCCATCTCTGCCCGGCAGCACCGGCATATAGACAGGCTGCGCGCCGCGCTGGTGGCAAAAGCGGTGCAGGGAAATATCTCGCAGGAGTCAACCATTGTCACCAATGCCCGCCACTACGAAGCGCTGCAGAAACTGGGCGAGTCGCTCAACGAGGTGCAGCGCGGCATCAATGACCAGCTGCCCGGCGACCTGCTGGCGCTGGACATACGGCAGAGCCTTCACTACCTCGGCACCATCACCGGCCAGATCACCAATGAAGACCAGCTGGATTTTATTTTTAGTAAGTTTTGTATTGGGAAGTAGGCGGATTACGGATTCGCGGATTTAGAGCGGATTATCTTTATTCTCAGGCAGTTTCACTTGCCGATAGTTGCCTTTTCTTGCCTTTGTTAGCCAATTAGTTGTGACTATTCGGTTACTACTCTTGATTCGTAACAAAATTGGGAAATGAGGGATGAATTGTGGGCAACAATGATACAGTATGATACACAATGATACATAAGTGAACAATGTTCACAGTTGCAATATTGCTATTTTGCAATGGGTATTCTTATATTAAAACAAGTTTGGATAAGTCGGTTTTTGTTTACATTTTTGTATTCCCCTTTGTATCTTAAAACAAATCCAATTTCAAATAGCGGTGTAGCGAGCTTCGCAAAAGCCTCGGAACTGATTGTGATTGGCGGAAGTTTGTAAGCAATGATTTAGCATATTTGAGAGTTGGTGGCAATGTAAAGCAATACTGAGTTATGCGACAAGGGAATAGAAAAAGCAATATTGCAAACCGTGCTCAAAACGGTAATTGGCTTCAAAGATTTCGAAAAGATGGAGTTCTTCCTCTAGGCAAGCGCAAGAAGGAAAAGTCACCACCTATTGTCGAAAAACGACATTCAAAAAAGCGAGTACCTAAAGAGCAAACCAAAAGCTTTTGCAATCACCCTGAAAATGCAAGACTTTCAAACGCTCTTACAAAAGTCCAAATCGAAGGTTTGAAGATTTTTATCGTAGAAGCAAAAATGGAGTCAAAAAAGGCGATCATAATCCCTTTTATGCCAGAAGAAAAGACCAAGAAGTATTTAGAAGAACATCGTTATCTGATCAAAAGACTAAGTTTAAGAAAAAGGGGACTGAATAAATCACCAAAGCAAAAGGTGCTGATAAGCTGGTAAACAAGCATCAACTAATGCTAACTTAGCGATTGCGCTGCCACCGATATCAGTTTTGCAAAAGTTGGAGTAACAGAATTCTGCTCATCAGCTATTGTAATTTGACTTTAATTAATCGAGTCTCTAGTAGCCAAGCAAACAGTGGGGGTGTCCGATTCCTAACCTTCGCAAAGCCTTGGGCGTTGTGCGCAATAAGAAATAATGACTATGAAACAAAATACTAACAATAATCATGGAAGAACCTTTTGGGACTTGATTGCTGAACACCCAAAAATGACTTTTTCTTTTATTATAGCACTCCTAATTGCAATAGTTGTTCTAGCAATGAGTAAATATTCATTAAAATCGTCGGTGATTACGATAGAGCCTAGCAAGTCAACATTGAGTCAAATACCGGGAAGTGCCGACACAACAAAACAAAAAAACACTGGCTATCAAATAAATTCAGAAAAAGCCGAAGGGCACATTGTTAAGCAAGAAAGATCGAAGCCAAAACAATCGGGTACCGCTGTAATACTATCAAAGGATACAGTGCAAAGACAAATTGTGAACGTAACGAGTAATAACCAATTGGGCGGGATTACTGCAAATCAGGTTACTGTAGGAGCAGTTCCAAGGAAAGTAGACTATAACGAACAGTCTCAATTAGTTTCACTTTTACCAGAGAAAAATGAGAAAATTAAAGTCACTTGTATTATGGGAAGTTCCGAAGCGTTTGAGTTTGCCAATGAAATTGTGGACTTTTTGAAATCGCGTGGGTACACAAAAGTGGATGGAGTTAATCAAGCCATGTATTCAAAACCCGTTGTCGGAAAATTTCTTAATAGGGACAGCGCAGGAGTTGAAATAATTATTGGCTCAAATACAATGTAGAAGTTAAGAGTTGATCTGACAAATGGGATTAAATTTAAGTAACGACACTTATTTAATAACCCCAAAATGTCAGATCATGAACTCTGAAACTAAGTTAATCAAATCCCGCGTTGGCCTTATCAATTTGGCCGAACAATTGAACAATGTAACGCGTGCCTGCAAACTGATGGGCACCAGCCGAGACAGTTTTTACCGCATCAAAGAGCTTTATAACACCGGCGGTGAGGAAGCGCTCCGGGAGATCAGCCGTTGTTAAAGAAATTATCGAACGAATAAATCCTCAGATTCAAATTACTAAAGCAGATAGTTTTATGTAATAATTCAAAATCTGTAGAATTTGACCGGTGGCTAGCTTGGGCTAAACAAAAAGCTGACTGGTATGATCCACTTATTGAAGCTTCCGACGAATTATTGAACGCTATCGACAAATCAACTTTGGAGAAAGTGTGTTATATGCCCAAAAAACATTTAAAATATTGATAATCAAGTGATTAGATCGTTTTGAAAAATACGCTTGGCAATCCTATTAGATAGCAGTTTTGTTATTTAGAAATAGGACAAAAATCAATAATTATATTTTCTTTGTTTAAGAAAATAGCAAAAATCTTAAATAAGGGGTACCTTTATTTAAGATTTGTATAAAATGAAAGATTTCAAATCCGGCAAGTATATAAACCAAGGCTATTATAAAAGTTTTCAGCCCGATTTTATCGATAGGCAATGGAATGTGGATAATAGGGAGGTTATGCAATTGCTGAGTCAGGCTGATCGTGAATTAGGAAGATTGGACATGTACTCTAATTATATTCCCAACATTGAGCTATTTATAAGCATGCATGTACTGAAGGAGGCGACACAGAGTAGCAAAATCGAAGGTACGCAGACGAATATAGAGGAGGCATTATTAGACAAGGAAGATGTGCCTTTAGATAAAAGGGACGACTGGGAAGAAGTACAAAATTATATAAACGCAATGAACGCGGCGATACATGCATTAGATCGGTTGCCATTTTCATCACGTCTGATAAAACAAACGCATAACGTGTTGATGCGGGGTGTACGAGGTTCAAAAAAGCAACCTGGAGAGTTCCGTTTAAGTCAGAACTGGATAGGCGGGGTCACTATCAGCGATGCCATTTTTGTTCCGCCGGTTCATACCAGTATTCAGGAATTAATGGCGGACATGGAAAAGTTTGTTCATGATGACGATAAATATTTCCCCGAGCTATTAAAGATTGGGATAGTTCATTATCAGTTTGAAACAATACACCCTTTTCTGGATGGTAATGGGCGGGTAGGAAGATTAATGATACCATTATACCTGGTCAGTAAAGGAATATTACGAAAGCCCATTCTGTACTTGTCAGATTTTCTGGAAAGAAACAGAACACACTACTATGACAACTTAATGCGGGTTAGAGAGAAAAACGATATAGATCAGTGGCTGAAATTTTTCCTGGTAGGTATTATCGAAACTGCGAAAAACGGCATTGAGACATTTGACAACATTTTGGGATTACAAAAGGAAGTCGATAAGAAAATACAGACTTTAGGCAGCAGGGCCGCCAATGCTCAAAAAGTGGTTAATCAATTATATCACAGGCCAATAGTTAATGCGGAGAAAGTGGCTGGAATTGCCGACATATCACTTCCGTCAGCATACCTGCTTATAAGAGAAATGGAGCGTCTTGACATCATAAAAGAGATTACCGGGGGACAAAGAAAGAAGGTATATAGGTTTGAGGATTATTTGAAGATCTTCAAATAGCAAATCCGTTCAAGATATTTTCAAATGACTATGATTTTAGTCAGAACTTGTTGCTATTCTGTCACTAATTTCTTCGAAACCCGCAGTACATACGGGTTTTCATTTTTGTATCGACAAATAAACAGCGTACGATTCAGCTACTTCACTTGAAAAGTGGGAGTGTTATTTGTATGATAATCAGCTATGCAAATAACGAATTTACAGGACGAGAACTGCTGGAGTTCATCAAGGTAGCCTTTGGTTGTCACTGTCTTCCTGGCAACCGATGAATTGAACTCGTAGGATTCTGCGCTTATTCGAAAACCGGATAAATTTTATAATCTTTCACTGAAAACGGTTCAGCCATTGATCGGTCATCATCTTTTTCCTGAAATCGATACTGCATCTGTCGGCGGGAAACAAGCCCTCAGTCAAAAGAGTGAGGATTCTTCGACATTTTCCTGTCATCGAAATATCCGCCTATTCTGACACCATTCCCGCACTATACCGGAAATAAACACGGGGTAGTGGCGATAAAAAATGCAAGGTTCAGTTGTTCCTGGTCTCTGCAAAGCAAATAGACTTTAACTTTCACAGATACGAGGCCATCATACTAAAAAAATTTCAGCTCCTTTCGAAACCGTTGGGCTTTCCATTTTAGTTGATTTTCTTTTTTCTCCGCGCAGTCTTTCGCAGGGCTACTGTGCACTTAACAATAATGAGCTGCGCTATTAGCAGCAACACCATTTTATTCTTCGCGGGCTACCTGGCTAACCCATATTTTGTATAAATGCCGGCGCCGGTTGTATTTGCATCCAACAGGTTCAGGATCCTTGCACCCTTTATGCAGGACCAGAATGCATGAAACGTACGGGGACCGGTTTCAATCCTGGAAAAATGGATCTGCCAGTTATTGGGTACACTAAATTGTCCGGCCGATTTTACTTCGGCATATTTTGTATTTCCCACCGTACCGTTCACAACAAGTAATTTCCAGTTGTAGGAATTGCCTGTGGTAAAAACAAATTCTTCGTTCGACTGGTTGATATTCATGCCGGCATATTGCCCCGTGTATACATTATACAGCTGTTGTATTCCGGTAAAGTCACTTGTCCATTTACCGGTTAAGTCAGATGCGGCCACGGAAAACCTGTTGTAGTTGGTCATATTTATCAACGGAATCAGCAGGTCGGAGTTGCTGTCCCACTGTATTGTTTCAGGGTCAAATTTGTATTGCTGTAGGAAGCTGTTTTTGTCGGGCGCAATAAACTCCAGCCAGCCGGTTTGTCCCTGACGGAAGAGAACAATAAAAACATTTTTGCCTGTGACATTTTCGGTGGCATAGCCCATTCCAAGATAAGGTCTGTCGTATGTGGTGATATAGGCGGTCTTATAATTTTGTAAATTACTGTACCGGGGCGCTACCAAAATATTCCAGGCTGCGTCAGTCAATGGACCGGGATCGGCGGCAAATACGGTTCCTTCTTTTGGATAATGCAAAAGCACTTTCATGCTCCCCTTGGTCAGTTCCACCCAGTTTTCCTGCACGGTACTTGTCCAGCCATCATCAAAATGGGTGGTATTGAATGCGAAATGATTATTCACGGCAGGATCTGTGGCGGTTGGTGTAACCGGAGTGGTTGCCGATGGTTTTACCAGGTCAATGGACTCCCAGAATTTCTTTGTTGCGGAACTGTAATCGCCGCTGTTCGTGATAGCTACAATACTCACACAACGGCCATACCCGCTAAAAGTGGTAAGGATAATATTAGCATCACTTTTATTAAAAACAAATTTCCCGACCCCTGATTTTATTTTCCATCCATCGGCTTCCTCCGCTTTGTCTGACTGTGACATCTCGGAAGGATGATAGTTTTTCACCGCGAGCTCCTGCCATTCACTTTCAAAATCTGCCCCAATACTGCCTTTGCTGACAGTGCTTTTTACTATGAAGATCTGGCACCAGCTGTTTTTTTCATTATCGGTCATGCTATAAGCAGTCAGGTTGGATTTTTCCTCTTTTTTCCAGCCTGCAGGTGGCGTATAGATCACCAGGTCATAGGTCTGTTTTTGAGCTATAGAGGTTATCGTTGATAGGCAAAAGCAGCAGAAAATTATTTTTTTCATTTTATAGCGATTGAAAAGGATAACTTCTTATCTGCCCAACATATTTTTCAGCACGGAAAAGTCGACTGCCTTCTGTATGTTGGAAATATTTTCTTCAAATACAGGATCGCCATGGGCGATTTTATACACCACGGAAAAAAACTGGGGAGACGACATGGGCAGCTTCTTATGGTAGTAATCCGGGTTTGGCTTCACCGCAATAAAAGAACCAGGTGCGCCTTCGCTGACGAATTTTTCAAACCGCTCTTCTTCATTCCACAGGCAGACAGCCGGTTGTTTAAGTTCTTCTTCGGGTCTTTTCAGACAGGCATCAATCGTGCTGATGAATTTTTCCAAATATTTTTGTTCGCCGGGACTGTCCTCTATGTCTTTTTCCAGCCGCTTTCTCTGTATCAGCAGGTATTCTTTTTGGCTTAGATAAGAAAAGGGAAGGGTATCGTTATAGGTAATAAGCCAGCGGTATTCTTTTATTTTATTGGCCCGGTCGCCTATGGTCTCTTCACCCATAAAATAACAGCCGTCTTTTTTTTCAGGTCGCTTTGTCAATTTCAAATAACCTCTGGAATCATCTTCGGCAAGGCTGCTGGCATATAGGTTGTTTAGAGAAAAAATTTCATTGGAGGCTATGGTTACCGTGGTAGGCGTGGAGATATCTGTATAATATTTCGATTTGTCGGCACTGCTTTCATCACAGAGATACCGTAAAACAAACATGGCATAGTGGTAAGGGTCTGCGATCCAGGTACCTGCGGCGCTTTTGTTTTTTCCAAACACGGTGCTATAGGCTATTTCGCACCCGGTTGGATGGTATTTTGAAAAGACCATTTTATGTATGCCAGCCAATACCGCTTTTTCCTTTATAAGGTCTGCTGCATTTACATTTTGAATAAAGCCTTTAGTGCCTTCTTTCCATGTCCCCGGCTTTTTTAACAGGGCTTCTTTCGTGCAATCCTGTGCTGCTGCTGAAATGGAAAACAGCAAACAGACCATGATGATTTTGTAGTTCATATGTTTTTTTTATCAGTCAGACATTTTCATACAGCCCGAATGTAACTCCTTTTATACTGGCAGGCTATATCCTCAAAGTCCCGACAGCAGGCCCTTTCCTGTTGTTTTTGCCCCGTCAAAGCCTGTGAGGATGGAAATTTTTGTTTCCGTCCCAAGTAGCGTAACGGAAGGATCTTTGAAAGGTCCGGTGCCGGCATCCCATTTTACCTCTTTGCCGCTTGCGTCAAAGGTTTTTGTCGTTTCAGTTCCCTGCTGGTTTTTGATGACATTCGTGGCAACTTTAATATCCGCTCCAATCTTTACCCCTGCATCTTTAATACCGTTTCTGTCAATTTCGATATAGCCGGAGATGCCTGCTTTTGCTTCCACTCTTAATGGACCGCTTCCATAGCCGATGCCTTTTTTAAGTCCTGCTTCGACAGAACAGTTTTGAAACTGGTCCATGAAAGTTTCATCATCTCTATTACCTTGTTTTGTGGTAAGTCCGATTTTTACCGAACCCAGATCCAGTTTGGCAGTCATACGGCTGCATTCAACGTTAATGGTTCCAAAAAGCAAATTCAGTTCGCTCTTGTATTGACAGTTGACCGACTCGAAATCCTGCAGATGTTGATTGGTTGTGTCTTTTTTGTGTTCGGTATATTTACAATATTCACTTGGTTCCCTGAACCTTACATCCTGCCGGGTAACCGTGGTTAACCACGCCAATTGCGCGGTTACCAATGAGAGTTCGAACTCATCGGGAAACTGCGTGTATAAGCGGTAATGCAGGATGTCGTTGATCTGCTGTGCGGCATAATTCAGATAAATCCTGTTACGTTGTTCTGTATTGGTGTTTGCTTCGTTTAAAAATTCATTCCTGATGGCATTTTCATCAGTGCATGCCGCGCCAAAAGGATTTTCCTTGCCTTCGCCAATTTTATCAAGATACTTTTTATGAAAGATCTTTAGGGCTTCGCCTTCTTTTTCTTCAAGCGCCATAACTTTTTTCTGTGCATCTATTACCGGCTGGAAGTCTTCAGAGAACACAAAGTTGGTTGTAGCATAAATTGGTTTGATCCTGTCTTCAAATTTTTTTATGGCGATCGGTGCCAGTTCAGGTAGAAGAGATATTTGCTTGCCCTGTAAAAGTTCCATTGATCTGCGTTGCATTTGCTCTGCCCAATGGCTTTCCAGTTGTGCTCGTTTTTCTGTCAGTTCCTTTATTTTAATCTCACAGGCTTCCCTGAAAATTTCCCATTCCGGTTTCAGTATTTTGCTTTCGTCTACATTTTTTGGGTAAGCTGGCCACTTGAATTTTGAAAGACCGAGTGCATCATTCAATGGCGGGCGATTCCAGTCAATATCATCGCTTTTTAATTTATACCCAAGCCCGTCCAGTTGCTTCTCTTTATAATCGGTATAGGAATTTTTAATGGAATGCTTTACGGCAGTGATCGCCATTTGTTTGTTTCCTTTACTCATTTCCAGTCTTGCTCTGATTAGATTGGCTTGTGGATGGCCGGGACAAAGTGTTAACGTTGAATCGATATATCTGGAAGCTTTATCCATTTCGCCCAGGCCAAACCACGCATGTGCAATATTGTTTAGAATAGTGCTGTTACCGGGGTAAAGCTTGTTGAGATGATGTAAAATGGGAAGCGCCAATTGCTCACCGCCTGTCATAGTCAGGATAGCAGAGAAATTATTCAGGTTATCATCGTCATCGGGATTATCCATGCAAGCTTTGCTCATTACGTACAAGGCAATGGCCTGTTTGCCAAAGACCCAGGCGCCTACCGCTGAATTGCCGGTTGCTGTGGATGTTTTATAGTCTGTCTTGATCCATTGGTAAACAGATGCTGCTTTTTGTACCGTTGTTGAGGAAAGTTTTTTTACAATTTGTTGATCTATGTTTTGCAGGTAGGCCGGAAGTGTTGCTTTTGTCAACGGTGTCTTAGGAATAGAAGCAATTCTTGCTGCATCTTTTTGGGGAACCAATTCATCTTGTGCAACTTTGTTTGCATTGGCAAATGCGAAATTTGCCATGTTGTTTCCTCCAGCGGCCGTTGGTATCTTAATGCCCATACTGTCGAGCATCTTTTTATCTTCCGGGCTCATGCCATCCAGTTGTTTTTGCATTTCTTTCATCATCTCTTCCGTTTCTTTTTGGGTAGGTGGCTTGTCCTTCATGGTGTTTTTTTTAGGTGGTTGAGCAATTGCTGCTGTAATGGCAAAGAGGAGGATCGGTAGAGGAAAGTATCTTATGAATAGGGATACTGGCTTTTTCATAATGATGTTATTTGTGAGAACAAACCTATTTTTTACAGGCGGGAACAGTATCCCTGAAAAACAGGATATTTCGGCAAACGGGAAAAATCATGGAAAAAGGGGAGGAGTGAAGGATCGCCACTGAGTTTATTTGTAAATCAGCCTTAAAGGTTATATTTTACTGCATGAAGCGCCTGCTATTCATACTGCTGTTTTTCTGCACCTTCCCTGATTATCTTACTGCACAATCTCCCATAATAGACAGTTTACGTAAAGAGCTGGTCAAACAAAAAGCGGACTCTATCAAGGTACACGATCGGATCAGGATATCATGGTATCTTATCCAGTTAAAAGATTCAGCCGCCGCCTGGAAATACATTTATGAAGGGGACAGTATTGCCAGCAAAACCAAAAACCCTGTTTTAAAAGGAATAGTTTACGAGCACATGGGCTATTTATACAACAGGATGTTTTCCAGGAAAGCAATAACGTATTACATGCAGGCGGAAAATATTCTGAAAGATCATCCCAATTCACCAGCCGCAAAAAAAAGCCTGGCATCGCTGGGATTGAATATTGGCATTGAGCACATGAATGTTAATGATGAAGAAGGCGCCCTCGCATGGTATTTTTCGGGCATCAGGAGATATGAAGAAATGGACAGTATGAACAGGAATCTTCCAATCCTTTATGCCAATATCATAAATTCATATTATAACCTCGGGAAATACGAAACAGCGTTGACCTATTGCGAAAAAGCATATACAAAAAGTATGGCCTGGGGCACACCCCCGGCCCAAATGTCTGCTTCCATTAATTATGGAAGGGTACTGATGAAATTAAAACAACCGGAAAAGGCCGCCTTCTTTTTTAAAAAATGTAAGGCAATTGCCGATAGCGTGGGTGATTACTATTTTCAATCAAATTATTACCAGATCATAGGGAACTTTAAATATGACGATAGGAAATTTGATGAGGCACTGGCTGATTTTTCAAGAGGATTGCCGCTAATAAAACTTACTAATGCCCCATACGATATTGCCAGTTGCTATATATGGATGGGCATCTGCAATACGGGTCTGAAAAATTTTTCTGCCGGGCGCAGGCACCTGGATTCTGCCTATAGCATAGTAAAACAGTACGATTACCCTCACCAGCTAAAAACTATCTATTTGAATCGATACCATCTGGAAAAAGCACAGGGGAATTTTCTCGGTGCAATAAATTATCTCGATTCCTTTACTGTTTTAAACGATAGTATACAACACAAGGCAGATGGTGACCGTATAGAGTTTTTAGATGCTAAATACCAGGCGGAAAAAAGAGAGGCGCAGATCAATCAGTTACAATCGGATAAGGAGATACAACGTTTAAACATACAGAAAAAAAACACGCTTGCTTACATTCTGATCGCAATTATAGTAATTGCTGTGATTATTGCCCTACTGCTATACAGAAACTTTAAACAAAAACAAAAATTGCATCGGCAGCGCATTAACGAGCTGGAAACGGAAAAACACCTGACGGCGGTGGAAGCGGTGTTAAAAGGCGAGGAACAGGAAAGAACCCGCCTGGCAAAAGACCTTCATGACGGACTGGGAGGTATGATGTCGGGCATTAAATACTCATTTCAAACCATGAAAGGCAACCTTATTATGACGCCTGAAAACCAGCAGGCGTTCGAACGCAGTATGGATATGCTGGATAGTTCTATCAGTGAAATGCGCAGGGTGGCGCACAATATGATGCCGGAAGCGCTGGTGAAATTTGGCCTGGATACTGCCTTGAAAGATTTTTGCAATGATATCAGCCAGGCGGGCGCTTTGCAGGTTAGCTATCAATCCATCGGGTTAAGTGAAACTGCTTTTGATCAAACGCAGGCCATCACTATTTATAGAATTGTTCAGGAACTTTTAAATAATATAATGAAGCATGCTTCAGCTAAGACAGCTATTGTTCAGGTGAGCAAAATAAATGAAGTGACAACCATTACAGTGGAAGACGACGGCAAAGGATTTGATCCGAAAATCTTGACAGCCGGGAAAGGGATTGGCTGGGGTAATATTCAAAGCCGCATCCGCTATTTGAAAGGAAAAGCAGATATTCAATCCGAACCCGGGAAAGGAACTTCTGTTCATATTGAAATAAATGCATAATGGCGATCAAAGTTTTTATAGTTGACGATCACTATATGGTCATTGAGGGTATTCGTTCCTTGCTGCTGGATGAAAAGAACATAGAGTGGGCGGGTCATGCTACCAATGCGGACTCCTGTCTTGCGTTTTTATTGCTTCAGAAACCTGATGTTTTGCTGATGGATATTAATATGCCAGGTGTATCCGGCATCGATCTTTGCAAAGAAGTGAAAGATAAGTACCCGGCCATTTTTGTGATTGGGCTGAGCACATTTAATCAACAAAGTTTTATACAAAAAATGATGGACAATGGGGCTTCGGGATATGTATTGAAGAATGCCACTCAAAAAGAACTGACAGAGGCCATTGAATGCGTGGCCGACGGGAAGACCTACCTGAGCTTTGAAGCAGGTAAGGCCCTGCAAAAAACAACGGATCCTTCCATTGTACTCACCCGGCGTGAAAAAGAGGTGCTTGAACTGATTGCCGCCGGATTAACGAATAATGAAATCGCTGCTAAACTTTTTGTGGGAAGCACTACCGTAGATTCTCACCGTAAGAACTTATTGGCAAAATTTGAAGTGAAAAATACCGCTTCATTATTGATAAAGGCTGTTCATCTTCAGATGATCGGTTGATAGTGTTGCATCCAACCTGGCGCCTTCTTAGGGAGGATGCTGCGAGGTAAAAATGCTGAAAATGAATTTCCGTTATTTTATGGCTCGTGCTGAGAAACCTTACCTGGCTATTGTAGGACCAGACACTGACAGGAACCCTTTCCTGAAAGACAAAGCTTAGGTCATTTCGTCTACTGAAATAGCTCCTTTAATTGCTTATCCAACTTTAAGTCAGAATTTTGCACTATGATTTCCCGGGCCGAATAGACCTCCCGCGTAAAAATGTAAAAAGACCGTATTTCTCCTTTCAGTTAGTGGTTAATTGCCCGAACTTTGGGAAGCTGGCCGGTAATGTGAATAGCGACTACGTGGTGCGCTTTACGATCCATCTCTTACTATCGAAAATATGCAGCCAAAACAAACATCACACCGGTTAGCGCAATCCGCATCTGCCCTGGGCGCTGGTATACTGGGCTTTGGACTCGGTGCAAAATGGGGCCATATACTGGTCAATTATGCATTGCCGGTAATGATTACAGGCGCTTTGATCCATGTACTGGGCATGTACCTGATGCAGATGAAAGGGGTGGGTGCAAAATCAACCCGGGCGGCAAAGATACTGTTGGTGTCTGCCTGGATTTGCCTGCTGGCGTTGGTCATAATTGTAACTTATTTACTGACTGAAAAAGAATAACAGCATGGATCATTCTCATCACCATAACATGCATGAGCACAGCCATCCGAAGCCGGAACCTACAGAAGCGCATCACCCGGCAGCTGCCAAAGAAGCGGCGCATGATCAGTCCATGCACGATAAACATGCCGGCCACCATACGCATGATTTTCTGCAGCGTTTCTGGATCTGCCTTGCCCTGACGATGCCGGTGCTGCTGCTTTCGCATATGATACAGCAATGGGCTGGCTTCGAGCTGGCGTTTACGGGAGATAGCTATGTGCTTCTCTTGCTCAGCACCGGTATTTATGTCTATGGCGGCATGCCTTTTCTGAAAGGCCTGGTGGCCGAGGTAAGAGACCGGGCCATCGGCATGATGACACTGGTGGCCGTAGCCATCACCGTTGCCTTTGTGTACAGCGTGGCCGTGGTGTTTGGGCTGAAAGGCATGGATTTCTTCTGGGAGCTGGCTACGCTGATCGATATCATGCTGTTAGGGCATTGGCTCGAAATGCGTTCCCAGATGGCGGCTTCGAGCGCATTGCAGTCGCTGGTGGCCCTGCTGCCTTCTGCCGTGCATGTGGAAAGGAATGGGGAGGTGATCGACATAGATATCCAGCAGCTGAAAAAAGATGATATCACCATCGTCAAACCCGGGGAAAAGATACCGGCAGACGGTGTTGTAACGGAAGGCAGCTCCTTTGTGAACGAAAGCATGCTGACAGGCGAAAGTGTTCCTGTCAGGAAGGAGAAAGAAAGCAAGGTAATTGCCGGTGCTGTAAACGGCGATGGCTCGCTGCGAATTAAAGTAACGGGGGCCGGAAAAGACAGTTACCTCAACAAAGTGATCACGCTGGTGCAGTCGGCACAAAGCGCTAAATCAAAAACGCAGAACCTGGCCGATAAAGTGGCCAAATGGCTGACGGTGATCTCCTTGGTGGTGGGTGTAGCCACTTTTGTTGTGTGGTACAGCAACCACGACCTGGCATTTGCGCTGGAAAGAATGGTCACGGTAATGGTAACCTCCTGTCCGCATGCATTGGGTGTTGCCATTCCGTTGGTGGTGGCTATTTCCACCACGGCATCCGCCACGCATGGTTTATTAATCAGGAACAGAACAGCGTTTGAAAATGCAAGAAGACTGACGACCATTATTTTTGATAAAACCGGTACACTCACAAAGGGTTCGCATGAAGTGCAGCAGGTGATTGCAACCGGAAACCGGTATCCGGCAAATGATATTCTCCAGTATGTGGCAGCCGTTCAGCAGCATTCAGAACATTATATAGCCCGGGGGATCCTGAAGGCACTGAAGGAAAGAAACCTGCCGCAGTGGCCGTCAACCGATTTTGGCTATCTGCAGGGCATCGGTGTTTCGGCAAAAGTAAACGGGAAAACAGTGGTTGCAGCGGGTCCTAACTATTTTTCCAGAGAGAACAAACCATTTCCCGATATACCATCAACGATCGACCAGGACACAGAGACTGTAACTTATGTTTTGATAGACGGTGAGTTGACGGGCATGATCACATTGGCAGACAGTATACGGGAAAGCGCCGGGGAAGCGATCGGGCAGTTGAAGGCCATGAACATCAAATGCTTTTTACTGACCGGCGATAACGAGAAGATAGCGGCGTCCGTTGCAAACAAACTGGGTATGGACGGTTATTTCGCCAACGTGCTGCCTCATCAGAAACAGGAGAAAGTAAAGGAATTCAGGCAGCAGGGCGAGGTGGTAGCCATGACAGGCGATGGTGTAAACGACGCACCAGCCCTGGCCCAGGCCGATGTAGGAATAGCCGTGGGCAGCGGAACGGACGTGGCGGCAGAAACTGCCGATATCATTCTGGTGAACAGCGATCCGAAAGACGTTGCCCAGATGATTGCTTTTGGACGAAAGACCTACCGGAAAATGATACAGAACCTGGCATGGGCCGTGGGCTACAACATCATTGCCATCCCATTGGCGGCCGGTGTGCTGCATCCTGCTTTTATGTTAAGTCCGGCCCTGGGCGCCGTATTGATGAGTTTGAGCACTGTCATCGTGGCCATCAATGCCAGGCTGCTGAAGTTGAAATAATTGTTTGGTATACTGATGAAACCATTGGATAACAGTGGTCTATGCCATGCGGGTACAGGAGATACGTTTGTTCTGTAACAGGGGTAGATTCCTGATATGCGCATGATAGAAAAATATGCGTATATTTAGGTCATGAAAGCAAGATTGAACCTTACGATAGATAACACCCTGCTTGAAAACATCAAAGGGTATGCTTTGAAGCAGCAGACCAGTGTTTCTGAATTGGTTGAAAATTATTTTAAATCCGTTACGAAGCCTGCAAAGCGAAAGAACATCCTTGCTTTGGTAGACAAGCTGGAGAAGCCTGGTAATGTGAATACAAAAGCAGATCTGAAGGAGTTGTATTACCAGGATAAAGCAAAAAAATATGGCTTCTAAAGTGTTTCTGGATGCCAATATCCTGCTTGATCTTACCTTGAAGCGTGACAACTTTGAACAGGCAAGACGCATTATCAGATTGGCTGTTGACGGAGATATCCAGGCTTTTATGACGCCTTCTGTCGTTCATATCGTGGGTCATTGGTTATCGAAGGCTTACGGTAATGCCAAAGCCAAGGAAATATTGCTCACGCTCCTTGCTGATATAACGGTCATTGATCTCCCGCACGAGATTGCAGTGAATGCCCTTCATTCAAGGATCACGGACATAGAGGACGCGCTGCAATATTATACGGCTATCCACCATAAATCGGATTATTTTATTTCCCGCGATAGACAATTGCAAAAACAGGGTATTCCCGCATTGGCAGTTTATACACCGGAGGAGTTCCTGGAAGAGTTTGAGCGCTGAATGCCGTTGCAGATCTCACCGAGTCATTGCACCGTATTTTGCTCAGTTACGACAGAATAGTAGTTTTGTAAAAATTCACTGATGTACGAAATCTTCTTCCGGAAATTCAACGATAGGGTTGGCCTCACGAGGGAGGAAGAGGAATTGATCAAACAGTTTCTCACACCCAAAAAGCTGCGTAAAAAACAGTACCTGCTGCAGGAGGGAGATGTGTGCAAACATGTGGCATTTGTGGAAAAAGGGGCATTGAAAGCGTATACGGTGGATGAAGGCGGAACGGAACACATCGTTCAGTTTGCGCTGGAGGGCTGGACCATCTCTGACCTCTACAGCTTTTTAACCGGGGAACCCGCCACCTATAATATTGATGCGCTGGAAGACGCCGAACTGGTGCTGATCAGCAAATCCGCCCACGAAGAACTGCTGCAGCAATTTCCGAAATACGAAACCTATATCCGGCTGCAGATCACAGGCGCGTATATAGCCCTGCAGAAACGGCTTACCTCTATTATAAGCCAGCCGCTGGAAGAACGGTACAGTAACTTTTTAGCGCTTTATCCAAATATCGCCCAACGTGTTCCCCAGCACATGATTGCCTCTTATATGGGACTGACACCGGAAACCCTGAGCCGGGTCAGAAGTCGGATTTCTGCCCGTAAATAATTGCCCCACTCATTTTCATTGACATAAATCAATGCCTTTTCTTGCCCGAACGCAATGGAACAGGGCACTGCTTGCTGGTAATTTTGTGTTATCAAAAGCAATAGACCATGAGCGCAAAACAGACAATAGCGGTTATCGGAGCAGCGGGTAATATGGGTTCCAGCATCGCCAGAAATCTTTCAAAAGGCAATAACAGGCTGCTTCTTTTTGGTAACGACAAAGAAAAAATAGCAACTGTTCTTACGGATATCAGAAACAGCCATGCCTCCGCCGAGGTGGAGGCGCTGGAATGTGCCGCCGATGCATCCTGGGAGGCCGATATCATCATCCTTGCCGTTCCCTACCAGGCGGAACAAGAAATAGCGGCGAAAATCAAGGAAGTGGCCAATCAGAAAATTGTTATCAGCATAGCCAATCCGCTGAACGATACCTACGATGGTTTGGTAACTGCGGCTGATACCAGTGCGGCGGAGGAATTACAGAAATTATTGCCCAACTCAAAAGTGGTAAAAGCATTCAATACGGTATTTGCCGCGGATTTTGTCACACCCGTTATCGACGGAAAACAGACCGATGCCTTTGTTGCCGGTGACGATGCGGAGGCGGTGAATACCGTTGCCGGGCTGGTGAAAACAGCAGGCTTTAACCCCATCGTAGCGGGTGACCTGAAGATCAGCAGAACGCTGGAAAACATGCAGCTGCTGCTTATCCAATTAACCATGAAGTACAACTACAACTGGTTAGCCGGTTGGAAAATTTTACATAATTGATCTACTCTCAAACAAAAAATCATCCAAAAACAAAAACAATGAAAAAATTAGCACTGATCCTGTCGGCCTTCTTTGTGGTAACGGCCTTTACCAATGGTTTCGGAACCTGGGAAAATGACGATCCGCATTCCCAGCTTGGGTTTACGGTAAAACACCTTGGCATAGCCGATGTGTCGGGAACATTCAATGACATCGATGTAAAAGTCACCGCTGCAAAACCCGATTTTTCCGACGCACAGTTCGAGCTTACCGCCAGAACCGCGTCTGTCGACACAAGGGTTGAAGCAAGAAACAAACACCTGAAAACGGCTGATTTTTTTGACGCAGAAAAATACCCGACCCTGTCATTCAAAAGCACAGCCATTAAGCCGGCAGGCAAAAACAAATATAGGCTGAGCGGCGACCTTACCATGCATGGTGTAACAAAACCCGTAACGCTTAACCTGCTTTACACAGGAACCGTTGAAAACCCGATGAGCAAGAAGGCAACTTCAGGCTTCCAGCTTACCGGCACCGTCAAACGTTCGGACTTTGGTATCGGCGCTGGATTTCCGGCCGCGATGATCAGTGATGAGGTAAGGATAAAGGCGGACGGAGAATTTATCAAACAATAACGATTTGATCATTGATAACGGGTTTTCCATTCCGCGAAGAGTGGTTGCCTGACGCACAAAAAACTGCTACGCATCGGGGGGTAAGGTGGAGATTGAAAAGTGTATACCATGCGTAGCTTTTTCAAATAATAACCGGAAAATACAAACATATGAACAGGTTTTTAAGGGTTGGTCAGAATCCGAAAACAGTGGATATCGGACTGCTTATTGCAAGAGTGGGAATTGCATCACTGATGCTCGTTCACGGTATTCCGAAAATGATCATGTTGTTTTCCTCGAATCCCGTGCAGTTTCCGCCGGTGATGGGAATGAGTGCGGGTTTGTCACTGGCACTAACGGTATTTGCAGAGGTGTTTTGCTCGCTGTTGATTTTACTGGGATTGGGAACCCGGTTGGCGGCTGTTCCCCTGGCCATAACCATGCTGGTGGCGGTGTTCCTGGTTCATTCTTCGGACCCGCTGTCTGTAAAGGAACTGGGGCTGTTATACCTGCTGGTTTACCTCAATTTGTTATTTGCGGGTAGCGGTAAATATTCCCTTGATTATTTGCTTCAGCTGAAACGCACTGCAGGCAGATCAAAAAAGAATATCGAAGACCCAACCCTGCTCATCTACCAATAAACCAGACTGCTGAATGAAGCGGAAACATTTTTTATATACAATCGCAACAGGAGCAATAGGTATGACAACGTTATCGGCATTTAAACATTTCACGAACGGCCTGGCAGAACAGGAGCAGCTGATGCCTGTTCTGTTCGTAGGGCATGGTTCGCCCATGAACGGAATAGAAGACACCGAGTTCAGCCGCAGGTGGACACAGATGGCTAAGGAAATTCCCACGCCGAAAGCAGTGCTGGTGATTTCGGCCCACTGGTTCACCAAAGGAACAAGGATTACTGCCATGGACTTTCCTGAGACCATTCACGACTTCGGCGGTTTTCCGGACGAGTTATTTGCCGTACAGTACCCGGCGCCGGGCAACCCGGTGCTGGCAAAAGAAACAGCCGGTCTGTTGCATTCAGCGCATGTTGCACTGGACCATGACTGGGGTCTGGACCATGGCACCTGGACCATTGTAAGACATATGTACCCTGATGCCAACATCCCCGTATTGCAGTTAAGTATCGATTATACAAAGCCCCCGCAATACCATTACGACCTGGCCAAAGAACTGTATGCATTGCGCAGAAAAGGCGTGCTGGTGATTGGCAGCGGCAATATGGTGCATAATCTCAGGTTGGCAGCATGGGACAAATTAGACGATCAGCAATACGGATATGACTGGGCTTTGCAAATGAATGAGAAGTTTAAGCAACTCATTGCAGCTGGCGATTATAAGTCTTTGATCAACTACAACGCCCTGGGCAAAGAAGCCCTGCTGGCGGTGCCAACACCGGAGCACTACCTGCCGCTGATGTACACATTAGGCCTGAAAGGAAGCAAAGACACAGCGTCGTTCTTCAATGACAAAACCGTTGCGGGATCACTCACCATGACTTCTGTAAAGCTGGGATGATGCATATCGGCGCATTGTTTTTTTTTTGCTGATGCATTTCTCAGCAGGTATTCACAGTAAACAAGGTAACATGGAAAACACAGTAATCAATGAGGCACGCAATGCCGTACCGGATAAAACGGTATTGCCATACCTTATCCGTGAGCCAAGGGTAAAAACAGCAGCCGGCAAAGCGGTTATCCTGCTTCATGGCGTGGGTAGCAACGAGCAGGATCTGTTCAGCCTGGCAGAGCAGCTGCCGCCGGACTTTTATATTATTTCGCCAAGAGGGCCCTTTACTTCAGGCGCCGGCAGGTATGCATGGTACCAGGTTGATTTTTCAACCGGCAGACCGGTGTACAATAAAGAACAGGAGGCAGCAAGCCGGGAAATGATCAAACGGTTCATGGAACAGGTGCAGGAAAAATACCAGCTGCAGGAAATATATATCGGCGGCTTTAGCCAGGGCGCTATTATGAGTTATAGCATCGGGCTATTGTATCCCGACAAAGTAGCCGGCGTTATCGCATTGAGCGGCAGGCTGCTGGAAGAAATCAAGCCGATGGTTCATAAAGATGCGTACCTTCAGAGACTCAAAATTTTTATCGCACACGGAATACAGGATGGGACGCTCTCCATTGCCTATGCAAGAGAGGCAAGAGCCTATCTGCAAACAACAGGCGCCCCGATAAGCTACCACGAATACGGTATGAGCCACCAGGTTAACAGCGAGGTGGTAAAAAACCTGGCGGACTGGTTAAAAAAAGCGAAATAGATTTTCTTCACCATAAAAAACAACAAAATGAAAAACAAGTTCTCCGGCTTTGTTTTCCCGGCAATCATTGCCGCAATGTTACTGGTGGCCTGTAACGGCAACGAAAAATCTTCCACGGCAAAAAATGACACCAAAACAGGCAATTCCTCTGCGGATAACGAAGAGCTGACGCAGGAAAGACTTCGGCGTTTTGACAGTCTTGACTTCCAGTTTTACAGTCACCAGCAATGGGACAGCTTTGCAATAAGTCACGATAAGGATATCCGGGTTATCTATCCGGATGGAATGGTTACCACCGGGTTGTCTCCGCAGCATATTGACATGCTCACACCCATGTTCACGTTTGCACCCGATACCAAAATCACCAGCCACCCGGTAAAGTTTGGCAGCGGCGACTGGACGGCCGTTATCGGTGAAATGGAAGGCACATTCTCGAAGCCGATGAACATAGGCAATGGCAAATTCATTCAGCCAACCGGAAAAAAATTCAAACTCACCATGTCAACCATCGGGCACTGGAAGGGTGGAAAGATGATAGAAGAATACCTGCATTGGGATAACCAGTCGCTGATGAAACAAATTGGCCTGGCACAGTAATCCATGGTACACAAGTATCTCCGGAAGGGTGATTGCTTAAGCCGCGCTCGGGTAGATAGGTCGCGGTAAGTTTTCCGGAAGTCAGAGCTGGATAAAGTCGGCAAGCGGGCAGACAATTCATGGGGATCAGGAAAATCCGGTGATTTTGTCTGCCTGCTTGCCGTATCCGTCTCTCATTGCTTTCCCGGTCGCGCGACACCCACCCGGGGTAATTAATGCTACCGCCAGCCGGTCTCAATAGCTTGGCATAGATTTTATATTTTTGTGTCAATGGTCAAATGGTTATACAAGATATTGTTTGTTGCCATCGGCATGTCTTTTTTTATCTCCGCCACGGAAATGGACCTTGGCGAGGCGCATAACACTTTCTTCGACGAGTACGATACCTACCTCAAAACCGAGCAGGTAGCTGTTTCTCTTGACCAGGCATACCAGCGGCAGGAGCTGACCGGGTTGCTTACTTTTTCCTATCCATACCATCCCTTACCGGTACCCTGCCTCCGCACCGCAGCGAACGTGCCTATCTGCTGTGGCGTTTCACCCGCCCGGTTATTTCTCCGCAATTCGGTCTGGCGTATCTGATATTCACTGCAACTTTGGTAACGGCGTTTGCCGGTTACCCTGTCTGCATGTATGCCGATGCGGGAGCGTAGGTCTTTTTGTTCATCAATTCTTGTTCCATGAACGTTTTTGACAGGATCATCCATTTTTCCATTTACCACAAGCTGGTCATAGGATTCTTTACGCTGGTGCTTGTTGCCTGGGGTATCTACTCGGCCGTTCACCTGCCCATCGATGCCCAGCCCGATATTACCAATAACCAGGTGCAGATCAGCACCAACGCACCTACATTGGGTGCGCAGGAGGTGGAACAGTACATCACGGCGCCGATTGAACTGTCACTTGCCAATATCCCAAGGGTCATTGAAAGCCGCTCTATTTCGCGTTCGGGTCTGTCGGTGATAACGATTGTTTTTGACGACGGGGCCGATATTTTCTGGGCAAGACAGCAGGTAGCCGAACGGCTGAAAGAGGCCGAAGCGGAGATACCGCATGATGCCGGCACCCCGGTTATGTCACCCATCTCCACCGGGCTCGGCGAGATATACCAGTACGTGATCAAACCAAAACCCGGCTATGAAAATAAATACACGGCCACGGATCTGCGGACCATCCAGGACTGGCTGGTGACCAGGCAGCTGGCGGGTACGCCGGGCGTGGCGGAAATCAACGGTTGGGGCGGGTTTGTGAAGCAGTACGAAGTGGCCGTTGACAACGAGCGGCTGAACGCGATGAATGTAACCATCCCCGAATTGTTCACCGCCCTGCAGAATAACAATGAGAATGCCGGCGGTTCTTATATTGAACAGCAGAACAACGCCTATTTTATCAGGGGACTGGGCAAGATCAATTCACTTGCAGATATCGAAAAGATCGTGATCAGGAATGTAAACGGGGTTCCGGTGCTGGTACGCGATGTTGCCAGGGTGCAATACGGCGCGGCCACCCGGTACGGGGCCGTTACCTACAACGGCAAGGGAGAGGTGGTGGCAGGTGTTGTACTGATGCTGAAAGGAGAAAACTTCAACGAGGTTATCAAACGCGTAAAAGCGCGTATTGTGCAGATAGAGCGCTCGCTGCCCGAAGGAATCGTGATAGAACCGTTCATCGACCGAACAGAACTGGTAGGCAGGGCCATCAGCACAGTGGAACACAACCTGATCGAGGGCGCTTTGATCGTGGTATTCGTGCTGGTGCTGTTGCTCGGTAACCTGCGGGCCGGGTTAATTGTTGCCTCTGTGATTCCCCTGGCCATGCTGTTTGCAATAGCCATGATGCGGCTCTTTGGCGTTTCGGGTAACCTGATGAGCCTGGGCGCGATAGATTTCGGACTGATCGTAGACGGCGCCGTTATCATCGTGGAAGCAACCCTGCATCACCTGTACGGACGAAAAGACAAAAAACTGCTCACCAGCCAGGAAATGAACGAAGAGGTGTATCAATCCGCTTCCAAGATCCGTACATCGGCGGCTTTTGGTGAGATCATCATCCTGATCGTTTACCTGCCCATACTGGCACTGGTTGGCATAGAAGGCAAGATGTTCCGCCCCATGGCAGAAACCGTGGCATTCGCCATACTGGGCGCATTCATTCTTTCGCTTACCTATGTGCCGATGATCAGTGCTTTGGTGCTGAGCAGAAAAACAGAACACAAACGAAGTATTTCCGACCGCATCATGGAAGGCATACAGCGTATTTACCTGCCTGTATTGAACGCCTCGTTCAGAATCAAAGCCCTGATCGTTGCCGCTTCCGTGCTGGTGCTTGTGATCACCTATTTTGTTTTTAAAGGACTGGGCGGAGAATTCATACCCACGCTGGAGGAAGGCGATTTTGCACTTGAAATGCGCCTGGGGCAGGGAACCTCGCTGTCAAACACGATCGAATTGTACAGCAAGGCGGAAGCCATACTGAAACAGGCCATACCCGAAATCAAAACAGCGGTTACCCGCATCGGAACGGCAGAGATACC
Organism: Sediminibacterium soli; assembly: GCF_009939225.1. Lineage (GTDB taxonomy): Bacteria > Bacteroidota > Bacteroidia > Chitinophagales > Chitinophagaceae > Sediminibacterium > Sediminibacterium soli. The sequence continues at coordinate 1,190,507 of NZ_JAACJR010000008.1, read as the reverse complement.
CACAGACCCGATGCCCATGGAAGGTGGCGACATGATGCTGGCGATGAAACCGAAAGAGGAATGGACAACGGCTTCCACACAGGAGGAAATGATCGGAAAAATAGAAAAAGCAGTGGCCGTTATTCCCGGTCTCGCAGCCGAAGTGTCGCAGCCCATGCAGATGCGCTTTAATGAACTGATATCGGGTATCAAACAGGATGTGGCCATCAAGATCTTCGGGGATGATGTGGGCGAACTGGTGACGCAGTCCAACCGGGTGGCGGCGCTGATTGGTAAAGCGGAGGGCGTAACAGAGCCTTATGTTGAAAAGGTAACAGGGCTGCCGCAGATACTGGTTGAATATAACCGCGACAAAATTGCGCAATACGGGCTGAGCATTTCAGACGTGAACATGGTGCTGAAAACAGCGTATGCCGGCAATGTGGCCGGGGTTGTTTTCGAAGGCGAAAAACGGTTCAACATGGTGATACGCCTGACGGCGGAACAACGGCACGATATGGGTCTGATCCAAAACCTGTATATCCCTTTATCGGGTGGCGGTAAGATTCCGTTAAGCGAGGTGGCAACCGTCTCGCTGAAAAATGCGCCGGCGCAAACCTCGAGGGAAAATGGCAAGAGACGGATATTTGTAGGCTTCAACATACGCGGCAGGGATGTGGAAAGCGTGGTAAAGGAGATACAGGCATTGCTGGCGCAGAAGCTGCACCTGCCCGCAGGGTACTACATAACCTATGGCGGCCAGTTCGAGAACCTGCAGGCGGCAAAGCAGCGTCTGTCGATCGCCGTTCCCGTGGCGCTGCTGCTGATCATCATACTGCTGTATTTCACTTTTCATTCGATTAAACAGGCCCTGCTCATTTTTACAGCCGTGCCCCTGTCTGCCATCGGGGGCGTATTTGCCCTGCTTATACGCGACATGCCATTCAGTATTTCGGCCGGTGTGGGGTTCATCGCATTGTTCGGCGTGGCGGTATTGAACGGCATCGTGCTGATCGGTCAGTTCAACCGGTTAAAAGACGAAGGCGTCACCGATATCTATGAGCGGGTCCGGCAGGGCGCGCTTATCCGGCTCAGACCGGTGATTATGACGGCTTCCGTGGCATCGCTTGGGTTTCTGCCGATGGCATTGTCTGCATCGGCCGGAGCCGAAGTGCAGAAGCCGCTGGCCACAGTGGTTATCGGCGGACTGATCACTGCCACTTTACTCACACTGATCGTTCTGCCGGTACTGTATATTTTATTTTCTCGTGAAGGAAAAAAAAGTAACATGAAACGGGTAACAGTCATCCCATTGTTTGCGGTTCTGGCCGGCGCCTCGCTGTTTACTTCTGTAAAGGCAGGTGCGCAGGTGCGCTCCATTACCCTGCAAAGCGCAGTGGCCACCGCTGTTCAGCATAACCTGCAGGTAAAAAGCGCCGGTATAGCCGTGCAGCAGCGAACGGCCCTGCAGGCAACCGCATACGATATTCCGCGAACGGATGTAGTGCTGCAGCAGGATGCGGCCGATGGGGGCAGCCAGGGAAACAGCATCGGCGTTATCCAGGCTTTTTCACTGCCTGTTGTCTATAAAAACCAGTCAAGGTTACTCGATGCGCAAACCCGGCTGTCGAAAGCGGAACAGGATATCGCACTGTTCGAGATCACCCGGCAGGTGAAACTGGCCTATAACAATTTTCAGTTCAGCTACCAGAGAAGAAAACTGTTTCATTCGCTGGACAGCATTTACAGCGAGTTCAGGCAAAGAGCCGAATTGCGTCAAAAAGTGGGTGAAACGTCCAACCTCGAAAAATATGCGGCCCAAAGCAAATATTACGAAATACAGCTCCAGATAAAACAAACCACGCTGGACCTGCAGACAGCGCAGATTGTGCTGCAAAAACTGTTGAATACACAGGACAGCCTGGAGCCGGCAGATAGCACACTTGTTAAGATACCGCTGGACTTTTTGATCGATACCTCGCTTGAAGGCCATCCCCAGACAGCATTTTACCGGCAGCAGTTACAGGTAGCCAATGCAGAATGGCAGCTGGAAAAAACCAAACGGCTGCCTGACCTGAACCTGGGCTACTATCACCAGTTCCTGGTACCGGGCTTTGATCCGGCACATATCGGAAGAGAGTATACGCCCGGAACAAGGATCGCGGGTTTCCAGGTAGGACTTAGCGTGCCGCTGTTCTATGGCGCACAAAGGGCCAGGATCAATGCAGCCAGGATCAACACACAACTGGTGCAGACACAGGCGCAGGCCGCAAAAACGGGTCTGCAGGCGCAATACCTATCGCAATACAACGAATACCTGAAGCAAAAAGAAGGTCTTGATTACTATGAACAGATAGGATTGCAGCAGACCGATAAGATCATCCGCATTTCGCAGGTCAGTTACCGGCTTGGTGAGATAGGGTACGTGGAATATATCCAGAACCTGTCCATGGCATTCGACACCAGGCTGAAATACCTGGATGCGCTTAACCAGTATAACCAGGCCATCATTCAATTAAACTACATTACAGGAGGACAATAGCATGATACAGACTCATAGCATTATTTCAGAAAACACGCGTAGGCCAAAGCATGGCTTCTTCAATACCCTGCTGGGTTTGCTTTCGGCGATGGTTTTGCTGGGCCTGGTTTCCTGTGGTCAGTCAAAAACAAAAACCACAGCGGAAACCGAAACAAAAGCCGATACGGCGCAGCAGGAAGAAAATATTGCAGAGGTTACCGCCGGACAAATGAAAGCCGTAGGCATTGAACTGGTGATGATGGAAAGACAGAACCTGTCCAGTGTTGTAAAAGCCAGCGGGCAGTTAACGGTGCCGCCGCAAAACAGGGCGGTGGTCAATGCCCTGGTGGGCGGCGTAATCAAAAGGATACAGGTTATCGAAGGGCAGCAGGTCAGGAGCGGACAAACGGTTGTGGTGATAGAGAATCCCGATTTTATCCGGTTGCAGCAGGACTACCTTACTTCCAAAGACAATATCGTTTACCTGGCGCAGGAATACGAACGGCAGCGGGTATTACAGGAAGCGGATGCCGGCATCGGCAAAGTATACCAGCAGGCATCGGCAAATTATGCAGCAGAACAATCGCGGATACAAACGCTGGAAGCGCAGCTGCGGCAGATCCATATCAACCCGGCGCAGATCCGCAGGGCCAACCTGGTTACACAGGTGCCGGTGCTGGCGCCCATCAGCGGCACAGTGGGCCGGATACACCTTGGCGTGGGAACCTATACCGATGCATCGAACCCCATCATGGAGATCGTTAACAACAGCGTAATTTTCTGCGACCTGCAGGTATTTGAAAAAGATATGGCCAAAGTGCAGACAGGACAAACCGTGAATTTTATTCTCACCAACCAGAACGATAAGCGGGTTTCGGGGCGGGTATACGGCATCAACAAAACACTGGACACGGGCACAAGAGCGGCCACCGTGCACGCGCGGGTGGATAATATCGCTCCCCTGCACCTGATTGCCGGGCAGTATGTTACCGCCCTGATAGAAACAGGAAAGCAACTGGTGCAGGCCGTGCCCCGGGATGCGATCGTGAAAGCAAACGACAAGACATACATCTTTGTACTCGAAGGAATGGAAAAGGAGCCGGTAAAAAAAGATGCGGGCGATAAAGAGACCGATGCAAAAGCAGTGCAGGAAAAATACCGGTTTGCCATGACCGAAGTGGTAACCGGTGTGGAAGAACTGGGTTATGTGGAGGTACGCTTACTCGCTCCCCTGAAGCCCGGCACCAAGATCGTCAGCAAAGGCGCATTTTACCTCTATGCCAGCATGCAGAACACCGAAACCGACGATCTCTGATGTTTATACAACCATTATCAATTACTTGTTATGGGGTTATTGGCAAAATTAAAACAAAGAGCCAGGCAGCTTAAGTCGGAAGTGCAGGTGTTGATATTGGCTTATAAAGACAGGCGCACGCCGGTAATGGCTAAAATACTCATCGGTATTACGGTGGGGTATTTGTTGAGTCCTGTTGACCTGATCCCCGATTTCATACCGGTGCTGGGGCTGCTGGATGACCTGATCATTGTACCCGCCCTGATTGCCTTATCCATCAAACTGATTCCACCGGTTGTATTGGAAGAGGCACGGGAACAACTGAAGCGCAACGGGCAGTTATACAAAAAGAGCAACTACCTGGCGGCCGCCATTATTGCGCTGATCTGGATAGCCATTCTGTATTTCCTGTTCACGAAAGCCCGGCATGCATGGTTTGCCTGATGCCGTGCAGGATGAAATATTTTTCAGCGCTGTATTTTACCGCGGCTGCATGGCCCGCGCCTTCAGCTGTGCATAGTATAAACTTTTCGGCTTCAGCTCTTCTGCATTCAGCCCTTCCCATTCGCCATCGGGGCGGTTTTTGAGACGGCCCTCGTATTTCTGCCCTTTTGTGCCGATGGAATAATTTTTACCATTTACCCAGGGACTCTGCACTGCCGCGCGTTTAACGGTGCAGTTCCACATAACCTGCGTAACACCGGCCCAGCCATGCCCGCTTCCCCAGTTACCCCGGTCCTGTATATTGAGTTCACCATCGGTTACAATATTGTCGAACAAAGTGCCGACGGCCCAGCGGTGGTGCGGCCCTATATCGGCATGCGTTCGTTTGGCTGTGCAGTTCACAAATACATTGGGCCCGCATACACGTGCGCCGGTAACAAAATCATGACGCCCGTCAGTGGCATGGCAGTTTGCGAACAGGTTCAGCTGACCGGTGTTGTTGAACGAATACCGTCTTCCGCCCGTGATGATGGATTTGTGATCGAAGCAGTTTGCATTCAATACAGAAATATTTTTTGCGCCGTCCTCAAGGTTCACGCAGGAGTAACCAAAGTACCTGGCAGTGACATTCCTGATCCATCCGTTTTCAAGGTTATCGAATTTTATCGCATCCCATCCATGGTCTTCCGCTGTATCGGATGCATAGGCAGATTCAAAATACATGTTCTCTATTCCCACCTGCGAAATCCTTCCGGGAAAACTGTATTTGAATATTTCGCCACCGCCATATTTTGTTTCCATGGCCAGTACCACAGGGTTGTCGATCAAGATTGTATTCCCGTCTATTCCGGTGATCACCCGCTCAAACTGCAGGTTGTATTCTTTCGGCTGCCATTGCCGCGTGCCGTCTCTTTCCTCTATACGGTCCATCTGAAGGTCACGGATCCAGGCCGCCGTACCCGGTCTGAACAGGATGATCCTGTCGCCGGTTTTGTACACCGAGGCATTGCTTATATGAAACGAACGCGCGCCAACCGGAACATAGTCATCGGTGATCCTGGTTCTTGTTCCCTGTACCTCCGTGATACTGCCCGTACCGGCTGCTGCAAATGCAGCCACTTGTTTTTTTGCCGTGGCCAGGATCCTTGTTCCTTCGATATTATCTCCTTCACCCCGCAATACCACTCCGCTTGCCTGTATGTTAACCGATTCGGGAATATAGTAAGTGCCTTTTTTCAGAAGAATGGCTCCCCTGAAACCGTTTGCATCTGCAGGCAGTTTGGCCACCTCCGCAACAGCCGCTTCGATCAGTTCTTCCGAACTGCCGCTGGTGGCAGGCGAAATGGTTTTTACGACGGCAACAAAAGGGATCTCTTTATCGCCGCCGCAATATCCCACGCCACTGAAATCGGGAATGGTATTGCCTTTTTCATCCGGTGTATAACGCAGTGATCCGTCTGCCAGCTGCTGAACGAATCCGGACGACCATTCTTTGGGCGAAAGAACAAAAGCGCACAGGGCGATAACGGGTATCAAAACAAATTTTTGTAAACGCATGGTGCTGATATAAGCTGGTGTAAATCGGTTTTGAACGGAATATTGGTTATAACGATACGCCGCGTTTCCAGGGTATGAAATCATCCTGCGCCAGTTGCACGGCTTTCGGAATGATCTCACCTCCCGCAACTTTGATGCAGAACGCCAGTATTTCTTCTCCCATTTGCTGGATGGTCTTTTTCCCGCTGATGATATCCCCTGTATCGATATCGATGATATCGGCCATTTTTTTCGAGAGCCTGGTATTGGTCGACAGCTTGATGGTGGGCGCAACGGGATTACCGGTGGGTGTGCCCAAGCCGGTGGTGAATAAGATCAGCGTGGCGCCCGATGCGGCTTTGCCGGTGGTGGCCTCCACATCATTACCGGGTGTGCACACAAGACTCAGTCCGGGTGTAAGCGCCGGTTCTGTATAATCCAATACGGAAACAACGGGCGAAGTGCCGCCTTTGCGCGCGGCGCCGGTGGATTTTATCGCGTCGGTGATCAGGCCGTCCTTGATATTACCCGGCGAGGGGTTCATATGAAAACCGGAACCTGCACGCAATGCCGTTTCCTGGTACGACTGCATCAGTTGCATGAACTTGTCGGCCGCTTCCCGGGTCACACAGCGATCGATCAGTTCCTGTTCAGCGCCGCATAATTCCGGAAATTCGGCCAGCAATATTTTTCCGCCCAGCGCCACCAGCAGATCGGAAGCATAGCCTACGGCAGGATTGGCTGAAATACCGCTGAAACCATCGCTGCCGCCGCATTTCACACCGATACATAATTCGCTCAGCGGCGCGGGTGTGCGTTCCAGCCGGTTGATCTGTGTCATCCCGATAAAAGAATCGCGGATAGCGGTGCAGACAAGCTGTTCTTCGCTTATGGTGTCCTGCTGTTCAAAAACCAGCAATGGCTTGTCAAAAGAGGGATTTCTTTTTTTGATATCGTCCAGTAACTGCGATACCTGCAGGTGCTGGCAACCAAGACTCAGTACGGTAATACCGCCTACGTTAGGATGATCGGCATAGGCAGCAAGCAGGGCGCTTAACGTGGCCGCATCCTGCCGCGTGCCTCCGCAGCCACCGCTGTGGGTAAGAAACTTGATGCCGTCTACATTTTTGAAATAACGTTCTTCCTTTACCGCAGCGGCAGGATTCAGGTCCAGGGTTGTCATATCTTCTCCTGCATCGTATGCCTGCAGCAATTGCCTGGTATAGCGCTTGTACCGGTCGGTAACCGCATAGCCCAGTTCGTTCCATAGGGCCTCGCGTATCACATCCAGGTTCCTGTTCTCGCAAAATACGGTGGGAATAAAAAGCCAGTAGTTGGCCGTGCCCACGCGGCCATCCCCCCGTTTATAACCATTGAAGGTTTTGTTCCGGAATGCGGATACATCAGGCGCCGTCCATTGATACTGTGTTCCCCGGAACCCATAATGGCCCGCCGCATGTTTGGTGTTATCGGTGGTCATCAGCTCCCCGCTCCTGATATCTGCCTGCAGCTTGCCAACCAGTACGCCATACATGATTACCTCTTCGCCGGCATGCATATCGCTGATAAAAAATTTATGTTTGGCGCGGATCGTTGTTTTTAATTCAACCCGTTTGTCCTCTACAAGAAACGAACTGCCCCCGACCAGATCGGTAAGCGCCACCAGAACATTATCATGCGGATGGATTTTCAGGAAAGGTTTTTCCGACACTTCAGCCATATCGTTCATGTGCACATTTATTTTTAAGAAAATACGGTTATGTAAGCAGCCTTTTTTACGAAACAAATAAAGAATTTAAGAAAACGTTTTCGTTGCCGGTAATTGTCTTACTATTCAACAATATTAACATAGGTTAGGTATTGAATATGAAATATTGCGAAGGAAAATCTGCAGTTGCGTCACCATCATTAGCCGATCAGATTGGTTGACTTTTAGCGCTTGTTTTTGGATGAACGGCAGGTGCGGTTGTATTTTTTTTGAAAAAAACTAAGCTATATTGGCTCCGCAAAGCCTGGCACCAACGATTGCATGTAAACTAAGCTGAATGAGACCTCAATTACTTAAAGTCTCCAGAGAGCCGCGTCATTCATTTTCCGTCCGGCAGGACCTGGTGCCTTACATCAACAACCGGTGGCATTATCATTCGGAAGTGGAACTGATACACTTCAGAAAAGGAGAAGGCACACAATTCATAGGAGATAACATCAAAAGATTCAAGTCGGGCGATGTATTGCTGGTGGGCTCCAATCTGCCGCATTACTGGCGCTTTGACGACGTGTATTTTGAACCGGCGAGCGAGGCCAGGGCAGATGTACGCGTGGCGCATTTTGGAGAGGATTTCTGGGGATCCGGTTTTTTGGATCTGCCCGAAACCCTCAATATCAAAATGATCCTGGAAAAAGCCAAACGCGGACTGAAGATCACGGGTAAAACAAAAACAGCGGTGGCCGATATCCTGCAAAGGCTGCTGTCGGCCGACGGCCCCACGCGCATTATGCTGCTCATGGAGGCTTTGTCTACGATTGCCGATTGCCGGCAGCTGGTATCGCTTTCCTCCATCGGTTTTAAACCGGATCTGGCCGAAGCCGAGAGCGATCGCATCAACGCTATCTACGAATTCAGCCTGCGGCATTTTAAGCGCAATATCACCCTGGAAGAGATCGCAGCTGTTGCCAATGTGAGCCCGAATTCTTTTTGCAGGTATTTCAAATCCAGGACCCGGAAAACCTATTCACAGTTCCTTATCGAGATACGTGTAGGTTATGCGTGTAAACTGCTGATTGAAAATTGCATGAGTGTTAAACAGCTCTGCTATGAAAGCGGCTTTAATAACTTCACCAGTTTTCACAAATATTTTAAAGCCATAACGGGCAAAAGTCCCCTGATCTACCAGAAAGAATTTATTTTGCGATAACCGGCTGCTTATGGCAAAGATTTTTTTTGCAATAGGTACCGACACAAAATATCTTCTCTTTGGGGAATGTGGCTGTTCTCCTTCCAATAGTTGTTGCACCATTGTTATTATGCGTTTGCCCGTGTCAAAATAGCTTAACACTCGGATAATTTTCTGAACGACGCAACCCCCAAAACAGGTTTTCTTGCATTGAATCGGGAAACCGGTTCATGATTGGGTGCCGTTGCTGTTACAGCAGCACCCGATCAGCCAAACAAAACCTAACGAAGGCCATGCAAATGGCGCCAAAACTGCCTGCCACATGAACAAGAGATCTGTTTCTCCTGCTTCGTATTTGAGTTTTTATCACTCGATGCGGATGCTGTTGCTGCTTGTTATTCTGCTTAGTACAGCAACCGGTTATTCACAGTCAAAAAAAGTAAACGGCACCATCCGCGACGGAAAAGGTGCACCCGTTGCCGGTGTATCGGTGAAGGTAAAGAACAGCGCTTCGGGCGGAACGGTAAGCGATGCCGATGGTAAATTCTCGCTCACCGTACCCGGTCCGGCAGCCGTACTGGGTTTCAGTTTTGTAGGCTATCTCGACCGGGAAGAAAGAGTAGGTGACCGCAGCGCCATTGATATTGTCCTGAACGAGTCTGCCTCTAACCTGGAAGACGTGGTGGTGATCGGCTACGGCGGTCTGGCCAAAAAGAAAGATGCCACAGGCGCTACGGCGCAGGTGAATGCAAAAGCCATTGCAGAGAAAAACCCGGTTACACTGTTCGATGCATTGCAGGGTCAGGCAGCAGGCGTGCTGATCACAAACGATAACGGCGATCCCGCAGGCCAGGGCACCATCCAGATACGGGGCGCCTCCACGATCAACGCAGAGGGCAACGGCCCGCTTTGGGTGATTGACGGTGTGCTTAGCGAAAATGGAAGGTTCCTGAACCCCGCAGATATTGAGACCATCGATATCTTAAAAGACGCATCCTCGGCCGCTATTTATGGTGCAAGAGGCGCCAACGGCGTGATACTGGTTACCACCAAAAAAGGAAAAGGTGGGAAACCGAGTATCAACCTTAACTATTATCACCTGTTTGGAAAACTGGCGCATAAACTGAGAACCACCACCGCTGCCGAATTGCGGGCATACCGCGCCAGCCGCGATAATAACAGCGGCTATAACGCGGATTCCACCAACCCCTATCTCAATGCCGATAACGATTACCAGGACCTTCTCTTTAAAACCGCTCATAAACAGGTGGCATCCGTAAGCGTCAGCGGAGGCGGAAGCGGATTGAACTATTATGGTGGTGTTACCTATACAGACGATCAGTCCATCGTGCTCAACAGCTGGATCAAACGTGTGCAGTCCAAGATCAATGTGGGGTATACCGCGGGCAAGTTTTCGGTGACCAATAACCTGAGTTTTGCCTGGGAAACCGGTAACACGATTCCCGTAGGCAACTCTGCCAAACAGGTGTTCGAAAGAAATCCCTGGACCAGCATCTATCGCCCCGATGGCTCTTACGCCAGTTATGTGGAGTCGAAAAGAAACCCGGTGGCACAGGCGCTGTTCAACAGGGATATCGACAACAACTACGTGGTGCAGTTCAATACAACCCTGAGTTACCAGCTGTTCAAAACGCTTAAGTATACCTCGTTGTTCAACGCGCAGCTCACAAACAATACCAACAACCAGTTCTCGCCAAGTTCGCTCACATCAGGCGGTACCGGCGATGCCACGGGCAGCAATACTTTTGAAAAAACGGTGAACTGGGAGGTGCAGGGTTATTTCAACTACAACGAAAAATTCGGATCCAAACACACCGTTGCGGCTACCCTGGGTTTCAGCGCGGATAAATGGAGAAACGATTACTACACGGTTGCCATGTCGAAGTATGTGACCGAAAATATCAATACCTCCAACGCAGGTCTGATTGACCTTACCAAAACCCGCACCACCGCCTGGGCGCGCTCCAATGCCAGCTTCTTCGGAAGGGTGAATTATAATTACGATGGCAAATACATTTTACAGGGAACCGTTCGGCGGGATGGCTCTTCCCGGTTCGGCGCCAATAACAAATGGGGTAATTTCTTTTCCGTTTCGGCGGCCTGGAGATTTACACAGGAAAAATTCATGAGCTGGACCAGGGATGTGCTGTATGACGGCAAACTCCGGTACAGCCGCGGAAGAACGGGTAACGATGCCATCGGTAACTACGCATCGTACACGGTGATGAGTTTTGGCCAGTACTATAACGGGCAGATCGGTGCGGGTATCAATACAACGCTCGGCAACAACATCATCCAGTGGGAAACCACTTCCGATAACAACTACGGCATCGACCTTTCTTTCCTCAAGGGAAGACTGACTTTCTCGGTGGACTACTATACAAAACTCACCAAAGATCTTTTGTACAGGGATGAACTGGCCAAGGAATCGGGCGGTTCTGCCGTAACGGTGAATGTGGGTTCGATCAGGAACACAGGACTTGAATTTACCGTAACGGGAACGCCTGTTTCCACCAAGAATTTTACCTGGGATGTGTCAGCCAACCTCACTTTCCAGGATGCGCGTATTGAACAGCTTGCAGGCGGCGCCTCTTTCATCGCCGGAAACAAATGGCTGATCCGGGAAGGAGGAAGACTGGGTGATTTCTATATCTGGAAAAATCTGGGTGTATATGCTTACGACCAGTCGAATGCATACGATGGCAGCTGGAACAAACTGAACCCGGTATTCGATGCCAGCGGAGCATTCACCGGTTACACCGATAACACCGGGAAAAGCTATACAGGCACCATCAACCAGCTAAAGAGAAACGGTATTGTGCTGCAGGGCGGTGACACGGAATGGCTGGATGTAAACAAAGACGGAATCATCGACGAAACCGATAAAGTGATCGGAGGCAACGGTCTGCCCACCCGTTTCTTCGGTATCAGCAACACGTTCCGATACAAAAATATCTCCCTGAACATATTCATCAACGGACAGTTTGGAAACGATATCTATAACCTGGTAAGAAACCAGCAGAACGAGAACCGTTCCACCTATACACCGCCTATATGGGATGCCGTTCTGTATGCCTGGAGAAAACAGGGCGATGCAACCGTGTATCCCTATTTCAACCGCCGCGACGACAGGGGAAGCATATCAACCGGTTACAACAGCCTGTATGTGGAAGACGGCTCGTTTATCCGGTTGTCGAGCGTTCGTTTGAATTACACATTCGCGCCCAAACTGGTAAACAAGGTTAAGCTGAAAGGCGCCAGTGTATATGTGTATGGCAACAACCTGCTGATGTGGACCAACTACTCATGGTACGATCCCGAGTTCTCCTCAAGAGGACTGACCATCGGTGAAGACGGAGGCAAGTATCCCAAACGCAGGGAAGTGGGTGTGGGTGTAAACGTTAATTTCTAAAACAGCAACCATGAAAAAGAGTATCTATAGCATAGCGATCATTGTAACCATCACGCTGGGAACGGCATGCACAAAGTTCCTGGACCAGAAACCATTGACCGATGTGCCGGCAAACGAATTCTTCAAGTCATTGAAGGATATCAATGCGGCGCTGGCGGGGATATATGCCTCGTTTCAGCAGGAGATGACCGGTGACGGAAGCAACGGTTTTACCGGTAACTATTTCTCCTGGGGCGATATGCGCTCGGATAATTTTGACGACAATGGCCAGTATGCAAGTGCCTCGTATAAACAGCTGGCGCAAAACACACTGACATCCGGCAACGCCTCGGCCAACTGGACGGGTCTCTACCGTACGATCGGTCGCTGCAATATGGCGATCAGGTATATTCCGCAGGCGGCATCTTTCGATAACAATGCAACGACAACGGCGGTGAACAATGCGCTGGCACAGGCTTACGCGATGCGCGCACTGTGTTATTTCCAGATCGTTCGCGTATGGGGCGATGCGGTGGTATGGACCGAGCCATACCTTGATGTAACACAGGCCGATCAGAAGCCAAGAACCGATAAGGTGAATGTGATGAAAGAAGTGGTGGTGCCGGATATCGATAAAGCCTATTCGCTTATTCAGAAAAACCAGACACCGGTTGTATGGAATATCGGCGAAGCTGCCATCTGCGCGATCGGCGCCGATATTGCTATGTGGAAGAGTCACGACGGCAAGATCTTACCTGATTACGCGAAAGCGAAAACATGGATCGCCAGCCTGTTTGCCGCCAAAGGATCCGGCGGAAAAGTGTTTGCCGGTGTATCGGGCAACGACCTGGAAGCCACCGCAGACTGGAAAAGGAATTTTCTTTCGCCTTCAGGCGGCAGGGAAGCGATCTGGAGCATTCACTGGGATTATACCACCAATGGCTGCGCCTGTTTGCCGGTAACGGTGGGGGCCTCCAACAACTGGGCAAAATTTGATTCTACGGTTACTGCCGACTGGAAAAAATCAAGATCGGATATCCGTGTGGCGCAGACCATCGATACGCTGACCGGTTTGGGGCATAACGACAAACTGCTGAAATACCTTCCGCTCACCGGACAGTTCTCAGGCAATACACCCGCGTTGCAGTACAACGAATACCTGACCATGTTCCGGCTGGGCGATGTATACCTTACCTATGCTGAGGCACTGAATAAAACGGGCGATCTTACCAACGCCCTGAAATACCTCAATTTTATCCGTGTCCGGGCAGGTCTGCCGGCATATGCGGCAACAGATCCCGCGGTAAGCGCGGCCAATATGGAGAACACCATACTCACCGAACGCCGCTGGGAACTGTATGGGGAAGGGAAACGCTGGTTTGACCTGGTAAGGACCGGCACGGTAACAACCGTGATGGATCCGGTACTGAAACAACGGCAGGCAAGACTGGGCACACCGCAGACCGGTTTCGGCACGGATATGAATAAAATACTCTGGCCTATCTACAGAACGGTGCTGGAAGACAATAAAAAACTGGTACAGAACCCATCCTATAACTAATTCAACTGCTGCATATGAAATTCAGAAACCTACTTACCGCAACGATGTTAACGGCAGTCTGCGCCGCGGCACTGTCTTCGCTGACGGGCTGTAAAAAACTCGCCCTGCAAAAAGATTATAGCCGGGTGATGGATACCGTAGACGCGCATGTGAATATGAGCGCCTGGGACTACCTGAAAAAACGCGCCCTGGGAACGGTATCCAGTGACCAGATATGGAAGACATTTTATGATGCGATCCTTTACAGCGAAATAGACACACTCGAGTATACCAAACCGAACAGAACCTATATTTTCCTGAATACGGAAGCCATCACCCGAACCAACAATAACCTGGCCGATGTAGGCATATACGCCGCCATACAGGTGAACGGAAAGAATGGCACAAAGCTGACCGATTATCCCAAAGCCTTCCTGAAGAACTATCTTTCCTACCTGATCATCGACGGCGTATACAATCACTATACCTTACCTCCGGCTAACCCGCTGGAAGTAAAAACGCTTGCGCCGGCGGGATCGTTCAGCAGCCTGCCCGCAGGACTGACGTACAATTCATCCTATCCTTTTTATCCGAACAACGATTCGAAAATGAAATTGAAAGTGCTGAATTCATCGCCTTCCAATACCTCAGACTATCCGATTGTGATCAATGAGAGCAGGAACGTCAGAACCAGCAGTATACTGGCCACCAATGGAACCATTCATGCAGTAGACAGGTTTGTAACAACCGTAAATCCGTAATTGGCTTTTCGGGGTTTTCTATACGAGTTGGTAAAAAAGGAAATCGGCTTCGGCTGGTTTCTTTTTGTTTCACCAGATAACGGAATGACAGACCAATATTTGCACGTACGCGAAAACCTGATTAACTTATTTGCATAATATTCAGCAGCGCTATGATCCTGAAACAAATTACCTGCACTCTGTTTTTCTTTCTATGCTGTATCGGTCTGTTTGCCCAAAAGATCAGCTGGACAAAACTGGCACCCGGCATATGGAAAGGAGTCATCGGTTCGCCGGAACCATACGATCTGGTAAAAGCTTCCGGGGCTGTACCCAATACCGCCGCGATCGCTGAAATAGGCGAGGCGGTGTTTCCGCTGAACCCAGCGCAGATAACCGGTGCGCTTTCGGATGGAAAGACCTTCCTGACATTTCCCCTGAACCGCAACGAACAGTTATACGGGTTTGGTCTGAACTTCCAGACCGTGCACCAGCGGGGCAGGATACTGGAACTGCATATGGATCATTACGGGGGAAAAGACAATGGCCGTACGCATGCGCCGGTGCCCTTTTATGTTTCCTCCAATGGGTATGGTGTATTCATCAACACGGCACGCTACCTGAAAGTATATGCCGGAACAGGTGTAAGGCTTGACAGCGAACACCCGCCCGTTGCCAAAGACAGGAACACAGACAAAACCTGGAGTGCACGTCCGTATTCCGATAATGTTGAGATGCTGGTGCCGGCCGCAGGTGTGGAAGTATATCTTTTTGCGGGGCCAACCCCGATGGAAGCCGTTCGCCGTTTTAACCTGTTCAACGGCGGCGGCGTATTGCCGCCGCGCTGGGGATTGGGATTTACACAGCGTGTACAGCGTTTATACAATGCGGATGATGTAATGAATGAAGCAAAAGCTTTTGAAGAAAAAGGATTCCCGCTGGATTTTATCGGGCTGGAACCCGGATGGCAAAGCAAATCCTACCCCGGAACTTTTGAATGGGATAAAAAACGTTTTCCTGATCCAAAGAAATTTGTGAGCGATATGATGGCAAAGAATATACGGCTCAACTTATGGATCAATCCTTATGTATCGCCGGATGCTTCGTTCTACAAACAGATCAAGCCTTATGTTGGATCGCATACCGTTTGGGTTGGCGCTGTTCCCGACTTCTCGATGAAAGAAGCGAGATCCGTTTTTTTTGACCAGTTGAAGAAAGACCAGGTTTCGATCGGTGTCAGCGGATACAAGATCGATGAAGTGGATGGCTACGACCATTACCTGTGGCCGGATGTAGCCCGGTTTCCTTCGGGACACAGCGCCGAACAGATGCGCCAGACCTACGGGTTGCTGCTGCAGCGGTATTCTTTCGATATGTACCGCCGGATAAACAAACGCACCTACGGCCTGGTGCGGGCAAGCAATGCCGGCGGGGTATCGATGCCCTATGTGATCTACAACGATTACTATAACCACGAGGATTTTATCACGGCCCTGATCAACAGCGGGTATGCAGGCGTATTGTGGACACCCGAAGCACGCGCATCCAAAACAGCGGAAGAATGGCTGAGAAGAATGCAGACCGTTGTGTTCTCACCCATGGCCATGATCAATGCATGGTCAAGCGGAACCAAACCCTGGTCTTACCCCGAAGTTGCCGGCCAGGTAAAACAGATGGCCGAACTGCGTATGCAGATGATGCCTTACTGGTACAGTGAATTCGCCAAGTATCATTTCAAAGGTATTCCGCCATTCAGGGGAATGAGTCTGGAAGAAGGATTCAAACAGGACGCAAGGAAACAGGCGGTAAATGAAAACCTGGAGGAGAATCCTTATGCAGAAGCTGTTTCCAAAGAGGTGAAAGACCAGTATATGGCGGGAGAATATTTACTGGTGGCACCTTTGTTTACCGGGCAAAAAACAAGAAAGATCATACTGCCCAAAGGCAAATGGTATGATTTCTACACCGGCGACTATGCAGGCGATGGAGAGATCATTACGGTAACACCGGGGCTGGATAAAATTCCTGTTTATGTAAAAGACGGAGGTATTATACCGATGATGCCCGTACGCCTGCATGCACCCGGGGCAGGAGAGAAGTACGACCTGGAAATACGTTATTACGGTTCCAGACCCGGAAGCTATAAGCTGTACGATGATGACGGAGAAACATTCAACTACGAAAAAGGCGAATACAGCTGGAGAGAAATAAAAACAACGCTCATTGATGGCATACTGCGGGGAACCCTGTCGGCGCCTGCAAAAGGAAAACCTGATAACATCGGGAACCTGGTATGGAAAAAGATGACCAATACCAAATGAGTAAACGCATGAAGAACGGTTCACAGAAATTAGGTTGGCTATTGATTTGCGCGGTAAGCATCCTATGCAGTACCCGGGTGTATGCACAGGTCAACGGCGATGAAGACAAGGAGATGTTTAACCGTGGTAAGGCAAGAGACCGGCAGGAGACAGATAAGGCGGTGAAGGGCTGGTGGACTGCTTCGATGAAAAACCGCGACCGGCGCATTGCCTGGTGGCGTGAGGCAAAATTCGGGATGTTTATTCACTGGGGTATCTATTCCGGACCCGGTGGCGAATGGAAGGGGAAGAAAGTGAGCGGCTATGCAGAGCACCTGATGCGCAAAGAAAAAATCTCGCGGGCCGAGTACCTTGACCTGGCGCATATTTTCAGTCCCGTAAAATTCAATGCGGACGAATGGGCGGCGCATGCAAAACGCGCCGGCATGAAATACCTGGTCATCACAGCCAAGCACCACGACGGTTTTGCCATGTACGATTCAAAGCTGTCCGATTTCACGATCATAAAGCAGACCCCTTTCAAACGCGATCCGATGAAAGAGCTGCGGGAGGCCTGCAAAAAGCAGGGCATCCGGTTTGGATTTTATTACTCACATGCTTTCGACTGGGAACATCCGCAGGCGCCGGGGAATGATTGGGAATATAAAAACCCGGGAGGCGATCTGAATTTACATGGTGGCAGGGACTGGTATGACCTGCATCCCGACTTATTGGAGAAGGCCAAAAAATATGTGGATGAAAAAGCCATCCCGCAGATCAGGGAACTGCTGAACAACTATCATCCGGATATCCTCTGGTTCGATACACCACATAAACTACCCCTGTCTGAGAACATCCGGATACTGCAGGCTATACGTGAAACGGATGGCAATGTTGTGGTTAACGGAAGACTGGTGAGGAGCGCGGAGGCCAATTTCGGCGATTATAAAAATACTGCCGATCGTCCAGCAGAGTTTTTTCCCGTTACAGGCGATTGGGAGGCAATACCCACCACGAACGAAAGTTATGGTTACCATACATACGATAACTCACATAAACCGGTGGCACATTTTATTCAGTTGTTGGCCAGCGCCGCATCAAGAGGCGGAAACCTGCTGATGAATATCGGGCCGAAAGGGGATGGCGCTTTCGATACAAAAGATCTTGCTATCCTGGATGGTATTGGTGACTGGATGCAGCGGAACGGTGAAAGCATATATGGTACGGTTGCTTCTCCCTTGCCATTACAGAACTGGGGTGTTTCAACAATGAAAGGAAACAAACTGTACCTGCATGTATTCCATTTTCCGGCAGATGGAAAACTGCATGTGGGTGGGTTACGATCGGGTATCGTTTCTGCCCGTTATGTAACGGCGCCTCAGCAAAAAATCGGGTTTTCCCGGGTATCGCCAACGGATTATGTGTTGCAGGTTGGCGCCAGGGCCATCGATACCGTGAATACGGTGATCGTACTGGAAATAAAAGAAAAAATCTTGACCGATAGCATCCGTTATCTTTCTCCGAATATTTCCCAAACCCGTTTGCTGGCTTTCGATGCAACACAGACCGGCAATGGGTTTTCATTTGGTGATGGAAAAACAGACAGGTATTATGTGGAGAACTGGAAGTCGAAGGACCAGTCGCTCAGCTGGACATTCAGAACCACCGCGGAAGCATCTTTCCGTATCCATATGAAATATATCGCAGCGGAGAATGACGGAGGCGCATTCCTGCTGACCTCGGATAGCGGTTTCCGGAAAGAAGGAACGGTCATGGGAGATAAAAAAGCCGGTGTTACCACAAATGACCTGGGAATTATCAGGCTGAAACCGGGTATACATACCCTTACCCTGGCTGCAGTTTCCATTTCCAAAACAGAACTGATGAAAATACTGGAGATCGACCTCGACAAATCACCGGATTAATTTTAATAAGCCGAACATGAAGAAAGCATTCCTGATCGTACTTGTGCTGTTTTGCATAAATGCGTTTTCAAAAGAAATTACCGTTAACAGTATAGCGGCCCTGCAAAACGCGATCAGCGAGGCAAAACCCGGTGAGCTGATCCTTGTTGCCGATGGCATGTATATGACAGATACGGATATTGCCGTAAAAGCAATAGGCACTGCGGAGAAGCCAATAATCATTGCAGCGGCGCATACCGGTATGGCGGAAATTGGCGGTAAATCCGGGTTCAGTCTCTCCGCACCTGCGGCCTATGTAACGATACGGGGATTCAGGTTCACCCACCAGGCATCAAAAGCAAAAACAGGATCGGGAACCCGTTTCTGCCGCTTCACGCAGAACATCTTTGAAACACCGGGCAACGGAGAAAACCTTACCATCGCAGGCACCGATCACCAGGTAGACTACAATTCTTTTCAGAACAAGAACGCCATGGGCCGGTTTCTTGCCATCCGCGGAACCGGCAGTCAGATAGCTGAGCGATTATGGATACACCATAACTATTTCAAATCGCATAAAGACCAGGGTGGCCCCAATGGCGCCGAAGCTTTCCAGTTCGGATTAAGTGGTTTCAGCCTGTCATCCAGCAACAGCATCGTTGAATACAACCTGTTTGAAGACTGCGCAGGTGAAAACGAACTCATCTCTGTAAAAGCGTCGGCTGTTACGCTCCGGTATAATACCATCCGCAATTGCCCGGCCCAGTTTACGCTGCGGCATGGTAACAGGTGCAAAGTGTATGGCAATTATTTTATCAACACACCGGGTCTGCGCATATTCGGAGATGACCACCTGGTATATAACAATTATTTCGAGGGCTGTCATCCCGCCATCACCATCGGCAATGGCGGCGCTGAAGTGGCGGATGGTGCACCCCTGACATCACACGACCGGCCCGACAGGGTATTGATCGCCTTCAACACGCTTGTCGATAACAAGACCAATATTGTTCAGACACCAAGAAAAGACGGACTGGGTTCAACCTATATTTCCGTTATCGCCAACCTGGTACAGGGCGGCGGACCTGCTGCCACGATTTCAGGACCGAATAAAAATGCTGTCTGGAAGGATAATCTCCTCTTCAACACCAACGGGCTCGGCGATCTGCCGGCGGAAGGATCACGGCTGGCAGATCCGAAACTGGTAAAAGACGATCGGGGTATTTTTCACCTGCAGAAGGGTAGTCCGGCGATCGGCGCCATTTCTGCAGACTATAGCATAGATTCGGATATCGATGGGCAGAAGCGCACAAAGAAACTGGATATAGGTGCGGACCAGTATTCAACCGATGCCAAGACGATATGTATACTCCAAACCGCAGATGTGGGACCGGCGGCCGCAGCGAAGTTGTCAAAATGACTGAATGATTGGTAAATACCCGTCTATGCCATACGTTCTTTACATGCTTAATTGCGTATAATACTAATTGTCTGCCGATATGAAAAAATGCCTTGTCTGTTTGTGCTCATTACTGGTTATCCAGTCGCTCTGCGCACAGGAGCTTTCCAAAGACGAAAGAATGAAATGGTGGCGCGAAGCGCGTTTCGGTATGTTTATTCACTGGGGTGTGTATGCCCAGTGGGCCGGTGTATACAACGGTCACGAACAGTTGCGTGGCGGCGCCGAATGGATCATGAACCGTTCTAAAATACCCGTGGCGGAATACCAGGCAAAAGCAAAGGAATTCAATCCCCGGAGCTACGACCCCGACGCATGGGTGCGAATGGCAAAAGATGCCGGCATGAAATACATTGTCATCACTTCCAAACACCACGATGGTTTTGCATTGTTTAAATCCGCGGCCAGCAAGTGGAATGTGGTGGATGCAACAGCTTACGGAAAAGATCTTTTGGCACCGCTGGCGGCTGCCTGTAAGAAATACGGCATCAGGCTGGGGTTTTACTATTCGCATGCGCAGGACTGGAACAACCCGGGCGGCGCGGCTTCACGCAAAGCGGCATCGGAAGGCTGGCTTAATCCCGATTCGGCAAAGATCGATGCCTATACAAAGGAACACAACGGCCACTGGGATCCGGCACAGGAAACCAGCAGCTTCAGCCAGTACATAGACCAGGTGGCTGTTCCGCAGGTGAAAGAGATACTCTCCAACTACGGCGATATTTCCGTATTGTGGTGGGATACACCTACCAATATGACCGATGAAGCAGCAAAGAAACTGCAGACATTGCTCAAACTGCAGCCCAATATCATTACCAACGATAGATTAAAGCGACCGAATTTTCCCGGCGACACAAAAACACCTGAACAAAAAATACCGAAGGTGGAAGAACTCGACGGTCAGGACTGGGAAACCTGTATGACCATGAACGGCACCTGGGGCTTCAGAACATCGGATACCAAATGGAAATCCACGGAAACACTGGTCCGCAACCTGATCGATATCGCATCCAAGGGAGGCAATTACCTGCTGAATATAGGCCCCAAAGCCGACGGAACTTTTCCTGAAGCAAGCATAGAACGATTAAAGGAGGTGGGCAGCTGGATGAAGAAAAACGGCGAAGCGATTTACGCAACAAAAGCAAGTCCCTTACCGCCACTCACCTGGGGCAGGGCAACCAGAAAAGACCAGGCCGATGGTACCACCATCTATCTGTCCGTGTTCGACTGGCCAGTTGATGGCCGGTTGCTTGTACCCGGTCTTTCGAATGCGGTAAGCACCGCCGTATTGCTCGAGGGCGGGCGGCCGCTGGCATTTGAGCAGCAGGCACAGGGTCTTGCGTTGCAGCTGCCGCCGAAACCGGCAAATGCCATTGCAACGGTTATCAGGCTGCAGGTGAAGGGGAATATGAGCACCTGGTTCCCGCCAAAACAAACCGATATGAAATCGGGCTCGATAGATGCGCATTAAAGATTTTTAGCGGCAAAACCAATCAATCGGTTACCATGAAAAAGTACCTGTGTATCGTTTGCGGATGGATGTATGTAACTACATTGGCCGCGCAGTTCGGTAAATGGCCCAAAGGCGCTTCGCCGGAGGAGATCGGTAAACGCGTGGCCTACCATTTTGTGGCTACGCCGCATACCAACTTTGGCAGGCCAACCCCGCCAAAAGTGATCACTTACCCCGAAACATGCACCTGGTACGGTGCGCTGAAATTTGCGGGGGTTACAAAAGACAGGGCATTGCTCGATTCGCTGAAGAATCGTTTTGAAGGATTTTTCGGAGAGAAGAAAACGATGATACCCGTTCCCGATCATGTGGACTATTCGGTATTCGGTTCGGTGCCCCTGGAGTTATATACACAAACCAGGGAACAGCGGTACCTCGATCTCGGGAAAAGCATTGCCGACAAACAATGGGGGCCGCCCGAAGGGCCGCGGGTAAAACCGGAGTCGCACGATTTTTATGCCAGGGGCTTGACCTGGCAGACCCGGATGTGGATAGATGATATGTTTATGATAACCGCGGTGCAGGCGCAGGCATACCGGGCCACCGGCGATAAAAAATACATCAGGCGGGCGGCAAAGGAAATGGTGGTATACCTGGATTCTCTGCAAAAGCCCAACGGATTGTTTTACCACGCACCCGATGTACCGTTCTATTGGGGAAGAGGCGATGGCTGGATGGCCGTAGGCATGAGCGAGCTGCTGCGTTCGCTGCCCGGCGATGATCCCGACAGGCCACGCATCATGAAAGGATATTTGCTGATGATGGCCTCCCTGCTTACCTACCAGGCGGCGAACGGCATGTGGCGCCAGCTGATCGATGATGCGGCATCATGGCCCGAGACCTCGGCAACAGGCATGTTCACTTTTGCCCTGATAACCGGCGTGAAAGAGGGATGGTTAGATAAAAAACGCTATGGTACTGCCGCACGCAAGGGCTGGCTGGCGCTGGTATCACAAATAGACGGTAATGCCGACACCCACGAGGTTTGCGAAGGAACCAATAAGAAAAACGACAGACAGTACTATTTAGACAGGAAACGGAATATAGGCGACCAGCACGGACAGGCACCCGTACTCTGGTGCGCAGCGGCCCTATTGAAATAAAGGCCGGTGCAACGCATGTTCCGTACCTGTGGTTCTTGCCCCGGACTATCCCGAAAACAGTATTAAGAACCCTGCAATCCCGCACTCATGTATCTTTGCATAGCCACCAACCGGTAAGCTATGCAGGTAACCCCAGGTATATTTTTGCAGGCCAGTTCCCTGCTCGACCAGGATTTTTTTGCACAGGCGGTGGTATATATCCACCAGTCGGACGAAACCGGTTGCGTGGGGTTTATCACCAACCGTATCTTCCCCAGGAAGCTGAATGAACTTGCGGAGTTTGCAGGCAGCCAACCCGTTACCCTTTACGACGGAGGTCCTGTAGACAGGGAACACCTGTTCTTCCTGCATAACAGGCCCGAACTGGTTCCGGGAGGCAGACAGGTGGCGGGCAATACCTGGTGGGGAGGCAACTTCAGCAAGGCGATCGCGCTGCTCAATAAAGGACTTATCGGGACCGGTGATATCCGTGTCTGCATCGGCTATTGCGGCTGGGACAAAGATGCTTTGGAGGCCGAGATCGGCGAGGGCAGCTGGCGGGTTATCGAAAACAGGGATCCGGATTTCTTTGCCGGAAACAGGTAGCAGGGCTGCCGTAAAAGCTGTATATTTCAGACAGCCGTACAAACCCAAGCCATGAAAAAAACGATCCTTGTCCTGGTGCCGCTGGTGTTGCTTGCCAGCGCTTTTCAGTTACTATCGCCTGCTGACAAAACAACGCCGGCTAATATTGTTACGAGCAATGTGAAGCAGCGCATCGATGCCACGTTGAAAAATTTTATCGATTCCGGTAAGATAGCGGGCGTTTCCGCGCTGGTTTTCGAAAAAGGCAAAGAAGTTTATTTCGGCGCCTTCGGTTATGCCGATCGAGAAGCAAAAATGCCGATGGACCGCAATACGGTTGTACGTATTTTTTCCATGACCAAACCGGTAACGGGTGTTGCGTTGATGAGCCTGTATGATAAGGGCCTGTTTCAGCTTGATGACCCGCTCTCAAAATACCTTCCCGAATATGCACATATGCAGGTGCTCAAAGCTGTTGATGCCAACGGGCAATTGATGCTCGAACCGGCAAAACGACCCATCACCATCAGGGATATCACGCGTCATACCGCGGGCTTTGCAGGTCCCGATGTGCCTGCTCTGGCCGAACTGGTGCGCAGAACGGATGCAATGAATACCGGCAATACACTGGCCGAAATGTCAAGGAAACTGGCCTCGCTTCCCCTGCAGTTTCACCCCGGAGACCAGTGGGCCTATGGCAATTCGGTGGATGTACAGGCCCGCCTGGTGGAAGTGCTGTCGGGCAAACCGTTCGACAGGTATGTAAGAGAAGCCGTGCTGGATCCCTTGCAGATGAACCATACGCGCTATCTGGTGCCGGACGATAACCGGAAATATTTTGCGGCCTTATACAACCGCAGCGATGACGGAACCCTCACACGCGCCCCGGATGCACAGGCCAATACCTTCAACACAAAAGACTGGCCGCTGAAACCCGGTGGCTACGGACTTACTTCTACCCTGGACGATTACATGAAATTTGCGCAGATGCTGGTCAACCATGGCAGTCTGGGCCGTGTATCCGTTCTCAAACCCGAAACGGTAAAACTGATGGCAACAAGCCATTTGTCGGATACCATTTCCCGGCGCATGTGGCTGCCCAGCAAAGGGCGTGTTGGTTTCGGGATCGATTTTGCCGTGCGCACACAGCCGCCCGCCAGCGCGGAAGAGAACAATGGCGCGGTGGGCGAATTCTTCTGGGACGGCGCGGCCAGCACCGTATTCTGGGTTGATCCGCAAAATGAACTTACCGCCGTATTGTTCACGCAGCTGATGCCGTTTGACCGGGTGAAACTGCACAAACGTTTCAGGGACGCGATATATGGCAGGTACTTGCCCTGATGGATTGATAAGGGACCGGCTGCAGAAGCTTTTTCAGCAGTGTTGAAGAGGAAATAATTCTATCTTTCCTGCATGAAAAAAATCCTGTATTCACTGGTTATTATACTTTTTATTTCCTGCTCAACGGCAAAAAACAATACCGGCAGCATGTCTTCAGGATTCAACCCGGTGGTGGCGCACAGGGGCGCATTCAAGAAAAACGCATTTCCCGAAAATTCCCTGGCATCGCTGCAGGAAGCGATCCGGCTGGGTTGCAGGGGTTCGGAATTTGATGTGCGCATGACGGCAGACGATTCACTGGTGATCAACCACGATCCCGAGTTCCATAAACTGCCGATCGAGAAAACCACGTACAAAGAACTTACTGCGTTTACCCTTTCCAACGGCGAGAAATTTCCTACGCTCAGGGCGTACCTGCTGGCAGGTCTGCAGAACAATCCCGGCACCACGCTGGTATGCGAAATAAAACCATCCACCATCAGCAAGGAGCGGGCAAAGCTCATCGCCGAAAGGGTGTACAGGCTGGTTACGGAGCTGAAGGCAACCGGGCGGGTTGTGTATATCAGCTTCGATTATGATATCCTCAAAAAATTACTCGAGCTCAATCCCAAAGTCATCACCCAGTTCCTCGATGGTAATAAAACACCTGCGGAACTGAAGGCAGACGGCATCAAAGGCGCCGATTACCATTTTTCCGTTTTCAGGAAAAACCCCGACTGGATCACCGAAGCCCGCAAACTGGGCATCGTGCTCAATGCCTGGACGGTTAACGAAGCGGCAGATATGAACTGGCTGCTGGATAACGGGTTTGACCTGATCACAACCAATGAGCCCGAGCTGCTGGCCGATATCGTAAAAAGCAGGAAATAAGGCCCCCGCGCTGGCACAGTTTTTTCGCTTTCCCCGGAAACACCATGGTATATGGAACCAAATTTTTGGGGTGTGGCCGTTTACCTTATTCCGGCATTTGCCCTTGTTTTTTTTCTCGTTAAACGACATGGTCACCAGGAGAAATCCATCGGACATAATACCTACCGCAACTACCGGAAAACCCGGATGGACAAACCGGTGCTGTAAAGATCCCGGACCCGGCTTACACCTGCAGCCCTGCACATGGGTGCAATACAGCAACCTGTGCGGTTGCGGGTATGCGGTGTCTCAGCTGTGATGAAAGCGGCCAAAATGCCCGGGTTCCTTATGTATTCTTTAACAAATTGTGGATTTTTGAGCGGCCGGAAGCAGGAATCATGTAAAAAAATGTGGAATGGGGAATTTTTCAGGAACAAAAAACAGTGAGCGGACGGTTTTGGCATGCTTTTTTAACCAGTACAGGCAAAGAAATTATCGAAACTAAACAACAAACTAATGAAACGAGTAATAGTAGCCCTCAGTACTGCGGCGATCCTCGCAGCATGCGGAGGCAAGCAGGCAGGTGTTGCATCCGTTGACACCACTGCTTTGAAACAGAAAGCCGTAGCTGAAGAGCAGGCTCGGGTTAAGGCAGAAAAACAGGAAAAAGAAGACGAAGCTGCCAGAAGAAGGGCGGCAAGTCCGCGAGTGGTGTATGTTAACCCGCCCGTGGGCAGCAGCGCCAATCCTGTCAGCTCCGGTTCCGGTACCGCTGTTGAACAGCGCAGGGGTATGAGTTCCAGAACCAAGGGCGCATTGATCGGCGCAGGTGCCGGTGCCATCGCCGGTGGTCTGATCGGTAAAAATGCCAAAGGCGCCATTATCGGTGGCGTGGTGGGTGCAGGTACCGGTTATGTGATCGGCCGTGCAAAAGATAAAAAGGCAGGACGTCTTCCTAACCAGTAAGAAACGTTTTTGAGTTTATATAAGACAGGTTTAAGACAAGAAAGCGTAGCGCTTATGCTACGCTTTCATTTTGTAAGAATTCCAGGCAGGTGTTGGGAACAAGAATCTTTATACTGACATTTCTATTATCGGTTGGCATCGGCGCTTTCCCGCAAAGCAACCTTCGCATTTTTGCGGAGAAGGAGGGCGACAACACCGTATTGTATGCCGATAATATGGAAGTGTGCATGATCTCCGTATACCTTACGCTTTCACTTGATAACCTCAATGCGATGGATGAGGCGCCGGATAAAACCTACCTGGTGCCGGCCAGCACAAACAGGTTCCGGCTGGTTACGCTTGGCCGAGCCAACAGGAAGAGAACCCGGTATGCATACAATTATATGGCCGTGTTCGGCGATGTACGGCAAACCGGCTACGACCGTAATTACCTGTACGATCTTCCTTTTGCCAGGGGCAGGCAGTACCGGGTTGAACAGGGCTACCGCGGCAGTTTTTCGCACCAGGGAGAGAACTCCCTCGATTTCAATATGCGGGAAGGCACCGAAGTGCGCGCCGCCCGGAGCGGCCGCGTGATCGCCGTGGTGCAGCGCTTCAACGGAAACTGTTGGAGCGACGCCTGTAAATCGATGGCCAACTATGTACTGGTGTACCATTCAGACGGCACCATCGCGGATTACAGTCACCTGCAATACAATGGCGCCCGGGTTATGATCGGCGATTCCGTGGTAAAAGGCCAGCTGATCGCCATAAGTGGCAATACCGGCTATACCCGCGGCCCCCACCTGCATTTTGACTGTTACCTGCCCGGTATCGAAAGCAAACGAACACTGGCTACCCGTTTCCGTACCGGCAGGGGCACCACTTCGGCATTCCTGCAGGAGGGGCGAACCTACCGGAAAGGGTACTGAGCCAAATAAAAAACTGCCGCTTTGCAGGGCATCGCGGCAGTCATCTGTGCTATGGGTACAGGGGCTAACTTTTATTGTATTTAGATTCCACCTCGAGAGAACCAACCGGGTCGGATTTCAGGTTGATGATCTTTTTGTCGTTTTCAAGGATGATATGGTACATCAGCGAAGTCTCGGAAGACTCTTCCACTACGCTGTGAATTTTATAATCCCTGTAGGATTTTTTCACTTTGTTTGCGATCAGCGGAGGCAGGTTGTCTTCGCGGTAATATTTCAATGCCAGCACCACATTGCCTTCCTCATCGTAACGCAGGCGGTAGCTTACCTCGTTCTTTACAAAAAATACTTTGTAGCCCTCTTTCAGTTCTTCCCAGGCCACATTTTTGGCTTCGGGAAAAGAAGCTGCAAAAGCTTTCAGCACCTGTTCGTTTACTTCGTTGGCGGAGGCGCCCAGTGAGGCTGTCAGCAGGCACACAATAAATGTTAGCGTTTTCATGGTTGTGATTTTAATGATTTGATACCGCTAACTTAGAACCTTACCGCATGCAGCGAAAGCAGATATACACTTGCGGCTGTTAATTGATCATTAACAACGTTAACGTAATTTAACCATACCATTCAGGTAAGGAAATTGCGCATTCAACCCTTGAAATAACCGATAAACACGGACCACGGGTTGGAAGAAAAACGATTATTCTTTTGTTAAAAAGGAAAACCGGTTTTAACATCGGTTCAAATTGCATGGAAGCATGATGAGAAAACTGCTGCAGAAGATACTGACCGGGCCGATCATACAGATCGCCAACAGGTATTCCTCGCGTCCCGACAGGGACACTGTGTTCTCTTCCCTCGATCTGCTGTATCGCAGTATACGTTCGGAAAAACCAGCCAAGGGGATGGTGCTGCCGCATATACCGGGGCATACAAAATTCATCGTCTTCTCCGATCACCACAAAGGCGGGGGCAATGGCGCAGACGATTTTATGGTTTGTGAGCCCGCCTATACCGCGGCACTGGCCTATTACCTGGAACAGCAATACCATTACATCGGTCTCGGCGATTGCGAAGAGCTATGGGAGAACACGCTTACACAGGTAAAAGCAGCTTACCCCGCCTGTTTTGAACTCGAAAAGAGGTTTGCTGCAAAAGGCGGGTTCACCAAAATATTCGGCAACCACGATCTGTTCTGGGACCAGGACCCGTTTGCATCGCTGCAGCTTAAAAACCTCTACGAACAGGAAATAAAGATTTACGAGGGCGCCGTTATTGAAACCGTCATCGGTGAACAAAACCTGCGCATATTGCTTACCCATGGTCACCAGGGAGACCGCCAGAGCGATGGCAACTGGTTCAGCAAATTCTTTGTGGCCCGGGTATGGGGCCCGCTGCAGGCCTACCTGCGCATCAATCCGAACACACCCGCGTATAACAGCCAGTTAAAAACCTGGCATAACACGCTGATGTACGAGTGGAGTGCCCGGCAGCGGAATTTATTGCTGGTAACAGGCCACACCCACCAGCCCGTTTTCCGGTCGCTTACCTTGCTGGAAAATCTTGTCAGGCAGCTCGATACCGCCAGGGCGCTGGGCGATGAGGACAAGATCAGATCCCTGGGGGAAGAGATCCGCAAACGGAAAGTGGAGCTGCCGGTGGCAGGCAACCTGTACGATAAAATACTTCCTACCTATTTTAATTCGGGTTGCTGCTGTTATAGTGATGGAGACATTACCGGTATCGAGATCGAAGAAACCTTTATCAGGCTGGTAAAATGGGAATTAACTGACGGCCGGCCGGTCCGCACCATCCTGGAAGAACAGCAGCTGGCACAATTGATGACACCCGCTATTTCGGTATAAGTCTTTCGGGTATGCCAACCGTAGACATTATACCATGCCGCATTACCCGCCAGGAAAAATTGAAGAAGCTCATACGGTTATCCCTGTCAAGCGTAAACACCGGTTCCCGTACCGGTTCGTTTTTGCCGGGGTTGCTGTTTTTGATGACGAACAGGTTCATAAAGAAATTGGTGAATCGTTTTTTCTTCAACGCATCTTCCCCGTCTTTTTTCTTCAGGGCGGTGATGTGCAGATCGTGGTACTGCATGTTCACTGTTGCGGTGGTACGATCGTTATCGCCGCGGATGGCAATGCGGCAGCTGTCTGCCATACCCTGCTTAATGGTGAACAAACCCAGGTTCTCGGTTAAGGGGTTCAGCAGTGTTCCGTCAAAACCGCCTGTCCGGATATCCACTTCGTACACACCCGATCGGTACCGGTTCATGTCAAAACGCATGCGTATCCTGCCCGGTATGCTGTGCATGAACCTGGTGCGCGCATCCAGCGCACACCACCTGCCGCGTGCTGCGGCACCGGGTGTACTGATCAGGTTGTCGATGCGGCCGTTGATGCCGTCAAAATACAGGGTGCCGCTGCGGTCGCTGGGTGCATAGTATTCGCTGTAGGCAACACGGAACCCCCGGATATTCACCCTCGGTATATTCAGCGGAAGAAACAGTTTTCGCAAAGCCTGGTAAGGAAAATTATCAGTATGGATACGCGGTCTGGCCGGCAGCGATCCATCCACAAAATCGTTCAGGTATCCGCCGTACACATCCATCACAGCGCATTGCAGCACGCCGTTATCGAGCAGCTGCCGCCAGTGCATATTCGACAACACAAGCCTGGGAGCCCTGATTTCGAAGCGGTTGCCGCGGTACCGGCGGTTTTTACGAAAAAAAGCCCTGCTGCCTCTTGGCAGCAGGGAAAGTCCCAGGGCAGTGAGCTTGCGGGCTTTGGTATCCAGCAGGAATGAGTCGATGGTAAACAGGTAGAGGCTGTCTGCCGTTCTTTTCTGCATCCGGCCACAGGAGATAGCCGCTTTCTCCGAAAACAGGAACCGGTTCTGATCAGCTGCCGCCAGTGAATCGATCAGGATATTTTTCAGCGATACGGATATGTGATCAAACCGGGTGTCCCTGTCGGGTTGCGATAGATTTCGGCCAACAAAAATCCCGTGGTCCACCAATATCGAATCAACAGCCGCATGCACGAAGTGTTTTGCCATGCGCCGGTAAAGACCCATTGTATCCGGCGACGGTTTTACTGCGGTATGATAAGACCGCAGTTTCCGGTAAACCGTCCATTCCGGGTAACTGATACGGATGCATTGCAGGTTGATATGTCTGGTGTTCACCAGGTCGGCAATACCGAGACCCTCGAGGGTAATCTTCCGGCAGGCAATCGCGTACACATCATCCGGCGCCTGCCGCATCGAATCAAGCGCGTTCAGCACGGAACTGTCTGCCCGGATCTTCACATTCACCAGCACAAGGGTTTCATCAGACAGATGGGGTTCGAGACTGTCCACAGACAGGCGGTACAATCCCCCGGAACCGTCTTTTACGATCTGCTGCAATTTGGCAATCAATACAGGCCTGAGATCCAGTGCAGACCTGGCTTTGGACAGATCGGGCCGGTAATCGGGTGCACGCAGCAGGTAATAACGCAAAAACAGGTAAGCCGCTGTGGCCAGTAACAACAGTACCGTCAGTATGATCGCTGTTTTGCGCATAGCTCTGCAGAGAGGTTAATAAAGTTATGCCATCAATGGGGTGGGAATCATACAAGATCGTCCAAAGAGATTGTAATGACCGCCTGCATGATATAGCGGAATTTTGCAGGTACAGTAATCATAACAAATAAGGTATATGAAAATAAAATGGTTATCCGCGGGCATATTGTCGCTGATGTTCTTTTTTCTGTCGGGCTGCCGTTTGATCGGCGATATTTTTAAGGCCGGGGTATGGACAGGCATCCTGCTGGTGGCGGCCATTATCGGACTGATCGTTTTCCTGATCGGAAAAATGGGGAAAAAAGGATAGGCATGGTTTTTTAACCTGATGGGAAACGAATTTGTTCATTTTTAAAATCATACCATGAAACAGATAACGCATCGATTTGCAGTAAAGACCTTTCTTACCATTTTCGTGGTGGTATTTTTCCAGGTGATCTCCTGGGCACAGGATGCAAAAGTGGAGATCAACGGTAACGATGTAGGCAGTTGGTTCAGCCGCAACTGGCTTTGGGTAGCCGGTGTGGTATTATTGCTGATCATCCTGTTGTTATTCAGCGGTGGCAGCAGCCGTCGCGCCCAGAGCAAGACAACCGTTTACAGGCGCGGTGACGGCACCGTTACCAAAACCACCACTTCGGAATCAGATGTGGCCGACTAGGCAGGTCAATTGCCGGATGCGGATTTCCGCCGGGCACAGATTGTAAAACAAGTCAGTAAGATCAAAAAAGAGAATTGCCCGGCAATTCTCTTTTTTGATCAATGCCGGATCGTATGTTTCCGACCGGCAACCCAAACGGCCATTGGCCGCGCTAATTTCTTACCAGGTTCCAGTCCCTTCCGAATACCCTTCTCAGACTGGCGCTGGTTCTTGCCTGGGCGTTGGTGCGGATCTCGATTTCCTGTTGTTCTATTTTGCTGAACATGGCATTGGTTACGATCACGGCCATTACATTGTCCAGGTCCAGGTTCATGCCAAGCCTGTTGCCCAGCAGGATTTTTGCAGGCGCCACCAGCTTATCCCATGACTGCTGTACACCGTATTCATCGAGTGCTGTGCGCATAACGGGACGAACCGTACCGCGCAGCGTATCACCGACCGTTCTGCGCAGGTAATCTGTGGCGGCCGTTCCGCCATTCTTGACGATATTGATCGCATCCCTGATCGACATCCTGCGGATACCGTCGACAAAAATGGGACCCGAACGGGTCACTGCCTGCACGGCAGCATTGTCAAGCGTGTTGGTAAACCGGTTCAGTTCTGCGGCAAGACCCAGGCGGTCGAGTGTCTGAACAAGTTTCTGTGCCTCCTGCGGCAGTACGGCATTCAGCAGTACATCCCTGCTGAAAGAACCATGCTGTCCCAGCGAGTTAACGCCAAAATTACTGCCGATAATCAGTGCTTCCCGGATGGCATTGACGGCATCGGCTTCGGAGAGATAGTCGCCGATATTCTTTAACGAGCTGCAGCCGCTGAAAAAGAAGGCGGCAGTAAGACAGACGGAGGTAAAGATTTTCTTCATGTGTACGGATTATAACCGAAGAATTCAAAAAGTATGCCATGGCGTACAGCGCTCAGGCCTGGTATGAAATTTTAAACAGGTATTGTATCCGTCACCTTTAAAACACGGCATATGAAACCGAATATCGGCATATCCGAGAAAAACCTGTCCGCCATCGCCGCCACCCTTACCGCGGTACTGGCAGATGAAATGGTTCTGTACGTCAAAACCAGGAAATTTCACTGGAATATAGCAGGGGAAAGTTTTATGGAGCTGCACAAACTCTTCGAAAAACAATACGACCAGCTCGCGGCATCGATCGATGCGGTGGCCGAGCGCATCAATAAGCTCGGGTCAAAAACCATCGGCACGATGGAAGAATTTCTGAAAGAAGCCAGTCTGAAAGAAGCGCCGGGTAAATATCCCTCCGCCAAAGACATGCTCAAAGAACTGCTCGGCGATCACGAAATGCAGATACAGTCGCTGCGCGGTTATGTTGACGACTGCAGCGAAAAATACAAGGATGCCGGCACGGCAGATTTCCTCACCGGACTGATGGAAGAACATGAAACAACCGCATGGGTGCTGAGAAGGTACTTTGCCTGAGGACCTGTTGGGAATTGACGATTTGTTAACCGGAACACAAGGATATTGATTTCAGGGCGATGAACTTTCATCGCCCTATTTTTTAAGCACAAGCAGCGGCGGCTGATAGGGTCGTGTCATATAGGAAGAAAATCAAAAGTGAGAATCATGTAACTATTTTTGATTTTTCTGTAATGCTTCGGAAAAAGGATAGTAGGACCTTTACCGGTAATTTGCAGTACGCTTAAAATCTGATATTTATGAGAAGCAACATGAGCTTTGTGGATAAGATCATCAGGATGCTTGTCGCAATTGTTATTTCCATCATCGTATTCACCAAACTGATCGTAGGACCGGTGGCCATCGGGTTCTTCATTTTTGCATACATTCTTGTATTGACCTGTTTTCGCGGTCGGTGTCCTTTTTACCGTTTATTCGGTATCAACACCAACCGGAACCTGAACGACAAGGCGCGTATGTACGAGTATAAACGCAACCAGACGCTGCTGAAGAACTACCTCAGGAATTACCAGGAGCGCTATCCGGATATGGGCAATATCGACAAACAATACACCCGTTCGCGCGCCTGAAGTACCGGCCGGATACCCTGTCATCCGGCACAGCGACAGAAAAGAAACCAATGCTTGTACGCCGGCGGAATCCTGTGCCCGGTATGCATCCACCCAATCCGCCCTGTCTACCCGGCTGTAGGGTCTTAATTCCCGTTCGGGGTATCATCCCGCTTGTTTTTACCGGCCCTGGCCGTATTTTGTAGCAGTAATGGAAGCGGCAATATGCGTTACCGGTTAATAATTCTGCTCATGGTTGGTATGGTCACATCAGGTAGGGGGCAATCCTCTGCCGTATCGGTATCGGCAGAGATCAAACGATTATTCGCGGGTCAGCGGGGCGTTTTTGCCATGGCTTTCCGGAACAGCCAGACAGGCGAAACCATCCTGATCAACGAGCAGGAATCATTTCATGCCGCCAGTACGATGAAAACTCCGGTAATGATCGAGCTGTTCAGGCTTGACGGGCTGAAAAAGATACGGCTGACAGACAGTGTGGTGGTCAGGAATTCATTCAGCAGTATCGTTGACAGCAGCGGCTACAGCCTTAACGCCGCAGACGACGGCCAGCAGGAACTGTATACGCAGATCGGCACAAAGAAAACCATCGGCGACCTGCTTTACCAGATGATCATTAAAAGCAGCAACCTCGCCACCAATCTGCTGATAGAACTGGCAGATGCCAGGCAGGTAACCCAAACCATGCGGCAGCTGGGAGCGGAAAAAACACAGGTGCTGCGTGGCGTGGAAGACAGCAAAGCCTACCGGAAAGGATGGAACAATACCACCACCGCCCTAGACCTGATGACCATTTACGATAAAATGGCCAGGGCGGAGATCATCGATGCAAAAGCCTGTGATGAAATGATCGGTATCCTGCTTGACCAGCAGTTCAACGAGATCATCCCGGCAAAACTTCCCAAAGAAGTGCGTGTGGCGCACAAAACCGGATCCATCACCGGTGTGCAGCACGATTCGGGCATTGTATTGCTGCCCGACGGAAGAAAATACGTGCTGGTGCTGCTGTCAAAGAACCTGGAAGACGAGAAGGCGGCCGTCGAAACCCTGGCTGCTGTGTCGGAACTGGTATACCGCTATGCAAGCGGCCAATTTTGACCAGGCAGGGCCGCCGGTGGCCACAAAAATTTCCACAACAAAGGTTTTCGCAAACGTTTGCGAAAACAGATAGCAGATTTCCCTAACTTTTAAACCCGCTTGTCCGCATATATTTAGGAACTGAAAACGGGCCGTCTATTGCAGAAAATTCTGCGAAAAGATGCATCGTTTTTCAGGTCGGGGAAGTCTTTGAGGAAACGATTGCAGGTTTTAGGTAAAAAAAATCCCAAAAAGATTTAACAAAAATTTTTTTTCGCGATAAAATGTGTACTTTGTACACGCTTAATAACCAATAAACTGCCATTTATGTATTTAAAGTTGCTTGTCAGGCCCACGCTTGTGGGTTTATTCGCCTGCGTATTCGCCCTTCTTTCGCAGGCGCAGAACAAAACGATCACAGGTAAAGTAACTGACGTGAAGGATGGTTCCCCCCTGGTAGGTGTATCCGTTGTGGCAAAAGGTTCCAAAACGGGTACGCAGACAGGTGCGGATGGTTCTTTCCGTCTGTCGGTTCCGTCGGCAACCACCACACTTGTGTTTTCTTCCGTGGGCTTTGGCACACAGGAGATGAATGTACAGAACAGCACCACCGCCAATGTTGCGCTTACTGCCACCAACGAACAGCTGGGGGAAGTGGTGGTGATCGGTTACGGCACCACGCGTAAGCGCGATCTTACAGGTGCGGTGACTTCTGTAAAAGCCAAGGACTTCAATACCGGTGTGATCACAGCCCCCGATCAGTTGATCCAGGGTAAGGTTGCGGGTCTGCAGGTGATCAACAACAGCGGTGCGCCCGGTGGCGCCACCACCGTTCGTATCAGGGGTAACAACTCCGTTCGTTCGGGTAACTCTCCGCTGTTTGTGATCGACGGTATTCCGCTGGACGGAAGAAATGCACGTCCGGGTCTGAACGTTGCCGGTCTGGGCAGCACACCTGATGTGAACCCGCTGTATTTCTATAACCCCAATGACATCGCTTCGATGGATGTGCTGAAAGATGCCTCCGGTACAGCGATCTACGGCTCACGCGGCGCGAACGGTGTGATCATGATCACCACCAAAAGAGGACAGGCAGGTGCTCCGAGGATCGATCTGAACTATTCTCTTGGTTTCAGCAAGATCCGCAAGAAATACAATGTGCTTTCGGGCGATCAGTACCGTGCTGCGCTGAAAAGCTATGGTCTTACCGGCGGTGATCTGGGAACAAGTGTTGACGCTACGGACCAGATTTTCCAGACAGCCATCACGCACAACGTGAACCTCGGTATGAGCGGCGGTTCGGAGAATGGTAAATACCGTATGTCTTTCGGTTATATGAACCAGGAAGGTATCCTGAAAAGAACAGGTCTGAAGAAATACACCTTTAATATGAACGGACAGTACAAATTCCTGGAGAGCAGGAAACTGTCAGTTGACTTCAACGTGCTTGCCGCACACAACACCGAAAATATCGGACCGATCAGTAACGATGCCGGTTTTACTTCCAATATCATAGGTATGGCATTGCAGTGGAACCCCACCCAGGCGCTGCGTAAGGCAGACGGTTCCCTGAACATCATTCCCGGTTCCACTACGGTAAACCCGCTTGCCATGCAGCAGGGATATAATGATAAGGCCGATGTGACCAATTTATTCGGTACAGTGGGTGTGGGGTACAAACTCACCGACGACCTGGAATATAAATTCAATTTCAGCCTTAACCACCAGGTAGGTGTGAGAAGGGCCACTGAAGCTGCTTATATCACGCTCACCGGTATCGAGAACAGGGGCTTTGCAGGTTATCTGAACAACGAGCTCACTGCCATGGTACTGCAGCATACGCTGAACTACAGCAAGCAGATTAGCTCCGGCCTCAGCTTTACCGGTCTGGCGGGTTACGAATACCAGAAATTCTCTTTCAAAGGCAACGGCATCACCGCGCTTGACTTTACTTCGGACCAGGTATCCTATACCAGCATCCTGCAGAACTCAAGCCAGACAAGCCGCCAGGTATTCGGTTTTGAAGATCCTTCTTCTTCCCTGCAGTCTTATTTTGCCAGGGCCATTTTCAACTACCGCGATAAATACCTCGTAACCGGTACATTCAGGGCCGATGGTTCCAGTAAGTTCGGTTCCAACAATAAATACGGCTATTTCCCCTCTGTTGCCGCTGCCTGGAACATCAGCAACGAAGATTTCCTGAAAGGCAACAACACTTTCTCCAACCTGAAGCTGAGGGCTTCATGGGGTATCACGGGTAACCAGGCCTTCCCTGCGGGTTCCGCACAGGCGCAGTATACTTTCAGACAGGGTTCCATTGCACTGGCCAACGTAGCCAACCCCGATCTGAAATGGGAGTCAACCAAGCAATACGATATCGGTATCGATTTCGAACTGTTTGGCGGAAGGGTGTTCGGTACGGTTGATTACTTCAACAAGAACACCACGGATATCCTGTTCAACTTTGACGCGATACAGCCTGCTCCGGCTACCAAATACTGGATCAACCTGCCCGGTAACGTAATCAACAAGGGTATTGAAGTTACCCTCGGCGCGGCGCTGGTTAGAAACACCTCCGTAACATGGAACGCGTCTGTTAACGCCGCTTTCATGAAGAACGAAATGCAGAACTACAAAGGTCCGGCCGTGCTGACCGGTTCCATCAGCGGCCAGGGTCTTTCGGGTGCCAGCATCCAGCGTTTGGCTTCCGGCCAGCCCCTGAACGCATTCTACCTGAAAAGATTTGACGGTCTGGATGCTTCCGGTAACAGTGTGTACGGCGATAATGGCAATACCCTGTATTATATCGGTAACCCCAACCCCAAAACACTGCTGGGTATCAGCTCTGATGTTACCTGGAAGAAATGGACACTGGTTGCCAACCTCAACGGTGCTATGGGTCATATGATCTATAACAACACGCTGAACGCGATCGTGCCTATCGGTAACCTCGGAACCAGGAATATTGCTGCCTCGCTGATCGGTGGTCCGGTAAAAGAAAGCCTGGCCAACCCGATCACCACCTCTTCAAGGTATCTTGAAAAAGGCGATTACCTGAAACTGGCAAACCTTTCACTCAGCTACCGCGTAGGTAACATGGGCAAGAACATCAAAAATGTGAATGTGTTCTTTACAGCACAAAACCTTTTCGTGATCACCAAATATTCCGGATTTGATCCTGAGGTGAATACCGACAAAAACATCGGCGGTGTTCCTTCACTGGGTATCGAGTACATCCCTTACCCTTCCTCCAAATCCTTCCTGTTTGGTTTAAACTTTGGACTGTAAGCAACACAAAAGACATTTTAACCGTATATAACTACAATACTTAAAATAACGTTTATGAAACATATAAAAACTTCCACGGTCGCGCTGACGCTCACGCTGGGACTGGGTCTTGCCGCCTGTACCAAGCTTGATGAGAAGTTGAATTCCTCTCTTACCGCCGATCAGGCCCAGGCGATCCTGCTGGCCAAAACAGATGTGTCGGTACTGCTGCAGGCCTGCTACGACGGTCTGCAGACATTTGGTAACCAGGATGGCCCTACCTCTCTGGAGGAGAACAGCTCTGATGAATCACTGGTGCCCACACGCGGTGGCGACTGGGACGATAACGGTGTATGGAGGGTAATCCACACGCATAACTGGAATGCCGACCACGCGCAGGTGGGCAGTTCTTTCAACTCGCTGCTGAGCATCGTGTTCAATACCACCAACGTGCTGACCTTCAAACCGTCGGCGCAACAGGCGGCTGAAGCCAGGTATATCCGTGCATTTGCCATGTTTACCGTACTCGACCTCTATGGCCAGGTACCTTACCGCGATCCGGGTGAGAACCTGCTGAACGCACCCAAGGTATTGAGCGGTGCCGACGCGGCGAACTTCATCATCTCCGAGCTCACAGCCATCCAGAACGACCTGCCGGCAGGTCCTTCAGCGGGCGGTAAAGCTTACCAGGCCAACAAAGACGCCTGCCGCGTACTGCTGATGAAATGCTACCTGAACAAAGGCGCATTTATCAACCGTGCCGCACCTGCTTTTGACGCGGGCGATATGACAAAAGTGATCGCGCTTGCCGACCAGATAACAGGCTACTCGCTGGCAAACAGCGTGTTTGACAACTACGCGCCAAGCAACACCACCAATTCCAACGAGAACATCTTTACCAACCTCAGTATCGGTGGTTCAAAAGGCGGTAACATCCGTTCTTCCTGGTACAAAACCCTGCATTACAACCAGAACAAGAGCGGCTGGAACGGCTTCTCCACACTGGCGGAAGTGTATAATAAATTTGAAGCTACCGACGAAAGAAGGGGTACCAATTACAAAGATTTAAGTCCTGCCGCTAACCTGCCTAACCCCGGTAACCGCGTTAACGCCGGTTTCCTGGTGGGTCAGCAGTACGACTGGAAAACAGATGCTCCGTTACAGGACAGGAAAGGCGCTCCGCTGGCATTTACGGCTACCGTTGCCAACCAGGAGTCGGGTAATAACCTCGAGATGACCGGTATCCGCGTGCTGCGTTATCCCATCGACTACACCACCTCTAACGACGGTTCCTGCGATAACGACTATGTGTTCTTCCGCTACGCAGACGTACTGTTGATGAAGGCTGAAGCACAGCTCCGGTCGAACAACGCGGCTTCTGCGCTGATCGGTGTTAACCAGCTTCGTTTAAAGCGCGGCGCTACGCCATTGCTCGCGCTCACAGCAGGCGACCTGCTTGATGAAAGGCAGAGAGAGTTTTACTGGGATGGCTGGAGAAGACAGGATATGATCCGCTTCGGCACCTTCCTGAACGCAAGAACGCTGAAGCCTGCTGCATCAGCTGCCAAATACCTGCTGTACCCTATACCAAGTGCGGCGCTGGCGGTTAACCCTAACCTGAAGCAGAATCCCGGTTATTAATTCATAACATTCGTATACAGACGCAAAAGGTCATTAATTTTAATGACCTTTTGTTTTTTATAGATATGAAATCTTACGGTAAGTTTTTTATCCCTGTGCTCCTCCTGCTTTTTTCCTGTAAACAAAAAAAAGCGGCCGGTTTGTTCGAGCTCATGGAGCATACGGGGATATCTTTCACCAACACAGTGCAGAACACGCGGGACCAGAACATTTTTTCCTTCCGGAATTTTTACAACGGCGGCGGTGCGGGCATCGGCGATATCAACAACGACGGACTGGCCGATGTGTTCTTCACTGCCAACATGGGCAGTAACAAACTGTTTCTTAACAAGGGTAACTGGAAATTTGAAGACATCTCGGCGAAAGCAGGGTTTACCCCCAAGGAAAAATGGAGTACGGGTGTGGTAATGGTAGACATCAACAACGATGGCTGGCTGGATATCTATGTCTGCAATTCGGCGCATATCAACGATGGTGTCAGCAGGGAGAACGAGCTTTACATCAATAACCACGATCTTACCTTTACGGAATCTGCGAAAGAATATGGTCTGGCAGACAGCGGTTATTCTACCCAGGCCTCTTTTTTCGATTATGATATGGACGGGGACCTGGACTGTTTTATCGTTAACAACAGTCCCATACCGGTCAACACGCTTAACTATGCAAACAAGCGCGACCTGCCGGCAGCGCAATGGCCCATCGCGCCTTACCTGCGCGGCGGCGGTGATCATTTGTACCGCAATGACAACGGCAGGTTCAAGGAGGTAAGCAGCGAGGCGGGTATACATGGCAGCCTGATCAGCTTTGGTCTGGGTGTTACCGTAGGCGATGTGAACGGTGACAATTATCCCGATGTATACGTATCGAACGATTTTTTTGAACGCGATTACCTCTACATCAACCAGAGGAACGGCACATTCAAAGATGAGCTGGAGAACTGGATGCAGCATACCAGCCTGGCCTCTATGGGCGCCGATATCGCCGATGTGAACAACGACGGCTATCCGGATATATTCACCACCGATATGCTGGCCGATGACGATTACCGGCTGAAAACAACATCCGCATTCGATAACATCGATGTATACAAACTGAAAGAAAACACCGGCTTTTACCACCAGTACCAGCAGAATACCTTACAGATCAATAACCGGCATGGCAAATTCATGGATGCCGCCTATTTCAGCGGTGTTGCGGCTTCAGACTGGAGCTGGGGCGGACTGATGTTCGATGCCGATAACGATGGATTAACGGATCTCTATATCTGCAACGGCATTACACACGATCTGACCAACCAGGATTTTATCGATTTTTTTGCCAACGACATCGTACAGAAGACCGCGCTCTCGGGTAAAATGCGTGAGGTGGACAGCGTTATCAATAAAATGCCCTCCGTTCCGCTGCTTAACAAGGCGTTCCGCAATACCGGCAACCTGCATTTTACGGACGAAGGCAAAAACTGGGGATTCACCCAACCCTCGTTCTCCAACGGAGCCGCCTATGGTGATCTCGATAACGACGGAGATCTCGATATGGTCGTGAACAATGTAAACCAGCCGGCATTCATCTACCGCAACAACAGCCGCGAAACAACCCCGCAGCATTATGTGTCCGTTTCACTGAAGGGATTGCCCGGCAATACATTTGCCATAGGCAGCAGCATCAAAGTGTATACCGGTAAAGAGGTGCTTAGCCGCGAGCTGATGCCAAGCAGGGGCTTTCAGTCTTCAATGGATTATAAGACCGTGATCGGTCTGGGTGCACAGACAAAGATCGATTCGCTGGTGGTGATCTGGCCCAACAGAACCTATTCAACATACGATCATCCGGCCATTGACACGCTGCATGTGCTGCAGCAGCCGGCGCAGGCAAAAAAGATCGGCGAGCCCGCACCCTTCACGGCGCAGCCCCTGCTGATGCCGGTAAAAAGCAATTTTGAAAAACATACCGAAGACGATTATATAGATTTTTATACCGAGCGGAACATACCGGAAATGCTTTCGCGCGAGGGGCCACGCTGCGCGGTGGGCGATGTGAACGGCGACGGGCTCGATGATGTGTTTATCGGCGGAACCGTTAAACATCCGGGACAATTATACCTGCAGACAGCAGGCAACGCCTTTGTAAAAAAAGTGCAGCCCGTATTTGACCGGTTCGTGGATTTTGAAGATGTGGCGGTATTGTTTTTTGATGCGGATGGCGACAAAGACCTTGACCTGTTTGTAGGAGCCGGAGGTAACAACGCTTCCTTTGGCGACAGGATATTCGCACACCGCCTGCTGCTGAACGATGGCAAAGGAAACTTCCGTGTTGCCGACAATGCCTTCCCGGCAAACAGCGTAAACATCGGCGTAGCCGTTGCCAGCGATTTTGACCGCGATGGCGATCTGGATCTTTTTGTAGGCGGCAGAAGCGTGCCCGGCGAATACGGCGTTACCCCTTCCAGCTACCTGTATGTAAACGACGGCAAAGGACATTTTACGGATATCGCCGCCGAACGCAACCCCGATATCGCAAAGATCGGTATGGTAACAGGCGCGGCCTGGGTAGACATACAGGGCGACAGGGAAAAAGAACTGGTGATCGCGGGGCAGTGGATGGGTGTGCGTGCATTTGCCTACAGCGGCGGCAAATTTGCAGAGGTAAAAACCAATCTGTCGAGCATGCATGGCTGGTGGCAGACACTGCAGGCGGCCGACCTGGACGGAGACGGAGACGAAGATCTTGTGCTGGGTAATATTGGGGAAAATTTTTACCTGCGGCCAGATGCGCAGAACCCGGTGAAGATATGGGTATCCGATTTTGACCAGAATAATATCAACGACAAAATACTTACCAGAGCCATTGACGGGAAAGATATGCCTGTATTCCTGAAACGCGATCTGGAAGAACAGGTGCCCGCTTTAAAAAAGAAAAACCTGCGTCACGAAACGTTTGCAACCAAGCCGGTGCAGGAACTGTTTACGGAGGAACAACTGAAAAAAGCTTCGGTAAAGGATTTTACCTATTCTGCCTCCTGTGTGGCGCTCAATAACCGGAACGGACAGTTCACCGTGCAGAAACTTCCGCTGATACAGCAGTTATCGTCTGTAAATGCCATCCGGTGTATGGACGTGAACAACGATGGCCGAACCGATCTTGTCCTTGGCGGAAACAAATTCACTTTTATGCCGCAGCTCGGACGGCTGGATGCGGGCTATGGTGCCGTTTTGCTGAACGATGGCAAAGCCGGGTTTACGGCCATGGAACCCAATGCTTCCGGTCTCGAGCTCCGCGCCGAACTGAAAGATATCGGGCTGATCAATACACCCGGCAAACGGTACCTGCTGTTCCTGCAGAACAACCAGCTGCCGGTTTTGATGGAACTTCAAAAGAATGGAAAGGGGAAATAGTATGCGGAACTGTACGGGAATAAAATCGGTTGTATGGATCCTGTTAGGCGGATGGGCACTGGTGACGCTTTCATCATGCAAACAAACGCCCGGCGGGCCCGTATTGTTCGAGGTGCTGAAAGAAGACCGCACCGGTATTGCCTTCAACAACAAACTGACACCCACGCAGGATTTCAACATGTTCAAGTACATGTATTTCTATAACGGAAGCGGCGTGGGTGCAGGCGATTTTAACAACGACGGTCTGGTAGATCTTTTCTTCGCATCCAACCAGGGCGAAAACAAATTGTACCTCAATACTGGGTCGCTGCATTTCAGAGACGTTACCGCCGAAGCGCGGGTGGTGCAGGACGGGTCCTGGTCTACCGGCGTATCGGTGGTGGACATCAACAACGATGGGTTGCTGGACCTGTATATATGCCGTGTGGGAAAATATGAGACATTAAAAGGACATAACCTGCTGCTGCTGTGCACCGGTATCAATAAAAACGGTGTTCCGCAATACGAGGAAAGATCGCAGGCCTACGGGATCGATTTTGCAGGGTTCAGTACCCAGGCCGCTTTTCTGGATTACGACAGGGACGGTGATCTGGATATGTTCCTGCTGAATCATTCCGTGCACCAGAACGGGTCTTTTGCAGAGAGAAGTCATTTCCTCGGCACCTACAATGAGCTGTCGGGCGACAGGCTGTATCGCAACGATGGGGCGCATTTTACCGATGTTACCAAAGCATCTGCCATCAACAGCTCCGCTATCAGCTACGGACTGGGCGTGGTGGTGGCGGATATCAACCTTGACGGCTATCCCGATATTTATGTGGGCAATGATTTTCACGAGAACGATTACCTCTATATCAACCGGCGCAACGGAACATTCCGCGATGAGAGCACAGAAAGGCTGATGCATACCAGCCAGTTTTCGATGGGTGTGGATATTGCGGATGTGAACAACGACGGCTTTCCCGATATCACTTCGATGGATATGCTGCCTTCAGACCCTTATATCCTGAAAAGATCGGAGGGAGAAGATGCCTATGATATCTTCAACATGAAGATCAGTTACGGGTACCATTACCAGTATACCCGCAACAACCTGCAGCTGAACAGGCGCAACGGTATGTTCAGTGAAACCGGGTTGTATTCGGGTATGGCGGCAACAGACTGGAGCTGGGCAAGTCTATGGATGGATTTCGATAACGATGGCCGTAAAGATCTTTTTATATCGAATGGCATACCCAAGCGGATGAACGATATCGACTACATCAATTTTGTTTCGGATGGAGAGATACAGAGCAAGATCCGCTCCAACAGTCTTGCGCAGACGGATATGGCATTGATCGATAAATTTCCCCAGATCAAGATCCCCAACAAATTTTACCGAAACAGCGGCAATATGGTCTTTACCGATATGGGAGCGCATATCGCCGGCGATATACCCACTTATTCCAACGGCGCCGTATATGCCGATCTCGATAACGACGG
Source organism: Sediminibacterium soli (assembly GCF_009939225.1). Lineage (GTDB taxonomy): Bacteria > Bacteroidota > Bacteroidia > Chitinophagales > Chitinophagaceae > Sediminibacterium > Sediminibacterium soli. Next base: position 1,146,134 of record NZ_JAACJR010000008.1, on the reverse strand, counting down.
AGATCTGGATATCGTGGTAAACAATATTGATGAGCCGGTACTGGTTTACGCAAACAAAAGCAATGATGACCGCAGCAAGGCATACGCCGAGATCAGGCTGAAGGGCGATGCAAAGAACATCAACGCCACGGGTGCAAAAGTGCTGCTTTTTACGGCAGACAGTATACGCAGCTACGAGAAAACACCGGTCAGGGGTTTTCTTTCGAGCATGGAAACATCACTGCATATTGGCCTTGACCAAACCAGGATCGATTCTTCGTTTCTTGTATGGCCCGACAATACCTACGAGGTTATCCGGTTTAAGCCCGGACAGTCGGCATACACTTTTACCTACAGGAAAGGTCTTCCGCTTTTCGATTTTAACCGGATCGTTTCTTTCAGACCCAATAACACGCGCCGGATGGAAGACATTGCCGCGCAGACGGGGCTCCTGTTCAGGCATACCGAAAATGAGTTCAACGAATTTAACCGTGAGCCCCTGCTGCCGCATATGGTTTCTACCGAAGGACCGGCGCTGGCGGTGGGAGACATTAATAAAGACGGCCTGGAAGATGTTTTTATCGGCGGCGCCAAAGAAACCCGGCGAGGCGTTTGGTTACAGCAGGCTTCGGGGAAGTTCACCAGTCTGCGGCAGCCGGCGCTGGAGAAAGACAGTGTGTATGAAGATGTGGATGCCTGCTGGGCAGATATCAACAAAGACGGTTATCCCGATCTGCTGGTGGCCAGCGGCGGTAACGAATACTACGGTAGGGAAGAGTACCTGCAGCCACGCGCCTACCTGAATGATGGCAAAGGCAACCTGGTAAAACTGGCGCATGCCTTTGACGATATTTTTATGACAGCCTCGTGTATCAGCGCCACCGATTTTAACGGAGACGGATATGTTGACCTGTTCATAGGCAGCAGGGCCGTGCCTTTTGCCTACGGTCAGGCACCGGTATCCCGCCTGTTGCAGAACGATGGTTCGGGAAAATTCAGGGATGTAACGGCTTTGTATGCGCCAGCGATCAAAGATGCGGGCATGGTAACGGGTTCGGTCTGGACGGATATCGACAAAGACGGAGACCCCGACCTGCTGCTGTGCAGGGAATGGGGTGGCATTGATGCCTTCATCAATACCCGCGGCACATTCAGCAGACAGGTGCTTACGGATAAAAAAGGCTGGTGGAATTTTCTGTTGCCGGTGGATATTGATAACGACGGCGACCTGGATCTTGTTGCAGGAAACCTGGGGCTGAACAGCAGGCTGAAAGCATCGGCGCAACAGCCTGTTCGCCTGTATTACGACGATTTTGACGGTAACGGAAAAAAAGAGCAGGTGCTTACTTACTACCTTAACGGAAAAGAACTGCCCTTTGCCAACAAAGCAGAACTCGAAAAACAAATGCCCGTACTGAAGAAAAAATACCTCTATGCCGAAGATTTTGCAAAAGCCGGTCTTACGGATATCTTAAGCAGAGACCAGCTTGGTAAAGCGCAGCAGTACAGCGCCGATTATTTTTCCAATGCCATACTCATCAATAACGGCAATCTTTCTTTTACCGTACAGGCTCTTCCCTGGGAAGCGCAGCTCAGTTCTTTCCGCGATGCGGCAACGATCGATGCCAATGGAGACGGCCTGACTGATATTTTGCTCGGCGGTAATTACTACGGCAACAATATCCAGATGGGAAGGTATGATGCAGATTACGGAACCCTGCTCGTGAACAAAGGCAAAGCCGGTTTTGCCGTGCAAACGATCAACGGGGTTTCGGTAAAAGGACAGGTAAGAAAAATACGTCCCATAAAGATTGGCAAAAAGGCGGCCTGGGTACTTGCGCGTAACAACGATACCGCCGTATTGCTGCGTTTTGCGGATAAATAGCTCACCTGATCAATTGCAGGCTTCCTGCCAGGCTGATCTTTCTGCCGGTCAGTAACGATTCTGCTTCTACCTGGTAAACATACGTGCCCGATGGCTGTTTGATTTTTCGGTAACTGCCATCCCATCCCCGGCTGAAGTCGTCGGAAGAGAACAACAGGTTGCCCCAGCGGTTGTAGATTCGGAAACTGATCAGTTTGTGTTTACCCGTTGCCGGTATCCGGAACACATCGTTGAGGTAATCGCCGTTCGGCGTAAACGCATTGGGAATGTAAAGCGGCGCATCACACAAAGCATGTACCGTTACCCGGCTTGTTTTAGCGCCGCATATATTTTGCACCGATACCGAGTACACACCGGCCTGCCGCACCGTGTAATGATCTGCGGTGGATACGGGTTCGTTCATCCAGCGATACTGGCCATAACCGGGCGTTGCGTACAGCACCACCGAGTCTTTGTTCTCCATACAGGTATCTTTCCCCAGCGAGAGGGAAGAAGGTTCCCTGCGTACCTCGAAAGAATAATATACAATGCTGTCGCAGCCTTTTGCCGTGCTGAAGCGCACAAAATAATCACCGGAGTATTGTATGCGGGTATTATCGGGCAGCACAAAACCGCCGCTGCAGATGGTGTCTTTTTTCATGGTAGCGGCGGCTGCCGAAGCACAGCAGCTGTAATTGCATTCGTCTGTTCTTTGCAATGGGTATTCACTGGCCGTTACCTGCAAAACAGAAAACGGGTCCTGCATAACGCTATCGCTGCCAAACTGCATCTGTGCATTGTCGCCTGAGAAAAAATCGGCAGTATAGGCAGTGAAATCGCCGGGAATAATACGGCAGTTAACATCAGCGGCAGGGGCGGTTCTGACCAGCTGTGTTTGTTTGGCATCGGCCGGGATATTCATGAACACAAAATACTGGTTGCCGCCCGTGCAGAAAGCGGCCGCCCGCTCGCGGCCATTGGTCGTTTGCAGTGTGTTCCATCTTACCGGCCGGCCACCAACATCGATCTCCGCAATACTGGCGCTGCCGCCATTTTCGGTAAGCAATAGCTGGCTGCCATCTGCCAGCCCGCTGCCGTCAACGGTATAGGACCCGGGAAGCGCGGTTTGGTAGGCGATTGTTTTTTTCAGCATGCCATTCGCATCAGCGATCATATTCACACTCCTCGAGGAGGCCGGCGGAACCGTGATGGCATTGGTGTCTGCATAGGCGGCAAAGGAAATATCTCCATTGGGCAGTTCTGTAATGTTGCGTACAGAGCTCTCAGGAAAGAATACATTGGCGGCTTTATTCCTCAGCAAATAGCAGCGGTCCCATCGTTTGGTGCCGTTTTTTTCGTCGAGCGATAACCAGTAATAGTTCACTTTCAGAATGGAATCCCTGCCAACGATCCGCTGGTCGATGATGCCGGCGGCTACGATAGCGCCATTTGCCAGTTGTATCAGGCGGTTAGACAGGTTGAAGCGGAATTCAAAAATATCCGAAGCATAGGCGGTGGCCCATTTGATCCGGGCAGACAGGTCCATTTTCAGCATCACTGTTTTTGTCTGGAAAGGCGGGCGCTTCCATAGCACGGTATTCATCACAATATCGCCATCCCTGGTCTTTAGTAAATTCTCGATGAACGTGCTTTCCGTTCCGGGCTGAAAGGATTTGTCCATTTTTCTTGCCCATAACAGGTTGCCGTAACGATCCACATGCAGCAATACACCCCAGTTAGGGTTGGGCACAGGATTCAACGGGTCTGTTGCGCCCCAGTAGGTTTGTATAAAACCGCTGATAAGAAAAGTGGAATCCGTGGCCGCTGTCATATCCCGGAAGGTCAGCAGGTCGTAACCGGGCACCTGCATTCTTTTTGACCATACCAGGTTGCCGCTCTCGGTAAAAAGACTCAGCCATCCGTCGGATCGTACCAGGTTGTTTTTGGTGTAGCCAAGATTACCTGCGCAGAACAGTTCCTTACGCGCAGTGAAAATTGTTTTGACCATCGTTTGGTTTTCCGTACCGCGATAGGCAATGGAAAAATTACCGGTCAGGCATGACTGCGAAGAGGCGGCGCTTACCCAAAAGCAAACGCTGTAAAGCAATACATAACGCAAAAGATGGCGGGTACCCATAGCGATCACAACGGGGCGGTTGCGAAGAATCCTGCACCAATTTACGCAATCCGGCTTACAATATGGGATAGTAAATACGTGTGATCCAGGTGGCGGAATCCTTTACGGGGATGCGTTTGGTGACCAGCGATTCAAAAGGTATTGCAGGCGATGCCAGGTCGTAATCCAGGAGGTACTCCCTGAATTGCGCGTAGGCTTTTTCAATGGCGGCAGGCCCTCCCTTGACCTCGCTCACCAGGATGCGGCCCGGCACCATTTTCTTGATCTCGATGCCGCCGCCGGCGGGCACCGCCTTGCTGACGGGGATGGCAACCCTGGTTTTGTAATGGTCTTTGTCGATACGCGAAACATTCAGCATGGGGAACCCCGTTTCCTGCGTCCCGTTCCCTGCAATATGCTGCTTCAGCTGATCAATAGAATGGTAAATAGCCTCCATGGCGGGCGGTTGCGCCGATTCAAAAAAACTGCTTACCAGCAGCGTATCGGTAACACGGATCTCGCGGATGGCGAGGCCGTATACATTATCCCTGTTCTCGAGAAAATCTTTCAGATGCGCAAGGATCGCCGCCGTTGCGCCTTTCAGCTTTTTGAGTTGAAGGTATTGCCCCACACGGGTAAAAGGGTTATTGCTTGTCTTCAGTCCGTACTGCCATACCACCACAATGGAATCGTAGGAAGATTTGGCGTGCACCATGGTTCCGTTGAGTGTAACGCCGTTGATGGTGGTGGCCAGTTTGGTGCCGCTGAATGCTTTTTCAAGCGGTTTGAAGCCAATATTGTCATAGGTATACGAAAGTTCGTTTTTACTGCCGGATTTACTGCCGGGCCACCAGCTTTGCCATTTGTTTTCATCCGAAAGAAACCTTCCCGCAGCATTGTCAGGGCAATGGATATAGGCAATGCTGGACATAGTCAGGCTGGATGGAACCAGTAAATAAACAGAGGCAGCAGCAACCAGTAACACGGCGAGGCAGATAACCAGTATTTTTTTCATAGAGAGCAGACTGATAACGCAAAATAAGAAGAATGATTGATAAGATCATGGCTGGCATAGCAGCACTGATCTGCGTTCATCTGTGAAATCTGTGGCAATCCCCGCCGAAATTTAACTGCTCCCTTCATTCGGAATAAACAGTAAATTAGCCGGTACATTCCCTGATAAATTGCCTGTATGAAAAAATTACTGTCCGGTATCCTTTTTTCCCTGACCGGTATAGCCCTTGCCGCGCAAACTCCCGACCCCTGGAAGATCACAGCCGATAAGATCAACCCGTCTGCCTATTATGGTGCAACGGTGGCAAACGGCATGATCGGCATTGTTTCTTCGCCCGAACCATTCAAGGTAAAAGATGTGGTGCTAGCCGGTGCGTACGACCTGTACGGCCGCGGGCGTGTCAGTAATTTTCTCCGCAGCTTCAATCTGCTCAATATGCAGATGGATATAGACGGAAGAAGGGTTTCGGCAAATGATGCGAAAAATATGCGCCAGCAACTGGATATGCGGCATGCCAGTTTTACCGTTTCTTTCGATTATACAGACAAAGCCACGGTCAGTTACACCTACTACTCCCTGCGGCAGCTGCCTTTTACCGTATTGATGGATGTCAGCATCACGGCAAAAAAAGACATCGTACTCGGCGGCGCCAGCGTAATGGAGGCGCCCGATGCGCTGAAGGATGTGCAGAATTATTACAACGAGATCGACAGACCGCATGTGGTAATCAGCCTGCTTACTTCTTCGGCAAAAAGCCCTACAGGCAAATTGCTTATGTGCGCATCCAACACTTTTCTCTTCAGCGAACCGCACGGACAGGAACCCAGGGTGATACACGAGATGTGGGACAACAATATGCACCTGATGAAATTCAGCCGCAAACTCAGGGCGGGCGAAACCTACCGGTTCTCCATCGCAGGCACATCCATTACCTCGGCGCATCACGACGACCCGCTGAACGAGGCCGAGCGTATGACCATTTTTGCCAAACTCGAGGGGCGCGACCGACTCATTGGCTTTCACAACAAAGCCTGGGATGCACTCTGGGAAAGCGATATCAGGATCGAGGGCGATGCACAGGCACAGCAGGATATACACAGCATGATGTACCACCTGTATTCGTTTGTACGCGAAGGAACGGATATGAGTCCTTCGCCGATGGGGCTGAGCGGCCTGGGGTACAACGGGCATGTGTTCTGGGATACCGAACTGTGGATGTACCCGGCCATTCTGGTACTGCATCCGGAAATGGCCAGAAGCCTGGTGGAATACCGTTACCAGCGATTACCCGCTGCCAGAAAAAATGCCTTCAACCATGGCTACAAAGGCGCTATGTTTCCCTGGGAAAGTGCCGCCAGCGGTGTGGAAGAAACACCGGTATGGGCGCTGAGCGGGCCTTTCGAACACCATATCACCGCCTGCGTGGGTATTGCCGCATGGAATTATTACTGCGTAACACAGGACAAAGCCTGGCTGCGCGAAAAAGGCTGGCCTGTGCTGAAAGAGACCGCCGATTTCTGGGCCAGCAGGGTTGAGCGTAACGGCCCCGGTAAATACGAGATAAAAAATGTGGTGGCGGCAGACGAGTGGGCAGAGAATGTAGACAACAATGCCTGGACAAATGCCTCCGCCAAAGCCGTACTGCAATACGCAACAGAGGCGGCAAAACTGCTGAACATAACGCCCGACGCCGACTGGCTGCAGGTGGCACAGAATATTCCCATCCTGAAAATGGAGAACGGAGTAACAGGCGAACATGCCGCCTATAAAGGAGAGGGCATCAAGCAGGCAGATGTAAACCTGCTCGCTTACCCGCTGAAAGAAATTACAGACCCCGCCCAGGTAAGAAAAGACCTCGAATATTACGAGACAAGGGTACCCAATGAAGGAACGCCCGCTATGACACAGGCCATTTTTACCTTACTCCACGCACGCCTGGGCGATGCAGACAAAGCCTACCGTTTTTTTGAAGATGCCTACAAACCCAACCTCAATCCGCCGTTCCGTGTAATCGCCGAAACCAAGGGCGGCACCAACCCATATTTCGCCACGGGAGCAGGCGGAATATTGCAGAGTGTGCTGATGGGTTTTGGCGGACTGGAGATCACACCCGCAGGCATTTCGCAGGTAAAATCCGTGCTGCCCGGGCACTGGAAAAGCCTTACGATCACGGGCATCGGGCCTGAAAAGAAAATGTTTTCGGTAAAGCGATAATGTGTTATTTTCACATGAACTTGAAACGTATTGCTGCCATACTGCTGCTGGGTATGCTCCTGTTCAGTTGGGGAGGTTACCGCCTGTTCACCGGCTTCCTGGAGAACAGGGCAGACGCGCGGCTCAGCGCCAGTATTGACCGCAACCAGTACAGCGAATCGGATCTTATCAGCATCAAAGTGGCTACCAGCCTTCCCTATTACCATAACTCCGCAGAATACGAAAGGGTAGAGGGTGAGATCAATATCAAGGGAACCACCTATACCTACGTAAAACGCCGCGTGTACAATGATTCGCTTGAATTATTGTGTATTCCCAATATGGAGAAAACCGGCCTGAAGAAAGCAAAAGAAAACTACGGCCGTATGGTCAACGACCTGGCCGGTAACAATACCGCCTCCGGTAAAGCAGGACATCCTTCCTTTACTGCAAAATTCTCGATCCAGGATTTTACGGATGATCACGGTTTTTTATGGCAGTTTAAAACCGAAGAATCTTCTGTGGATTTTGGCAGACAGGTTTTTGCCGGACTGAAATCGGTTCTGCTGCAAAGACCCGACAGACCGCCTCAGGCCTGATCGGGTTATCAGTCATTCTATTTTCTTTCCTAAATTTTTTGAAACCAGATGAAAAAGCTCCTTACAGGGCTTTGTGTGGTGGCATGTATCGCGTCGTGCAAAAACAGCACGGACTACAAAGCCTACCTGCACAACCCGGAATTATTCAGTTATACCGTACATGAATTGAACACCGTTGTCATGGGAAATAATTTTTCGCCCATGGTAGCCTCACGTAACTACAGTTATGCGGCCATTGCCGCCTACGAAGTGATCGTTGCAGGGTATCCGGAACGGTACCAGTCGCTGTCGGGACAGTTAAAAGGACTGGCTTCCGTAAGCAAACCGGTAACAGATCCGAATGCCGATATCGAACTCGCGGCTTTGTTTGCGTATACCAAGGTGGGAGAGGCAGTTACTTTTCCCGAAGGAAGTATGCAGGCTTACCAGGACAGCATACTGGTGATTGCCAGAAACAAAGGCCTGAGCGCAACCGTGGAGAAAGCTTCGCGGCTGCTGGCAGACAGTGTTGCGGCTTCCATCATACGCTGGAGCAAGGACGATCATTACCTGCAGACACGCGGTGCCGAAAAATATACGGTGAAAGATATTCCGGGACGCTGGGTTCCCACACCGCCGATGTATGCATCGGCTGCAGAGCCGCACTGGAAGGAGATACGGCCGATGGTGCTCGACAGCGCCCAGATGTTTACGCCGCCGGCACCGCCTGATTTCAATATCACGGATAAGAACAGCGTCTATTACAAAGAGGTCATGGCCATCAAAAACGCCGGTGACAGTCTTACGGACGAACAAAAACACATAGCCATGTTCTGGGACGATAATCCCTTTAAGATGAATGTGACAGGTCATATGATGTTTGGCAGTAAGAAATTCTCGCCGCCGGGTCACTGGATGAGCGTGGTGGGTATCGCCGCCAGGAAAGCGAAGCTGGATTTTGCGGAAACGGTATATGCTTATGCAAAAACATCGATCGCTTTGTTCGACGGATTTATTCACACCTTCCAGGCAAAGTATACGTATAACACGGTGAGGCCCGAAACGGTGATCAACAAATACATCGATCCCAACTGGATGCCTTACCTGCAAACGCCTGCTTTTCCTGAATATACCTGCGGGCATTCCACCATTTCTTCGGCGGCAGCCGAAGCGCTTACCAGTGTTTTCGGAGACAATTTCGCCTATACCGATACCACGGAAACAGAATTCGGGATCCCCAGCCGTTCATTCACCTCGTTCAGGGCGGCAGCGCTGGAAAACAACTGGGCGCGGTTCTATGGCGGTATCCATTTTCACAACTCCTGTATCGTGAGCACGGAAATGGGCAGACAGGTTGGTGAACAGGTGGTCAGCAAACTCGTTATGAAAAAGAAATAAAATCAATCACTATTCCTAATTACACTAACTGCTTATACCATGAAATCAATACTTTTTTTTACCGCATGTATCTTCGGTGGCATGGCTCAGGCAAATGCCCAGGGTTGTGTAGCCATCAGGAGCACGGGGGGTATGTGCGTGATGGATCATGCCGAGATGGCCAGTGAATCGGGCTCGGGCACGGCATCCAAATGGCTGTTCAACGCCAACAGCCGTTATTTCAATTCCTACAAACATTTTGTCGGAACCGAAGAGCAGAAACACCGCGTGGAAGCCGGTACGCAGGTGATCAACCATTCCTATACACTTGATCTTGCTGTAACCAGGCTGCTCAGCCCCCGCTGGTCTGTAAGCGCAGACCTGCCGATTATTTCCAATACCCGTTCCTCTTTGTATGAACACGGCGGAAAGGAAAGACATACCACTTCTTCCTTCGGCATCGGCGATATCCGTGTGTGGGCCAATTACTGGCTGCTGGACCCCGCCAAACACCGCAAGGCAAATATTCAACTGGGACTGGGATTGAAACTTGCCACCGGTAACTACCGGTATACCGGCCGTTTTTATACCGCCACCGGCACAACGGTAACAGGGCCTGTTGACCAGTCGATACAGCTTGGCGACGGCGGCACCGGCGTAACAACCGAAATCAATGCGTATTACAATATTGCGCGCCGGCTGGGTGTATACGGCAACTTCTATTACCTCATTAATCCGCAGGAGGTCAATGGCACTTCTTCTGCACGCGGTGGCACACCCTCTGCAACCGCTGTTGCCAATGGAAGCGATGTGATGGCCGTTCCCGACCAGTACATGCTTCGCGCGGGTGTAAACTACAGCCTGAACAGATTTCTTTTTTCAGCCGGTGTACGCAAGGAATGCGTGCCTGTACACGATCTGATCGGCGGAAGCATCGGTTACCGCAGACCGGGTTATGTGGTATCGGTGGAACCCGGGATAACGTATTCATTTCATACATTCAGTCTGTACGCTTATGTGCCCGTGGCCATAGAGCGCAACCGTACACAAAGCATGGCCGACAAGATCACCACGGATCTGACAGGAAAATACACACAGGGCGATGCCGCCTTCGCAGATTACGCGGTGAATATCGGCATCACGCTCAAGTTATAGACGAGATGGCAGACCGTTTTCGACGGGCTGGTCTGCAGATTTTTTTTGATTGATGGTTTCGTAAATGGCAGTTTACGGGAAAGCCTCCTCCGGGTACGGGGGAGGCTTGTTATTGCCGAACGATGCCTGATTTTTCACTGGTATATTATTGTATCTTACGGTATCCTATCGACTGTTATATGATACAACAGAGCACGCTGAAACAATTATCCGAGGTCCTGGGGCTCAGTATTTCCACTGTTTCGCGCGCTTTGAAAGACCACCCGGATATTTCGGAGAAGACAAAGATCAAGGTAAAAGAGCTGGCGCAGGCCATGGAGTACGAGCCCAACAGCTATGCGGTGCAGCTTCGCACAAAAAATAACAATGTACTGGGTATTTTACTGCCTACGATCAATAATTTCTTTTACGATTCCTTTATTTCCGCGGTGGAAGATGAAGCCAGGCTGCATGGCTATTCGGTGCTCATCATGCAGTCGATGGATAAGCTGCAGATAGAGAACAGCAGTCTCAATCTGTTCCGTAAGAATATGGTGGCAGGCCTATTCGTTTCCATTTCGATAGAAACAGATGATCCCGCACCGTTCCTGAAACTGAATGAGCTGAAGACGCCGGTGATCTTTTTCGACAGGGTGCCCGATACGGATGCCTGCAACAAGGTATGCCTGGCAGATGCGGATGCAGCCCGGCTTGCAGCTGAGACCATCATTGCCAAAAAGAAAAAAAAGGTGCTCGCGCTGTTCGGTCATCCCCACCTGAACATCACCAAAAAAAGACTGGCTTCTTTCAGGGAAACCGTGGCGCGCCTGTCGCCGGATACGCAGGTTGCCTATTCTTTTCCCGAGCAATCTGCACAGTCAAGACTGGATACGCTTGCCGCGCTTGACGGCGCCGACCGTCCAGATGTGATCTTCTGCATGGGCGATATGATACTGATCGGTGTGATGTATGCCATTCACGAACGCCGGTTACGCGTACCCGAGGATATCGCGATCGTGAGCATCAGCAACGGTTTGCTGCCTACGCTGTACGATCCCAAGATCACGCATATAGAAACCAACGGCTACAAACTGGGCAAACTTGCCTTTGCCCAAATGCATTCCTGTCTGCAGGGCAACGACCAGGTGGAAGAAGTGTTTGTGGAATCGAAGCTGATAGAAGGCGGATCGATCTGAGTGGTGCTCTGCCGGTGAGCGCGTAGGCTTGCAGTTCCCTTGAAAACCTGATAGAAAGGTATTCCCTGATACCGACAGCCCGATCATTGTTGTTTTTTGTAATTTTGGAATGTACCGCTTATGCAGGTACACCGCAGTCTGTCCCGTCAAAAGGTGGTCTTTGACCTTGCCTATAACCTTAAGTGGGGGATTCGACTGCGGTTTTTATTTTGGGGGCCAATACTTTCGTTTTTATGAGGATGCGCTGTGATTTGCTTTCAAATTGTCATGTAACTTAGCTCTTATACAACAGTATCGAGGATCTTGAGAAGCTCTCCTCCGTTGTGATTTGCTTTCAAATTGTCATGTAACTTAGCTCTTATACAACCAGTAATACGGAAAGCATCTGTGTTTTTGTGTTGTGATTTGCTTTCAAATTGTCATGTAACTTAGCTCTTATACAACATAACGCAAACATTTATCAGCCTCATCACAGTTGTGATTTGCTTTCAAATTGTCATGTAACTTAGCTCTTATACAACCACCCTTCTGACCACGACCCACGAACTGACGTTGTGATTTGCTTTCAAATTGTCATGTAACTTAGCTCTTATACAACCTTCGGCGTCAAAGGCGTTCGCCTGTTGCCGTTGTGATTTGCTTTCAAATTGTCATGTAACTTAGCTCTTATACAACCTTCCACGCGAATACACGGGCGCCAGTTATGTTGTGATTTGCTTTCAAATTGTCATGTAACTTAGCTCTTATACAACGCGCGTCTTCCAGTTCGTTAACCTTCTTCAGTTGTGATTTGCTTTCAAATTGTCATGTAACTTAGCTCTTATACAACACGCGGGAAGGTGATTGCGGATGGATTCGTGTTGTGATTTGCTTTCAAATTGTCATGTAACTTAGCTCTTATACAACCATTCCTTGATATTCGACCAACAGCGCGGGGTTGTGATTTGCTTTCAAATTGTCATGTAACTTAGCTCTTATACAACAAAGTTTTGTCCGACAGTCGTGCCTCCTAAGTTGTGATTTGCTTTCAAATTGTCATGTAACTTAGCTCTTATACAACAATCAGCGCGATACAATGCAGTCGCTTTTGTTGTGATTTGCTTTCAAATTGTCATGTAACTTAGCTCTTATACAACACGCAGTTAACGAGGCAATACGGCGTGGCCGTTGTGATTTGCTTTCAAATTGTCATGTAACTTAGCTCTTATACAACGGGAACACTGATCTATGTTGAAGGAATTCCGTTGTGATTTGCTTTCAAATTGTCATGTAACTTAGCTCTTATACAACCAAAATGGGTAGCGGCCCGAAGAATCGAACGTTGTGATTTGCTTTCAAATTGTCATGTAACTTAGCTCTTATACAACCATCGTGACCTAACTGCGCCAACATTTGCAGTTGTGATTTGCTTTCAAATTGTCATGTAACTTAGCTCTTATACAACACCGTAGGCATCCTGATTCTCGTTGTACAGGTTGTGATTTGCTTTCAAATTGTCATGTAACTTAGCTCTTATACAACCTGTTTACCTACATGAAAGTCTTCAAAGGGTTGTGATTTGCTTTCAAATTGTCATGTAACTTAGCTCTTATACAACAATCCTTATGAAGCTTTAAGGCAGTTCGGGTTGTGATTTGCTTTCAAATTGTCATGTAACTTAGCTCTTATACAACAGGTCAGCGAACGAGCCGGGTATCGCGGTGTTGTGATTTGCTTTCAAATTGTCATGTAACTTAGCTCTTATACAACTCGCGATCCGTTCTTCATTCTGCCGGCGCTGTTGTGATTTGCTTTCAAATTGTCATGTAACTTAGCTCTTATACAACACCGCCATTTCAATTTTACAGAGGGCAATTGTTGTGATTTGCTTTCAAATTGTCATGTAACTTAGCTCTTATACAACTACTCGATACTGTCTTAGATAGCAGTATTCGTTGTGATTTGCTTTCAAATTGTCATGTAACTTAGCTCTTATACAACCCTTTAATAAAGCGGTGGCCGCTTCTTTAGTTGTGATTTGCTTTCAAATTGTCATGTAACTTAGCTCTTATACAACTGATTCAGCTGAAAGCCTTGCTGGCGCTGTATTTGAGCTAAAAAATAGGATGAAAAAATGCGGTTCCGGCTGCTTTTTTTTCATCCTATTGTTATTTTGTCCCGATTTCTAGAACATTTCCAGTTGTTGAACGGGATTATGGGTTTGCCGGGGCTCTTTTCCGATAAATAGCTCCACCATAGCAAATTGTTTGTCAGTAAACTGAAAAATACCCACATGCCCCTTAGACGGAAGGAAGCTTTTCACTCTTTTTATATGCACGTCCGCATTTTCCCTGCTGGGGCAGTGACGCATATAAATACTGAATTGGAACATCTGGAAGCCGTCTGTCATCAATTTTTTTCGGAAAATTGTATAGGCTTTTCTGTCCTTTTTAGTGTCGGTCGGGAGATCAAATAAAACCAGTACCCACATAATGCGATAAGCGTTTAATCGGGTATTGTAATGCCGGCTCATGCAAAACCGGCGAACTCCGGATAGTCTATTTTCCTAGCTTTTCCCTCAAAACATTTGGCCAGACTTGCGGTGGTTTTCTGAACCGCAACCATCAGCGGACTTTTTTCACCTTTAATTCTGACATCCATCGATGGTATAGTCAGCAATGCTTTCTTGATGGCTGGGCCTATATCCAGAAAAAGCCCGTTGCCTCGTACAATATCACAGACCATTTTGTCTACAAATGGACGATATGGCTCCATGATATCGTCAGCAAGACAGTAGGCGTTATACTGGTTTCGGTGGAAAATTCCTAAAGTTGGCAGCAGTCCGCTTGCCACCAGGTTTCGTGCAACAACTGCTCTTAAAACTGCGTATCCATAATTTAATAAGTGATTAGGTGGCGCTCCTTCACGCTCTCGTCGGAAATCCGGACCAACCGCAGTATGCGTGAACAGGTATTTCCAGTAATAAACTGCTGCAGTTGCTTCAAGATTCGTCGGATCACCGCTTTTTACTTTCAATGCCCAGTTCCTAAGCGAGGTCGCAGGTAGCCGATGGGATTCCAATAGAGCTGCCTGATTGGTGATCTTGCTGGCAATCGTCTGCTGCCAAAGCTGCTTTTTAAGAGGTTGGGACGCCTCTATCTGAGCCTGGAATTTTTGACTTTGCAGGCTATGGCCGTCCAGATTCAGGAACAGCCCCGCGGGATGGTGCGCAAAGTCGCAGGAGATTACCGCAACATTATTTCCTATCAATTTCGCCAGCAATGCCTGGGTAATGGTAATCTGTTGATTATCAAGAATCAAGATGCCTATATCTTCAACCGGTATCTGTTTTATTTCACCGCTGTCGACAGCCTCGTATACCAATTGTTCATTTTGTGTTTTGAGGTAGGCCGGGTTACCAAAATATAATGTTCGTTTGATCACGGATCATTTTTGCGTTATGATAAAATGCTTGGCAAAATCGTTTGGTTTTTATAGCTGGATATCACCCAGACCTGTAATCCGTATTTTTTGAGGATTCAGCTTTTCAAAAGCGCCTATGCTCTGGATATTGTAAAACCTTTTTGATTCTTTGGCAGTCGATGAGTCATTGAGTTGTGTCTCAAGATGATGTCTAAAAGTAATGTCGAGTTGGCCATTCCCTTTAATGGACATCTTTTGAACTCTATATAGGTTTTGACTTAAAGTGATTTTATTAGTATTGTTTATTTGCTGTTCTAATGTTTCAGTACCGAATCCAAGAATGAACATCTCGTTTTGTTGGAGGCTTTCCTGGTAGATCCATTGATCCTTCGGTAGTTTATTCAGGAATTCCTCCGGATAGTTGCCGTTTAATAATTTGTCCCATATCTTCCCGGGTTCTTTTATAATTACCGGAATCCCATACTTTTTCCTTTCCACGGCATGCCAAAAAGTACAACTATGCTCTACAACCTTTCCGGATTCATCGATGTAGAAAGCAATGTGATGATTATTTCCCGGCTTGACAAAGCCAATATTCCTGCCATTTGTATCTTTTTTTACAGGTTCCACATTTGATAAGCCCGTAAACATTCGTACCGATCTGATGGGAATCTTTTTTTCAGCATCATAAAACAATGGCTCCTTGAAAGCTTCCTTTTCTTTATTATTATGTTTCTCAAGACGGTCCTTTATTAACAATTGTATTTTTCCGTCGACTATGTACGGAACATCATTTGCCTTGATGCTTCCCAAAGGGTACTTTATCACATACTCCTCAGAATAGCAGGTGGCATATTCTAAAACTGTTGTATGGTTGCTATCCAGATAGAGTGGCTCTTTTTTTAATGAAGCGAGTGCTTTTTTCTGATCATTCTCAAATTTTGCTAATCGTGTTTCCACCAGCTTCCGAATCCGGCTTTTGACGATTTTTTCCGGATGCTCGAACAGGAATTTTACGGGATATTTGATCATTTGGCCCGTCTTAGTATCCCGCGCCATGGCTCTAATTTTTCCGTAAACGCTTTCTTCACTTAACGGGCCTCTTGGAACTATAATATTTTTTTGAACAATCCTGGTTTTGCCGTCTTGCTTGATTTTCCGGACTCCGAATGTGGCCACCTTTTTACCGGATTTGAAGGATATTAGAATTTCTGATGCTTTTTCCGCCACTTCTTTTGTCGTAAACGGTCTTTTTGATACGATATAGCATTCTAGCAGGGAGATATTTCGACTTTTCGCATCCGGAATTTCCCGATACATTTCTTCTCGATTTCCTTTTGCGCTGAGATTGTTAATGCGTTGTATAAAGGCTTGCTGGGTACAGGCAATCACCAGGGCATCTATTGCGTGATGCCGATGATCATCCCGTTTTGACCAGTCTTTAATGATTTCTTTTTTATGAATTTGTCCGTCATTTGTTTCCCATTCTTTCCACTCGGTAAGACCTAGTTCCCTGTATTTGGGAAGTTGTAGGTTCATCAGTGCATCGTCCCAACCCCATGTTCGGCGCAGATACTCTGTTATGCTGCCACTGGTACTCCATACCGTATGGCAAACCTGCTCCAGAATTTCCCTTGCTTTTCGGGCAATATATTGGGTTTGTCGAAGTTGCCTTTCTATAAAATCCTTCGGTATCTTTTCTTCTGTCATCAGTAGTTTGTCTCTCTTTGCTTTTCCAATGATCTTGTTTTTAAAGAGCGTGTCAATTAAGTCAAGATAGGCTGCAAATTCTTCTTCTGATTTGCTTTTCATGAAATCGTAGGCTGTCTTATTTCCCTTTAGCTCGTTGCAGGATCTATGACTTAGCGTTTTGTTGCTTTGAGAGTCATCAAACAGTAGCGACTTGGGAATAATGTGCTCTATATCAATGCTGTTTCCACGAAGACTATCCGTAATTCCGAAAGGCTTTCCACAATAAAGGCAGATAGCATTTATGTTGGTTTCTTCGTTTTTTATTTCATGGAAAAGGCGCCATTTAATAACATTTTTTCGGGTGGAACGAAGTCCATATTCTCCCTCAATTCGTTTTTGTATTTGAATGTTTTCTTTTTCACGCTTGCTCAAATTGGCAAAAGTGTCGTTTCTTTCCTCTTTACTCTGTTTTAGTTCTCTTGCTAGTTCAATCCTTATCTCATCAATCGGGCCGTATTTTTCGAGTACCGCATTTACCAAATTGATCATCTGATTGAGTATTTTTTCTACAACGGGCTGACGGAGGCTGTTCGGCGCAAGCAATGGAAGGCGATCAAGCAGTTTTTTCTTTAATTGCTCCTCTTTTGTATAGGAATCGGAATGATTATATCCCGCAAAGGAGCATGCGTCACTGTATACATAGCCTTCCAGAAGAAAAGGAAGCATTTTTCGTATTGCCTTTGCCGATTTATTTCCGAAAGAATATTTGGCAAAATCGAGCAGGGAAAGCTTTTCCGCAACAGATTCGTCAATATTGAAATTTTTAGTGAGCGCCTGTTTGCATTCATCCGTATCCCGAATAGAATAAATGGTGTGCCATAATCTGTACATCGGCTCCTGCTCCAAACTATCCTCGACTAGCCTGTGTGCAGCAGAACCGATTACTTCGCCCGTTCTTTTATCGACTAGAAACGCATCCTTTCCCGTCGCTGAGACAGTTAAATCAAATTTCAGCAGTGGATCGCCATCCGAAAAGTATTTCAGTAACTGCGTATTTGTTACATTTCCCTGTAAACCACGTTCTATCTGTTTGTTGGTATACCATCCTTCATTTCTGTTGAGGCCAAGTATCTGTAATAGCTGCGCCGCTGACATTTTTTCATGCGTATCCAGGTAGTTGAATATGTCCTGTTTTTTTTCTAGCGGGATTGAAAGAATTTCCCCTTTTTTGTTTTTGAGGGTGATTGTGTTGATGGTTTCCCAGAGTTTGCATACCTGGAATAATGGAGAACTTCTGTGACATACTTTTGGGCCGGAAAAAATGTCTTTTCCAGTGATTTTATTTTTTATCCAAAAGCCTTCGAAGTCGCAAATGCTTACCAGACCTTTTTGCGATTTTAGTTTTCGTTGATAATATATGATTTCATTTTTGACCTGATCAATGAAATCGTCGGTAATCTGATCAGGGTGATGTTTTTGTTGTTGCCGGCATATTGAATCAAACTCTTCCATGTATGCCTCTCTCGGAAATACCTGCTGTTTTATTCGATAATTTGCATTTTCATTTAAGAGACGTAGAAAATTTTGACCTATTGTCAAGTTTTGTTCGCGTATTTGCTGATGCCTGTTCTTGACCTCAGCTACATATTCTGTTTCTTTTTTGTCAAGATTAGCATCAGATCTGCTGCTCTTATATCCTCTTTTTTGATTGAGATGATAAAGTATCCGGCCGAACTCCTGTAACGTTACTTTTGCGTTGTCTTGTATTTTGTGCGGCTTTGACATATCTCCCGCAGCCTTCGCACGTAGTCCCCAGAGTTGCAACGGTGTCAGAGTGAAAAGAGCAGGATCAAACATGTTTTTGCTGATGAGAATTTCTGTTAGTCTCTTTCTTCTCAGTTGGTATCGATCGTACCCTTTTCTCTGAGTTCTCCGGGTTGTGTTCTTTTGATTTTTCGAAATTTTATTTCCCGAGGAAAACTCGTCTTTGTCATCTGTGCTCAAGGGAATAATCCGGGAGCCCATACCCAATATTTCTTTTGTATCCTCTTTTTCGGTTACAACACTCCAGCCTATCGATGTTACACCTAAATCCAGTCCAAGAATTTTTTTCATGCGTAATCAGTTTTGTATATCTTTAGTAAACAATTTGAAGCAAATCACAATAAGGATTATTCCGTTGTGAAAACATCCAAAGCGGGGTAACTCGCTTTTTTCTTTTTTGTAGGATATCGAGATTTTTGGTTTTGCAGCATGGGGGAATTTGCGGCAAAACAGGCAGTAGGAGGGAGCTGCCACTCTAACTTAGTTAAAAAAACAGAGAAACAAAAAAATACATTTTATCTTTTCAACATCTTAAATGCCTCCATCGCTCCCATATACCGGCAGGTTTCGGCGGCAACCAGGTTGGCGTTAGCGATGATCGCTTTCCAGTTTTCTTCGGTGAGTTGTTTGCTTTTCTTACCGGCCAGCTGCTGCAGCACCGATCCTACAAATGCATCGCCGGCGCCGGTGGTGTCTACCGCCTGCAGCGGAACCGAGGGCACAGTAAACAAGGTTTTGTTGATGCCCACCAGTGCTCCTTTTTTCCCCAGCGTGATGGTAAATACGGCATCGATGGTATTGAGCAAATAATCAGCGGCTTCCGTGATCTCTTTTTTTCCCGTGATCAGCAGGGCCTCTTCATCACTGAGTTTGGTAAAATCGCAGGTCTTTAGGAAATGCCGGCTTTGTTCAATGAACGATGGTTGCCTGTTGCCATACAATAAATGGCGGTAATTAGGATCGAAGCTGATAAAGATGCCCTGGCTTTTGGCCTTCTGCAGCAGGTGTGTATAGGCTTGCTGCAAAGGGGCGGGCAGGAAAGCAGTGGCCGAACCGAAATGAATGATTGAGATATTGCCGAGATCGATCGCATCCACATCGGCCACCGTTAATTCGGCATCGGCGCCGCGGTTGAATACAAAATCGCGTTCGCCGTCTTCCATCAGCGATACGAAGGCAAAAGTGGTGAATCGGTTTTCATCGGTCAGCATCCATTGTGTATCCACACCAAAATCCTGCATGGCTGAACGCAGTTTTTCTCCAAAAGCATCGTTGCCCACTTTGGCGCTTAACGCCACATCACCACCCAGCGCTGCAATGGCTGCGGCAACATTGGTGGGCGCTCCGCCGGTCTTGGACAGAAAATGCGTACCCTCGGCAAGCCTGGTGCCCTTGTCGGTACAGATCATATCGATCAGTGCTTCACCGATACAGAGGATTTTCATACGGCCGTTTTGGTAAATGTAAGAAAGCGGCAACTGAAAAAAGCAGCCAGCCAATACTGAAAACGCGGCCGGTGCCCGTTTTCACAATAACTGCTGTAAGTGCCGGTGCCCGTTTTTTTTGAATGCCAATTACTGCTTTTGCGCGGTTGTTTTGACTCTAATTTACTCAGCTTCAGCCGATAACGTTGCCGGGAACGATTGCGTAGAAAAAATAGCGTTTTCCTTTTCGCGGTTGTCTATATAGGTGTAGCATTGGGCCAACATGCGTTTCCCCGGCGCTGTTCAACGATGTAAAACTGCTTGCTATGCCTTTTCGTAAAAACCCTGTTCCCGTGGTAACGGTGTCTCCCGTTAGTAACGAACAAATGTTTGTTTCGTTATTGCTGCGTTTTCCAAAACCCTCTATTATAGATCGCTTAAACCAGTTTCGTATGCGAATGAACAAAGTATGCCTGTGCATATGCCTGATCGCAGCCGCATGGCTGTCCGGATCCCCGCAGTTATTTGCCCAGGCAAGGATTACCGTAAAAGGTAAAGTTTCCTCCGATAATCTCCCGCTCGAAGGCGTTAGTGTAAGGGTAAAAGGTGCCACACAGGGCACCGCCACCAATGCCAGGGGCGAATACACCATCGGCGTAGACAATAACAGGGCTGTACTGGTATTTTCCTCTGTTGGCTACGCCGGCAGGGAGGAGACGGTGGGCAGCCGCACAACCCTCAACGTGTCCCTTGCCGCAGAAGCCAGGGAATCTGAAGAAGTGGTGGTGATCGGTTACCAGACCGTTCGGAAAAAGAACCTGATGGCTTCTGTTTCGAGCGTGGGCGCCAAAGACCTGAAAGATATCCCTATCAACTCCGCTGCGGAAGCATTGAACGGCCGGTTAGCGGGTGTTACCGCCACTACGGCCGAAGGTTCTCCCGATGCGGAAGTGAGGGTGCGTGTGCGCGGCGGTATGTCTATCACCGGCGATAATTCACCCTTATACATCGTAGACGGTGTACAGGTCGAAAACGGCCTGTCTGCCCTTTCCCCGCAGAATATACAGTCTATCGATGTACTGAAAGATGCTGCGGCCACCGCTATCTACGGTGCGCGCGGCGCCAATGGCGTGGTGGTGATCACCACCAAATCCGGTCGCCCGGGTAAACTCACGCTTAGCTATAACGGTTTTGTGGGTGTAAAATCACTCGCAAAAAAACTGAAAGTGATGAGTCCTTACGATTACGTGGTCTACCAGTCTGAAAGATCCAGGGGCAGCAGCACAGACAGCGCCACTTTTACCCGCAACTTCGGCACTGCCTGGGATACGCTCAGCGTGTATAAGAATGTTCCGGTGGTAGACTGGCAGGATGAAGTGGCGGGCAGAACGGGCATTACCACCACGCATAACGTAAATGCCATGGGCGGTAACAACCGCTTTACCTACAATTTCGGGTATACCTACAATAACGATAAAGCCATTATTCTGAATTCAAACTACCGCAGGCACCTGGTAAACCTGAAGGCAGACTACCGGATCACCGATAAGATCAAACTTGCTGTTGCGGCGCGTTATACGCATACCGATGTGTATGGGTCCGGCGTTTCTTCCGAGCAGGGATCTTCCTACAGCCGTTTGCGTAACGCGGTAAAATACCGTCCGTTCCTTTCTGCCACGCAGGATATCGATGATGCCGACCCGCTGGCAGACCAGAATGTGGGCAATGGCCTGAACCTGATCAATCCGATTTCGCTGGCCAATGCCGAGTACCGGAAAAAATCAACCGATGTATTCAATATCTCTCCCAGCCTTACCTACACCATAACCCGTAACCTGACTTTTAAATCAACATTCGGGTACGACTACAATAACCTGATCGATCGCCAGTTCAGCGATTCAATCACGCCGTATGCGGTGATACAGGGTGGAAGAAAACCCATTGTGCAGCTGGATTCCGTTACGCGGAAAACCATCACCAATTCGAATGTGCTTACCTATTCCGTCAGCAAATTCAAAGGTGTGCACGATTTTACGCTGCTGGTGGGCGAGGAAACCTATGATCTCCGCACCGAAAGCCATACCCAGCTTTTCCGTAACCTGCCTTTGAACACATCACCCGGCGATGCCTTCAGCAAGGCGGCTACGATCGGCACTTCTTTTACCGGTTACCCGAAATACAGCGCCACCAGGTACACCAGTCTTTCGTTCTTCGGCCAGATGAACTATGCCTATAACAACAAATACTACCTCAACTTCAACCTGCGTGCAGACGGCGCGTCCAAATTTGCGCCTGGCAGGCAATGGGGCTATTTTCCCTCCGGCTCTTTGGCATGGCGCGTGAAGAACGAGGCATTCCTGCAGCGTTCGCAGGTGATCAGCGACCTGAAATTCAGGTTCGGTATCGGTACGGTGGGTAATAACCGTATTGCGGATTACCTGTTCCTGACAACATTCCGCAACGATGGCAGCTATTATTACGGACTCAACAACCAATCTGTTATCGCATACTATTCCGCGGGTCTCGTAAACGAAGGCCTGAAATGGGAGTCTACCGTTAACCGCAACTTTGGTGTTGACCTGGGATTGTTCAAAGACAGGCTTACCATCAGCGTGGATATATACAACAACAGTTCAAAAGACCTGCTGCTGAATGTACCGATCGCTTCCACTTACGGTTATTCCACGCAGTTGCAGAATGTGGGTAAAACCAGCAACAAAGGCGTGGAATTGCAGCTGAATGGCGTGATCATGCGTAAAAAAGATTTTACCTGGAATGCCAGTTATAATATGTCCTTCAACACCAACCGTGTTGAGCAGCTCGGGCAGAACCAGAAATTCTTTTATCCCGGAGCCAGCTGGGGTGTATCGGGCCAGCCAACCGATTACATCATTCGTGTAGGCGATCCGGTGGGTGCCATGTACGGACTGATTAACGACGGTTTTTATAAAGTGTCCGATTTCGACTATAACCCCGCAACGATGGTGTATACGTTGAAATCGGGTGTAGTCACCAACGCAGGTATCATCGGTACGGTGCAGCCCGGTTCTGTGAAGTTCAGAGACCTGAACGGAGATGGTGTGATCGATCTTGATAAAGACCGTACCATCATCGGTAACCCTACGCCCAAATTCACCGGCGGTCTGAACCAGCAGTTCACTTATAAGAACTGGGATATGAGCATGTTCCTCAACTTCTCTTATGGCAATACCATTTATAACGCCAACAAGATCGAGTTCACCAACGGGTATACCGCCAATTCCAATATGCTCGATATCATGAACGGCAGATGGAAAGTGGTAACGGCAACCGGCCAGACCGCACAGTGGGTGAATTCAACCGGCCAGTCTGTGGGCATCGCGCCCGACCAGCTGTCTGCGCTGAATGCCAATGCCAGCATATGGCAGCCGATCAAAAGTGCGGGCGCGTTTTATCCCAGCTCATGGGCTATGGAAGACGGATCGTTCATTCGTTTGAACAATATCACGGTTGGTTATACCGTGCCTTCCAAAACATTGTCGAAGATGAAGATCAGCAAGCTTCGTTTTTATGTAACCGCCAATAACCTGGCGGTGCTCACAGGATATACCGGCTACGACCCGGAAGTAAGCGTGCGTAACAGTCCGCTGACACCCGGCCTGGATTATTCGGCTTATCCCAAAAGCCGCAGCTTCATTTTTGGTATAAACGCAACTTTCTAAAAACAATAAACTCTTTCTTATGAATACGAGACATATTTTTAAACTCGCCGCTCTTTCTGCAACAGGTTGTATGTTGCTGTTGACGGGTTGTAAAAAATTCCTCGACCAGCAACCCATCACAGATGTCAGTGCAGAAGTGGCTTTTGCAGATGTGCCGGGTGCTTACAAAGCGCTGGCCGGTGCGTACAGCCGTATGGTGGGCGATGCAGGTTTCGGTATACGGCTTAGCCTATACTACACCGTGGACACCGATGAAATGCAGGGGCCTACAGGTAATTCAGACAACGACCGCCGTGATATTGCGCGTTATGCCGCCACATCGGGCAATGCGCAGATCACCAATCCTTTCAACCAGCTGTTCCAGGGCATCGAGTTCTCCAATATATGCATCGCCAATATACCCAGGATGGCATTGTATACGAATGGCACCGACCAGGAAAAAAAGAAACTGCAGCGTATGTATGGCGAAGCGCTGACGCTGCGCGCGCAGTATTATTTTGAAGCGATCAAACACTGGGGCGACCTGCCCGCGCATTTTGCACCCGCATCGCAGCTGGCGAGCAGCAATCCTTTCCCTTCGCGTACCGACAGGGATACGCTCTATAACCGCCTGATCGCGGATCTGAAACTTGCCGAAGACCTGGTTCCCTGGCGTAACGACCTGGCTGCGATCGGTGACCAGCCCGATGAACGGATCACCAAAGGAACGGTGAAGGCTTTGCGTGCCAGGCTGGCTCTGTTCCGCGGCGGTTATGCGCTGCGCCAGGACGGAAGCCTGAAACGTGCCGCCGATTACCTCAGTTTTTACCAGATCGCCAGGGATGCATGCGAAGATATCATCAAATCAAACCAGCACAACCTGAACCCAAGCTTCAAAGCGCTGTGGAAAGACCAGGTAAATGCACATGCGGTAACCGATCCGCAGGGCGAGCTGATGTTCCAGGCAAGCGCTATCGGAGGCGTAGCGGCGGAAGATACCAAACTGGGATATTATAACGGTCCCAGTGTAAATGGTTTCGGCAACAAAAGCATTAACGTATTGCCTACCTATTTTTACCTGTTTGACTCAACCGACCTGAGAAGGGATGTTACCTGCGCCATTTATAATGTGGCTTCGGATGGTGCAACCAAGGTAGGACAGGCGATCACGGCTATCTGTGACGGTAAATACCGCCGCGACTGGGTTACCAATCCAGCCTATGCCCCAACCAATGCCATACAGTATTTTGGATTGAAATGGCAGATCATCCGTTATTCAGATGTGTTGCTGATGTTTGCAGAAGCAGAGAACGAACTCAACGGACCAACCGCCGCTGCCTACAATGCGGTGAACATGGTGCGCAGGAGAGGATATGGCAAACCCATCGGCACCGCCGATGTAACAGCGGATCTTCCCGCAGGACTTACGAAGGCAACTTTTTTTGCGGCCATCACCAAAGAGCGCTCGCTCGAACTCGGCGGGGAAGGCGTACGCAAATCCGACCTGATCCGCTGGAACCTGCTGGCAAAAACCATCGCCGATACCAAAACAGCGCTTACCGCTATGTCCACCCTGGCGGCGCCCTATAATAACCTGCCTGTTTCCATGTACTTTCGCAATAATTCAACGAGCGATGACAATACCTGGGGTGCCAGTACACTGTGGGCAAACTCGTTCTACAAAGCGGCCCCTGCCAGTACACCGGCAGGCACCACAAAAGTTACCTGGCTGAGCGCTGCCATCAATACAACAACGGTTGCAAGGTATGCCACAGGATTTGTAACCGGTAAATCAGAACTGATGCCGATACCCCAGCCTGCAAGGGATGCAAACGTAAACCTTGCGCAGAATCCGGGATACTAAGCGCATTCCGTTCGGCAAACCAATTGAATCGGATAAGGCTGCTTGCATAAGGCGGCCTTATCTTTTAAGTTTACACTATAGCGCTCATCTTATGTTTTCTCATTCCTGCAGACATACAGCTCATCTCCCGAAGCGGTTTATAATACTGGTTTGTTTTTTATTGACAGCCCTGTTCCTGTTTGCGCAGCAGCGAACAGTTGTTGTTGCGCAGGATGGCAGCGGCGACTGCAGAACCGTGCAGCAGGCGCTCGATGCGGTGCCCGCCGGTAACAAAGCTTTTATCCGTATACGCATCAAGAAAGGAGTGTACAGGGAGCGGCTGGAGCTGGCCAAAGGAAAAGATTTTGTACATCTTATCGGCGATGATCCTGCATCAACGGTGTTGACATATGATAACCATACAGGAACCATTCTACCTAACGGCGATACGGTAAACACTTATACCTCTGCCAGTTTTTTTCTGCTGGCCGATAATGTTACCGCCGAAAATATCTGTTTCGAGAACAATGCAGGATTCAATGCCGGGCAGGCCGTTGCCGTGTTTGCCAAGGGCGATAAGCTTGCATTCCGGAACTGCCGTTTCACCGGTTTCCAGGATGTATTGTTCTGCAGCGGCGAGGGCAGTCGCCAGTATTACAAAAACTGTTACATAGAAGGAACCACCGATTTTATTTTCGGACCGGCTACGGCTGTGTTTGAGGAATGCCGTATTCACAGTAAAAAGAATTCGCATGTAACCGCGGCCTCCACTCCCGCCGACAAAGCTTTCGGTTTTGTTTTCCTCCGCTGCCAGCTCACGGGCGACAGCAGCCTGCACCATGTTTCGCTCGGAAGACCATGGCGGCCGTATGCCGCTGTAGCTTATCTTCATTGCGAAATCAGTGCGCATATTCTTCCCGCGGGATGGAATAACTGGAAAAACCCTGCCAATGAAAATACCGCCAGGTTTTACGAGTACCGGAATACCGGCCCCGGCGCTGCAAAAGATGCGCGGATAAACTGGAGCAAACAATTACAAGATGATGAAGCCAGACGGTACACGCCGGCCGTTATCTTTCCCGGCTGGCAGCCTTTGTTTCAATAATTCAAACCATGCAGATGAAGAAACTGGTTAATTATATTGTGTGCATGCTGGCAGCGGTTGCCGTTGCAAAAGCACAGACAGGAACTGTATGGGTTCCGGATAACGGCAACGGAACCTATACGAACCCGGTGATCAATGCGGATTATTCGGATCCCGATGTGATCAGGGTGGACGATTATTTCTATCTCGTATCATCTTCTTTTGAACACGCACCGGCGCTGCCGGTTCTCCGGTCAAAAGACCTGGTGAACTGGACGATCATCGGACATGCATTGCCGAAACAAATTCCGCTTGAACATTTTGCCACCACAACGCATGGTGAAGGCGTCTGGGCGCCATCGATCCGTTATCATAAAAACGAATTCTATATCTATTACCCCGATCCGGATTTTGGTATTTACATGGTAAAAACAAAAAATCCCGCAGGTCCCTGGTCAGACCCGGTAAAGGTGGTTGCCGGCAAAGGACTGATCGACCCCTGTCCGCTTTGGGACGACGACGGCAACGCTTACCTGGTTCACGCCTGGGCCGGCAGCCGCGCCGGTATCAAAAGCCTACTCATTATCAGAAAAATGAATGCAGCCGGAACGGCAACACTTGATGAAGGCGTGATGGTATACGACGGCCATGACAAGGACCCTACGGTGGAGGGTCCTAAACTTTATAAGCGCAACGGCTACTATTACATTTTTGCGCCGGCCGGCGGCGTAAGTACGGGCTGGCAGCTGGCATTGCGGTCGAAAAATATTTACGGACCGTACGAGCGGAAAGTGGTGATGGACCAGGGCAGCAGCAGTGTCAACGGTCCGCACCAGGGCGCCTGGGTGAATACGGTTTCGGGAGAGGATTGGTTTCTCCATTTCCAGGACAAAGCCGCCTACGGAAGGGTAGTGCACCTGCAGCCGATGAAATGGGTGAACGACTGGCCGGTGATCGGTATCGATAAAGATGGAGACGGCAAAGGCGAGCCGGTAGCCACCTACCGGAAACCGGTTGTGGCCAAAAGCATTCCCGTGACGGTTCCCGCCACTTCCGATGAATTCAATTCCAATACGATCGGCCTGCAGTGGCAATGGCAATCGAACCCCAAAAGCACCTGGGCATTCACCAACCCGGCCGCAGGTACACTTCGGCTGTTCTCAGATAAATTACCCGACAGCGCCAAAAACCTTTGGGATGCCGGTAACCTGTTCCTGCAAAAAATACCGGCAACAGCCTGTGTGTTTACCACCAAGCTCCGCTTTACACCCAATGGCAAAATAGAAAACGAAAGAGCCGGGCTGGTGGTGATGGGAGGCAGTTACGCGGGATTGCAGCTGGTGTTCAGGAATGGTAAAAATTTTCTTGCCTATATACACTGCAAGGACGCGATAAAAGGAAAACAGGAAACGGAAAAGATACTCGGTGCGTATGCAGGAGGGGATATTTACCTGCGCGCAACACTTACCAAAGGAGCGCAGGTTCGGTTTGCCTACAGTGCCGACGGACAAATGTTTACGGAGATACCCGATACTTTCCAGGCGGAACCGGGCAGGTGGACAGGTGCCAAAGCAGGACTGTTCTGTTCAAGAACCACGCAGATCAATGATTCGGGTTTTGCAGATATCGACTGGTTCCGGGTAACACCGGTTAAACAATAACCCGGGATGCAGGGGGGCGGAATTAATAAGTGATTCATACAGGGGTATTGCATAAGCAAAAGAAACTTGCTACCTTATCACACTAAAATCTTGCTTATGAAACACACGATCCTGGTTTTCTGCATGGCAGCCATATCGATGGTTGCCTGTAAAGAAGGAACCAAAACCGAAACCGGCAACAAAGACAGCGCAACCGCTGCGTCCAAGACTGAAGAAGCCTGGGTTCCCATCGATTCGGCCACGCAGATGGCGAAAATGATGGAGTATGCCACACCCGGCGACATGCACAAAATGATGGCATCCTGGTCAGGTAACTGGCAGGGAGAAATGACGGTGTGGAACTATGAAGGCGCCGCCCCGCAAATGGTCAAAACCGCCGCCTCAAACAGCATGGCGATGGATGGAAGGTACCAGGTAAGCAGACATACCGGTAACATGATGGGCATGCCATTCGAGGGTATGAGCATTATGGGATATGATAATGCGCTTAAAAAATTCACGTCTTCCTGGATCGACAACATGGGTACGGGCATTATGAATACAACCGGCGACTGGGATGCCGCTTCAAAAACACTGACGTCAACAGGCAGTATGCCGGATGTTTGCCGTCCCGGCAAGACCTGCTCGGTACGCGAAGTGTATACGGTGGTGGACGACAATACCCATATGCTGACGATGTATGGTCCCGATCCCAAAACCGGAAAGCAGTTCAAAATGATGGAGATAAAGCTTACAAGGAAGAAATAGATCCGTCAGGTAAAACGCCGCGGACGATGCCGGTGCCACAGAAAACAAAACTGTGCGGCCGGTATTGTCCGCGGCCATTTTTTATCCGTATTTTCATAAAAACAATTGTATGAAACGCCTGCACCTGTTAGCATTGGTAATGATGGTATCCGTCGCCGCCTTCTCTCAGACCAAAGAAGAGAAAGGAGTGGCAGCTTCGGTTGATCGACTGAAAAAAGCGATGATCGACGGGCAGCGGGCCGCGCTTGAGAACATTGCCTCTGAAAAACTGAGTTATGGTCATTCAAGCGGATTGGTGGAAGACAAAGCTGCCTTTGTTGAACATATCGCCAGCGGCAAATCCGATTTTGTATCGATCGATCTTTCCGAACAGACCATTTCGGTTGCAGGCAATACGGCTATTGTGCGTCATGTATTTAATGCTGCCACCAATGATAACAACACTCCCGGCACGGTTAAGCTGAAAATATTGCTGGTCTGGCACAAAGAAAAAGGAAGTTGGAAATTACTGGCACGTCAGGCCGTTAAAACAACCTAACGCCCCGAATTCTACTGGTGAAGACCGGCTGCCGGCAATCGGGCTGCAGCTTTTTTAGACAGCATCACTTATTTCTCCGTGGATTCCCTTGTAAACAACTGCGGCGGCAGGATTTTTTTGGCAAAATCTTTCACAGGCTTTTTGCTTTCTATCTGCTGAATAAGCAACTCGGTTGATAGCTGGCCCATCTCGAACGCGGGTTGTCTTACCACCGTAAGCGAAGGCGATAACAGATCGGTGAGATCGAGATTGGAAAAACCAACCAATGCGATATCATCGGGCACCCTTATTTTTTTCTTCCGGAAATACCGGAGGCAGTTGGTGGTGAGTTTGTCGGCGCAGCCTAGCAATGCGTCGGGTTTATTGGGAAGCCGGAGCATTTTTTCAAGCGCGGATTCCACTTCTTCGTAGAGCATGCCGCCGTGCAGGCAGTGCTGTACGTATGCCGGGTCTGCAGTCCGGCCATTGTCTTCCAGCGCCTGGCGGTAACCATCCATGCGTTCCTTGGTGATCGATAAATATTCCGATCCTGCCAGGGTGGCTATGTGTTTGTACCCGCTTTTGATCAGGTGCGTAGTGGCATCGTAGGCGCCTTTGAAATTATCGACGATCACTTTATGTGTGTCAAGTTCATCAACGATACGGTCAAAGAATACGATCGGCAGCCCCCTCTCATGCAGGCTTTTGAGATGATCGAGGTCGTTTGTTTCCGACGACACCGATACCAGCAATCCGTCTATCGACCGGGAGGCAAGGTATTGCACGTTAAGCACCTCGCGTTCGTACGACTCATGGCTTTGCGCAATGATTACGTTATAACCCTTATCGTACGCAATGGATTCGATGCCGTTGATGATCTGCGAAAAAAAACTGTTGGCGATCTCGCAGACGATGATGCCGATGGAACGGCTTCTTTTTTCCTTGAGACTTAAAGCAATGGGATTTGGCCGGTAATTGTTGTTCTGTGCGTATTCAAGAACCAGTTTTTTTGTTTCAGGACTGATCTCGTAGCTGTCGCGCAGCGCACGGGAAACCGTGGAAGTGGATAATCCCAGTGCTTTGGCAATGTCCTTTATGGTAACGGCTTCAAATTTCATGACGGGTTGCTGTAAAGCAATCTTTTTTGCACAAACGGCATTAAAAATACAGTATTTAAGGCAGTAGCTGCCTAAACCACGGCGCCCCGGCGGCATTAATCGGCAAACAGGCAGAAAATCTACCCTGTCCAGACGCGCTGCGCGATATCGTTACCGGGAACGATTGCGTAAAAAAATACCCTTATCACCCCTGTTTTAGGCCTGAAACAAAGTAGACTTGTTACCCGGTTTCAGTGGCAGCATGCCACTGTCTGCAGAGGGCTTGCAATGAAAAAGAATCATCTACCTGTTTATATCCACGCACGGCACTGGTACCTGACCGTTCCGCGGCCTGCTTTTTCCGGTAAGTGTATCCCTGCAGAAGCCATACCGCTGCTTTGTCTGCAGACCGGCAACGGATGTTCACCTTCCATCATGTATCAATCACCAAGTACCCGAAAACTGCAGAAATGAAAAAGATCGGCATCATCATCTTAGTGGCGTTGGCAACAACGGCGTTCAAATTACCCAGGCATACCAGGATATTCCTGATCGGCGATTCCACCATGGCTGATAAGCCGCTGAACGATAACCCGGAAAGAGGCTGGGGGCAGTTGTTCCCGCAGTTCTTTACCGAAGAAGCAAGCATACGCAACTACGCTGTGAACGGTCGCAGCACCAAGAGTTTTATCAGGGAAGGCCGCTGGGACAGTGTGATGAAGAACCTGCAGAAAGACGACTGGGTCATCATACAGTTCGGGCACAACGATGCCAAGATAGAAGATACCAACCGCTATGCAGCACCGCGCACCGCCTATCGCGATAACCTGATCCGTTTCATCAAAGATGCCAGGAGCAGAGGCGCCCATCCGGTTCTGGTAACACCTGTTATGCGCCGGAAATTTGATGCGAACGGAACATTCGCAGACTCACACGGAGAATACCCCGATGTGGTTCGTACACTGGCAAAAGAAATGAACCTGCCGCTGATCGATCTGCACAGATCCAGCCAGGCATTGATAGAACAGCAGGGTGTGGAAGGATCAAAGAATCTTTTTCTCTGGATAGACCCCCGGCATTACAAAGCGGCCATGGACGGAAAAAAAGACGATACCCATTTCTCGGAATACGGGGCCGCATCCGTTGCCTCGCTTGTCTGCGCCGAACTGCAGGAAAAAAACATACCCCTGGCTGCCTACCTCAAACCGTCTCCGCATCCGGGAAAAATGGCTTACGAACTGCCTAAGATCTACCAGCCGCATTTCAGGAAAGATACATTCGATATCCGTACATATGGGGCAGCCAGTGATGGGCTGACACTGAATACCCATGCCATCAACAGCGCGATCTCCGACTGTAACAAAGGCGGCGGCGGTGTGGTATTGATCCCCGAAGGATTATGGCTTACAGGACCGATCGTTTTCAAGAATAATGTGGAACTGCATACAAAAAAAGGCGCCCTGGTATTGTTTACACCCGACCACCTGCAGTACCCGCTTGTACGTTCTTCGTTTGAAGGGGTAGTGGCGGCAAGGTGCCAGTCGCCGATCACCGCAGAAGACCTCGAGAATATCGCCATCACGGGCAAAGGTATTTTTCATGGCTCCGGCGATACCTGGCGCCCGCAGCAGAAAGTGAAGATGACCGATTCCGAATGGAAAAACAAAGTGGCCAGCGGCGGCGTTCTGAACGAAGCAAAAACAAGCTGGTATTCTTCGCCCGGCGCGCTGAAGGGGTCGCTGACCAACAATATCGGCAAGCTCACACCCGGTCTTGAATTAAAGGATTTTGAAGAGATCAGGGATTACCTGCGCCCGAATATGCTGCGTATTTCCAATTGCAGGAATGTATTGATAGAGGGTGTTACCTTCGAGAATTCGCCCGCATGGACCATGCACCTGACAGTAAGCCGGCATATTACCCTGAAAAATGTAACCGTAAAAAATCCCTGGTACGGTCAGAATACCGATGCCGTTGATCTTGAGTCCTGCGCCAATGTACTGCTCGACGGATGTTCTTTTGACACCGGCGACGACGGCATCTGCATCAAATCGGGTCGCGATGAAGAGGGAAGGAAACGCGGTCTGCCAACGGAAAATGTGATCGCCATCAATACAACCGTATACCATGCACACGGCGGTTTTGTGATCGGCAGTGAAATGAGCGGCGGCGCCCGGAACCTGTTCGTATCCAACTGCACTTTTATCGGAACGGATATTGGGCTCCGTTTCAAAACGGTCCGCGGCCGCGGGGGTGTGGTGGAAAAAATATATGCTTCCAATATACAGATGAAGGATATCGCGGGTGAAGCCATCTCGTTCGATATGTATTATGCGGCAAAGGACCCGGTGCCCCTGGCCGGCGAAAAACGCGAGCTTCCCAAAGTGGAAATGCTGCCGGTTACGGAAGCTACCCCGGTATTCCGCGATTTTCATATCAGCGATATTGTTTGCCGGGGAGCGGCCAAAGCCGTCTTTATCCGCGGTATACCCGAGATGAACGTGAAAAACCTGACCATGGAGAATATGGTCATCAAAGCCAGGAAAGGCATCGAATGCATAGAAGGCACGGATATCCTGTTCAGAAATGTGCATGTGGAGACAGACGATACCAGCCCGCTGGTGACCATACAGCACTCCAATAATATCCGGTTCGACAAACTGGTATACGATAAAGCCGAAACATTGTTTGAACTGAACGGGGACCGTACGGAAAGGATCAGCGTGATCAATACCGATAAATCCCGGGCAAAGACGCCGGCAGCATTTAATTTTGGAGCAAAAGCATCCTCACTCCAATTCAAATAGCTATATGAAAAAACAACTGACCCTATTCCTGCTTCTTGCTGTGCTGTTTGCTGCAACAGCCTTTTCGCAAACCCCGGCAGAGAAGATGGCCGCAACCGTTATGACCATCTGGAAGGATTCGCTGTCCATGGATCCCGCACGCCCCTCACGCTGGTCTTACGACCAGGGCGTGATCCTGAAAGGCATACAGGGACTTTGGCTGCATACCGCAGACCCGAAGTATTTCAATTACATGCAGAAAAGCATGGATCATTTTGTGAACGACAAAGGAGAGATACGCACCTATAAACAGGTGGATTATAATATCGACAACCTGCTCTGCGGTGAGGTGCTGCTCAGTCTGTACAATGTAACCGGGAAGGAAAAATATTACCGGGCGGCCACTACGTTGCGCGAACAGCTGAAGACACAGCCCCGCACCAACCAGGGCAGTTTCTGGCATAAAAAGATCTATCCTTACCAGGTATGGCTGGATGGACTGTATATGGGACAACCGTTCTATACACAGTATGCCGTTTTATTTCATGAAGACGATGCCACTTTCAACGATATCGGGAAGCAGTTTGTATGGATAGAACAGCATGCCCGCGATGCGAAGACAGGCCTGCTGTACCATGGCTGGGATGAAAGCCGCCAGCAGAAATGGGCAGACCCCAAAACCGGTCTCTCACCGCATATATGGGCAAGGGCCATGGGCTGGTTTGGTAACGCCATGGCGGATGTGCTGGAAAATTTCCCGGCAGCCAATCCTTACAGGGATTCTATTGCAGGTATACTGAACCGTTTTGCAGCGGCGGTAAAAAAAGCGCAGCAGCCCAACGGCCTGTGGTACGATATCATCGACCGACCCGGGGCCAAAGGCAATTATTACGAGGCATCCGCCAGTTCGATGTTTGTGTATGCACTTGCCAAAGGGGTAAGACTGGGTTACCTGCCGGCATCCTACCTGGATGTGGCCAGGAAAGGATATGCAGGCATACAGAAAGAATTTATTGAAACCGGTGCCAATGGGCTGACCAATCTCAAAGGCACCGTGAGCGTAAGCGGTCTCGGCGGTAATCCCTATCGCGATGGCAGCTACGAATATTATATGAGTGAGAAAGTGGTGGTGAACGATCCCAAAGGTGTGGGTGCTTTTTTACAGGCAGCC
This sequence comes from Sediminibacterium soli, assembly GCF_009939225.1. Lineage (GTDB taxonomy): Bacteria > Bacteroidota > Bacteroidia > Chitinophagales > Chitinophagaceae > Sediminibacterium > Sediminibacterium soli. Next base: position 1,111,754 of record NZ_JAACJR010000008.1, on the reverse strand, counting down.
AATGAAATGGAACTGTTGCGTACGCTGCCCGTTGGCAAAGGCAAAACCGTGGTACTCGACGACTATTTCAACGCCGAGCGGAAAAAAGACATTACCGGCGCCACGGTTGCCTGGCATTACAAATGGAACGAGATGTCCAACGGCGGGTTCTCCCTGTTGGGAGATGTTTTCAGGAGCTACGGTGTGCAGACAAAAACGCTGAGTGCGGCGCCGGATGCTGCCAACCTGAAAAAAGCCGATATCTATATTATCGTCGATGCCGATAACGCAACTGAAAATCCCGCACCCAATTATGTACAGGCAAAAGATGTGAATGAAATATACGAATGGGTGAAGAAAGGCGGGGTGCTGGTGCTGATGCATAACGACAAAGGCAATGCCGAGTTTGCGCATTTCAACACGCTCTCTGAAAAATTCGGTATCCATTTCAACGAAGACAGTTATAACCGCGTACCCAATAACGATTTCAATCTGGGTAAAGTGGATATACCTGCGGGCAATAAGATATTACCCGCCACCAGGAAGATATACCAGAAAGAGATCTCATCCATGGTGCTGAAAGAGCCCGCAACCGCCTACCTGAAAAAAGATGAGCTGGTCATTTTCGCGGTAGCCAAAATAGGCAGGGGCACCGTGTTTGCCACGGCTGATCCCTGGATCTATAATGAATATACCGATGGCAGAAAACTGCCCGCCGACTATGAAAATTTCAAAGCTGCCAATGAACTGGTGCAATGGCTGATCAGGCAAACGCCATCGCGCGCAAAATAGGATCGTGAGAGCTGTATTGAACCATATTGTTGCTGTATTCCTTAGCCTCTGCGTAACGGTACCGGCCCTGCCTGCACAGGACAGGATGATCGTGGTTGACCAGTCGGGCAAAGGCGATTTTACCAGCATACAGGAGGCGATCAACAGTTTACCCGATGCCGCTGTAAAACAACGGGTGATTTTTATCCGGAACGGCGTTTACCGGGAAAAACTGTTTATTGAAAAGGATTTTGTATCGCTGGTAGGGGAAGATAAAAACAGGACGCTGCTGACGATCTCCCAGGCAAGGGATATCTGGCGCTGCGAGAACAGGGACGATTGGGGTGTTGCCACCATTAACCTGAAAGGAAGCGATATCGTACTCGAGAACCTCAGCATCACCAACAGCTTTGGGTTTGACCTGCTTGCTAAACCCGAGGGTATTCATATAGACTGCAAACTCGATAGTCTGAACCCGTTCAAAACGGTTACAGCCAGCGGGCACCAGATGGCGCTGCGCAGTTTTGCCACCACCAGGCTGATCGTCCGTAACTGCATACTCCGCGCTTATGGCGGCGATACGGTAAGTCCCTGGAATGTGGAAGCAGGCATGTTCTATTTCAAAGACTGCCTGATGGAAGGCGGTGTTGATTTTTATTGTCCGAGGGGCTGGGCCTATGCAGAGAACTGCGAGTTTGTGGCACACGGCAATGTGGCCGCGATCTGGCACGACGGATCTAAAATCGAAGACGCAAAAACGGTATTGAACCATTGCGTTTTCCGCGGCGAGAACGGTTTTAAACTCGGCCGTTATCATCGGGATGCACAGTTTTATCTGCTTAACTGCAGTTTTGCCGACAATATGGCCAACGCGCCGATCTATCTGAATCCGTCCAATCCCCAGAACCTGATACAGTGGGGCCAGCGGATCTACTATTACAACAACCACCGCAAAGCGGGAGACTATCCCTGGTTTGCCGACAACCTCGGCAAAGCACCCGGTTCGCCGGCGCCTGCGCAGATCAGCGCGCTGTGGACATTCGCCGGCAAATGGGATCCGGTTTCCGTGGTAACGCATATAGACCCGGTAGTCGGCACATCAAAAGTTGCAACGCCAAAGGCGGCACCATCATCCGGTATCGATCCCGTGGCAGAAAACATGCTGCTTTACCAGCGTGCCGTAGGCGGCTGGCCCAAGGCGGTGAACGAAACAAAAGTGGACTATGCACGGGTATTGTCCGACGCAGAAAAGAAAGCGGTCCGCAACGATTCGCTTCATAAGGACGCCACCATCGATAACAACGCTACCACAAAAGAAATACGTTATCTCGCCAATGCATACCGGCAGACAAAAAACACAGCGTACCTCGCCGCTGCCGAAAAAGGTGTGCGCTATCTGCTGCTGGCACAGAACGCCGCAGGTGGCTGGTCGCAGTATTATCCCGATTCATCGCTGTACCGAAGCCAGATCACCTTCAACGACAACGCCATGATAAACGCCATGGAAGTGCTGGAAGATGTGCGGGATGGCAGCAAAGGTCTTGCCGCTATCGACCGCTCGTTTGTGCCGGTCTGCGCAAAAGTAATAGAGCGGGGCATCCGGTGTATCCTGCTCACACAGCTAAAAGTGAACGGCAGGCTGACTGCCTGGTGCGCGCAATACAATGCAAGAACCTTACAGCCCGAGATGGCGCGCAAATTTGAACTCGCATCCACCAGCGGCGCTGAATCGGTTAACATCATACGGTTTCTGATGCGGGTAAAACAACCCTCGCAAAACATCATCGACGCGATTGTTGCAGGTGTTAGCTGGCTTGACAGGGTAAAGATCACCGGATACCGGTATGTTGATCAGCCAGCACCGGAACTGCCTAAAAAATTTGATCGCGTGCTGGTGCCCGATGCAGCAAGTACAGTATGGGCAAGGTTTTACGAGATAGGAACCGATAAACCGCTGTTTGCGGGAAGGGATAGCCAGAAACACTATAATGTAGCCGAAATTGAATACGAGCGACGAACCGGGTATGCCTGGTATGGAACCTGGCCGGAGAAACTTATCAAGACCGAGTTCCCCACATGGAAGGCAAAGACCAAAGGATTGTAACGAAACAAACGGACATGCAGTTATCAAAAAAAACAATAAGCCAGGCCGCGGATAAGCACGGGTACACGGAACAGGTGGCGAACCTGCCGGAGCGAGTATTGCAGTTCGGCACCGGTGTGCTGCTGCGCGGCCTGCCCGATTATTTCATAGACAAGGCGAATAAGGAAAACCTGTTCAACGGCCGCATCGTTGTGGTTAAATCAACCGCCAATGGCGGTACGGATGCGTTTAAGCTGCAGGACGGCATGTTCACCCTACTGGAGCGGGGTATACAGGATGGCATAAAAGTGGACAGACAGGTGCTCAATACCGCTATCAGCCGCGTACTCTCCGCCGCCGATGAGTGGAACGAAATACTTGCCTGCGCAGCCAACCCGCTGCTGCAGCTGGTGATCTCCAATACGACCGAAGTGGGCATTGTGCTGGTGGAGTCCGATGCCGCGTCAGCCGTACCGGTTTCTTTCCCCGGGCGTTTGCTGGCTTTTCTCGAAGCGCGTTACCGCGTTTTCAACGGAAGCGATGAATCGGGCATGGTCATCGTACCCGCAGAACTGATCGTAGACAACGGAACAAAACTGAAAGAGATCGTTACCACGCTGGCCAGGCTAAAAGGGCATACGGATGCTTTCATGAACTGGCTGGAGCAGTCGAACGATTTCTGCAACTCACTCGTGGATTGCATCGTTCCCGGCAAACTGTCCGCCGATGAGCACAGACGCCGGGAGCAGGAGCTTGGGTACGAGGACGAACTGATGATCATGTCCGAACCCTATCGCCTCTGGGCAATTGAAACGGCAAGCGATCGCGCGCGGTCGGTGCTTTCTTTCAGCGAAGCAAACAAGGACATTGTCATTACACCGGATATCAACAAATTCCGCGAGCTCAAACTGCGCCTGCTGAACGGTACGCATACTTTCTCATGCGCGCTGGCATTTTTATCCGGGTTCAGTACCGTTAAGCAGGCCATGAACGATGCAGGCTTCACCCGGTTTGTTTCCTCCCTGATGCTGCAGGAGATCGCGCCGCTGGTGGTGCAGGAAACCATCAGCCTGTCAGAAGCCCATGCATTTGCCGAACAGGTGCTTGACAGGTTCCGCAATCCGTATATCGAACACCAGTGGATCAGCATCAGCGCGCAATACACCTCCAAAATGGCGATGCGCTGCGTGCCGCTGATCGATAAACATTATTCGGTAAACCATGAGCCGCCGGCGCTGATGGCCCTTGGGTTTGCGGCGTACCTGCTTTTTACCCGTCCTGCCGAAAACTCGGGCGGGCAGTACACGGGTAACGACGGTACAAAAAAATACCCTATCAACGACGATAAAGCGACGGCATTGTATGCACACTGGCAGTCAGCGCCCGATACCGAAGCCTGTGTGTACGCGATACTGAAAGACGAACAGTTGTTCGGAAAGGATTTGACCCGGTACAAAGGATTTCCCCAGGCAGTACTGCAGTATCTTGCACTGTTGACAAAAGGGGGCGTAAGCAATGCCCTTCATTCGGGAATCCTAAAACAAACCATCGCATGAGCAAACAGAAAATAATACAGGTACACCCCAAAGACAATGTACTTGTGGCGCTGACCAACCTGAAGCAGGGTGAGACCATTTCCTTCCAGGGGAACGATTATGTGCTGAAAGAAGATATAGACGCCAAGCATAAATTTTTTATGCACGATATGCGGCCGGGCGATGAAATGATCATGTACGGCGTGTTGGTGGGCAAAGCGCAGAAACAGATACCTGCAGGCAGCCGCATGTCGACGGAAAACACCAAACATGCGGCGGAGCCGTATGAATTCAGACCCTATCATTACGAATGGCAGGCGCCCGATGTTTCAAAATTTGCCGGCAGAACATTCAGCGGGTATCACCGCAGCGACGGCCGCGTGGGTACCGCCAACTACTGGTTATTCATGCCCACGGTTTTTTGTGAGAACAGGAACCTGGATGTGATCAAAGAAGCGTTGTACAGCGAACTGGGTTATAATGTAACGGATAAGTACAAACAAAAAGCACATCTCCTGCTGGAACTGTACCGGCAGGGCGGTGATGTTTCCAACGCCAGCCTGGAAGTAAAAGAATCGACTATTGCAACCGGCCGTGTCTTTAAAAATGTGGATGGCATCAAGTTCCTGAATCACCAGGGCGGATGCGGCGGCACCAGGCAGGATGCGGCCATTCTGAGCAAACTGCTGGCCGCCTATGCGGATCACCCGAATGTGGCCGGTGTTACCATACTCAGCCTGGGTTGTCAGAACCTGCAGACGCAGAACCTGCTCGACGATATTAAAAAACACAACCCTCATTTCGACAAGCCGCTGCATGTATTTGAACAGCAGCAGTCGCAGAGCGAGGAGCAGCTGATCACCGAAGCGATGCGTAAGACCTTCGAAGGGCTGATCGGGATCAACCGGCTGGAACGCAAACCGGCCACGCTCGACAAACTCTGTATCGGCGTCAAATGCGGTGGCAGCGATGGTTTCAGCGGCATTTCCGCCAACCCTGCCGTAGGGTATTGCTCAGACCTGGTGGTTGCGCTGGGCGGTAAAATACTGCTGGCCGAGTTTCCCGAACTCTGCGGGGCGGAACAGCAGCTGATCGATCGCACCACAGACGAAACCGCCGCCCGGAAATTCATACACCTGATGCGCAGCTACAACCAGGCCGCGGAAAATGTGGGATCGGGGTTTGACATGAACCCATCGCCCGGTAATATCAAGGATGGCCTGATCACCGATGCGATCAAAAGCAATGGCGCGGCCAAAAAAGGCGGCACCTCACCCGTGGTGGATGTGTTGGATTACACCGAGCCGGCCACCAAACCCGGTCTCAGCCTGGTTTGCACACCGGGTAACGATGTGGAGGCAACAACCGGTAAAGCCGCCAGCGGCGCTACACTGATACTGTTTACAACCGGGCTGGGCACACCCACCGGCAACCCGGTATGTCCAACGATCAAAGTGGCCACCAATACATCGCTTGCCCTGCGTATGTCGGATATCATCGACATCAATACGGGCGGTGTGATAGACGGAGATAAAACCATCGAGCAGATGGGGGAGGAGATACTGGAATATTGTATCAGGGCCGCCAGCGGAGAAGTGATACCCAAAGCCGTATTACTGAACCAGGATGATTTTATTCCATGGAAGAGAGGCGTTAGTTTATAAGGAAAAAAATCAGCAACCAACATTCAAAAACAAGGGCCCGGTAGCGAAAGCCTCCGGCTGATGCCCGACGTATTAAGACAATAACCTGCCATGAAGCAATTTTTAGATGAACATTTTCTGTTGGGCAATGCTACAGCGCAGAAGCTATACCATGGGTACGCAAAGCATATGCCGATCATAGACTACCATTGTCATTTGTCGCCCGAACTGATCGCCAAAGATCACCGCTTTGCAACGCTGGCCGAAGTGTGGCTGTATGGCGATCATTATAAATGGCGCGCCATGCGCACAAACGGCGTTGACGAAAGCTTCTGCACCGGCGATAAAAGCGACTGGGAGAAATTTGAACAATGGGCTGCCACGGTTCCGTATACGCTGCGGAATCCGCTGTATCACTGGACGCATATGGAGCTGCAGCGTTATTTCGGCGTATCGGATATACTCAATGGCGATTCCGCAAAAAAAATATATGACCACTGCACGGATCTGCTGCAGACAGAACCCTATTCGGTAAAGAACCTGCTTCGCAAAATGAACGTGGCGCTGGTTTGTACAACGGATGATCCTGTTGACTCGCTAGAATACCATATACAGTTAAAAAACGAAGGGTTTGAAATACCCATCCTGCCTGCATTCCGGCCCGACCAGGCCATGAACGTTGGCAATGCGGAAAATTTCAATGCCTATGTGAAGAAACTGGAAAAGGTAAGCGGTATCACCATATCGTCGTTCGACGATTTCCTGTATGCGCTGCAGAACAGGCATGATTTCTTTGCTTCCGTGGGTTGCCGTGTTTCGGACCATGGTCTGGAAGAGATCTATGCGGAAGATTTTACCGGATCCGAGATCGACGCCATTTTTAACAAAGTGCATTCCGGCAAACAGCTGAATGATATGGAGCAGCGAAAATTCAAATCGGCCATGCTGATTCATTTTGCGGAATGGGATTGGGAGAAAGGCTGGGTGCAGCAATTTCACCTCGGTGCCCTGCGCAATAACAATGCAAGAATGATGCAGCAACTGGGCCCCGATACCGGCTGGGATTCCATCGGTGATTTTTCGCAGGCAAAAGCGCTCGCTGTATTCCTGAACAAACTCGACAGCGATAACAAACTTGCCAAAACAATACTGTATAACCTTAACCCCGCCGACAATGAACTTATGGCAACCATGATCGGTAATTTCAACGACGGTTCGGTTGCGGGAAAAGTGCAGTTCGGTTCCGCATGGTGGTTCCTGGACCAGAAAGACGGTATGGTTAAACAGATCAATGTCCTGTCTAATATGGGATTGCTGAGCCGGTTTATCGGTATGCTTACTGATTCCCGCAGTTTTCTTTCTTATCCGCGGCATGAATATTTCAGGCGTATTCTCTGCAACCTTTTTGGCGAAGAGATCGAGAACGGGGAATTGCCCAACGATATCGAATGGGTTGGAAACGTGATCCGGGATATCTGTTACCGCAATGCAAAGAATTATTTCGGCTGGCAATCGGTTTTGTCTGAATAAAACAGCGGCATTTGCCAGACGCGAATAAAAAGCACGGGCCGGATTTCGCATTTCGTAAACCCAGATGGTATTCATGCAATCGTTTTCGTAATTAATCCGTCTAACATCGCAGAGAAAGTCTAAGCTTTGCATGCCCAAGACATTGCTTAAACACGTATCAGAAAATAATCAGTTAATTTTACGTATGTCATTTACAGAACAATTGGCAGGCATATTCGTTCAGGAATCAGCAATTCCTGCACAGTATGCACTTGCAGAAGAGATTCACCAGCGCGAATATTTATGCAATGGTGAAATGAAATCATGGGACGGGACCGTTCATGAAGTGTATTCGCCGGTTTGTATCAGAACCGAAAGCGGGTTGAAACGAAAGTTGATAGGCACTTATCCCATTTGTACAGAGAAGGAAGCTTTTGAAGCGCTGGATGCCGCAGTGGCGGCTTATGACAATGGCCGCGGTCAGTGGCCAACCATGAATATTTCGGACCGTATTGCCTGCGTGGAGAAATTCATCGGCAAAATGCATGAGCAGAAAGATATCGTGGTGAAACTGATCATGTGGGAGATCGGTAAATCCTATTCTGACTCGGTAAAAGAATTCGACAGGACCGTTGAATACATTTATGCAACCATCGATGCACTGAAAGACATAGACCGTGACTCATCGCGTTTTACCATCGAACAGGGCATTGCCGCGCAGATACGCCGGTCGCCGCTGGGTGTGGTGCTGTGCATGGGGCCATTCAATTACCCGCTGAACGAAACCTTTACAACGCTGATCCCCGCGATCATCATGGGCAATACCCTGCTGTTCAAACCTCCGAAGCATGGTACTTTATTGCATTATCCTTTGCTCAAGGCATTCAGGGATTGTTTCCCGAAAGGCGTTGTAAATACGATCTATGGCCGTGGCAATGTGATCGTTCCGGGGTTGATGCAGTCCGGCAAAGTGGATGTGCTTACCCTGATCGGTTCCAGTAAAGTGGCCAACGAGCTGAAGAAACTGCATCCCAAAGTGAACCGCCTGCGTGCGATACTGGGACTGGATGCAAAAAATGCGGCCATCATCACCAAACACGCCGATATCAAACTTGCCGTACAGGAGACCGTTCTGGGCAGTCTTTCATTCAACGGCCAGCGCTGTACAGCGCTGAAGATCGTATTCGTGCACAAAAGCATCGCCGATGAATTTGTGGAGCAGTTATCCGCTGCTGTCAACAAACTGAAATATGGCATGCCCTGGGAAGCAGGCGTGGCGTTAACGCCGCTGCCCGAGCCGGGCAAACCCGCCTATCTCAGGGAATGCATCGAGAATGCGGTGGAGAACGGCGCAAGCGTGATGAATGAGAACGGCGGTACGGCGGTTGAATCGTTCGTATACCCTGCCGTAATGTATCCGGTAAACCGCGATATGAAATTGTACCGCGAGGAGCAATTCGGCCCGCTGATCCCCGTGGTGCCCTTCCGCAACCTGGAAGAAACCATCGACTACCTGATCGAGTCCACGCACGGCCAGCAGGTGAGTATCTTCAGCAATGATGAAAAAGAGGTTGCTTCACTGATCGATCCGCTGGTAAACCAGGTAAGCCGTGTAAACATCAACTGCCAGTGCCAGCGCGGACCGGATGTATTTCCGTTCACGGGAAGAAAAGACAGCGCTGAAGGAACCCTGTCGGTGGTGGATGCATTGCGTTCTTTCTCGATCCGTTCGCTGGTGGCGGCTAAACTCACCGATGCCAACAAGCACCTGATCAATGAGATCGTAAGCGAGCATGAATCCAATTTCTTAAGCACCAAGTTTATATTCTGATATGGCTACATCGTTTGATCTTACCGGAAAAGTTGCCCTGGTAACAGGTTGCAACAAAGGCATCGGCAAAGCCATGGCGCTGGGCCTGGCCGAAGCGGGCGCAGATATCATCGGGGTATCCGCAACACTGGCGCTCTCGGGCAGCGAGATTGAAAAAGAGGTGAAGGCAACAGGGCGTTCTTTCAAAGCCTATGCCGCCGATCTCTCCAAAAGAGAATCGGTGCATGCATTTCTTGAAAAAGTCCTGGCAGAGAACCCGGCCATCGATATCCTTGTCAACAATGCGGGCACCATTATGCGCAAGCCTGCGGCAGAACATCCCGATGAATACTGGGATACCGTTCTTGCCATCAACCTCGATGCACCCTTTATCATTGCAAGGGAAATAGGCCGGCATATGATCGAAAGAGGCAGCGGCAAGATCATCTTTACCTGTTCATTGCTGAGTTTCCAGGGCGGTATCACCGTTCCGGGGTACGCGGCAAGCAAAGGTGCGCTGAGCAGCCTGGTAAAAGCGCTTGCCAACGAATGGGCGTCGAAAGGTGTGAACGTGAACGGGATTGCACCGGGTTATATCGCCACCGATAATACCGAAGCGTTGCGCAACGACCCCGACAGAAGTGCTTCGATCTTATCGCGTATACCCGCAGGACGATGGGGAAAACCCGAAGATTTCAAAGGCCCGACCATATTCCTCGCTTCCGAAGCAGCCAGCTATGTAAACGGAACCATACTGGTGGTGGACGGAGGATGGATGGGAAGATAGATGAGGGTTAAATGGTTACCTTGTTAAACTGTCTGAACAGATAACCATACAGCCATTAAACCAAGTAACAATACAATCCGCAGTATGTAATACTTGCAACCAATCAATCAACAACCATGGAAATACGTTTTCAGTCAAGCCCGAAAGAAGTGAAAGGCATGTGTACCGAAGAGTTGCGTGCCAATTTCCTTGTGCAGGATCTTGTTAAACAGGATGCCCTGAAACTGGTATACTCGCATTACGACCGCGTGATCATCGGCGGTGTAAAACCGGTTTCCCGTAAAATGGAACTGCCCAATGAAGCCGAACTGCGTGCGGATTATTTTCTGATGCGCAGGGAGCTGGGCATTATCAATGTGGGCGGAGAAGGTGTGGTGGAAGCGGACGGTGTAACCTATGAACTGAAGAAACTCGATGCCCTGTACCTTGGTAAGGGAACACAGAAAGTTTCTTTCGCCAGTAAGTCAGCAGATAAACCCGCCGATTTTTTCCTGTTGTCCGCACCGGCGCATCACAGCTATCCTAACCGCAAGATGACCAAAGACGAGGCATCGCCTGTTGCATTGGGCGATACAACCACCTCCAACAAACGCACCATTTACAAATACATTCATGCGGATGGCATTCAGAGCTGCCAGCTGGTAATGGGGCTTACGGTATTAAGCGAGGGAAGTGTGTGGAATTCGGTGCCGCCGCATACGCATACCAGGAGAATGGAAGTGTATTTCTATTTCGATGTACCCGAACCACAGCGCATATTCCATCTTATGGGCGAGCCGCAGCAAACGCGTCATATTGTAATGGCCAACCACGAAGCGGTGATATCACCGCCCTGGTCTGTGCATTGCGGCCCCGGTACCACCAACTACGGGTTTATCTGGGCAATGGCAGGTGAGAATTATACTTTCACCGATATGGATCCCGTGGCGATTGCGGAGATGAAGTGATAGCCTGACAGGAAAAGAAACTGAAAAGCCAGAACTGAAAAGAAGGAGATACAATTCCTTTCAGTTCTGGCTTTTTTGTTTTCAGTTGTCAGATCTTCACTTTTATCACCAGCTTCTTGATCATTCCCTCACCGATCATGGGTGCGTGCACATCTTCGGGATAGAAAATGACGAACTGGCTGTCGGTCATGCCGAAGAACATATCCGGTGCATCGCTGTAGAACAATACGTCTTTTTCAGGGTTGTAGTCACCTTTTGGCGAAGTGCAGGTACCTCGCGGTTTCCAGCCGATGGTCTCTTTGCCGCGGATACATACCTGGATATCGATATGCGCGTTATGGCACTCGAATTTTGCGGTTGAAGCCTCCGCAGTGGTGCCTTCTTTATCGGATACGATGCCACGCAGCTTATCGCCGTCAATGTCAAACTTACCCGTTTCAAGTGCAGCCAGGTCGGTCTTGCTGATGTATTCAAAAGCTTTCGCAAACAACGGATGCAGCGAAACGTACTTGTCTGCCGCAGTTAAACTGTCAAGGATCATTTTATGCTGGATTGGTAAATGAGAAATTTTGAAATTGGCATGATGAAAATACGTAACAGATAAACAGGAAATAACAAACTTCCGCCGTTCAAACAAAACCTCCGATCGCTATTCGTTATTCCTTGTTCATCTGTTCCCCTGTTCATCTGTTCCCTACCGCTGCACCCTGCCCGATCCGTCACCTTTCATCAGGTCTTTTACCTCGCCAAGTGTGGCATGGTTCAGGTCGCCGGGTATGGTATGTTTGAGGGCGGAGGCCGCAACGCCGAATTCGGCGGCCTCACTCATCGGCATATTGGTTACCAGGCCGTAGATAAAACCGCTGGCAAAAGAATCACCGCTGCCCACACGGTCAACGATACGCACTTCGTACTGGCGGGTATGATAGAATTCGTTTCCGTCGTATACCAGGGCGCTCCATCCGTTGTCGGAAGCGCTATGGCTTTCGCGCAGCGTGGATGCGATGTATTTGAAACCGAATTTCTCTTTCATTTGTTTGAACACGCTTTTGTAACCGTCGAGGTTCAGCTCGCCCTTGGTTACATCGGTGCCTTCCGCCTTAAAGCCCAGTGTTGTTTCCGCATCTTCTTCGTTGCCGATACATACATCCACATACTGGCAGAGCCTGCTCATCACTTCCCGCGCTTTTTCCTTGCTCCACAGTTTTTTGCGGTAGTTAAGGTCTATGCTGGTGGTGATGCCTTTTGCTTTTGCTGCTTTCAGCGCCGCTTCGGTGAGCGCGGCGGCCTTGTCGCTGAGGGCGGGTGTGATACCGGTGGTATGGAACCAGCTGGCGCCATCGAGTATTTTGTCAAAATCAAATTCGCTGATGTCAACATCGGCAATGGACGCGCCCGCGCGGTCATAGATCACCTGCGAGGCACGCATGGAAGCGCCTGTTTCCAGGAAGTAGATACCAAGACGTTTTCCGCCACGCGCAATAAACTGTGTATTCACGCCGTAACGACGGATATGGTTGATGGCAGCCTGGCCCAGCGCGTTCTCGGGAACTTTTGTTACAAACACGCCATTCAACCCATAGTTGGAAACCGCAACAGCCACATTGGCTTCGCCGCCGCCATAGGTAACATCGAAACTGTCGCTTTGAACAAATCTTTCAAAACCCGGAGTGGAGAGACGCATCATGATCTCGCCGAGGGTAACTACTTTTTTTGACATAAAATTCTCGTTAGTTTTTTGTTTAAATCGTAACTTTTTTCAGATATATGGCTAACTTTCGAGCCTGCCAGTCTGTAAAGTTGCCCATTAATCCCTGACCGGAAAAGAAATCGCTGATAGAATTCACTGAAAAATACGCAAACGTTTGCGTAATAAAAACAGTCGGTTCTATAGATTTCAATAACATTGCTACGCGAAAAAATTGCTATATGGAAAAGAAAGCGGAGATACTCTCACTGATCCCGGAGCAGGGCATTTTACCTCTGTATTTTTATAAAGATACCACCGTCAGCATCGAAGTGCTGAAAGCCCTTTATGCCGCAGGCATACGTGCTGTTGAATACACCAACCGCGGCGAAGCGGCACTCACCAATTTTAAAGAAATGCGCAGGATCTGCGATACCGAACTGAAAGGCATGCACCTGGGTATCGGCACCATCAAGAACGGCGAGATGGCACAGCAGTTTATCGATGCCGGAACGGACTATATCATCTGCCCGGGCCTGGTGGAATCGGTGGCGGAAGTTGCCGACAGGAACCAGATGCTCTGGGTGCCCGGCTGTATGACGCCCTCGGAAATCATCAAAGCCGAAACCATGGGTGCAAAAATGATCAAACTGTTCCCTGGCAATATCCTCGGCCCCGGGTTCCTGTCTGCCATCAAAGAACTGTTTCCCGGTCTTTTGTTTATGCCCACCGGCGGCGTAGAGCTCGATAAAGACAATATTGCCGGATGGTTCAAAGCCGGCGTATGCGCCGTGGGAATGGGCAGCAAACTGATCACCAAACAACTGCTCGAAGCAAAGGACTATGCGCAGATAACCGCGGCCACCAAACAGGCTATGGAGATCGTCTCCTCTGTCAAATCAAAATAATTTCCGTCTCTTTTCAGACAAACCCCACTTATGAATACAGCAGAAAAAATAGGCAAGTACCGCTGGCGAATATGCGGATTGTTGTTTTTTGCCACTACCATTAATTATATCGACAGAAGCGTGATCAGCTTTCTGAAATCCACTTTCACCACTACCTACGGGTGGACAGACGGTGATTATGCCGACGTGGAGATCACTTTCAAAATATTCTACGCCATCGGTTTGCTGGGCGCAGGCGGTGTTATCGATAAACTGGGCACCAAAATAGGCTACGCGGTAGCCACCGGATTGTGGAGCATTGCCGGCGTGGCCACCGGTTTTGTAAATACCGTGTTGGGGTTCAAGATCGTAAGGGGCGCACTGGGATTGGCCGAAGCAGGCAATTTCCCCGCGGCCAATAAAACGGCGGCAGAATGGTTCCCAAAAAAAGAACGCGCTTTTGCCTTTGGCATATTGAATTCAGGCGCCAATGTGGGCGCTATCGTAACGCCGCTTGTTGTTCCCTATATGTTACACCACTGGGGATGGCAGTCGGCCTTTATCGTAACGGGTTTGCTGGGTTTTATCTGGCTGATATTCTGGTTCATGCTGTACGAAGTGCCGCGCAGACACAAAAAACTGGACGCCGCCGAGCTGGCTTATATAGAAAGCGATAAGGATGAAGCGCCTGTAGCGGACGATACTTCGCCTAAACTGTCATGGGGAAAACTGCTGACCTTTCCGCAGACCTGGGCATTCTCCATCGGTAAATTTTTGACCGACCCGATCTGGTGGTTCTATATTTTCTGGTTACCCGATTTTTTCGGAAGCAAATACAATATATCCACCGCGGATGCCGCTCCCTACGTGGCTGTGGTATTCATTATCTCCACTTTCGGCAGTGTTTTCGGTGGCTGGCTGCCGATGTATTTCATCAACAAAAAAGGCTGGACCGTTGCAAGGGCAAGGAAAATAGCTATGCTGATCTATGCATTCTGCGTGGTACCCATTCTGTTTGCGCTTGTACTGGGTTCGGTGGATAAATGGCTGGCGGTATTGGTGATCGGCATTGCGGCATCGGCACACCAGGCATGGAGCGCGAATATCTTTACCACGGTGAGTGATATGTTCCCTAAAAAAGCCACGGCATCCGTAACCGGTATTGGCGGTATGTTTGGATCGATCGGCGGTATCTTTCTTACCTGGCTTGTACAGAAAAATATTTTTCTGCATTACCGTTCCATTAACCAGATAGAGACGGCCTATTACATTATGTTTATCGTGTGTGCCGTTGCCTACCTGCTTGCATGGGTGATCATGCAGTTGCTTATGAAAAAAACAAAACCGATCGTTTAATTTGAAAACCCGAAAATGCGACAGCATTTACCAGCCATAAATAAAAAAGCAATGAAGCCCCAAATCCATTTTCAAATTTTCAACGCTTCGAGCCATGCTTTCCGGCAGGCAGGTTGTGCCATTGTTTTCTTCCTCCTTCCTTTCTTTGCTTCGGCGCAGCGGAATGCTGTCACCGTATCACCTGTTGCGGGGCAGCAGAAAATCAGCATCGCGGTAGGCGGAAAACCCTTTACCGATTTTATCTATACCGATACGATGGAGAAGCCTTTTCTCTACCCCATTTATGCTGCAGACGGACAAATGATCACCCGCGGTTTTCCCTGGCATCCGCAGCCAAATGATCCTACCGATCATCCGCATCATATCGGACTGTGGTTCAACTATGAGAAAGTGAACGGACTGGATTTCTGGAACAATTCATTCGCGATAGCAGCCGATAAGAAAAAGAACTATGGCTGGATCAGGACGGCAAAGATCCTCGAAACACAAAGCGGCCCCAGGGGCAAACTCAGTTATGCGGCAGACTGGACCAACCAGCAGAAAGACGTGTTGCTGCAGGAAAAAACGAGTTTTGGTTTTGAGGCCGGCGACAATATCCGCATGATAGACCGTATAACCGAACTGACGGCTGTGCAGGATGTTTCGTTCCCCGATGCCAAAGACGGCCTGCTCGGATTACGTGTGGCGCATGAACTGGAACTGCCCATCACCCAAACAAAAGAGTACAAAGATGATAACGGCAACGTAACCAGGGTAACCGCGCCCAAAGACAAAACCACCAGCGGTAACTACCTTACTTCTGCAGGTAAGGAAGGAGATGCCGCATGGGGCACCCGTGGCAACTGGTGTATGATGTATGGCAGAAAAGGCGATGATGTGATCAGTATTGCCGTTATAGACCACCCGAAGAATCCCGGTTACCCCACTTACTGGCACGCACGCAACTACGGCCTTTTTGCAGCCAACCCGCTTGGCCAGAAAGTGTTCTCGAACAATAAGGAAGCCATGGATTTTAAACTTGCCAAAGGCCAATCGGTCAGTTTCCGCTATCGCATCGTCATCGCATCGGGCAAAGAAAAACTGTCTGCGGAAGCGATCGAGCAGTTTGTGAATTCGTTTAAATAGTGCCCTTCGGATATCAGTCCTAACTGCATGGAGCTGGCAAAATCGAGGCATGCGCTGCGTATCTCTGCCTCTCCTGCGTCTCTGCGGTGAAAATTTTCCGAAAAATCCGCCCGTGCAGAATTTTTTTACCCCTGAGGCGCGGAGTAAGGGGAGTTTCGCAGAGAATACGGCCGGACCTTGAATTTCCATGGGAGCAATACAGGTGTTTTCTATCTCAAATCCATGATGTTTTTGGGAAACGAAACCGTATAGTTTGTAGTTTGCGGTCTTTAGTCCGGATAACCGGCTGCAAACCCCAAACGATAAACCATCCTGCGTGCAACACAGTTTTACCTACGATAAGAAAAAAGTCATACAGGGGCTCCGCTATCATTTTATACACCGCCCCGAAGTGCGGATACTGATCGTGCTGGTAAATGTTTTTGCCATCGTATCGGCCATTCTCTTTTACACGGGAAAGATACGCCCCGAGCCCTTTCTGCTGGGGTCCGTGATCTGGCTGCTGCTGGTGGTTTCGTTCTGGTACCTGCTGCCAAACAGTATTTACAGGCGGGCGCATACGTTCCGCGACAGCTTCACCATGTATTTCCGCGAAACCGAAGTGCGGCTCGAAAACCCGCGCGGCTATGTGGAATGGCCCTGGACGCGTTTCAGTAAATTCTTCGAAAGCCCCCATTTTTTCCATCTTTACTTCGATGCAAAATCGTTCTTTATCGTGCCGAAAGACGGCATGACCGAAGATTTCAAACACGAACTCAGGGGGGTGCTGAACGGAAAAATAAAGAAATAGGCAGGGTGGAGGTACTATATCCGCCCGGTCAGAGTTCCTTTTCCATTTCGAAATGCGGTATCGTTACTTCCGAGAATTCGCCGCTGGACACTTTATAACCGTTTTTTTCGTAAAAACCCACGGCAGTTTTGCGGGCATGCATGGTAAGACGGCGGTAGCCCCGGTCGCGGGCGATATTTTCGGCAAAACTCATCAGGGCCCGGCCGATGCCTTTTCCCTGCAGGTTGGCGGTAACCGCCATCTGGCGTAAACGGATGGTTTTGCGGTCTTTTTCGGTCAGAACACAGCATCCCTCCAGTTTTTCATCTTCAAAAACACCGATCAGTATATCGTTCTTTTCGCCCTCCAGGTCCTCGGGAGTGAAGGTGAGTCCCAGGGGTTTGCGCAGCAGGGCAAACCTCAGATCCACCATTTTCTGGTAATCGCTGGAACCGTGATCTATAATTTTTAATGCCATACGGCCGGGTAAGGTTTTACAAGATAGGGAGAATCGCTAAAATAGCTACTAAAAAAGGACGGATCAGCCCTTTATATATTGTATGGCGTTTAGAAACAAAAATGCCCGAAAAGATTGGGTATGTGCTAAAAAGTATATTTTTGCAGCCGTAACAAAAAACTTTTACAATGTCAGACATCGCTACAAGAGTAAAGAAAATCATAGTTGACAAGTTGGGTGTTGACGAAGCTGAAGTGACCAATGAAGCTTCTTTTACCAACGACCTCGGTGCCGATTCTTTGGATACCGTTGAGTTGATTATGGAGTTCGAGAAAGAGTTCAATATCTCCATCCCCGATGAGCAGGCTGAAACCATCACCACTGTTGGACAGGCTGTTGCGTACCTTGAAGAACACGCTAAGTAAGATTTACCTCCTTCGGAATAATTTTAATCCGCCTTCTTGTGGCGCCAAAGCCACAAAAGGCGGATTAATCACTTAAACAGGCTAACCAATGCAATTGAAAAGGGTCGTTATCACTGGTATCGGAACACTTACGCCGCTCGGTAATAATCTGGACGATTACTGGAACGGCCTGATCAACGGTGTTTCCGGGGCAGACATGATTACTCAGTTCGATGCATCCAAATTCAAGACACGTTTTGCCTGTGAGATCAAGGGATTTGATCCCACCGACTACATGGACAAAAAAGAGGCCCGCAAAACGGACCGTTTTGCCCAGATCGCCATGGCAGCCAGTGATATGGCTGTTAAAGACGCCGGTATCAGCAAAGAGAATATCGATGTTGACCGTGTGGGGGTGATCTTTGCCAGCGGTATCGGCGGCCTGACCACTTTCCAGGAAGAAGTGGTGAATTTTGCCCATGGCGACGGCACCCCGCGTTTCAACCCCTTCTTCATCCCCAAAATGATCCTCGATATCGCCGCGGGGCAGATATCGATGCGTCATGGTTTCCGCGGACCCAATTTTGCTGTTGTAAGTGCCTGTGCATCAAGTACAAATGGCATTATTGCGGCTTTGGACAATATCCGTTTGGGTAAGGCCGATATCATTCTTGCCGGTGGGTCGGAAGCCGTGGTAAGCGCTGCCGGCGTGGGCGGTTTCAATGCCATGAAAGCCATGAGCGAACGCAACGACGATCCCAAAACAGCCAGCCGCCCTTACGACAAGGACCGCGACGGTTTTGTAATGGGCGAAGCGGCCGGCGTGCTGGTTATGGAAGAACTGGAGCATGCCATCAAAAGAGGCGCCAGGATCTATTGCGAAGTGGCCGGAGGCGGGGCAACCGCAGATGCCTACCATCTTACCGCGCCGCACCCCGAAGGACTGGGTGCCCGCAATGTGATGAATGTGGCGCTGAAAGATGCGCAGATGCTGCCCGCAGAGATCGATTATATCAATACCCACGGCACTTCCACCCCCCTGGGCGATGGCGCCGAAGTAAAAGCCATCCTGGAAGTATTCGGGGCGCATGCCTACGAAATGAACATCAGTTCCACCAAATCCATGACAGGCCACTGTCTGGGCGCCGCCGGCGTAATAGAAGCCATTGCCTGTATCAAAGCGGTGCAGGAAGACATCGTACCCCCCACCATCAACCATTTTACCGACGATCCGGAACTGGATCCCAGGCTCAACTTCACTTTTAACAAAGCCCAGAAACGCAAAGTGGATATTGCCCTGAGCAACACTTTCGGTTTTGGCGGACACAATGCCTGCGTGATTGTGAAAAAATACGTAGCTTAAGTCCGTGCAATTCATAAAGAAGATCCTGAAAAAAGGCGGAAACCCGTCTTTTGAAAAACAGTTGAAAAATGTGCTGGGCATCAAAACCAGCAATGTGTTGCTGTACCGGACAGCGCTGAGTCACCGTTCTGTAAAAGAAACGGCCGACGAAAACAACGAACGTCTTGAATACCTGGGAGATGCCGTGCTGAGCGCCATCGTGGCCGATTATCTTTTCAAACGCTACCCCTATAAAGGCGAAGGCTTTCTCACCGAAATGCGCAGCAAAATGGTGAACCGCCAGCAGCTGAACGATATCGCGCTGAAAATGGGGCTGCGCAAGCTCACTTTCTACAATAAATTCGACAACGCGCTGAAAGGAAGCCAGATCTTCGGCAATACGCTGGAAGCCCTGGTGGGCGCGGTTTACCTCGATAAAGGCTATACAAAAACCCATAACTGGGTGCACAGGCATATCGTACTTCCACATATGTTCGTAGACGACCTGGAGCAGATCGACATCAACCTGAAGAACAAACTGATCGGCTGGGCCAACAAGAACGGCAAATCGCTCAGTTTTGAGCTGGCCGACGAAAAAATGGAGGGTAGCCGCCGTCTCTTCACCATGCGCGCCATGCTCGACGGCGAACTGCTGGCCACCGGCAAAGGCTACAACAAAAAAGACGCCAGCCAGGCCGCCGCCCAGGTAGCGGTGGAGAAGCTGGGCATAGTGTAGATTGAGGAGGGTCGATTGGCGATTGCCGATCGATTTTTCAACCGGCAGTCTGTCATCGGCAACACCCCTCCGCAATTCCCCAATCTTTCCTCCCTGTTTAGGCAGATCCCCTGGAAAACAGAGGCCTTTCGACTTTCAATTTCCCATCCCACAATCCCTCAATGCCCACCCCCATCGGCAATCGGCAATCCCCCCATCGGCAATTTCTCATTCCCTCTTTCCTGACACAACTCCACCAACACCCCTCCCGTATCTTTTGGATGAAGGAAGCAGACCAGCTTGTTATCGGCGCCCTGTTTGGGGAGATCGCTGAGAAAATGGAGGCCTTCGGCTTTCAGACGGGCCATTTCGGCATGAATATCGGCTACCTCAAAGGCAATATGGTGCATGCCCTCGCCTCTTTTTTCAATAAAACGGGCGATCACCCCGTCGGGATCGGTGCTTTCTAGCAGCTCGATCTTGGACTCGCCCTGCCGGAAAAAAGCGGTATTGACCTGTTCGGACGATACGGTCTCGGTTTTATAACAGGGAGTATTGAGCAGCTTTTCGTAGAACGGGATTGCCTTTGAAAAGTCCTTTACGGCAATACCGATATGTTCGATTTTTAACATGATGATGGCTTTTACTGCCGCGGCTTTTCGAATTATGAAAAAAAGATGAACCATGCGCCGGCAGGCCAGAAATATAGCACGATTTGCAGTAAATTTGTGACTTGGAGATTTATAAACTTTGTGACTTATGCTGAAACTACCGATCTATCTTGATAACAACGCTACTACACCCATGGATCCGCGCGTGCTGGAATCTATGCTGCCCTATTTTACCGAGCATTTCGGAAACGCCGCCAGCCGTAACCACCCGTTTGGCTGGGAAGCGGAAGAAGCCGTGGATTATGCCAGGGAGCAGGTGGCCAAACTGATCGGCGCCGACCCCAAGGAAATCATTTTTACCTCGGGTGCAACGGAAGGAGACAACCTGGGCATCAAAGGTGTGTATGAAATGTATGCCAGCAAGGGCAACCATATCATCACCTGCACAACAGAACACAAAGCGGTGCTCGATACCTGCAAGCATATCGAACGCCTGGGCGGCGAGATCACTTATCTTGAAGTGACCCCGGATGGACTGATCGATATGAAAGAACTGGAAGCGGCCATCAGGCCCACCACCATCCTGATCGCCATCATGTACGCGAACAACGAGATTGGTGTGATACAGCCCGTTAAAGAGATCAGCGCGCTGGCGAGAAAAAATGGCATCCTGTTCTTCACAGACGGCACCCAGGCCGTAGGTAAAGTGCCCGTTGACGTGAATAAGGACGGTATCGATGTCATGGCTTTCTCCGGACATAAAATGTACGGCCCCAAAGGGGTGGGTGCATTGTATGTACGCCGTAAGAACCCGCGCGTGAAAGTAACGGCGCAGATGGACGGCGGCGGACATGAGCGGGGTATGCGCAGCGGTACCCTGAATGTACCGGGTATTGTGGGCTTTGGTAAATCCTGTGAACTTGCCCGGCTGGAAATGGCGGAAGAATCTGTCAGGCTGAGCAAACTGCGCGATAAACTCGAAAACGCACTGACGCAGATAGAAGAAAGCTATGTGAACGGAAGCCGCGAACACCGCCTGCCACATGTAAGCAATATCTCGTTCAAATATGTGGAGGGTGAAGGCCTGATGATGGGCTTTAACAAAAACATCGCACTGTCATCCGGTTCTGCCTGTACCTCCGCCTCCCTCGAACCCAGTTATGTGCTGAAAGCGCTGGGCCTGGGAGACGACCTGGCACACAGTTCGCTGCGTTTTGGTCTGGGACGTTTTACCACGGAAGAGCAGATCGATTACACCATCAAGGCTGTTACCGATACCGTTCTCAAACTGCGTGAAATGAGTCCGCTCTGGGAAATGTTCAAGGAAGGAATGGACCTGGACAAGATAGAATGGGCGCACCATTGATGGAAATTAAAAGTGTGGTAATCTGAAAATTTGAAAATGAGTTCAGTTACCACCCAGCGCCAAACCGGAATCACTCATTTTCAAATTAATATATTTTCAAATATTCAAATTATACACCATGGCATACTCTGAAAAAGTGATCGATCACTATACCAATCCGAAGAACGTAGGTACTTTGGACAAATCGAAAAAGAATGTGGGTACCGGCCTGGTTGGTGCTCCCGAATGCGGCGACGTTATGCGTTTGCAGATAGAAGTGGATGATGCCACCGGTCTGATCACCGATGCAAAATTCAAAACATTCGGCTGCGGCTCCGCCATTGCTTCTTCCTCCCTCGCTACGGAATGGCTGAAAGGCAAAACCGTTGACGAGGCTGTTAAGATCGACAACATGGAGCTGGTGGAAGAACTGAACCTGCCGCCGGTTAAGATACACTGTTCTGTACTGGCCGAAGACGCGATCAAATCCGCGATCAACGACTACCGTAAGAAGAACGGTCTGGAAGAACTGGTGTTCGAAGAACGTATCCACTGAGAAAAATCAATAATCGCAGGTCCTAATCGGCTATCAGCGATTCATCCATAATTGTTACAGTATGGTAGCAACAGATAACAGCATATTCGTAAGCGATAAGGCGAAGAAAAAAGTGCAGCAGCTGATGCAGGATGCCGGCGTTGAAGGTGATACCTCTTATTTTCTGCGGGTAGGCGTGGTGGGCGGCGGCTGTTCGGGCTTAAGCTATAAGCTTGATTTTGACAATGAGATCAAACCCATGGACCAGGTATTCGAAGACAACGGCGTGAAAGTGGTGACAGACCTGAAGAGTTTCCTGTACCTCGTGAATACAGAACTTGATTTCTCCGACGGCCTGAACGGCAAAGGCTTTTTTTTCAACAACCCCAATGCCAGCAGGAGTTGCGGCTGCGGCGAAAGTTTTGCCGTATAACCCGTTCCATACATAATTTTAGTGTAAGCCCCCGCAGGAATGCGGGGGCTTTTTTGTAACTCCTCTGTATATGATGAAAAACACATGCTAGGCTTTTTCCGCAGGTGCAGGCGGTGTTTCGGGTGTGATGATCCTGTTGTGACCGGGCTCCGCCGGTAAAGGCTCCTCGGTTTTTTTCGGAGCGGGAGGGGTAGGCGCGGTCTTTCCTTTTTTAGAGCCGGGCTCCCTGGGCGGCGGTGGGGGCTGGTCTCTTACCAGTTTGGGCGGGTCAAATTTCTTCACCGATACCCTGGGTTCTTTTGGCGGCGGCGGTGGCGGAACATCTCTCTTGATCACCGGCGGCGGAAATTTCTTCTGCTCTGTCTTGGGTGGTTTGGGTGGCGGCGGTGGTTCCTGTGCCAGCAATGCGGATGCCGGCAGCGCAAGCAACACCAGTGCAAACAATGGTTTCATGCAGGTTGGTTTTTTACTGAGATGCCAAATGTGATAAAATCCATAAAACACCCACCGGTCATAAATGCAAATAGGGCAATTGCGCAGGAACGATTAGTTTTGAAGCATGTGGATGATCTGCAAAAAAGAATGGCAGCAGTATTTCAGCAGTCTTACCGGTTATATTGCCCTGGCCGTTTTTCTTTTACTGAACGGGCTTGTCCTGTTCGTTTTCCCCGACAGCAACATCCTCGATTTTGGTTACGCCACACTGTCCGTTTTTTTTGATCGTACGCCCTGGATATTGCTGTTTCTTGTATCCACCATCACCATGCGCAGCCTGGCGGACGAGTACCGGTCGGGCACATTTGAATTGCTGAAAACATTACCCCTTTCTCCGGCGCAGATCGTATGGGGCAAATTCTTTGGCGCGGCCATCATTGTGGTCACCGCCCTGCTGCCTACTATTGTATACGCTTTTTCCTTGCAGGCCCTGAGTGTTACGGGCGGTATCGATGCGGGCAGCACCATCGGCAGCTATATCGGCCTGGTACTGCTGGGCGCCGTGTTTACCGCGGTGGGCGTTTGCGCCAGCAGCTTTACCAGCAATACCGTGGTGGCTTTTATTACCGGGGCCTTTGTATGCTTTCTGTTGTACACCGGTTTCGAAGCCATCAGCAAACTGCCGGTATTTGCCGCCGGTATGGATTATTATATAGAAATGCTCGGTATCAATTTTCACTACCGCAGTGTCAGCCGCGGCGTGATCGATATCCGCGATATCATCTACTTCGGGGGTATCATCGTGCTGTTTCTTTTTATCACCCAAAGAAATATTGTGAAACGGTAGTTTATGCAACAGTTCCGGAACAGCAAATACAGCATATGGGTATTGACGATATTGGTTGTCGCAGTGGTACTGCTGTCTTCGCTGCTGTCTTACCGGATCGATCTTACCGCGGAAAAAAGACACAGCGTTACCGATGCCACCAAACAATTGTTGAAAAACCTGGACACTGCCATCACCATACAGGTATTTCTTACCGGCGATCTGCCTGCCGATTATAAAAAACTGAGTATCGCCACCAGAGACCTGCTCGATGAATTCAGGTCCTTATCCAGTAACCTGGTGCGTGTGCGTTTTGAAAAACCGGGCGAAGACCGTAAAACTGATTCTGCCAAAGTATTGTTCTACGACAGTCTTGCGAGAATGGGCGTTGTGTTCGAGCAGAGCCAGGTGGTTTCGGCCCGGGAAGAAAAGCAAACCAGCCAGCTGATCATTCCTTCTGCGCTGGTGCGTTTTCGCGACGGACAAAAACCGATCGCGGTCGATCTGCGCAGCAGCCGTAAACTATACAGGCAATACGATGTGGTGAACGGCAGCGCCGAAGAAGATGTGGAAGCCACCCGCAATGCCGCGGAAGCTTTGCTGGAATATAAATTTGCCAGCGCCATCGATAAACTTACCAGGAAATACGTACCCACGGTAGCGTATGCCGTTGGCAACGGCGAACCCATCGACCTGAAAGTAAATGATCTTGGCGAAAGCCTGCGCAGCGAGTACCGCCTGGCGGTGTTCGATCTGAAAAAAGGATATCCCGATCCCGCCCTGATCGATGCGCTGATGATCGTGAAACCCACACAGCCCTTCACCGACGAAGACAAACTGAAAATTGACCAGTATGTCATGCATGGCGGGAATGTGATCTGGTTGGTTGACAAACTGCACGCAGAACTCGACAGCCTGATGCGCAGCCAGTCGGAATATACGGCTTTCGACAGGGGTTTGAACATCGATGATATTCTTTTCCGCTACGGCGTGAGGATCAACCCGGATCTTGTGCAGGACCTCAACTGTTCCAAAATACCGATCGTGATCGGTACGAACCCGGATAACAGTCCCCGGATGCAGCGCATACCCTGGCCGTATTACCCCTTTCTCGCATCGAGGAACAGCAACCCCATTTCCCGCAACCTGGACAGGGTATTGTCCATATTCCCCTCGAGCATCGATACGGTGAAGGCGCCGGGGATCGACAAAACCGTTTTGCTGACAACCGACAGCAACAGCCGCAGACTTAGTTCCCCGGCCATCGTAAGTCTGAACAGCGTGAAAGGCGAGGAAGACCTGGCGCGTTTCAACAAAAGCTATCTGCCTGTAGCCGTATTGCTGGAGGGAAAATTCCGCTCGCTGTTTGCCAGCAGGCTGGGGCAGCAGGTGCTGGATTCCGTACAGCGTGTTACCGGTAAAGCATATTTACCTGCGGCTGAAAAACCGGGCAAACAGATCGTGGTAAGCGACGCAGACATCATTACGAATACCGTGAGCAGTACGGCCGGCCCCCTGCCCATGGGTACGCTGCCGCTCGAAAATTACCGGTTCGCCAACCGCGAATTCTTTCTCAATTCAATGGATTACCTCGTCAGCGATAACCGGTTATTTGAAAGCCGCAACAAGGATTTTGTACTTCGCCTGCTCGACAAACGAAAAGTGGCCGACCAACGCAGCTTCTGGCAGTTTGTAAACATTGTGTTGCCGATTTTTTTACTGGTATGCATCGGCGTACTGCTCCAATGGCACCGTCGCAGAAAATACGGAACGGGAGTGAACAGAAGAACGGATGAGCAAGGAGCAAGGAACAATTGATCGGAGCGGCAATCTTGTCTGATTTGTAAATATGCATTTGCATCCGCCCCGAGTCTGCTGCTCCTTAGTTCCGATCTTCTGTTCCTTGTTCCTTGTCCCTCTGTTCATCTGTTCATCTGTTCCCTATTCCCTCCTATCTTTGCGGAAAGCCTATTCATGACAGCACACCAGGTTGTTTATCTTGTTTTCGGTATTGTTCTGGCGATAGCATTGGTAGTGGATCTGGGGGTGCTGAGCAGAAAGAACAAGATCATTTCCATCAGGCAGGCATTACTGCAAACGGCTTTCTGGGTGGGACTTGCCCTGGCTTTTTTTGTATTCCTTTTATTCGAGGGTGCCATGCTGGCATCCGAAGATGTGCAAACCAACCCGGCGCACCAGGTTACCCAGTACCAGCTGGCGCTTGAATTTCTGAGCGCCTATCTTATGGAGTGGAGTCTTAGCGTAGACAATATTTTTGTGTTCATCCTCATTTTTAAATCCTTTTCGGTTAAGCCGGTGCATTACCCAAGGGTATTGTTGCTGGGTATATTGATGGCGATCATTTTCAGGATACTGTTTATTACCGTAGGGGTGGCGCTTGTGGCAAAATTTCACTGGGTGCTGTACCTGTTTGGCGCATTCCTGCTGTATACCGGGTATAAAATGTTCACGAGCAACGACGACGAACAGTTTGATCCGCACGATTCAAAAATATACCGCTGGATGCAGCGTTTCTTCCCGCTGGTCAATAACGATGGCGATGGAAAGTACTGGTTAAAACTCAATGGACGAACGGTGTACACTTCTTTGTTTGTGGTAGTGGTGCTGCTGGCGGCGATCGATCTCGTATTTGCGCTTGATTCCATTCCTGCTGTGATGGGTATTTCAAAAGACGCGCTGGTGATTTATACTTCCAATATTTTTGCCGTACTCGGATTGCGCAGTCTTTTCTTCCTGCTGCGCGGCGCGGTGTCCAAATTCGATTACCTGCAGCAGGGAATTGCCATCGTACTGGTGTTTATCGGCGCAAAAATGCTGGGTGAGTATTATATCAGCCAGTGGCTGAGTAAAAATGCACAGGTACTGTTGTCACTGGGGGTGATCCTGCTTTGTATTGCGGGCTCCGTCGTATACTCGATCTATCACCAGAAAAAAGGTACGCCGGCAGACGAAGTGGATACACAGACCGGCAACAACAGGGCTGATCAACACCCATAAGTTATACATAGCGGATGACCTATTCAATAGCAGAGATCGCAACCATTATCGGCGCCGGTTTTGCCGGTGGCAACCATCCCGACAGCGGGATAAGCCTGCTATTGATCGATAGCCGCAAGATCGTATTTCCCGAACAGTCGTTATTCTTTGCCATCACCGGTCCGCGAAGGGACGGGCACCAGTTTGTTCCCGAAGTGTACGCACGCGGTGTCCGCAATTTCGTGGTGAAGCAGGGTTTCGACAGGGCTCTTTTTCCCGAAGGAAATTTTCTTTTAGTTGCCGATGCACTGCAGGCGCTGCAGCAGCTGGCAATGCATCACCGCGGGCGGTTCAACATACCTGTTATCGGCATCACCGGCAGTAACGGTAAAACAATCGTAAAGGAATGGCTGTACCAGCTGCTGCGCGAGGATTACCGGATTGTACGGAGCCCGCGAAGCTATAATTCCCAGATAGGTGTGCCGCTGAGCGTATGGCAGATGAACCAAACCCATACGCTCGCCATTTTTGAGGCGGGCATCTCTGCCGTTGGCGAAATGGAAAAACTGGTGGCTGTTATACAACCCACACTGACGGTATTCACCAGTTTGGGCAATGCCCACGACGAAGGCTTTACCGGCGAACTGCAAAAAGCCACGGAAAAAGCAAAGCTGGCGGCCGGAGCTGCCACCGTTGTCCTCAACAAAGACCCGGTGGATCTGCTGCTGCAGCAGGACAGCACCGCGCTGTTCCCGGGCCGCACCCTGTTCAGCTGGAGCAGGCAGCCCGGAACCACGGTTTTGGTGGAGAAGGAAACGGTGCATAACGAACAGACCATCGCCACCATCCGGTACCGGTCTTTGGCATATACTGTCACCCTTCCTTTTACGGACCGCATATCTGTTGACAATGCCTTTACCTGCGTATCGGTATTGCTGGCACTGGGATACGATGCGGAGAAGATCAACCGCCGTTTGCAATACCTCGAGCGCGTTGATATGCGGATGCAGCTGAAACAGGGCATCAACAATTGCCATGTGCTTAACGACAGTTACAGCAACGATCTTGTTTCGCTGGAACTGGCGCTCGATTACCTGCAGCAGCAGGCCGGCGCGCAGAAAACAACGGTTATACTGTCCGACATACTGCAATCGGGCCAGGACGAAAAAGAATTATACGGCCGGCTGGCGCAGCAACTGTCGGCCAGGAAGATCGGCAGGCTGATCGGCATCGGCCCGGCGATGGTGCGCAACACAGACCTGTTAACGATACCGGGTGTGACAAACAGTTTCTTTGCCTCGACGGAAGATTTTTTTCACCGGGTTACCCAGCAGCAGTTCCGTGATGAGTACATTCTTTTGAAGGGCGCGCGGGTATTTGCGTTTGAACGTATTTCCGGCTGGCTCGAACAGAAAGTGCACCAGACGGTGATGGAGATCAATCTCTCGGCCATGGTGCAGAACCTGAAAACCTACCAGCAGCATTTACAGCCTTCCACAAAGCTGATGGCCATGGTAAAGGCATTCAGCTACGGAAGCGGCAGCGATGAAGTGGCGGGGATATTGCAATTTCATAAAGTCGATTACCTCGCTGTTGCTTATGCGGATGAGGGTGTGGAGCTTCGCAAAGCCGGTATCAGCCTGCCGATTATGGTGATGAACGCAGACGAAGCGGGTTTTGACTCGCTGGTCAGTTACGATCTTGAACCCGAAATCTATTCTTTCAGCATCTATACCGCATTTCATACATACCTGGGTCAGCAGGGTATTACCGGTTTTCCGGTGCATATCAAATTCAATACGGGAATGAACCGGCTGGGTTTTGAAACACCCGAAGCCACACAGTTAGGCGAACGGTTGCAGGCAGATAAAACCATGGCGGTCCGCTCCGTTTTCAGTCATCTGGTTGCCAGCGAGGCAGCCGAGCACGATGCTTTTACGCAGCGGCAGGTGGCGCTCTATCTAAACGCCTGCGATCTGCTGCAACAGCAGCTGGGGTACGGTTTTATCAGGCATATCGCCAACACGGGCGCCATCTTCCGTCACCCGCAGTACCAGTTTGATATGGTCAGGCTTGGCATCGGTTTATATGGTGTGGACAGTGCGGAGCAGAAAGACATTACGCTGGAAACCGTAACCACGTTAAAATCAACCATTGCACAGATCCGGAAAGTGAGCAGGGGCGAAAGCGTGGGTTACAGCAGAAAAGGTATTGTGACGCGCGACAGCCTGATTGCCACGGTGCGGATCGGTTATGCAGACGGGTTTAGCCGCAGCCTGGGCAACGGAGCGGGTAAAATGCTCGTAAACGGAAAAACAGCACCGGTGATCGGCAATGTATGTATGGATATGACCATGATCGATATCACCGGCCTGGAGGGCGTGCAGGAAGGAGATGTGGTGGAAATATTCGGGAAGAACCTGCCCGTACAGCAGGTAGCCCAATGGGCGGGTACGATCGCCTATGAAATACTCACCGGTATCAGCCAGCGTGTAAAAAGGGTCTATCTCGAAGAGTAGCATTGAGTTAAAGCAACGCGAAAATGCAGGATTTGGCTATTTCGGAACCTGCGGAAAAGGGTAGAACGGCTGTAAACAGTATCTTCGCAATCAATAAAAAACCACGCGTGAAAGCCCGTCAGATCGTACTTCTTATTTTCCTGATCATTTTTGTAGACCAGGCAGTCAAGTTCTATATCAAGCTCAATTTTTATGCAGGCGAGGAACACCGGATCATCGGCAACTGGTTCAGGCTGCATTTTGTGGAGAACGAGGGTATGGCTTGGGGCTGGAAATTCGGCGGCGGTTTTGGTAAGATCGCCCTTACGCTTTTCCGCCTGGTGGCGGTGATCTGGGGTAGTTTTTTATTGAAAGACTTTATCAGCAAACAATACCACCGGGGGTTTATCATCTGCGCGGCGCTGATCTATGCGGGTGCGCTGGGTAACCTGATCGACAGCCTTTTCTATGGACTGATCTTCGATGCCAGCAGCCCGTTCTCACAGAATATCGCCAAACTCTTCCCCGCAGGCGGTGGCTACGCGGGTCTGTTTCATGGAAAAGTGGTGGATATGCTGTACTTCCCCATCATAACAGAGGCGCGGTACCCGGCCTGGATACCCTTTGTAGGCGGTGATGATTTTGAATTTTTCCGTCCCGTATTCAATATCGCGGACGCGTCCATATCAGCTGGCGTAATCGCCATTCTTGTCTTCCAGAACCGCTTTTTCAAAAAAGCCAAACACGAAGCGCATCCGACAGTGGAAACGGATTCGCTGGTGAACGACAAGACACAGATCTTTTAGAACAGATGAGCAGGGAACAGATGAACAAGGAACAGATGATCGGATTTGCGATTGAGAAAATTCCTATCCGATCCTCTGTTCCTTGCTCCTTGCTCATCCGTTCCTTGTTCATCTGTTCCCTGCTCATCTGTTCTATTTAATCACAGGTGTCTTATACACCGGAATATTCTGCGTGTTGCCGCCGATGGTGATGACCTGGTCTATGAGACCAAAGCCTTTGGCGTAGAAAGAATGTCCGGTTGCCAGGGTAGTAAACGTGGTGCCACCGTCTTCCTTGAACAGGATATCCCTTTGAACGTCTATCACATTGTCATAGGTTTTTCCGCCCACGGTATGTGCCGCCGTGTTTTTAGAGAAGATCTTGAACACCGCTTTGGCCATACCGGATACGGTGGTGCTGCCGTTTTTCACGGTCACTTTTCCATACTCGGCTGTTTCCCAGGTTTCGCCAACGGCTGCATTGGGTTTCAGGAAGGGGTAGGAGATAAAAGTGTTGGGTATGCTTTCAAAGAGCAGGGTATAGTCAAAATCCACGCTGCTCAATGCATAATAATCACCGGTTGAACTCTTGGCAAAATAGAAAGTATCTGTCAGCCTTGTCCCGAATTTGTAATACACCAGCGGGTCGTTCTGCAGCTGGATGGGCTGGTCGGAAACGATCACGGTAAAGGTATCTACGCTGCCGATATCGGGTATATAATCGTATACCCAGCTGGAACCGGGCGTAAGCGGAAAGTAGTCCGTATTGCCTGTGCCACCCGAACCGCTGCCGCCGCCATTGGGTGTTCCGTTGGAGTTGATGGAAAATGTGCACATGGTATTCTTGAAGAACACCGAAAAATCCGACTGTTTGTTAAGTATCGGCGTACCCTTGCCTTTGAGTTTGATGGCATTCGGACCGGCGCTGACAACAAAACCGGAGTCGATGAACCACATGCCGTTTACGGTATCGGAATAGATCTTGTATTTTCCGGCGGCGGTGAAATTAACGTTGACAATGATATAGTTACTGCTGTTGAGGGGCGTATCTACCTTGTAGGAACCCGCAACGGTGATTCTTTTGCAGATACCAAGTGAATCAACCAGTTCGCCCTCGGCGGGACGGTTAAAACCGCCTTTTTCCAGGCTGGTTTCTTTCTGACAGGCTGCGAATAATACGATCAGTGCAACAAATACGGCCAGGGATTGGATAGGATAGCGGATGTGTTTCATAAGCTTGGATCTTCGGATAACAGATAAATATTATGGTCTGAGCGCTGCCTGATGAAGTAAATTAATGCTTTTTCGCAATTTTAGGGCCCGATTCGGCCCCGACTGGGGGTAATTTGGATTTTGGAATTGGGGATTGGGGAATTGGCATACCTGGAACAACCTGTTTTTTTAGCAAAAAAGAATCCACAAATCCACAAATCCTTGCCTCACCCGCCGATTTCCCCCAGGCTTTCCCTGGCGGCTTCGATCGTTGCGTCCAGGTCAGACAGGGTAAGCGCCTGGTTCAGGAACCAGCTTTCAAATGGGGATGGCGGCAGGTAAATGCCCCGTTTCAGCATGGCATGGAAGAACCTGTTGAACAGCGCATTGTTTGCCGAAGCCGCGCTGGCAAAATCCGTTACGGGCTGATCGCTGAAATGAACACTGATCATGGATCCCAGGCGGTTGATGGTATAGGGTATGCCGCTGGTTGTCAGCACCCGGTCAAGACCTTCGTGGAGGTAGGCGGTCTTTTCTGCCAGATCGGTATAGATGGAGGGATTGTCTTTCAGTTCTTTGAGCGTGGTATAACCGGCGATCATGGCGATGGGATTGCCGCTTAGGGTGCCGGCCTGGTACACATTTCCGAGTGGGGCTATCCGTTCCATGATCTGCTTTTTTCCGCCAAAAGCGCCCACAGGCATGCCGCCGCCGATCACTTTTCCATAGGTAACCAGGTCTGCCGCAATGCCCAGTGTTTGCTGCGCACCGCCCGGTGCCAGGCGGAAACCTGTCATCACTTCATCGAAAATAAATACAATGCCTTCCCGGTCGCAGATGGCCCGCAGTCCTTCGATAAAACCGGCCTTGGGCAGTATACAGCCCATATTGCCTGCCACCGGCTCTATGATGATCGCCGCGATCTGGTCTTTGTGTTCTGCCACCAGTTGCTGCACAGCCTCCAGGTCGTTGTACGCACAGGTGAGCGTATCGTTCGAAACCCCGGCGCTGACACCGGGAACCGTTTGTATTTGCAATGTGGCCAGTCCGCTGCCGGCTTTTACCAGAAACGGGTCGGCATGGCCATGGTAACATCCTTCGAACTTGATAAACTTGTTCCTGCCGGTATAGCCGCGCGCCAGCCGCAGGGCGCTCATACAGGCTTCCGTGCCGCTGCTCACCATCCGGATCAGGTCTACATTCGGCGCCATGGAAATGATCAGCTCCGCCATGTCTATTTCCAGCTCGGTGGGAGCACCAAAGGAGGTGGAATCCACGGCTTTTTCACAGATCGCCTGTACCACCGGTTCATGCGCATGGCCAAGGATCATCGGTCCCCAGGATGCGATATAATCGATATACCGGTTGCCATCTGCATCGTACAGGTAAGCGCCTTTTGCTTTTTTGATGAACACCGGCGTGCCGCCTACACTTTTGAATGCCCGTACGGGAGAATTTACCCCGCCGGGTATGGATTGCTGCGCCCGTGTAAAGAGTTGTTGACTGATGGAATTCATGCTTGAATCGTAAGTGGTTTTCGAATTGGCAGCTTTTAGCCCAGCAGCTTCACTGCCTCTTTTGCAAAATAAGTGGCGATCATATCGGCGCCGGCCCGTTTGATGGCGGTAAGCGTTTCAACGATGGCTTTGTCTTCGGTAAGCCACCCGTTTTGCGCCGCTGCTTTGATCATGGCATACTCGCCGCTTACCTGGTAAGCGCTCACCGGTATGTCAACCGCATTCTTTATTTCGCGTATGATGTCAAGATAGGCCAAAGCGGGTTTTACCATCACGATATCCGCACCTTCTTCCACATCCATCAGCGTTTCGCGGATGGCTTCGGTACGGTTGGCAAAATCCATCTGGTAGGTTTTTTTATCGCCGAAACCCGGTGCGCTGTCGAGCGCATCGCGGAACGGGCCGTAAAAACAGGAAGCATATTTTGCGCTGTAGCTCATGATGCCCGTTTTGGTATAACCATTCTCCTCCAGTCCCAGGCGCAATGCACCGATCCTTCCGTCCATCATATCGCTGGGTGCTACAAAATCGGCACCGGCGGCGGCATGGCTGATGCTCATTTTCACCAGCGCTTCCACCGTTTCGTCGTTGAGGATCTCCCCGTCTTTTACAATACCGTCGTGGCCGTAGGATGAGTAGGGGTCCAGCGCTACATCGGTCATTACCAGCATGCCGGGTACGGCATCCTTGATTGCTTTAACGCTGCGCTGCATCAATCCGTCTTTGTTCCATGCTTCCCTGCCCGTATTGTCCTTCAGCTCGTCTTTGCATTTGATAAAAAGCAATACGCAGCGGATGCCCATCTCCCACAGTTCTTTTGCCTCTTTCACGGTAAGATCAACCGATCTCCGGTAATAACCCGGCATTGAGGGGATAGGGGTTTCGGTATGGCTGCCTTCCTCGATAAACAGCGGCGCAATAAAATCTGCGGGTGTTAAGACCGTTTCGGCCACGAGCGACCGGATAGCGGGGGATTGGCGCAGTATGCGGTTTCTTCTTGTCAGGATCATAACCTTATTGTTTAGAGCCAGTCAACGGGCTGCTGGCAGGCTTTCAGTAATTTTTCTTCTTCACTGCCCGGTTCGGGGTGGTGGTCGTATTCCCATCTTGCCCTTGGCGGCAGACTCATCAGTATGCTCTCTGTTCTGCCGCCTGTTTTCAGACCGAACACCGTACCACGGTCGTGTATCAGGTTGAATTCAACATAACGCCCCCGGCGTATTTCCTGCCATTCGGTTTCCCTTTCGCCGTAAGCGGTATGGCTGCGCTTTTGTACGATGGGCAGGTAGCTATCCAGAAAACAATCGCCGTTTGCCCGCTGGAAAGTAAACAAAGTTTCCAGATCCATCGTATCGCCCGGTCTGATATGATCGTAAAATACACCGCCTATGCCCCTTGTTTCGTTGTTGCGGTGTGTATTGGCAAAATACGCATCGCATTGTTTTTTGTACTGCGGGTAGATCGCGGTGCCAAAAGGGTCCATCGCATTTTTCAATGTGCTGTGAAAATGCCTGGCGTCTTCTTCAAACAGGTAATAGGGTGTAAGATCGGCGCCGCCGCCAAACCAGCGGTCGCATATGATTCCATTACCATCGTACAGTTCAAAATAACGCCAGTTGGCGTGCGTGGTGGGCACATACGGGTTGACAGGATGCAGTACCAGCGACAGACCGCAGGCAAACCATTGCTCGCCATCGATGCCGAGCTGTCTGCGCATGGTATCGGTTACCTGGCCAAACACCACCGAGGTGTTTACACCTCCTTTCTCCAGAAAATTTCCGTTGGCGATCACACGGGTTCTTCCGCCGCCGCCCTGGCCCTGCATTCTTTGCCATTCATCTGTACGGAAAAGCGCTTTGCCGTCTTCCTGTTCCAGACCCCGGCAAATACGGTCCTGCAGATCCATGGTATACCGGATCCATCGCTCTCGGAAAGCAGCTGTTGTGTTATCCCGGGCTGTTTCAGTCATGACGGTCTTTGTTTACAGGGGATGGCGGTAATTTTTAACGGTATCCACGAATGCCTGTGCATGTGCCACCGGCACAGTGGGTAAAATACCATGCCCGAGATTGGCGATATGCCTGCCCGGTCCGAAAGCCTGTAACATGGCTTTTACTTCTTTCTGGATTACGGGTATGGGCGATAATAATTTCGCGGGATCAAAATTGCCCTGCAGGGTTACCTGGTTGCCGGCCAGCTGTCTCGCCATTTCCGGGCGGATGCACCAGTCGATCCCCAGTCCCTGCGCGCCGGTGGCAGCCATGCTGTCAAGGCTATGCCAGGCACCTTTTGCAAAAATAATGGTAGGCACTTTGTCTTTTAAAACAGCCACTATCTGGCGGATATACCGCAGTGATAAATTTTCAAAATCTTCAGGACCTAACAATCCGCCCCAGCTGTCGAAAACCTGTACGATATCCGCACCCGCTTTTACCTGTGCGGTAAGGTAAGCGACGGTGGTATCGGTGATCATCTGCAGCACCCGGTGTGCCAGCTCGGGTTGTGTATAGCAGAATGCTTTGGCTTCATCGAATGTTTTGGATCCTTTGCCCTGCACCATATAGCAAAGCAGGGTCCATGGTGCGCCTGCAAAACCGATCAGCGGCACCCGGTTGTTGAGTTCTTTTTTGATAAGTTTGATCGCGTCGAACACATAACCCAGTGTTTCCTCCACATCGGGAACGCGGATACGCGAAAGGTCGTTGCCGTTTTTGATGGGATCGGGCAGAACAGGGCCCTTGCTTTCGATCAGCTGCACTTCCAGTCCCATGGCCTGTGGCACAACCAGTATATCCGAAAAAAGAATGGCTGCATCCACGCCGACGATATCAACCGGCTGCAACGTGATTTCGCAGGCCAGTTCGGGCGTCTGGCATCTTTCAAAGAAGCCGTATTTTTCCCGCAGTACCATGTATTCCGGCAGGTAACGGCCCGCCTGGCGCATCATCCAAACCGGTGTTCTGTCTGTAGGTTCTCCCCTGAGGGTTTTGAGTATGATATCGTTTTGTAGCATATCCTTTATCTGGTGAAGTTTGTATTTGTAATCGTTTTACACCTGCTGCGCAAAATAATCGATCGCCAGCACCACCACCTCGTCTTTTACAGGATGTGCAGCCGTGAGGATCTTATTGGGAAAAAACTGGCCAACGGCTTCGGCGGTGGTGGGACCTATGGCAAATACAACAGTATGCGCGGCCATTTTGTTCTTGATATAAAAACTTTGTACGGAACTGGGACTGAAGAACAGGATGCCATCGTAGGTTTTCTCCGTCTGTTGCGGGGTCAGTGCCGTTTGGTAAACGGCGATCTCGTTTACATCTATCCCTGCATTGCGGAGTTTGGAAGGCAATTCATTTCTTCGGTGGCTGCCCGAAAAAAAGATCACTTCGTCATCGGGTTCTTCGGCAATGATCTCGTCTGCCAGCAGCGTTGCACCGGCTGCGGTTCCGGCAATGCTGTCTTCCCCGAAATAGGCAAGCACCCGGTCTTTTGTTTGAAAGCCGATGCAGTAAATAGCCCATTGCGGCAATGCTCCGTCGAGTAATTCCGTGACCACGTCAACGGCTGCGGAACTGGTAAACACAACGGTTGCATACCTGGTGGCTGCCTGCTCAATTTCCTGCTGCACTTCAACAGAGAGTATGGACTCCGTTTTAATAAACGGAACGATATCCAGCAGGATGTTTTTTTCTCCCGCTTTCGCAATCCAGGCGGTGTTTACCTGGCGAGTGGCCAATAGGGTGGCTTTATAATCCTGCATGACGAATCGCTTCAATAATGGGTGCTGCGCCCCGGTTCAACAATTGCTTTGCCGCGGTAATACCCAGGCCGGCAGACAGATCCCTGGCGGCTTCGAGCCTTGTCTCCAGTTTCTGGCGGCCATCCAGTGATAAGATATTCCCTTCAAAATACACGCTGCCGTTCTTTACCTGCGCCAATGCACTGATCGGCGTGGAACAGCCGCCCATCAGCATTTTTAAAAAATCCTTTTCCAGCTGTGTACACAAAGCCGTATCGGCGTGGTTAAGCAGGTGGCAGGCTTCAAAACTGTCCCCGTCTTCTTCCCGGCAAACGATCATGATCGCTCCCTGCGAAGGTGCGGGCAGCATCCAGTCCAGTTCCACGGCGCCGGCCGGTCTTAGACCGATACGCTCCAGTCCTGCCGCTGCAAAAATGGCACCATTCCAGTCGCTGTCGGCGAGTTTCTGTAAACGTGTGTTCACATTGCCGCGCAGGTTTTCGATGCGGTGATGCGGGTAGCGGTTCAGCCACTGCGCCTTGCGGCGGATACTGCTGGTGGCAAAACTCAGTACAGGGGTATTTTGCGGCTGCAACCATTGCTGTGCAGCGACGTCAAATCCCAGCGCCGCGGGTATGGTTTCCTCCTTACACACCAGCAGGTCTTTGTACGAGGCCCTTTCCAGAACGGCGGCCTGCCGCAGACCCTGTGCCAGCTGTACGGGCACGTCTTTCATAGAGTGAACGGCTATGTCTACCCGGTTGCTCAGCAGGGCCGCATCAAGGGTTTTGGTGAATACGCCCTGAACGCCCATGGCATAGAGCGGTGTCACCAGGTCGATATCGCCATCGCTTTTGATGTGCACGAGTTCGGCAGCAAAACCTTTTTGCTGCAGCTGTTCCTGTACATGCGTTGCCTGCCAGAGCGCAAGCTGGCTGTCGCGGGTTCCTATCCGTATTGTTTTCTTCATGATTAACTGGCGGTCATAAAATCGTTGATCGCCTCAATATAATAACATCCCGGTTGATGTTGCTGCCGCATTTTTAGGGCTACATTGTTTACTACTTTCTGGATTGCAGCTGTATCGATCGGTCCTGAAAACGCGGGGTAGGAGGAAAGAAACAGGTCGCAGGAATGCATTTCGTTCAGTTTCTTTTTCACGGCTTTCAAAACACCCACATGAGTGCGCTGCTGCAGCCAGGTAATGAACTCCTGTTGGTGCGCTGCTATGATGGCTTCGGCCTTTGGCACTTCTGCCTGTCGTTTCTGCAGCGTGGCATCGTTGATCTTTGAGAGATCGTCTACATTCACCAGTTTGATATGTGGCAGTAACCCGGCCTCGGGCGCAATATTGTTCGGAATGGAAAGATCGATCAGTATTTTTTTCGAGGAACCGGTCAGTTCCTTTTCCGTAATGATGGGTTTCTCCGCATTGGTGGCCACGATGATGATATCCGCCGCGTCGAGCTCCTGCTGCAGATAGGCATACGATGTGGTGAGCAGCCCCAGTTCAAATGCCAGCGCGGTGGCTTTTTCGTCGGTGCGGTTGATCAGCGTGATCTGGTTGGAGCCAAGGTAGTCCACCAGGTTCTTACAGGTATTGCGGCCTATCTTTCCGGTGCCGAGCAGCAGTATTTTTTTGTCGGAGTCATCTCCCAGCAATTCCTCTTTCAGAAATTGTATCGCGGCAAACGACACAGAAATGGTGCCGCCGCTCAGCGCGGTCTCGGTTTTGATGCGTTTGGAGGACTGCAGTACGGTATTGAACAAACGCTCCAGAAAAGCACCGACCCGGCCATACTGCCTTGCCAGATTCACAGACTGTTTTAATTGCCCCACTATCTCATAATCACCCAGTATCTGCGAATCCAGTCCGGCGCCTACGGCAAACAAATGCTGTACCGCCTCCATGCCCTGCTTGATGTAACAGCGGTCGGTAAAAACGGTTTTATCGCCCACCGTTCCCCTGCAGAGCAGGTCGATCAGGGCATCTGCATCGGGCGCCAGCCCGTATATTTCGGTGCGGTTACAGGTGCTTACCACAAAGAGTTCTGAGATACCCGAGGCGGCCGCCCCGGTAAGGATGTCTGTGTATTGCTGCTGCCCAACGGCAAACTGCCCGCGGATAGCGACATCCGTTTTTTTATAGTTCAGCCCGACGATAAAAAAATGCTCCAATTCCATAGTTCAAATGCACGAGAAGCAAAGGTACCGGTAAGCGATTTCACGGGGAACTAATTTGGTCATGTCATTGTCATTTCTAACATGATTTTCGTCATATATTTTCCCGCGGCAAAACCGGCTGGCCTACCTTTGCGGCCAGATTCTACTGTCTATGGCAAATAATCCCCGCAGGGCCATCCTGCTGATGAACCTGGGTTCACCCAAATCAACAGCGGTAAAAGATGTCCGGGCCTACCTGAACGAATTCCTGATGGATAAACGTGTGATCGATATGCCGCTGATCAGCAGGGCCCTGCTGGTGCGGGGGATCATCGTTCCCTTCAGGGCGCCCAAGTCGGCGGAAGCGTATAAAACCATCTGGACAAAAGACGGTTCCCCGCTGATTGTGCTTACCAGGCAGCTGCGGGCCGCCCTGCAGCAGGAGATCGAAGAACCGGTGGCCATTGCCATGCGTTATGGCGGCCCCTCTCCAAAGCAGGCTTACGACCGTTTGTTGGCAGAATACCCCTCGCTGGAGGAAGTGCTGCTGCTGCCGCTGTACCCGCATTATGCCATGAGCAGCTATGAAACAGCGGTGGAATATGCCAAAAAACAACACCGGCCATATGCAGACAGGTTCCGCCTGACGGTTATCAAACCTTTTTACAACGAACCGGGCTATATACATTCCCTGGGCGAAACCATGCGGCCTTATCTTGACCAGGATTATGACCATATCCTGTTCAGTTACCATGGCATACCGGCCCGTCATATCCGGAAAACCGATATCACGGGTTGTCATTGCCTCCGGCAGAACAATTGCTGTGATACACCTTCCGAAGCACATGCCTATTGTTACCGCCACCAGGTTTTTGCCACCACAAAACTGGTAACCCAGCAACTGGGGATACCGGACAATAAATTCAGCATTTCTTTTCAGTCGAGGCTCGGAAAAGGCTGGCTGGAGCCGTTCACGGATGTGCGCCTGGAGCAGCTGCCGGGAGAGGGTATCAAAAAACTGCTGATCTTATGTCCTGCATTTGTCAGCGACTGTCTTGAAACGCTGGAGGAGATCGAAGAGAGAGGAAGGGAAACCTTTCTTGCCGCCGGGGGACAGTCCTATCATATGATTCCCTGTCTGAATACCCACCCGCTCTGGGTAAAAACGATCGCCGGCTGGATAGGGGCGTACCGTTCGGGAGACCGGGAGATGGTATCGGCAGAGCGTTAATAAGTGGACAGATCGATCGGTTGAGCTGGGAAGCAGCGTGTTCTTACTGATCAACCCATCAGCCGGCAGGCTCCGGTCATTCCGCTAAATTGTTATCTTACCACTATGTATCCTTACCTGAAGGCCCTCCATATCATTTTTGTAGTTACCTGGTTTGCGGGGCTTTTTTACATGCCCCGTTTGTTTATTTATGCCACCGAGGCGGGCGGTAAAGCAGAAGCGGAGACGAGGATACTGCGTGCACAGTTCGCCATTATGATGAAGCGGTTATGGTACGGTATTACCTGGCCTTCCGCCATTCTTACGCTGGTGCTCGGCCCAACCGTTATGCTGCAGGGCAACTGGGATAAAATACTGCTGCAGCCGGAGGGAAAATGGCTGCTGATCAAACTGGTATTCGTGTTATTCCTTTACCTCTACCATCTGTCCATACACCGCATATTCAAACAGCAGCTACAGGGCATCTATCGCTACCGCTCCCAGCAACTCCGTATCTGGAATGAGGTAGCCACCATCTTCCTGATTGCCATTGTGATGCTCGCCGTAGTAAAACAGGGTGTCAGTCTTATCTGGGGATTGCTTGGGCTGGTCCTTTTCATCCTCATCCTGATGAGTGCGATCAGGTTGTATAAGCGGGTGAGGGGGTAGTCTGAAAATTTGAAAATGGGGGGATTTGAAGATTTGAAAATGGGATGGGTTGAGTGGCTTAACTGTTACATGGCTGTATGGCTGTTGCGGCAATTCAAACACTCAGCCAGGTAGCAATTACGCCATTTAACCGTTCAGTCATTTACCCTGCTTCCTCCGCTTTTCCTTTTCCCGTAAACAGAAATTCCCGATCCGTCATTTGAAGCAGGCCGCTGGCAGACATCTTTGTTGCCGTAAAAGAACATGTATGTGCCAGTACCATACCTGGTTTAGGGATGAAGAGAAAGGGTTTGTGATCGAATGCAGGAACTGCAGGAAGTTGCAGCTGGCTTTTGGTATGGTCATGGTGCGGTTTGCGGAAAACGAGTTCCATAGTTTCAGGCGGTATATCGCGTCAAAACGGGAGGAGTTTGAGGGAACGGACAACAGGACCGATAAAACCATCCTGCTCCAGACGCCCTGTGAGTCGCTGAACTTCCTGTTTTCCTACGAGGAACTGGAAAACCTGCACCTGATGCTGGAACAGGCGGATACGGAAATGAAAACAGAAAAAATGCTGCGGCTGTTCCAGGAACAACCCGGCAACTAAATAGCTAGACGATAGAATCAATATGTCACACGGCCGCTGTATTCCTGCAGTGGCCTTTTTGTTGCCCGTGTTTTGGCCCGGCGCAAAGGCCCAAATCCTGTCTGGCATTGGCCAAAACGCCCCCAAACCTATCAACTAAAGCCGTACCTTCGCAGGCATTTCAGAACACCTCTTTGTACGGATCAAGTTATGAGCGTTACCTATCCAGAATTTTCAGGGCTGAACCTTCCTTCCATCGAACAGGAAATACTGGCCAAATGGAACAGTGAACAGGCATTTGATAAAAGCGTTTCCCTCCGCGAGGGCAGGAAGCCCTTTGTGTTTTATGAAGGACCGCCCAGTGCCAACGGCATGCCGGGTATTCACCATGTGATCTCGCGTACCCTGAAAGACATGGTATGTCGCTACAAGACCATGCAGGGCTTCCAGGTTAAACGCAAGGGAGGCTGGGATACGCATGGTCTGCCCATCGAACTGGGTGTGGAGAAGGAACTGGGGATCACCAAGGAAGACATCGGTAAAAAAATATCCGTTGAGGAATACAACCGGAAATGCCGGGAAGCCGTGCTTCGCTATAAAGGCAAATGGGATGAGCTGACCATGAAAATGGGGTATTGGGTAGACCTGGACCATCCCTATGTCACCTACGAGAACGATTATATTGAAACCCTCTGGTGGCTGCTGAGCGAACTGTATAAAAAAGGGTTGCTTTACGAAAGTGTGAGCATACAGCCTTATTCGCCTGCAGCAGGCACGGGATTGAGTTCGCACGAGCTGAACCAGCCGGGCACCTATAAAGATGTAAAAGATACCAGCGCCGTTGCCATGTTCAAAGCGCTGCGCAACAAACGCAGCGAATTCCTGTTTACCGCAGCAGCCGGTACGCCCGGCAATGAAGTGTTCTTTATGGCATGGACAACCACGCCCTGGACACTGCCTTCCAACCTGGGACTTACCGTTGGTGCTAACATTGAGTATGTGCTGGTGCAGACATTCAATCCGTATACCCATCTTCCGGTAAACGTAGTGCTTGCCAAGGCCTTGCTGGGTAAGTATTTCAAGCCCGAAGGAGAAAATGCCGATTTCGGAGAATACAACGAAAAAGCCAAACTGCTTCCCTGGAAGATACTGGCATCGTTTCCCGGTTCGGCCATCGAGTTCTGCGAGTACGAGCAGTTGCTTCCCTATGAAGCCAACTCGCTCAAAAACATACAGCTGATCACTCCCGATGCAAAACCGTTCAGGGTATTGCTGGGAGATTTTGTGACCACCGAAGACGGCACCGGTATCGTACACACCGCACCCGCTTTTGGTGCAGACGACTACCGTGTGGGTAAAAAATACGGTATCGGCATACTCACCATGGTTGACCGGCAGGGAAAATTCGTGGAAGGCCTGGGCGAATTCAGCAACCGCTATGTAAAAGATTACAAAGACGAGAAGGAATATGCTGACGTGAATGTTGATATCAGCGTAAAACTCAAGAAAGAGAACAGGGCATTCAAGGTTGAAAAATACGAACACAGTTACCCGCATTGCTGGCGTACGGATAAACCCGTGCTGTACTACCCGCTGGATGCCTGGTTCATCAAAACCACCGCGGTAAAAGACCGGATGGTGGAGTTGAATAAGACCATTAACTGGAAACCGAAATCAACCGGCGAAGGCCGTTTCGGCAACTGGCTGGAGAATATGGTGGACTGGAACCTGAGCCGCAGCCGTTACTGGGGAACGCCGTTGCCTGTATGGCGCACGGAAGATGGCGAAGAAGAAGTTTGCATCGGCTCTATAGCGGAACTCAACGAAGGTATCCGCAGGGCAAGCGAAGTGCTCGGAGGCGATACCAACAAAAACTACCTGCACGAAGGCATACTGGATCTGCACAAACCTTACGTTGACGAGATCGTGCTGGTAAGCCGCTCCGGTAAACCCATGCACCGTGTGCCGGACCTGATCGATGTATGGTTCGACAGCGGCGCCATGCCCTATGCACAATGGCATTACCCGTTTGCGAACAGGGACCTGATCGACAAAGGCGAAGCTTTTCCTGCAGATTTTATTGCCGAAGGTGTTGACCAGACCCGCGGGTGGTTCTATACCCTGCATGCCCTGGCCGTGATGCTGTTTGATGATGTTGCCTACAAGACCGTGGTAAGTAACGGCCTGGTGCTCGACAAGAACGGTAACAAAATGAGTAAACGTCTCGGCAACGTGGTGAACCCCTTCGAGACGATTGAAAAATACGGTGCAGATGCCACACGCTGGTACCTGATCACCAATGCATCGCCATGGGATAACCTCAAGTTCGACCTGGCAGGTATACAGGAGGTGCAGCGCAAGTTCTTCGGCACTTTGTACAATACCTACCAGTTCTTTGCCTTGTACGCCAATGTAGATGGATTTGCTTTTAAGGAAGCAGCTGTGCCCCTGACCGAAAGACCGGAGATAGACAGGTGGATACTGTCGTCGCTGAACACACTGGTAAACACGGTTACCCAGGCCATGAACGATTACGAACCCACGCTGGCCGGCCGGGCCATCGAAGCGTTCCTCGACGAGCACCTCAGCAACTGGTATGTACGCCTCTGCCGCCGCCGTTTCTGGAAAGGCGAGTACGAACAGGATAAGATCAGCGCATACCAGACACTGTATACCTGTCTTGAAACCATCGTGCGGCTGATGGCGCCGATATCGCCGTTTTTCAGCGATGCCCTGTTCCGTAACCTGAACCTGGTAACCGGAAAATATACAGTGGGATCGGTACACCATGCTGATTTTCCCGTTGCC
Source organism: Sediminibacterium soli (assembly GCF_009939225.1). GTDB lineage: Bacteria > Bacteroidota > Bacteroidia > Chitinophagales > Chitinophagaceae > Sediminibacterium > Sediminibacterium soli. Next base: position 1,067,597 of record NZ_JAACJR010000008.1, on the reverse strand, counting down.
GACGAAGCGGCTATCGATACCGCACTCGAAGAAAGAATGCGGCTGGCGCAGGATACCTGTTCGTTGGTGTTATCGCTTCGCAAAAAAGTGAATATAAAAGTCCGTCAGCCCCTGCAGAAAGTAATGATACCTGTGCTCAATGCCGGCATGCGCGAGCAGTTGGAGCAGGTGGAAGACCTGATCAAGGCGGAAGTGAACGTAAAGGAACTGGAATATATCTCCGGTACCGAAGGCGTGATCAGCAAAAAGATAAAAGCCAATTTCAAAGCCCTGGGTACCCGGCTGGGCGCCAGGATGAAGCCGGTAAGCGCCGCCATCGCGGCGCTGGGTCAGCCGGATATAGCCGCGCTGGAACAAAATGGCATTTTGACACTCCGTATCGATGGGGAAGAGATCTCCATCGGTCTGTCTGATGTGGACATTACGGCCGAAGACATACCGGGCTGGAGTGTTGCCGGTAAGGGAAGTCTTACGGTAGCCCTGGATATTACTGTAAATGAAGCGCTTAAGCAGGAAGGTGAGGCAAGGGAATTTGTCAACCGTATTCAAAATATCCGGAAAGAAAGCGGTTTTGAACTCACAGACCGTATATTCGTAAACGTTCAGGACAGCCCGTCGCTAAGGCCGTCCATTATTAAATTTAACGACTATATTTGCCGCGAAATTTTGGCAGATACCATTGATTGGAGCCCCGAAATAACCGATGGCACCGAAATTGACATCAATGATACCCTGTTAAAAGTGGTAGTAATTAAAAAAGGATAGACATTATGGCTTCCAAAAAACCCGCTCCTAAAAAGGCTGCCAAAAAACCGGCACCCAAAAAGGCAGCTCCAGCTAAGAAACCGGCTCCTAAAAAAGCGGCTCCTGCTAAAAAAGCAGCGAAACCTGCGCCCAAAAAAGCGGCTCCTGCTAAAAAAGCGACCAGGCCGGCGCCCAAACCTGCCCCTAAAAAAGCAGTTCCGGCAAAAAAGGTGGTTAAGCCTGCGCCTAAACCGGCACCGAAACCAGCCCCGGCCAAAAAAGCGGTGGTACCTGCCAAAAAACCGGTTCCGGTAAAAGCAGTGCCTAAACCGGTTGCCAAACCGGCTCCCGCACCTGCCCCGGTAAAACCTGCCCCGCTGCCAATAAAAAAAGTGGAAGCCAAAGCGCCGCCCACACCTCCGGTGAAGCCCGTAAAAAAACAGCCGGAACCCATCAGGGAAGTGAAAGTGCCAAAACTGGCTACCAAATCAAGCGTTCCCTATCAGCCCGGGTATACCCATTTGGAAAAAAGAATCGACACAGTGAAAAGCAACGGTGAGCCCCTGGTAAAATACAGCGACGCAGACCTGACTGAATTCCGTGAACTCATCGCCAAGAAACTGGAAGCGGCAAAGAAAGAACTTGCGTACCTGCAGGGACTGATTACCCGCAAAGACGAACTGGGTGGCGACAATGACGACGCCCGTTACATGACCATGGAAGACGGCAGTATGAGTATGGAGCGGGAGCAGCTGAGCCAGATGGCCAGCCGCCAGATCACCTATATCGATCACCTCGAAAAAGCAATGATGCGCATCGAGAACAAAACCTACGGTATCTGCCGTGTTACCGGTAAACTGATCGATAAAGCACGCCTGCGCGCCGTTCCGCACGCCACACTCAGTCTCGAAGCAAAACTCGGACTGGTGAAGCCCAGCATGGAATAACTTTATTTTGTTTTCCTGAATTTATTGCAAGCCGTTCCGCAACCCGGAACGGCTTTTTGTATTAAACGGCTGTATGGTTACCTGGCTGAAGGGTTGTAAAACGGATAACCGGCAAACACCTGGTAATGAAACCATAATAATTTCTATATTGCCTTGCATTGCAATGATTATACGATGAATGTCTTCCTTCGTTCTATCCGAATCGGAAAATGGCAGGTGCCTTTTCCGGTCTTTCTTTGGTTTACGCTGGCTGTTGTGGCCGTATCGCTCGAGCTCAGCAGGGGTGAGGAACATTTCAATAATTTCCTGCTCTACCGCCATGTTTTCCTGCATACGCTTGACCAGGTAAACCTGTACAAAGGAGAACCCTTTCACCTGTTCGATAACCATTATGGTCCTTTCTTCAGTATTATCATCGCACCGTTTTCTTTTTTCGGCAATTATGCCGGATGTTTCCTGTGGTGTGTTGCCAATGCCTGGATATTGTACTATGCCATCAGCCGGTTAGCACTTACACAGAACCAGAAACTGATGATCCTCCTGGTTTCTGCACTGGAAATGATGACAGCCATTCACAGCGTGCAGTTCAACCCCATGCTGGCCGGCTGGATCATCATGGCCTATGTGCTGACCGAAAAAGAAAAGGATTTCTGGGCCACCCTGTTTATCGTGGCGGGGTTCCTTGTAAAACTGTACGGTATTGTGGGTATCGTCTTCTTTTTTTTCAGCAAACACAAGCCAAAATTCGTGTGGTCTTTTTTCTTCTGGCTGATCGTGTTGTTCTGTTTGCCCATGCTGATCTCTTCACCCGCTTTCGTGGTTCAGTCTTACGGTGACTGGTACGAAAGCCTGCGAACCAAAGATGCCCTGAATACCGATGGCGCCGCCAGCGGGTTTATGCAGGACATTTCGGTGATGGGCATGATCAGGCGAATAGGCGGTATCGATATCTCCAACACCCTGGTCATATTACCTGCCGCACTGGTATACGCTTTTCCGCTGGTACGGGTAAAGCAGTTCTTCCAGCCCGGTTTCCGGCTGGCATACCTGGCCCTGGCGCTGATAGGGATCGTGATCTTCAGTTCATCAGCGGAAAGTCCCACGTATGTGATCGCCATGGTAGGCGCGTCTATCTGGTATGTGATACAGCCCGATGCGAATAAAAAATGGGCCGGTGCGCTGCTGCTTTTTGCTTTTATACTCACCAGTCTTTCACCCACCGATCTTTTTCCCAGGTACCTGCGCGAGCAGTATGTACGGCCGTATTCGCTCAAGGCACTGCCCTGTTTTATCATCTGGCTGGTGATTGCGGTGCAATTGATCAGGCATACGGTTGGGTTCAGAAAAGAAAGAGCTTTATACAAAGCGTAGAAGCACCGGTTATCGCAGGAGTTGCAAAGAGGCGCCAGGCAGGCGGAAGCTTAGTGTTTGTTCAGCGTGGCATTATTCGGATGGTAATCGGTCAGGTCCTGCTGCGACCATTTTTCGTGCAGCTGTATCAGGGCATTGCCATCGGCAAAGCGGACAGGTTTTTTTCTTCCGTATTTCAGCGTCATTTTTCCGAAGTGGTGAATGTATACCCCGAGTGCTATATGGCAGGGTTTCATATCGCCGGCATCCACGCTTCTTTTCTTTGACCGGATAAAAAAATCGAAATCGGCTATCTGCAGGCGCTCGTCCCATAAACCCATTTTGGGAATAGCTGTTCTGGCCATCATTACATTATCGCCCACAATACCTTCCACCACCCTGTACCGGTTTTTTGCAAACAGTTTTTCGCAATACGCTTCCCAGTTACCGTACATGCGCCTGAGCATGATCCGGAAGGTAATGCTGTTGAACCCGAACAGCGACCAGCCATTCTTGATGCGTTTCCATTTGCGAGAGATGGCTTTTGTTTCGGCATAGGTGCCCATATTTTCGATACCTGATGCAGACAGGGCCTCGAGACCATGCATTTCGGCAACGGTGATCATTTTTTCGTCCCATCCGGGAGAGAGGATCAGGTCGTTGTTGAGAAAAAAAAGATAGTCGCCGCCGGAAGCTTCAATGCCCTGGTTCTGGCAATGCGGGTAAGCATAATTGGTTTCGTTGGCAATAACGATGGCGCCTTTGGACGCAAAGAACTCGCGGCTGCCGTCTGTAGATGCATTGTCGATAACGATCAGCTCATAAGGATTAACCGTGTATTTTTCGAGGCTTTCCACATACAGCCTGTTAACTGCAAGCCCGTTGTGTATGGCAGTGATGATGCTGATCTTTTTCATGGGGCTATTTTACTTCCTGCATCTCGATCAACCTGCGGTAAATACCGTTTTTCTGCAGCAGCTCCTCATGGCTGCCTCTTTCCGCGATCTGTCCTTTTTGCAGAACAACGATCTCGTCGGCATGTCGGATGGTGCTGAGCCTGTGAGCAATGATGATGCTGGTTCTGTTTACCAGCAACCGGTTGATGGCATCCTGCACCAGCCGCTCACTCTCGGTATCGAGCGCCGAAGTGGCTTCGTCCAGTATCAGTATCGGTGCGTTTTTGTAGATAGCCCGCGCAATGGTAAGCCGCTGTCTTTGTCCGCCGCTGAGACGCATGCCCCTGTCGCCGATCACGGTATCATATCCCTGTTCCAGCTGTAGGATGAATTCATGGGCATTGGCCACTTTCGCCGCATGTATTGCGGCATCCCTGTCGGCAGTTTCATTGCCAAAACAGATATTGTTAAGAACGGTATCGTTGAACAGGATCGCTTCCTGCGAAACAACCGAGATCAGCGAGCGGAGGTCTTTTATTTTAATATCGCGGATATCCGTTCCGTCGATCCGTATGCTGCCGCCGGTTACATCATAGAAACGCGGAACAAGGTCAGCCATCGTTGATTTGCCGGCACCGCTTTCGCCCACCAGCGCGATGGTTTTTCCTTTTGGTATATGGATATGGATATGCGACAACACCTCGTTTTCGGAATAAGCAAAAGAAGTGTCGGCAAAATCGAGGCTGCTGTCGAAAGAATGTTTGCTGATCGCATCCGGTTTTTCAAGAATGGTTTTGGGCGCATCGATCACGCGCAAGACCCTTTCCCCGGCCGATAAACCGCGCTGCAGGGTGGTAATCGCATTGGCCGTATTTTTGGCGGGCGTGATGATCTGGAAATAAAATGCCACATAGGCAATAAACGCCGAAGCGGTCAGGTTGCTTTTGTCGTGCAGTATCAGTGAGCCGCCGTAGAGAATGATCACCACGATCACCAGCACGCCCAGCACCTCCGACAGCGGCGATGCCAGTTCACGCTGGTTAACGATCGATTTCAGCAGGCGGGTAAGCTTGTTATTGGCGCTGCGGTATTTTTCCGTCACAATTTTCTCCGCATTGAACGATTTGATGATGCGTATGCCTCCGATGGCCTCATCGGTCATACTCAGCAGCTCGCCCGACAATTGCTGGCTGCGCCCGGCTTTCTTGCGCAGTCTGCGGGAGATGGATGAAATAATAAAACCCGACAGCGGAAAAAACACGATCGTAAAAAGCGTTAGCTGGGGCGACAGGTAAAACAGCATTACGAAAGTGGCAATGATCGTAAGCGGCTCGCGGAAAACGGTCTGGATGGCGCTCACAACCGAGTTTTCTATCTCAACAATATCGTTGCTGATGATCGACATCAGATCGCCTTTCTTTTCGTTGTGGTAAAAACCCAGCGACTGGGTGGCCAGCTGTTCAAAAATATCCCCGCGAAGACGTTTCAGCAGGTTCACACGCATACGTGTCAGCACTTTCTGGCCCAAAAAACCAAACAGGTTTTTCAGCAGCACGCAAATGAACAGGATCACGCATACATACATCAGTATGGTAAACTTGCCCTCGGGGGTGCGGGAATAGTTTGTGGTATAGTAATAGAAGTAGTTCTTAAAAAAATCCACGCTGAGCGAAAAATCCGGGGCCGTGGTGACAACAACGGCCGGTTTGGTCTCAAACAGCACATCCAGCAGGGGTATCAGCAGGGCAAAATTCAGCAGGCCGAAAATGATGTACAGCAATATGTAGATCACATATTCCGGAACGTAGTGGTAATAGGGTTTTGAAAAGGTAAGCAGCCTGAAAAAGGTCTTCATATCAATGGGCGCTTTCGCTTATGCCGGGCAGGGCATGGAAAACGAGGCAAAGTAACTAATTTTACCGCCAATCAAACGTTAGAATATGGAAGAGGGAAAAAGACAAAGACAGGTGGCAGGCGCGCTGCAGGAAGAGTTGAACGACATCTTTCGCAGGCTTAACCTGTCCATGATCGATGGGGGCATGGTATCCATAGCATCCGTAAAAGTTACGCCGGACCTGCTCGAAGCCCGGATTTACCTGAGTCTTTTCCAGGTAAAAGATGCCCAGGCGGTTATGAAGACCATCGAATCCCGGGCATGGGAGATAAAACGGGAACTGGCAGGAAGGGTCAAGCACCAGCTGCGCAGGATACCCGTTTTACATTTTTATCTCGATGATACCCTGGATTATGTATTCAAAATGGAGGAGATCTTCAAAAAAATCAGCGATGAGAAAAAGGGAGAGCAGGAATGATACGCTGACGGGTTGAAGGGTAACAGCCTTTCAGCCAATCCTACCACTAACCACTCAACGGCCCATATGAACCTGCTCTTCGCCTGGCGATATTTCCGGTCAAAAAAATCCACCAATGCCATTAATATCATTGCCTGGATCAGTATGACTGCCATTGCGGTGGGCAGTGCGGCGCTGATCATCGTATTAAGTGTGTTCAACGGGTTCGAAGACCTTGTGAAAGGCTTGTATGCCGATTTTTACGCGGATATGCGGGTAGCGCCGGCCAGGGGCAAAACCTTTCATATTTCGCCTGAAAAAATACAGGCACTGAAAAACCAGCCCGGCGTGGCAGCCATCAGTTTTATTGCAGAAGAAAAAGCCGTGCTCAACGGCGCTTTCCAGACCATTATTTCACTCAAAGGAGTTGATGACCAGTATACCCGGGTTACCAAAGTAAATACCCCGCAGCATATGCCCCGCGGTAAATTTAACCTGGGTACCGTGGATGCGCCCGGACTGGTAGTGGGCGGCGGCATCGAAAACGCGGGCGGGGTGGATGTAGACCGGCAGGTACCCGTTACCATCTACCTGCCCAACCGGCAGGCCGCCAGGTTAACGGGCAGCGATGGGTTGAACGCTTACAATGCAGTGCCCACCGGCACGTTTGTGATACAGCAGGACTTCGACAACAAATACGCTTTCAGCAATCTTTCTTTTGTAAAGTACATGCTGGGTATGTCGGAAGACGAATTCAGTTATATCGAAATGAAGACCACCGGCGATGCGGAAAAACGGCAACGGACAATACAGCGGACGCTGGGTAAGGGCTATCTGGTAGAAACACGGTATGAACAGAACAAAAGCCTGTATGCCGTGATGCAGGTGGAAAAATGGGTGATCTATGGTATTCTCTCCCTTATACTGGTGGTTGCGGCCTTCAATATGATCGGCGCACTGACCATGCTGGTGCTGGAAAAACAAAAAGACATCGCCGTATTGAAAGCGATGGGCGCCAGTGATGCAAAACTGCAGCGGATCTTTTTAACCGAAGGGATATTGCTTGCCTGCCTGGGTGGTGGTGCCGGTATCCTGCTGGCCGCCCTGTTCTGCTGGCTGCAGCTCCGGTTTAAGCTGATCAGCCTTGGCGGCAATACGTTTATCATCGACTATTATCCCGTAAAGATGTTGCCGGCTGATTTTCTGCTGGTAACGGCTACCATCCTACTGATTTCCGTTCTTGCCGCATGGCTGCCGGCGCGAAAGGCAAGCGCCCAGTTCGTTTCATTGAAAAGTTAGCACCAGCAATGGTATTTCAGGTATCGGCATGCATGCCGATACGGAACTGATCAGGATACAAGGTCTTAATAATCTCCCAGTGTTTCAGGCAGCTGGATCAGTGCTTTGGCCAGCTGCTCATCATTGGGTGCAATGCCATGCCATTCGTGGCTTCCTTCCATAAAGTCAACGCCTTTGCCCATTTCGGTCTTCATCAGTATGCAAATGGGTTTGCCCTGGCCGCTGAGCGATTTGGCCTTGTCGAATGTTTTCACCACATCGTCCATATCGTTTCCGTCCATTTCGATCACGGTCCAGTGAAACGCTTCAAATTTCTCGCGCAGACTGTCGAGGCCCATTACTTTTTTGGTAGGTCCGTCGATCTGCTGGCCGTTTACATCAACGGTGGCAATCAGGTTATCGACTTTATGGTGTGCCGCAAACATGATGGCTTCCCAGTTCTGGCCCTCGTCCAGTTCACCGTCTCCGTGCAGGGAAAAAACCAGGTGGTTGTCGTTGTTTAATTTTTTGCTGAGTGCGGCGCCGATGGCAACGCTCATTCCCTGGCCCAGCGATCCGCTTGCGATGCGTATTCCCGGCAGGTGCTCGTGGGTGGTGGGATGGCCCTGCAAACGCGAATTGATCTTGCGGAAAGAAGCGAGTTCCTTCACTTCAAAATAACCCGAGCGCGCCAGCGCCGAGTAATAAACCGGCGAAATATGGCCGTTCGACAGGAAGAACAGGTCTTCACCTTTTCCATCCATTGAAAAATCAGTATCGTGTTTCATGGTATGGAAGAACAGCGCGGTAAAATAATCCGCGCAGCCCAGGGAGCCACCGGGATGCCCGCTCTGTACAGCATGTACCATTCTTACGATATCCCTTCTTACCTGGGAGGCGATGCCTTGTAGTTCCTGAACGCTTGCCATAGTCAATGATTGTGCCGCGAAGATAAGGAGTGGGGGACAATTGGGGAATTGGGATTGCGAAATTTTGGAACCGGGAACGGCCATGCCAGCATTTCCCCATCCCCGAATTCCAAAATCCCCCTGCCGTCACTCCCGACTATTTCCTATTTTCGCTCCAATACAGAAAAGTAATCATATGTCGGAAGAATTACAATTGATCGTAGAAGACGCGGAAGACAGTATGCGCAAAGCCATTGCGCACCTCGAGGCAGAACTGGTAAAGATCCGGGCGGGTAAAGCCAGTCCGGCCATGCTGGATGGCATTACGGTAGAGTACTATGGTGCCCCCACCCCGATTGCCCAGGTGGCGAATGTAACCGTGCTGGACGTCCGCACCATCAGCATACAGCCCTGGGAAAAAAATATGCTTGCACAGATCGAACGGTCGATCATGCAGGCCAATATCGGCATCACTCCCCAGAACGACGGTAACCAGATCCGTTTGTTCATGCCGCCCCTGACAGAAGAAAGAAGAAAAGAGCTGTTCAAAAGAGCCAGCGGCGAAGGCGAACAATCCAAAGTGGCCATCCGGAATATCCGCCGCGATGCCATCGAGCAGGTAAAGAAATTGCAGAAAGACGGTCTTAGCGAAGACGCCGCCAAAGACGGCGAAAGCTCGGTTCAGACCATCACAGACAGGTACATCGTACTGGTGGACAAACACCTTGCTGCCAAGGAAAAAGAAATGATGTCGGTCTGAAAAAAAATACCGAGTGCCAAATACAAAACGCTGCAGACATCTGCAGCGTTTTGTATTTGGTATATCCCGTTGTTTTATTTTCTGTTTACGAGGTAAACACCGATCAGTATAATTCCCAGGCATCCCACCTGCAACAGGCTGATGTGCTCGCCATACCATACGCCCCACATAACCGCGATAAAAGGAATGCCGTACGTGACCATGGAGGCAAAAAGATTTCCGGCCCGTTTGATCAGCATATAGAACAGGATGGATGCGATGGCTGTGCCCATCACACCCAATACGCAGGAAGCGAGGGTTGACAGCAGCACGGCCCTTTCTGTAAAAGGCAGTGAAAAATAGCCTGTGAACGACAGGATGACGATACAGGGTATCACAAGAAACACAAAAGCCAGTGAGGCAATATGCAGGGAGCCGATTCCCTGTAAATGCCTGCCTACCATGTTTACGTTCAACCCATAGAACGCCGTTGCCAGCAGTATATACAGCGAATACGATGCATTCTGAAAACTCAGGTTACCCGAAGCCAGCATCAGCAGGCAAAGCCCGATAAAACCAATGATCACGCCCAGTATCTTGATCGCCCCGGCTTTCAGCTGAAAGAATCCCATGCCGATCAGTATCACAAAAAAAGGCGTGAGTGCATTCAGGATGCCGGCCAGCGCGCTGTCCAGTTTGGTTTCTGCAATGCAGAACAGGTAAGCGGGGAAGAAATTGCCAAGCAGGCCTGACAGTAAAACAAGCACCACCTTGTTCTTCGGGATGGCTTTTATCGCTTTCCAGGCAAAAGGAACCAGCACCGCGCCGGCACTTAAGATACGCAGGGAGGCCACCTGGTAAGGACTCAGTCGCACCATTCCCTCTTTCATCAAAACAAAAGAACTGCCCCATACAATGGACAGGATTACAAATATCAGCCAGTTAAAAAGTCTTCCTTTCAAGTAATTAATTTGACCAAAGTTGCTGCTTTTACGATTGTAAAAGAATAATTTTAAGGAAACTTATACCAGTGGCAGAACAGAAGTTGGCCGGCATCAGTACGCGCGCACCAAAATCCTTCAACAAAGAAAAAACAAAAGCCAGGCTGGTGCAGATGATCAGTGAGCTCGATGAACTGCAGAACCTTTTGTATGCGGAATCCAAGCATTCCATACTGGTGGTGCTGCAGGGAATGGATGCCAGCGGCAAGGACGGGCTGATCCGCAATGTATTCGGCAAAATGAACCCGCAGGGTGTAACGGTGAGTTCTTTCAAGGAGCCGACAAAAGAGGAACTGTCGCACGATTTTCTCTGGCGTATCCATAAAAACGTTCCGGCAAAAGGAATGATACAGCTGTTCAACCGGTCGCATTACGAAGACATACTGGTAACACGGGTGCACAAATGGGTGGATGACAGTCATGCACACAAACGGATGCAGGCCATCAACGATTTTGAACGCCTGCTCACCGAACACAACGATACGCATATACTGAAATTTTACCTGCATGTGTCTGCCGAGGAGCAACAGGCGCGTTTACGGGAGAGAATGAGCGATCCGCGTAAACAGTGGAAATACAACGAGAACGATTTTAAAGAGGCCAAACTGAGGGATCTGTACCTGAAGATGTACGAAGATTGTTTCAGGCACTGCAACAAAGTGCCCTGGCATATTGTGCCTGCCGACCAGAACTGGTATAAGGAATTTGTGGTGGCAAAAGCCCTGCTCGAAACCCTTAAGAAACTCAGTATGCATTACCCGGGTCTAAAAAAATAAGGGGAAGCCATCAGAAAATAGTAATTTTTCATTCACTAAAACTGATCCTATGGCAATGCTTAAAGAATTCAAGGAGTTTGCAGTCAGGGGAAACCTGGTAGACACTGCGGTTGCTTTTGTAATGGGTGCTGCTTTTGGTAAAGTGGTATCCGCCTTTGTGGAGGGCATGATCATGCCGCTGGCGGGTATGTTAACAGGCGGTGTTGATTTCAACAACAAGAGCTGGGTACTGAAGCCGGGCATTCCGGAAGTGAAAGATGCCGCCGGCAAAGTCGTTAACCCGGCCGTAGCCGAAGTGTCTGTAAAGTATGGCAGTTTTATCACCAATCTGATCGATTTTATCATAGTGGCATTTGCCGTGTTCATGGTCATCAAAGCCATCAACCGCCTCCGCCGCAAGGAAGAGCAGGCCCCGGCCGCCCCGCCTGCGCCCACCGCAACCGAAAAACTGCTCATGGAGATCAGGGATGAGCTGAAGAAATAGAAAGCAATTTGCGGATGACGGATTAGCGGATTCTGGATTTATGGATTACAATCTTGAATCCGCTGATTCGTGGATAACTAAATCCGGGTCCCTGTTGCTTTTTCGGCTGTTTCGGCTTTCTTTGCAGCAAAGCATAGGCCCGTGAATAATGTGAGTTACCAGATCAAACTGGATCAGTTTGAAGGTCCTTTTGACCTGCTCTTGTTCTTTATCGAACGCGATGAACTGGATATCTATAATATTCCCATCACCAAGATCATCAATGACTTTCTCGAATTCATCCACCAGGGCGAAAAACTGAATATTGAACTCAGCAGCGAGTTTATCCTGTTCGTGTCCACCCTTATGCGCATCAAAGCGAGATTGCTGCTGCCAAGAAAAGAACTGGATGCACAGGGCAACGAGATCGATCCCCGCCAGGAACTGGTCGACAAGATTCTGGAATACAAACGCTTCAAGGAAGCCGCCGTGCAAATGGCTGAAATGGAAGCCATGCGTATGCTGATGGTGAAAAGGGGTAACCTGCAGAAAGAGATCGCATCCATCGGCGAAGAATCATCCGAAGGAACGGAGATACAGAATATCACGCTTTTCAAACTGATGAAAGCGTTTGAAAAAGTGATGTTACGGGTGCAGGACCGCCAGAACAAACCGGTTCACACCGTGGTGCGCTACAACTACACCATGGAAGGCAGCCGTGACTATATGCTCGATTTTGTGAGTAAGGAAAAAACGGTTGCATTTGAAAAAGTCTTTGAAATATGCGAGGACCGCATCCATGCCATATTCCTGTTCCTCTCTATCCTTGAACTTGCGCAGCAGAAATACATGAAGCTGATGGTGGGGCAGGGGATGAACAATTTCATTGTGGAATGGAACGAGAACCGGGAGGAAGACCTGCAGTCGGAAGGCATCAGTCCCGATGATGAAAACGGCGCTGCAGAGAACCCCATGAATCCGGAAGACAAGTAGAAACCGCGTTTTTATGGATTAGCGGATTGATGGATTCCGGATTGGCGGATTTTTTTCTTTGGAAGGACCTAACGGTTCACCAATAATGACCCATACCAGGCTCAGGCTGTTTTCGGTGTAGCAGCGGCGGCCACCATTAGCCGGCGATCAGCTGTGTTGTAACAAGGTCTTTCATCATTTCGCGTACCGCATCTGCAATACCCTGTGCATCATAGGCACATTCGCGGTGCAGTTCTTTTGGCGTACCGTGTTCCACCAGTCTGTCGGGGATACCCAGTATACGTACATCTGCCTTATATCCATGCCGGCTCATGAATTCCAGCACGGCGCTGCCAAAGCCGCCTACAACCGTGCCGTCTTCAACCGTCAGTATCCTGTCGTATTTGCCAAATGCTTCGTGCAGCAGGGCTTCATCAAGCGGTTTTACAAAACGCAGATCGTAATGAGCGGGATCGATGCCTTCGGTTCTCAGTTCACGGATGGCCGCCTGCGCAAAATTGCCGGGGTGACCGATACTCAATATCGCGATCTCTTTACCGTCTTTCAGTTTTCGTCCCTTACCCACCTGCAGTTCTTCAAACGGTGTTTTCCAGTCAGGCATCACACCTTCTCCGCGGGGGTAGCGGATGACAAAGGGATACTGGTTGCTCTCCAGCTGCGCCGTATACATCAGGTTGCGCAGCTCCTGTTCGTTCATCGGCGCGCTGATAATGAGATTGGGAATGCAGCGCATATACGCTATATCGTAGCAGCCATGGTGTGTAGGACCGTCTTCTCCCACCAGGCCGGCCCTGTCGAGACAGAAAACCACGGGCAATTTCTGTATGGCCACATCGTGCACTACCTGGTCATACGCCCTTTGCATGAACGAAGAATAGATATTGCAGAACACACGCAAACCCTGTGTGGCCATACCGGCGCTTACGGTAACGGCATGCTGCTCGCAGATGCCCACGTCAAAAGCGCGGTCGGGCATTTTATCCATCATGAACTTGAGCGAGGAGCCGCTGGGCATGGCGGGTGTGATGCCGAATATCTTTTCGTTTTTCTCCGCCAGTTCAATGATGGTATGGCCAAATACATCCTGGTACTTGGGCGGTTGGGGGGTGTCTGTTTTCTTTTTAAAGATCTCGCCGGTTACTTTATCAAAAAGACCCGGGGCATGCCACTTGGTCTGGTCTTTTTCGGCCAGCGAATAGCCCTTTCCCTTCACCGTTACAATATGCAGCAGTTTGGGGCCGGGAATCTCTTTCAGGTCTTTCAGCGTATCCACCAGCTTGGTGATATTGTGCCCGTCGATAGGGCCGAAATAACGGATCTTGAGTGATTCAAACAGGTTGCTGCTTTTGTTCACCATACCTTTCAGGCTCGCCTCCATTTTGCTTGCCATGGTGCGGGTGAATTTTTTGCCTACGGGCAGTTTGCCCATCAGGTTCCATACTTCATCGCGGAACTTGTTATAGGTTGGCGAGGTGCTGATATCGGTCAGGTATTCCTTCAGCGCACCCACATTGGGATCGATGCTCATACAGTTATCGTTCAGTATGATCAGTACATCGCTGTCGGCAACACCGGCATGGTTCATCGCCTCAAAAGCCATACCCGCCGTCATGGAACCATCGCCGATCACTGCGATCGATTTGCGCTGTTCGCCCTTGTATTTGGCCGCCATCGCCATACCCAGTGCAGCGGATATGGAGGTTGATGAATGGCCTACGCCAAATGTATCGTATTCGCTTTCGCTTCTTTTCGGAAACCCGCTCAGACCCCTGTACTTGCGGTTGGAGATAAAATTGTCGCGGCGGCCTGTCAGTATCTTATGACCGTAAGCCTGGTGCCCCACATCCCATACAAGCTGATCGTAAGGTGTATGGTACACGTAATGAAGCGCCACAGAAAGTTCCACCACACCCAGACTGGCAGCAAAATGACCGCCATGAACGCTTACAACATCCACAATATACTGGCGAAGCTCATCGCATACCTGGTGAAGTTGTTCGCGGCTGATTTTTTTCAGATCTTCCGGAGAATCAATCTGTTGTAAAAGGGTGCCAGGCGTAATCTGCATTCGGGGCCGGATTTGTTTGTAAAATTAAAGGATTAGCCCTTAGTTAACAGCTTTCACCCTGATTTGTTTGCCGTCCGTGAATTAATTACGAAGGTTTTCATAGATTTTTCGGCCCCTGAAACACCGTATTGTGCCAGACAGAGGCGGATTTTGCCATTAATCATAATTAAGACTTTGCCCCGTGTTCTTTGCGTATATATTTGTGCTCAACATGAGAAGTAAATCTTCATTATACTGGTGGTGCCAGCTTGGGGGCTGGTTGTTGTACGGTCTGACCATGCTGTTCTTTGCTTTTGTTTTCGAGAACAAGAACAACGATGTTGTCTTCCCCCGGATCTCCATCACCATTCTTCTCGGACTTTTCTACACCCATCTTCTGCGCGAACTGATCCTCAAACTGGAGCTGCGTCCGCCGGTAAGCAAACAGAAATGGAACAAGCTCACGGCCATCGTGATCGGGGTGCTGATCCTGTTCAACCTCACCAACAGCGCCATCGTGGAATGGCTGCAGATGTTTGACCCGCGCAACAAGGCATCGGTGGAGAAAAGATTCCTTGCCAACCTGATCCTCGATTCCCCGCTGATACTTGTGTGGCTGTCTATCTATTATATCTGGCATTATGTTGAACTGGGCACTACGAACGTGATCCAGAAAGTGCGCCTGGAAAGCCTGGTAAAAGAGCTGGAGCTCAAAACCATCAAATCGCATATCAACCCCCATTTTATTTTTAATGCGCTGAACAGCATCCGGGCGCTGGTAGACGAGAACCCCGAGAGAGCGCGTAAGGCCATCACGGAACTGAGCAATATCCTGCGCAGCAGCATGCAGACGGAAAAACAGGAGACGGTGCCGTTTGAAAAAGAACTGAATATTGTAAAAGATTACCTGGCCCTGGAGCATATCCGTTTTGAAGACAGGCTGCGGGTGGAATACGATATCGATGAAGACACGCTGGACCAGCCCGTTCCGCCGATGATGCTGCAGACGCTGGTGGAGAACGCGATCAAACACGGCATCAGCAAGCAGAAAGACGGCGGGCAGATAAAAGTGATTTCGGACTATACCAATAACCACCACGAACTGATCGTACTGAACAGCGGCAGCCTGAACGGCAATGCAGGCAGTAAGGAAGACGGGTTTGGCATTACCAGCACCCGTAACAGGCTCAAATTGCTGTTTGGCGATAAGGCCAGCTTCGATATCCGCGATACCAGCAATGATATGGTGGAGGCCAAAGTGATCATGCCCGTACAATTTGCACACTCTTAATAAATCAAATCAATTTGTAAATTCGTGATATGGCAATCAAAGCAATTATCATAGACGACGAAAGGCTGGCGCGTAACGAACTGAAGAAATTACTGCAGGACCATTCCGACATAGAAGTGATCGAAGAAGCGGCCAATGTGGATGACGGCATCGAAAAGATCGAGTCGCTCAACCCCGACCTGATCTTCCTCGATATACAGATGCCCGGCAAAACGGGTTTTGACCTGCTGGCGGAAGTGGAAAAAGCGCCGCGTGTGATCTTTACCACGGCCTACGATGAATATGCAATCAAGGCATTCGAGGTAAATGCGCTGGATTACCTGCTTAAACCCATCGAACCCAAACGCCTTGCCGACGCCATCCAGAAACTGCAGGCCGAGATCTTCAAAGAGAATGTGGGCCTTAACGGCGTAAACCGCGGACCGCTGACAGAACTGGACCAGGTATTTGTAAAAGACGGCGAGCGCTGCTGGTTTGTGAAATTGGGCGAGATCCGTTTATTCGAAAGCGTGGGTAACTATGCAAAAGTGTTCTTCGGCACACATAAACCCCTTATCCTGAAATCGCTGAACGCCCTCGAGGAAAGACTGGACGACCGAATGTTCTTCCGCGCCAACCGAAAACACATCATCAACCTCCGCTGGATCGAAAAGATTGAACCCTATTTCAACGGCGGTTTGCTGGTTGAC
This sequence comes from Sediminibacterium soli, assembly GCF_009939225.1. Lineage (GTDB taxonomy): Bacteria > Bacteroidota > Bacteroidia > Chitinophagales > Chitinophagaceae > Sediminibacterium > Sediminibacterium soli. The sequence continues at coordinate 1,051,184 of NZ_JAACJR010000008.1, read as the reverse complement.
CTGAAAGGCGGCGAGAAGATCGAAGTGAGCCGGAGACAGACGGTGAAATTCAAAGAAATGATGAGTTTATAAACAAACATACCTGAAACCATTATTGCCAATCAGTTTGCGATTGGCAATTTTTATTCAAACAAACCATACAATGAAAAAACTTTCTCTGGTAGTGCTGGCGCTGGCTGTGGCAGGAGCGTCTTTTGGACAGGATATTGACAGGATCATCCATCCGCAGGAAGTGGAGCGGGTTGAAAAAACCCTCTCTGCCGACGATATGCAGGGCCGCAGAACCTTTACACCGGGCAACGACAAAGCCGCCGCATTTATCGCCGGCGAGTTTACAAAGACCGGCCTGCAAACCTGGAACAACAGCGCTTCTTACCTGCAGCCCTTTACCATGATCAGGCCGAAATTTATCAGCGCATCCTGCTCGCTCGACGGTAATGCCGTTGATACCAGGAATGTGATCGTGGTTACTTCCCAACCCGAACTGAAGCTTACGGAAACATCCGGTTATACAAAAGTGGTTTTTGGAAAAGACAGGAAACTGAGCGAACTGCGTTCCTATTTCAATCCCGATAAGAATTACCTGGTACTGGTGGATACCTCTTTTGCAAGGTCGTTCGGCAACCTTACCCGACTTAAATCGATGCTCTTCCGGTCTGATAAAAGCACGGTGTTTGTTCTCACCGCCGCAGATCCGAAGACATTCTCTGTTGAGGCAAAGCACGAGATCACCGAAATGAATACGCAGAACGTGGTGGGTGTGATACCGGGCAAAAGCCGGAAGAACGAATACGTGATCTTTTCAGGACACTACGACCACCTGGGCATTATGTCTAAAGACCGCCAGGGGAACACACTTGCCGATTCGATCTTCAACGGGGCAAACGACGATGCTGCCGGTACCACGGCCGTAATCATGCTGGCGAAATATTACAAAGCGCTCAATAACAATGAGCGTACGCTGGTATTTGCTGCATTTACCGGAGAGGAGATAGGCGGATTCGGCTCCCAGTATTTCTCAAAACAGTTCGATCCGGCATCGGTAAAAGCCATGTTCAATATTGAAATGATCGGTACGGAAAGCAAATGGGGCAAAAATTCGGCCTACATCACAGGGTACGAAAAAACCGATATGGGCGCCCTGTTGCAGTCAAACCTCGAAGGCACGGGTTTTACGTTTCATCCCGACCCTTATGTAAAAGAAGACCTGTTCTATCGTTCAGACAATGCCACCCTTGCCAGGCTGGGCGTACCTGCACATACGATCTCCACTTCCAAAATGGACAACGAACCCAACTACCACCAGGCAAGCGATGAAATAGGAACCCTTGATATGGCGAATATGTCCATGATCATCAAAGCCATTGCCCTGAGCGCGCGCGGCATCGTCAGCGGCAGGCAAACGCCTACCCGGGTAGACACTTCTTCGCTGCGCTAACAGGCAGTGCAATACAGGGTAAGTGCTGGGTAATACGTTGTTTTGTTCAAAACGTATTACCCAGCACTTACTGTTTGATAACTTCTCAGGCTTTTACGGGAACGCTGTGCACCGCTGCGCTGATCTCCTTGATCAGGCCGGGGTCTTTTTCAATGGCATTGCCCACCACGATCACATCGGCGCCGGCTTTGCAGTTATGGTAGGCTTTTTCCGGCTCGGTGATACCGCCGCCGATGATCAGCGGGGCTTCTATATGACGGGCCACTTTTTCGATCATGGCTTCGGTAATCGGTCTTTTGGCGCCGCTGCCGGCATCCATATAGATCAGTTTCATCCCCAGCATCTCACCTGCCATGGCCGTGCACATGGCAATTTCGTTTTTGTCTGCCGGTATCGGGGTGGCATTGGAAATATAGGAAACCGTGGTGGGCGCCCCTCCGTCAACCACCATATAGCCCGTGGGCATGATCTCGAGCCCGCTTTTTTTAACAAAGGGGGCGCTGATCACGTGCTGGCCGATCAGCAGTTCGGGGTTACGGCCGGATATCAGGGAGAGATACAATAAAGCGTCTGCATATTTACTTACCTGCGAGGGAGAGCCCGGAAACAGCACCACCGGGATATCACAGGCCGCTTTGATCTGCTGGATGCATTCATCCAGATGACTGGATATGACCAGGCTGCCGCCGACAAAAAAATAGTCCACTCTGGCCTCGGTTCCCAATCCCACCAGTTGTTCAATCTTTTCATTGTCGACCTTGTCGGGGTCTATCAGAACGGCAAAAGATTTTTTGCCTGCTTTTTTCCGGTCTACGAACTGGTTATATAACGTATGCTTCATTCTTCTGCCGATAAAGGATTGCTGCAAAAATGCAAAAAGTTTCCGTCTTTCCGGAAACAACCATATACCGAACTGAAAGATAGCGCATTATTTATGATCCGCTGCCTGTATATAGGGCCTTATTTCTTGTAAAATTCTCACTTTTGAGGGGATTGCGGATTATGGATTGGCGGATTCCGGATTTGTGGATTCCGGATTTGCAGAGATGCCTGTAATCCGGGTTAACTACAGACCCAGACTAATCCGCCAATCCATAATCCGCCAATCCGCTAATCCATGCTTCGGGATCTCCCGTCCCTTACCCATTTACGCAAAAATTCCTTTCCGGCAGCATTTTTGCCCGAAAATATTTTCCGACAACTGTGCATTTTGCCCCAAATCCAGCAGGGGCCGGGGCTTTGGTAAAATGCACATTACTTTTTCACAGGTGTTGATATTTCCGGACCGGATATCTGGATATGGAAAGATATTTTCGTCAACCGCTTAACATTTTCGTAACGCGGCAGGTTCATCCAAGCTTAACTATAACCGAATAAATCCGACCAGCAATGTCTAACCCACGCTCCGCCAAAGGCCTTTCATTCAGCCGCCGCTTTACCAAAGAAGGGGTGAGCCCCTTCGATATGTTCGAGTACGATTACCGTGACAGTGTGATCAAGAACCCGACAGGCGAGAAAGTATTCGAAATGAATAATGTGGAGGTGCCGAGGCAGTGGAGCCAGATCGCTACGGATATCCTGGCGCAGAAATATTTCCGCAAAGCCGGCGTTCCCCAGCCCGATGGATCGGTGGGCAGGGAAACCAGCGTAAAGCAGGTGGCGCACCGTATGGCAAACTGCTGGCGTGTTTGGGGCGAGCGTTACGGTTATTTCAAATCAACCCAAGATGCCGGGGTGTTTTACGATGAACTGGTGTACAGTATCCTCAACCAGGCCTGCGTGCCCAACTCGCCGCAGTGGTTCAATACCGGTCTGCACGAAAGCTACGGCATTACCGGCAAGCCCCAGGGCCACTATTATGTGGATCCGAAAGACAGCAAACTGAAAAAATCCGCCAACGCATATGAGCGCCCCCAGCCGCATGCCTGCTTTATCCTGAGCGTAAGCGATGACCTGGTGAACGAAGGCGGTATCATGGATCTCTGGACACGCGAAGCCCGGATTTTCAAATACGGCTCGGGCGTGGGAACGAATTTCTCACAGATCAGGGGTTCGGGCGAAAAACTCAGCGGCGGCGGCAGTTCCAGCGGTCTGATGAGTTTCCTGAAAATAGGCGACCGTGCCGCCGGCGCCATCAAAAGCGGCGGTACCACCCGCCGGGCCGCTAAAATGGTCTGTCTCGACCTGGATCACCCCGAGGTGATGGATTTCATCAACTGGAAAGTGGAAGAAGAAAAGAAAGTGGCCGCACTGGTGGCCGCCGGTTACGATAACAGCTACGAAGGCGAGGCCTATGCAACGGTATCCGGACAGAATTCCAACAACTCTGTGCGTATCCCCAACTCATTTTTCCGGGCGCTGGAAGAAGGCGGCGACTGGGAGCTGAAAGCCCGTACCGATGGCCGTGTGATGAAGAAAGTGCCTGCACGCGAAGTATGGGATAAAATCGCCTATGCCGCATGGCGCTGCGCCGATCCCGGTACCCAATACGATACCACCATCAACGAATGGCATACCTGCCCAAAAGGCGGTCGCATCAACGCGTCCAATCCCTGTTCGGAGTACATGTTCCTCGACAATACCGCATGTAACCTGGCATCCATCAACCTTCGCCGCTTTCATAACGACGATACGAATGTGTTTGATGTGGAAGGTTTCGAATACACAACGCGTTTGTGGACGACCGTACTGGAAGTATCCGTGCTGATGGCGCAGTTCCCGTCGAAAGATGTGGCGCAGCTGTCTTACGACTACCGCACACTGGGTCTTGGCTTCGCCAACCTCGGCTCTATGCTGATGGTAAGCGGTATCTCTTACGACAGCGAAGAAGCCCGCGGCATTGCCGGTGCGATCAGCGCCATCATGACCGGTATCGCCTATAAAACGTCCGCAGAAATGGCTTCTTTCCTCGGTGCATTCGATAAATACGAGGAAAATAAGGAAGACATGCTCCGCGTAATGCGCAACCACCGCGCCGCCGCTTACGATGCGGAAGAAGCTTATGTAGGCATCGAGATCAAACCACAGGGTATCAAAGCACAGTACTGTCCCGATTACCTGCTGAAAGCAGCCACCAAGGCATGGGATGAGGCAGTGCAGCTTGGTGAAAAACACGGATACCGCAATGCGCAGACAACCGTTATTGCGCCAACAGGAACCATCGGTCTGGTGATGGACTGCGATACAACCGGTGTGGAACCCGATTTTGCGCTGGTTAAGTTTAAAAAACTGAGCGGTGGCGGTTACTTCAAGATCATCAACCAGTCTGTGCCGCAGGCATTGCATAACCTTGGCTACAACGCAGAAGAAGCGGACGCGATTGAAAAATACGCAGTGGGTGCAGCCAGCTTTAACGGGGCTCCTTTTATTAACCCCGAATCGCTGAAAGCAAAAGGCTTCAGCGAGCAGGAGATAGAGAAACTGAACGGTGCTGCAAAATCTGCCTTTGAAATAGGGTTCCTGTTTAACCGCTTCACACTCGGCGATGAATGCCTGCAGCGTCTCGGATTTACCGAAGCGCAGTACAGCGACTGGAATTTCAGCATGCTCGAGGAACTGGGCTTTACGGAAGAACAGATCGACGCTGCAAACGATTATGTATGCGGAACCATGACGGTGGAAGGCGCACCTTTCCTGAAAGACGAGCACCTGACTGTATTTGACTGCGCCAATAAATGCGGAAAGAAAGGAGAGCGGTATATCCACGCATACGGTCATATCCGTATGATGGGCGCCTGTCAGCCCTTCCTGAGCGGTGCCATCTCCAAAACCATCAACCTGCCCCATGAAGCATCCGTGGAAGAGATCGCGGATTGCTATATGCTGAGCTGGCAGCTGGGACTGAAGGCAAATGCCCTGTACCGCGACGGTTCTAAACTGAGCCAGCCGCTGAGCAATAAGTCAGACAAGAAAAAGAAAACCGAAGAAGCCACAGAAGCTGGCGCCGAAACAAAGGAAACGGCTGTTGCCGAAGCGCCGGTTTCGCAGATCGTTGACCTGAGTACGCTTACCGTTGACGAGCTGCTGGAAGAAGTGCATAAACGCATGCAGGCTTCTACCGATACCAAGTTCAAACGCGCACTGTCGGGTATCGTAGAGAAAAAATCGCTGCCTGCCAAACGCCGCGGTTTTACACAGAAGGCCAAGATCGGCGGACAGGTGATCTTTCTCCGTACCGGCGAATACAGCGACGGAACGCTGGGTGAAATATTCATCGACCTCGCAAAAGAGGGTTCCACGCTCCGCAGCTTTATGAACTGCTTCGCCATCGCAATATCGGTGGGTCTGCAGTACGGCGTGCCGCTCGAAGAATTCGTGGAGAAATTCGTGTTCACCAAGTTTGAGCCATCGGGTATGGTAGATCATCCGAATATCAAAACAACCACCTCACTTGTTGATTTTGTATTCCGTGCGCTCGCATTCGAGTACCTGGGAAGAACAGACCTGGTGCATGTACTCGATAAACCCAGCATCGGAAACACCGGTGAAGGAGACGGCGATGCCATCCTGCTGGGAAAGCCTGAGCTGAGCAGTGTGCGTATAACAGCGCCCTCTGCCAACAGCACCCCCGCCGCGCAGCCGCAGCCGCAGAAACTGCAGCGCGCAGCCGCAGCACCCATGAAAGCGGAAACCGGTATGGACGCCGTAAATGCTGCCGCCAAAAATATGCAGAGCGATGCGCCTGCCTGTAACACCTGCGGTCATATCACCATCAGGAGCGGTACCTGTTACAAGTGTTTGAACTGCGGCAACAGCATGGGATGCAGTTAGGGCGTGAAGCGTGAGACGTGAAACGGAATTGAACAATATGATAGAGCGCAGGCATTTTATATGTCTGCGCTTTTTGTTTGAAGATGGCTGGCAGCCGGTTGCAGAAAAAGCTAACAGGCATGAGTCTTTGTTTGGCTGATAATAACAGGTAAAACATAGCGTTGCATTTTCGCCGTTCCTTAAAAAGTACTACATTCATTCCCTCAATTATCACAAACAACTTTTGCTATATGGGAGATCTCCAGGTTAAGAAAACGGCCAAGAAATACGATGCCGTTATCGTAGGTTCCGGGGCAGGTGGCGGTATGGCTGCATACGTGCTGGCCAATGCCGGTTTGAAAGTATGCCTGCTGGAAGCCGGCGCCGATTTTGATCCCGCCAAACATTCCGCACAGTTAAAGAATCCATGGGAATCGCCACGCCGCGGTGCAAGCACCAAGTTCCGTCCCTTTGGTGATTTCGACGGCTGTTACTGGGGCTGGGAGATTGACGGTGAACCTTACACACAGGCAGAAGGCAGTGATAAATGGGAATGGTGGCGCGCACGTATGATCGGCGGCCGTACCAATCATTGGGGACGTATCTCCCTTCGATTTGGTCCCAGAGATTTTAAACGCAGAAGCATAGACGGACTCGGCGATGACTGGCCGATCGGTTATGAAGACATCAAACCTTATTACGATCGTATAGATAAACTACTGGGTGTTTTTGGCTCGGTGGAAGGACTGGAGAACGATCCCGACGGTATCTTTCTGCCACCGCCCAAGCCCAGACTGCATGAGCTGATGATCAAGAAAGCGGCTACAGGTCTGAATATTCCGGTTATACCTTCACGTTTGTCGATTCTTACCAAGAAGATCAACGATCGCCGCGGACAGTGTTTTTACTGTGCACAGTGCGGGCGTAGCTGTAAGATCATGGCCGATTTTTCTTCCTCTTCGGCGCTGGTGCAGCCTGCTGTTGAAACGGGCAACGTAGACGTGATCACACAGGCCATGGCGCGCGAGGTGATCACCAATGCCGAAGGCCTGGCCACAGGCGTTTCTTATGTAAACAAGACAGACAATATGGAATACCAGGTAAATGGCCGTGTGGTGATACTCGCCGCCAGTACCTGTGAAACCGCACGTCTGCTGCTCAATTCAAAATCAACCCGTCACCCCAACGGTCTTGCCAACGACAGCAACGTGGTGGGCAAATACCTGCACGATTCAACCGGTGCGGCTGTAGGCGGTGTGCTGCCGCAGCTCTTTGGCCGCAAGCGGTATAACGAAGACGGCGTTGGCGGTATGCACGTATACACACCATGGTGGCTGGATAACAAAAAACTCGATTTCCCCCGCGGCTATCATATCGAATACTGGGGTGGTATGGGACAACCTGCCTACGGTTTTGGTATGGGTATGGAAAACCAGAACGGCAAATACATGGTCAACGGCAAACAGAAAGAAGCCGGTGGTTATGGTGCCTCGCTGAAGGAGGATGTACGCTTTTTCTATGGCGCCGGTGTTGGCATGGCAGGCAGGGGAGAAGCGGTACCCAATATCAACAACTATTGCGAGATCGATCCCAAAGTGGTGGACAAATACGGTATCCCCGTATTGCGGTTTAATACCAAGCATTCCGACTACGAGATCAAGCAGGCCAAACATATGAAGGAGACCTTCAAGGAAATACTGCATAATATGGGTGCGATCATCACCTGGGGCGGCGATGACAGCGAGAAGAACAAATGGGGACTTTCCAACCCGGGTAATATCATCCACGAAGCCGGTACGGTGCGTATGGGCAACGATAAAAAAACATCCGCACTGAATAAATGGAGCCAGTCGCACGACTGTAAAACACTGTTCTGCGTGGATGGAAGCCAGTTTGTTTCACAGGCAGACAAGAACATTACCTGGACGATCCTCGCACTCTCACTGCGTGCATCGGAATACATTATAGACGAAATGAAAAAACAAAATCTTTAACTGGTCATAGATTGAAATCAAAGTAAATCAAAGAAGTTATGGACAGAAGAAAATCGATCAAAGCCCTGCTGATAGGCACTGCCGGTGCGGGCGTATTCATGGAAGCATGTAAGAACAGCGATAAAAAAGCGATCGCCAATTCACCGGATGCTGTGCTGGACGACTGGCGTATGCAGGAAGAGCGCGCCTACCTGAAAAAAGTAACGGAAGGCGATAAATTCTTTACAGCGCACGAAATGGCCACCATCACCGTATTGGGCGATATCATTATGCCGAAAGATGCCGTAAGCGGCAGCGCATCCGATGCCAAAGTGCCCGATTTTATTGAGTTTATCGTAAAGGATATGCCCGGTCACCAAACGCCTATGCGCGGTGGCCTGCGCTGGCTGGATATCCAGTGCTTTAAACAGTTCGATAAGGCGTTTGTGGATTGCGATGCGAAGCAGCAGCTGGCCATGATAGACCAGATCGCGTACCCGGCAAAAGCCAAACCCGACATGAAACAGGGAGTCGCATTTTTCAACCAGATACGGGGTCTCGTTACAACAGGATTCTATACCTCGGAAATAGGTGTAAAAGACCTGGGTTATATGGGCAACACACCCAATATGTGGAATGGCGTACCGGATGATGTATTGAAGCAATACGGGTATGCTTATACCGAAAAGGAGTTAAGAGAATGTATGTCGCCGGACAAGGTGTAATACCTGAAATAGTAAGCCGCAGATTTGCAGATTAAATACCGATCTGCCAATCTACGGCTTTTTTATGCGGTGACGGCAATCGGTTAGCTGACGCCGGCACCGGGATTAATCGTTTCTTCTGGATGTATAAAATGAAGTTTGCCCGAAGCGTCTTCCGCCAGTAAGATCATACCGTTGCTTTCAATGCCTCTCATCTTGCGGGGAGCAAGGTTCACGACAACGGTTACCTGTCTGCCCACAATCTCTTCCGGTTTGAAATGCATGGCAATACCCGATACAATGGTGCGGGTTTCAAAGCCAAGATCAACCGAGAGTTTCAGTAATTTATCCGCTTTCTCCACTTTTTCCGCGGCAACGATCTTTCCCACGCGGAGATCGATCTTCGCAAAATCATCGAATACGATCTCCGGTTTTACGGGTGCAGTTTCTGTTTTTGTATTTTCTTCCATGTTGATTTCGGTTTGTTGATTTTTCACCTGCTCTGCGGCTGCATGCAGTTTATCTACCTGGTAACTGATCTCGGCATCTTCTATTTTCCGGAACAACAATTCCGGCGGCCGCAGCGAGTAGCCCACACTCAGCAGTTTTAATGAACCGGCATTTTCCCACTCCAGCATCTTATCCACCACTTTGAGCATATGGCAGATCTTCTTGGCGGTGAAAGGAAGAAATGGATTGACCAGGATGCCAAGGTTGGCACAAAGCTGCAGGCATATATGCAGCGTGTTGTCGATAGATGCCTGTGCTTCTGCAACAGGCTGGCCGTCTTCACCCGTTTGCTTGGCAACGATCCAGGGTTCTTTTTTCTGCATGTACTGGTTGCCCGTTCTTGCCAGATTGATCACTTCAAACAAGGCCTCCCTGAATTTGAACTGCTCCAGCAACAACTCCACTTTTTCCTTTACTGCGCGTATCTCGCCGATGACGTTCCTGTCAAGTTCGCCCAGGGCCTCTTCATGCAGTTTCGGCACTTTTCCCTTACACAGTTTATGCATCAGCACCATCGACCGGTTGATGAAATTGCCGAAGATGCTCACCAGTTCGCTGTTGTTGGCATCCTGGAAACCCTTCCAGGTAAACTCGCTGTCCTTGGTTTCCGGTGCAATCTGTGTCAGGTAATAACGCAGTGCATCGGCCATCTGCGTGCCGCCATTTTCCTTATTGACGAAATCATCGATATAATCCTGCATCTCGAGTTTCCAGTTACGGCTGGTACTCATTTTCTCGCCCTCGAGGTTCATAAATTCATTCGCAGGAACATTTGCAGGTAAGATATTACCATGCAGTTTCAGCATTACAGGAAAGATGATGCAGTGGAATACGATATTATCCTTTCCCACAAAATGCACCAGTTTGGTATCCTGGTCTTCCCAGTAAGGCTTCCAGTCTTTACCATTGTCCAACGCCCATTGTTTGGTAGCGCTGATATACCCGATCGGGGCATCAAACCATACATACAGCACTTTTCCGTCCGCATCGGGCAGGGGTACTTTTACGCCCCAGTCCAGGTCGCGCGTTACCGCACGGGGCTGCAGGCCGCCATCTATCCAGCTCTTGCACTGGCCAAGTACGTTGGCACGCCAGTCGCCGGCATGTTCCGTCAATATCCATTCGCGGAGAAAGGCTTCGTGTTTGTCGAGGGGCAGGTACCAGTGTTTGGTCTTCTTTTTCACGGGTGTTTTGCCGCTTAGCGTACTTACCGGGTTGATCAGTTCATCAGGACTCAGACTTTTCCCGCATTTTTCGCACTGGTCGCCGTAAGCGCTTTCAAAACCGCAGTTGGGGCAGGTGCCTTTTATGTAGCGGTCTGCAAGAAAGGCGTTGGCTTCCTCGTCAAAATACTGTTCGGATTCTTTGATCTCCAGGTCGCCTTTGCTGTTAAGCGCGGTAAAAAATTCCTGTGCGGTTTCGTGGTGCAGCGGCGAACTGGTACGGTGGTAAATATCAAATTCGATACCCAGGTCACGGAAATTCTGTTCCATGATCGGGTGGTATTTATCAATGATCGCCTGAGCGGTAGTGCCTTCCTTGGTGGCCTGGATAGGAATTGCCGTGCCATGCTCATCGCTGCCGCATACATACACCACATCACGCTTCTGCGCTTTGAGGTAACGTACATATATATCGGCAGGTATATACGCACCGGCCAGGTGACCGATATGCTTCAGTCCATTCGCATAAGGCAGCGCCGAAGTAACCAGGTATCGTTTGGGTATTGTCGTCATTAGTCCAAATTGGCTGCAAAAATAAGCAATCAGGGGCAGAGTAGGGGCCTGCCGGGACTAACGACTCCTTCTGTACCGACGAAAAAGTCGCCCGGATACAGAGACGAATGGTATGGTAAACGCTCGTGGAATTGCAGTAATATTGCTGCCATGACAACCGTTCCCCCTTATCTGAAAAAAGGCGATACCATTGCCATTGTTTGTCCATCGGGTTATATGCCGGCGGAGAAAGCGGCTGCCTGTATCGATACATTACAGCAATGGGGGTACCAGGTGAAGACGGGTAAAACGCTGGGCAGTCAGTTCCATTATTTTTCGGGTACCGATCCCGAACGTCTGGCCGATCTGCAGGATATGCTCGATGACCAGGAGGTAAAAGCGGTTTTATGCGGCCGCGGCGGCTATGGTCTTAGCCGTATCATCGATCAGCTGGATTTTACAAAATTCCGTAAACATCCCAAATGGCTGATCGGGTTCAGTGATATTACACTGTTGCATGCACATGTATATGAGCGATTCCATATCGCCTGTCTGCATTCACCCATGGCAGCGGCGTTCAACGACGGTGAACATGCAAATATGTTTGTGCAATCCTTACGCAGGGCATTGAAAGGGGAATCTGCAAAATACGCCTGCAACACTCATCCGCTGAACAGAGCGGGCAGGGCGGAAGGAAAGCTCACAGGCGGAAACCTATCCCTGCTGGTGCATGCGATCGGCAGCAGGTCATCCGTTAAAACAAAGAACAGGATACTGTTTCTCGAAGATGTGAGCGAGTACCTGTACCATATCGACCGGATGATGATCCAGCTGAAACGCGCCGGTATGCTGGAGGAACTGGCGGGATTGATCATCGGCGGTTTTACCGATATGAAAGATACCACCATCCCGTTCGGATCAGATGTTTATTCCCTTATCGCTTCGCATGTGGAGGAATACGATTACCCGGTCTGCTTCGATTTTCCCGTAAGCCACGAAAAAAACAATTATGCGCTCAAGATCGGCATCAGTCACACGCTCCAGGTAACCAAAAACAAAACCACGCTAACCGAAGGCGGTTAGATTCCGGATTCGCGAATCCCATCTCTGCGAAACACCGCTCCTCCCCGTCTCTGCGGTGATCTTTTTTCGACATGCAAAACGCCCCAAGTCCACCAGAATATATCCGCCAATCCATAATCCGCTAATCCGGAATATCTTCCCTCCAGGCCTCCCGCAACACCCGCAGCCAATTGCCGCTGGCTATGTTCCGGCAGTCCTGTTCGGTGTAGCCGCGCCGCTGTAATAATTCGGGCAGGATGGCTATGTCATCGATGGTGTCGATATCGTACGGGGATTGTTCTTTTCCGAATGCGCCGTCCAGGTCGGTGCCGATGCCTGCATGCAGGGTATTGCCTGCTATCTGGCAGATATGATCGATATGGTCAACCATTTTTTCGAGGCTGCATTGCATCTCGCGCGGATCCGATATGCCACGCTGCCAGCCGGGTACCATCATCCATGCATCCAGCGCGCCGCCTATGACCGCTTTTTTTTCGATCAGCGCCCTGATCATATCATCACTGAACTGCCGGTTATGGTTTACCAGTGCCCGGCAATTGTTATGGCTTGCCCAGATGGTGCCATCGAATACCTCCATGGCATCCCAGAAAGCATCGTCGCACAGGTGTGTGGCGTCGAGAATGATATCCAGCTGCTGCATTTCGCGCAGCAATGCTTTTCCTTCTGCGTTCAGTCCGCCCGTTGCATCGGTGCCGTTGGCATAGCGCCCCGGTCCGTAATGCGCGGGACCGATGGCACGCAGTCCATTGCCGTGGGCGATATGCAGGTGATCCAGTGTAACCAGCGAATCTGCACCTTCGAGACTCAGTATATAACCCACCGGCTGCGTTTCGTTGCCACCCCCGTTCCAGGAAGCCAGGTGTGATTCGAGTGAAGGGAGATCCGTTACCTGCGCCATTTCGCCGCAGGCTTCCATCTCGCGGTACCAGCTAAGCTGCGCCTGTGTTTGGGCCCATGCCTGTTGCGGCGATAGCCAGCCGGGCAACGCACTGCCGGGCTGCACCACCCGCGCGATCTGCGTAGCCACCACCAGTCCTATATTGCCTTTGCGCAGCGCGGGTAATGAAACCGTTCCTTTCATGCGGTCGGGTTTATCGGTCATACCGGTTTCCCTTTCGCGCAGAACGGATACGGGCAAACGCAGGTCGCGGTTCCACTCCATGGCATTCATGGCAAGATCAAGATGGGCATCGATAAGAAACATATCAGACGGAGATTTTCCTGGTGCGTGCAATCACTTTCCAGCTGCCCTGTATCCGGTTGTCTTCTGCTACCAAAGCGGTCTCGTACAGGGCTACGGTAGGACAGATATGTACCGGCACCCCAAACCACACATCGCCGGGTTTCCATGTATTGTTGCGGGGCAGCTTTACAACAAGGTGTTCTTCGCTCTGGCTTACCGGTACGGCATCGGGTTCGTTAAGAAAATGCACGCGGGGCAACGGATTTTCGGCAGCCACGGCTTTGTGACCGAGATCAAGACAAACCGTTTCTTCATCGATCACCGAAACAACGCGTGTGATCACCAGCGCTGCATAATCAAAAGGCTGATCGGGAAACTGGTGCTTGTATCCCCAGTCCCAGAATACAAAAGTGCCCGGGCTAAGCTGCACATTCTTCCTGGCAATATGTGTTGGAAAGCTCGGCGAGCCGCCGGCCACGATCTGCAGAGAAATACCGTATGCTTCTGTGAGCGCGTTCGCCAGCCTGTCTACCCTGCCAAAACCATTGTCGGATGCGGCCTGTCTTTCAACCGGATCGCTGTTGCGGATATGGCCATCGTAGCCATGCAGGCCGATCAGGCGGATACCGGGCAAGGAACGGCATTGTGTAAACAGCCCGAATGCTTTTTCCGGAACGATACCGGAGCGGTTCATGCCGATGTTGAGATCGATAAAAACAGAAAGCGTTTTATTTTCCTTATCAAACAATGCCGACAGCTCCTGCGCGGTAAGCAGGTTATCGATGATGCAGGAAAACTGCGTGTCGGGAAATTTTTTTGTGAGCTGCAGCAGCCGTTCCGCTTTTGGTCCCACAGGCTGGTGAGCCAGTAACACATCGGCGGCGTGTATGATACCCAGCATTTCGGCTTCCGCAATGGTGGCGCATTTGAAGGTATCGATGCCGGCTTCCAGCATCATCAGGCACACTTCGGCGGTCTTGTTCGTTTTTACATGCGGGCGCAGCCGCGATGCACCGCCGGCCATCGCGATGGCCAGGCGTATGTTTTCCCTGACCCGCTGCGGATAGACGACCAGCGAGGGAGAGTCGATTTTTTCAATACCGTTGATGGTGTACCAGCTCATATTACTGCAGTTCAAACAAAGCTTCTATTTCCACGGGTATATTGTCGGGCAGCGAACCCATACCCACCGCGCTTCTCACACCGATGCCGTTTTCCGTACCCCATACCGCTGCAAACAATTCACTGCAGCCATTGATGATATAGGGATGTTTTTCGAACGATGGAATACAGTTCACCATACCCAGCACTTTGATCACGCGTTTTACCTTATCGAGCGAACCCAGTTGTGCTTTTAATGTGGAGAGTATGGCAAGACCAACCTGTCGCGCAGCCAGTTTCCCCGCTTCCATATCCATGGTATCGCCGATGCGCCCGATGATAAGACTGCCGTCTTCTTTCAGGGTGCCATGACCGGATACATAACAATGTCTTCCATCGATCAGCAAAGGTTTGTAGATCCCGATGGGTTTGGGTGCCGGCGGCAATGCGAGGGCAAGCGCTTTGAAATTTTCTTCTGGTGTCATGGTTGGCAATTGTAATGGCTATCAGCTTCAAGCCCCCATCTGGTGGGATGAGGGCCTGAGATTTTCCTGACTAATATAAGTCTTTTGGCTTAGAATCTTCTATTTCACGAGGTCAAAGCGATCCAGGTTCATCACTTTGGTCCAGGCGGCCACGAAGTCTGTTACAAATTTTTCCTTTGCATCATCGCTTGCATATACTTCTGCCAGCGCCCTTAATTCGGAGTTGGAGCCAAAGACCAGGTCTGCGCGTGTGGCCGTCCACCTGGCTTCGCCGGTGTTGCGGTCGCTTCCTTCGAATACCTGCTGCTGGTTATCTACCGCTTTCCAGGCCGTATTCATATCGAGCAGGTTTACAAAGAAATCGTTGCTGAGTGTTTCGGGTCTGCCGGTGAATACACCGTGTTTTGAACCGTCGAAATTTGTGTTCAGCACACGCATGCCGCCTATCAGAACGGTCAGTTCCGGTGGTGTCAGCGTAAGCAGCTGGGCCTTATCAACCAGCAGTTCTTCGGTGGATACGCTGAACCTGCCGCGCTGGTAATTGCGGAACCCGTCTGCCGGCGGTTCCAGTACGCCAAACGATTCCACATCGGTTTGCTCCTGTGTGGCATCCATACGGCCGGGTGTAAATGGAACCGTAAGGGGATGTCCTGCTTCTTTCGCTGCTTTCTCCACGCCGGCGGCGCCCGCCAGTACGATCAGGTCGGCGATGGACAGTTTTTTATTACCCGATTGTGCGTTGAATGTTTTTTGAATGCCTTCCAGCGTATCCAGCACTTTTGACAACTGCGATGGATTGTTCACCGCCCAGAATTTCTGCGGAGCCAGACGGATACGGGCACCGTTTGCGCCGCCCCGTTTATCCGATCCGCGGAAACTGGATGCAGCAGCCCATGCGGTGCTTACCAGTTGCGCCACGGTTAAGCCGGAGGCAAGGATACTGTTTTTCAGCGCAGCGATATCCTTCTCATCGATCAGTGCATGGTCAACAGCCGGGATGGGATCCTGCCAGAGCAGCTCTTCCGCAGGAACATCGGCGCCGAGGTAACGGGCACGGGGTCCCATATCGCGGTGTGTTAATTTAAACCAGGCACGTGCAAATGCATCGGCAAACTGGTCGGGATTTTCGAGGAAACGGCGTGATATCTTTTCATATACCGGGTCGAATTTCAGCGAAAGATCTGTTGTCAGCATCCTTGGTGCCTGTTTCTTTGCTGCATCGAATGCATGCGGAATGGTATCCGCCGCATCTTTGGCCACCCACTGGTGTGCACCTGCCGGACTTTTTGTCAACACATAGTCGTGCGCAAACAGGTTTTCGAAAAAGTTATTGCTCCATTGCGTGGGGGTGGTGGTCCAGGTAACTTCCAGTCCGCTGGTAATGGCATCTGTTCCTTTGCCGGAACCAAAACTGTTATGCCAGCCAAGTCCCTGTTCTTCGATGGATGCCGCTTCGGGTTCTTTACCCACATGCGTGGAAGGAGCCGCGCCATGTGTTTTACCAAAGCTGTGTCCGCCTGCAATCAGCGCCACGGTTTCTTCGTCGTTCATCGCCATACGGGCAAATGTTTCGCGGATATCGCGTGCTGCAGCAATGGGATCAGGATTGCCATCCGGGCCTTCGGGGTTCACATAGATCAGTCCCATCTGCACCGCCGCCAATGGTTTCTCCAGGTTGCGCGAATGCATATCGCCGTCTGCAGTATCGTCTGATGATACAACGCCATGGTTTTTCGGAACCCCTTCGGAGCCGTGCGCATAACGGATATCGCCGCCCAGCCAGGTTTTTTCCGAACCCCAGTATACATCCTGCTCGGGTTCCCATACGTCTTCGCGTCCGCCGCCAAAGCCAAAGGTCTTGAAGCCCATCGATTCCAGCGCCACATTACCGGTGAGGACCATCAGATCGGCCCAGGATATTTTGCGGCCGTATTTCTGTTTGATTGGCCAGAGCAGCCTGCGCGCTTTATCCAGACTTACATTATCGGGCCAGCTGTTGAGGGGTGCAAAACGCTGTTGCCCCGCCCCGGCACCGCCGCGGCCATCGCCCGTACGGTAGGTGCCCGCACTGTGCCAGGCCATCCGGATAAACAAAGGACCATAATGACCGAAATCGGCGGGCCACCAGTCCTGCGAGTCCGTCATCAACTGATGCAGGTCTTTCTTCAGCGCATCCAGGTCGAGCGACCTGAACGCTTCCGCATAGTTGAAACCTGTATCCATCGGATCAGACAGGGAAGCATGCTGACGCAGTATGTTCAGCCGCAGCTGGTTGGGCCACCATTCGCGGTTGGTGGTTCCGTGACCGCCTACATTTTTTTTCAGTGTGCCGTTGTGAAAGGGACATTTGCCGATGTCGCCTGTTTGTTTTTCTTCGCTCATAATATTGTTGATTTACGGGGTTGTGCATTTGGGGATTCCGGATTAGGGCTCATATGATTTTCCGGAGGTGCTAAAATCCGCTAATCCGGAATCCGCTAATTCATTAATCCATCACTCTTCCGGCAAATGTTGCGTTTTTTGTGACATTGTCAAAATAGATTAATTTTATATTATCATAGATGAAATCTATATGACATTCACCCAGCTGGAATACATTATTGCGCTTGATAACCGCCGGCATTTTGCGGAAGCCGCGCAGGATTGCTTTGTATCGCAGCCCACGCTGAGCATGCAGGTGCAGAAGCTGGAAGAGGAGCTGGACATCAAACTGTTTGACCGCAGCAAACAACCCGTGATACCCACCGAAACCGGGCGGTTGCTGATTGAACAGGCGAGAAGGATTATTGCCGAGAGAAACAGGATGACGGAACTGGTGAACAACAGCAAGCATATACTGGCCGGGGAATTGCGCGTAGGCATCATTCCCACATTGGCACCGTACCTGTTGCCCTTGTTCGTACAGCCGTTTACTGAAAGCTATCCCGCCGTAAGACTGGTGGTGAACGAGCTTACGACAGATAACATCGTTACCCGTCTGCGCTCGGGAAAGATCGATATGGGCATCCTCGTTACGCCGCTGCAGGAGCAGGGCATCAAGGAGCATGTGTTATTTTACGAGGAACTGATGGCCTATGTATCCAGGAAAAATGCCGCGTACAAGAAAACCTATATGCTTCCGCAGGACATTGATCCCCACAAATTATGGCTGCTGGAAGAAGGGCATTGTTTCCGCACACAGATCATGAATTTCTGCGAGCTGCAGAAAGCAAGCCGCACCGCCACCCATTTTGATTACGAAGCAGGCAGCATAGAAACCCTTCGGCGGATGGTGGACACCAACGATGGCATTACCATTCTGCCCGAACTGGCCACGCTGGGCATGACCAACCGCCAGCTCTCCCAGATCCGCTATTTCAAACGCCCCTCGCCCATGCGGGAAGTGAGCATCGTTGTTCACCGCGATTTTGTCAAGAAAAACCTGGTCGATATCGTCCGAAGTTCCATACTCGAGTCCCTGCCGGATAAAGTGACGACAAATAAGAGCAGGCATGTTGTGGGGATAACGTAAGGGAACAGAGGAACAAGGAACGGAGGAACAAGGAACAGGGGAACAAGGAACAGAAGAGCAGGGAACAGGAGGGCAAGGAACAGGGGAGCAGGGAACGGAAGAGCCGGGAACAAAGATGGGGAGAAAACTCAGCGTAAAATGCTGTCCAGTTTTTGCCGGGTGCGGGTAAAGTTGCCGAGATCATTGTGGGAGCCGCCTTCGATGGTTACCAGTTCGTCGCCGGGTTTGAAACAGCTGGTGAGCCTGCTCGCGTTGCGATAGGGTACGACCCCGTCGGCGGTGCCGTGGAAGATGGTAACGGGAGCGCTTACTTTCTGCAGGTATTGGTAAGTGGGTATCCGGTAATGAAGCAGTGTTTCGAGGGGGTACATAAAAAGATAGGGGCGCAACAGGTAAGGGATACTGTAATACGGTGTTTCGAGCAGGAGGCGCCTGCAATCGCGGATGGATGCCAGCTGCGCGGCAACACCGGTTCCCAGCGATTTGCCATAAATAACGATCTGTTTTGGTTCGTAAATATTCCGCGCCAGTTTGTATACCTGCAGGGCTTCGTCGTACAATGCCTGCTCTGTTAAGACGCCGGTTGATTTGCCAAAACCCGGGTAGTCGGGCATCCATACATCGTACCCGTTACGGGTAAACCATTCCGCATACATCGCATAGTGCGTTACATTCCGGCGGTTGCCGTGAAAATAAAGCACCACGCCTTTTTTGGCCGTGTCCCGCGTATGAAACTGTACGATATTGTAGACCGTTTCCTTATCGGATTCGATATTGGTTTCCGTAAACGGCTGACCGAAACGGTAGCTGCTGTCTGCCACCACTTGCTGGGGATGCAGCAGCAGCCTGTCCTGCATAACATACAAAATGCCGCCCGCAAGGCAGTACAGCACAACAGGGATCATCAGCAGGCGGACTGTTTTCTTCTTCACAGCGTAAAAATAACACTGTTTGCCTGTTGCGCAACTTCGCTTTTCTCCGTGCCCCTCCGTGTCACTGTGTCTCTGTGTTGAAAAACTCCCGCATAAAGAGGGGTTGGGAGAAAACAGAGACACGGATGCAACACAGAGGCACGGCGGAACACGGAGAGGTATCAGTATTTCAGGATATCACGGATAAAATTGTGGTATTCGGGGAAGCTCGGGAGGTTGTTGTGTCTTCCGCCATGTATCCGTATCAGCGTGATTTTGCCGGGGTTTAGCTGCTGCAGTTTTTCGCTGTGGCGTATGGGTATGAGCCAGTCTTTGGTGCCGTGGATGATATAGGTATGGCAGTTTACTTTGCGGATCCATTTATCCGTATGCAAATGGTAGCGCAGTATCCATTTATGCGGAAATATCGGTACAAATCTTTCAACCACTTTGATGAAGCTGAAATAAGGTGCGTCGAGTATCAGGTAACGCGGTTTGTTATCGGCGGCAAGTTTGGCCGCAAAGCCGCTGCCCAGGCTTCTGCCGTAGATAAGGATATCGTGTTCCGCATGGTTCTCCAGCAGTTTTTCGTAAACGAACTGCATATCGGACAACATCTCTTTTTCACTTCTTTTACCGGTGCTTTTTCCAAAGCCGCGGTAATCCACGAGCACCACATCGTACTGGTACCGGTAAAAATCCTTTGCATATTTTGCCCAGCCTTTGATGCTTTTGGAATTGCCATGGAAATAAAGGATCAGTCCTTTGGGTGCCTGGCAGAAAAAATGCAATCCGTTAATGCGTATACCCGTCGCCACATCAAAGAACAGTTCTTCAAACGGTACATCGTACCGGTACTCGAAGTCCTGCGGCAGTTTTTCGGGCTTGAAAATAAAACGGTCCTGTATAAAATAGATCAGCACCGCTAACAGGGCGTAGGCTGCGATGATATAGAGGAGGGTGGGCTGGATGGGAGGAGGTTGTATTGTTAAATGGCTGTATGGTTGAATGGCTGGGTGATAAAAGGGAAATATAAAGTTGAATGGGTTAACCGTTTAACAATATAGCCATACAGCAATATAACCACGCAGCCATTCAGCTCTCCAACTCCGCCCAGCCTTCCATTCCTCCCTGTAAGTTAATAAGATTCCGGAAACCGAATTTTTGTTCCAGTCGCTGGATGGCGATCTGGCTGCGGATGCCTTTTTTGCAGTAGACGATAACGGGTTTGTCTTTCGGGATCAGGGAGCTGTTGGCGATAACGGTATCGAGGGGTAATAACATGCCGCCGATATGATAGGCTTCGTGTTCGAATGGCTCCCGTACATCGAGGAGGAAAATGTCTTCGGTTTCCAATCGCTGTTTCA
This sequence comes from Sediminibacterium soli, assembly GCF_009939225.1. Lineage (GTDB taxonomy): Bacteria > Bacteroidota > Bacteroidia > Chitinophagales > Chitinophagaceae > Sediminibacterium > Sediminibacterium soli. Next base: position 1,030,454 of record NZ_JAACJR010000008.1, on the reverse strand, counting down.
GTTCAGCGGCGGTGATATGCGTCATTCGTATTCGTTTCCGTCGTGGTAAACGCGTTTGAGGTTGAATTTTGATACGGGTGCAACGATCAGCGGGAACTTTTCGATGGTTACATTACTGGGGTCAAGACCAAAGCCGCGTTCTTCGCCGAGACTGATCTCCTTGAGCCAGAAATACAGCTTCATGATCACCTTTTCCATGAAAGGCAGTTCGTTATCCTGGCTCAGGTATTTTTCCAGTACGATGAACTGGAAATCGCCCACCACATTATTCCTTTCGAGGCTTTCATAGCGGCTGGTGATGTTCACTTCCTTGTTGTTCACCAGTTCTTCCACCACTTTGCGGAACATCAGGTTGATGCGCTGCTCTACGCGGAAGCCCAGCCTGAATTCCACCCGGATGATATCGTTGGGGATGATGTGTTCAACAGAGAACTCGGAAGTGTAGGGGTCGTCAAGCACATCCACATGCACAAACCAGTAGATATCCGCACGCTTCGGTTTTTTATTCAGGATGGAATAGATGATCTTATGCTCTATCTCTTTCGGGTTGTTGGCGCTGGTCATGTATACCAGGTGCGTTGCATATTTCGAAATGGTGCGGTCGTTGCTCAGTTCCTGGATCATCGGTATATAGTGCTCGAGCCGTACAAATTCCACGTAGCGGTTCTTGATCTTCCGGCTCCTGAACCATACATACATCACCGCAAACAGGGCGCCGCCCACGATCAGCGTCACATAACCGCCATGCATGAATTTCTCCAGGTTGGCGATCAGGAAAGAAGATTCTATGGTGAGGTAAACCACCAGGTAGAGATAGATCAGTCCCGAATTGGCGCGTCTGCTCACCAGGAAATTGGCAAACAGGATGGAGGTGCTGATCATACACATGGTGATGGCCAGTCCGTAAGCCGCGCCCATATTCGCCGATTTCTGGAAATACAGCACAATGCCCACGCAGCCGATATACAGCAGCAGGCTGATACCCTGTATGTACAGCTGTCCTTTTTCTTCTGTCGGATAATTGATCTTCATCTTGGGCCAGAGGTTCAGCCGCATGGCTTCGCTGATCAGTGTAAAAGAACCCGATATCAGCGCCTGGCTGGCGATCACCGCCGCAAAAGTGGATATGATGATACCCGCCAGTTTAAACCATTCGGGCATGATACCGATAAAAGGATTGAAACCGGCGGACATTACTTCGGCAGGGATCACCTGCCCGCGGTAATTCGCCAGCAGCCATGCGCCCTGTCCCAGGTAGTTCAGGATCAGGCAGGTCTTTACAAAGATCCAGGAGATGCGGATATTGCCTTTGCCGCAGTGCCCCAGGTCGCTGTACAGTGCTTCCGCTCCCGTGGTGCAGAGAAAGACGGCTCCCAGCAGCCAGAAGCCCTTGGGGTAAGTGGTCAGCAGTTCGATGGCGTAATGCGGGCTCAGCGCTTTGAAAATATGGATATCATCAAGCAGGTGCGTGGCGCCCATTACGGCCAGCATGGTAAAAAACAGACCCATGATGGGGCCAAACAGTTTACCGATGGAAGCGGTTCCGAACTGCTGCGCAAAGAACAGGATGGTAATGATCCCGATCACGATGCCCACAATGGTTTTCTGGGTGATATGGCTCAGCGCGGGCAGCTGCCGCAGACCTTCTATGGCGGAGGTAACGGTGATGGGCGGTGTAATGATACCGTCGGCCAGCAGCGCCGCGCCACCGATCATGGCGGGTATGACCAGCCATTTTCTTCTTCGCCTGACAAGCGCATACAGGCTGAAAATGCCACCCTCGCCTTTGTTATCGGCTTTTAGCGTGAGGATCACATATTTGACGGTTGTTTGCAGGGTAAGCGTCCAGATAATGCAGGAAAGCGATCCCAGGATCAGCTGCTCCGAGATCACCCTTCCGGTAATGATCTCGTTCAGTACGTAAAGCGGCGATGTACCGATATCGCCGTAAATAATGCCCAATGCTATGACCAGACCGGCGGCGGAAACCTTGTTGAAATTCTTGCTCACACAACGAGGGTTAGTGCAATAAAACAGGAAATATTTGACAAATGTAATTGGAAATTCCTTCCTGCCCAGTAAATCTTATGCTTTGGCCGGTTTTTGTTTTACCGTTAAATTAACCACCCAAAAGCCCCGCAACCCGTACATTTGAAACAATAAATTCAGCTACGCGCCGATGAAAAAGCCAATACCCGTTCTGTTTTCCCTTTTTCTGCTGTTCGGCCTGCAGGGCCGGGCCCAGCAGATCACCTATTCCGAGCCCGACAGGGATGATGCGCGCTCCATCAATTTTGAGATACTGGGTAAGATCAGCGGAAACGTACTTGTGTATAAGAACTACCGCGACCAGCATTTTATTGCGATCTACGACAACGATATGAAGCTGACCGACCGGGTGAAGATGGACTACCTGAGCGGGCGTATCTCCAATACCGAATTCATCCAGTACCCCGAATTCATCTATATGCTGTATGAGTACCAGCGGAGAAATACGGTATACAGTATGGCGGTGAAGATCGGCGCCGACGGTAAAAAAATAGGGGAGCCCGTACAGCTGGATACCACCGAACTGAGCTTTGGCAATAACCGTATTTACTCGATCGTGAACAGCGACGACAGGCAGAAGATCATGGTATTCAAGATCAATACCCGGAACGATAAGGCGCATATACTCACCACCAGCCTGTTTGACAGGAACCTCACCCTGCTGCGCAAAAGCCGTCTCAGCATACCGATGCCGCAGCGCAACGATTTCCTGACAGAGTTTACACTGGATAATGATGGCGACCTGGGCTGTATCCGCGCATCGGGCACGGCTTCCAATGACAACATCAATAAGGTGAGCCTGATCGTAAAACCGGCGCTGTCGGATAATATCGTGGTCTCCGATCTCAAATTCGCGAACATTTACCTGGATGATATCCGCATCAAGCCCGACAATATCCACAAGCATTTTGTGGTCACTTCCTTTTACAGCAAACAGCGCCGCGGCAATATCGAAGGACTGTATTATTCACTCTGGGATAAGACCGCCAACCGCGAGATCATGAATGCCACCAGCGTTTTTTCCGACGAGTTCAGGGAAGACGCCAAGCCCACCGGCAACAGCAAAACAGCGTTCAACGATTATTTCCTGAAGAACATCATCCTGCGCAAAGACGGCGGTTTTCTGGTGATGGCGGAATCCGTATACACCACTTCCCGCGGCAATACGCTGAACAGGTGGGATTACCTCTACGGTTCTCCCTACTGGACACCGCTCGATTATTATTACTGGAACAGCCCGGCAGGCTATTATCCCTGGTGGCGTTCGAATATTTATAACAACCTCAATACCATGACCCGGTATTATGCCGATAATGTGGCCGTTATTTCTTTCGAACCCGGCGGTAAACTGGAATGGAGCAATGTGATACGGAAATCGCAATACGACGATAATACCGACAACTTTATCGGTTACGGCCTGCTGAATATGGGCAGCCAGCTGCATTTTTTGTTTAATGTGCAGGAAAAGCGTGCGCTGATGCTGAGCGACCAGAGCATCGCTCCGTCGGGACAGATAGACCGCACACCCACTTTCAAGAATATGGACAAGGGGTATGAATTTATGCCGCGGCACGCGAAGCAGGTAGGTTCGCGGGTGGCGGTGATACCCTGTCAGTTCCGGGGCTTTATCTGTTTTGCAAAAATCGAATTTTAATACGGCGCCGTGGTCTTTCTTTTCAGAGATAAATCGATCGCAAATATCTTTTTCCTGCTGCTGCTCAGTCTGGCTGTGCACCTGCATTTCTTTATCGTGCCGCCTCCCGTGGTGGCCAATGTGAACGATGGCGCCATTTCGATGCTGATCGCCAATTACGCGACCTCGCTGCCGCAGTCTGCCCTGTTCGTTGTATACGTGCTGGTAGTGGTGCTGCAGGCCATCCGCCTGAACATGGTGCTGGGCGAAATGCGCATGTTCCAGAATAACAGTTATACCACCGCCATGGCCTATGTGCTGCTGTCGGGTATACTGCCGCAGTGGTGCAGTATTTCGTCGGCGCTGGTGGCCAATTTCCTGCTTATCTGGATATTCATCAAACTCAGCAGGCTGTATAACCATCCGTCTCCCAAAACCCTGCTTTTCAACACCGGACTGATCGTGGGTTTTTCGGTGATCTGTTACCATCCCACCGCCATACTTATCGGGGTGGTATTGTTTGCGCTGATGGTGGTTCGCCCTTTCCGGCTGGCAGAATGGGTGATATTGCTGATGGGTGTGCTGCTGCCCTATTATTTTCTGTTTGCTTTTTTATACCTGGGCGACAGGATAGCCGAATTCAAGTCTTTTCTGCCCTACCTGCAGTTGCACCTGCCGCTTACCCAATGGAGCATTGCGCTGATCGTACAGGTATCCCTGCTATTTGTTATGATGGTGGCGGGACTGGTATACTGGCAGCTTACGCATAAGCGGATGGTTATCCAGATACGTAAGAACTGGGGGGTGATGATGGTGATGCTGTTCATACTGCTGCCGATACCTTTTCTGTTCCAGCAGGCGGGTATAGAATCGGCATTTATGTGCGCGGTTCCCCTGGCCGCTTTTTCCTCCAACGCCTTTTCAGTGCCCAGACGACTGGTATTGCCCAATATTCTTTTCTGGCTGGCTGTGGCGGTGCTGGCATACAATAACTGGACGATGGTGATGCAGCCGGGATAAGATGTATTACCTGGGTTTGCCGACCGTTGGGAATACACCAGCGCTGTTTCCGCGGCTGGCCGGCAAACGATCCTGCGGCCTGTCTGAAAGACGAAATAAGGGAAGAAAATTACCTTTTCGGGCGTAACTTTGCGGCTCGGTCTTTTATCATTTCAGCATAAACCAGCATCAATGAAATTTGGCGTCGTTGTTTTTCCCGGATCTAACTGTGACAGAGACATGCAGGATGCTCTGCAGAACGATTTTGGCAAGGAAGTGATCATGTTATGGCACAAAGACAAAGACCTGAGCATGTTCACCACAGACGATTGTATCGTGATCCCGGGCGGTTTTTCCTACGGCGATTACCTGCGCTGCGGTGCCATCGCCAGGTTCAGTCCGATGATGCAGAGCGTCATCGATTTTGCCAACCGGGGCGGCAAGGTGCTGGGTGTATGCAATGGCTTCCAGATATTGTGCGAGAGCGGGCTGCTGCCCGGTGTGTTACTGCAGAATGCCAACCAGCAATTCGTTTGCAAGAATGTATTTATCAAAAACGGGGCGGGACAGGCCCTGAAAGTGCCCGTGGCGCATGGCGAAGGCCGTTTTTATGCAGACGATGCCACGCTGGACGAGCTGGAAAAGAACGGACAGGTGATATTCAAGTACTGCCAGCCCGACGGCACTGTTAACGAGGGGGCCAATCCCAACGGCGCCACCCGTAATATCGCAGGTATCAAAAACAGAGCAGGGAATGTATTCGGCATGATGCCGCACCCCGAGCGTTCTTCTTCGGAAGCCATGGGTAACCAGGACGGACGAAAAGTGTTTGAACTGCTGCTCGGCCTTAATTAACAAATCGCTTGTAAGTGATTGCCTAATTTTCCGTCTGATATAGTACAATCCATGGATATGAAAAAAATCGTCTTTTCTGTTTTTCTGACCGTGCTGGCCGGACTGGCCTTTGGACAGAACCCTGTGAACTGGTCTTACGAAGCAAAGAAAAAAACGGCCGATACCTACGAGATCATCCTTACGGCCGAGCTGGAGTCGCCCTGGCATCTGTATTCACAGAACACCGGTAAGGGAGGCCCCATACCCACTACGATCCGGTTCAAACCGAACCCCCTGGTAACCGTTAGCGGAAAAACCAATGAAGTGGGTAAACTGGAGAAGACCTACGACAAGAATTTCAAAACAAATGTGCTGTACTACTCGGATAAAGTACAGTTTGTTCAGACCGTGAAACTGAAAGGAAAGGTAAAGACCAATATTACCGGTACCGTTGAGTACATGGTTTGCGACGACAGCCAGTGTCTTCCCCCCGCAAAGAAGACGTTCGACCTGAAACTGCTCTGATATTAAATTCTTTCGATGAAAAAACTATCTGCAATCCTTATAGCGCTGTTCTCTTTTCTTTTCCTCACCGCGCAGGGCGATAGTTTGCTGCACTGGGAAACACAGGCCCGGAAAATAGGCGATGGTTTGTATGAACTGCGTGCCCGCACGGCCATACCGGCCGGATGGCATGTGTATGGAAGCAACCCTTCTATAGAGGGACTCGAAAATATCAAATTGGTGCCTGCATACGAAAATGCGCTGATGCAGGGAACGCTGTCGTTCGACAGACAGCCGAAAAATATGGCCGATCCTGTTTTTGGCAAGGCCAATGTGTTCACGGAAAACATAGAAGTGATACAGCAGGTGAAGATCAGCGGTTTTGTACCGCAGACCCTGAAAGGAACCATTACGGCCTATATTGGTAGGGCGGATGAATTTCTTACATCCGAGCAGTCTTTCGATGTGGTGCTTGAGGGCGGGCAGGCGGCGGCTGCAGATGCGCAGAACATCAAACTGGCAACGATCGATCTGGCCAATCCCAAAGAAGACTGCGGAAAGCAGCAGAACCCCGGCGATACCGGTTTGCTGTCGGTATTCTTTCTCGGGTTCATCGGCGGACTGATTGCCCTGCTGACGCCCTGCGTGTTTCCGATGATACCCGTTACGGTATCTTTTTTTACCAAAAGATCGGCCAACCGGAAACAGGCGGTACGCAATGGCGTGCTGTATGGTTTTTTTATTTTCCTGATCTATATACTGGCAAGCCTTCCCTTTCACATACTCGGTAATGTGCAGCCGGAGATATTCAACAATATCTCTACCAATTCCTGGCTGAATGTGATCTTCTTTGTGATCTTTATTTTCTTTGCCATTTCCTTCTTCGGTTATTTCGAGATCACTCTGCCAGGCAATATCGCCAGCAAGGCCGATTCGAAAAGTGGTTTGGGAAGCACCATCGGCATCTTCTTCATGGCATTGACCCTGGCCATTGTATCGTTCTCCTGCACCGGGCCCATACTGGGTTCGCTGCTGGTTGGTTCGTTAAGCGGCGGGGCGTGGCCCCTGACCGCGGGACTGGCGGGGTTTGGACTGGCACTGGCATTGCCCTTTGCGCTGTTTGCCATATTCCCCAACTGGCTGCAGTCGTTACCCAAATCGGGCGGATGGCTTGATACGGTTAAAAAAGTACTGGCTTTTGCGGAACTGGCGCTGGCATTCAAATTTCTCTCCAACGCAGACCTGGTGATGCATTGGGGCATTCTTAAAAGAGAAGTGTTTATCGGCATATGGCTGCTGATCGGCGCGGCGCTTACGCTGTACCTGTTCGGTATACTCCGGCTGCCCCACGATTACAAGGGAATGAAGATCAGCAGCGGCCGCAAACTGGTGGGGCTGCTTGCCTTACTGTTCACCCTGTACCTGATACCGGGCGTTACCCGCAGCAAATATGCCAACCTGCAGTTGCTGAGCGGTTTTCCGCCGCCATTCAGTTACAGCATCTACGGAAAAGAGAATGTATCCAACAAAGGCTTGGAAGCAAACGTGGTAAACGATTATGCAAAAGCGCTTGAAATGGCCAGGGCACAGAACAAACCCATCCTGATCGATTTTACCGGCTGGGCCTGTGTTAACTGCCGCAAAATGGAGGAGAATGTCTGGACGCAACCCGAAGTGTACAAGTACATCAAAGAAAATTTCATACTGGTTTCATTGTACGTGGACGATAAGCAGAACCTGCCGATAGAACAGCGTATCAACAACTACAAAACAAAAGACGGGGGCAGCAAGGATATTGTGAGCGTGGGCGATAAATGGGCAACTTTCCAGTCGGAGAATTTTAACCAAACCACCCAGCCTTTGTATGTTATACTGGATACCAATGAAAAACTGCTGAGCCATCCTGTTGGATATACACCCGATGCCAACGAATACCTGGCCTGGTTAAAATGCGGGCGGGAAGCTTTTAAATAAGATAAGCTGATTATTATAAACTGATCTGTTTTTCCGTCATCATCTTGCGGAGGTTGATCAGTCCGTAGCGCATACGTCCCAGCGCGGTGTTGATGCTGCAATTGGTAATGGCGGCGATCTCTTTGAAACTGAGATTGGCATAGTGGCGCAGAACGATGATCTCGCGCTGCTCTTCCGGCAAAAGATCGAGCATCTGCCGAACGCGGTCATGGCTTTGCGACTGCATCACTTTTGTGTCGGGTGCATCTTCCGAGATCTGCAACAATTCGAAAATATCTTTGTTATCACTGGTGCGGATGGAAGGGGCGCGTTTTACTTTGCGGAAATAATCCACGCAGAGGTTATGCGCAATACGCAGGGCCCAGGGCAGAAACTTACCTTCTTCGGTATACCGTTTGTTCTTAAGGGTGTCGATGATCTTGATGAACACATCCTGGAACAGGTCCTCGGCAAGATAACTGTCCTTTACAAAAAACAGAATGGATGAGAATATCTTGTCCTTATACCGGTTGATAAGGTTCTCGAACGCGCAGGAATCGCCGTTCTGGAAAGACAGGATCAGGTCGGTATCAGACACATGGTCCAGGGTTCTCATAATTTACTTCGGGCTGTTGTTTTAAATGTTTAATCTGCGGTATTAACAGTAACTCATTCTATTTCAATGTCAAATTAAAAATCTTTACAGGGTTTGCATGTGTTGTGGAAAGATGTTTTCCGCGGGGTATGGTTATACACATTCCACGCGTTTAGCAAGCGCTTTGATTTTGCTAAATTTTTGTGCAAAATCGGATAGATTCTGTTTAATTTTATGGTTCGTTATGGCAACAAAAACAAAAGCTGCACCCGTGCAGAAAACAAAAACCGATTCAGGCGATATAGTGGTGAAAGGTGCACGCACGCACAATCTCAAAGATGTTACCGTTAGTTTTCCGCGTAACAAACTGATCGTTGTTACGGGTGTATCGGGCAGCGGTAAATCCTCGCTTACCATCGATACCCTGTTTGCCGAAGGGCAGCGACGCTATGCAGAAAGCCTGAGTGCGTATGCCCGCCAGTTTATGGCAAGGATGGTAAAACCGGATGTGGATTATATCAAGGGACTTTGTCCTGCCATCGCCATCGAGCAGAAAGTGATCACGCGCACACCGCGCAGTACCGTGGGCAGCATGACGGAGATATACGATTACCTGCGCCTCCTGTATGCACGCACCGGTAAGACCATTTCGCCTGTCAGCGGAAAGCAGGTGAAAAAAGACGATGTGGCCGATGTGCTCGATATGATCAGGGCAATGCCTGAAGGTTCGAAGGCATTGATCGTGGTGCCCTTTAAACAACATGCAAAAAGAGATGCCAGGGAAGAACTGGGTATACTGATGCAGAAAGGTTTTTCACGGATGTACCTGCGCGGCCGGCAGCAAACAGGAGGCGGTGTTATGCGGATAGAAGAACTGCTTGAGCAGCCTGACAAGGAAATCAAAAAACAACTTGGCCCGCACGCATCGGGGCTTTCGGTTTTTGTGCTGGTGGACCGTATTGTTACCAAACAGTTTGAGGAGGACGACCTGCATCGTTTGTCCGACTCCATCGGCACCGCTTTTTACGAGGGCGAGGGAGAGATGTATGTAGAGCAGGACGGCGGCAAGCTGCATCATTTCAGCAATAAGTTCGAGCTCGACGGCATGCAGTTCGAAGAACCGGTGCCCAATCTTTTTTCTTTCAATAATCCCTATGGGGCCTGTCCTACCTGCGAAGGCTTTAGCCAGGTGCTGGGTATCGATGAAGACCTGGTGGTGCCGGATAAACGTTTAAGTCTGTATGATGGCGCTGTTGCACCCTGGAAAGGAGAGAAACTGGGCTGGTGGAGAGAGCAGTTCATCAGGCATGCGGGTAAGTTCGGCTTCCCGATCCACAAACCTGTTATCGATCTCAGTAAACAGCAATACAAACAGCTATGGGAGGGCGAGGGCGAAGCGCTGGGAATACAGGATTTTTTCAAGGAGGTGGAACAGAACCTGTACAAAGTGCAGTACCGTGTGCTGCTGAGCCGCTACCGGGGGCGCACTACCTGTCCGGATTGCCATGGCTATCGTCTTCGTAAAGAAGCCCTGTATGTAAAAGTGGCGGATAAACACATCGGTGAGCTCTGCGAAATGCAGGTGCGCGACCTGAAAACCTGGTTTGACGAACAAACCCTTTCGCCGCATGACCGGCAGGTTGCCAAAAGAATACTGCTCGAAGTGCACCAGCGTTTGCAGACGCTGATCGATGTGGGACTGGGCTACCTGACACTGAACCGTCTTGCCAATTCCCTCAGCGGCGGAGAGAGCCAGCGTATTCAACTAACCAGGAGCCTGGGAAGCAACCTCACCAATTCATTGTATATACTCGATGAACCCTCTATCGGATTGCATTCACGCGATACGGAGCAGCTGATCGGCGTATTGAAATCACTGCGCGATCTTGGCAATACCGTGGTGGTGGTGGAGCACGATGAAATGATGATGCGCGAAGCGGATCATATCATCGACATGGGGCCGCTGGCTTCGCACCTGGGCGGGGAAGTGGTGGCGGAAGGTAATTACAACGGGATCGTGGCCAACCCGGAAAGTCTTACGGGTAAATACCTGACGGGTAAACTGAAGATCGAGGTTCCGAAAACACCGCGCAAATGGACACGCAGTATCACCGTGGAAAATGCGCGGCAGCATAACCTGAAAGATATCACCGTTGAATTCCCGCTGAACACGCTGTGCGTGGTGAGCGGTGTAAGCGGCAGCGGTAAAACAACCCTGGTAAAACAGGTATTTGTTCCGGCGCTGAAAAAACTGAAAGGCGATTTTGCCGATAAAGTGGGTCTGCATAAAACGCTGAGCGGCGATATCGATTACATATCGCAGGTGGAGCTGGTTGACCAGGATCCGATCGGCAAATCTTCGAGAAGCAACCCGGTTACCTATATCAAGGCCTACGACCATATCCGCGACCTGTATGCAAAACAACCGCTTGCCAAAATGCGGGGCTTCCAGCCAAAACATTTTTCTTTCAATGTGGATGGCGGGCGTTGCGATACCTGCAAGGGAGAGGGAGAGCAGATCGTGGAGATGCAGTTCCTTGCCGATGTACACCTTACCTGCGAATCCTGCGGTGGCAAACGATTCAAGGAAGAAGTGCTGGAAGTGCATTACCAGGGCAGGAGCGTATACGATGTACTCGAAATGAGCGTTGACGAAGCGATCAGGTTTTTTGCCGATGAAAAGCCGATCCGCAATGCGATACAGCCATTGCAGGACGTGGGGCTTGGTTATATCAAACTCGGGCAGAGCAGCGACACGCTAAGCGGCGGTGAGGCGCAGCGGGTGAAACTGGCCAGCTTCCTTGGCAAGGGCAAAGGGATCGGTCATATGCTTTTTGTTTTCGATGAACCAACAACCGGGCTGCATTTTCACGATATCAGCAAGCTGCTGGCATCGTTCAATGCACTGATAGAGCAGGGACATTCGCTGATCGTTATTGAACACAATACCGATGTGATCCGTTCTGCCGACTGGATCATAGACCTTGGACCCGAAGCCGGTGATGCAGGCGGCAACCTTGTGTATGCCGGGGTGCCATCAGGTATAAAAAAAGTGAAGGAGAGTTATACAGGTCGATTCCTCTGATAAGGGGGCACGCGTTTGTGGTTTTCTCTGTGAAACTCCGTGCCTCTGTGTTGAAAAAAGCATGTAAAATGAAGATGGCCGCACTTCTGACGGTTCTTTTAGCACAGAGGCACGGAGTTTCACGGAGAGAGCCCCATAAATGGGGTGTGTTATCTCAGCCTGTCCAGGCTTTTTATCAGTTTGCTGTCTTTGTAGATACCCCTTGTGGCAAAGAATAAGACAAAGGGAATGGCCAGCGAGATCAGTGCGGTGAGGTCGAACGACCAGTCTGTGGGTACGTAATCCTGTGTATGCTTATAATACAACCCCAGGTTGATGATCGATACCACCAGTGCCGCCGAAGTAACACGCATCTGCAGCCTCCTGTTTTTATAGAGAAAGACCGCGATCAGCGATGCCAGTGCAACGGCAACGACAAGTACCGTCAGCAGCACACTGTTCCTACCGGTAAAGGGTTTGAATTCTTTTACCGTATTTACCAGGATATTGCCGCTGAAAAAGGAAACCTGCAAGGAAATAAAGGCCAGTGCCGAAGCCGTCAGCAGCCATAGCGATTGTATGCGTTGTATCATGGGTATGTGGTTGAAAGATTGAATAGTTGAATGGCTGTATTGTTATACGGCTGCATTGTTGTAAACGGCACAATAATTAAACAATGCAACAATAACCAGTTAACAAACAACACTATCCCAGCTCCGGGTATAACGGAAACTGCGTCATAAATTCATTCACCGATTTTCTTACTTCCTTAATGATATTGGCGTCATCTGCATTCATCAGCACCCTGTCGATGGCGTCTACGATAAACGGCATATGTTCTTCCTTCATACCGCGGGTGGTGATCGAAGGAACACCAAGGCGGATACCGGAAGTGACAAAAGCGCTTTTATCATCGTAAGGCACCATGTTCTTATTGGCGGTGATATCGGCTTCCACCAGGGCATTCTCTGCTTTTTTGCCGCTGATATTTTTGTTGCGCAGGTCAACCAGCACCAGGTGGTTATCCGTTCCACCGCTAACGATCTGGTATTCCTTTGCCATTAATGCTTTGGCAAAAGCCTGTGCATTCTTCACGATCTGGCTGGCATAAGCCGTGTATTCATCGCTCAGTATTTCGCCGAAGGAAATGGCTTTGGCGGCGATTACGTGCTCAAGCGGGCCGCCCTGTATGCCGGGGAACACGGCCATATCGATGAGGTTGCTCATCATACGGATATTGCCTTTTACATCTGTAAGTCCCCACGGATTTTCGAAATCCTTGCGCATCATGATGATGCCGCCGCGCGGTCCGCGCAGGGTTTTGTGCGTGGTGGAAGTAACAAAATGGCAATGATCGAAGGGATCGTTCAGTAAATTTTTGGCGATCAGGCCCGCCGGGTGTGCAATATCAGCCATCACCAGTGCGCCTACCTCATCCGCCACTTTGCGGATACGCGCATAGTCCCAGTCGCGGCTGTAAGCGCTGGCCCCGCAGATGATCAGTTTGGGTTTCACTTCCCGCGCTTTTGCTTCGAGCATTTCGTAATCCACTACGCCGCCTTCGCGGGTAACGCCATAAAAATTAGGCTGGTATAATTTTCCGCTGTAGTTCACCGCCGAGCCATGGGTGAGGTGTCCGCCCATTGACAGATCAAGCCCCAGGATGGGATCGCCGGGCTGCAATACGGCAAGTGCCACGGCAGCATTGGCCTGCGCCCCGCTGTGCGGCTGCACATTGGCGTAGTTGATGGTGAATATCTGCTTGAGACGGTCGATGGCCAGCTGTTCGGTCTGGTCAACGATTTCGCAGCCGCCGTAGTAACGGCGTCCGGGATACCCTTCGGCATATTTGTTGGTCATAACATTACCCATGGCCTGCATTACCTGCAGGCTGGTAAAATTTTCGGAAGCGATCAGTTCAATGCCGCGGCGTTGTCTTTCCAGTTCCTGTTTGATCAGGTCAAAAACAAGGGTGTCTCTTTGCATGTAAGAATGGTATTTGCGGCAAAGATACGCGGTAGCTATGAGCAATAAAACCCTGATGCGGGTACTGTTAGTATTTTATTAAATAATGCTGCATTCCGGGTACCTGACCGGCCCTCGGCCCGTAAATCCATGGATTTTCCTAATTTGCGCCCTCTGAGAATATGTCTGGAGGAGATGCTGGCGGTGAGATTGGCCAGAACAGTTCAAAAGTAAGACCCCATGAAAGCGATCATACCTGTGGCCGGCGCTGGTACCAAGTTGCGGCCGCACACTTATACACAGCCCAAGGCACTGATTCCCATTGCCGGCAAAACGATCCTGAGTTTTATTGTTGACCAACTCAAAGATGCCGGTATCAACGAATTCATTTTTATTGTCGGGTACCTCGGAGAAAAGATCCAGGACTATGTAAAACAAACCTATCCCGATCTTATCACCCATTTTGTTTTTCAGAACGAACGCCAGGGTACGGGGCATGCCATTGAACTTACGCGGAATATTGTTGGTGATGACGAGGTATTTGTGGCGCTGGGCGATACCATCTGTGAATACGATGTGCAGGAAATGGTTAACAGCCCGTACAGCATGCTCGGCATCAAGAAAGTGGACGACCCCCGGAATTTTGGTGTGGCATCGATAGGCGACGACGGTTTTATTGAGCAGGTGGTGGAAAAACCGGCGATCCCCAAAAGCAATATGGCGCTTGTGGGCCTGTACAAGATCAAGGAAACACAGTTCCTGTTCCAGTGCCTGCACCACCTGTTTGCGCAGGACATCCGCAGCTTTGGTGAATACAACCTTACCGATGCGCTGGACTGCATGATCAAACGCGGCGCCCAATTTCAGGCGCTGAAAGTGAAGAACTGGTTCGACTGCGGCAAAAAAGAAACCCTGCTCGAAAGCAATGCCACTTTGCTGAAGAAATTCGGCGGCAATGTACAGCAGCACGATTTCACAGACACGATCATTATACCGCCCGTGAGCATTGCGCCGGGTTGCGATATCTCCAATTCCATCATCGGACCGCATGTGGCTATCGGTGCCAATACATCCATCAAGCATTCCATCGTACGCGACAGTATCATCGGTTCATATACCAACCTTTTTGAGGTGGTGCTCGATAATTCGCTTATCGGAAGCGATGCGTCGGTGAAAGGATTGAGCAGGAGCCTGAACATCGGCGATAATACGGAAATAGATTTCGGGTAAACTCTTACGGTTGATATTCCCTATAGAATAACCTGCCTGTTTATTGCAGGAAGAAGCGCTATCTTTCAGAAGCGATGTTTACAGGTATTATTATTGAATACAAGAACCGCTGCAACATGCTGCTAAGGCTGAGGCAGGCAATTAACTTGCACCATGAACAATGGATCAACGACCGATAACCCCATTCTGAAACTGTTCGGCATACAATACCCCATCATCCAGGCCGGAATGGTATGGGCCAGCGGCTGGCGGCTGGCGAGTGCGGTAAGCAATGCGGGCGGACTGGGTTTGCTCGGGGCCGGAAGCATGTACCCGGAGGTACTGAAAATGCATATTCAGAAATGCAGGGCCGCCACAGACAAGCCGTTTGGCGTAAATGTTCCGCTGATGTATCCCGGTATTGAAGAGCTGTTCCGTATCATCATCGAAGAAAAGGTACCCATTGTTTTTACGAGCGCCGGTAATCCGAACACCTGGACGGGCAGGCTGAAAGAGCATGGCATCAGCGTGGTGCATGTGGTGAGCAGCAGCAGGTTTGCGCGCAAGGCGCAGGATGCGGGATGCGATGCGGTGGTTGCCGAAGGTTTTGAGGCCGGCGGTCATAACGGCAGGGAGGAAACCACCACCATGGTGCTGGTGCCGGCTGTTTGCGCAGCGGTATCCATTCCCGTTATCGCAGCGGGAGGTATTGCCAAGGGCAGGCAAATGCTTGCGGCAATGGTGTTGGGTGCAGACGGTGTGCAGATCGGTTCGCGGTTTGTGTGCACCCCCGAAGCTTCTTCACATATGGATTTCAAACAGGCGGTGATCCGCGCAGAGGAGGGAGATACGCTGCTGGCGATGAAGAAACTCGTACCCGTGCGGCTGCTCAAAAATGATTTTGCAGAACGGGTGCATGCAGCCGATAAAAGCGGCGCTTCGGAAGAAGAACTCAAACAGCTGCTCGGCAGAGCCCGCGCCAAAAAAGGTATGTTCGAAGGTGATCTTACAGAAGGCGAACTGGAGATAGGACAGGTAAGCGCGCTGATCAGGGAAATCAAACCCGCTGCTGAAGTGCTGCAGGAGATCCGCGAAGAATACGAAAAAGCTGTGGTTAAGCTCAGGTCTTAATTAATAGAAACGGGGATCCGGACTGGCCGGTATCTCCATGCACTGCAGGATAAAATGCCTTTCGGGATCCCCGTTCGATCTCTGATTTCCGATAAGTAATCAGTCTGCCTTCGGCAACCCGTAGGCTTCCCATTCTTCTTTGGCAGGACCGTACACACCGGGCACTTTAAGCCCCGCCATACGCATCAGTACGGTTAATTGTCCCCTGTGGTGCGCCTGGTGCGCAATGGTTACCCATAAGGCAAACCCTTTTTTCCATGTTTCGCCATACATGGGTGTGGTTTCCTGAAGTGTTGCATCCGTCCACTGGCCGGCGGCCTGTTTTACCTTGTTGGATGCACTGGTATACGCTTCGGTCAGTTCGGCAACGGTATGGTAATGTTGTTTGCTGTGCACCAGCGGCAAAGTGGCTGCCTGCGGAATGCTTGCTGCGCAGTCAACAATATGATTGGCTATGCGCTCTATGCTTCGGTAGCCTCCGATGAGTTCTTTGCCGAGGCTCTGGTCTGTCAGCTGTTTAAAACACGAAAGCGTGGCTTCGGATTCCTGTTCCCATACCTCTGAAAATGTGTTGATGGATGCGATCATATCATGAATTGTTTTTGTTTATCGGGTTTATTTGTGAACATAAATACCATCTGCCTGTGCCGTGCAGGTAACCACGAGGTCGTTGATGCAAACGTTTTCAGGAAGGGTGGCGCAGTAAAAGGCAACATCGGCAATATCGCCTGCATACAGGGGTGTAAAGCCATCGTATACAGCAGCCGCTTTCTGCTCATCGCCTTTGAACCGCACCCTGGAGAATTCTGTTTCGGCAGCGCCGGGGTGAATGGCCGTTACTTTGATGCGGTGCGGC
Source organism: Sediminibacterium soli (assembly GCF_009939225.1). GTDB lineage: Bacteria > Bacteroidota > Bacteroidia > Chitinophagales > Chitinophagaceae > Sediminibacterium > Sediminibacterium soli. Next base: position 1,013,662 of record NZ_JAACJR010000008.1, on the reverse strand, counting down.
AGCAGGTCTATCCGCATGGAATGACTTAATGCATCCACGGCAAACTTGCTGGCACAGTAGGCATTGCCTTCCCTGTACACCAGTTTACCGGCCACCGACCCCATATTGATGATATGCCCTTTTTTTCTTGCCGTCATATAAGGCAATACGGCTTTGGTTACATACATCATGCCTTTCACATTTGTATCGATCATGGTATCCCAGTCGTTGAGATCGGCATTTTCAAAACTGTCTTTTCCCAGGGCCAGGCCTGCATTGTTCACCAGCAGGTCGATGGATTTCCAGTCATCGGGCAGGGCGCCGATGGCAGCAAACACTTCCTGCCTGTTCTGCACATCAAAAACCAGCGGCAGCACCCGCACCGCATATTGATCCTGTAATGTCTTTGCCAGTTCCTGCAACTTCCCTGCTCTCCGGCCGGTGATGATGCAATGCCAGCCAGCCCCGGCAAATTTTTCAGCGATCGCTTTCCCGAAACCCGAACTGGCTCCGGTGATAAGGATGGTTTTTTTCATGCAACGAAGGTAGGGAGAGAATAAGTGAAAACTAAAGCAGAAAAAGCAAAGAAGGCGCTGGTATCGTTCAGCTTTCGGGTCTTTGGTTTTACGCTTACCTGATCAATACAAATGTACCCTTTCTGTATACCGTATTTCCGCGGTAGTCTACGCCCATGGCCTGGTATACATAAGTGCCCGAGGGTTGTTTTACGCCGTTGAATACGCCGTCCCAGGCTTTGCCGATCTGGCTGGTGGTGAACATAACCTGCCCCCATCGGTTAAACACGCTGAAATAGGCAAGCCTGTCGATACCGAATGTATGCGGACGGATCAGGTCGTTCCTGCCATCGCCGTTGGGTGTGAAGGCCGAGGGTACGATGATATCGGCCCCGTTCTTATACACACGCACCGTGATCTTATCCTCGGCAGAACAGCCGCCTTCGCTGCCCGTAACGGTATAAATAACAGAATCGACAGTGTTGCCGAGCGTGGCAACCGGGTTGGCGATAAACGGGTTGTTCAGTCCTGTTGCCGGTGACCATTCATAGCTGCTGGCTCCTGTTGCCAGTAACTGCAGGGGTTGATTGGCCACCACGGTGGTGTCTTTACCCGCATCTATATGCAGCGGCGGAATAACGGTAACCACCAGCGTATCGGTTTTCGGTTTGGGACAGCCAACGGTATCGGTTACGGTAAGTATATACGCGGTTGTTCTCGAAGGGCCGGCTATCGGTGTTACGGTGTTGGCGTTGACAAGCGAGACGGTAGGGCTCCAGGAAAACGAAGACCCCACTATGGTTGCATTCAGCTGTACGCGGTTACCAAAACAAATGATGGTGTCCTGCCCCAGTGCCACACTCGGGTAAGGAGCAACTTTTACAAGCGTATAGGCGGTAGCCTGGCATTTACCCAGGTTGGCGTCTACACGGTATCGTGTTTGTGCCAGCGGTTTTACCCATGGGTATTTCACAGGCGCAACCGTTTCGCCGGTGGAAGCGGTCCACCGGTAAGACAGCGCATAGCTTACCGGCGAGAGCTGCAGCGAGTCCGTAAGACATAACCCGGTTTCGGGCGGCAGGGAAACAGAAATATACTTCAGCACATTTACGGTTACCGAGTCGTTGTTGATGCAACCGTTGTCGTTGATGGTAACATAGTACCGGGTGGTATCCGTGGGAAAAACAACCGGCGATACCGTGTTCGGCTGTAATATCCTCGACTGGTTGGGGCCTGGCTGCACCGTCCAGCTGGCGGTGCCGCTGGGTATGTTCACGCGCAGCGTCAGTGAGTCGATGCTGCAGATAAGCGTATCGCGGAACGGAAGATCCAGCTGGGGTTTATCCAGTATGGTAACGGTTTTGAGGGCCGTGTCGACGCAGCCCTTGGTATTGGTTGTGATCAGTCTTACCTGAACCGCCTGCGGGGAGGCGTATTTCCAGGCAGTGTCCCTGCTGCGTGCCGTATCTGCCAGTGTGGAAGGATCGCCAAAATCCCAGCGCCAGCTGTCAACCGTTCCATACTTCGATGTGGTTGCGTCTTTAAACAGGTAGGGCTTGAGCACGCAGGTGGACAGCACGGTGAAATCTGTTTTGAAGCCGGGGTATACCAATACTTTGGCGGTTGTGGAATCTTCACAGCCGCTGGCAGAAGTCACTTTCAGTTTTATGGTATAGGTACCGCTGTCTTTTCCGCTTGCCAGAAAATCGTAGCTGGGTCTTGGTTGCGTGGAGGTATCTGTTGTGAGTGCCGGTATACCAAAATCCCAGAGGTAGGAATTGATGTTGGCGCTGGTGCTTTGGTTCTCGAAAGTAAGTGTGGTGCCATTGCAGCTGATATAGCTGGGTTTTAACACCGCACCGGTAATGGTACAGTCGGCCACTTTCACATGTATCTCTTTCTTGGTGGAACTGATCAGTACACCATTCCGGTATTCATTTGCGCAAACCGCAATTACATAATCACCGGTAATGGAAGGGGCGATGCCTGAAATCAGGCCGGTATTCGGATCGATGGTTACCGTGGGGCCCATGGGGTTGCTTCCATCGTATCCCGCTGTATACCCGATTCCCGCATACGGCGGATTGGTGGGAGGATTGGGTCTTGCCGCATTGGGATCGGTAGGATTGGCCCTGTTATTGTAGCCTCCTGTCAGCCCCGCACAAAATGTATAAACGATATTATCGCCATCCTTGTCCGTGGCCCCGAAATCCAGCGTGAACGGCGCACTGTAACAGATCAGCGCCGTATCTTTTTGCGCGAATACCGGGCTCGAATTGTTTGCATAGCTGGTGCCATTAATCACGCCGGGTATTTTAGCCGTATAACTTATGCCATAATCATCAGAAGGAATGGTCAGGTTTACAATGCCCCTGACACGGCAGCAGCGCTGTACGGTAAGCGTATATCCGCCGCTGGTATTGGGGAGATCAACGGTGGTTGTATACACATCGATAATATAACAAACTGCCGGTTTGGTGCTGAGGCAGGGACTCCAGGTGGTCTTGCTTGGTGTTGAAGAACTGCTAAGCGGAACCGTTAGTTTCTGGATCAGGGCGTTGCTTGTGCCATCAAACACACCCAGGTAAATATCGGCATCCCGCTGGCTGCCGGTTGAATTACAATCCAGGTACTGTCTTACGGTTATTTCGTACCGCGAGGTATTGGCGGCAGATCCCGGTCCCAGGTAGGTATACTGGATCCATCCCCCTTTGAGGTGAGCGCCAAAACAAAGATTTGTGCAGGCCAGTAAAACCAATAATACAAAAACAGTTTGCTTCATTTCCTCGATCTGCTTTCCGCATCCTTTGAGATACGGTGAAATTACCGGTTGTTAAGTAACCCTTAACAGCCCGGGGGTTATTTAACGGAGTCCCAACAATCTGTAGATGGATGGATAAACGTTTATGCTGCTTAGTGTACTGAATTTAAGGAATCATATAGGTAAAAACAGCAGGTTTCGGATGAAATTACTGATTTATCTGATCAGCACACTTGTCCCTTTCCTGAATACCTTTTTGCCGAGGTAATCGCTGCCCTCCACCTGGTACACATAGGTGCCCGGGGGTTGTTTTACGCCGTTGTAAACCCCGTCCCATCCCTTTCCTGCCTGCGCGGTATGGAACAATTGCTGTCCCCACCGGTTGTATACGCGGAAATAATACAGGTTGCTGATACCGACAAGCGCCGGTTTCAATACATCGTTCCGGCCATCGTCATTGGGTGTAAAGGCCGAGGGTACATATATCTCGGGCCCGTGTTTGCTTACCCTTACCAGCACCTCGTCATCGGTAAAACAACTGCCAACCGATACCCTTACCCTGTAGCGGATGGAATCGATATCCTCCCCGAGCAGGGCAACCGGGTTGGCAATATCGGTATTGCTGAGACCGGTTGCGGGGCTCCATTGGTAGGCGGTGCCGCCCGTTGCCTGCAGCTGCAGCGACTGGCCGGGCACGATCGTGGTGTCGGGTCCCGCATCGGTGACCAGGGTCGGCGTTACGTACACCAGTATCGTATCCCTCACGGTTTTTGGACAGCCCAGCGTATCGCTTACACTCAGTACATAAGCCGTTGATACCGAAGGACCGGCAACCGGGTTAACCGACCGGGTGTTGACCAGCGAGCCTGCGGGCGCCCAGGTAAAGGCCGAACCTTTTACCTGCGCATGTAACTGTGCCCTCGAACCAAAGCAGATCGTTGTATCCATGCCTGCTGCTGCCAGGGGATAGTCTGCCACTTTTATACGCACAGTGTCTTTTGCCTGGCAGCGTCCCAGGTTGGCAACCACATAATAATCCGTTGTTGCCGATGGCTGCACCCAGGGATATTTCTGTTGCGAATGCAGGTCGTCTGCAGAACTTGTCCAGCAATAGGCCAATGCATGGCTTACCGGCTGCAGCCGCATGGAATCGGTTCTGCAGATAACAGAATCGTTGCCTGCAAACACACTGATGAACGGCAGCACGTTGACGGTTACCGTATCGGTATTGATACAGCCATTGTCGTTTACGGTTACCAGGTACCTCGTAGTATCCTTTGGAAAAACCAATGGGCGGGACGTGTTCGCCCCGATGATGTTTTTAGCAGGCAGCCAGGATATCGATCCTGAGTTGCCGACAGGTATCGCCAGGGTGTCGATGCTGCAGATAAGCGTGTCTTCAAAGGGCAGCAGCAACACAGGTTTATCCGCCACGGGCAGTTTTGTGTGCACACTGTCTATGCAGCCCTTGTTGCTGGTAACCACCAGGCTGATGTCTTTTTCCGATGGCGATGCATATTTGTATAACGGGTTTTTGATGCGCGATGTATCGGCCAGTGTGGTGTCATCGCCAAAATTCCATTTCCAGCTGTCGATCACGCCGTAACGGGTATAGCTGGTATCGGTAAACTGGTATGGCCGCTGGTAGCAGCTGCCCGTTACCAGAAAGCCGGGTCTGAAGCCGGGGTATACCAATACCAGGGTGCTGTCATCACCCTCACATCCGGCCGGACCGGTTACATGCAGTTTTGCTTTGTATACGCCTGTGTCGGGGTAGGTATAATCGAGAACCGGTGCGTTGGATATGATATCTCCCGGCAGTTTGGCATTGTACAGGGTCCAGGTATAGGAGGTAACCGCAGAAGAAGTGGATTCGTTTTCAAAATGAACGGTGAAATCCTTGCATTGAACGATCCTGTCGGGCAGCACGGCTTCCACAAAATCGCAGTTCTGCACTTTCAGTATAAAATCTTTCCGGTGTTCTGTAAACGGTTTCCCATTTCGCCATTCCGTGATGCATACATTCACCACGTATTGTCCCTGTGCCGGCGCAATACCGCTGATGATGCCGGTTGCGCTGTTGATAGACACTTTGCTTCCCAGCGGATTGCCCCCGTCAAACGGCGAGCGGTAGGGAAGCGGTATCAGGTTCAGCGTTGGCGTTGGCGGAGCGTTGTTGTTGCCGCCGCCGCTGGAGGTATAGGCTTCGCACAGCGCAAAGGAAAGCGAATCGCGGTCGGGATCAACGGCGCCGAAATCGAGTTGGAAGGATTTGTTGGCACAGACAAGCGCGGTATCCTTCACGTTAAACTGCGGACTGCTGTTATGACCCGATGGTAAGGCGATCTTACCCGGTATTCTGGTAATATAATTGCTGCCTACATTTCTCGGCTGCGATAAATTGCTGATGGTATCCACCCGGCAGCAGCCGATACGCGATAAGGTATAGCCTGCCTGGTTATCCTGCAGTTCTATTACCGCGGTATAGATGGCCACTTCGTAGCAGACGTTCACAGAACCCACAAGACAGGGAAACCCCGATGTGTTCAGCTGAATGGTGCGTACGGGAAACTGTATCGGCAGCTGCTGGCTTTTGATAAGTGTATTGTTTTCATACACGCCCAGAATGGGGTTTTCGTTCTGCAGCAGCGGGCCCAGCGACTGGCAATCGCGGAACAGGCGCAGTGTTACCTGGTAAACGCTGCTGCCCGAACTGCCTGTCCTGAGGTATTCGTAATAGAGTTCCCCGCCCGCCACATGCCTGCCCATCGCCGTAAGACAGCAGCAAACCAATAGGAGGATGCAGGGTACCCTCTTCATGTGCAGTTATGCTAAGTTGATAAACGCGTGTAAATACCTGTTCAGTGTGTCGGAAGCTTCCAGCATACTCATATGTCCAACATGTTCCAGTACATGAATGTACGATTTCAGGGGCAGGTGCGCCTGCTTCAGTACATCGTTCATGGGAGCGGCCTGGTCTTCGGTTCCGATTACGAAAAGCACGGGTAAGGGGTTGCTTTGCAAAACAGCGGTCCGGTCCGGCCGGTTCATCATGGCCTGGTAATATTGCTGCAGCGCTTCTTCGGAAAACTGTTTGCCGGCTTCGGCCAGCGCTTCCACTTTGCCGGGATGCTGTTGTGCAAAGCCCGCGGCAAAAAGACCGGGTATGGTGGTGCGGATAAAAGCCGCGGCTCCGTACCGGCCAATCGTTTCAATAGCCCTGGCCCTGGTCTTCTTTTTTTCTTCGCTGTCCGCAAAGGCAGTGGAATTAACCAGCCCGAATCCGGTTAACAGGGAAGGGTATTTTTCCGCAAACGCCAGCGTTATATAACCGCCCATACTGTGTCCGAGCATCAGGCAGCTGCCGATCTTTTCTTCCTGCAGCAGGGCGTGGATTACGTCTGCATAAGCGCTGATGGTAATGTTTTCTCCGTGCAAAATACCCGAGGCACCGCTACCGGGAAGATGCGGTACCAGCAACAGGCAATATTGTTTCAGGAATTGTACCTGTTCATCCCATATATGACCGTCTTCCCCGAATCCGTGCAGTAACACCACGGGGCTGCCTTCTCCCTCCATACGATAGGAAATGGTTGCAGATTGGTATCGGAACTGTTTTTCCATGATCAGGGTTTGGCCAGTCTCACAAACCGCAGAAACAGCAGTAACACTACGGGTATCAGCGCGGGGTTAAGCGATTGTGGTAACCAGTACCAGGCTATCAGCAGCAAACCATATACCACTCCTGCCGCGAAGAAATAGGTTTTCATCCTGGCGTTGTGTTTCCACACAAAAAACGCGGCCACCAGGTTGGTGGGAAGTGCCCAGAAAATATTGTGGTTGTAGGCAAAGGAACGATGGTCTGTTCCAAACCAGGTAAACAGCAGTATGCAGCCGATCAGGCCGGTAACCAGGCATAACAGGAAATCAAAAAATGCCGTGAGCTTTTTTGCGGTTTTGGTTTTTACGAACGACAGCAGCAGTATGCCCGCGCACAGCACCGATAACACGCGTAACGGCCACTGGCTGCTTCCCGTTGTTTCTGTTTTTGCCGTGCGGAGTATCACCCGTTTGTCTGTTTTCAGCGAGGATACCGCAACTCCCTTCATCAGGTAGTCCGGCAAAAACAGGGAGCCGTTGACCGATACCGGTTTGTCGGCAGGAGCACCCATCAGCAGATCGATACCCAGCTTTGTCCAGCCCATGTGCTGCCTGTCGAGGTATTCGTGCAGCATATCCCTGTAAGAAGTGCCTTCGGGAACCAGTGCCTGCACTACTGTCATCCCGGCCTGCTGTGCGAGCATATCTCTTGCGCGGGTTGTACAGTTATCTTTCAGGAAATCGTATTTGTAAAAGCGGTTGTTGAACTGCAGGTTGCGTAAGATCGCATTCCTTATCTGTATTTTCTGTCCGCCGCTCAGCTGCAGTTCCTGCTCGGTAACATCCCTTTGCGTAACATCGTATTCGTACATAAACTGCGCAAAGTCAGAAACCGAGAGTGAGTAATCCAGTTTTCCGCGTACGAACTTGGTATAGAAATCAGGATCGTCGAAATCGAATGTGCCCCAGTTGTACACCAGGTCGGTGCGCTGCAGACTGTCGGTGATCCGTATGGCGGTATGCCCGAACACCGAGTACAGTTCTTCGCCCGGCGCACAGGTGAGCAGGCTTACACGCAGATGGACGGAATCGCCCTGGCCAACACACCATACAAAAGAAAAAACACAGAGCAGGCAGGAAAAAAATTGCTTCACGCAGGTATTTTTCGGAAAGATAGCGTTTTGAATGCGCAAAAAAGAAAGGTCAGAATGGAAACGATTCTTTTCGTTTCCGTTCTGACCTTCTCATTCTCTTTTTCTTGTCTTATCGCCTGCTGTAATTCGGCGCTTCCTTCGTGATATCGATATCGTGTGCATGGCTTTCTTTCATGCCAGCATTGGTGATCTTTACGAAGGTGGCTTTCTGCAGCTCGTTTATGTTCTTTGCGCCGCAATAACCCATGCCCGAACGAAGACCGCCCACATACTGGTAAACGATCTCGCTCAGGTGTCCTTTGTAGGCAACACGTCCTTCAATTCCTTCGGGAACAAATTTCTTGATATCGGCTTCCACATCCTGGAAGTAGCGGTCGCCGCTTCCCTGGCTCATGGCGCCCAGACTGCCCATGCCGCGGTATTCCTTGAACTTTCGTCCTTCGTAAATAATGGTATCGCCCGGACTTTCCTCCACACCGGCAAATACACTGCCCATCATCACCACATTGGCACCGGCGGCAAGGGCTTTTACCATATCGCCTGTGTACCGGATACCGCCGTCGGCGATCACGGGTATGTTTCTTCCTTTTAATGCATTACTGGCTTCCATCACCGCTGTAAGCTGTGGTACGCCTGCGCCGGCAACGATGCGCGTGGTGCAGATAGAGCCCGGTCCGATGCCCACTTTCACGCAGTCGGCGCCGGCATCTGCCAGGGCTTTGGCGCCGGCGGCCGTGCCCACATTACCCGCTATGATCGGCAACTGTTTAAAATTTTTACGAAGCACTTTCAGCGCTTCTATCACACCGCGGCTATGGCCGTGTGCGCTGTCGAGGGTAACGATGTCTACGCCTACAGACTGCAGTGCCGCAGCCCTGTCTAGCAGGTCTTTGGTGATGCCGAGCGCGGCACCCACCAGCAATCGCCCCAGGGTATCTTTTACCGCCGCCGGATAGTTGCGCAGCTGCAGGATGTCGCGGTAGGTGATCAGCCCGATCAGTTTGCCCTGTTTATTAACCACGGGCAGTTTTTCGATCTTGTACTGGCGCAGGATCTTTTCGGCTTTCTTAAGATCGGTGCCTTCGGGTGCGGTGATGAGGTTGTCTTTTGTCATCACTTCCTTTACTTTCCGGCTTTTATCCGTTTCAAAACGGAGGTCGCGGTTGGTGAGGATGCCGACAAGCTTATGCTGTTTGTCGATGATGGGAATTCCACCGATCTTATTATCTTTCATCAGCTGCAGCGCATCCCCGATCGTGGCATCCACCAGCAGCGTTACCGGATCGATGATCATGCCGCTTTCACTTCTTTTTACCTTGCGCACCTGCTCCGCCTGTTTTTCGATGCTCATGTTCTTGTGCAGGATGCCCAGGCCACCTTCCCTTGCCAGGGCGATGGCCAGGTTGGCTTCTGTAACGGTATCCATGGCCGCAGAAAGCATGGGTACATTCAGTATGATGTCTTTGGTAAGGTTGGAACTGATATCCACTTCACGCGGTAAAACGGCGCTGTAAGCGGGTACCAGCAGTACGTCGTCAAATGTCAAACCTTCAATAAATGTTCTGGATTGGGTAGCAGGGGAAGTATTTCTTGTTGCCATGTGCAAAGATACGAGCTTGGGCGGAATTTCGGAATAGGTGGAACGGGAAATTTTGAAAGGGTAAGCAAACGCAGGCAATCTCCATCCCTGAATCCGTCACCCGCCAGTCCGGTAATCCTTACTTTTGCAGTAATGACTCGTTCGTCAACGGCTTATTTCAACTTCCAGTTCGGGTTGCTTTGTTTCAGCAATTTTTTATTCAGTTGCAGTTTCAGCATGATGATACCGGAGTTGCCCGGCTATCTTACGCAACTGGGCGGCGCTGAGTACAAAGGGCTGATCATTGCGTTATTCACGCTGATGGCGGGGATCTCGCGCCCGTTCAGCGGCAAGCTTACGGATACCGTTGGCCGTGTGCCGGTGATGATCTTTGGTTCATTGGTATGCGTGGTGTGCAGCCTGCTTTACCCCGTGCTTACTACGGTAAGCGGGTTTTTATTACTGCGTTTTTTTCATGGCTTTTCAACAGGGTTCAAACCCACGGCCACTTCTGCCTACGGCGCGGATGTAGTGCACGAGTCCAGAAGAGGTGAGGCCATGGGTATGCTGGCCCTGGGATATTCACTGGGGTCATCGGTGGGTCCGCTGATAGGCAGCTGGCTGGTGACCGATTTTTCGTACAGGATCATGTTCTATGTTTCCTCCGGTTTTGCGCTGGGTTCCGTGGCCATCCTGTACAATATCCGCGAGACCTTACGGCACCCCCAAAAATTTTCTTTCCGTTACCTGCGGGTTGGTAAAGACGAAATATTTGAAAAAACAGCCCTGAAGCCCGCTGTAATTATGTTGCTGCTCTGCTTCTCTATCGGCAGCGTGCTTACGCTTTCGCCCGATCTCAGCATGTCGGTGGGTATACAGAACAAAGGACTGTTCTATGCGGTGTACACGGTTGCTTCCCTGCTGATCCGCCTGGTTGCGGGAAAATCATCCGACAAATACGGCCGCGTGATCGTACTGATATTTACCGCCCTGCTGCAGTGTATCGCGTTCGTGGTGCTTGCTTTTTCGCATTCGGTCACGATGGTAATGGTAAGCGCGGTGATATACGGGTTCAGCGTGGGCATGAACGGGCCCACCCTGATGGCCTGGGCCGTGGATCTTTGCCGCGCAGAGAATCGCGGGCGCGCCGTGGCCTCGGTATACATTGCGCTGGAAATGGGTATCGGTTGCGGCGCCCTGGTAAGCGCATGGATCTATAATAACCGGTTGTCCAACCTGATATATGCATTCTTCCTTACATCGGCGCTGGCGTTGGTAGCAATGGGATTGCTTATTTCCTGGAAGCGCAGGGAAAGACACAAAGTGGCTGCGATGGCAGAAGCGGTTGAATTGGCAGAATAAAATAACACACAAAGATCCCAATGCTTACACCAGCTGATACATCTTCCCCGGCAGCGCACAAACGATGTTCTGCAGCTCAAGGGTCAGTATGGCCGCTGCTGCCGCGCTGGTGCTAAGACCGGTTTTAAAACAAAGTTCATCGATGGGTAAGGGACCCTGCTGCAGGATATCCGCAATGGCCTGTTCTTCTTTTGTCAGTTCGGGGAACAATTGTTTTTGCGGATTTCGGCGCGTCGGTTTTTTATCCAGCCAGCCCATGGTTTCGATAAGGTGCTGGGCATCGCTGAACAGGATCGCCTGGTTCTGCTGTACCAGTTTAAGACAGCCCCCGCTTTTCTGATCGCCGATCCTGCCGGGTACCGCAAATACATCGCGGTGATAGGTATGCGCCAGCTCGGCAGTGATCATGCTGCCGCCTTTTATGGCAGTTTCGATTACAATGGTGGCGTCCGACATGCCCGCCACGATCCGGTTGCGTCTCGGGAAATTGTGTTTATCGGGCCTGGTGCGCTGCGGAAATTCTGTGAGCAGTCCACCCTGCGTTACCATTTCTTTTGCCAATTGTTTATGGTGCAGGGGGTAAAGCGTATCCAGCCCATGTGCCAGTACGCCAATGGTAGGCAGGTTTTCCTGTAAACAGGTTTTATGCGCTATGGCGTCTATGCCAAATGCCAGCCCGCTCACCACCAGTACGGAATGCGCTTTGAGTGCAGCGATCAGTTCCTGTGTGATCCGTTTGCCGTATTCGGTATGGTTTCTGGTGCCGATGATGCTGATCACTTTCGGCTGGTTCAGGTCGGCATTGCCGCGGTAGTAGAGCAGCGTGGGCGGGTCGTAACAATGCAGCAGCCGTTTCGGATAAGCGGTGTCTGTCAGAAACAAAGGCTGTATCTGGTGCTTTTCCAGAAACCGGAGCTCCGCTTCTGCCTGCGCAAATCCTTTCCATTCCTTAAGCGATCTGGCCCTTTGCTCCCCGATGCCTTCCACGGCGCCGATCTCTTTCTTTTTTGCCGTAAAAACGGACATGGCATCTCCGAAACGCTCAACCAGGCAGCGGTTGCAGACGGCGCCCAGCTCAGGTATCATCGTTAAGGCAATGCGGTAGAACAATTCCGTTTCCATGCGATCAAAACCGAAATCTCCTGAAAATGTTTCAACAGAAATAGCGTATTTATACTGTAAAAAAACGCAATAAAAAAGCGCCCATAACCAATATGAGCGCTTCTGAAATGGTTTAACCGGAAACTCAGAGCCCTGTTACCGTAAACGTGGTCCTCCTGTTTTGTGCGCGGCCGGCTTCTGTTGCGTTGTCCGCCACCGGTTTGGAAGCGCCGTATCCTTTATAGGTCAGGCGTTTGTTATCAATGCCTTTGTCGCTCAGGTAATCCACGATTGCTCTGGCGCGGTTGGCCGACAGCAGCATATTGTCTTCCGGGTTACCAATATTGTCCGTATGTCCGGATATCTCCAGTTTCAGCGAGGGGTTTTCATTGAGTACCTGCAGTAGTTTTTCCAGTTCAATAAAACCGTCTTTCGGTATCTCGTATGAATTGGTGGCAAAGCGGATATTCCGGAAAGTGGTTACCACATTCAATTCAACCGGCTGCAGGTAAATGTCTTTTTTATAAACACTGTCGGCCTGTTTGCCGCTGAGTTCGTACAGTTCGCTGTAGAATAAATAACCTTTGCGGTTTACCGTAAACGTATAGTCCTTACCTGTTGGCAGGGTGATGAAATATTCTCCCAGCTCGTCGGTCTGTACTTTCATCAGGGCCTGGTTATTGCTGTTATCGGTCAGTTCCACCGAAGAAGGCAGGGGTTTGTTGGTCTTTTTGTCGATCACATGTCCTTTTACATACAGCGTTCTGCGGGGCCTGATATCCGAACGCATATCGAATCGGTACAGGTCAAACCCGCCGCGGCTGTCACTTCTGTCGCTGGCATAGTATGCGGTGAGTCCGTCGGAGGATACGGCAAGACTGCCTTCGTTTTCGATCGTATTGATCGGGTAGCCCAGGTTTTCGGGTTTGCCCCATTCTCCTTTTTCATTTTTGCGCGCCACGAACAGGTCCTGGTTACCGTAACCCGGCAATCCGTTCGATGTATAATACAGGGTTTGGTTGTCTGCATGGATAAAAGGCGCCATTTCATCGCCGGCACTGTTGATCTCGGGTCCCATGTTCACCGCCGGTGCCCATTTTCCGTTTGGCTGGCGGTAGCTGACATAGAGATCCGATCCCCCATAACCGCCGGGGCGGTTGCTGCTGAAATACAGGGCGTTCTTATCAGGACTAAGCGCCGGTCCTGTTTCCCAGAATTCGGTATTGATGGCAGGGCCCATATTCTTTGGTTCACTCCAGCCCTGCAGTGTTGCGTAGGAGATATAAATATCAAAGCTCTTGTAAGCCTGGTCCGTCAGCTGCCCGGTAAACAATAACCATTCTCCATCCTGCGAAACAGTGATCGCTCCCTTCTTCGGTTCTTCGTTGATATCGCCGCTGATGGTTTTTGCGGCGCCGAAACCGTTCTGGGTGATCCGGCTTTCGATAAAATCTTCGCGCATCGCATCCACCCTTCTTGTGAACACCAGTAAACTGTCTGTTACCGTTACGGATGGATAGTATTCCGATTTGGGTGTATTGACACTGTCGCCGAGGTTCTGCGGTTTAAACACATAGCCTGTGTTCGGATGCTGCTTTGCGTAGGCGATGGCAAATTCATAGGTCTTTTTGCGGTACTCGCCGCTTTTCACGCTTTTGTCATTGAGCCTCGGATAGGAGAGAAAATAATTTACCGCGGCAAGCGCTTCTTCAAACCTTCCCTGCCCGGCAAGATTGATCGAATAGGGCAGGTGGTAGATCCTGAAATAGCCGGTATCCTTGCTTCTCGCTTTCTCATACATGCGCACCGACTGGTCATAGCGCTTCAGCTGGCCGAGTACGCCTGCAAGGGAGAGGTAGGCTTCTACATAATTGCTGTCTTCCCTGATGCTTTGCAACAGCAGGGGTATGGCTTCTGGCAATGCATTGTCTGAAAGAAATTCGATCGCCTTCTCGTAGGTCTTAACGGCTTTTGCGTTTACCCGATCGGGATCGTATGTCTGCGACAGGGCAGAAGCAGCGCAGGCCAGCCCCAGTATAAAAGCAAGTGTTTTCATAGGCACAGGCAGGCAATTTCGCGAAAAACAAGATTACCTGCCTGTTAAAGTTAATGGTCTTCTGCATGTCTCAGAAAGCAAAGGCCTCAACCGTTTCCAGCGCTGCGGGCAGGGCTGTTTCGCGCAGTTCGGGGATATTCATTCCCTCGGTGCGGAACACGGTGATATCCGACATGCCCAGAAAGCCCAATACCGTACGCAGGTAGGGTTCGGTAAAGTCCATCTGCTTCATGGCGCCGCTGGTGTAAATACCGCCTGTGGCAATGGCGAGGTATACTTTCTTACCCTTCAGCAGTCCTTCGGGTGAGCCGCCGGCATAGCTGAAGGTGATGCCTGCCCGGGCAATATGGTTCAGCCAGGATTTAAGATAGCCGGAAATGCCAAAATTGTACATCGGCACACCGATGATAATGTGATCGGCCTCGAAAAGTTCTTTTACCGCTTCATCGGAAAGCCTGGCCTTTTCGCTCTGTTCGGGCGAGCGGTCGGTTGCCGGCGTGGCAAACGCGCCCATATGATCGGCTTCGAGATGCGGGAAAGGCTGTTGGGCAAGGTCCCTGCTGGTAACGGCGCTGCCGGGATGCGCGGCCTGCAGTTTACGCAGAATGCCGTTGGCCAGCCTGGTGCTGAACGATTGCTGGCCGCTGATGCTGGATGTTATAACCAGGATGTTTGCTGACATATGTGTTTTTTTATGACCGCAAACCTAATTATATTTGCTTTCTACCGGATAGCACTATACTATAGGAAAGCACTATCCAAAAGGATAGTAATACGCACGATATGACACAAAAACCCGCCAGCAAATCCGAATGCACCGCCGCCATGCTGCCGGTAAAAGACGCGCTGGAGGTATTGCATGGCCGGTGGACGCTGCCGATCATTATAGCCCTTCGTTTTGGCAAGAAACGGTTTCGTGAAATTGCACGCGAGGTGGAGGGTATTACAGACAAAGTGCTGTCGAAAGAGCTGAAAGAACTGGAACTGAACCAGCTGGTCACCCGAAAAGTATACGATTCCTTTCCCCCTACCGTTGAATATGAAATTACCCCGCATGGAGAATCGCTGGGCGCCGTACTGGAATCGCTGCGCACCTGGGGTACCGCTCACAGGAAGAAGATCATGGGCAGAAAATAGGGCCGTTTTTAGTGAAAACAGTGCGGTCAGTCCCGTTAATTAGGGTACGTTGATGTACTTATGCAGCTGCATACTCAGCTCCCATTGCGGGTGGGTTTTTATATAGTCTATCAGCCGGGGCGTGATCTCCGCCGCTTTTGACCATTCGGGCTGCAGGTACAGTTTGCAGCCGGCGGGCACCTGGGCGGCATAGGTTTCGGCCCAGGTAAAATCGTGTTGGTTGTAGATGACCACCTTGAGTTCGTTGGCGCGCGAAATAACCCCGGACAACGGCGGTTTGAATTTTTTGGGCGAAAGACAGATCCAGTCCCATTCCCCGCTCAGCGGCGAGGATCCGGAAGTTTCCATATTGGTTTCAAAACCGGCTTCGTGCAGGGCATGTGTGAGCGCATCCAGGTTGTGCAGCAGGGGCTCGCCGCCGGTAACAACGGCCAGGCGGCCAGGGTATCCGGCAGCGGCGGCAACGATCGCGTCAACTGACAGTGGGGGGTGCAAAGCAGCATCCCAGCTTTCCTTTACATCGCACCAGAAACAACCTACATCACATCCGCCCAGCCGTATAAAATAGGCGGCACGCCCCTGGTGAAAACCTTCGCCCTGCAGGGTGTAAAAGGCTTCCATAACAGGAAGGGTACGTGTTTGGGTGGGATGGGTCATAGTGGTATTCAAAAAGTCAGCGATCATTCGGTCAGGTTCTTGCCTGGTAGGCTGCCAGGGTGTTTTTGAGCAGGCCGGCTATCGTCATCAGCCCTACGCCGCCGGGCACAGGTGTGATGGCAGCTGTTTTCGGGGCCACTTCCGCATAGGCCACATCGCCCTTGATGCGGAAGCCTTTTTTGGCAGTGGCGTCTTCCACGCGGGTAATGCCCACATCGATCACGATGGCGCCGGGTTTTA
Organism: Sediminibacterium soli; assembly: GCF_009939225.1. GTDB lineage: Bacteria > Bacteroidota > Bacteroidia > Chitinophagales > Chitinophagaceae > Sediminibacterium > Sediminibacterium soli. The sequence goes on along the minus strand of NZ_JAACJR010000008.1, from coordinate 997,521 downwards.
CCATATCGGCTTTTACAAATTCGGGTCTGCCCAGTGCAGCCACCAGTATATCGGCCTGTGTGCAGAATGCAGCCAGGTTTTTGGTATGCGAATGACAGATCGTTACCGTGCAGTTGCCGTATGCCAGGTTACTGCTCAGCAGGATGCTCATCGGCCGGCCCACAATATTGCTGCGACCGATCACCACGGCATGTTTTCCCTTGGTATCGATGTTAAAATGTTCCAGCATCAGCATGATCCCGTAGGGCGTGGCGGGGATGAAAGAAGGAAGTCCCTGTACCAGTTTGCCCACGCTGCTGGGATGAAAGCCGTCCACATCTTTTGCCGGATTAATCGCTTCTATCACTTTCTGTTCGCTGATCTGTTTGGGAAGCGGCAACTGCACCAGTATGCCGTCTACCCCCGGATCATCGTTCAGTGCCTGTATGGCTTCCAGCAGCGCCGATTCGGCCACATTTTCTTCCAGTCGCACCAGGGTGGAGCCAAACCCCACTTCTTCGCAGTTCCTGACCTTGCTGGCCACATAGGTTTCGCTGGCGCCGTTGGTTCCCACCAGAATGGCTGCCAGGTGCGGTGCCCGTTTGCCCGCGGCGCGGAGCTGTTCGGTTTGCTGTTTCAGTTGTTCTTTAACCGCTGCAGAAGCGATTTTGCCGTCTAATACCATCATGGCTGCAAAAGTAGGTCTTATGAAGCTAAGCCAGGCGCATAAGCCTGTTTTACAGGGGCGAAGCGTGGCACCGCCCGGGTTGAAACATTCTTCTGCATTCGCTGATACCGTTTAAACACCCTACTGTTTCCGTTTTTTAACGGGAGAATACCGTTTTTCACATATTTTTTAACGTAATATATTTTTTGAAAAACAGCAAGATTTTGCGGAAAAATTTACAAAATCATGTAAAAAATAATGATTTGATAATGAAAATCATTAAAAATGGTTAACCAGCGATTTGGGTAGTATATGATTTTTTCTAAATACCAAGGGCATTTGTCGGGCCATGTTAGATTTTTTTTAACATTTTCCCTAATTTAGCCCCCTAAGTTTTTAAAAAACTAAAGCACATGAAGAAAATTGTATCCACCCTCCTCGTGGCAATGCTATGCTTTGTAGTAGGCGCCACTGCACAGTTAAAGACTGTGACCGGAAAGGTTACTGACGAAAAAGGGGAACCTGTTCCCTTTGCATCGGTAGTGATCAAAGGCAAAGGCAAAGGTACCTCTGCCGATGCGGCCGGTTCATTTAGTATCAAAGCCCAGAACGGCGATGTGATCGAAGTATCCGCAGTGGGATTTCAGTCAACATCTACGCCTTACACAGGACAGGCCAGCCTGGGTTTTTCCCTGAAAGCAGGTGATAACACACTTCTTAAAGAGGTAGTGATCACCAGCGCCTTCGAAACCAAAAGAAGTTCCCGCAGTTCCAGCAACAGTGCCCAGACGATCTCGGGCGACCAGCTGGCAACTACCCGCCAGCTGAACGTGAACAACGCGCTTGCCGGTAAAATTGCCGGTATCCAGGTTCAGAGCCAGGCTTCCGGTAAACTGGGTGTGGAGAACGCCATCCGTATCAGGGGTGAGAATGGTATCACCGGTCCTTCCACTGCATTGTATGTAGTGAACGGTACCCAGATGCCTTCTGCAAACGATATCAACCCCGACGATATCGAGAGCATCAGCGTGCTGCAGGGCCCTGCTGCTGCTGCCCTGCTGGGACCTGCCGGTGCCAACGGTGCTGTGGTAATCACCACCAAAAAAGCGCGCAGAGGCGAAAAAGGTATCGGTGTTACCGTAAACTCCAACGTTACTTTCGACAAGGTGTACAAGCTGCCTAAATACCAGAACGTGTATGCCGGCGGTGGTAACCCCGACCTCACAAAATTCACCTGGGTTACAGGTATGCCCGATGCGTGGAAATCGCTCGATGGCAAAATGTATCCCGATTATACGGATGATGCAAGCTGGGGTCCGGCTATGCAGGGTCAGGAATACATTCCCTGGTATGCCTGGTATCCCGGAACACAATACACCGGTAAAACAGCCAGCCTGGTAGCACAGCCAAACAACATCAAGCAGTTCTACAACACCGGTGTTAACCTGAACAACAACGTATCTTTCTCAAAAGCTACCGATAACACCTCTGTAAGGATCTCTTATGGTAACATCAACCAGACAGGTATCATACCTACGTCGAAGCTGATAAAACATACCCTGACGACCTCTACCAGTATTGACCTGAATCCTCAGCTTACACTGGCTGCCAACATCAACTATGTAACGCAGACGGTATATGGTGAGTTCTCCGATGGTTATTCCAATAACTCTACCGGTAACTTCAACTCCTGGTTCCACCGCGATCTTGACTACCAGCTTATGCGCGATCTGTCAGACCTGCGTTCACCACAGGGTTACCTGGCCAGCTGGAACCACTCTAACCCCAGCAGCTACAGCCTTACCAACCCCGTTTCTCAGGCTAACTGGTACAAAGGCAACTACTGGTACAATACCAATTCTTATTTCAACAACATCAACAACGTAAACAGGAAAGACCGTTTATATGGTGATGTGTCGCTGACGTATAAAATCAACAGCGATTTCAAACTGAAAGGTACTTACCGTAAAAACCAGAATACAACCTGGACCGAGAACAAAACTTACTCCATCCTTGAGTACAGCGGTGTTCAAACGGGTTTGAAAGCTGGTTATGGCACACAGAATTCTTACTCAAACAGGGAGAACTTTGAAGGCCTGTTGAGCTATGCAAAGAAATTCAATGATTTCGATGTAAACGCCAACGTTGGTTTTGATATCTTCCAGTCATACTCCAACCAGGTCGCTGCCAACACCGTTAACGGTTTGAACGTAGATAACCTGTACGCACTGAACAACTCCAAAAACGCCATCGCTTACTCTAATTTCAGGGAAGCGTCCAAATACCGCGCTGGTTTCGTAACCGGTAACGTGGGTTGGAAAAACATGGTGTTCGCAGATTTCACTTTGCGTAACGACTATTACTCTCAGTTACCGGCTACTGCAAACTCTGTATTCATCAAATCATTTGGTGCAAGTTTTGTATTCTCCGACCTGATTAACAAAACCTCCAACTCCATCTTCTCTTATGGTAAACTGAGAGCTTCATGGGGTGAGGTGCCTGCAACCATCGGCGCCTATGCTTATCCTGGTTTCAGCTATTCAGTGGCAGCCAACCAGTGGGGTACCAACTTCCTGATGAGCACACCGAACACGGTGGTTGATCCGGGTATCCATGGTTCTGTTAACACCGCAAAAGAAGCAGGTATCGACCTCCGTTTCCTGAGGAACAGGCTGGGTCTGAGCTTCACTTACTGGGATCAGACTTCCACAGATTTCCCGATCACCACCTCACTTACACCAACCACCGGTTTCAGCGGTTTGCTGACCAATGTGGGTAAAGTGTCCAAGAAAGGTTTCGATATCACGCTGAATGCAAAACCTATCTGGGGTAAAGACTTCCAGTGGGATGTTAACGTGAACTTCAGCCGCATCATAGACAACAAAGTGGTGAGCCTGGGTGATTCTTCCGTTAAACAGATCGCATACGCCAACGGTTCATTCGGTGGTCGTTATGTTCCTACCCTGGTTCAGGCTGTGGGACAGCAGTGGGGTCAGTTGTACGGTTACAGGAAGCAGACCATCAATGGCGTGCCCATCCTGTCTTCTGCAGGTCTTTGGCTGAGGGAAGCAACCCCAACCTACCTGGGAAGCGTATTACCTGATTTCACAGGTGGTGTGCAGAACACTTTCACTTACAAAAACTTTGTGCTGAACGTGAACGTCGATTTCCAGAAAGGTGGCAAATTTGCTTCTCTGTCTGACTTCTGGGGTAGCTTCTCCGGTCTGACGGCAAGAACAGCTGCTATCAACGACAAAGGCAAGAACGTGCGTGATGATGTGGCAGCAGGCGGTGGTGTACACGTATTCGGTGTAGACAATACCGGCAAACCTGTTGACTACTACGTAGGTGCCATGGATTATTATCAGCAAACCTACTCAAGCAGGATCACTGATAACAATATCTACGATCTTACGTTTATCAAAATGCGCGAGCTGAGCCTGGGATACAATTTCGACGTGAAAAAACTGAAAGTTGACAAAATCTTCCAGAGCCTGCGTTTTTCTGTTGTTGCCAACAACCTGTGGCTGATCTACTCTCAGTCCAAGGATTACGATCCTGCTGAGATCAGCAACAGCTATGGTGAGAATGGACAGTATCCCGGTACAAGGTCTCTGGGTGTTAACCTGCGTATTGGATTCTAATAACTACTTCTTTAAAAACTTTGAATATGAAAAGACTATTGAAAATATCATCCGTTACAGCCGCACTGGCAACCTTTGCGTTGGTTGGACCGGGTTGTAACAAAGTCAAGGATTTCGGAGATACGAACGTTAACCCCGGAGCTACTTCCACACCGGTAACATCAGCCCTGCTGACCAACGTGGAAGCCGGTATCGGTGATTACGCGGTGTCTATCCAGCCTGGACAATATGCACAGTATTTTTCCGAGACGCAGTACCCGGGCACGTCCCTGTACACTGCGCCGATCCTTTCTTTTTCGGGATTGTATTCCGGTGATCTGTATGACCTGCAGAACATCATCAACCAGAATACCGATCCCGCTACAAAAGGTATCGTAGGTTCTGCGGGAACCAATGCCAACCAGATTGCGGTGGCAAGGATCCTGAAAGCTTATATCTTCTGGACCATCACCGACAGATGGGGCGATATTCCGTATTCTGAGGCGTTGAAAGGAATAGCCAACAAGCTTCCCAAATACGATACCCAGAAAGCGATCTACGAAGATCTGATCAAGGAACTGAAAGAAGCGAACGCACAGTTTGACAACACCGGCACCAAGTTCGCCGGCGATGTACTGATGAACGTAAGCAGCTCTACAGCAACTTCCGTATGGTCGGCCAAATGGAAAAAGTTTGCGAACTCTCTGCGTATGCTGATTGCATTGCGTACCAGCAAAATATACCCCGGTGCAACCGAGTGGGCCGCTACTGAATTCAAGTCAGCCCTGAACGACGCCGCCGGATATATCAGCGCCAACAACGAGAACATTGTTGTTGGGTATGTAGGTACCAACTATCCCAATCCTTTCTACTCAAACTATGTGGTGAGTGCAAGGGTTGACAACGCGGAAAGTAAAGTTGTTACCGATTTCCTCTCTAACAACAACGATCCCCGTCTGGCTTCTTACGGTACTACGCCAAACGGATTCCCTTATGGTCTTGACCGTGCCAACGCGGTGTTGATCACAAGCGGTATTGCATACATCCTGAAAGGACCCGGTACAGCAGCAACCGATCCGGTTAACCTGCTGACCGCTGCCGTGGTTACGTTTGCACGTGCCGAGGCGGCTGAAAGAGGATGGACCCCCGAGGTGGCGGCTGCCCTGTATGTACAGGGTATCACTTTGTCTTTTGCACAGTACGGCTACACAGCAACCCAGGCTGCGAACTATGTTGCACAGACAAATATCCTATACGGAACCGGTAACCTTGAGAAGATCGGTACCCAGCGCTGGCTGGCTACTTACCCCGATGGTACACAGGCATGGGCTGAATGGAGAAGAACAGGTTTCCCTGTGCTTACACCGGCGCCTTATGCTACCAATCCCGGTAAGCAGATTCCGCGCAGGTATATCTACGGAACCGATGAATATTCCCTCAACGGAACCAATGCAAAAGCAGCTGCTGCACGTATGAGCAGTGGCGATGTGCAGGATTCCAAAGTTTGGTGGGATAAGTAAGCTTATCATTCCCTTGAATACAGAGACCGCTTTCCCAGGCGGTCTCTTTTTTTTCCGGCCCGTCGGCTTTTCGATACATTTGCACCAAATACTCCGTATGGAACAACAACAGAACAACCAATTGAATATTGAGATCAGTGAGGAGGTAGCCGAAGGTTCCTATGCCAATCTTGCCATTATCACCCATAGCACTGCCGAGTTTGTGATAGATTTTGTGAATGTAATGCCGGGCACACCCAAAAGCCGTGTCAAATCACGCATTATTTTTACGCCCATGCATGCCAAACGTTTTATGAAAGCGCTCGAGGAAAACATACAGCGCTACGAAGCGGCGAACGGCGATATTAAAGACCTTGAACACGTAGAGATACCGATGAATTTCGGCGGTCCCACAGCCCAGGCTTAGCGGGCGGTCTGTGGATGCTTGCATACATTAAACCACAGGCTGCAGACCCCAAACTTCAAACTACATCAACCCCTCATCGGCAAAACTGAAATGACCCTCGTGGCTTACGATGATATGGTCGATGATACGGATATCAAAATAAGCGGCGGCGCTCTTGATTTTCTGCGTCAGCAGCTCGTCTGCCCGGCTGGGACGCAGGTTGCCGCTGGGATGGTTATGACACAGGATAAGCGCCGTGGCATTGTGCTGCAGGGCTTTTTTCAGGATTACCCGCGGGTCTGCCACGGTGCCAGTATACCCACCTTCGCTGATATGCTCGATCTGGATCACTTTATTGGCCGTATTAAGGAACACTACGGCAAATATCTCCTGCTGGCGGTACTGCAGGCTGGCGCGCAGGTAGTCGGCCATTTCGGTGCTTCGCAGTATCTGCTGCTTTTTAGACTGTGTAGCTGCCCGTCTTACGCCTAATTCAAGCGCCGCCGCAATGGTGATCGCTTTTGCCTCTCCCAGGCCCGCGATGCGGCTGCCTACCATTTCCGGCACGGTAAGCGTGGATAGTTTCTGCAGGTCGTTACCGACCGCCTGCAGCAGGTTTTTTGCCACATCCAGTGCCGAATGCTGCGGGGTGCCGTTATTAATCAGTATGGCCAGCAACTCCGAATTACTGAGGGTATGGGCACCGCGGCTGACCAGCTTGCTCCTTGGCTGGTCGTCGGGCGCCCAGTCCTTGATAGAATATTTGCGCATAAAAAAATTTTAGGATAAAATCAAATTACAATTTCTTAACCTTATCTATATCTTCGCGGCAAGTCCTCACTATTATGAACCCATCCGTCAAGATATTCTCCGGCACCGGTTCGCAAAAGCTGGCGGAAAAAATCGCGCAGCGCTTTGGTGCCACCATCGGTAAGATCAACATCCAGAAATTCAGCGACGGAGAGTTTCAGCCTATCTTCCTCGAAAGTATCCGCGGCGATTATGTTTTTCTTGTACAAAGCACCTGTGCCCCCACCGATAACCTGCTGGAGCTGCTGCTCATGATCGATGCGGCAAAAAGGGCCAGCGCTTACAAGATCATTGCTGTGATACCGTATTATGGTTTTGCCAGGCAGGACAGGAAAGACAAACCCCGTGTGGCCATAGGCTCCAAGCTGATTGCCACCCTGCTGGAGGCCGCCGGTGCCAACCGGGTGATCACTATGGACCTGCATGCGCCGCAGATACAGGCGTTCTTTGATGTGCCCGTGGACCATCTCGACAGCTCCGCCATCTTCATTCCTTATATTGAACAGCTTAAACTCGATAACCTTTGTTTTGCGGCGCCCGATGTGGGCAGCACCAACCGGGTGCGTGAAATAGCCAGCTATTTCAATTCGGAAATGGTGATCTGCGACAAACACCGCAAACGCGCCAACGAGATCGCCAGTATGGTGGTGATCGGTGATGTGGCGGGCAAGGATATCATCCTGGTAGACGATATCTGCGATACAGGAGGCACCCTGGCCAAGGCCGCCGGTTTGCTGAAAGAAAAAGGTGCCCGCAGCGTACGCGCACTGATCACACATCCGGTATTGAGCGGAAAGGCTTATGAGAATATCGAGAAGAGCGTACTGGAAGAACTGGTTGTCTGCGATACCATTCCCCTGAAACAGGACAGTCCCAAAATAAAAGTGATCTCCGTGGCCGATCTTTTCGCCATCGCTATCCGCAATGCCTACGAAAACAAAAGCATTACCAGTTTATTCATCCACTCGCAGCTGCGCGGAAGGGATAAGTAAGTCATCTATCAATTAATAAAAATTTATAATTTATAATTTATTAATTGATAGTATGGTACAAGGTGTTTCTGTACCCCGGTATTATTTTTCGATTCTTAGCTGTTAATTGCCTGACGCTCCTTACCTTTGCCGTCCAAAATTTTTATCATGAAATCAATTACAATCGAAGGTCACCTGAGGACCGAACATGGCAAAAAAGCCGCCCGCCAGATTCGCTCTCAGGAAAACGTGCCAGGTGTAATTTACGGGGGTGCTGAAGAAGTGAATTTTTTCGCTTCTGCAAAGGCTTTCAAGCCTCTGGTGTACACTGGTGAATTTCTGGTGGCAGAAGTTAATGTGAATGGCAAAACCTACAGGTGTATCCTGAAGGACCTGCAGTTTGACAAAGTGGACGATTCTTTGCTCCATGTTGACCTGCTGGAACTGGTAGAGAACAAAAAAGTGATCGCTACCCTGCCTATCAAATTTACCGGTACTTCTATCGGTGTTCGTAACGGTGGTAAACTGGTTACCAAAATCAAATCGCTGAAGGTAAAGGCATTGCCGAAAGACCTGAAAGAAGCGATCCCGGTTGATATCACCAACCTGGACCTGAACGGTAATATCCGTGTGGAAGATGTAAAGGAAGATGGCCTGGAGATACTGAACTCTCCCCGTATTCCCATCGCTTCCGTAGTACTGACCCGTCAGTTGAAACAGGAAGAAGCTTCTGCGACGAAAGACGAGAAGAAAAAATAATCAGTGCAATATTGATTCAGCAGAAAGGCCCGCAATGCGGGCCTTTCTTTGTTATTGTCAGCCGCATCAGCCCGCGTCGGGAAGACATACGTAAAAACAGCTTCCTTTGTTCTCCTCGCTTTCCACGTAAATGCGGCCATGGTTCTTTTCAATGAATTCCCTGCAGAGTTTCAGTCCCAGCCCCGTACCTTTTTCATTGGCTGTGCCGGGTTTGGACTGGATGGTATCGGAATGGAAAATATGGCTCTTTACCGTATCGCTCATGCCTGTGCCATTGTCCTGGATAAGGATGGTGATATGTCCTGCGCTGTCTGTTCTTGCCGTAACGGAGATCACGCTGTTGGCATGGCTGTACTTCACTGCATTGGAAAGCAGGTTCCGTAGTATCAGCCGCAGGTGGTCAGGGTCTACCCAAACCGCCTGCGTAATGCCGCTGATGGCAAGCCGGATATTCTTTTCCTCCAGTTTCTGCTGCAGAATATGGTATTTCTCTTCCAGGATCGGTGCTATCTCGGTTCGCTCGGGGTTGGCCGTAATTCCCTGTAACTGGCTCAGGCTCCATCGCAGCAGGTTGTCGAGCGTGTTATGCAGCTGGTCTACATTATCCGAGATCTTTGCCGCCATCTGCGAGAATCTCTCCGGTGATATATAATCGTGGTTCACCAGTTCCAGTGAACCTTTTAACTGCCCGATGGGTGAGCGGAGATCATGCGCAATGATGGAAAACAGTTTTTCCTTGGTCTGGTTGGTTTTGAGCAGTTCGTTGTTCTTGGCCTCGATCTCTCTGAGGTAAGAAAGCTGCTCGGTTTTGAAGAACCATAAGGCAATGATCACAAGCACCATCGACCAGCTGATATTGAACAGTACCCTTTCAAAAGGAACCGAATCATAAACGAAATCGCTGTAATGATGAAATACCTTGATGCCGATAAAGAACACACAATTGACCAGGCTGGTAACGACCAGGTATTTTGTATCGGTAAAAAAGATAATGATGATAATCAGGTTGGCCAGCAAAAAATACTCGCCGCCATTCCGGTAAAAAATAGCGCTCAGTCCGAAAAGCAAACAGCCCGCGGAAATGATGAGCAGCCTGGCCAGCCGGTATTTAGCATAGCTGTTCAGGATAAGAATGGCGATACCGCCCAGCGCCATAATAAGATTGAACGCCACCAGCAGGTACTTTTCGTACACCAGGTTCTGGACGATGAAAAACAGCTTGGGGAAGAACCCGAATGCAACACAGAGGTTGATGACCTGGGTTTTCTTTTTTTCATGAAAAGCCTGATCCTCGCGCACACCGATATTGGCAACACGAACACCAAAAGCATACAACTTGTAGAACAGTTGACGGAGCATCAGTTAGTTTTGGACGGGGAATGTGAAATTACGGGTTTTGTAGTATAAGTTGTTACAAGACAGGCGAACGGTTGAAAACTTGACTGGTCAATAAGCCCCGCCCGCCGGGTTTCCGGCCAATCGGGTTTCGACAACGCAACCGGTCGGCCGCTCCATTGCCGATCCGCCGGTTACAGTTATTTTTGGGTTTCAGCTATGAGTAAATTTTTAGTGATCGGTTTGGGTAATATCGGCGACGAATACCGTCATACACGCCACAATATCGGTTTTGATGTGGTAACGGCTTTTGTATTGAAGCATGGAGGCTTTTTCCGGAGCGACCGCCTGGCCGATGTGGCAGAGGTAAAATGGAAGGGCAAGACCTTTATCTGCATCAAGCCCACCACCTACATGAACCTGAGCGGGAAAGCATTCAAATACTGGATGGACAGGGAAAAACTGGAGCTAAACGCTACGCTCACCGTGGTGGACGACCTGGCATTGCCCCTGGATACACTTCGTTTGCGTGGTTCGGGCAGCGACGCAGGTCATAACGGATTAAAGGATATACAGCTTACCCTGGGCACCGACCAGTATGCCAAACTTCGCTTCGGCATCGGCAACCGGTTTCCCAAGGGCAGGCAGGTGGATTTTGTGCTCGGGAAATGGATGCCCGAAGAACTTTCCATTGTGCAGGAAAAGATCGAAAAATGCACCGAAGTGATCGAATCTTTTGCTGCCGTTGGTCTTGCCCGCACCATGAACATGATAAATACCCTGCGCTTCGGAAAATAGAAATATTCCTTAGTTTTATACAAATACGATTTAAGTAACGGTCTTTGGTTTGTTTACGCCTGGTTCGTTATTTGGTTATTATTTTAAATTCAAGACTATGAAAATCTTCTGCGTTGGACGTAACTATGCAGACCATGCAAAAGAACTGGGCAATGCCGTTCCCGAAGAGCCTGTGATCTTTATGAAACCCAAGACAGCTTTGCTGCAGGCCAATTCACCGTTTTATTATCCCGAGTTCACCAACGAACTGCATTACGAGGCGGAAATCGTGCTTCGTATCGCCAAAAACGGTCGTTACATACATCCTGATCAGGCCGAAAAATATTTCGATGCATTTACGATCGGGATCGATTTCACCGCGCGCGATATCCAGGCCGAGCTCAAGAAAAAAGGGCTGCCCTGGGAAAAAGCAAAAGCCTGGGACAATTCTGCCATCGTGGGCAAATGGGTTCCATTAACGCCGGAAAACCGGAAAACACCGATAACATTTTCCCTGCAGAAAAACCGCGAAACCGTACAAAACGGCAGTTCCGAGCAGATGATCTTTTCTTTCAATACCCTTGTGGCGCATATCTCGCAGTATTTTTCACTGAACATCGGCGACCTGATCTATACAGGCACTCCCGCAGGTGTTGGTGAATGCGTGACCAACGACCTGCTGGAAGGGTTTTACGAAAAAGAAAAAATGTTCTCGCTCGAGATCAAGTAAGGGGAATGTTCTATTATTGCCGGGTTAAGCGATTGCCAGATGCTCACTCCCGATCTATTGCTGCATGCCTACCGGCTTATGTTCACCGCCCGTTCCATGGCGGAGATATATGATGCCAACCGGCAGGTATGCAAATATGTTCACTCCACTTCCCGCGGCCACGAAGCCATACAGATAGCCGCCGGTATGCAGCTGTTTTCCCGCGATTGGGTCAGTCCCTATTACCGCGATGACAGCATCCTGCTGACCCTGGGGTTCCAGCCCTATGAACTGATGCTGCAGCTGCTGGCCAAAAAAGACGATCCTTTTTCCGGAGGCAGATCCTATTACTGTCATCCCAGCAGCAGGCAGGACAACAAGCCCTTTATCATACACCAGAGCAGCGCCACCGGTATGCAGGCAATACCCAGCACCGGTGTGGCGCAGGGACTGCAGTTCCTGGAAAAAACAAATTCGCCGTTATTGCAAAAAAATACTGATGGCAGTCTGCCGGTAGTGCTGTGTTCGCTCGGCGACGGCTGTGTAACGGAGGGAGAGGTGAGCGAGGCTTTTCAGTTTGCTGTACTCAAACAATTGCCGGTGGTATACCTGGTGCAGGACAATGAATGGAGCATCAGTGCTTCTGCAGCGGAAGTGCGTACGATGAACGCCTACGAGTATGCCGCAGGATTCAAAGGGCTGAAAAGACTGCAATGCGATGGCAGCGATTTTGTGCGCAGTTATGAAACCATGGAACAGGCGGTACTGTATGCACGTTCGCAGCGAAAACCGGTGCTGGTACATGCCACGGTTCCGCTGCTGGGACACCATACCAGCGGGGTGCGGAAAGAATTTTACCGCGACAGGGAGAACCTTGCACAGCACAGCATACACGATCCTTTGCCCAGGCTTCGCCTGTTGGTAGGCAGGAGCGGTCATTCGGAAGAGCAGATCGTTCAGGCAGAGACAGCCATCCAGGAAAGGACCGCGGCCGATTTTGCGGCAGCGCAACTGGCAGAGGAACCCGGTGCCGACTCGGTAGAAGCGCATGTATTTGCCGAGTCGCCGGTAAAAGAAGAAAAAGGGCAGCGCGTACCGGAGAATGCCGAAAAAGTGATGATGGTGGATGCGGCCCTGCATGCGATAGAAGAAATACTGACCGAATACCCCGAAGCCATTCTTTACGGACAGGATGTGGGCCGCAGACTGGGTGGTGTGTTCCGCGAAGCGGCCACCCTGGCGGAAAAATTCGGCGACCACAGGGTATTCAATACCGCGATCCAGGAAGCCTATATTGTAGGGTCAACGGCAGGGCTCTCCGCCCTGGGTATGAAGCCGATCGTGGAGATACAGTTTGCGGATTATGTATACCCCGGCTTTAACCAACTGGTGACGGAGATAGCCAAATCCTGCTACCTGTCAAATGGCAAATTTCCGGTGCAGATGGTCCTGCGTGTGCCTGCCGGCGCATATGGTGGCGGCGGCCCATATCATAGCGGCAGTATCGAAACCACGTTGTTGTCCATCAAGGGTATCAAACTGGCCTATCCCTCCAACGCCGCTGATATGAAAGGACTGATGAAAGCCGCATTCCTTGATCCCAACCCTGTGATCATGCTGGAACACAAAGGTCTTTACTGGAGCAAGGTGCCGGGCACCGACGATGCAAAAACCATCGAACCCGCCAAAGACTATGTACTTCCGCTGGGCAGGGGACGGATCGTGACCGGGGCCGACCCGGAGAAAACCAGTCGCGGCGAAACGGTTTGTGTAGTCACCTATGGAATGGGTGTATACTGGGCCAAAGCGGCGGCGGCAAATTTGCCGGGCTGCATCGAGATCATAGACCTGCGAACACTGTATCCCCTTGATGAGGAACTGGTATTTTCCGCCGCAAAAAAACACGGCAGGGTGCTGGTGCTAAGCGAGGAACAGCAGCAGAATTCTTTTGCCGAAGCGCTGGCCCACCGGATAGCGCACCATTGTTTTCAGTTTCTCGACGCGCCTGTTGAAGTGCTGGGAGCCAGGAACTTACCTGCCGTACCCATCAACCTTACGCTCGAAGCAGCCATGCTGCCCACACCGGAAAAGCTCACCGACCGCATACAGAAACTTTTGGCGTACTGACCATCCAATTGCCTCAAACCCACTATATTTGCAGCCCGTTAGTGTAAGCTACGCACTTCTGGCGAGGTAGCTCAGCTGGTTAGAGCATCGGATTCATAACCCGAAGGTCGGCAGTTCAAGTCTGCTCCTCGCTACACCAACAAAATGTTAAAATAGACCGCAAATAGCGGTCTATTTTATTAATAATCAATCACTTATTTGTTAAAATAAGTCTTAGTCACTCTCTCGTAAAACCTTTATTTTCAATCGGTTTTTATGAAACCTCATTCAGGTATTGAATGAGAATAGTTAGAACTAAGCTATATGCTTTTCAGCTTGTTCAAAAATTCTTCCGGATTGTTATTTAAAATGATGTCAGCTATCATTGTTGCCACCACTTCAAATAATTCTTGATCATTGTTCTCACAGATGGGTTCGAACTTTGGTCGGATTTTCGGCGTTTTATTTTTTTGTCTTAAACTCAGTAATTCTTTTTTGAGTTGTATGTTTTCTTTCTCTAGTGCCTCTATCCGAAGCGCCGCCACCCAGTTGTAAAATGTTGCCCGGCTAATCTTTTGTTTTTTGCAAAGCTCGCGAACCGACATTCCACGTTCTTTTAACCTAAGAAGAGATAATATTTTACGTCTGGCAAATTTTGGATATGGCATAGCAAACAGTTTTCTGATTTGTTTATGACGTTGCATGTTTTGCTTGGGAAAAAATTATTGCCAGCCAAAACTCCCTGTTTTTCTGTTTTGCCCATTTAGTTGGTGAAACCTGCAAAGACGCATTATGTAAGATTCAAGATCTGAAAGTGAACGGGTAAATCAATCTCTAGCACCCATACTTCTTCGGTGAAGAAGATCCTCCGTGCGATTAACTACCCCTTCGTTAGCAAAGTACTAAAAAAATTAGCATATTATTAATAAGTGTATTAAATTCGATGTCCAATCAGTCTACTTGACACTAGGTTTACGGATTGTGAACGTCTATTCGGAAAATCTCCCTATAACTTAATATTTTTATCACTATGGGAAAGCCTTTTTCAAATGAATTGAATGTTGTACCTGAAACTATCACGTGGGCTTCAGCTTTGGATGTGAGGGAACTGGCAAAAACAGTTAGCAAATACAGTCATCCAGTATATGTTGTAGGTTCCGGGGGATCTTTTAGTGCATGCGTGTACGCCGCCAACCTTCTTAGTTCCCGAGGAATTTTTGCAAAAGCAGTTACGCCGTTGGAGCTTTTTTATTTACGGCCAACATTGCATTTTACCAATTTAATTTTTATCAGTGCCAGCGGCAGAAATACCGATATTCTTTTCGCCTTCAAAAAAGCTATCGAAAGCGAGCCTATTTCGATTACCGGCATTTGTATGCGGAAAAAAACAAAATTGTATGCTCTTGCTGCTGAATATTCGTCGTGTAATGTTCATGAGTATGCCTTACCGGTTGGTAAGGATGGCTTTTTGGCGACCAATTCTCTTGCCGCATATTTTGTTATTCTTTATCGATCCATTTTGTCGCAAACGCTTAACCTTGTCCAAAATACACCAGCGGATCAAAGCATAGGATTATCTGGTTTTATCAGTCGGACCAGTGAACGCACTTGCTTTACCTTACTTTATGGTGGCTATCATCAGTCTGTTGCTGTCGATTTGGAATCCAAATTTTCGGAGGCTGGCCTTGCACCCAGTCTGATAAGTGATTTCAGGCATTTTGCTCATGGACGCCATAACTGGTTTGATAAACAACCCGATTCTGCCATTATCGCTCTTTGTTCACCTTCTGATGAGAAACTGGCACAGAAAACCTTATCACTTTTGCCAACTGAGATTCCCGCTATTCTCTTGAAAAGCACCGAAGATGGTTACGGCGGGACGATCGAATTATTAACTCAGGCAATGGAATTGATCAGCCTTTATGGAAAGGTTCGTAAAATAGATCCGGGAAGACCAGGTGTTCCTCCTTATGGCTCTAAAATTTATCACTTAAGTTATGAGCGGCTCCTGGAAGATAAGAAACGAAGTCTTGCCGATGTTGCTATAGCACGTAAAGCGAAAGTGGAAAAATGGTCTGACCTGCCTAATGATAAACAAGCCCTATGGAAGAAAGGATACGATAAGACCATTCTGCAACTAACAACCGCGAGATATGGATGCCTCGTCTTTGATTACGACGGTACACTTTGTTCTTCCGCGAATCGATTTACAGGCATGGGCAGTGAAATAAAACAACTGCTGGTTAGTTTTGCAAAGCGTGGT
This sequence comes from Sediminibacterium soli, assembly GCF_009939225.1. Classification (GTDB taxonomy): domain Bacteria; phylum Bacteroidota; class Bacteroidia; order Chitinophagales; family Chitinophagaceae; genus Sediminibacterium; species Sediminibacterium soli. Next base: position 981,617 of record NZ_JAACJR010000008.1, on the reverse strand, counting down.
TTTGTGATCGGTGTTATTTCCGGTCGTGGTAAATCTTTGCGTGAGGAACTGGAGAAAGTGTTTGTGAAAACACCTAAGCTTATGGAGCAGGTAATAGTAGGTTATTATAATGGAAGTGATATCGGGTCGTTAACCGATAACAAAAAGCCCAACAAAAGCAAACCATTGCATGCTTCCTTACAACAGGTGGAGTCCAGGCTTTTAAAAATCGGTATACCGGGCCAGGTTAGCCCCAACCAGCTCACCTTCGGGTCTGATACAACAGGAGAATGGGTTTCTTTACGGGAAACATTACTGAATGAAGTGATGCTTCTTAATCTGGACGACCTAACGGTAGTGGAATCCTCACATTCAATTGATATCATTCCCAGAAAAGTCGCATCCAAAAATCACATTCTCTCTCACTGTCGAAAGTTATGTACAAAGCTTGGCCTTGCTAAGGAAGCTCTTTGTATCGGTGATAAAGGACAGTGGCCTGGCAACGACTATGCTTTACTCGCAAATAAATACGCATTAAGCGTAGGAGATGTATCTTCGGACATAGAAACAGGTTGGAATCTCTGCCCCCCCGGACTACGTGATGAAAAAGCCGTTGCGTACCTGTTTTCAAAACTTAACTATCACAAGGGCTATTTTACCATTGGGGCTTTATGAGAAATTTACTGACAGAAACATTGCTGGTTAAAATCATGGAATGGACGCCGGATGAAATCGACCGGGAGCGCCCATTACTCCAAGCCATGGCCGACCTGAAATGGAACGAATACCAGCAGTTTGCACCTGGGACACGTTTTATTGAAAGCCTGGTGAAATGGTTGCAACAGTTCGATACAATCGAGGATCGTAAAATAGCCTACAAACTCGTTCGCGAACACTTGATCTTTATTTCCAGTGAGCAAGTATCTCACCTGGTGGATATTCTCTATCCGGAGAAAGTAAATCCATTCCTGATCAAAAAGACCGCTGCAGAAATAGGGCTCGCGCCGCACCTGGTTACCAAGATCATTAACTCTCCACAATATGCCGAAAATCAGCAAATGTCCATGTACATGGGCCTAAGCGATGGCTCACGGATTGATCAGTTTAGGCGAGTGGCCTTTTTAAACAACGAGCAGGTTTTGCCAACGTATGAACCTTCGGCTGAGAAGATCAAAGAGATGGTTGGAAAGCTCCAGGAAGCGTTACCCGGTAAGAAATTTCGGACACTTTTTTTTATCGATGATTTTACGGCCAGCGGTAAAACCTATTATCGCTCAGGTGGGAAGGGAAAGTTGGGAAAAGTTCTCAAAACAATTTTTGATGAAAGTGCAGAAGGATATAAGGATGCAATAGACTTCGATAATATTGAAATTCATATCCTGTTTTACATCGCAACCACAGACGCTATCAAAAACATTAAGGATGGGATTGCTCTATGGAAGAAAGAAACTGGAAAAAACTGCGAACTGACCGTCGATTGTCTTCTTGAGATCGATTCAACTATTAAAGAGCGTATCACCGGGGATAAGGAGATCGTTGCCTTTCTAAAGAAATATTTTGATAATCGGGTGGTAGATGAGCACTATGAAAAAGGAAAACATGATGAACCTTATCTTGGTTTTAACGAGTGTGCGTTACCCATCGTGCTAAATCATAATGCACCCAATAATACAATTGCTATTTTTTGGCTGCCAGCAGACATGAAGCCAAAAGGGCTTTTTCCCAGGATTTCAAGACACAGAGAAAAATGAGTATTAAGATTAGAAATCCATTCTTGCTGCGAGCATCTGAACGAATCGAATCAGATGCTGGATTCCTGCGCCTGTTCAGTCCCATCGTGCTGGATTATTTTATTGAATCACTACAGTCCGGAAAATTATGGGATAGTATATTTTTTATCCGCAGTTCGCCAGGCGCTGGTAAAACATCACTGTTACGACTCTTCGAGCCTGGCTCTTTACTTACGCTCCAGAATCGCAAATCGAGTGATGAGTTCAAAGAGCTGTATAAAAAAATGGAGAAGATTGGTGCAGTGTCAAGGGATAACATTGATATACTGGGTATCAATATCACTTTTACCAGGAATTACGAATTACTGGAAAACTTCTCTGCTATCGAAGCGGGCAACCGTTCCAGGCTATTTTATTCATTACTGAATAGCAGGATTATTACTGCTACGCTGCGTTCTGTACTTGAATTACGCAGACTTCGTTTCCCGGAAGATCTTCCTCGGATCCGGTTTGATTATCCCAATGACCAATTGTATTTTAAAAAAATACAGGTGCCCTGCGATGGCCAGGTGTTGTATGAATGGGCAGCAGGTATCGAACGCTCTATTTATGAACTGCTCGACAGCTTTCTTCCACCATCGCAAACCTCCATAGAAGGCCATAATGAACTTTTTTCCATTGACGTGCTCCGACCTGAATATTTAACCGTCGATGGGTTTCCGGTTCCCAAGCGGATGTTGTTTATGCTGGACGATCTACATAAACTTTCTGAAGGGCAGCGTGAAGTACTGATCGCGCACCTGCTTGAAAAAAGAAGCAATGTAAGTATCTGGTTGTCCGAAAGACTTGAGGCGTTGAACAATCTTCGTACACCTGTTGGCAGGGATTACCTGGAACTGCACCTCGAAAACTACTGGAAGGATCACGAAGGGAAATTTGAAAAACTGCTCAACAATATTGCAGCAAAGCGTTCTGCGGAGTCTAAGGAAGATGTTGATTTCGTTCTCGATCCTTCGCTGGCGGAGTATGATTTGTCTTCATCACTTGAAAAAGCAAAAACAGAGATATTCGAACGTATATGGGCTATCACCGCTCAAACAGTGAAGTTTGATCTTTGGAAAGATCATTTGATGAATAGCGATGGTACGTTGCTTGAACAGTGTCAACTTGCTAAGACGATCGAGATATTGATCAATCGCAATCTTAACAAAGGAGAACTGGATCTCAACTATGCTTTAAGCGTAGATGAGTTGCGGGAAAAAACTGACGAAAAAACCGTCACAGCCGCTAGGCTATTTCTTTGCAAACAGTATTCGCTGCCGTACTACTTCGGGATGCCGATGCTAGCCAAGATAGCAACCAATAATGTCGAACAATTCTTGAGCCTTAGCGCCCCACTTTATGAACGGATGCTCTCTCTCAATTTAAACCAAAGCAACGCCGCGCTTGCAGCCAAAGACCAGGATAGAGAGCTTCGCAAGATGGCGAATGAAAAATGGAAGGAACTAACAAAGTTGTTGCCGGACAACCATTTGGTGATTCGTTTTCTTGAAAACCTGTGTGCATTCTGCAACAGCGAAACGTACCGGCCAACTGCTCCTTATGCTCCAGGGGTGACAGGTTTTCACATTGACGCAACCCGGACCATTCGCCTGCTGAACGAAGATGATTGGATATCAAACGAAATATTCGAAAATTTACAGGTAGTCATCAACACCTGTCTGGCATATAATCTCCTGCACATAAAGGAAACCATGCAGGGAAAAAAAGGTGAAAAAAAGAGTGTTTATTATCTTAACCGATGGATCTGCGTGCGTTTTGATTTGCCGCTGAGTTATGGAGGTTGGAGGTCCAGAAAACCAGACGAACTTTTACGATGGACCAGAAAATAAAGCAGTCATTCAAATGGGATCCGTACGTTCTGCTAAAAAATGCAGAACTGGAGGAGTTTTTTGCCAGTCATTTCTGCGCAGAGGCTGGGGAACGTAAACTGTTATACATTATGGGAGAGGGTTTTGATTACCGCATGAACCTGGGTATTCAATCCCTCGTCGGTAAATGCCCTACGATCCAACCCGACTGTTTGCTTATATGCTATGATGAGGGAAGAAGTTCTTCTTCACGTAAGTATAAGCCGCAGGTGAAAGCAAACATGGATGCTTTAAGTGAACTGGTACCTGCCGATAAGATCCGGACACAGAAAATAGAACTGTGGAGTGCAGAAGGGAAAAAGAAGAAACGCACCGGCGACCAGCACGTAGCAGCCCTCTTCAGGGATAAGGCAATCTTTGAGCCGTATACTGATATTATTGTGGACATCAGCGCTCTGCCAAGGGGGATTTATTTCTCTCTGATCGGGCAGATTCAGGCGATATTGGATGAATATTTTGCAGATAATGCCCCCAATTTTTTCGTTCTTACGGCTGAAAATGCCAACCTCGATTCCCATATCAAGGAGTTTAAACCCGATGTTGAGCTTTCCTATGTATACGGTTTTAAGGGTGGCTCGGAGCTGACCAGTGAAAATAAAAAGGTGATCTGGCTGCCTATTTTAGGCGAGGGCTCCGAATCACAGATCAAAGCGGCGTATGACAAGGCCAGTCCGGACGAAATCTGTCCTGTGTTACCATTTCCTTCGCGGGATCCCCGCCGGTCTGATGCCCTGTTGATCGAATATCACCAGTTGCTTTTCGACGGGCTGGACGTAGAGGGGCAAAATATCATATATGTTGCCGAGCAGAACCCATTCCAGGTATACCGGACTCTTTTTGAGACGATTACCGACTATAATGAGACCCTGCAGGTCCTCAAAGGCTGCGATATTGTTATTTCCACATTTTCCAGTAAATTATTGTCGATTGGTGCGTTACTTTGCGCCTATGAATTCAAGCAGCTCAGGACGATCCGTGTGGGGATCCTGAATGTGGATTCATCCGGATATGAAATTGAAGAAAGCGGGCTTGCAGGAAATGAGGCCGAGAAGTCGGAACTCTTTTTGTTGTGGTTAGCTGGGGAACCGTATAAAAAATAGTTTGTGAAGAAAAAACCCACCTGTTTTGGGGCCGGATTGGTGGCCCTTGATGTAATCCTGAACGGAAGCCCACTAACGCTTCCGAAGCTTTCGGCTGGCGGTTCCTGCGGAAATGTGATGAGTATACTTGGTTTCCTAGGGTGGGATAGCTATCCCGTAGCCAGGCTCGCCGCAAACCAGGCGAGTACGGAACTAATCCATGATCTGGATCGTTGGCACGTACATAAAGATCACCTTTCGGTATCCGATAAAGGCAGTACCCCCATAATCATTCACAGGATATTAAAGGACAAAAACGGCAACCCTGTTCATCGCTTTGAATTTCGCGATCCCGAAACTAAATCCTGGCTTCCGCAGTTCAAGCCCATCACAAAAGACGTGGCCAGCGAAGTGATGGAAAAGCACCTGATTCCGGAAGTGTTCTATTTTGACAGGATGAACCCAGGTACTTTTGAGTTGGCTACTTATTTAAAGGCCCGCGGTACAATTATTTTCTTTGAACCCTCTTCAGCGAAGGACGTGCAGCTTTTCGAAAAATTTAAAGCTGTTGCGGATATTATTAAATATTCCCATGATCGTATTCCAGATTATAGGGAGCGATATCCATCTATCGAATGTTTGCTGGAAATTGAAACCCAGGGTAAAAATGGCTTGAATTTCCGCAGTGCTAACTCGTCTAACCCCGATAAATGGAAACTGCTAAAGGCTTTTGTACTAGCAGAAGTAAAAGATGCTGCCGGCGCAGGAGACTGGTGTTCATCTGGGATCATCCAACAGCTTTGCCTTAAAGGACATAGTGAGTTTTTACGTACAGGTGTTACCCGAATTGAAAGCGGTCTTCGCTATGGACAGGCACTGGGCGCATTAAATTGTTTATACGACGGAGCCCGGGGTTTGATGTATCACTACACTGCAAGGGATCTTCAAAAAGTGGTTGATCAATTGATTACAGAAAAAAGCACACATAACCTGTCTTTAAAAACAAAGCCACTAATAGACATTTCTTCCGGGGTTCTTTTTTCCAGCCTATATAAATAGCCGTGATTCGAATATTTGCGTATCAAATCGTATCAAATTAGTATACTTTTTAGTTCTTGGCCGGTGCTCTAGAAAGAAAGACCCATCATTCACCCTTCGTATTTGTGATACAATCTGCTTTGATCATTTCATCAATCAAATGCTTTTTAGTTCGCACAATTGTCTGAAGTTCAATGAGAAAATCATCTTCCAGTTCTAATAAACGCTCATACTCGCTACCCTGATCACCGAAGTCTTGACGAAGGTGATCATCGGAACGGTGGTTCAGCTGTCTGGCTTCAACATAGCTTTCCGTATATTTACGTATCAGATCGTATCATTTATTTTAAAAATAATCGTATATTTACGTATCAGATCGTATTATTTTAACCGAAATGAATATACACACATTAGTTTTTAAGCCAGCTAACTGGATGCAATTGACTCAGGAATTGAGCCAGTTGGATAGGTTCGACGCGAAGTGGCAGGCTATAGAAAGGAGAGAACAACAGACGTTAAAGGAATTGAAATCCATTGCCACGGTTCGCAGTGTAGGTGCGTCAACACGTATTGAAGGATCGGTTTTAACAGACAAAGAGGTGGAGACTCTCATTGGCAATCTTGATATCGCTAAACTCACTGAACGAGACCAGCAGGAAGTCGCCGGATACTATGAAACACTGAATCTAATTACAGAATCTTACAGGGATATTCCTATTGCAGAAAGTAGTATCAAACATCTTCACAACACTCTATTGCAATTCAGCAGTAAGGATGGTTATCACAAGGGTAATTATAAAACATCACCGAACCGGGTTGAAAAAACAATGCCGGATGAAACCAAGATCCCTGTGTTTGAAACAAGTGCACCGGGATGGGCAACCCGGGATGCGGTAGCAGCAGCTTTGCAGTGGTACAACGGCGATCATATAACGCATGCTCTTATTAAAACTGCGATCTTGGTCTATGAATTCTTAAGCATACACCCTTTTCAGGATGGTAACGGCCGATTAAGCCGGCTGCTGACTACGCTATTACTGATGAAGAGCGGGTATGTTTGGATAGAATATGTCAGCTTCGAGCATGAGATCGAAAACAGGAAAAAAGAGTATTACCAGCGGCTTATGGAGGCGCAGCGGAACCGCCCAGGTGAGAACGTAACAGAGTGGGTGTATTTTTTTCTCGACTGTCTTCGTAATATTCAAGTCCAGTTGATGCAAAAGCTGGATGAGAAGAAAAATCGTGAATCTGTCGGTGTGCGTGAACAACATATCTATAATGTAGTAGAAAATAACCCCGGCATCAGGAGTGGAGAAATAGCAGAAAAGCTGCAGATACCCTTGCCAACGGTTAAACGGGTATTGAGTGAAATGGTAAATTCCCGCAACCTGGTGGTACACGGAGCAGGGAGAGGAACCACCTACAGTATCGCCGCAACTGACAGGATAAAGCGAGATATGGCAATTGTGTTTTCCAACAAGGAACGGGAAAAAGAATTTGTTTTACCTCAGCTTGGTTCGTTTGTGAGAATCAAAAAAATAGTCCTTACAACATTATTTGATTGGAAACATCCCGATGAATGGGGCCGGAAATTAATGAGAAACGGCCTTTATATTGTTCTACATGCAACGACCAGCGCCGGAATGGTGTATCGCCAAACCTATGTATTATCGTCGTTTAATAACCCGAGCTATTTTCAGCCAGTATTTATCGTAACCCCCAATATTGTATTACCCGACCAGATGCGCACGGCCGGTATACAGAAACTGGACTATCCTATTCGCTGCAAGATGGAATTGTCAGGAAGCGTGGATGTATTTGATTTCAATGTAATGCTGGTAACCGATGAAGGGTAGGTTTATTCTTTTTTCCCGACTTTTTTTGTGATACAATCTGCCTGGATCATTTCGTCAATCAGACGCTTCTTTGTCCGCATAATCGCCTGAAATTCTATTGGAAAGTCATCTTCCAGTTCTGCTAAACGCTCATACTCGATCACCGAAGCCCTGGCGAAGGTGATCATCAAAGCCCATCGAATTCCAGTGGGCTTTTTTTTGGACAGGTGCGCATCGGGTTCATATCCGCCTGAGGCGGACGGCAGTTCAAGTCTGCTCCCCGCTGCTGCCTGGCAGGCGGTTTCACCAGGCGCTGAAATGAAAACCAGCCGGAATATTGCTGAATATTGTCAATTTTGGCCACGTATAAAAACTTATAATAGGCCAAAATATGAATTAATTTTCCTAATTTTGGCCATGTATAAATTTTTATAACCGGCCAGAATAGTATGGAAAAATTTGTTGGCAGATCTGCGGAAAGGAAAATCATGGAAAGCGCCCTTGTATCCAATCGGGCGGAATTGATTGCGATCTATGGAAGGCGAAGGGTGGGAAAAACGTTTTTGGTGCGATCTGTTTATCAAAAACAACTCGTGTTTGAATATACCGGTTTGCACAACGGAATGATGCAGGAACAGCTGGAGAATTTCAGTCGCTCCTTGGCCAAAGCCATGAAAGTTCCGGTAGACCTGGCAACGCCGGCCAACTGGCCGGCTGCATTCGGCCTGCTTGAGAGAATCCTGGGGCCTATCGTGAAAAAACGCAGGGTCGTTCTGTTTTTTGACGAATTTCCCTGGATCAATTCTCCGCGTTCTAATTTCTTAAAATCGTTTGATCATTTCTGGAATACCTGGGCTTCAAAACACGCCAATATAACGGTTGTTATTTGCGGATCGGCGGCTTCCTGGATGATCCGCAATATTGTAAAAACAAAAGGGGGCCTGCATAACCGCGTTACAGTGCGAATGAACCTGGCACCTTTTACTTTACTGGAAACAGAGCAGTACCTGCGGAGCAGATCGGTTAAGCTGGACAGGTACCAGCTGCTTCAGCTGTATATGGTAATGGGGGGTATACCGCAGTACCTGTCTAATATAGTGCGCGGAGAAAGCGCCACCATGGCCATCGATCGCACCTGTTTTACCAAACATGGCTATCTCACAGATGAGTTCAGCAGTCTTTATTCGTCCTTATTCGATGAATCGGCAAATCATATTGCCATCGTACGCCAGCTGGCGAAAATAAGCCGGGGACAGACGCGGACGGAGATCATTGAAGGGGCCGGGCTTAGTTCGGGCGGCCGTATTACCGAGGCGATCATTGAACTTGAGGAATCCGGTTTTATTCAGCGTTTTATTCCTTTCGGAAAAACTGCAAACGATGTTGTATACAGGTTATCCGACGAATATTCGCTCTTTTATCTGAAATACCTGGATAGGAAAGCGGCCACCGGAAAAGGCAGCTGGCTGCGGTTGAGCAAAACACCTTCATGGGCCAGCTGGAGCGGGTATGCTTTTGAATCTGTCTGCCTAAAACATCTTGACCAGATCATGGCCGGTTTGGGTATTGCAGACACCCTGGTAAAACCCTCTGTCTGGCGGCATGCTTCAGACAAAGGAAAAACGGGTGCGCAGATCGATCTCCTGCTTGACCGGGACGATCATACGATCTCTGTCTGCGAGATAAAATTTTCAACGGAAGAATACACGATTACCAGTCGCTATGCGGACGACCTGGCACGCAGGCGTGAGGTATTCGCAGAAGTAAGCAAGACAAAGAAAGCCATTTTTCTCACCATGGTCACCACCTATGGTGTAAAGCGCAACCCGTACTACAATAAACTTATACAGAGCGAACTGACCATGCAAGACCTGTTTGCCTGACAGGGCCGGGTTGGTCTTATTCCAGAAAGCCGCCGCAGGGGTATAGGATTTATCGGAAACAGCGATTATCTTTATGACAATGCGATGAAATCAGGTTATTTTCATCGGTAGTCCAATATCTCTGCAAGGATCATCCATACATCATCACTCGCCAGCAACAACGATAATCAATTGCCCCGGAACCGGATGATCGGGTTTTATCAGATTTGGCAGTCAGGACTGACAGTCACCATGCGGAAGCGGATCCGTTTTTCGAGAGAGGTCATGTTGCGTTGGTACGCTGCCGGCAGTTTTTAGCCGAATACTTATAAATAGGTATTGGTCTGTGCGGAATGCGCAGATAATTTGCCGCTGTTTTCGTGTACGTATTTACAAACCGCCAATAAAACCATCACCACCATGAAACAAACCAACAGACTGCTGACCCTTTGTATGGGTCTTTGCCTGGTTGCCGCCTGTTTATTCAGCAACAGCGCTGCTGCAGCCGAAAGAGTTACCATCACCAGTTCACCGCAAACTGCGCGTATTTATGTTAACGGCGTACAGATGGGAACAGGAAAAGTGGAGATCAAAATTTCCAAGAACACCTGTACCACCATCGAAGTAAAACAGGAGGGGTATATCGGAGAAATCCGTACCTACTGCAACAAAAAAGGAATGACCGATCCGCCGTCCACCGACTATATACAGTTGCAGGAGGATGAGTCGTACACTTCTTCCATCGAATCGAACATCGCAAATACCGAAGTGCAGGTGAATGTGAACACGGCCAAAACCAAAGAAGAAGCCTGGAAGCAGATCATGAGCACCGTACTCGATAAATTCGATGTACTGGAAAACAGCGATGAGAAATCGGGTTACCTGCGTACGTCCTGGGTGGGTATGAACTTTAAAGCCAATACCGTTCGTATCCGTCTGATCATTAAACAGTCTTCTGAAAAACCGCTTGTTTACAAAGTGAAATTCGTTTCCGAAGCTTCGGGCCGGTCATCCACTTCGTACAATGCAGACGAGCAGTTCAGACCCTATAACAGGATACTGAAAAAGTACGATGGTTTCCTTGATGAACTGGTTACCCGCCTGAAAAACTAAGTAACTGTGGTTGCATGCGGCCACCTCTTTTGTAACGCTGGTATATACGGGTTGCAGGAGGGGTGGTTTTATGAGCATGCGTGCCGTAACCGGAGGCCCTTGATTGGGCTTTCGGCTTTTTTAGCTATTCCTGTTCAGCAGCATAGGTTTGTTCCCTGATACGAAGGGCCATCGGATAAAGCATATCAACCAGCTTTCTGGCTTTCGGTTCCGGGTAGCCATCAAAAATATCGTAGTCCTTGCGGCTCTCGTTATTGGGCGAAAGGTAATTGAGCACCATATGCCGGTACTCGTTGAAGAAAATCAGTATGCTGTATTCAGCAATATGAATATAATCGGTTACATACCCGTCAAAACCGGCCAGGTCAAAATCGATATACCGCGAAGTGGGCGTGTATTCCGACTCGATAAAATCGGCATCTGTACGGTCAAGCAATTTGATATGATCCTCTGCTATCTGCAGTATGCGCGTAGTGTGGCTGCTGATGCCAGCATAAGCATATTGCGATAACCCATTGGTGTCCGTCAGCAGGTAGAGTTGAAATAACATACTATCAAATCACATCGGAAAATACAAACTAAAGCTGGCACCTTCACCGGGTCTTCCGTCAACATCAATATATCCCCCGTGAATATGCACCACCTGTTTGCACAATGCCAGCCCTATGCCCGAGCCGGCGTAATCATCCTGGTTATGTAAACGGGTGAATACTTTAAAAACATTTTCCTTGTGCTGGTTGTCAAAACCGATGCCGTTGTCGGTAACGGTTATTTTATGAAATTTTGTTTGCGTTTCGTCTTGTGTATACAATTGGCCCGACTGGTAACCTATCTCTATCACCGGTGCGATTTCTTTTTTACGGAACTTGATGGAGTTGCGGACCAGGTTCAGAAAAAGCTGTGTCAGCAATAACCGGATGCCTTTGATCATGGGTAGCGGGTCTGCATCAATCGTTCCTTCGACCTCGGCAAGTTCGTTCTGCAGGTCGTCCCTGATATCGTTCAGCACCTCGTTCAGGTCAACATCGAGGTGAAGATCGCGGTTATGCCGTAACCTGGAATAAGAGGTGATATCGGTAATAAGTTTCTGCATACGGTTGGCAGACTCGTTCATCCGCTCAAGCGAGTTAACAACCAGTTCCGAGAGTTCTTCTTTTTCCCTGGAAAGTATACGCGAAGAGAATACCTGTATCTTCCGCAGCGGCTCTTTGAGATCATGTGTGCTGATCCAGTTGATGTTCTCCAGTTCCACATTGGCTTCGCGCAGCCGTTCGCTCAGCTGGCGGTATTTGAATTCTTCCTCACTCAGAAAAAGCAGGTGTACATGTTTCTGCAGCGTATTGGCATAGGTAGCGGCGGCGGTAAGCTCGGGTCTTGCCCAGGGATTGCTGCTGCACTTGATGATCTCGCGCCAGCGTTCAAAAGAATTACGCGGCGATAAACCCTTTTCATTTTTAACGATCGCTTTTTCGGGATCGCCTGCCCAATGCACTTCCTCGAGTGTTTCGGTCCGGAACCACATGATGCAGTCTTCCTCCGATCCCTCCATAAAATGACAGATCAGTCCTGATGCGGTATCGCATATGTTCTTTGCTGCAGCATAGTCGCTGATCAGCCGGTTGGTATGGTAAGCACCCTGTACGCTGAGTGGTTTTACCTGTCTGGCCATGTCCCGTATGCTGGCGCCGGTAGGTGTTTTACCCGCCGCATATACCTGTTTCCCAAAAACAATGGCAACGCCGGTTGCCTGGCACAGCTGTACTATTTCGGGCTGTTCTACGATGGCGGCAAAAGAATTCCTGTCGTGCGCATGGGCTGTATTCAATATTTTTTCGAGTGCGGCAGTCACTTTCCGGGCGAGCTCGTATTCTTCCGCCACTTCCCGCACTTTGATCTGCGAGGTGAGCAGGTGCCCCAGCAACTGTGCCGATACACGGGTATAGGCCGAAAGGTATTTTTCAGACTGGTAGTGATGGCAGGCAACCAGACCCCATAACTTTCCTTCGTGCAGCAGCGAAATGGTGAGGGTTGCCCTCACGCCCATATTCTGCAGGTATTCGATATGAATCGGCGATACGCTGCGCAGCGCTGTCATACTGAGGTCCAGGTTTTTGCCGGGTGTGTCGTTTATCGTATAAATGGGCACCGGTGTGTACGCCACGTCAACAATCACGCGCAGCAGGTTGCGGATATACAACTGTCTTGCCTGCGCGGGAATATCTGTATGGGGATAATGCAGACCCAGAAATGGTTCCAGGTTTTCTTCGCAGCTCTCGGCAAATACTTCGCCGTTGTATTGTTCGTCAAACCGGTAGATCATTACGCGATCGTATCCTGTCAGTTTCCGTACCTGCCCGGCAATATTATGACATAGTTTTTTCAATGTATCGGCTGTCTGCAGTGCATTGATGGATTGCAGGTTCAGGTTGTACAGTTCGCCCAGTTCCAGCGGATGGGATTCTGCGGGTTCGAACTCCGCGATAAAATCCTGCCCGTTCTTATGGGTAAAGCAACTGAAACCGATCCCCTCGAAACTCACCGCGAACGGCGTGGCGGGTGTCATTGCGGGCATGTCGAACTGTTGAACCATCAGGCTGCCGTTGCCGAAAATTGCCGCAAGCGATCTGCCGAGCAACTGTTCGTGGCTGATACCGGTATGTTCCAGAACATTGCTGCTGCAGTAGTCGATCATGCCTTTTTCATTGACGGCGATCAGGAAACCATGGGGCTGTATGCTGCCAGGAATATGAATCGGCTCATGTTCGCAATTTGTCAGATTAACAATATCCCGGTTAACAATATCCCTGATCTTCATCATCGGTTACCTTGAAAATAGCGGTCTATGGAAGCGAACATGGATTGAGCAGCCGCGATCGCCGCCTTCTCAACGCGGTGTTCCGTTACATATGCGGTGAATGCTTCTAAAAAAATCGTCCATTGCCGTCCGGTATCGTTTCCGTAGCCAAACAGGAAACGGGCCGAATGGTGCTCGTCAATACCCAGTTTATCGCCCAGGTGTTTCAGTATCACTTTTCCTCCCAGCGTGGCGCCTTCCATCACATACATAACGCCCATGGCTCCCGCCATGTTCAGCCCGTCCGTCTGTGGATGAAAGGGTTTTTCAACGGGCGATGCCTGCAGGGAGGCAAGGTCCTGTTTCAACCAGTGAAGTTTCCGCCGGTCGCCGGTATTGACAAATTCCTGTACCAGCGGAAAAACCGTTTGCTCGCAATACGCAATAACGGGGTAGAAAAAAGAGAGGTAATGCGCATACTGTGCATGCGTTACACCGGGTTGCATTAAAGCCGCGGAAAGGGGATTGCTTTCCAGTTGTTTGTGCATCGGCCCCGTTTTCTCTCTCAGATCGGCCAGAAACACCACACCAGCGGAGCTCATCGTAGTATGCATGGGACGGGAAATTAGTTAGCGATATACACAAAATCTTCTTCGCCGGGCGGGTGGTTCCTCCAGTCGATGGAAAGCACCTCACTCAGCATTTTTTTCATTCTCTCATAAGAATCCGGTTTGGTGATATAGAGGTTGGCGCCCAGTTTTTTTGACCGGGATACCGACTCATGGTTATCGGAAGTTGAAAATATAATGATGGGAACCCCGTTCATCTCCGCATTGGCCCTGATCTCAACCAGTACTTCATAACCGTTTTTGACCGGCATATTCAGATCGAGGAAGATCATTTGGGCATGGGGTGGCGGGTTTTTCAGGGCATTCAGTAATTCCTGTCCGTTGCGCTGTATATGCAAATCGTGTTTTTCGTTGATTTCGCTGATCACGCTCTGGAATATTTCGCGATCATCCCGGTCGTCATCCGCATAGAAAATCGTGTAGGAATTGGTCATGCCCAAATATACTAGCGTTTTTCCATAGGCTTTAAATCCTGTAAGGATACAAATCTTGTGCCTCAAAAGAGTGGGGAAATCATTTACGGAAAATACAACTGCCGGCTAAAGACAATCGAAATTTCTTTCCTGGTGCTGCCTGCTGAAAGGATGCACCGATAACAGCAGGTAGCCGCCGCCGCTTACACTGGTTTGTTTTTTTAGCAGCAGTCCCAGGTTATGCAAACCCAGGGTAAGCGGGCCCAGTTTCATTGCCGCGCCAATCCATAATTGTCCCTGTGTATTATACTGCACCGGCAGGTAGGCGCCAAAACCCATGGTTTCCCACCGGGGTGTTATGGTCAGCAGGTTGAGCTCGCGGGTACGCAGTTTCTGGTAGCTGGAAGTGGCATAAAAATTCAGACTCAGTTCTCCGTTGAGGTAAAAATGATTACCCAGGTTCCTGTCTACATTCAGTACAAGCCGGGTGGGCTGGCTTACGGAAAAAGAATTGTTGATGGCAGATGCATCGTTAAACAGGCTCGATACCGTATCTGCAAATCCCTGCGCATCCGTTACGCCGGAAAATTTGCGGTCTGCGTCCGCGTCGGTAATGGTTTGTTTCGGACCGGAGAACTGGCGTGAGTTGGGGCTGGCCTTGTACCGGTGCGCGCCCAGATCCAGTAAACTGACCCCTATCTTCCAGTCATAGGAAAGGTTGTCTTTTTCGGTGTTGTCCTCATCGTATACCAGGTATTCCAGTCCAAGACTCAGTCCCAGCGACAGCGGAGATTTTTTCAGAGCGTCCTTTACACCGTCTGCCGCCAGGCTTTCCGCATAAGCGAATGAACCGCTTCCGTTGGTGAATGCATAGGCGGTGTCTGTCCCGTTCTTGAGTTCGAGGAAACTGAGTTTGTTGAGCTTGGCAAAACCTCCCGAAATGTTTTTCATGATCTGCAGCGTAATACCGCCGCTTAACCGCGAATTGGTTGTTTGGCTCAATACCCTGGAATAACTCAGATCGGCTTCGGCCCAGCCGGCCGTGGTGGCAAATCCCTCGATAAAGGGCGTGGTACGGTTGGCGATCAGAAAATTATTGAAACTGGTTGCCGTTGAATCGATATAGTTAAAGGGGAGTGTTCTGGCATGCGCATAATTGCGTAAGCGGAAATTAACGGCAAAAGCCTGGTTATTGCCGGTCTTGTACATGAAATTGAAAAGACTTATATCGGCATTGCCATGTGCAAACCGGCTCCGGTACCCGTCGCCGATCACCAGCGACCTGCTGCCGTTGGTGTTTTGCAGGTAAAAAGCGTTGGTGCTTGTTTTAACCTGTGCCGAAAGCAGCGTCAGCTCCCATTTATAAACCGAATGCACCAGCGATGCCGGGTTGTTAAACACCGCCGTACTGCCGGTATAGCCGGAACCGTGCAGGGCCTGGTACCCCTGGCTCAGCAGGGTGGTGCCGGAAAACAGAAACAACAGTGCGGGTAGGTAAAAAACAGGTTTTCTCATGGTTCTGGTAGAGAAAGCTAAAATACCGTTTGTTGCCTGTTGTTGTGCGCTTTTACATAGGTTTAACGCATATCACCACAAATACCGTAAGAAACGGGTATTTTTTACCGCATTTGCCGAAGGTTTTTGTAGGTTGTAACGTCTAACTGCTAATCCGGTATTTTGAACGAACAGGAGTTTATCGCGGCGCTGCAAAAAGGAGATGACCAGGCTTTTAAGACCCTGGTGCATACCTGGCAGGATATGGTATTCAATACCGTGCTCTCCATTGTGCAGGACACCGGCGAAGCGGCGGATATAGCGCAGGAAGTGTTTATACAGGTATACCGCTCGGTGCAGGCTTTCCGGGGCGATTCGAAATTGTCTACCTGGCTGTACCGCATCGCCGTAACCCGGGCGATCGATGCGGAGCGGAAAAGAAAAACAAGGAAACGCCTGGCCGCCGTGCGTTCCTGGGTGGGACTGGATGAAAAACAGGATAATCCGCCTTATTTTCATCATCCGGGTGTGCAACTGGACAATAAAGAGAAAGCGGCTGTGTTGTTCAGGGCGATGAAACGCCTGCCCGATATGCAGCGAGCGGCTTTTGTGCTGATCAAGACCGAGGGACTGAGTTATGAGGAAACCGCGGCCGTACTGCAGACAAGCCTGAAAGCGGTGGAGGCTCTGGTGCACCGGGCAAAAGACAACCTTCGGAAACAACTGGCCAATTATTACCGTAACACCTGAGCGTATGCAAAACAACCATCAGCCCCTTGAAAAAGACTTTCCAGACAAAGTGCTGCGAAGTGTGGACGGCATACAGAGGGCCGAAGCGCCGGCATTTCTGTATACCCGGGTAATGGCGGGTATGGCCAAAAGCGGGATGACCCGCGTTTCCTGGTTGGTTAAACCGGCTTTTTCATTTGCGGTGCTGGCTTTACTGCTGCTGGTGAACCTGTTTGCCTTCACAAAATTTCAGGATAAGTCCGAACCGGAACCTGCCGGCTCGGGTATGCAATATTTTGCAGACGAATATGCATTGACCGGTACGGTCTATACCGCTAAAACAAAAACGCATGAATGAGACCCGTAGAATACGATTGCTTACCATCGCCTTTATTTTGCTGGTGGCGCTGAACATTGCCACGCTGACGGCGTTCTTTGTATTCAAGAAGCACGGACCACCGGCAGCACCAAAAGGAGGCACGGCCGATTTTCTGGTAAAGGAACTGGCGCTGGATTCAGCGCAGCAGGAGCAACTGAAAACACTGATCCGGGAACACCGCCAGCAGGTAAGAGACCTGCGCGAACAGAACCGTGCCGCAAAAGATGCTTTTTTTGATCTGTTAAAAGACTCGGTCATTTCAGATAGTGCTTTAGCGGAAGCCGCAGCGGGTGCGGCGGCGGCGGGACAGCAGATGGATATCTTTACATTCCGGCATTTTCAAAAAGTGCGGGCGCTGTGCAACGAAGAGCAAAAACGCCGGTTCGATGCCATCATCCACGAGGTATTGCATATGAATGCCGGACCGGCAGGTGCAGCTCCGGGTGGGCCGCCGCCCGGCGACAGGGGCATGATGCCGCCACCCCAGTAATTCACGAGGTAAATGTATATGTTATGAAAGCAGTGTCAGGCCTGGTATGCGTGCTGCTGGCAGCAACGCTGCAGGCGCAACCGCCAAACGGGCGGCCTCCCGGACCAACAAAGAAAGAACGGCTGCAGCATGTTTCGGAGCGATTCGGAAGGGAACTGCAGCTGACCGATGCGCAAAAGAAAAAACTGGTGGCTGCCTATGCTGTTTTTTTCGACGGTATGGAAGTACTGCGTAAGAAAGAGGGCCGGCCATTACCACCGCCTCCGCCACCACCGCCGGCGGATAAAGCGGCATTTGACAAACTGGTCAAAACACGGGATGCGCGGGTAAAAGCGGCATTGAGCCATGCACAATACCTGCAATACCTGGAGCTGGAAAAAAAGATACGCCCGCCCGGGCCCGGCCAAAGACCGCTGCCCCGTTCCTAAACAAAAACAAAAGCCGGTATTTTTTGATAACGGCTTTTGTTTGACAATAACCCTATTGCTTCAATAGGCAGATAAAAAAGTCCCCTGTAGAAACAGGGGACGTCTTCGATTGCTTGCCATATAAGAAAAAAGAGATAATTAGTATTTTCTTAACCCCCTCATTTCCACTTAGATGCTTCACCCGGGGTACCTTGCGGTCAATTACGGTGTAAAGATAAGGAGGAAATCAATTCACATAGTATTTTAATTATTAATTTTTTGATTTTTATAAAAACTTATAAGAAATGAGCAATATTTATAAAAAATAAAAACATTACAATTAATTAATATTTGATAGCTTTAAATGATGTTTAAAATAATCAAACAATTGATTATTAAATTGTTATTTCGATTTGTACTCCACTAAAGCCTGTTCCAGGCAGTCCATGGAAGAATTTATATCATTTAAATTTAATACGTAAGCCAGCCTGACTTCTTTTTTGCCCAGTCCGGCTGTTCCGTAAAAACCGGTGGCGGGGGCCAGCATAACGGTTTGTCCTTTATGGGAGAAATTCTCGAGCAGCCATTGGCAAAAAACGTCTGCATCATCAATGGGCAGCTGTGCCATCGCATAAAAGGCGCCGCCCGGATTGGGACAGAAAACGCCTTCCATCGCATTCAGTCTTTTTACGATCAGGTCGCGGCGCGATTTGTATTCGGCTTTTGTTGTATCAAAATAATCCGCGGGCAGGTCTATCGCGGCTTCTCCGGCGATCTGCGCAAAACTCGGGGGACTCAACCTTGCCTGTGCAAATTTCATCACGGCTTCCAGCACCGCTTTGTTTTTGGTTACCAGTGCACCGATCCTTCCGCCGCAGGCGCTGTAACGTTTGCTGATGGTATCCATCATGACCACATGTTCTTCGGCGCCTTTGAGGTGCATCGCGCTTATCTGGTGGCCTTCATAGCAGAACTCGCGATAGGCTTCGTCTGAAAACAGATACAGATCGTGTTTCAGGATGATCGCTTTGAGTTCATCCATTTCTTCCCTGCTGTAGAGATAACCGGTTGGGTTATTGGGATTGCAGATGACAATTGCCCTGGTGCGCGGCGTGATCTTTTTTTCTATCTCCGCCACCGGCGGCAGTGCAAATCCGTTTTCGATATGAGAGGTCACCGGCACCACGTTTACACCGGCGGCAACGGCAAAACCATTGTAGTTGGCATAGAACGGTTCGGGAATGATCACTTCGTCGCCCGCATCAAGACAGGTCATGAATGCGAACTGTATCGCTTCGCTTCCGCCGGTAGTAACAATGATCTCGGAAGAGGTTACATCAATGCCTGCGCTTCTGTAATAACTCACCAGTTTGTTGCGGTAGCTTTCGTTGCCGGCGCTATGGCTGTATTCCAGTACCCTGAAATCGCTGTGCCGGACGGCATCCAGTATCAGTTTGGGTGTTTCTATATCGGGTTGCCCGATGTTGAGGTGGTATACCCTGATCCCTTTATTCTTTGCTGCCTCTGCATAAGGAACCAGTTTTCTTATCGGCGAAGCAGGCATGGCCTGTCCACGCTGGCTGATCTGTAACATGCCGCAAAGATAGTTTTGTAACAGACCCAGGCAAAACAAAATCCATTTGCCTGAGCCATTGCGGAGGGTGTTGGTTGAACGAACCGCCTGCCAGATACGAACAAAATTTTGCAGCGGTCTGCTTACACCATGTCTTCGAAAAAAAACCGTTGTTCTTCCCCAAAACAACGAATAAAAAAAGACCCTATCCGTTGCGACAGGGTCTTCTTTTTTATGCCATCCGAACGGTCGTTGCAAGACCGGTCCGGGGTTTGTTTATTTTGTTTTCGGCGTCAGTACATCCCCGTTAATGGTCAGTGTCACCGGCTCGGCAACATTGGCGAATTTAACGGTCACTTTTTTGTTGAACATGCCAAAATTCTCCGCGTTATAAGTCACTTTGATGGTGCCGGTTTTGCCCTTGGCCAGCGGCGCTACGCTGTATTCGGGTTTGGTACAGCCGCATTCTGCGGTAGCCACTTCAATGATCGCAGGTTTGGATGCATTGTTGGTGTAGGCAAATGTATAGGTAGCGGGTACACGGTGTTTGATCTTCCCAAAATCGTGTTTTGTTTCCTTGAAAACGATATCCGAAGCGTTCTGTGCAAACAGGTTTACGCCCAGGAACAGTGCGGCTACGACAAATAGTTTTTTCATGATCGGTTTTTGATAAAGTAATAATCGATATCGGACAACCAAAAATAAGGAGTCGTTTCGAAACTGGTGTTGACAGCCCTTATTTTAGCTAAAATTTAGCCGGGATTAAGACCGCTTTAAGAACCTAAAAAGCTTTTTCGCGGTAAAACTAATTTCCGTTAGTACATTCACCCGGTAATGCTATTTTTGCCCCATGGAACCTACCGCTTCAATTGAATTCCAGGAGGAGATGTTGTCTTTCGAGGGTTTTCGCAATGCCATACTCGAAGACTACCGGGTTGCCGCGATTAGCCGGGAAGTGAGCCTGCTGGGTAGAAGGGAGGTGCTTACCGGTAAAGGTAAGTTCGGCATTTTCGGCGATGGCAAGGAAGTGGCGCAGATAGCCATGGCCAAATTTTTCCAGCCCGGCGATACGCGGAGCGGTTATTACCGTGACCAGACTTTCATGTTTGCATCGGGTCTGGCAACGGTTGAACAGTTCTTTGCGCAGCTCTACGCCGATCCGGATCTGAACAACGATCCGTTCAGTGCGGGAAGGCAGATGGATGCACATTTTGCCACGCCGATCGTTGATGAAGCAGGTAACTGGCTGGATCTTGCCAACCGCAAGAATGTTGCATCGGATATGGCACCAACGGCGGCCCAGATGCCCAGGTCGCTGGGACTGGCATTCGCCTCAAAATGTTTCCGCAATACCCGTAATTCCGGGGAGTTTGAATCTTTAAGCCGCAACGGTAACGAGATCTGTTTCTGCACCATCGGCGATGCCAGCACTTCGGAAGGACATTTCTGGGAAACCATCAATGCCGCCGGTGTTTTGCAGGTGCCGCTTGCCGTATTTGTGTGGGATGACGGATACGGCATCTCGGTTCCTAAAAAATACCAGACCACCAAAGGCTCCATCTCGGAAGCATTGCGTGGTATGGAAAAGGAAGAACATACAAACGGTATCCGCATCTATAAAGTAAAAGCCTGGGATTATGCAGGCATGTGCGAAGTGTTTGAAGAAGCGCTGCAGCAGGTAAGGCAAACACATGTACCCGCCATTTTCCACGTAGAAGAGGTAACGCAGCCGCAGGGGCATTCTACCAGTGGCAGCCATGAGCGATATAAAACAGCCGAACGCCTGGAATGGGAAAAGGAATGGGATTGCCTGCGCAAGATGAAGGAGTGGATGATCGCAAACGGGCTGGGTACCGCGGAAGAACTGAGCGAAGTGGAAGCGGGAGCCAAAAAATTTGTCCGCGACAGCCGCAACCAGGCATGGGATAAATTCCAGGCGCCTATCAGGCGGCAGGCGGCCGAGGTAAGCAAACTGGTGAAAGAAGTGGTCATTAACGATATGGAGGTATACAATCATCTCCAGAAGCTGGCAAAAGACCTCGAAACAAACCGGGAACCCCTGCGCCGCGATTCGCTGCGTACGCTTTCCCTTGCCATGGAAGCCGCGCCCGGTTCGCCTTCTTTCGGCGAACTGAAAACATGTTACGAACAGTTGCTGGCCGAAAACCGCAGGCTGTACAACAGCCATCTTTACAACGAAGGCCCCAAGAGCCCGTTGCTGGTACCCGAGGTAAAACCGCTGGTACCGGCCGACGCACCGGTATTGAACGGTTACGAGGTGCTGAATAAATATTTTGATGCATTGTTCGCCAGCAACCCGTATGTGTATGCGTTTGGAGAAGACGTAGGACATATCGGCGATGTGAACCAGGGTTTTGCCGGTTTGCAGGAAAAACACGGCGCAGACAGGATATCGGATACGGGCATCCGTGAGCTTACCATTGTAGGACAGGCGGTGGGCATGGCATTCCGCGGTTTGCGGCCTATAGCGGAAATACAGTACCTGGATTACCTGCTGTACGGTCTGCAGCCGCTGAGCGATGATGTGGCTACCGTTCATTTCCGTACCAAGGGGCAGCAAAGTTACCCGCTGATCATACGCACCCGCGGTCATAGGCTGGAAGGCATCTGGCACAGCGGTTCTCCCATGGGTATGATGCTGCATGCCCTGCGCGGAATGCATATCTGCGTTCCCAGAAATATGGTGCAGGCCGCGGGCATGTACAATACACTGTTAAAAGGCAACGATCCCGCCATTGTGGTGGAATGCCTGAACGGTTACCGGCTGAAAGAGAAATTACCTGCCAACCTGCTCGAATACACCGTGCCCCTGGGTATACCCGAAGTGGTTCGTGAGGGTACGGATATTACCGTGGTATCGTACGGCTCCACCCTGCGCATTATAGAGGATGCAGCGGAGCGGCTGGCTAAAATGAATATCAGCTGCGAGATACTGGATGTGCAAACGCTGCTGCCATTCGATATCCATCATAAGATACTCGACTCGCTTAAAAAGACCAGCCGTATCGTTTTTGTGGACGAAGATGTTCCCGGTGCTGCGGCGGCCTATATGCTGAATAAGGTGCTGGAAGAGCAGAAAGCTTACCAGTGGCTGGACGCAGCCCCGCAAACCATCACTGCACAGGCGCATCGCCCGGGCTATGGAAGCGATGGCGATTATTTCGGCAAACCCAATGCGGAAGACATCGTCTGGAAGATCAGGGAGATCGTTGCGGAATAGCGCCGGGGTTTCGCCCAAAGGGCAGAACATCCATTTGCATTAATCAAGAAACAGTTCACGCAATTCCCTTGCCGGAACCCAGCAGCTTGTTTTCCTGCCAAACCACCGGTATCGTTTCGCTGCAACCAGATCATAGACAGCATCCCGGAGAAATGGCGGGATAAGGATGCATACATATAACACCGGCCACAACCCGTTCAGCTTTCTCAATACCCGCAGCGCAGCCGTTGACCTGGTGTAAAGATGTTCTCCTTCGAGCAAAAGAAACGAGTTGTTGCCGGCTCGGGGCCGGTATTTTTCCAATACCTGTTGGCCATAGACCCCCTGGAACGAAGCAAACCTGAAATGATGTTGCGGATCGTGTTTTATCACGAATTGCACCGAACGGCTGCAAAGGTTGCAGACGCCGTCAAACAATATAGTGGGGGGAGAATGCAAAAGTTAAAAGTCAAAAGGTACGGGTTAGGATTTACGAAGTACGGACATTTTTTTTCTTTCGTACTTCGTAAATCCTAACCCGTACTTGCAGGCCTGCAGCTTTCTTTTTTTGACTTTTTACTTTCCTAAGCCATGTTGTGGAACACCTTGTTCACGTCTTCATCCTGTTCCAGTTTTTCGATCAGCTTACTTACGTCTTCTGCCTGTTCATCTGTTACAGGAACGGTGGTGGTGGGGATCCATTCCAGCTCGGAGCTGATAGGGGTCATGTTTTTGTCTTCAAGCGCTTTCTGCAGTCTGCCGAAATCAACGAAGGCGCAGCGCAGCACCAGGACGGGATTACCGTTTTCGTCGGTGCTTTCACCCATTTCGTCCAGGCCATGATCGATCAGTTCCAGCTCCAGTTCGTCGGTATCCAGTCCCTCGGGTTTCAGTTTAAAAACGCCCATTTTCCTGAACTGGAAGCTGACGCTGCCGCTGTTGCCCAACGCACCGTTGCCTTTGTTGAAATGGCTTTTAACGTTGGCTACGGTTCGTACATGATTATCTGTTGCGGTTTCCACGAGCAGTGCAACGCCATGGGGCGCATAACCCTCGTACAGTATTTCGTCGAAATTGGAAGTGTCTTTTCCCTGCGCGCGTTTGATGGCCGCTTCCACGCGGTCTTTGGGCATACCCACGCTTTTGGCATTCTGAAAACACCTGCGGAGCCCGGGATTGGTGGCAGGATCGGGTCCGCCGGCTTTTACGGCGATAATGATCTCCTTGCCGATACGCGTAAACTGTTTGGCCATCCTGTCCCAGCGGGCAAACATGGTGGCTTTACGTACTTCAAATATCCTTCCCATAGTCGGTTTTTAGCAGGGGCAAAAATAGGTCAAAACTTAGTGTGGTAAAAATGATAGATGGGAATTGGGAGGAATGGGTTGTCGTGGGGGGACTTGGGTTATCGTGAGTTATCGTGAGACGCCGTGAGTTGGTGGTGTTAGGGAGGATCGGGGCATGGGGTAGCCAAAAAAAAGCCGTATCACTCGATACGGCCTTTTTGATTGGTATGGTTTCGATCAATGTTTCTCGAAATCGGATGCGTTGGGGAGTATGTCTCCCGGTTTGTTCAGCTTGCTGGTTTTGCGGCTGTACAGGAAATACACGACCAGGCCGATTGCCATCCATATAAAGGCAACGGTCAGGGTTTGTTTATCCAGCGCCACGATCATACCGGTACAGATCACGGCACCCAGAATAGGTACGATCGGCACCAGCGGTGTTTTGAATGGACGTTCGATGCCAGGTGATTTCTTGCGCAGTATCCATACGCCGATGCTCACCAGCACGAATGCGAACAGGGTTCCGAACGAGGTAAGATCGCCCGCCACACTGCCCGGTACAAATGCCGCAAACAATCCCACAAAAACAAACAGGATCATATTGGCCTTGTAAGGCGTTTTGTATTTGGGATGCAGCTCGCCGAATGCTTTGGGAATAAGCCCGTCGTTACTCATGGTATAGAATATACGGCTCTGGCCCATCAGCATCACCAGGATCACAGAGGAGAAACCGGCGAGGATGGCCACGGTAACCGCGGTTGCCAGCCATTTGTACTCTGTCATATAGGTTGAGATCGCGTATGCAACAGAAGCTTCTTTACCTGCCGTTTTGAATTCGGTATAGTTGGCAACACCGGTAAGTACATGTCCGAAGAGAATGTATAAAACGGTACAAACCGCCAGCGAACCAAGGATACCGATCGGCATATCGCGTTTGGGATTTTTTGCTTCCTGCGCAGCGGTGCTTACCGCATCAAAACCGATGAAAGCAAAGAACACGATCGCCGCACCGCCGAGTACACCGCCCCATCCGTGTTTGAAGAACCCTTCGTGACCGGGTGTTCCTTCGGGGATGATATAAGGTGTATGGTTTTCCGGTTTGATATAATGCCAGCCCAGTGCAATAAACAATATCACGATCGCCACTTTAATGAATACGATAATGGCATTCACCATAGCGGACTCCTGTGTGCCCCTGATCAGCAGCAGCGTCAGCAGCAGCAGTATCACCAGTGCGGGCGCATTAAGGATACCAGATTGTATGGTCACCAGGTTTTTCAGTCCTTCGGCAAGACCTTTATACTGGTCGTCAGACAGCTGCAGCACACCGGCCTTGGCAGCGGCGGCAATATCGGCCGGGAACTGCGCCAGCGCATCTCCGGTTACGGTGTATAGTTTTTCAAAGGGGGAGTGGCACCATTCATACGGCACGGCCCCGCCCAGTAATTTATTCAGGTATTCGCTCCAGGCAATGGAAACCGTAGCGGCACCCAGTGCATATTCCATAATCAGGGCCCAGCCAATGATCCAGGCAATCAGTTCGCCCATGGTAACATAAGAATAGGCGTAAGCGCTACCCGCGATGGGTATCATGGAGGCGAACTCGGCATAGCACAGTCCGGCGAATGCACAACCGATGGCGGCCACGATAAAAGAAAGCGTAACGGCGGGGCCGGCGGCTTCTGCTGAGGCGGCAGCGGTTCGTACAAACAAACCGGCGCCGATAATGGCGCCAATACCAAGGGCTATCAGGTTGGTAGCCCCTAAAGTCCTTTTCATTCCTTTCTCGGAATCAGCGGCTGTTGCCAGCAACGCTGTCAGGGACTTCTTTCGGGATAAACTCATAATAATTGATTGGGTTTCAAAATAAAAGTTCCGGCAAAATAATGATTTCTTCATATCCCGGTTGAAATCTTTTGAAAATCGGCGGACACCCCTCAGGAGGCGGTCATTTGGCGATAAATACTATATTGCGCACCTAATTGATTGGCCAATGAAGCGTTCCAACCGGCTTACTGTATATATCGTGATTGCAATGGTAGCCGGTATTATTCTTGGCTATATCATTCATACACAGTCTTCTCCGGATTTCATCAAATCCTTTTCCACCAATATCAAACTGCTTACCACCATTTTCCTGCGGTTGGTGCAGATGATCATTGCCCCGCTGGTATTTTCCACACTGGTGGTGGGCATTGCCAAACTGGGCGATCTGAAAACCGTGGGCAGGGTTGGCGGTAAAGCCATGTTATGGTTTATCACCGCATCGCTGGTGAGTCTGCTGCTGGGTATGCTGCTGGTGAATCTTTTCAAACCGGGTGCGGGCATCGACCTTGGCAATGCCGATGTAACAGGCGCCAAAGACCTGGTGGGCAAAACACAGGAGTTCAGCCTGCAGAAATTCGTGGAACATGTATTCCCGAAAAGTGTGGTGGAGTCGATGGCTTCCAACGAAATACTGCAGATCGTTGTGTTCAGCATCTTCTTCGGGATTGCCACGGCGGCGCTGGGTGAGAAAGCAAAAGTGGTGGTGAAAGGACTCGATGCCGTAGCCCATGTAATCCTGCGTATGGTGGGGTATGTGATGAACTTTGCACCCATCGGTGTATTCGGCGCCATCGCCGCCGTGATCGCCACCAAGGGACTGGATGTATTCATTTTTTACGGAAAATATTTATTGTACTTCGTCATAGGCATTGCGGCGTTATGGGCATTGCTGCTGCTGGTGGGATTTATTGTACTGGGAAAAAGATTGCCCGACCTGCTGCGCAGGATATTTCCTGCACTCATTATTGCTTTCAGCACCACCAGCAGTGAAGCGGTGTTCCCGAAACTTACCGAAGAACTGGAAAGGTTCGGCTGTCGCGACAGGATCGTTGCTTTTATCCTACCACTGGGCTATTCTTTCAATCTCGACGGAAGCATGATGTACATGACTTTTGCCAGTATCGCCATCGCCCAGGCCTACGGCATACAACTCGATTTTGGTACGCAGATCACCATGCTGCTGGTATTGATGCTCACCAGTAAGGGTATTGCCGGCGTGCCAAGGGCATCGCTGGTGGTGGTAACCGCCACCTGCGCCATGTTCAATATCCCGCCCGAAGGCATTGCGCTGATATTGCCTATTGATCATTTCTGCGATATGTTCCGTACAGGCACCAATGTACTGGGCAACGCACTCGCTACAAGCGTAGTGAGCAAATGGGAGCATTCCCTGGAAGAACCCGTCATCACCGAACAAGCGTAACCTATGTTAGCAGAGATATTATTACAGGCAGAATTTCACTGGAGCCAGTTGTTGCAGCCACAGTTCTATATCGAACACGGTGGTCTCTGGCTGATCTTACTGGTGGTGTTTGCGGAAACCGGCTTGTTTGTGGGATTTTTTCTCCCGGGCGACAGTCTCCTGTTTGTGGCGGGCATCTACAGCAACGAACTTGCCAAAGCATTTGTTCCCAGCGGTAATGAATACCTCGATCTTTTGGTGCTGGTGATACTGATATCGCTCGCCGGTATAGCGGGTAATTCAGTGGGATACTGGTTTGGCAGAAAAGTGGGGCCTACCATGTACGAATGGAAAGAGAATATGCTGTTCAAAAGAAGGTACCTGCGGCAGGCGCACGATTTTTACGAGAAGCACGGCGGTGGCGCCATCGTTATCGCGCGTTTTATACCGATCGTAAGAACCTTTGCACCCATTGTGGCGGGCATTGTTCAGATGAATGCGAAAAAATTTGTCTTCTATAATATTGTCGGATGCGTGGCCTGGGTGTTCAGCATGCTGGTTGGCGGACATTTCCTGCAGAAATGGATATTGTCCGAATTCGGTTTCGATCTCCGTTTGCACCTGGAAGTGATCGTACTGGGCATTGTACTGGTTACCACGGCCCCGGTTATCATCAAACTGTTTACCGGCCGCTCTAAAACGCATCCAAAAGACAAGGAATGAATTCTGCGGTAAAACAACCCGGTGTTTTTTCCATACCCGTTATCGTGGGCGCACTGGGGTTTTTCGTTGATGTGTACGACCTGCTTCTTTTTGCCATCATCCGCAAACCCAGCCTGGCATCCCTGGGCCTGTCACCCGATGAGGTACTGAGCAAGGGAGAACTGATCATCAGTGTTCAGATGATCGGTCTGTTGGCAGGCGGTATCATCTGGGGTATACTCGGCGATAAGAAAGGAAGGCTGAGCGTGCTGTTTGGCTCTATCATCCTGTACTCGCTGGCCAATATTGCCAATGGCATGGTGCAGAACGTAACGCAGTATACCTGGCTGCGGTTGATAGCGGGCATCGGTCTTGCCGGAGAGCTGGGAGCAAGCATTACGCTGGTAAGTGAAATGCTGCCAAAAGAAAAAAGAGGGCTTGCCGCCTCGGTGATAGCCTGCGCCGGCGTATGCGGTTCTGTTGCCGCTTATTTTGTTTACCAGGGTTTCGGAGACTGGCGTCTTTGTTATTATATCGGCGGCGTGATGGGTTTTCTGCTGCTGTTTCTCCGCGCAAATGTGATGGAGAGCGGCTTATACCAGCAGGTAAAAAAAGAAGGTGTGCCCCGCGGAAATTTTTTGATGCTGTTTGCCCGGCGCGAGCGTGCCTGGCGTTATGCAAAAGGCGTATTGATCGGGCTGCCCGTATGGTATGTGATCGGGTTGCTGATCACGTTCTCGGATAAATTCGGTCTCGAAATGGGTATACAGGGAATCGATCCGGGCAAAGCGGTTATGTACCAGTATGTAGCACTTGCTTTTGGCGATGTATCGGCAGGTCTGCTCAGCAATTACCTCAGGAGCCGGAGAAAAGCCTGGTTCAGTTTCTTTTTTATCATGTGCGTGTTTGTGGTACTTTATTTCCTGCAGGGCACCGGCTGGGGCACCGCGCAGACCATGTACCTGATATGCGCGGGACTGGGATTCGGGGCGGGAACCTCCGTGTTGTACATCACCATGTCGGCAGAGCAGTTCGGAACAAACCTGCGGGCATCCACCGCTATTTCCATCCCCAATGTGGTACGCGGCATGCTGCCGCTGATCATACTGCTGCACAAAGGCATGCGCAACCTTAGCGGCAGCTACATAACAGGCGGCTGGCTAACGGGTATACTTGTACTGTCGCTTGCCTTGTACGCGGCCTTCCATATCAATGAAACATTTGCGAAGGATATGGATTTTGTGGAAGCATAGTAGGAATTGTTATATTGTCAAATGGTTATATGGCTGGATAAAGAAGCCAGAGACAATGCAGCCATTTAACCATACTCACCATCAACCTAACTGCCATGTCAGAAAAAAAATTCGGAGTGCTTTCCCTGCCGGTGATCGTTGCGGCGCTGGGCTATTTTGTGGATATCTACGACCTGTTGCTGTTCACCATTGTACGCGAGCCAAGTTTACAGGGAATCGGCATCGTGTTGTCCGACAAGGCGCAGGTGCTGGCTGCAAGCACAAAGATCATCAACTGGCAGATGGTGGGCTTGCTTATCGGCGGTGTGATATGGGGAACGATCGGTGACCGCAAAGGCCGCTTAAGCGTATTGTTCGGATCCATTGCGCTGTATTCCATCGCCAATTTCCTGACGGGTTTTGTTCAGACAACCGACCAGTATGCCTGGGCAAGATTTGTTGCGGGTATCGGGCTGGCCGGCGAACTGGGTGCGGGTATTACGCTGGTGAGCGAATTGCTTCCCAAAGAAAAAAGAGGCGTAGGCACTTCGCTTGTAGCGGGTATCGGTTTATTTGGCGCGGTGTTCGCCTATTTCATTTATAAGTTCACGAACGATTGGCGGCTTTGTTATAAGATAGGCGGGGGGCTGGGTGTGATCCTGCTGCTGTTGCGTATCTCGGTGGCCGAAAGCGGTATGTTTAAACAGGTAAAGGAAACAGGTGTGCAGCGCGGCAATATCCTGATGTTCTTCACCAACGGCACGCGCTTCAGGAAATACCTGCTGGCCATACTCATCGGGTTGCCTACCTGGTTTGTGATCGGTGTGCTGGTGAACCTAAGCAACCGCTTTGCAAAAGAACTGTACGGCGATAACCAGATCGAAAGCGGCAGGGCCATTATGTATGCCTATGTGGGTATCGCCATCGGCGATATACTGATCGGGTTTGTGAGCCAGTATTTCAAAAGCAGGAAAAAAGCCCTGTTATTGTTTTATGTACTCAGCATGATCTGCCTGGTATTGTTCTTCAGCAGTCTCAATAACAACGACAATGCGATGTACCTGATCTGCGGCCTGCTTGGCTTCAGCACCGGATTCTGGGCTATTTTTGTAACGATGGGAGCGGAACAGTTTGGCACCAATCTTCGTGCAACGGCCGCCACCACGGTACCCAATATGGTTCGCGGCGCATTGCCGCTGATCAACCTGATGTTCCTGAACCTGTTTCAGCAGTCATGGGGATGGGGATTGATCCAGAGCGGTATCGTAACAGGCGTGATCGTGATGGGGGTAACCCTGGTTGCCTTCTATTTTACCGAAGAAACTTTTCACAAAGACCTTAATTACGTTGAGAACTGATGCTCCCCATTGCGCTGCGCCGCTGCGTTAAAAACAATGCTTCACTGCGGAGATGCGGGGAGCAGGGTTTCGCTGCGGGAACAAAAATTTCATCCGGTCCGTATAATTCAGGTAATTCGCAGGATGAAGTTCCTCATCATCCGGCTTTCTTCTATCGGCGATATCGTGCTTACCACGCCGGTGATACGCTGCCTGAAGCAGCAGGTGACAGGTGCCGAGGTACATTTTCTTACCAAAGAGACCTTTCGCGGTATCCTTGCCGATAATCCCTATATCGACAGGGTGATCACACTCGGCAACGACTGGGATAAGATGATCGGAATATTGGTTGCCGAGCAATACGACCATATCATCGACCTGCATCATAACCTGCGCACATTGCGTATTAAGCGTGCCATGAACAAGGTGCCTGCAGATTCTTTCAGCAAACTCAACCTTAGAAAATGGTTACTGACGGCATTAAAGATCAATACGCTTCCGCGCCTGCACATCGTGGACCGCTATCTTGAAACGGTAAAAAAATTCGGCGTGGTAAACGATGGGGCCGGACTGGATTATTTTATTCCCGAAAAAGACCGGGTATCCCCGGAAGACCTGCCCACTTCTCACCAGATGGGGTACATCGGCCTTGTGATCGGCGCAGCTTTGAACACCAAAAAACTGCCCGTTGTCCGGCTGCGCGAATTGTGCCTGCTTATCAATTACCCGATCGTATTATTGGGCGGTCCGGAAGATATGGCCGATGCCGTTGCTATTGCCGCTGCGGATCCGGTAAGGGTGTACAATGCCTGCGGCAAATTCAGGCTCAACGAAAGTGCCGATATCGTTCGCAATGCCCGGCTCATCATCACACACGATACCGGGTTAATGCATATTGGCGCGGCGTTCAAAAAAAACATGATCAGCATCTGGGGCAACACCGTACCGGCTTTTGGTATGGACGCTTACTACGGCGCCGCCGTTTCTGCGGATACCCGGGCCGAAGTGCAGGGTCTGTGGTGCCGGCCCTGCAGTAAGATCGGTTACGCAAAATGCCCGCTGGGTCATTTCAAATGCATGCAGCAGCAGGATGTACGGATGATAGCCGCTGCCGCCATACAGAAAGTGACCGCTGATCAAAAATAAATCCCGCTGTTGCGGGATTTATTTATTGGTCTTTCGTGCTGTCTGCTTTCAGTAATTTCTTATTCACACGGGTATCCTTCTTGATGGCCTTATCCTGTTTTTTGGCAGCGTCTTCGTATTTGCCTTCTGCCAGTTTGCGGTTCATTTTATCTTCTTTCTTGAACACTTTGTCCTGCTTTTTGGCGGCCTTGGTGTATTTCTTTTCCGGTTTCGACAGTGTATCCTGCGCCAGCACAGGTACCGCAAAGCATGCTGCCATCACTGCAGCGGTAAAAAACTTTTTCATAGGATATTGATTTTATGATTTGGGAACGGATCGGTTGATCCGTTCCCCGATTGCTACACAAAATACATTCCAGTTTGCCCGCCGCATTTGTGGAAATAATCCCCCAGAAAATCTACGGGTGGTTATCCCTTGATCCTTTTCGCTTCCGATTCCAGTCCTGTTTTGCGATCCCTTGCAGACTTTACCTGGTTGCTGCCAAAGCGGTAGGTAAAGTTTACGCGGAACGTGCGGCTCTCCCAATAACCATTGGCATTGATGTACAGGCCGCCAAAATTGCTGTTGGCCGTCCATGGACTGGTATGGAAGATATCGGTAACGGTCAATTTCACCGTGGCTTTTTTCTGAAGGAACTGCTTCTGTACGCCAAAGTCAATACCTGCCTGCGCACTGGTTTTCCAGGTGGCCGCCCAAACAGACGGACCATTGAACCAGCCGCTCAATTCCATGGTATAGTCTTTTCCCAGCGTATAGGTATGCTGCATGTAAGCGCCTATCATCGGAATTTCCGTGTGCACTTTATTGGCGCCGATCATGCCGTCGAACAGCTGGTAGTTGTACCAGAAGTTGGCGTAGCCGTTCCACCATTTGGCGATGGGTAAGGGAGAGCCGATGCTGAAGCTCAGTATCTGCTGGTTGGCCAGGTTACGCTGCTGTACATACGTGGCGTTATTGGTGGTATCGGTTGTCTGCGTTGCATAGTCCTTGATATAACTGTAGCCAACGGTCGTGTTCAGGAACGACAGGAATGTATGTGTGAGCTCAATGTTATTTGTGTACTGCGGACGAAGGAATGCGTTTCCTTTTTCGTAGGTCAGCTCGTCCAGTTTGTTCTCAAAAGGATTCAGGTCCTGGTAAGTCGGCCTGTCGATACGCCTGCTGTATGTCAGGTTCAGCGTATGTTTTTTGTTTACCGTCCAGGTTAATGCCGCGCTTGGGAAAAGATCGAAATAACTTCTTTTTACGTTGTTGTCTGACTGAACGATGCCGTCGTCTCTTGTGAGATCGCCCTCGCTGTTGGTTTGTTCCATGCGCAACCCTGCCTGAAGGCTCCATTTCGGGTTAAGCTGGCGGTTGTAGTTTACATAGGCGGCGTTTACATTTTCGGTATAGGCAAAGCGATTGCTGCGTGTCATCTGTTTTACCGGAACACCGTTGATATCATTAAAGAATTCGAATGTATTCTTTGTTTTGACATACGACACTTTGGCGCCATAGCCCAGTTTGCCTTTCCATTTGGGCAATTCCACATCCACTTTGGCGGTATAGATATCGATATCTGTGGGTGTGTTGTTCCGGTTGATCACCTGGTACAGCGGGCTTCCGTTTTTATCGAGGTAGTAATTGGGCTGGTAACTTCTTCCTTTGCCCCTGAACAGGCCGTAATCCGCATCGAAATTGACCTCTTTGCCAGCGGTATCCGCGTAGCGGTAGTTGATGTTTGTATTCATATTGGTACGCGTACCGGGAATGGCGTTAAAAGCCTGCAGTGTTTTAATGTACTGGTTAGTGGGCTTGTACGATACATCCGTACGGCTGTTGCTGCTCCAGGTACCGTCGTTGAAGCTGGAGGTAACCAGTACACCAAAGGTGTTCCTGTTATCGAGGAAGAAATCCGCACCGGCTTTCAGGTTAAGGTTTTTGCCTTCGCTTCTGTTGATGCTGTGCTGGTCGTAGAGAGAATCTCTCTGGATGCGGTAAAGGTTCAGGCCGTTTTCATATACACCCAGGTTGCCGCTTACATTGCTGAAAAGATTTACTTTTTTATCGCGGTAGTTCAGGTTGGCAGAAGCATTGCCTTTTGGCGTAATACCCTGTACGTAACCTGCGGTAATGCTGCCGTTGGTTCCGAATTTTTTGTTCTTTTTCAGGCGGATATTGATCACACCGGCATTGCCGCTGGCATCGTATTTGGCGCTCGGATTGCTGATCATTTCGATCGCTTCCACATCGTTGCTGTTGATGCTCTTGAGATAGGCGGCAAGGTCTTTTGTATCCAGCTGCATCATCTTTCCGTCAACATATATTTTTACACCCGTCTTTCCCTTCATCGAAATATTGTCGTTGTTATCCACCTGTATGCCCGGGCTTTTCTGCAGCAGTTCCATGGCGTTGCTGCCTGTGGCATTGATGCTGCTTTCCACATTGAAAATGGTTTTGTCTGCCTTGATCTCGATCATCGGTTTTTTGGAAGTAACGGTAACTTCCTGCAGTTTATTGACAGCAGGCTGTAAAACCGTGGCACCTGATGAAAAAGACTGCCCCGCCCGCAGATCGAATGCATCGGAGTATTTTTTCTCGAAACCGATGATGGAATAACTCAGCAGGAACCTGCCGGTTTGATGGGCGCTGATCTCAAATTTGCCGCCGGCATCTGTTAGGTCTGCCTTTACAAGGCTGCTGTCTTTTGATTGTAATAAAGAAACAGAAACAGCCGGCATCGCTTTGCCTGCATTGTCTGTAATAGTACCCGAAACAGTTGCTTTGGTTTGTGCAAAACCTTCCGTTGTAAAAGCCAGTCCAGATAACATTGCCAGTAATAATACGCGTCTCATTGTCGTTAATTTTTGTGCTCGTGAGACGCAAAGCACTTTTATTTGTTACAGCCTTACTCCTTAAATAGGGACGAAAAGCATCAAACGCAGTATGAACGGCAGAAAAACAGGGCCGGACTTTTTCGGCAAAACCGGTTGGGTGCTGCAACAAAAAAGCAATCACTATTGTGTGATTGCTTTTTTGCCGGTCTGCAGTCTGTTGCCAATCATCTGTATACCAACAACTAACAGACCGGAAGATGTAAACCGATCAAAGCGTTTTTAAAACATCATTCATACTTCTCACTGCATCTGCGCTTTTGTTGAACAGTTCCTGCTCTTCTGCATTCAGTTTGAAGTCAACGATTTTCTCCCAGCCTTTTCTGCCGATCACAACAGGTACACCAAGACAGATGTCTTTTTGTCCGTACTCGCCTTCCAGGCTTACGCAGCAGGTGAACAGTTTTTTCTCATCACGAACAATGCTTTCCACCAGTGCTGCCCCGGCGGCACCGGGTGCATACCAGGCAGAAGTGCCGATCAGTTTGGTAAGTGTTGCACCACCAACCATTGTATCAGCTACAATCTGTTTTTGCTGCTCTGCACTGAGAAAGTTGGTTACAGGAGCGCTGTTCCAGGTGGCCAGGCGGATCAGCGGAATCATGGTGGTATCGCCATGGCCGCCCACTACCACTGCATTCAGATCGGCGGGGCTGCAACCCAGGTGCTGGCTGAGCTGGTATTTGAAACGGGCGCTGTCAAGCGTTCCGCCCATACCGATGATGCGGTTCTTTGGCAGACCGGTTGACTGCAGCGCCAGGTAGGTCATGGTGTCCATCGGGTTGCTGATCACGATGATGATTGCATCGGGGGAGTATTTCAGTATATTTTCCGCAACGCCTTTTACAATGCCGGCATTGGTACCGATCAGTTCTTCGCGGGTCATACCGGGTTTACGCGGCAGGCCGGAAGTGATCACCACCACATCGGATTTGGCGGTCTTGGCATAATCGTTGGTACTTCCGCTGATACGGGTATCGAAACCCAGCAGCGCGGCCGTCTGCATCATATCCTGCGCCTTACCTTCGGCCAGGCCTTCCTTGATGTCCAGGATCACCAGTTCATCAGCCAGTTGCGCACGCGCAATATTGTCGGCACAGGTTGCACCTACGGCACCGGCACCTACCACAGTTACTTTCATAAAAACAGCTATTTAGAGAGTGAAGAATTTTTGACCGGGCAAAGGTAGGGATTGGTGGGAATAGTTGGGGGCTTTGGTTTAAAGGGTTTTGGTCTGTGGTTAGGTTACCTATTGCAATTACAGGCTACAGACCACAAACCTATTTCTTTCTCACCAGCGGTATCAGGTTCACCGCTTCAATGGCGGGGTTGTGCGGCGGATCGAATACCCTGATCAGCCGGCGTTTCTGGTCGTAAACCGCTGTGAAAGGGGTGGATTCCACGCGGTAGAACGCGGGTACAAAATACCTGGGATCGCGGCCGATCCTTACATTGGGCAGGGTATTGAGACCGTATACCTGCGAAAACTCGTTGATCTCATTCGGCGGATTGTACGATACAAAAACGAAGAAGACCTGCCTGAGACTGTCCATATGCGTTACAATATCTTTTGCCGCAACCTGACAATGGCCACAGGTGGGCGAAAAATACATGATGACCACATAGGGATATTTGTCCGCGGCGGGCAGCATATTGGCGGTATACCAGGTGCTGTCGGATAGCAGTATGTTGAACGCGGGGATAGTCGGATCCTTCTTATAGGGCGCATCCTGTTCGGCTGTTTGGGCGGATACGGCCATGCTGCATAGTGAAACGATCAGAAATACAAATGCCTTTTTCATGTTATTGGTTTTTGGATACAGGCAGGTTGCCATGGGCTTCCATCATACGCATCTGTTTTGCATCCTGCAGAAAATCGGAGGCGAAGATGAAATTGTTCAGCAACTCGTCTTTGCTGAAAATGATGTCCTTATTGGAGCCTTCCCACTGCTTGCGTCCCTGGTGAAGGTATACGATATGATCGCCGATCTCCATTACGCTGTTCATGTCATGGGTAACCACGATGGTGGTGATATTGTACTCGGTGGTGATTTCCTTGATCAGTTTATCGATCACCAGCGAGGTCTGCGGATCAAGCCCCGAGTTGGGTTCATCGCAAAACAGGTACCTGGGGTTGAGTACGATGGCCCGGGCGATGCCGACCCTTTTTTTCATACCGCCGCTGATCTCGGAAGGGTATTTTTTGTTGGCGTCTTTCAGGTTCACTTTGGCAAGCACTTCATCCACGCGTTTCTTTTTTTCTGCCGTGCTCCAGTCGGTGAACATATTGAGCGGGAACACCACATTCTGTTCAACCGTCATGGAATCAAACAACGCCGTTCCCTGGAACAGCATACCAATCTGCTGGCGCAGCTGCTTGCGTTCCTCTTCCTGCATGCTGATCATATCTACACCATTGTACAGGATGGATCCCCGGTCGGGTTCGAATAAGCCCACCATGCATTTGGTGAGTACGGTTTTGCCGCTGCCGCTGGTGCCGATGATCAGGTTACATTTGCCGGCCTCCATTACCGCACTGATATCGTCCAGGATCACCCTGTCATCAAACTTTTTCTGAATATGCTGCAGCTCGATCATGGTATGAAGATAAACCGATGCCGTCGATTATAACACTTCCACCTGGTTTCTTAACAAATCCTCAAATGCATCACGTCTGCCGATCAGGTGCGACTGTCCGTTGATCACCAGCACCTGTGCAGGTTTGTAGCGTGAATTATAATTGCTGCCCATTTCAAAACCGTAGGCACCGGCGTTGTAGAATACCAGCAGGTCTCCTTCGCGTACCTCGTTCAGTTCCCTGTCCCAGGCAAATGTGTCGGTTTCGCATATATTACCGGTAACGGCATAGTGTTTCGGGGCGCCTTCGGGATGGCTGATGTTCTCTATACGGTGATAGGCCTCATAGAACATAGGCCTGATCAGGTGATTGAAACCGGTATTGATACCCGCAAATTCGGTATGACCGCTTTGCTTCAGCACGTTTACCGAGGTAACAAAATAACCGCATTCGCTGACCAGGAATTTACCCGGCTCAAACCATGTCTGGAAATCCCTGCCGTAAGCGGCGTTGATCTTTTCCAGGAATTCACCCACT
This sequence comes from Sediminibacterium soli, assembly GCF_009939225.1. Taxonomy (GTDB): domain Bacteria; phylum Bacteroidota; class Bacteroidia; order Chitinophagales; family Chitinophagaceae; genus Sediminibacterium; species Sediminibacterium soli. The sequence goes on along the minus strand of NZ_JAACJR010000008.1, from coordinate 943,998 downwards.
TTTTCGCCAAGCAGGTCTATATCGGTTCCCTGTTCGCTTTCTTTATACGGCACTTTGAAGCCGCCGCCCATATCCAGGTAGGAGAGATGGGGAAAATGCGGGGCCAGCTCGAAAAAGATATCGGCCACTTTCATGAACACTTCCACATCCTTGATCTCGCTGCCGGTATGTATATGCAGACAGTTGATGCGCAGGTCGTATTGTTTCTGCAGGGAAAGAATGGCATCCAGCTGCTCTATCGAGATGCCGAACTTGCTTTTTTCATGACCTGTGGAAATTTTCAGGTGACCACCGGCCATGATATTGGGCCGAAGACGGATGCCAACCGGGTAGCCGCTGCCGTATTTCCTGCCGAATTTTTCGAGGTTGGACAGGCTGTCTATATTAACCGCAACACCCTGTGCAACGGCGTCTTCTATTTCGGCAAAGGCAATGCCATTGCTGGTGTACAGTATGTTGGCCGGTTCGATCCCGGCGCGTATCGCAAGATGCACTTCGTTGATTGAACTGCAGTCCACATTACAGCCGATGGCGTTGATGTGTTTCAGTATATTGATATTGGTCAGCGCCTTGCAGGCATAGAAGATGCGGGCATTGCTTCGGGAGAATGCATTTTTCAGCTTCGCGTATTGTTCCGTAATTTTTTCGGCATGGTACACATACACGGGCGTGCCGTATTCCCCGGCAATTTGTTTCAGTTCCGAATGAGAAAGGGTGGACATGGTGGTGGGATTGCGAAATTTTGAGATTGGAAAATTCTGGAATTTGAATCAGCAAATCCATTTCAAAATTTCCCAATTCCCGATTCCAAAATCAATATTACAGTTCTTCCGAAGGTTTTTCCTCTCCGCCTTCTTCTTCATCGGCACGAACAATAAGTTCGCCGTCTACATTTACCGTCAGTTCCGATACATCGCCCTCCTGGTGTTCTTCGGCCACTTCTTCTGCAATGGGTTTGTCGGTAAAGTCTTCGGGTTTGATGATGGTAGCTTCCACCACCTGGTCGGCAAGCACTTCCCTGATCTTTGGCAGGTCTTCGGGAGAGTTGATGCCGAAATAATCCATGAAGTTTTTCGAGGTGGAATATACCAGCGGTTTGCCGGGCAGGTGCTCGTTGCGGCCGCTGATCAGGATCAGTTCTTTTTCGAGCAGTTTCTGAATGCTGTAATCGCTGTTCACGCCGCGTATCGCTTCAATCTCTCCCTTGGTGATGGGCTGTTTGTAAGCGATAATGGCCAGCGTTTCCAGCGCAGCGTTGGAAAGACGCTTCAGAAACTTGTCGCCATTCAGCTGGGCAATGGTTTTATGGTAGTCTTTCTTGGTAAGGAACTGCCAGCCGCCGCCGCTTTCCCTTACCTCGAACGGGTAAAATTCAGAATCGTATTTCTCGCGGATGCCCTGGATGGCGCTTTCCACCTGGTCAAGCGTAATGCGTTCTTCCAGGAAGCCAAATGTATTGTTGATCAGTTCAACTATATCCAAAGAGGTCAGTGGTTTTTCACTGGCAAAAACAAGTACCTCTATATGTGGGATGATCTGGCTGAGTTCCATGTTGATTTGAAAATTTGAACATTTGAACATTTGAAAATAAGGCAAGACCTCCAATGATTGGTGCTAATTTTGAGATTAGCCTATTTCAAACTTTCAAATTGACTATCCCTGCAGGGCCGCTGCGCCGCTTACGATCTCGGTCAGCTCGGTTGTAATGGCTGCCTGTCTTGCACGGTTGTAGCTGATCTTCAGGTTCTTCAATAATTCGTTGGCATTATCGCTGGCCTTGTCCATTGCGGTCATACGCGCACCGTGTTCGCTGGCATTGCCATCGAGAACGGCCTTGTATAATTGTGTGTTCAGGATCTTCGGCATCAGTTCGGCAATCAGTTGTTCCTTCTCGGGCTCGAAAATGAAATCGGCTTTCTTGCCGCCGGGTTTACCCGCTGCTTTCGGAATCGGCAGAAACTGCTCGGCCACAAAACGCTGGGTGGCCGCGTTCTTGAATTCGCTGTATACGATCTCAACGGCATCGAATTCCCTGTTCTCAAAAGCTTTCATCGCGGCCTGTGCGGCAGCCTGTACCTGTTCAAAAGAAAGATTGAGGTAGATATCCTTAAAAGCGGCATCGGTCTGGTAACCTGCTTTGGTCAGGCTTTCCCATCCTTTCTTGCCGATATTCCAGATGGTTACCTTGCCTTTTTTGAACTGGTCGGCGTATTTCTGCGCCACGGTTGTCTTGGCCAGCTTCACGATATTGGCGTTATAACCGCCGCAGAGTCCACGGTCGCTGGTGATCACGATCAGCAACACTTTTTCCACGGGTCTTTCTTCGGCCAGTTTCAGGTTCATACCGCCTTCGATATTGCTGATGATATTGCTCAGCATCTCCTGCAGTTTCTGCGCATAAGGCCTCATCTGGGTGATGGCATCCTGCGCCCTGCGCAGTTTGGCCGCACTCACCATTTTCATTGCCTTGGTAATCTGCTGCGTACTCTGTACACTCTTGATCCGGTTACGTACCTCTTTTAACTGTCCTGCCATGGTCTTTGTATTATAAGGATCGGGTTCGGACTGCGGCAATGCTGCGCGTGTTCCGTACACGGCCCTTTTTAAGGCTGCAAAAGTAGCAGAAATGACGGTAAAAACAATAAGAATACGCAATTACGGCATCAACACCGCAAACCGCCGGTGGCTGACCGATTACTGATTGATATTCTGAAAGTTAAGTATATGATAAAGATTCCGCCACCCGGCCGCAGGGGTATTTCTGGCCGTAAAACCATTACCTTTGGCGGCCTTGGGAATATTGGCCGTCGGACAAGGAATATCGATCGGCGAAATCTACTGTTTCCTCATTTGATATTCCTTGTTCGATATCGGCTATTCATTCCGGGTGACAAATTGGCGAAAACCCGTTTGTTGCATCTTTTTTGACAGGTCATAGACCTAAACAGACCAGACCATAACGATTATGTTGAAGTTCATTTCCAAATTATTCGGCGGCAGCAAGAGCGAGAAAGATGTGCAGAAGATATTGCCTGTAGTAGAAAAGACCAACCAGTTTTTTGCGCAATACCAGCAACTGACCAATGACCAGCTGCGCGGCAAAACAGCGGAGTTCCGGGAACGCATCAAAGCCCATCTTGCGGGTATCGATGCGGAGATCGACAGCAGGAAACAGGCTGCGGAGGCTTTGCCCGAAACCGATATCCATGGCCGCGACGCGGTTTACCAGGAAGTGGACGGGCTGAAGAAAGACCGCGATAAGCAGATAGAGGAAATACTGGCAGAGATACAGCCCGAAGCATTTGCCGTGGTAAAAGAAACCGCGAGAAGGTTTTCCACCCAAACGGAAATCGTTGCCACAGCCACGGCGCTTGACCGCGACCTGAGTGTAAAAAAAGAGTATATCACTATTGCCGGCGATCAGTCGACTTTCAAAAATACCTGGACCGCAGCCGGCGGTAAAGTAACCTGGAACATGGTGCACTACGATGTACAGCTGATCGGCGGTAGCGTACTGCACCAGGGAAAGATAGCCGAGATGGCCACCGGTGAGGGTAAAACACTGGTGTCTACCCTGCCTGCTTACCTGAATGCGCTGGCGGGAGAGGGCGTGCATATTGTGACCGTGAACGATTACCTGGCCCGGCGCGACAGCGAGTGGAACGGTACCATCTTTGAATGGCTGGGATTGCGGGTGGACTGCATCGACAAACATGAGCCCAACAGCGAGGCACGCCGTAACGCCTACCTGGCCGATATCATTTACGGAACCAATAATGAGTTCGGTTTCGATTACCTGCGCGACAATATGGTGCATACACCGGAGGAAATGGTGCAGCGTAAACACCATTTTGCCATGGTGGATGAGGTTGACTCGGTATTGATCGATGATGCAAGAACGCCGCTGATCATTTCAGGCCCGATCGGTCATGTAACCGGTGAGCAGCAGTTCTTCGAACTGAAGCCCCGAATCGAAAAACTGGTGGAGGCACAGAAAAGGGCCGTGAACCAGTTCCTGAACGATGCCAAGAAAAAGATCGCCGAAGGCAACGACGATCCCAAAGACGGTGGTCTGGCGCTTTTTCGCGCACACCGCGGTTTGCCCAAGAACAGCGCGCTGATCAAATTCCTCAGCGAACCGGGTATGCGGGTAAAAATGCAGAAAACAGAGAACTATTACCTCGCAGACCAGCAGAAAGAAATGCCCAAGGCCGATGCCGAACTGTTTTTCTATATCGATGAAAAAAACAATTCTGTTGAACTAACAGACAAGGGTATACAGCTGATCACCGGTTCTGGTGAGGATCCCAATTTCTTTGTATTGCCGGATATCAGCCTTACACTGGCCGCAATCGACAGCAACCCATCGCTGGATGCGGAACAGAAGCTGCATAACAAGGAGGCGATCATCAATGAATATTCCGTGAAAGCCGACCGCATACATACGGTTCAGCAGCTGCTCAAAGCCTATACGGTATTTGATAAGGATGTTGAATACGTGGTAATGGATGGCGCGGTGAAGATTGTTGACGAACAGACAGGCCGTATCCTTGACGGACGCCGTTATTCCGACGGGCTTCACCAGGCGATAGAGGCAAAGGAAAACGTGAAGATCGAAGCGGCAACACAGACCTATGCAACGGTTACGCTGCAGAATTATTTCCGTATGTACCACAAACTCGCCGGTATGACCGGTACCGCCGAAACCGAGGCGGCTGAGTTCTGGGATATTTACAAACTGGATGTGGTAAGCATCCCCACGAATATTACGGTGATCCGTAAAGACGACCAGGATCTGATCTTCAAGACCAAGCGCGAGAAATTTGGCGCGGTGATAGACGAGATCGCAAAACTGCGTGAAGCCGGCCGGCCGGTGCTGGTGGGTACCACCTCGGTGGAAATCAGCGAATTGCTGAGCCGTATGCTTCGCCAGAAGCAGATACCGCATAATGTATTGAACGCAAAACAGCACGCCAAAGAAGCGCAGATCGTTGCAGAAGCAGGTCTGGCCGGTGCGGTTACCATTGCCACCAATATGGCCGGTCGCGGTACCGATATCAAACTGGGACCCGGTGTGAAGGATGCGGGCGGTTTGGCGATATTGGGTACCGAACGGCATGAATCGCGCCGGGTAGACAGACAGTTAAGAGGACGTGCCGGCCGCCAGGGTGACCCGGGTTCTTCGCTGTTCTTTGTTTCGCTCGAAGATGACCTGATGCGTATGTTCGGCAGCGAACGTATTGCCAAGGTGATGGATTTTGCCGGCTACAAGGAGGGTGAAGTGATACAGCACAGCATGATCACCAAATCTATCGAACGCGCGCAGAAAAAAGTGGAGGAAAACAACTTCGGTATCCGTAAACGCCTGCTGGAGTATGATGATGTGATGAACAAACAGCGTTCGGTGGTGTATACAAAACGTAACCACGCTTTATTTGGTGAACGTCTTGCGCTTGACCTGGATAATGCATTTTATTCTGTTGCCGAAGGACTGGTAAGCTCTTTTAAAGAACAGAACGACCACGAAGGGTTCCGCATGGCCGCGATCGTGAATTTTGGTATCGATCCCGCCATTGCACCAGATGAACTCGGCAGGCAATCCGAGCAGGAACTGAGCGAGCGACTGTACCAGGAAGCCGTTGCCAACTACGAGCGTAAAAAGCAGGAGCTGATGACGGAAGCCATACCGGTGTTCAGGAATATCAGGCAGCAGCAGGGTGCGCATATCGAGAATGTGATCGTACCGTTTACCGATGGCAGAAGAGGCATACAGGTATTGTCGAACATGGATAAAACACTTAACTCCGGTGGCGCGGAAATGGCGAATGCGCTGGAGAGAACGGTAACGCTGGGCTTTATCGATGATGCCTGGAAAGAACACCTGCGCGCCATGGACGATCTGAAACAAAGCGTGCAAACGGCCACATACGAACAGAAAGACCCGCTCGTGATCTATAAGATGGAAGCGTTTGAGCTGTTCCGTAAAATGGACGGCGAGGTGAACCGTGATATTGTTCAGTTCCTCTCGCATGCGGGTATTCCGCTGAACGAAGGCGAGGAACTCCGTGAAGGCCGCCAGAAGAAAACGGATATGAGCAAGATGAGTGCCAGCAAAGACAACTCACTCGATGGAACCGCCGCCAACGAAAACGATTACTACGATCCCACGCCCCAGAAACAGCAGCCGGTAACCGTGGCTCCCAAAATAGGCAGGAACGACCCCTGTCCCTGCGGAAGCGGAAAGAAATACAAGGCCTGTCATGGAAAAGACGCCTAAAAAATAAGGCCCGCTCAATGCGGGCTTTTTGTTGCCACAGATTTCACAAATTACCACGATGCTTTTCTGTGTTAATCTGTGAAATCTGTGGCAACAATTAACTGTACTTTCGCATAAATGAAATTTGCATGGAGTTAGCTAAATATATCGACCATACACTCCTCAAGCCCACTGCGTTGATCGGCGATATTGAAAAGCTCTGCAACGAAGCAAAACAATACTCCTTCGCCGCCGTCTGCGTACCACCGAATTTTATCAAAAAGGCGAAGGAATACCTGCAGGGCACTCCGGTAAAAGTGGCAACGGTGATCGGGTTCCCCTTTGGTTATTCTGCAGTGGAAGCCAAGATCGCTGAGATTGTGTTGGCCATGGTGGATGGCGTGGATGAACTGGATGTGGTGATCAATATTTCCGCGATAAAAAACAACGACTGGCAGTACCTCGCCAATGAAATAGGGCATATCATTCCGGTGATCAGAAGCAAGCACAAAATTGTCAAGATCATCATTGAAAGCGGGGTGCTTACCGAGCAGGAAATTATCCGGTGCTGCGAATTATATGGCGTAGCCGGTATCGATTACCTGAAAACCTCAACCGGGTATGCCGAAAAAGGCGCCACCGTTGAAACGGTGCAATTATTCCGCAGGCACCTGCCCGCCAATGTGCAGATCAAGGCTTCGGGCGGCATACGCGACCATGTGTTTGCCCGGCAGCTGATAGAGGCAGGCGCCACGCGTCTTGGCTGCAGCGCCAGTGTGGCCATCGTAAACGGGGCCGCCGCGGCGGGATCGGGGTATTGATAAATTTCGGGGTATGGTTTTGGTATCTGCTGCTGCATCTGTCTTACCTTTATAGGAGGATGCTATGAAACCGTTCCGTCAGTCATATACCCTGTTGCTGATCCTGCTGATCAGTTCATCGCTGTACGCGGGAGATACCGTTATTGTTAAGAAAGATCCCCGCCTGGATATCCTTGCCGGCAAACAGGCCGAGATCAATAAGCGGTTCCTTACACAGGCCGGCAGCGGTTTGTACAAGGGGTTCCGCATACAGGTACTGAGCACGGCAAGCCGTGATAACGCTTTTTCCCTGCAGGCAACCCTCGGCAACAGTTTCCCGGAGCAGAAAAGTTATGTTACTTACCAGTCGCCCAACTTCCGCGTGCGTATCGGTAATTTTTTGAAAAGAGAGGATGCGGAAGCATTCAGGAAGCAGTTGCTGCGTTATTACCCGGAAGGATTGTATATAGTGGACGATGCCGTGGAACTCATCATCCCCGAAACAGAAGAACCCTTTGTTCAATAGAGCTATGCTAGCAGAAAAGATCAGGTCTTTGGCCAAACAATATGCGGATGAATTTATCGAAGTGCGTCATCATCTTCATGCACATCCCGAACTGAGTTACCAGGAAACGGAAACAAGTAAATATGTTCGTTCCAGGCTCGATTCTTTCGGTATTCCCTATGAGATAAAGGCTGATACGGGTATTGTGGGCCTGCTCAAAGGCAAGAACCCCGAAAGCCGCGTGATAGCCCTGCGCGCCGATATGGATGCACTGCCCATTCAGGAGGAGAACGAAGTGGCATACAAATCCACGAATCCCGGGGTGATGCATGCCTGCGGTCACGATGTGCATACCACCATCTTACTGGGTGCGGCAAAGATCCTTAACGGGTTGAAAGACGAGTGGGAGGGAACGATCAAATTATTTTTTCAGCCGGGAGAGGAAAGAAACCCCGGAGGGGCCAGTTATATGATCCGCGACGGCGCGCTGGAAAATCCAAAGCCGCAGGGAATTATCGGACTGCATGTGCATCCCGGACTTGAACTTGGCAAATTCAGTTTTCGCAAAGGGCGTGTTATGGCAAGTGCCGACGAGTTGTATATTACCATACGCAGCAAAGGCGGTCATGCCGCCGCGCCGCATCTCACTGCCGATACCGTATTGATCGCATCGCAGCTGATCGTAAGTCTGCAGCAGATCATATCCAGGAACAATAACCCCACTTCGCCTTCGGTTTTATCTATCTGTTCCATACAGGGCGGGCATACCACCAACGTAATACCCAGCGAGGTGAAGCTGATGGGCACCTTCCGTGCCATGGACGAGGTATGGCGGAAGAAAGCCCATGAACTGATACGTAAACAGGCCGTGGGACTGGTGGAGGCCATGGGCGCCGAAATAGACCTGCATATCGATGTCGGATACCCGACGGTAGACAACGATCCCGTTTTTACCGGGCATGCCTGGGACCTGGCCAATGAATTCGCGGGGAAGGGAAATGTTTCCGAAACGGAAATGCGCATGGGTGCGGAGGATTTCGGCTATTATACCCAACTGATCCCCGGCTGTTTTTTCCGGATAGGCGTTCGCAACGAGGCGGAGGGGATCGCACACAATGTCCATACCCCTAAATTCAATATCGACGAGCGTGCTATCGAAAAAGGAATGGGTATGATGGCCTGGTTAGGGGCAATGACCCGGTAAGCGTATAAACATCCTCGTGAAAATACCGGATTGACAGCGTATTTCTACCTTCAGTGTAAATACGGCAACCTGTATTTTCAGGTCAAATTACGATGATGGATGTCCAGCTGATCCAGGAAAAGATCTACACTGTCAGGGGCCGACGCGTTATGCTCGACCATGATCTGGCTGTTCTGTATGATGTCGAAACCAAACGGCTGAAAGAAGCTGTTCGCAGGAATATCGGACGATTCCCTGATGATTTTATGTATGCACTTACCAGGGACGAATACCAATCTTTAAGGACGCAATTTGCGTCCTTAGACAAAGGCAGGCGTGGGGAGCATATAAAATATTATCCTTTTGCTTTTACAGAACAGGGTATTGCCATGCTCAGCAGTGTACTGCATTCGGAGAAGGCCATTCAGATGAATATTGTCATCATGCGGGCCTTTATCGCCATCCGACAGATAGCCCTTCAGTACCAGGAGCTTGCATTGGAAGTCATGGATATCCGGCACACGGTCACCGGCCACAGCGAGCAACTGGTCCTGATCAACCTGGCCATAGAAAAACTGCTGGGCGACAAAGCCGACCAGGTTGCCTGGGAAGAAAGGGAGCGGATCGGTTTCGGCAGGTAATTTCTTGCCACCTGAATATGCATATATGACAGATAATGAATGCATTCGGTCATCTTCCAAGAAACCGTATTTTTGCCCTTTCAGCCGGTTGTTTTGCTTGCCCTTACCGTTTGGTGGTTGCGCCTGCCTGTTAACAGCGCACTGCGATACCAGAACGATTGCAGCCGGTAACCCAAAAGATCAGTATGTCCAAACACAAGGAGTTACGAAAGGAACAAGCGCTCGAATACCATGCTTCCGGCCGGCCTGGAAAAATAGAAGTGGTACCCACCAAAGAAGCAAAAACACAGCGCGATCTTTCGCTTGCCTACAGTCCGGGAGTGGCAGAACCCTGCAAGGAGATCGCAAAACATACAGAGGAGGTGTATAAATACACCGCCAAGGGCAACCTGGTGGCGGTGATCAGCAACGGCACGGCCGTGCTTGGCCTGGGTGATATCGGTCCCGAAGCCAGCAAACCCGTAATGGAAGGTAAGGGTGTGCTGTTCAAGATCTTTGCCGATATAGATGTATTCGATATCGAGATCAATGAAAAGGATCCCCAGAAGTTTGTTCAGATCGTAAAAGCGCTTGAGCCCACGTTCGGCGGTATCAACCTGGAAGATATTAAGGCCCCTGAATGTTTTTATATAGAGCAGGAATTGAAAAAGCAGATGAAGATTCCTGTGATGCACGACGACCAGCACGGTACGGCCATCATCAGCAGCGCGGCTTTGCTGAATGCGCTGGAGCTGCAGAAGAAAAAGATTGAAAAGGTTTGTTTTGTGGTGAACGGCGCCGGCGCGGCGGCCATGGCCTGCATGAAACTGTATGTAGCACTGGGTGCAAAACATGAGAATTTCATCGTGTTCGACAAAGACGGTGTACTGCATACCGGCAGAACCGATCTGGATGAGGAGCGTATGAAATTCGCCGTGAAGAAAAACGATGCCACGCTCGATAAAGCCATGAAGGATGCCGATGTATTTCTCGGACTCAGCGTGGGCAATGTGGTAACACAGGATATGATCAGAAGCATGGCGCGCAACCCCATTGTATTCGCTATGGCCAACCCCGATCCGGAGATCAGCTATGAAGATGCAACGGCTGCCCGTAAAGACATTATCATGGCCACAGGCAGAACGGACTATCCCAACCAGGTAAACAATGTATTGGGCTTCCCATATATTTTCCGCGGAGCGCTGGATGTGCGTGCCACCCAGATCAACGAAGAAATGAAACTGGCAGCGGTGCGGGCGCTGGCCGATCTGGCCAAATCGCCGGTTCCCGATATCGTGAACCTGGCCTACAACCAGAGCAATATGTCTTTCGGTCCGGAATACATCATCCCCAAACCGGTTGACCCCAGGTTGCTGTCCACCGTAGCGCCGGCGGTTGCCAAGGCGGCGATAGACACCGGTATTGCACAGAAACAGATCGGCAACTGGGAGGCTTATGCCCTTGAACTGAATAAACGGCTGGGTCTTGATAACCAGCTGATGCGCGTGATCGGCAACAAGGCAAGAAAATCACCCAAGCGATTGGTATTCGCAGAAGCCGATAACCAGAAGATATTAAAAGCGGCCAGCATTATTTACGACGACGGCATCGCGTACCCGATCTTATTGGGCGATCCCGATAAGATCCGCCTGATAGCCGAAAAGAACAATATCGATATCAGCGATATACCCATCATCGACCCGCGCAGCGATGAGATGGAATCCAAGCGTGAGTTCTACAGCGAACTGTTTTTCCGTAAGCGGCAGCGTAAAGGATTCAATAAATACGAGAGCCTGAAGATCATGAAAGACCGCAACCATTTTGGCTGCATGATGGTGGAGACAGGTGATGCCGATGCCATGCTCTCGGGGTTGACAAAAAATTATGCGGAAGCCATACGTCCCGCTCTGCAGATCATCGGAACGGAAGAGGGTGTAAAAAAGATTGCGGGTATGTACCTGCTGCTGACAAAAAAAGGCCCCCTGTTCCTGGCAGATACCACGGTTAACTTTCACCCCACGGCCGAAGAACTGGCGGATATCACCATGATGGTGGCCAAAGAGGTAAGGAATTTCAACCTTACACCGCGTATTGCCATGCTCAGCTACAGCAATTTCGGCAGCAGCGATTCGCCGGAGGCCAAACTGGTGGCAGAGGCAACACGTATCCTGAAACAGCGCAATCCTTCGCTGATCGTTGATGGCGAAATGCAGGGCAGTCTTGCTTTTAACAAAGAGATACTGCGCGACAATTATCCCTTCAGTGAACTGGTTGACGAGGACGTGAACGTGCTGATGTTTCCCAACCTGACCGCAGGCAATGTGACCTATAACCTGCTGAAAGAAGTGGGCGGCGCCGATGCCATCGGTCCTATATTGCTGGGTTTGAAAAAGCCTGTACACGTGCTGCAGCTGGGCAGCACCGTAAGAAGCATCGTGAACATGGCGCTGGTGGCGGTTGTGGATGCGCAGCTCAAATGCCGCATGAACACCGACGAAGCCATCCAGAGCAGCGCCTGGTGGAAGCGATTGAAGAAGAAAAAGAAATAAAAGAGCCGGATAAAAAACAGAGCGTCCAGGCCTGCGAAACATTGCTAATTATTAACCACTGATCTCCCTATGTCATTCTTCACCCATCTTGGCACCTATCTTCTGATGCTTAAGGGCATGTTCACCAAACCGGAGAACTGGCGTATGTACTGGAAGGAATTCATGCATCAGTGCGTGGAGATCGGAATCGGCGCGTTGCCGATCGTAATGATCATTTCCCTGTTCCTGGGTGCGGTAACAACCGTGCAAACGGCCTACCAACTGGTAAGTCCGCTGGTGCCTGCGTCAACGATCGCGCAGATCGTGCGGGACAGTATGATACTGGAATTATCGCCTACGGTGGTAAGTATTGTACTCGCCGGCGTGGTGGGAAGTAAGATAGCCAGTGAACTGGGTAATATGCGTATCAGCGAACAGATCGATGCGCTTGAGATCATGGGCATCAATACCAAAAGTTACCTGGTGCTTCCCAAGATACTGGCCTCACTGCTGGTAATACCCTGCCTGATCATTATCTCTGCCGTGATCGGTATCTGGGGCGGAAGAACGGCCGGATCCATGTCGGGCATCATCGCCACCGATATTTTCGATAACGGTCTGCGCCAGAACCTGAATACGTACAATATTACCGTAGCGCTCTATAAATCGTACACCTATGGTTTTATCCTCAGCAGTATCCCTGCTTACTTCGGGTATAACGTAAAAGGGGGTTCGCTCGAGATAGGCCGGGCCAGCACCAGCGCGGTGGTGGTAAGTTGCATCATGATCCTTTTTGCGGATTATGCACTGGCGGCCCTGTTGCTGTAACGTTTGCACAACGATTTATTTTTTTCTCCAGGGCATTGCTGTTACTTTTAGGGATTAAAAAAGTGCAGCATGCATCCGGGTTTTTATCGGTTTCAGAAACTGGCCACACATCCGATCCTGTTTCGGCTGTTCCTGTTGCAAAACCTGCCTGCCGCTTTTTTTGCGGGCCTTCGTTTGCAATTGCTGGACGAACAGCGCTGCATCGTTTCCGTACCCTACAAATGGCTGAATAAAAATCCTTTTCGTTCCATGTATTTCGCTGTGCAGTCGATGGCGGCCGAACTGAGTACGGGCGCCCTGGCGATGGCGCAGATATACCGGCGCCATCCGGGAATAAGCTTGCTGGTAGTGGGCATTGAAGCGAAGTTTGTAAAAAAAGCAACCGGAAAAATCCGCTTCACCTGCGAAGATGGAACTGCCGTCGAAAACGCGGCAACACGCGCCCTCGAAACAGGAGAGCCTGCCACGGTGCATTGCAGGTCCAAGGGCGTAAATACATCGGGAGAAACGGTTGCAGAATTCATCATCACCTGGAGTTTCAAAAAAAGATAGTGTATGAAAATTGCATTTCACGGCGCAGCGCGTACAGTAACGGGTTCCAAACACCTGATTCACCTGGACAATGGCAAGCAGGTATTACTTGATTGCGGTATGTTCCAGGGCATGGGTAAAGACACCGATGCACTGAACCGCGATTTCGGTTTTGAAGCGGCAAAGATCAGTTACCTCATTCTTTCGCATGCACATATAGACCATTGCGGACTGATTCCCAAACTCGTTAAAGAGGGATTTGCGGGAACAATATTCTGTACGCCGGCTACAAAGGAGCTGGCCGCCATATTGTTACAGGACTCGGCGGAAATACAGCGCGACGATACCAAATTCATCAATAAGAAAAGGGCCAAACAGGGATTGACACCTTACCAGCCCCTGTATACACCGGATGATGTTGCCGAAACCTTATCGCATTTTGAATCCGTGGCCTACGACGAATGGACAAAGATCGATGAAGAGATGGAGCTGATGTTTGCAGACGCGGGTCATATCATCGGCAGCGCTTCCGTGCACCTGAAGATCACGGCAAAGGGCCATACAACGCGGGTGTCTTTCAGCGGTGATGTAGGCAGGTACAACGATGCTATTCTCAGGAAACCCACGGCTATACCGCGGGCTGATTACCTTATACTGGAAAGTACCTACGGCAACAGGCTGCACGAAGATGTTGCGGATGCCACACAGCTGTTTTATCACTGGATACACAAAACCTGTATCCAGAAAAAAGGCAAACTGATCATACCCGCTTTCAGCGTAGGGCGCACACAGGAAGTGCTGTATTCCCTCAACCAGCTGGAACTGGAAAAACGGTTACCACCGGTTCCGGTGTATGTAGACAGTCCTTTGAGCAAGGAAGCAACCGACCTGGTAAAATCCTATCCCCAGTATTTCAACGATGCCATTCATAAAGTGATGCTGACGGACAGCGATCCGTTTGATTTCAGGGGACTCAAATTTATCCAGAGCGTGGAAGAGAGTAAACGGCTGAACGACCTGGACCAGCCCTGTGTGATCATTTCGGCAAGCGGTATGGCCGATGCCGGAAGGGTAAAGCACCATATACGCAACAATATTGGTGACGAAAAAAACACCGTACTCATGGTGGGCTATTGCGAGCCCAACTCCCTCGGCGGCAAATTGCTGAGCGGCGCCAAATCGGTGAAAATATTCGGAGAAATGTACAAAGTGGTGGCAGAAATAGGCCGTATCTATACAATGAGCGCACATGGCGATTACGATGATCTTTGCCTGTTTATTGCGGGACAGGAGCCGTCGGAATTAAAAAACCTGTTCCTGGTGCACGGCGATTATGATGTGCAGGAAGAATTTGCATCGCGATTGCACGGTAAAGGATTTAAACATATTCAGATACCCGAAAGGCATTCGGAATTCACGCTTCAATAATGTAAAAGACATGTCAGTAAACAAGGAACTGGTTGCCACGATAGAAAGCATTTTCGGGGAAAGGTTTGGGAAGCCGGATACAATCGTTCGTTCTCCGGGTCGTATTAATCTGATCGGTGAACATACCGATTACAATATGGGTTTTGTGCTGCCGGCATCGATCGATAAAGCCATTTACCTGGCGGTACAGAAAAGAAACGACAGGCAGATACAACTGGTGGCGGCAGACCTTGACGAGTCGCATGAATCTTCTCTTGACGCACTCGTAAAATCAGGAACTCACTGGCCGGATTATATACTCGGCGTGATCGATGTATTGCAGAAAAACGGTTTCCCTGTTCAGGGATTCAATGCGGTCATCGGCGGCGATGTGCCGCTGGGCGCAGGTCTTTCCTCTTCTGCCGCGGTTGAATGCGCAACGGTCTATGCAATGAATACCTTGTTCGGGCTGGGTATCGACAGGAAAACAATGGTGCAGTTTGCGCAGAAGGCCGAGAACGATTTTGTAGGATTGCAGTGCGGTATCATGGATATGTTCGCCAGCATGTTCGGCGAAGCCGAAAAAGTGATACGGCTGGACTGCCGCTCCCTCGAATATGCCTACATGCCTTTTCCCTCCGAAAAAGTGGATATACTGCTGCTTGATACCGGTGTCAAGCATTCACTGGCCTCTTCGGAATACAATCTTCGCCGGCAGGAATGTGAGCGGGGGGTAGCTGTCATAGCCCAAAAATATCCCTCGGTAAAAAGCCTGCGCGACGCCACCATCGGTATGGTGGAGGAATGTCTTGCGGATGGTGATGCGGTCGTTTACAAAAGATGCAGGTATGTTACGGAAGAGATCCGGCGTTTGCAGAACGGCTGCGAGGATCTGGCAAAACACGATTTTGCTGCGTTCGGCCAGAAAATGTTTACCACACACCGCGGTCTCAGTGAACTGTATGAAGTAAGCTGCCCCGAAGCAGATGCACTGGTAACCATGGTAGGCGATCACCCGGATGTACTGGGTGCAAGAATGATGGGCGGTGGATTTGGAGGTTGCACCATCAATATGGTAAAAAAAGGAAAAGCGGAAAAACTGGCGGAAGCGCTTGCGCCCAGGTATTTTTCACAATTTGATAAGGAGTTAAAAAGCTATCTTGTTGCCATTGATAAGGGCACCTCTCTTCTATGACAACACAAACCAGAACTGCTTCCGCTGCTGACACTTACCTGCAAAGAGCCAAACAGTTCCGTTCGCTCCGCGATCTTTACCACAGGCGATGGCAGTGGATGGGACTGCTGCGGTTAATTACATTCGCTGCATTTGCATGGCAGCTGGTTGTTTTTTTTCAAAATCATTTCCAGACGCATAGCATCGTATACGCGCTTTCGGCGCTGGCGGCTTTTTTCGTTTTTCTTTTTATTTCTTTCGGCTACCAGCGTCACAAAAAATACTACGAGCAATTGCTGCAGATCAATGAGAACGAACTTGCTGTCATGGACGGCAGGCGCTCTTTTCTGGCAGACGGAACGGAGTACAAAGCCGGCGAAGGTTTTGCATCCGATCTCAATGTTTTTGGACCGGGATCGCTGTACCACCAGCTGAACCGATCGGCCACCCTGCCGGGAAGAGACAAACTGGCGGCGCAGGCAAATACGCCATTCGTTGTGCCCGAGACCATTGTCGCTTACCAGCAGGCTGTAAAAGAACTTGGTCCGCGCATCGATTTCCGCCAGACATTACTCGCCAGGGGATTGCTGATCGGTAAAGAAGAGGGACTGAAGCAATTGCTGGAAGGCATAGACCGGCGGCAATTCGATTTGCTGACACATACGGCGGTGCGGCTGTTATCGTGGATCTGGCCTTTTTTCGGTTGCGTTATACTCACGTATTCGATCGTGGTGAACCGCTATCAGCTGCTGTTATTGTTTCTGGTATGCGGGTTGCTGCTTGCCGCCCTCTTTGTTCGCAAAACAGGTGCGCTGTATAACCATATATCTAAAAAGAGTTACCTCTACGGGCAGTATGCGGTCTGTTTTCAGACCATTACGGGAGAGATATGGCTGGACGACTACCTGCGAACCCAGCAGCGGCAGCTGGCAGATGCCGAGCACGCCTTTCAGCGCTTATCGAGGCTGGTGAACTGGTTTGATATCAGGCTGAATGTTTTTCTCTCACCGTTTGCCAACGGGCTGTTTCTTTCAGACCTGGTTTGCGCGCTCGCGTACCTCAAATGGAACGGGCAGTACCAGCAGCGCGTGCCCGGCTGGTTTGATACGCTTGGCGAAATAGAAGTGCTGAATTCGCTGGCCACTTTTCACTATAACCACCCCCGGTTTGTTTTTCCGCAGCCGGAATACGGGCCTTTGCATATTTCCGCAACATCGGTGGGACATCCGCTCATGAACGAAACAAAAGCGGTATTGAACGATATTTCCCTGGGCGATGAGGGAACGCTGCAACTGATCACCGGCTCCAATATGTCGGGCAAAAGTACCTACCTGCGAACGGTGGGACTCAACCTCCTGCTGGCCCAGATGGGTGCACCGGTTTTTGCGGGAACATTTTCTTTTTCGCCGATGCAGATACGCAGCTCTTTTCATCATATCGATTCACTGGAGGAGAGTACGTCTTATTTCTATGCAGAGCTGAAAAGCCTGCAGCGCATCATCCGGTCGCTGGATGGGCCGGTTCCCTCGCTGGTATTGCTGGATGAAGTGATGCGCGGAACAAATTCAAAAGACAAGCACGACGGAACGGAGCTGCTGATCAGTAAGCTCATGGCGCATAACTGTCTTACCATGATCGCCACACACGATACCGAACTCGGTGTGCTGGCCGATAAATATCCCGGGAAGGTCCGGAATTATCATTTTGAAAGCGAGCTGGCGGCAGATGGCCTGCATTTTGACTTCAAAAGAAAACCGGGTGTGGCGCGGATGACCAATGCAACCTACCTGATGAAGCAGATGGGAATTATCTGAAACCATTTTCCCCGCCGGGGAAATGGCGTAAATTGCTGAACAATCCAGCAATATGAAAACTGTCATTATCACGGGCGCAAACGGCAATCTGGGTACCGCGGTCACACAGGCATTTTTGCAAAAAGGTTACCGGGTAATCGCCACTGTATTCAGCGAAGAAATGAAACGGGAAGTGGTATCGCATACCAACCTGGAAATACATGCCGTGGACCTTGGCAACGAAGCCCTGGCCGCTTCCTTTGTAAAACAGGTGATCGACCGCTACCGGGTGATCGATGCTGCGCTGCTGCTGGTGGGCGGGTTTGCCATGGGCGGTCTTGCGGCCACTTCCATCAGCGATATACGCAAACAATTGTCGCTGAATTTTGAAACGGCTTACCAGGTTGCGCAGCCGGTATTCCTTCATATGCTGCAGAACGGTTTCGGAAGACTGGTATTCATCGGCGCAAGACCAGCTATCGAGGCTTCGTACGGAAAAGACCTGATCGCCTACGGGTTGAGCAAATCGCTGCTGTTTAAACTTGCCGAGTACCTGAACGAAACCGCCAGGGGAAAAAATGTAACTGCCACCGTTATCGCTCCGTCCACACTGGATACACCGCTTAACCGCAAAAGCATGCCCGATACGGATCCTGCCATCTGGGTAAAACCCACGGAGCTGGCAGAATTGCTGGCGTTCATTGTATCGGAAGCATCCAACCCGCTGCGCGAAACGGTTCTCAAAGTGTATAACAATGCCTGACCCCGGCGATCGTAGATGTGTATGGATCTGTGAACGATCCTGTGGATAACCCTACCGGATACCTGCGCACTAACACTATGGTAATATTGCGGTAACCTTTCCGTAACATGATGGGGTACTGATGTGTATAGTGCACGGAATTATTTTGCGTGATCGGTACAGCAGCTGTCGGAGATGGATTCTTTATGCTGAACGACCAGGCATGGAATGATGAACGATCTTATCTGGCAGGGGCAGATTTTTTCGCAGTCTTTACGGCAACGCTTTTTTTAACGGCAGTTTTCTTAACGGCCGCTTTCTTTTTCGCGGGAGTGGTTTTGGGTTTTGCAGGCTTGGGTTTGTGTAAAACATCTGCCAGCCATTTTGCCGCTTTCCTAACCGCTTTCTGAACTTTCCTGTCTGCTTTGGAAGCGAGGTCGCCGATTGCACCCGTAATTTTTTCCTCAAGGTCTTTGCGGAGTTGCTTTTTTGCCATACTGTGTACTTAAAATGGTAACATAAATTTAATGCAATTCTGTAAGTTTCAATGTTAAGTTTTTATATAGATGCAACATGCAGGGCAATGCTGACCGGCCGGTGCCTGCGGTGTATCAGCATTTGTCTTGTAATGATAAAGGCGGGCGTGCAGGCGCAAACAACGGCAATGGTTATTCTGTTTCGGTGTGCAGCAGTTTATACGAAGATGAGTACCTGGAAAAGGAGATCAGGAACTCGGCGCCGAAATAATGGCCGCGGTATTCATACAGGCAGATGAGGTCGCCGTCTTCCTCCAGGTAACCGGTGATCGTGTTTTCCTGGTCGTGAAAACTATAGGTGATACGCTGCAACGGTGCAGTGAACACTTTTTTCTGGTGCTTATTCAGGTAGTCAAAATGGCCCTGTTTCAAAGCTGTTGGTTTTAGTTGATCCGGTACAACCCTTCCCACAAAACTTTTACGCGCAAGTAGCTATTGACAGGTAAGATACACATTTTATGGTAATGTTATACACATGCCCCTGCGGGGTCTGCGTTTTTTAAATGGATTTAGTTGTATATTACTTTGAATTAACCGATTGCGTATGGGAGCTGTTTCACTGATCGTTCTGGTCATTGCTGCTGTCGTGTTTTCTGCAGGAGGCATTCTTGCAGGCAGGCTCTTTGTGAAGGGCAGCACCAACCCGCAGAAGGGGCAGCCATACGAATGCGGCATCCCCACGGCAAGTTCTCCCTGGCAGCAGTTTCATGTAGGCTATTATCTTTTCGCACTGCTGTTCCTGGTATTCGATGTGGAGCTGGTGTTTCTCTATCCCTGGGCCGTGGTGGTAAAGGAAATCGGTATCATAGCACTGGTGGAAATACTGTTCTTCATCTTTATATTATTCATCGGGTTTTTGTACGCACACAAACAGGGCGCGCTGAAATGGATATGATTGAAAAACCCATACAGGAAACTTTTCCGGGCCAGGTGCACAATATGCCCGGCGGTACAGCTGTTACCGGTAAGTTCCAGGATATCATCAACTGGGCAAGAGCCAATTCTTTGTGGCCGCTTACGTTTGCCACCAGTTGCTGCGGTATAGAAATGATGGCGGTGGCTTCTTCCAAATACGATTTTTCGAGGTTTGGTTTTGAAGTGGCAAGGGCCACGCCCCGGCAGGCCGATGTGATTATCATTGCCGGCACCATCGTTAATAAAATGGGACCGGTGCTGAAACGCCTGTACGACCAGATGGCGGATCCCAAATACGTGATAGCGATGGGCGCATGTGCCATCAGCGGCGGGCCGTTTTTTTACAACACCTACTCCGTGGTAAAAGGCGCCGACCATATCATACCGGTAGATGTGTACATACCGGGTTGCCCGCCAAGACCGGAAGCGCTGCTGCACGCATTGCTGACACTGCAGGAAAAAATAAAAAGCGGTTTAACAAGAGAACAGATACGGAACGAACTGAAAGGAACGTAAAAGGTTTATGCACAACGAAGCGATCAAAGATTTTATTACCGGGGTTGCAACTTCCGCCATATTCGATGAATCGGGCGAATGGCTGACAGTGCAGGCAGAGCCTGCCGCCTGGAAGGCAATGGCAACTGCATTGCGGCAATCGCAGTTTGTATTTGACTATCTTTTCTGCCTTACCTGTATCGACTGGAAGACGCATCTTACTATGGTCTACCATCTTTCCTCCACCGTATACCGGCATACCATTGTTATCAAGGCCAACCTCGACAGAAGCCACCCCGTTATCGATACCGTATCGGATATATGGCGCACGGCCGATTTTCATGAACGGGAAGTGTTTGAACTGTTCGGCGTGGTATTCAGCGGGCATCCCGATCTGCGGAAACTGATATTGCCGGACGATTTTGAGGGATTTCCGTTGCGCAAGGATTTTGAGGACCCTATCAATATGATCAAATTATAACCGTTCATGTACACCGAAACAGCGATCATCAGCGATAACACACTGGCCGGTCCCGAAGGGGAACTGGTGATCAATGTGGGGCCACAGCATCCTGCCACGCATGGCGTACTGCACCTGGTGATCACCCTGCAGGGCGAAACGGTCAAAAAGATCGAGCCGCACCTGGGCTATATCCATCGTTCCATCGAGAAAATGTGCGAAAGCCTCAGCTACCGGCAGTTTATTTACGTCACCAGCCGGATGGATTATCTGTCCTCGCATATCAACAACCTCGGCTGCGCAATCTGTGTGGAAAAAAGCATGCAGATCGAAGTGCCCCAGCGCGCTAAAGTGATACGCGTGCTGATGAGCGAACTGACACGGATAGCTTCGCACGAGCTGTGGCTGGGCGCAATGGCGATGGATCTCGGCGCATTTACACCTTTCTTTTATGCATTCCGCGAGCGGGAGATGATCAACGAGATCATGGAAGATTCGTGCGGCGCCAGGCTTACAATGAACTATATGGTACCGGGCGGGGTGATGTACGATATACATCCGCAGTTCCGGGAAAAGACAAAAGCATTTGTCAAGCAGTTCAAACAGAAAGTGGTGGAGTACGATGACCTGGTTACCAATAACATCATTTTTCAGAACCGTATGAAAGGCGTGGGTATACTGTCAAAAGAAGATGCGATCTCGTTCGGGTGCACCGGCCCCGTGGCCAGGGGAAGCGGGCTGAGCTGCGATACCCGGAAAATATTCCCCTACGAAGTGTATGCTGACGTTGACTTCGACGAAGTGCTCGAGACCGGCTGCGATTCCTTCGCGCGCTACATGGTGCGTGTAAGGGAAATGCACCAGTCCATACGCATCATCGAACAGCTGATCGACAATATTCCCGAAGGTGATTTCCAGGCAAAGACCAAAGCAGTGCTTAAACCGCCGAAAGGAGAGTTTTACCAGCGTGTGGAAACGGCCCGTGGCGAATTCGGCGTATACATTGTGAGCGAAGGCGGAACAACACCTTACCGTATCAAATTCCGGTCGCCCGGTTTTTCCAACCTGTCGGCGCTCGATCATATGGCCCGCGGCAGCAAGATCGGCGACCTGATGGCAACCATGGGAACGTTGGACCTGGTGATACCGGATATAGACAGGTAACGGAGCGTGAACAGACAAACAGAAACCAACCGGCAACCGGTAATCCGGCAGTCGGACAATTGATCTTATCGCATGTTTAGTTTAGAACATATCACCAACGAGGTACAGAACTGGCTGAGCAGCAACTTCAGCAGCGGCTGGGTGCTGGTATGGGAATGCCTGATCGTGATCGTACTGACAACAGGTCTGTTTGCGGTACTGGGACTGGTACTGGTGCTGATGGAACGCAAGGTGGCAGCCCAAATACAGATCAGGCTCGGACCCAACCGCGTAGGCCCCAGGGGTATGCTGCAGACTGTGGCGGATACGCTGAAGCTTGTTATGAAGGAAGGCCTGACACCGGATCTGGCAGACAAATTCCTTTTTAACCTGGCGCCATTTCTGGTAATGATGGTGGCTATGCTGCTGCTGGCGCCTATCGCTTTTGCCAGAGGGTTCCAGTTATGGGATATCAATATCGGCGTGTTGTATATCTCGGCGGTATCTTCTCTTTCGGTGATCGGTATCCTGATGGCGGGCTGGGCAAGCAATAACAAATATTCCCTGCTGGGCGCCATGCGCAGCGGTGCGCAGATCGTCAGCTACGAATTGTCCGCGGGCATGGCCGTGCTTTCGATCGTGGTTTTGTCGGGAAGCCTGCAGATAACGGAGATCATACAATCACAGCAAAACGGGTGGTGGCTGTTCAAAGGACATATACCGGCGGTCATTGCATTCGTGGTCTTTATCATTGCCGTTACCGCCGAAACCAACCGTGCGCCATTTGACCTCGCCGAGGCGGAGTCGGAGCTCACCGCCGGTTTTCATACAGAGTATTCGGGAATGAAATTCGCGCTGTTCTTTCTCGCGGAATACATCAACATCTTTATCGTTTGTGCAATCGGTGCAACATTGTTCCTGGGAGGATGGATGCCCCTGCATATCGGCAGCTGGGGAGGGTTCAATCACCTGATGGATTATATACCCTCTTCCATCTGGTTCCTGGGAAAGACCTTTTTGCTTATTTTCCTGATCATGTGGTTTCGCTGGACATTTCCCAGGCTGCGTGTTGACCAGCTGCTGGCGCTCGAATGGAAATACCTGCTGCCGATCAGTATGCTTAATTTATTGCTGGTAACGCTGATAGCGATACTGGGCTGGCATTTTTGAAAAAAAATCGTGTATGTCTGTAAAAGAATACATACAGAATGTGTACAACGGTGTCACTTCCCTGCTGAAAGGCATGCGGAAAACAGGATACTATTTCTTTCACCCGAAAGAGATCATTACACAGCAGTACCCCGATAACCGTTCAACCCTGCAGCTGGCCGAGCGTTTCCGGGGAGAAGTGGTGATGCCGCATGATGCCAGCAACGAGCATGCCTGCACAGGCTGTACTGCCTGCGAACTGGCCTGTCCCAACGGCACCATCAAAATCATCACCAGGTTTGATACAACGCCGGAGGGAAAAAAGAAAAAAGCGCTGGACACATTTATCTATCACCTTGAGCTGTGTACCATGTGCAATCTTTGCGTGGAAGCCTGCCCAACAGATGCCATCAAAATGGCGCAGAATTTTGAACACAGTGTGTTCGACAGGAGCAAGCTTACCAAGAAATTGAATCAACCGGGTTCTAAAATCAGGGAGGGCGTGGAATAATGAATATATCCGTAATCCTTTTTTATGTTATCGCCGTTTGTATCCTCGGCGCAGGGCTGCTGGCAGTGACGGCAAGACAGCTGTTCCGCTCGGCTATCTGGCTTTTGTTTTCCCTGGTAGGCATTGCGGCATTGTATTTCTGGATGCAGGTAGAATTTATTGCCGCCGTACAGATCATCGTATATGTGGGCGGTATCGTGGTACTGATCATTTTTTCCATCTTTCTCACAGAACAATCGGGTGCAAAAATGCCTTCACCGCCGATAAAGAGAAAACTGCCCGCGTTGCTGGCCGTTTTGTTTGGTATTCTTTTTACGGCGCGGTTGATCAGCCAGTATTTTACTTCGGCTGCCGATGATCATTCGTTCCAGGCTTCCATGCAGGCCATCGGGCGGCAGATGCTTAGCACAACCGATTTCGGGTTCCTGCTTCCCTTTGAAGCCATAAGCTTTTTGTTACTGGCGGCAATGATCGGCTGTATCGTAATAGCGATGAAGCCCAGTCAGGCCGATATTGTTTCACCACAAAATGCCGGGGAATGAACACCGTGCCTTTATCACATATCCTGTTTCTCAGTACGGCGCTGTTCTTTATTGGCATGTACGGACTTTTTACCCGCAGGAACATGATCACCATGCTGATGGCCATCGAGCTGATGCTGAACAGCGTGAACATCAACTTTGTGGCGTTTAACAAATACCTGTACCCGGGTAAACTCGACGGACTGTTTTTCGCCTTATTCATTATCACCATAGCGGCTGCAGAAGCCGCTGTAGCCATAGCAATCATCATTAACCTGTACCGGACGCACCGTTCCATCGATGTGGACGATGCAACCGATATGAAATACTGACCCATGAACGGTTATGCCTACCTTATATGGATACCACTCTTACCCCTTTTGGGGTTTGTGCTGATGGGATTGTTTGGCCGCACCCTGCGCAATGCATCGGGTATGATCGGCACTTTATTGCTGGCCGGCAGCACGCTGTTGTCATTTGTTGCGGCATACCAGTATTTTTTTTCCGACGGCAAAGTCAATGATGTTTACCGGAAGATTACGGCTTTTACCATCACCTGGCTGCAGTTCTCGCCGGGGGTATCGATAGACATGAGTCTGGTGATCGACCCGGTTTCGGCGATGATGCTGGTGGTGGTATGTTTTGTATCGCTGATGGTGCATGTATTCAGCCTGGGTTATATGAAGGGCGAAACAAGATTTGCGACGTATTATGCCTATCTCTCGCTGTTTACGTTTTCGATGCTGGGATTGGTGCTGGCCGGCAATCTCTTCCAGGTATACATTTTCTGGGAGCTGGTGGGCGTATCATCGTTTCTGCTGATCGGATTTTATTACGACAGACCTTCTGCCGTGGCTGCGTCTAAAAAAGCGTTTATCGTTACCCGTTTCGCAGACCTTGGTTTCCTGGTCGGTATACTGGTGATGGCATTCTACGGGCAATCGCTCGATATAGCAACACTGATCGGAAATTTGGCAGCCCCGCAATCGGCAGCCTACCTGTCAATGACAACAGCCGGGTTCATGGGTATCTCGGCACTGACCTGGGGCTTGCTGCTGATCTTTATCGGCGGTGCAGGTAAGTCGGCCATGTTCCCGCTGCATATATGGCTGCCCGATGCGATGGAAGGCCCTACGCCGGTGTCTGCCCTCATACACGCGGCAACTATGGTGGTGGCGGGCGTATACCTGGTGGCAAGACTGTTTCCTGTTTTTTCTTTGGATGTATCGGTGATGCAGGTGGTTACCTGGACGGGCATCGTATCTGCCTTGCTGGCCGCCCTGATCGCCTGTACGCAAACGGATATCAAACGCGTACTGGCATATTCAACCATGTCGCAGATCGGTTATATGATGTTTGCGCTGGGCATCTCGGGCAGTGGCGGAGAAGATGGACTGGGATTCATGGCGTCGATGTTCCACCTGTTCACGCATGCTTTTTTCAAGTCGCTGCTTTTTCTCTGCGCGGGTGTCATCATACACTTTGTGCACAGCAACGATATGCGCGATATGGGCGGACTGCGCAAACTGCTGCCGGTTACGCATGTCTGTTTTCTGGTGGCATGTCTCGCCATTTCCGGCATACCCCCGTTTGCGGGTTTTTTCAGCAAGGAAGAGATATTGCTGGCGGCCTATCATGCAAACAAGCCGGTGTATTTTATTGCGCTGTTCACAGCAGTGCTGACCGCGTTTTATATGTTCCGTCTTTACTTCTCTGTTTTCTGGCATAAGGAGCCCGGTCATAGCCCTACACATGGTGAGGGTGCACTGTCTATGAAACTGCCCCTGATCGTATTGCTGCTGTGCACGGTGCTGGCGGGATTTATTCCGATCGCCTCCTGGGTTACGGTTGACGGAAAGACGCTTGCCACGCATATGAACCCCGGCTTCTCGGTGGCACCGGTTGTGCTGAGCACACTGGCCATCCTGCTGGCGATGCGCTGGTATAAAAAAACGAGTGACACGCCCGATGCGGCGGCCAGTGCGCTGGGGCCTGCATTCCAAACGGTATCGAAGAAATTTTATATCGATGAGGCATACCTGTTTGTCACCAGGAAGATCGTGTTTCCTTTTATCGGGAGGCCCGCGGCATGGATCGACAGACATATTGTAGACGGCGCGGTAAATGGCATAGCCGGTATAACGGGCAAACTGTCGCAATCGGTCAGGGCCTGGCAGTCCGGCAAAGTGCAGTCATACGCCCTGTATTTTTTCAGCGGCATAGCGCTGCTGGCCATTGTATTCATTTATCTATGGAAATAAAAAGACCATGAACCTATCGTTGCTTGTCCTGTTGCCCGTTTGTACCTTCCTTGTGCTGCTGCTGCTGCAGGCAAGGTTTGCGAGGCAGGTTGCACTAACGGGTGCTGTATTGCAGCTGCTGGTCTGCGGGTATCTTTTATGGCAGTACCTGGCCGTACGCGACTTGGGAAACACGGCCCCCATGTTGTTCGAAACAGACCAGGTATGGTATGCACCCCTGCAGATCCATTACCATACCGGCGTTGACGGGATCGCCGTGGCCATGATCCTGCTGACGGCGCTGATCGTTTTAACAGGAATACTGGTATCATGGACAATAGACAAATGGCAGAAGGAGTTTTTCCTCCTGCTGTTATTGCTGAGTGCGGGGGCCTACGGATTCTTTATTTCACTCGATCTGTTCACCATGTTCTTTTTCCTCGAGGTGGCGGTAATACCCAAGTTCCTGCTGATCGGGATATGGGGCAGCGGCCGCAAGGAGTACAGCGCCATGAAACTGGCCCTGATGCTGATGGCAGGCTCGGCCCTGGTTTTTGTAGGGTTACTGGGACTGTATTTCGGCGCGGGAAGTTTTGATATGATGACGATCGCAAAAACAACACTCAGCCAGACATCGCAGTCGTATATTTTTATTTTTCTTTTTTCGGGGTTCGGCATATTCGCCGCCATGTTCCCTTTTCATACCTGGGTGCCGGATGGCCACGCCTCGGCGCCCACCGCCGCTTCGATGTTCCTGGCGGGTATATCGATGAAGCTGGGTGGATACGGGTGTTTGCGTGTGGCCGTTTTCCTGCTGCCGCAGGCGGCGCACCAGTATGCATGGGCCATTATTTTGCTGGCTGCCATAGCCATTATTTACGGCGCCTTTGCCACCATGATGCAGACAGACCTGAAATACATCAACGCCTATTCTTCGGTGAGCCATTGCGGGTTTGTATTACTCGGTATCGGCATGCTTACGGAAACATCGGTTAACGGCGCGGTATTGCAGATGATCTCGCACGGACTGATGACCGCATTGTTCTTCGCTGCCATCGGTATGATCTACAGCCGCACGCATACCAGGATGGTGGCATCGCTTGGCGGGTTGTTAAAAGCGATGCCGTTTATCTCCACCGTCTTTGTTATTGCGGGTCTTTGTTCGCTGGGGCTTCCGGGACTGAGCGGGTTTGTTGCGGAAATGACCGTGTTCATGGGCGCCTGGCAAAACCCTGATACCTGGTACCGGGTGGCCACCGTGCTGGCCTGCGCCTCTATTGTGGTAACGGCAGTGTACATACTGCGTGCCGCAGGTAAAACCATCATGGGTCCTTTGCCGGAGAACTATGCGGGTTTGCCCGACGCCACATGGAATGAAAAAACTGCGGCAGTGCTGCTGGTTGCGGCCATCGTGCTGATGGGTGTGGCGCCGTTTCTTGTTACGCAGCTGGTGCATCCGGGCGTAGAGAATATGATGCGGCAGGTGGATAAACTCGTTACCCTAAACTGATCAGAACTAATATGCTCACAGATACTTTCCTATTGTTCAGACAGGAGATCATGCTGGCACTGCTGCTGTTCTTCCTGGTGCTCTACAAACTCGGCAGGGCCCGGCCGGCGGCGCATTTGCTGCCGATCATGAACTGGCTGCTGCTGCTTAACCTGGTGGTCGGACTTCTGTTTTACGACTGGCAGGGCGTACTGTTCAATGGTATGTACCGCACCGGCGAGCTGATCGTTCTGGAAAAAAATATCCTCAACCTGGCCGTCTGGCTGATCAGCATGCAGGCATACGGCTGGCTGCGGCAGCACCGGCATGCGGCGGAGGTGTACCTACTGCTGCTGACATCGTTGCTGGGTATGTTCCTGATGCTGTCTTCGGGGCATATGCTCATATTGTATGTGGGTCTTGAAATGGCCACTATACCGTTGGCTGCGGCGGTGAACTTTGCGCTCTCCAGCAAACGATCGTCGGAAGCGGCGATGAAAATGATCGTGTCGTCTGCATTCGCTTCTGCGTTGCTGCTGCTGGGTATTTCTTTTCTTTATGGCATCACCGGCAGTTTATGGCTTGCTGAAATACCGGGTATGCTGCACGCAACCCCTGTTGTACTGTTTACCTTCCTGCTGGTATTTTCCGGTTTTGCATTTAAGGTATCGGCGGTGCCCTTTCATTTGTGGACCGCCGATGTATACGAAGGAGCGCCTGTAGCGGTTACGGCTTACCTGTCTGTTGTATCCAAAGCCGCCATGGTATTTGTGCTGGTAACGCTTTTGTATTCCGTGTTTGCACCACTCGAAAAAACGTCGCATGCGGTGCTGGTTGTCCTGTCGCTGCTTACGATCATCACCGGCAACCTGTTTGCCTTGCGACAGCAGAACATAAAAAGATTCCTTGCCTTTTCTTCCATTGCGCAGATCGGTTTTATACTGGTAGGCATATCCGGCTATTCGCAAACGGCAAACGCTTCTGTGATCTTCTTTTTACTGGTATATGTATTTTCCAATCTTGCCGCATTTGGTGTGGTGGGATGGATCAGCACGCAAACAGGAAAAGAAACGATAGCGGATTACGCCAACCTGTACCGCCATAACAAAACCCTGTCATGGATACTGGCGATCGCTGTTTTCTCGCTCGCGGGTGTGCCGCCTACAGCGGGATTCTTCGGAAAATTTTTCCTGTTAACGGCCGGCGCTTCAAAAGGCGATTACCTGTTCATCAGTGTAGCCGCGTTGAATATGGTGGTTTCGTTTTACTATTACCTGCGTATCATAAAAGCCATTTTTATGGAACCCGGGGAGACGGGTATCGCTGCGCTTAGCCTTCCTTTCTGGCCGCAGCTATCGCTTTGGATCTGCACGGGGGGCATGCTGGCAAGCGGTTTGCTGGGGGTAATTTACCAGTATATTTACTCGATTAGTCCATCACATTGATAACCTATGGCCATTAACAAAAACCATGAATTCGAGGAGCTGGGCGGCGTCAAATGCGCCATCGTTGAAAAACAGGTGGGTGCTGAAAGGGCTGCCTTTCTCGAACAGCTGTTGTCGTATAACGGCTACAAAGTAATCATACAACCGATTGCAGAAACCAAAACGCCGCAGCCTGATATTGCAGAAGAGGCGGCCACGCCTGCTGTTCCGCTGTTCACGGTAGGTGTTACCGACGTGATGTTCAACCCGGTGAACGCCATTTTCGGCAGGCTGCTGAGAGCGCCGGGCGGGCAGGTGGTAACGCTTGCTTACTGGAAGCAGAAGGAAGCGGTGCCAAAGGACGAAACCCCCTATTTCGAGAATAGATTTTACAGTTAAACCGGCGGTCTGTATATTTGATAAGCCTTCACGATAGATATCCCCGGCGTCTACCGATCATTGGCTGTCAGTGTTCAATCCTTATCCTCGGTTATTTTTCCCGGCCATGAATGGCCTGCACAGGTGGCGCTAAATCGTTTCAGGTAACAAAGCAGAAATCATAGAGAAGGATGGCAAGAATTCTAGTTGTCGATGATGACCCGGTAATCATCAAGCTTTACCAGGTAATTCTCAAGAAAGAAGGTTTTGAGATGGTGATCGCGGAATCCGGCGAGCAGCTGATGAAGGCCATCGCAACGGAAAGACCCGATGTGATCCTGCTGGATGTGATCCTGCCCGATGACACCGGTCTGGGTATCTGTGCAAGGATCAAAAAAAATCCCGATTATTCAGGCATTAAGATCATCCTTGTATCGGGGATGGAGATCACGCCTGCACAGGTGGCCGAGGGTATTGAAACCGGCGCCGATGATTACCTTACCAAACCATTTGATCCCAAAGAGCTGCTGGCGCGTATCAAGAACTGCGTGAAGCTGAAAATAGTGGAAGAGGAACTGCGCGATAAGAACAGGGAATTAAAAGACCTGGCCAATCACCTGCAGGATGTGCGCGAAGAAGAAAGAAAATTCCTGGCCCGCGAAGTGCAGGAAGAACTGGGCCAGTTGGCCGCCGCGCTGAAGATGGATGTGGACTGGCTGGCGCTTAACCTGCCCGAAGCGCCCGAACTGCAGCTGAAAAGAATGGCGCATGCCTCGTCTACCGCCAAGATCATCATACAGACCATACGCAGGATCGCTTCTGCCCTGCGGCCGAGTATGCTGGATGAACTGGGACTGAACGCATCGCTGGAATGGTTGTGTAAGGAATTTGTAAGCCTGCACAATATTCCCTGCCGCTTTGATCCCGCATTTGACGACGAAGGACTGAGTGTTGAACAGAAAACCGCGCTGTTCCGTATCTCGCAGGAAGCGCTCCGTAATATCGCGATACATGCCGATGCCACCGATGTGCGGATAGAAGTGGTGATCGAAGACGATTCACTGCAGCTCACCATCGCCGACAACGGCCGCGGCTTTGACCCGGCCAATACCAAAAGCAATACCATGGGCATCATCGGCATGCGCGAAAGAGCGCTTGCCATCAACAGCCAGCTGACGATACAGAGCGAGCCCGGCCAGGGCACCAGGGTTTGCCTTTCAGGCACAAGAGAGTAAGGCAGACCGGAGCCCATAGTTCCCTCATTGAAAAATTTGATGCCGTTCGCGAAAATGTTATTTTCGCTTACCTGTTTTCGGGATGTAGCGCAGCCCGGTAGCGCGTTTCGTTCGGGACGAAGAGGCCGCTGGTTCGAGTCCAGTCATCCCGACCCGCCCGCCATAGTTTCAGCGATGGCGGGCTTTTTGTTACGGGCTTCGCCGGTATA
This sequence comes from Sediminibacterium soli, assembly GCF_009939225.1. Taxonomy (GTDB): domain Bacteria; phylum Bacteroidota; class Bacteroidia; order Chitinophagales; family Chitinophagaceae; genus Sediminibacterium; species Sediminibacterium soli. Next base: position 912,926 of record NZ_JAACJR010000008.1, on the reverse strand, counting down.
CCCCACCGCAATACCAGCTGAAACTATTTAGAGTAAGCGAAATAGTAGGTGCAGCAAAAACATGGATCGGTTACCAATTATCGGATAGCGGCAACACGAACCGGGTACAAAAAACAATTCCCTGTTAGTTGGCAGGGAATTGTTTCTGATTGGGACAAAAAACATTTAGCTTATCTATCAACGCGTGGGTGTCGGTCTTTATTGTTTGTGCGGTTTCTCGTCTGTAAACTTCAGGTAGCTGAGCTGGAACCTGCCGTCTTTCACTTCGCCCTGCACATCGGCCTTGCGTACCTTGTTGCAGAACCCCATATCCTTATCATGGGCGTCGCCAAACGAATCCACATCGGCGCCGTCCACCCAATAGGTCTTGTCGTCAACACGGACAGCCAGGTGGCAGCCTTTTCCTTTCATTTTGAACTGGCATTCGCCGCAGGAAACTTCCGCAGACCGCACTTTTTTAGAAGCGTCAAGGGTGGAAAAATCTTTCTTTTTTTCCTGTGCGCCTGCGCCAAGGCTAAACAGGACGGCGGCGGCAGCAATGACTATTTTTTTCATGGTAGCTGTATTGGTTGGCTTAAAGTTCGTGGATTTTCCGTTTTGCCGGGCCTGCCTACGGAATAAATTATGTGCAAAACCCTGTGGATCTTAACGTGCCGGTAACCCTGGGTTCATATTCCGGTAACAAATCCGTGGAAAACCCGTTAAAAACCCTCTTTTTACGCTGATCAGCCGTTATACAACAATGATCGTATGCGACGGGTTCCTGGTCACCATTCTTCCGAACGCTACCGGTGGCGGCGCCGATGGTAACTGCTGTTTCCACAGTGCTTCAAATTCGTCTTTAGCGGCCGCTTCAACCGCTACCAGCAATCCCCCGCTGGTTTGCGGATCGGCAAGCAGGTATTTCTGCTGACCGGTAACGGAAGCGATCCTGGCGCCATAGCTGTTCCAGTTGCGCGTGGTGCCGCCGGGAAAGCATTTTTGTTCCAGGTACTGCTGTACAGAGGGGATAACAGGTATCTTATCAAATTCGATCTCTGCGGATAGGCCGCTTCCCTCGCACATTTCCGCCAGGTGCCCCAGCAGCCCGAACCCGGTTACGTCGGTAAGCGCTTTTACATAGGAGAGTTGTCCAAATATTTCGCCTGCTTTATTCAGCGTGGTCATACTCTGCAAGGCAACGGCGGCATCTTCTTCACGCAGCAGGTTTTTCTTTTGCGCCGTGGAAAGAATGCCTACGCCCAGCGCTTTTGTCAGGTAGAGATAACAGCCTTCTGTTGCGGTTGAGTTCTGTTTCAGCTGGCTGATATTGACCATACCATTCACACTTAACCCGAATACCGGCTCGGGACAGTCGATACTGTGACCACCCGCAAGCGAGATGCCGGCTTCGGCGCAGATGGATCTTGCCCCTTCCAGCACCTGCCCGGCAATTTCAGGTGCCAGTTTGTCGATAGGCCATCCGAGTATCGCAATTGCCAGCAGGGGTTTTCCTCCCATTGCATAAACATCGCTGATGGCGTTGGCAGAGGCAATGCGTCCGAAATCATAGGGGTTGTCAACAATCGGCATAAAGAAATCCGTTGTGGAGATCAATGCCGTTCCGTTGCCGAGATCCAGCACCGCGGCATCATCCCGTTTATCGTTGCCCACCAGCAGCCTGCTGTCTGCAGGAGCTGCATTGTTGCTGTGCAGTATTCTGTCGAGCACGGCAGGACTGAGTTTGCAGCCGCAGCCGGCGCCATGGGAGTATTGGGTAAGTTTAACGTCGCTGTTGTTCATGTTTTGACATTAGGGCAAGCACCTGTAGCGCCTGTTTGGATGAATCTGTATCGGTAAAGTCTGCAGAAAGGGTAGTGCCGGGCAGGCGGCGGTTAAGACCGGTGGTATAGGTCTTGTCGTAATACCCCAACACCTCTTTCACAAAATCGCTCATTCGGTCTTCCTGTATGGCGGTTACCGCCTGCTGCGTTTGTTCGGGCCCCAGCCGTTTCCAGATACGCTGGGTGCATTCGGCAAGAAAGGTTTTATCGAGGCAGCCGTATTCCTGCACCAGCGCCTGCACACGCTGTTCGAATGGTATCGTAATATTGATGAGTGCCGCCTCGCGCATCTGCTTCCAGATCGGGCGTGGTATCAGGCATCTGCCGATCATTGAGCTCTCGTCTTCCATCCAGATCCTTCTTTCCCTGTCGAACCCCGAGAGCCGCGCGGCCAGGTTGTTCTCGAACTGTTCCTGTGTGGGCTGAACAAGCCGGTTCATCGTTCCGTAGGTAGAACCTTTATGCTGTGCCAGTTCTTCGAGATCGATCACCTGCTCCTCTTTGTCTGCCAGTGCATGCAGCAGTGTTGTTTTGCCCGAACCCGTCATGCCGCCGATCAGCTGCAGCGCGTATGTTTTTTCAAACTGCGAAAGCACCCAGTTGCGGTAGGTTTTGTACCCGCCGGTTACCACCAGTACCTCAAAACCGTAAAAATCCAGCGCCCAGGCCATAGCCCCGCTGCGCATACCGCCGCGCCAGCAATGAATGGCTATTTTTTTGTCCGGCGCATAGTCCAGGGCCTGGCGGATAAAGCCGGACCATTTGGGGCCGGTAATATCAAATCCCAATAAAACCGCGGCATCGTGTCCCTGCTGTTTATAGGTGGTACCCACCTGCGCGCGCTCCTCGTTACTGAATATAGGAAGACTGCATGCACCGGGTATATGCCCCTGTTCAAACTCGGAAGGGGCCCTTACATCCACACAGGGAATTGCCGGGTAGGCTGTCAGCAGTTCCTCAATCGTAACCTTACGGATCATGGCGCAAAGATATTTACCAGAACCGCTCGGGTGGCATCAAATCGCCGCGGGGGGCCGAATAAATGAAACATGGCGTCCAACCATAAAATAATCCGGCGCTGCAACGGTATTTTCCCGGCCGGTGTCAACCCCTAAAATCAACCGCATGAAAAGGATATGCCCGGTACTGGCCACCGTTTTGCTGCTGGGCAGTTTCGCCTGTAAAAAAGAAGCCGACAAGACCGTTGACCCCGTTATCTGTTTTTTCAACCCCTATCTGCCGGTACGCATTCTTGGTGAAAGCAGCAGGGACCTGTTATCGCCCGCGGTTTTGGGAACGACATCGATTAAGCTGGATTTGTTTACAAACGGTCAGCAGTATACGGTGCAGCAGGCGGTTGGTAAGATCGGCAAAGACAGTTTTCTGCTGGGTATTCCTTTGTATGCCGAGGGTATGCAGAAACTGGCCATTCATTTTGCGGATATAACGGATACGGTCATCGTGCAGACAAGTGCGGCCAGCAGCCAGCCTTACGGCCTGCAGCAATTCAGGTACAACGGTAAACCGTATCAATTACAGCCGGTAGCGGCCGGGTTGATGGGAATTGAAGTGCGAAAGGAAACATCCAGAAAATAAACAGCTTCGTTTTTTCTGATTAAAAACCGGTAAGAAAATAACAGCGATAACGTTTTCTTTTGTGCGAAAACCGCAAACTGTTCCTGCATCCGACCATTCGCCCGTATTTTCTTCACAAGCCGGCGATTGATTCTCAAAATGTTCTGAACTTATACACCGGGTTGTGAACAAGTAAACTCGCCATGGGGGTTTATACAGTAAACGGCGGCGTAATTTAGGCATATGGAAAACAGGTACCGCACGCTCCAGACCCTGGCAGCCATTGTTGCAGAAACTGCCCATCCAACACAATACCAGTGTACCATACGCGAAATGATTCTTCGTTCCGTATTCGACTGGAACCTGATTCACAGCCACCTGAAATTACTGGCCGATGAAGGGCTGGTGAACATATCGCAGGGCGACCTTCTGCAGTTTTCCATTACACAGGCAGGCATCGACAGATCTGATAACTTTTTCTCCGGTCCGGACAATACCCTCCGGTTTATTTATTCGGAAATCGCTTCTGCATAGCCGTTAAAGCCGGGGAGTAGGGAGTAACCCGATTATTTTTTCAGGCTTTTCAGGTAACGGATGGTTTGCGGCACCTGGGTAAGAATGGCGCTGCTTTCATCCTCGATAAAATAATAGCGGATACCCGCTTTTTTTGCTGCTTTCAGTATGCCGGGTATATCCAGTTCGCCCGTTCCCAAAGCCATATCATTTTCCTGCGAAGTGCCACCGGTAAGGTCTTTGGCTACGCCCTTGCGCAGGTCTTTCAGGTGCATCAGCTTCCAGCGGTTGCCGTATCGGTTGAGCAGGGTCACCGGATCGCCACCGCCAAACTGTACCCAGAGTATGTCCATTTCAAAAGAAACATAGTCGGGGTTTGTCTGCATTACCAGGTAATCAAGCAAAGTGCCGTTGCCATAGGGCTGAAATTCGTAGCCATGCACATGGTAACACAGGGTTAGTCCGTTCTCCTGCAGCCGTTGGCCTGCGCGGTTGAAATCGGCCACCGCTTTCTGTGCATCGGCCAGCGAAAAAGCGCCCCTGCTATGCGGTATCCAGGAGCACATCACGTAAGATGCGCCCAATGCCCGGGCTTTGTATACCACGGAATCGGTTCTGTTTACCAGTTCCTCGTAAGAAGCGCCGGTAGACGGGATGCGGATCCCTTTTTCTTCACATAATTTTCTGAAAGCCTCCGGTGTCATGCCCCTGGGAGCGCCTCCTTCCAGCAGGCGGATGCCCATAGACCTGATGGTATCCAGCGTGGCGGCGGTGTTAAAGGGCAGACTTCTGCGGAAAGTATAAGCCTGTATACCCAGCGGCTCCCTGAACAATTGCTGTGAAAAGCTGTTTAGGCTGATGCAGCAGAAAACAAAACAGGTGACGATGGGTAACCGGTAATAGGGCATGCCAGTAATATACAAAAAAGAAACCGGATAGCTGTCCTGCCCGGGGCATGGAAAATAGCGGGTACTCTGTATGTATGTAGACAAAATCGATATTTTTGTCCTTCATTAATAGCGCCTATGAAGATTTTGCTTGCAGACGACGAACCGATATTGTTAAAAACGATCGAACTGAAATTGCAGAAAGAAGGCTACCAGGTGGTGAGCACCTGCGACGGAAGGGAGGCAGTGGCCAAGATCGATGAATACGATCCCGATATCGTGATCACCGATCTGATGATGCCCTATATATCGGGTCTTGAGATTGTTGCTTTTGTGAGGAAAAAAACACATAAGAAGATCGGCGTGATCATGCTTACGGCGATGGAACAGGAGAAAGTGGTGATGGAAGCTTTTGAACTGGGGGTGGATGATTATGTTACCAAACCTTTCAGCCTGAATGAGCTCGTGATCCGCGTAAAAAAACTCGCGATGCAGTTCGCACGCAACAATGCTTCCTGATGCCGGAAACATACCGGCCGATCATTTTTCTGTAACGCCATAACACCGCTCATGACGCTATCCAAAAAAATGCTGTACCGTGCCTGTCTGCTGCTGATGCTGCTGGTACCTATGCTCACGAAAGCGCAGCTTGCCGATACGGTTTCTGCTGACGGGCTGTTACAGGCCGCCAGGAAAGCGGCTTTTGACCGGAAAGATTACACGCTGGCAAAACATTACCTGTATAAGGCGCTGGGACAAAGTCCGGATTATGCCGATATCAAAATTTTTCTCGGGAGGATTCATACCTGGACAGGCAGCACGGACAGTGCAAGGTTTTATTTTTCTTTGGCATTGAAAAACAATCCCGGCTACGCGGATGCGTCTGTGGCATACAGCGACCTGGAATACTGGAACGACCGGTATGAGAGCGCATTGGCGATAGTGGATTCGGGACTGGTACACCATCCGGCAGACCAGGACCTGTTGCTGCGCCGGGCTAAAATCTTGAATGCCATGCGCCGTTATGTGGAGGCCAATACGAGCGTACAGCAGCTGCTCTCCGTCAACAAACACAACAGCGATGCGCTGTTGCTGGCCAACCGGATCAGGGAACTGGCCAGCAGAAACAAAATCGGTCTTTCGTACGACTATGTTTATTTCGATAAACAGTTTGCCGATCCCTGGCACCTGGCCAGTTTTGACTACACACGTACCACGCGTATCGGTTCGGTTACCGGTCGCATCAATTACGCCAACCGGTTTAAGGAAAACGGTGTGCAGTACGAGCTCGAAGCCTACCCGCATATCTCCAACACTTTTTATGCGTATATCAACGGCGGCTACTCGGAAAATGTGGGTGTTTTTCCCAAATGGCGCGGTGGCTTCTCTCTGTATGCCAACCTGCCGGCGGGTTTTGAATGCGACCTGGGTGTGCGGTACCTCCAGTTTAGTTCCAGCCCCACCTGGATATATACCGGGTCGCTTGGAAAATATTACAAAAGCTGGCTCTTCAATTTCCGCAGCTATGTAACGCCGAGCAGTTTTGCTTCTTCGGTGTCTGCCTCTTATAACCTGTCAACAAGGTATTATTTTGGCGGAGCGGATGATTTTTTGGGAATGAATATCGGCTATGGTCTTTCGCCCGACGACAGACAGAATTCCATCCAGCTCGAAAACCCGGTAAAACTCACCACGTATAAAGCAGGCGCATCCCTTCGTAAAAAGATCGCAGGGTTCAATGTACTGAGTGTGGATGCCAGCTGGTTCAACCAGGAGTACCTTCCGGGTACAAAAGGCAACCAGTACCAGTTCAGCCTGGGATGGATATTCCGGTTCTGACCGCCGGGAAAGTGGATCATGCATGCATTACCGCGGTGCATATTTCTCCAGCAAACTGTCCGGAACAATTTTCAGCGTACCCACAAAAGCATTGTTCCTTGCCTTGAACCGGTTGAACGCACTGCGCATCCGGGCTTTCCGGATATCGTTTTGTTCCAGGCTGGCATCCATTGTTCCGTTGAGTTTGTAAAGCTCGTTGCCGTTCAGCAGGTAATCGCCCATCACAAAATCCACGATCTCGTTTTTGGTCTGCATCAGCGGGTAGGCATGCAGGTTGCGGAATTGCCTTGCCGTATCAAGCGAGGCACCCATCCAGGCCGCGGTTTTGGGAACGTTCAGTCCGTACTGTTTCTGCAGCAGCATCAGCAGGGCCGGCGTAATATCAAAATGGGTTGACAACGACGCAAACTGCGTCTTGCGCAAAAGCAGCGGTGAATACACGATCAGCGGCACATGGTAACGGTCTATTTTGGTGCTCATGGGTATTTCGGGCATGCGGTGATCGCCTGTTACCAGGAAAATAGTATGGTTAAAGTCTGCTCGTTTGCTGTACTCCGTAAAGAAATAACGCAGCGCATCGTCTGCATACAGGATGCCCGCATATTGGTCTGCATACGCCCGGTACTGCCGTTTCCTGGGTTCGTCAAGACCCAGTTCGGTCATGCGCTGTTCAAAACGGCTGAGGTATTGCGGCTGCTCATTGATACGGAAGGGGCTATGTGTCGACACCGTCAATACCAGGTTCAGGTAAGGTCGCTGCTCCTGCGGTTTCCCGTCAAAAAAGCGGCGGAACAATTCCTTATCGCCATATCCCCAGGAAGTGCCGGTAGGCGTTTCGGGCATTTTTATATATCCCGGCGGAAAACTTTTTACATCGTGGATGGAATCCACACGGTTCCGCTGCAGGTACATATCCATATTGTCAAAATGGGCATCGCCGCCATAGTAAAACGCCGTCTGGTAGCCATTGTTTTGGAGAATATTCAGCAGCGATAAGTGCCTGGGCATGGCATTATCCAGCCCGCTGAAACCGTTCCTGGCAAAAGGCAGGGAGCCCAGTATAGAAGGAAGCGCGGCAAAGCTTCTGCCACCCTCGCTCAGAAAATTCTGCCAGAAAAGACCCTGCTGCGACAATGAATCAATGAACGGTGTAAAATTACCGAGTAAGGCATCTCTTCCTGTAAAGGCGCGGCCAAGTCCTTCCACCAGTACGATCACGATATTCGGCGGCGCACTGTCTTTCCTGAAAAAAGGCGATAGTGTTTCCCAACTGCTGTCTGTTGTGTGCAGGAAAGGAAAGTTTTTTTCATCGATATAATTGTACCGGATCAGGGCATCACCGTTGTCGCCGGGCTGGTTTTCGGCATAGCCATTGGTATCGGAGTCCTGGTCCCGGTTAAAGAAATAGGTAAAAGTGGATGCGAGGAAGAACTGTGCTTTATTCAGTGCGAGGTTATTGGCGTATTCCTGTTTCAGCAGCAAAGGGTTCATGCCGCCTCTCAGTATCCGGATGCTGGAACCCGTGATCAGCAGCAACAGCAGGGTGGCAACCGCCTTGCCCGGTCTTACCCTGCGGGATAGGAACACAAACGCCAGGATGCCGATGGCTATGATAAGCACCAGGCCGATAACAGCCGTTGCGGAAATGCCTCCCGCGGCATTCACCGTTTGCTTGATATCGTCCATGGTATACACCCATAGATCAGCGCCCAATGGCACCAGCGTGGTCAGGAAGTACTGCACAAGTCCGGCCTGTACCAGCAACAGCAGTACGCTGAATGTGATAAACAGTATCGCCGCCAGTCTGCGATGCACCAGGTAAAGGAAAGCATAGGGGATAACTGCCAGCCCGCAAAACTGGCCAAAGAACACCAGGTCTTTCAGCAGGCTGTACAGGACCAGCTTTCCCGGTGTTTCCGGCAGCCCGTTTTTGAAGAATGCATAACCCAGTTCAGCTGTTCGCGCCAGCAACAGCAGCAGCAGCAGCACGATGGCATGCGAAGCAAAATACCGGAACGCTTCGAACAGTTTGCCCGGAAGCCGGCCGATGGCCGCCATGGGATCCCTGAAAAACCCGGGCTGCTCTGTGGTTGTTTCAACAGGCGGTGGCGGCGGAGTAACTGCCTGTGGTGTAACCGTCGTGGCGGCAGCATCCGTTTTTTTGGCAAAACCCTGCCGCGTCATCTCGCCCCAGCTTTTTTTCTTGCGCAGGTAATCGATAAAACCCTTGATGGCGCTTAACACCACGAACGGGTGAAAATAAAAAGGTTCGGTAAGCGCGGTCAGCAAGAGGATAAGTATATCCGTTCGCCTTTTGTACTGGTGAAAAGTGAGCACCTCCATCAGTATGGCAAAACTGGAATACAAAAAACCAAAACATACGATGAACAAGAAATAGCAGAAGAAAAAGCTCCAGTCCATCAGCCCGAAAGAAGCAAACAGGAAGAAGCATACAAACCCGAAGAATTCGATCACCGGTGCGCACATTTCGAAGAAGAACCAGTAGGGATAGCTGATCATGCCCAGCAGGTGGTACTTCGGGTTAAAGAACATCACTTTGTGAAAACGCAGTGTTTCGATGGTGCCGCGGGTCCACCGGTTACGCTGGCGGCCCAGGATATTGAATGTGCTTGGCGCTTCGGTCCAGCACAGCGGATCGGGTATATAGGTAACCCTGTAGTTCTGTTTTCTTTCTTCCATGTAGCGGCGCATACGCACCACCAGTTCCATGTCTTCTCCCACGGTATTGTGGTTATAACCGCCCGCTTTGATGGCGATCTCTTTGTCGAACGCACCGAAGGCACCCGATATCAGCATCAGCCCGTTAAGCCGGCTCCAGGCCATCCTGCCCAGTATAAACGCCCTGATGTATTCCAGTATCTGCATTCTTGGCAGGTAGTCGGTGGCCAGCCGCACTTTTACCAGTTTGCCGTCTTCGATCTCGCAGGAATTGGCGATACGCACCACACCGCCCGAAGCGATCACTTTTTCGCCGGTCTCTTCCATAAAGGGTTTGATCATCTTCAGCAGGGCGTCCTGTTCGAGAATGCAATCCACATCGATGCAAACCAGGTAATCGTTAGAGGATACGTTGATGCCCACATTCAGTGCATCCGCCTTGCCGCCGTTGACCTTATCAACCACGATGAGTTTATGGTGGATGCTTTTACGGCTGCGGTAAACGCCGCGGACCGGTTTGGTATCGATCTTATAGTCGACAAAAAAATCCAGTTTCTCGAGATCGTAGGCTTCTATGAGTTTTTGCAGGCTGTCGTCTTTGCTGCCGTCGTTGATCACGATCACTTCGAGGTTGGTATAGTAGATAGACAGCAATGACCGTACGTTTTCAACAATGGTCATCCCTTCGTTGTATGCCGGGGCCAGTATGCTTACCGTTGGGGCATGCGCCGATGAAGCCAGCACCCTGAAATCGGCGAACTTATTTCGGTGCATGTATTGGCTTGTTTCCCCGATGGAAAAGACGCCGATAAAAATATAAGACAGCAGCAGCAATACGGAGTAGGCAAATATTCCGTAGGTGAGTATATCGAATAATATGTTTACAACGATCGTTGCCGGCATTACAGACTTTTTATATGCATTAATATCCTTTCGAACGGTTCGGGCTCCTGCCGGGCTCTTTCGGCAACGATGGCGGTTCCATCGGTACAGCATTTGGCCAGCACATTCGCCGCTTTGAGTTTGATGATATTATCCGGGTCGTTCAGCAGTTCCACAAGCAGGTCTTTTTGTTCATCGCCGGCCATGGTGGCAAGTGCATCGAGTATCAACGCCCGGTTGGCCGGACCTTCTTTCCTGAAATAACCCAGCAGTATCATGGGTGTTTGTTCGTCGGCCAGCAGTATCACCGCTTTTACGGCCTGGGTTCTCACTTTTTCGTTGGCATGGGTAAGGCAGTGCACTGCGGCATCCCGCATCTGGAAGTACTGGTATTCGGTGACCAGCTTCAGCACAAAAATGACCACGGTATCGTTTTTCGACTGCAGCCAGCCAGGAATATTGGCGGTGATATCTTCTTTTTTTTGCGTAAGACGCAGCTGTTCCAGCAATCGTATCTGCTGCCATTCGGTCAGCGGGTAAGCGATCACATCCAGGAAACGCAGACCGGCAAACCCCGTCATATAGATCACGCCTGTCTGGGCTTCCATGCGCACGAACTCGTTCCTGTTATTGGTATTCTTGTAGATGGTGGTGAGCAGGTCGGCCTGGTTCATCATGAACAGCTCCTGTATTCCCCTGGCTTTTATGAACCATTTGCCGCTCCGGATTTTTTTGACAGAATCTTTTTTCAGGTCAAACCGCTCATACAGACCCATAATCGTATTGCCGGCACTGCCTGAGAAATTGCGTTTGCATTTCACCAGTTCGTTGATCAGGTACTGCCTGGCCCGGGGGTTTCTGAGCGACCGGTACAGGTTTTGCGAAACCGGTATATCGGCATCGTCTTCCTCCATAAGGATATGCGTGATCCAGTTCTCGATGTCCTGGTTGATCGCAAGCGAATAGAAATGCTGTCTTTTTTTTCGCCAGAGAACAATGTAAATGGCAACGATGATGGCGGCAAGAAAAAAAAGCAGTACCGTGGTGCCTTTTAGTAAGTTTTCGGGGGTCATAAAGTCAAAGAAGCTGGTCCCCGCCAGTAACCGGGTACCAGAATCCGCCAGAAAACACATAAAAGGATGGGTCATAATGCATCATAAGGGGCGGTGTTCCGCCGCGTCCACCGGGTGATGTTTAAAGATATTGCAATCCGGGTTATGGAGCATAAACAGCTGGGGGAAGTTTTGGTTGAAAAACAGGCAGGGAATGGTGTAAAATCGAACACCCCCCATTTTTAAATCACTGCTCAACCTATCTCCGCAGCCCGAACCTGCCCAAAACCGCAGGAGCACCTGTTTGCCAAAACGAAAAGACCTTAACTCCGTGTACCTCTGTCTCTCTGTGGCTCTGTGTTGAAGCTGTGCCTCCGTCTTCTCCTTAGCAATAGCCTGTTTGCCGCGGGAACGAGTTTTTTTTCAACACAGAGCCACGGAGAGACAGAGGTACACAGGGAGGGCGTGGAAAACAGGGACGCTTTCAGAATGTGTAGGGTAGCCAGCCTGTTATTGCAATACCACCAATACCGGCCGGTGGTCCGATGCAAGGGGTTCGTCGGGTACTTCGGCCCTGGCCGTTTTTCTGGTGTTGCCGTAGCCGAAGATATAATCGATGCAGCGGTTAGGAACGCCCGCGGGGAAGGTGAAAGCGGTGCCGCTCAGTAATTCCCATTTCTTTTTCAGCTCAGTAATCGGGGCGGATTCGGGTAACGCGTTCAGATCGCCTGCGAGGTAAACGGGTTTGTGATAAGCGGATACCTGTTCGTTGATGATCTGCACAGAACTCAATTGATCGGCAGGGGTAAGCGACAGGTGGGTGTTGAATACGACAAAATCTTTGAACTCAGCCATCAGCAGGCTGCGGCGTTCTTCTTTTCCCGGCAGCGGGATACGGGTTACCTGTATTGGTTTTTCTTTTGACAGCAGTCCCACACCATATTTACCGCCATTGTAATCGATCGATGCGCTGAAATGGTAATACATGCCTGTTTTTTTGGCGATCAGTTTCAATACATCCATTCCATTGCTGCGCTGGGTAACGCTGTCCAGTTCCTGGAGTGCAACGATATCGGGCTGTTGTTTTTGGATGGCTGCGGCAATACGGTCATAGTCTGTGGTATTGTCCATGCCTTTGGCGTTGCGGATATTGTAGCTGAGCAGTTTTTGCGCAAAAGATGCGGTACAGACAAACAGCAGCAAAAAGATAATAGCGATGGGTTTCATGATTGGGTTCTCGCATCAAATATCGGTTGCCCGGGAGAAAAGCAGTGATAAAATTCGTTATCTTACTGTAACGCCGTGGCGGTATTTGGAAGAGGCTGTATGCATGCACAGGGCGATGTTCGCATCAAACTGAAATCGTCGTTCTTTCCCGGTCAGTTGTGCATACTGCGGTATTCATTAGGCGGCATGCCAACGCGCTGCTTGAACAGTCTTGTAAAGTGTTGGGGATATTTAAATCCGAGTTCATAAGCGATCTCGCTGACGGATTTTGATGCATCAAACATCCGCTCCTTCGCTATATCAATCAGTTTTTCCTGGATCTGCTCCTGTGCAGAACGACCCGTCTCTTTCTTGATCAGGTCGCCGAAATAGTTGGCAGACAGGTTCAGTTGCTGTGCGCACCAGGCAACCGAGGGAAGCCCGTTTGACGGAGCCTGGCCGGAGGTGTAGTAATCATGCAGTAAATTTTCGAACCGCTCCAGAACGCCTCTGTGCACATTCTCGCGCGTGATGAACTGGCGGTCATAAAAACGTGTGCAGTAATTGAGGAAGAGCTCTATATTGGAAATGATCAGTTTTTGACTGTGTTTATCGATAGGATGCCGTAGCTCAAAATCAATCTTGTCAAAACAATCGAGTATCACCTGTTTTTCGGTATCCGACAAATGCAGCGCTTCGTGCATTTCATAGGAAAAGAAACGGTAGTCGCCGATATGCCGGCCCAGTGCCGATCCCCGGATAAAATCCGGGTGAAAAACAAGCACTTTCCCTTTCGGCTGGAAATAGGATCCGTCATTTTCCACTCCTATCACCTGACCGGGCCCTACAAATACAAGGGTTCCTTCTTCATAGTCGTAGTAATTGCAGCCGTAACGGAGATCGCCGCATTTGACTTCTTTTAAAAATACCGTGTAAAAATCAAAGCGCATTTTATTGTGCTGACGGGGCGCCGCCATGGACAGATCAACCAGGTTAACCAGCGGGTGACGGGTTTCGTTACGGTTCCATTGGTTGTAGGCTTTGATGGTATCGAACCTGATAAAATTTTGCATATCCACCTTTCTACCGCAAAAGTACTTCGTATATCCCTGATTGCGTGATATGCCGGCCGGATCCGGTAATAATGGTAAGTATTCCGGTAACCTGTATACAAGCCATACTGAACGGATGGCCGATTTTTGCATTCAAAATATCCGATCATGCAACAACACCGTCGCAATTTCCTGAAATCAGGCACATTATTGGGCGCATCAGCCCTGGCAGCATCTGCGCTTAACCTGTTGCCTGCTACCGTCCGGGGATCGGCCCCGGCGCCGGTAAAAGACCAAACCCGTACGCTGGGAAAAGGGAAACACAGTCTTACCATCAATTACGGCATGGGCCTGGGCTGTATGGGCATGAGCTGGAACCGGAGTTTTGTACCGGATCGAAAAAACATGATTTCCCTCATACGCCGGGCCTATGATAGGGGAGTGATTTTTTTTGACACAGCAGAAGCCTATGGCCCGTTTTTAAACGAAGAACTTGTGGGGGAGGCGATAGCGCCATTTCGAAATCATAGCATCCTTTGCAGCAAGTTCGGGTTCGACATACAGAACAATAAAATGACCGGCGCACTCAACAGCAAACCCGCACATATACGCGAGGTAGTTGACCGGTCGCTGCGAAGATTAAAGACGGATCGGATTGACCTGTTGTACCAGCATCGGGTGGATCCAAATGTGCCGATGGAAGAAGTGGCAGGAACGGTAAAGGATTTAATCGCACAGGGTAAAGTGATGCATTTCGGGTTAAGTGAAGCCGGCGCTGAATCCATCCGCAAGGCACATGCCGTGCAGCCGGTCACTGCATTGCAAACCGAGTTCTCGCTGCTGACACGAGAACCATTGACTGATGTGATTCCTGTATGCGAAGAACTGGGTATCGGCTTTGTGCCATACAGTCCGCTGTCAAGAGCCTACCTGACCGGCTATATCAATGAGCGAACTGTTTATGTGCCGGGAAATGATAACCGACCGGGTCTGCCGCGATACAAAGCTGACGCGGTAATTGCCAACTGGCGGATACTGGATGTGATCGTCAATTTTGGTAACGAACGGGGATTAACTGCCGCGCAGGTATCGCTGGCGTGGTTAATGGCGCAGAAACCCTGGATCGTTCCGATACCCGGCACAACCAAACTGGCGCACTTGCAGGAAAATCTCGGGAGCTCGGATATCAGCTTTACACAAGAGGAACTGACAACTTTTACAGCGGCCATTGCCGCGATACCGGTAACCGGTACGCGATATGCAACGCCCCAAACAAAATAAACAGATCAAACATGAAAAAGAGATTATTGGGTAAGAGCGGCCTGGAAGTTTCGGCATTGGGTCTTGGCTGTATGGGTTTAAGTTTCGGGCTCGGACCGGCCATGGATAAAACAACCGCCATCCAGCTCTTGCACAAAGCCGTAGACCTGGGCATAACTTTTTTTGATACCGCCGAAGCGTATGGTCCCGGTGCCAACGAAGAACTATTGGGAGAAGCCCTGTCGGGCGTACGCGACAAAGTAGTCATCGCCACCAAATTCGGGTTTGAACAGGGAAAGACGAGCCTGGGTTTGAACAGCAGGCCCGACAATATCCGTAAGGTGACTGAGGATGCGCTGCGCCGGCTGAATACCGACAGGATCGATCTGCTGTACCAGCACAGGGTAGATCCCGGTGTGCCCATGGAAGACGTGGCCGGAGCCGTGAAAAACCTGATCGCCCAGGGTAAGGTATTGCATTTCGGTTTGTCGGAAGCAGGTGCCGATTCCATCAGAAAGGCGCATGTCGTTCAGCCTGTGACGGCGTTGCAGAGCGAATATTCGCTGTGGTGGAGGGAACCGGAGAAAGAGATACTGCCTTTGCTGGAAGAACTGGGTATCGGCTTTGTGCCGTTCAGTCCCCTGGGCAAAGGCTTCCTGACCGGGGCCATCGATGAAAAAACACAGTTTGACAGTACCGATTTCCGCAATATCGTACCGCGTTTTTCAGAAGAGAACCGAAGAGCCAACCAGTCGCTGGTAGACCTGCTAAAAGAAATGGCGCAGCAGAAACAAGCCACGCCCGCGCAGATCGCGCTGGCCTGGCTGCTGGCGCAAAAAAGTTGGATCGTACCCATACCGGGAACCACCAAAACCAACAGGCTGATCGAAAATGCGGATGCCGTCAACGTTCTTCTTTCCCCGGACGAACTGGCGCAGATCGAAACGGCGGCGGCCGCCATCGAAATACATGGCGCGCGGTATCCGCAGCAACTGCAAAATCTGGTGGGGAGGTAGGGATTGAGGCGATGTCGTTGCTGGTCGTGTGATTACGGGTGTTCGGAAGAGCCCAATTGTCTATTGTCCGGTTGCAGTTGACACGCTGCGAAACTCCCTTTCTCTGCGCCTCTGTGGTGAAAACAAAGTATTTCTTCACCGCAGAGACGCAGGAGGAACAGAGGTACGCAGAGGTAAGGGAGCGTAGCGACTATTTCCCAAGTGGTTGTTGGTCACATGAGAATATGCGAGTGTTCCGCGGATGCATCAGAAAACCGAATACAAGCAATTTCCACAAAGCATGGCTGGCAAACTTATGTACGCAGTTCTGACACTCGATTGCAAGGAGAATACCGGGTCATTACCTTTATGGAATTACAGGACATTGACCTAACTTCGTCCGTGCGATGAAGGCGACCAGTGTTAGCGATGCAGTAATGTGCTTTTAATCGCAATGTCCCCTGCGGAAGACATGCGGAGAACAGTTTTTTTATAGTTAAACAGACTGTGTGGAAATAAAACTGCTGACAAGCTAGGAACAAAGCACTGATATAAACATAGAGAATGCAACAAATAATATTGTATGGTCAACAACATTACCTAAAAAACCGGTATGGTTAACTGGGTGTTCGATTCCCGGACCTACTATCAGGAGGGAGTCTACCGAACACCTTTTATTCAACCCATTTATTCACCGAAAGCCGCACTGCTAAAGGAAAAGGGGCTGCTCGTTGTAGAGCAACCCCCTGTCCAAATTGAGGTATTTTTGAAGAAGTACCCGGTACGGGAATCGAACCCGTCTTTGCCCCGTGAAAGGGGGCTGTCCTAGCCGATAGACGAACCGGGCAGTTTTTATCAATCGGGACGCAAAAATAGGTCCCACCGGTTTTCCTGCCAAATGTTTTTGGGTCCCGGTCAAAAAAATATCGGTTGCGGATCCCGGAAATGATGCAAACCTAATCACCAAAAGCCTTCGCCAAACTGCTGAATTACGTAAATTCGCACCTCATTCGCATTTTTCACATTTAAACAAGCTATCAATGAGTACAGTTAAAGTTGCCATTAACGGTTTCGGACGCATCGGCCGTTTGGTATTTCGCCAGATCTACAACATGGAAGGAATTGACGTGGTAGCCATCAACGATCTGACCAGCCCCAAAGTATTGGCTCATCTCTTAAAATACGACAGCGCACAGGGCCGTTTCGATGCCAATGTGACCGCTACAGAAGACGCTATCGTGGTAAACGGCGATACCGTTAAGATCTACGCACAGAAAGACCCCGCCCAGATACCCTGGGGAAACCATGGGGTTGACGTGGTGATCGAATCAACCGGTTTCTTCACCGATAAAGACAAGGCACAGTCGCATATCACCGCCGGTGCCAAACGCGTGGTAATTTCCGCTCCCGCAACCGGCGACCTGAAAACAGTGGTATTCAATGTAAACCATTCCATTCTGGATGGCAGCGAAACCATTATTTCCTGCGCCTCCTGTACCACCAACTGCCTGGCGCCGATGGCCAAAGTGCTGAACGATACTTTCGGTATCCTTGTAGGCCAGATGACTACCATTCACGCCTATACCAACGACCAGAACACCCTGGATGCGCCCCATCCAAAAGGCGATCTGCGCCGCGCCAGGGCTGCCGCAGCCAACATCGTTCCCAACAGCACCGGCGCTGCCAAAGCCATCGGCCTGGTACTGCCCGAACTGAAAGGCAAACTCGATGGCGGCGCCCAGCGCGTACCCGTGATCACAGGATCCTCCACCGAACTGGTGACCGTATTGGGTAAAAAAGTGACCATCGAAGAAGTGAACGCCGCCATGAAAGCCGCCGCCAACGAAAGCTTTGGCTACAACGAAGACGAGATCGTAAGCTCCGATATCATCGGCACCCGTTTCGGATCGCTGTTCGATGCCACCCAGACCAAAGTGGTGACCGTGGGCGATAACCAGATGGTGAAAACCGTTAGCTGGTACGATAACGAGATGAGCTATGTAAGCCAGCTGGTTCGTACGGTGAAATACTTTGCGGGATTGATCTCGAAGTAATTTGAAAATTTGAAGATGTGGCAATTTGAAAATGCATGCCTGCATTATTCAATTGCCACTTTTTTTTGAACATATTTTCAAATTTTCAAATCGTCAAATTTTCAAATTAATATTATGAGCAAATTCACCGACCACAACTTCAAAGACCAGCGCGCACTGATACGCGTGGATTTCAATGTTCCGCTGGATGCGGCATATAAGATCACCGATGATACCCGTATGCGGGCCACCATTCCAACCATTCAGAAAATACTGAAAGATGGTGGCAGCGTGGTGCTGATGAGCCATCTGGGGCGCCCCAAAGACGGGCCAACAGAGAAATATTCGCTCAAACACCTACTTGGCCACCTGGGCGAGTTACTGAATGGTATTACCGTAAAATTTGCTGACGATTGCATCGGCGCATCGGCCACTGAGTTGTCCTCTTCCCTTACACCCGGCGAAGTGTTACTGCTCGAAAACCTCCGTTTCTACAAGGAAGAAGAAAAAGGCGATGCCGCTTTTGCAGAAAAACTCAGCAAACTGGGCGATGTATACGTAAACGATGCGTTCGGCACCGCACACCGCGCGCATGCTTCTACCGCGGTGATCGCACAGTATTTCCCCGCAGACAAAAAAATGTTCGGTTATGTGATGGAGGGAGAAGTGTCGAGCGCCGAAAAAGTGCTCCACAACAGCGAAAAACCATTTGTGGCCATCATCGGTGGCGCCAAAGTGAGCGATAAGATACTGATACTCGAAAACCTCCTCGAAAAAGCCACGGATATCATCATCGGCGGCGGTATGGCCTATACATTCATGAAGGCACAGGGCGGTAACATCGGTAATTCGCTTTGCGAAAACGACCGCATCGAAACGGCGAAAGAACTGCTGAAGAAAGCGGATGCCAAAGGCGTTTGCATACACCTGCCCGCCGATTCGACCATTGCCGACAAATTTGCTGCCGATGCCAATACCTCATCGGCTCCTACCAATAATATCCCCGATGGCTGGATGGGCCTCGATATCGGCGCCAATGCCTGCGAGCAGTTCACCAACTGCATCAAACGCTCCAAAACCATTCTCTGGAACGGCCCGATGGGTGTTTTCGAGATGGAAAAATTCCAGCACGGCACCAAAACCATCGCAACCGCGGTGGCGGAAGCCACGCAATCCGGCGCCTACTCGCTGGTGGGCGGCGGCGACAGCGTTGCGGCGGTCAACCAGTTCGGTTTTGCCGACAAGGTAAGCTATGTATCCACCGGCGGCGGCGCCCTGCTCGAGTACTTCGAAGGCAAAACCCTCCCCGGCATCGCCGCCATCAACGACACTGATTCCCAAGGCGGATAGAAGAAGGGGACAGATGAACAGATGAACAGGGAACAAAGAACAGAGGAACAGAAGATCGGATAGTTACCAATTACTTCGATATTCGACATTAATTCAATATTCGACATTCCCTGTTCAATATTCGATATTCCCCTTCCTTCGCTCCTTGCTCCTTGCTCATCTGTTCGTCTGTTCGGGGGGAACAGATGAACAAGGAATATCGAATAACGATCGGAGTTATTTCAATACTCGACATTCCCCTTCCCCCGCTCCTTGCTCCTCTGTTCCCCTATTCCTGTAATGTTTTCCTTCTTTTTGCGACAAACGAGTAAATTACATTTAAAACCAAGAAAAATGAGTACCAAAAATCTTACCCTTATTGTCATTGTCGGTTTGATACTGCTGATCGGCGGTTGTGGCTGTAATGGATATAATGGTTTGGTGAAACAGGATGAGGTGGTGAACAACGCCTGGAATAATGTGCAGAGCGATTATCAGCGCCGTGCCGACCTGATCCCCAACTTAGTGAATACCGTAAAGGGAGAGGCTAATTTTGAACAGACAACCCTTACCAATGTGATCAATGCAAGGGCCAGCGCCACACAGGTGAAAGTGGATCCGAAAGACCTTACACCCGAGAAACTGGCGCAGTTCCAGGCCGCACAGGGACAGTTATCGCAGGCACTGGGCCGTTTGCTGGTGGTAACGGAGAATTACCCCAACCTCAGGGCCAACGATGCATTCCGCGGGTTGCAGGCACAGCTGGAAGGCACCGAGAACAGGATCAAAGTGTCTCGTAACGATTTCAACAAGGCCGTTGCGGATTACAACGTAAAAGTGCGTTCGTTCCCGATGAATATCTTCTCCGGCATGTTCGGTTTCAAAGCCAGAACAGGTTTTACGGCAGAGGCAGGTTCGGAAAAAGCACCTGAAGTAAAATTCTAAGCACAAACCCATGTTCGGACTGTTCAAAGCAAAACCGGCCAGGTATTTCTCTAATGAGGAGAACCGGCGCGTAGTGGCGGCTATCCAGGAAGCTGAAAAAAGAACCAGTGGCGAAGTCCGTGTGTTCGTTGAGAAACACTGCCGCTATGTGGAACCGCTGATGCGTGCACAGGAGATCTTCCTTTCCCTGAAGATGACAGAGACCGTGCAGCGTAACGCCGTTCTGGTATATGTTGCGATGAAAGACCGGCAGCTGGCTATCTATGGCGACGAAGGCATTCACAGTAAAGTGGGCGATGCTTTCTGGAACACGGAAGTGCAGAAAATGCTGCAGCAGTTCAACGGAGAAAATTATACCGAGGGCCTTGTCCAGATCATTTATGATATCGGCGAGGCCCTTGTTACCCATTTCCCATACGATGGCACAACAGATAAAAACGAACTGCCCGATGAGATCGTGTTTGGATAATTGACCAATTGCCGATGGTCAATTGCCAATTGGAAGATAACAAACCAGTTTTTTTCCGGCAATTGAACAATAGCAATTGAACAATACAACAGTTGAACCCATCCTGCAACTAAACAACTAATTCCCTCTCAATTGGCAATTGACAATTGACAATGAAAAAACTCCTCTTCCTCATATCATTCGCCGTCCTGTCGCTCGGATCTTTTGCACAGGAGGTATTACCCAAACCCAATCCGCCCAGGCTGGTTACAGATAAGGCCGGCGTACTGTCTGCCGAGCAGCTGGAAATACTCGAACAGAAACTGGTGGCACTGGACGACAGCACTTCCAACCAGATAGCCGTTGTGCTGGTCAGGTCGCTGGGTGATTACGGTATAGAAGAGTATGCCACCAAACTCTTTCGCGAGTGGGGCATCGGCAATAAGAAAACCAATAACGGTGTACTGCTGATCGCGGCTATCGACGACAGGAAAGTGCGTATCGAAACGGGCTACGGGCTGGAAGGGGCGATACCCGATATCATCGCCAGCGATATCATTCGGAACGATATCGCACCCAATTTCAAAAAAGGCGATTATTACCGCGGTATCGACGAGGCAACCGATGCCTTGTCAAAAGCCGCAGCGGGTGAATACAAGATCAAGAACAACAAACCAAAAGGCGATAACAGGGGCGGGCGCGGTATTGTCGGCTTCCTGATCCTTATCGGCATCATCGTATTTATTGCCATTATACGCGGTGGTCGTGGCGGAGGTGGTCGCAATGGCGGCATGATGAGCCGCAGCGGCTGGGGCGATGTGGCCACGGGTATGATACTCTCTTCCTTGCTCAACGGTGGTCGCGGCGGCGGCAGCGGATGGGGCGGCGGCGGTTTCGGTGGCTTTGGCGGCGGAAGCAGCGGCGGCGGCGGTGCCAGCGGAAGCTGGTAGGGAAGGGATTGTGCGATTGCCGATGGGGGATGGCCGATTGTTTTAGGGGGGATTTGGTGAGGAAATTTTGGGACTGATCGGCTGCCGTTTGGAGCCGTAGACAATAATAAAAATCCCGCCTTTCCGGGGCGGGATTTTTTATTGCATGCAATGCCGGGCGATGCTATTTTGGTAATTTACTGTTGATATAATCGATCATTTCCTTAGACCCTGCTGTTTTTGCTTTTTTGGCGGCAAGATCGTTCAGAATACCGGTGATCATCGCTTCAAACTGGGGCCTGGCAGAAGCGGGTATCTGGTCTTTGAAAGCAACGATCAGGTCAACACCCCGTTTGAATTTGGCCAGGTCGTTCACTTTTACCAGGAACTCTCCGTAAGCAAGCGTTGCCTGCACTTTGGCCTGCGAAAGCGGCATATTCTCATAATTGCCGGTGATATCATCGTACGCGGTCTCATCGCCGTATTTGATAATGGTATTGTTCACCTCGCTTGCCAGCAATCCTTTGTTCTTTTCTTTTTTCAGTTCCGATGCAATTTTGAAGGCCTCGTTGCCGTCAAGCACGGCAAGCGCACGCAGCGAAGCGCCGGCAACGGAATAGGAAGAGTCGCGGGTGCCTTTCAGGAAAAAATCGTGGTAGCTGCTGTTCTTCAGCCTGCCCAGCGCATCGATGGCCGCCTGCCTGGTAAGCCTGCGTTCATCGTTTTTGGCAATGGCTTCTATCTTGCTGATGGTGGCTGCATCGGGCGTTACGGTTCCGAACGAGTTCAGCGCCCTGATGCGGATCCGGAAATAAGGATCGCTCAGTCCTTTTACGATCAGGTCGTATGCGGCGGTCTCTTTAATATTCCTTGCGGCAAATTCCAACGCCTCCCTTCTGTCGAGGTAATGACCGCCGTAGTTGAACTGGTGAATATATTCCTGCAGGTTTTTACTGTCTTTTTTCACAGCAAGTGTATACCTGTCTGCATCCACATTAACCAGGTCGGGCCTGGATGAAACAGGGAAGGAGAAAGTATCCGCTTTGTTTTCCATCCATACCATATACCTTTTCTTGCTGGCGCCATGATAGATATCGATGGGCATATACAGTTTGAAGAGTTTATCTCCGGGCTGTGTTTGTTTGATGTAAACCCTGGATGTCTGCGTTGCCGCATCGTACCCGTAGCTGATATCCAGCGAAGGGTGCCCGCTGCCAAAATACCACTGGTCAAAGAACCAGTTCAGGTCTTTGCCGGTCACTTTTTCAAATGCCAGCCGCAGTTTTACCCCGCTTCCGTTACCGAATTTATTGGTGGTCAGGTATTCGTTCAGCGATTTGAAAAAAGCATCGTCACCTACGAATTTGCGAAGCATATGCAGTATACGGCCGCCTTTCTGGTAACTCACCACGTCAAACATATCTTCCTTGTCGTCGTAGAAAAAGCGAACCAGGTGTTTTGCCCTTGCATCAGGACTGTTTAGGTACTGCTGCATTTCGCTGAAATTCTCAAATGCCGCTTCATCAGCGCCGTATTTGTGTTCGAGCCAGAGATACTGGCTGTAATCGGCAAAACTTTCGTTAACGGTAAGGTTGCTCCAGCTTTCGGCGGTTACATAATCGCCAAACCACTGGTGAAACAGCTCGTGGGCAACCGTGCCTTCCCAGCTGTTCTGGTCGATCAGCTCCCTTGCATTCTGCTGTGCGCTTTCCTGGTGAAGGGTGGCCGTTGTATTCTCCATCGCGCCGCTTACATAGTCGCGCCCAACGATCTGGCTGTATTTCACCCAGGGAAATTCCACACCGGTTACCTTTTCTGAAAAGAATTTCATCATCTCAGGCGTAAGACCGAATATCTTTCTTGCCACAGGCTCGTATTCCTTCTCCACATAATAATTTACTTCCTTGCCCTTGTAGGTATCTTTTACCACCGCAAAATCACCCACCCCGATAAAGAACAGGTAGGGCGAATGCGGTAATGCCATTACCCATTTATCGGTACGCGTACCATCGGCGTTCTTTTTCTGAGCGGTAAGCTGTCCGTTGGACAGCGTAACGTATTTCGCAGGAACGGTGAGGTTGAACTCCTGTGTGGTTTTCTGGTTGGTTTTATCGATGGTGGGGATCCATACGGAGCTGGCTTCTGTTTCGCCCTGTGTCCAGATCTGTGTGGGTTTGTCTTTTTTCTCACCTCTCGGGTTGATAAAGTACAGGCCCTTGGCATCCGTGATGGCCACGCTGCCTTCAGAGCGGAACTCATCGGGTTTGGCGGTGTAGTCGATGTACACCACATAGCTTTCGTCGCGCAGGTAGGTCTTATCGAGTTTCACATCGAGGAAGAGGCTGTCGTAACGGTATTTCAGCGGTATGTTTTTTCCGTTCTTTACCAGTTCCACTTTATTGATGTTCATTCCCTTTGCATCGAGTTGTAGTGAATCGGTGGGATAAAAATGCGGTTTGAGCGTGATCCATACCCTGCCATTGAGGTAGGATTTGCCGTAATCGAATGAAGCATCGAGTTTGGTGTGTACCAGGTCGTTGATCTTGGTGGGCACCGCGCGGTATGCGGTATTCTCTGTTTCATCCGCGGCCGTCTGCGCGGCGGTTGTCAGCGCAGCAAAAATGCCAAGCAATAGCAATAGTCTCTTCATGAAAAAAGGATTTAGATAAGGAATAAAGGTAAAGGAATGCGGATTGCCGATTGCCGGTTGCGTATCGCCGATTGGGCGATTGTCAGCTTTTGATGATTATTTTCCCAAATCGGGCTTTGTGTGGGTCAGCTTGAGCGCCGCAGAAAGGAAACAGGCGGGCAGGACAACCGGTGAGGGGTGCCCAGGGCAGCTTGTAGGGTTTTGTCGAAGAGCTTGTGACCCGGGCGCAATTGATCAGCAGTAGCGATTTTTTCAAGTAGATTTGTCGCAAAGACAACAGCATGAAGCGTGTGGCGGGCAGGTACAAATTTTTGATTTTCACTGTGATGATCCTGTGGGGATGCAGGCAACTGCATGCGCAGCAAACACAGTTCATTCACCTGCAATCCGAGGGAGAGCAGCCTTTTTATGCAGCACTCGGGGGGGTACAGTACACTTCCTCCCTGAATGGCTACCTTGTCATTCCCGAGCTGCGCCCCGGTGAGTACCACCTGCTGATCGGCTTTCCTTCCACCGGCAAGGAATATGTGTTCGATTATACGATTGCCGACAGATCGCGCGCGTTTTCGATGAAAAGGGAGGTAGACAATAACTGGACTTTGTTCGATATGGTGGATTTTTCCGAAACCAGGGGCCTGTCTGCTTCCCTGTGGAGAAACCGGCAGCTGGCCCTGCAGAAAGAAGCGGTGCGTGCAGCCAGGGAACAGGCCCGGAAAAGCGGCGTTTCCGGCGGCATACATAAAATATACGACCGAGCTTCTCCGGGCGGGGTAGACCAGGTATATGTGGTGAACAACGGCAATAAGAAAGATACCATAGCGCTGTTTATACCGGCGTTGGAGGAGAACAAACCCGGTGCATCGGCATACCAGCCGCTGCAGTCAATGCCCCGCGCCCCCTTTTTTCCGGCGGCCGATGCCGGGGCCCTGGCAACCGATCCCCAGCGGAACCGTTACCTTGCACGCTAAACACCACCGTTCATGCCCCGTTATTTCCTGGAATTAGCCTATAAGGGTACTGCCTACAGCGGCTTCCAGGTGCAGCCGGGCAGGGCCACGGTGCAGTCGGAAGTGGAAAAAGCCCTGCAGGTACTGTTTAAGCAGGCTTTTGAACTCACGGGCTCTTCGCGTACCGATGCCGGCGTGCATGCAAAACAGAATTTTTTCCATTTCGATACCGGGCAGGCGATCTACAGTCGCCAGTTATACAACCTGAATGCCCTGCTGCCCCCCGATATTGTGGTAAAAGGTATCTACCGGGTGCCGGAAACGGCCCATAGCCGCTTTGATGCGGTATCGCGTGAGTATCAGTATTTTATCTATCACAGCAAGGATCCTTTTCTGACAGACCGCGCCTGGCGGTACCCTTACCCGCTTGACAGGGAGTTGCTGCAGCAGGCTGCTGTTGTGGTGGCCGGCCACCGTGATTTTACCAGTTTTTCCAAGCGCAATACCCAGGTAAAGACCTTTCTGTGTACGATCGAGCATTCGGAATGGACGGTGCAGGGCGGCAGGCTGGTGTATACGGTAAGGGCCAACCGTTTTTTGAGGGGTATGGTGCGGGGACTGGTGGGCACGATGCTGAAAGTTGGCCGTAAACAGCTATCGATCAATGAATTGAATGCTATTATCGAGGCCAGGGACTGTGCGCTGGCTGATTTTTCGAGTCCGGCGCAGGGTCTGTTCCTGGCGGCGGTAAATTATCCGGAGGCGCTGACACGGCAGTTTTTGCCCCTGAATAACGGGTAAACATCAATTCCGGGTGATCTTCCCGGTTTTTTTCAAAAATAAAACCCTTGCCAGTACAGCGTTTCAGCGGAATGGGGAGATAAATGCAGAAAAACATTTGGATAAAAGCAAACCCTGGTTATCTTTGCAACCCGCTTTTGAAAAAAGGCGTTGTTCTTTGGAGAGTAGATGACGAAAAGGCGAATAAAAAAAGCCGGATTTTTTAAATAAAATTTGGTGGTTACAATAACAATCCTATCTTCGCCGCCCGTTCAATAAAACGGGAGTTCATTGAAAGCAGAAATAAGTGATTTTACGAGGGAGATTCACGAATAAAAAAAGTGAAAATTTCGAAATAAAATTTGGCAGTAAACAACAGCCCCTTATCTTTGCCCTCCGTTTGAAAAAACGATAGTTCTTAACAGATTTTGACAACTAAAAAAGTTTGAAAAAAAACTTCAAATAATTTTGGTTGAATAAATAAAAGGCGCTTACCTTTGCAACCCCAATCAAAAGGGCGGCACTGAAAAATGCCAGAAGATCTTTGAAAGTTTGGAAACAACAGTACCATAAAATTAATTTTATGGTAAGGTTACAGCAATCAAAAAATACACACAAATCCGACGTTAATTTCAATTTAATTTGAGAGTAATAGTCAGATCAAACAACATTTACAATGGAGAGTTTGATCCTGGCTCAGGATGAACGCTAGCGGCAGGCTTAATACATGCAAGTCGTGGGGCAGCATGATGTAGCAATACATTGATGGCGACCGGCAAACGGGTGCGGAACACGTACACAACCTTCCGTCAAGTGGGGAATAGCCCAGAGAAATTTGGATTAATACCCCGTAACATATAGAGATGGCATCTTCTTTATATTATAGCTTCGGCGCTTGATGATGGGTGTGCGGCTGATTAGATAGTTGGCGGGGTAACGGCCCACCAAGTCTACGATCAGTAGCTGATGTGAGAGCATGATCAGCCACACGGGCACTGAGACACGGGCCCGACTCCTACGGGAGGCAGCAGTAAGGAATATTGGTCAATGGACGAAAGTCTGAACCAGCCATGCCGCGTGAAGGATTAAGGTCCTCTGGATTGTAAACTTCTTTTATCTGGGACGAAAAAAGGCGATTCTTCGTCACTTGACGGTACCAGATGAATAAGCACCGGCTAACTCCGTGCCAGCAGCCGCGGTAATACGGAGGGTGCAAGCGTTATCCGGATTCACTGGGTTTAAAGGGTGCGTAGGCGGGCAGGTAAGTCAGTGGTGAAATCCTAGAGCTTAACTCTAGAACTGCCATTGATACTATCTGTCTTGAATATTGTGGAGGTAAGCGGAATATGTCATGTAGCGGTGAAATGCTTAGATATGACATAGAACACCTATTGCGAAGGCAGCTTACTACGCATATATTGACGCTGAGGCACGAAAGCGTGGGGATCAAACAGGATTAGATACCCTGGTAGTCCACGCCCTAAACGATGATTACTCGACATTAGCGATACACAGTTAGTGTCTGAGCGAAAGCATTAAGTAATCCACCTGGGAAGTACGACCGCAAGGTTGAAACTCAAAGGAATTGGCGGGGGTCCGCACAAGCGGTGGAGCATGTGGTTTAATTCGATGATACGCGAGGAACCTTACCTGGGCTAGAATGCCATTTGACCGCTAGTGAAAGCTAGTTTTGTAGCAATACACAGATGGTAAGGTGCTGCATGGCTGTCGTCAGCTCGTGCCGTGAGGTGTTGGGTTAAGTCCCGCAACGAGCGCAACCCCTATCAGTAGTTGCCAACAGGTAATGCTGGGAACTCTACTGAAACTGCCGCCGTAAGGCGTGAGGAAGGAGGGGATGATGTCAAGTCATCATGGCCTTTATGCCCAGGGCTACACACGTGCTACAATGGGCAGGACAAAGGGCTGCAACACAGCGATGTGAAGCCAATCCCAAAAACCTGTTCTCAGTTCAGATTGGAGTCTGCAACTCGACTCCATGAAGCTGGAATCGCTAGTAATCGTATATCAGCAATGATACGGTGAATACGTTCCCGGACCTTGCACACACCGCCCGTCAAGCCATGGGAGCCGGGTGTACCTAAAGTCGGTAACCGCAAGGAGCTGCCTAGGGTAAAATCGGTGACTGGGGCTAAGTCGTAACAAGGTAGCCGTACCGGAAGGTGCGGCTGGAATACCTCCTTTTAGAGTTTGCTGTTAACTCTGTTGTTTCCAACTCTTTCATTGTTCACCAAAGCTTTTGCGTAGGTGAGTATCATCCTGCGTACTATGCACGTCGGCGATGAATAAAGTTCTTTTAAGAAAGTACTGTTAGTACCCGAATCAGACCCGTAGCTCAGTTGGTTAGAGCGCTACACTGATAATGTAGAGGTCACCAGTTCAACTCTGGTCGGGTCTACTAATGTAGTTGAATGGTTGCGTAGTTGAAAAGTTGATTGTGTACTTACTTATCAACTTGTCAGCCTGCTAACTGATCAACCAACACTTGGGGGGTTAGCTCAGTTGGCTAGAGCATCTGCCTTGCACGCAGAGGGTCATCGGTTCGACTCCGATATCCTCCACAAAAATCGAATTTGACAATGTGCAAATTTGAAAATTTGAAAATGAGGCGTTCGAAAAATTAGTTCTTTTAACATGAGATGTAGGCACAGGCCACCAGGATCGGATCCTGAACATCTGCAGGTTTATTTGAAACGGCAATGAAGTTAATTTTCGGATTAGCTCGTTGTCAAATGTTCAGATTAACAAGCTCTTTGACATATTGGGAAAGCGAAATCAATAACAAGAGAGGTTATGGTATATGCAAAGCCATAACTGATAAATTTTTTAAAGCAATTAAGGGCGCATGGTGGATGCCTAGGGTCTGAGAGGCGAAGAAGGACGTGGTAAGCTGCGATAAGCTACGGGGAGATGCACACGATCGTTATATCCGTAGATTTCCGAATGGGACAACCCACTATACTGAAGGTATAGTACTCGAAAGAGAGCCAACCCCGAGAACTGAAACATCTAAGTACCGGGAGGAAAAGAAAACAACAGTGATTCCCTGAGTAGTGGCGAGCGAAAAGGGACAAGCCCAAACCGTACCGGCGTGCCGGTGCGGGGTTATAGGACTGCATTTAGAAAGCGTTATCAAATCGAACCATCTGGAAAGTTGGGCCATAGCAGGTGATAGCCCTGTAGATACAAATTAACGTGGACGAGCAGTATCCTGAGTAACGCGGGACCGGAGGAATCTTGCGTGAAGTTGCCAGCACCATCTGGTAAGGCTAAATACTCCTCAGACACCGATAGTGAACCAGTACCGTAAGGGAAAGGTGAAAAGCACCCCGAACAGGGGAGTGAAATAGTACCTGAAACCGTGCGCCTACAAGCGGTCGGAGTCCCGTAAGGGATGACGGCGTGCCTTTTGCATAATGAGCCTACGAGTTACTCCTGACTGGCGAGGTTAAGTTCATATTTAACGGAGCCGAAGCGAAAGCGAGTCCAAATAGGGCGATTAGTCAGTCGGGGTAGACGCGAAACTTTGTGATCTATCCATGGGCAGGTTGAAGTTCTGGTAACACAGAATGGAGGACCGAACCCGTTGACGTTGAAAAGTCTTGGGATGACCTGTGGATAGGGGTGAAAGGCCAATCAAACTGAGAGATAGCTCGTTCTCCCCGAAATGTTTTTAGGAACAGCCTCGGATATAGAAGTATGATAGAGGTAGAGCTACTGATTGGGCTAGGGGGCTTCACCGCCTACCAAACCCTGACAAACTCCGAATGCTATCATATATCTCCGGGAGTGAGGCTGTGGGCGCTAAGGTCCATGGCCGAGAGGGAAATAACCCAGATTAGCAACTAAGGTCCCTAATACATGGTTAAGTTGATCAAACGAGGTGGGATTTCTATAACAGCCAGGATGTTGGCTTGGAAGCAGCCATTCATTTAAAGAGTGCGTAACAGCTCACTGGTCGAGAGATCCTGCACGGAAAATAATCGGGCATCAAACCATGAACCGAAGTTCTAAACCCCGCACAGCAATGTGGGGGTGGTAGGGGAGCATTCAAATCTGCACAGAAGGTGTACGGCGACGTATGCTGGAGCGATTTGAAAAGAAAATGTAGGCATAAGTAACGATAATTAAAGTGAAAAACTTTAACGCGAAAAGTCCAAGGTTTCCTGATCAACGTTAATCGGATCAGGGTTAGTCTGGTCCTTAGGAAAACCCGAAAGGGGCATCTGATGGAAAGAAGGTTAATATTCCTTCACCTACCATACATTAAAAGTGACGCAGGGACGTGGTGGTTGCGTGCTGACGGAATAGCACGCTGAGCGGAGTCTTCGGACAAAGCGAAACCATAAAATCCCTGCCAAGAAAAGCGAGTATGGCAGCCAGTACCGTAATCCGACACAGGTGGACGGGATGAGTATTCTAACGCGCTCGGGTGAGCCGTGGAGAAGGAACTAGGCAAATTGACGCTGTAACTTCGGGATAAAGCGTACCCCCGCAGCAGTGCGGGGGTCACAGTAAAATGGTTCAACCAACTGTTTAACAAAAACACAGGGCCCTGCAAAAACGTAAGTTGACGTATAGAGCCTGAAACCTGCCCGGTGCTGGAAGGTTAAGGAAGGGTGTTCGGCGCAAGCCAAAGCTCCTGACTGAAGCCCCAGTAAACGGCGGCCGTAACTATAACGGTCCTAAGGTAGCGAAATTCCTTGTCGGGTAAGTTCCGACCTGCACGAATGGTCTAATGAGTTGAACACTGTCTCCTCCACGAGCCCGGTGAAATTGTAGTATCGGTGAAGATGCCGGTTACCCGCCACGGGACGGAAAGACCCCGTGAACCTTCACTACAACTTTGCATTGATTTTGAGCACCAAATGTGTAGGATAGTTGGGAGACTTTGAAGCAGCATCGCCAGGTGTTGTGGAGTCATCGTTGAAATACCAACCTTTTGTTGCTTAGAACCTAACCCCTAACCGGGGACAGTGCATGGTGGGTAGTTTGACTGGGGTGGTCGCCTCCTAAAAAGTAACGGAGGCTCGCAAAGGTACCCTCAGTACGGTTGGTAATCGTACGTAGAGCGCATTAGTATAAGGGTGCTTGACTGTGAGGCAAACACGCCGAGCAGGAGCGAAAGCTGGCTAAAGTGATCCGGTGGTTCTGCATGGAAGGGCCATCGCTCAAAGGATAAAAGGTACTCCGGGGATAACAGGCTGATCTTACCCAAGAGCTCATATCGACGGTAAGGTTTGGCACCTCGATGTCGGTTCGTCACATCCTGGGGCTGGAGAAGGTCCCAAGGGTTCGGCTGTTCGCCGATTAAAGTGGCACGTGAACTGGGTTCAGAACGTCGCAAGACAGTTCGGTCCCTATCTGTGGTGGGCGCAAGTAAATTGAGTGGACATGTCCTTAGTACGAGAGGACCGGGACGTACGTACCGCTGGTGTATCTGTTGTGCCGCCAGGTGCAATGCAGAGTAGCTATGTACGGCAAGGATAAACGCTGAAAGCATCTAAGCGTGAAACCTTCCACAAGATGAGTTTACTTTTAAGGGTCGTCGAAGACTACGACGTTGATAGGCTATAGGTGTAAAGCTGGTAACAGCAAAGCCAAGTAGTACTAATTGCCCGTATGCTTTATTTTTTTTCTTGTTATTATTTCTCTATTCCAATATGTCTAACTTATTTATCCGCCGAAGCGTTAGCGTAGGCAGATAGGATGATCTTATGGTGGTTTTGCCGAGGGTGTTCACCTCTTCCCTTTCCGAACAGAGAAGTTAAGCCCCTCATGGCCGATGGTACTTGCATTTAGCTGGGAGAGTAGGTAGCTGCCATATTTATTGAAGCCCTTCAGTTTTCTGAAGGGCTTTTTTTTGCCTGCGGCAAAAGAATGTCGAACAGATGATCAAGGAACAGATGAATAGCGAAGTTGTATTTTTTTAACTAGCTGAGCTCCCTTGCCTATTTCAGCCTTCGCTATTCCCTCCGTCCGGCATCCCCGCTCATCTGTTCCACTGCTCCTTGCTCCTTGTTCCTCTGTTCTCCCTCTTTCGGTCTTCAATATTCCTTGTTCAATATTCAATATTTCCTCCTCCGTCCAGCATCCCCGCTCATCTGTTCCACTGCTCCTTGCTCCTTGTTCCTCTGTTCTCCCTCTTTCGGTCTTCAATATTCCTTGTTCAATATTCAATATTTCCTCCTCCGTCCAGCATCCCCGCTCATCCGTTCCCTGCTCCTTGCTCCTTGTTCCTCTGTTCTCCCTCTTTCGGCCTTCAATATTCATTATTCCCTTCCTCATCACGCCACATCTTCCCCGGTAGAGGCCGCCAACAACCTGAACCAGTCTTCTCTTTCCAGCACAACGGAGGCGGCATTCCTTGCCTGCACAAGCCGTTCCAGCCGGGTGGTTCCGATAACGGAAACAATGCCCGCCGGATGCGACTGCAGCCAGGCCAGCAGTATTTCATTCAGTCCCGTTTCATAGCGTGCAGCCAGCTCCGATGCGGTTGCCATAATACTCCTGAACCTGGGATGCGAATCATCTGTAAACAGTCCCCCGCCCAGTGGTGCCCATGCCATCGGCACGATCCGGTGCTTCATGCAGTTTTCAAGCGTACCGTCGGCAAACGCATTGAGCCGGATGATCGATATCTCCACCTGGTTATAGTCGATCTCGGTGTACTGCGCCAGCAGGTCTACCTGGTGGGGTAAGAAATTGGATACGCCAAATGAAAGGATCTTACCCTGTTGCTTCAGATAACTCACCGCTTCCGCCACTTCCGCGGGGTCGAGCAGCGGGTCAGGCCGGTGTATCAGCAATACATCGAGGTATTCTGTGCCGAAATTCTTCAGCGACCGTTCCACGGAACTGATCATATGTTCCCTGGAAGTATCGTAGGATTTGATACCGTGCTCCGGCCGGTTCGCCGTGACCATCCGTATACCGCATTTGCTGATGATCTTTATCTGCGAACGAAGCCCGACATCCTCTTTCAGTGCTTTGCCGAATTCTGCCTCCGTGGTGTAATCGCCGTAAATATCTGCATGATCAAAACTGGTGATGCCTGTTTTCAGGCAGTCATCGATCATCTGCCGATACGCCGCCGTGGAAAATTCAGCGCCCCATTTACCCCATCGCATACATCCGGCAACGGGTGAACTGATACTGGGTTTCATAGTAAGGTCGTTGAGATGGATTATTGGTCAGGTACACTGTATCGGCCAAAGGGTCAGCTGCCCCACGGCCGATCAACAGTCCTGTCCGTTCAGATACCAATTTACCGCCTTTACCTGTTGTAACCAATTTATGCATCCCGAACAGCCCGTCTGCCCCGGTCAATCGCTCCACCGAATAAATTAACAGGGCGATCATTATTTCCTTACATTAACAGCTTTGTTTATCAATCTTTATACTATGCCGAATTATTTTCGTTTCGGCTGCCTGATCGTTTGTGCAGCCCTCTCATTCACCGCCGGCCTTGCACAAACCGGCCGCGCACTAACCACTGCGGGCTATGCACGTGCAGAGAAAGCAATGAACTATAACACCGGGCAACTGGCAGACCGGTTGTCCATTCAACCCAACTGGTTAAGCGGTGACCGTTTCTGGTACCGTGTGCTCACGGCCCGGGGAAGTGAGTTTATTGTTGTGGATCCCGCCAAAGGAACACGTGAACCTGCATTTGACCAGCAAAAACTGGCCGCGGCGTTATCGGCCGCCAGCGGTGAAAAATACGAGGCGGCTAAATTGCCGTTTACCGCATTCAGTTACGCGCAGGATGGAACTTCCGTCCGTTTTACTGCAGCTGGCAAAAACTGGAAATACGATCCTTCTGCCAATACTGTTATGGCAGATAACGCAGCCACTGACGGCACCGGGGGCGGAGCGGGTTTTGGCGGTCGCGGCGGATTTGGTCGCGGCGTTGGCACCACGGTGGCTTCGCCGGATGGAAAGAAAACAGCATTTCTTCGCGACAACAACCTATGGGTCCGCGATATCGCCAGCAACAAGGAAACACAGCTCACAACCGACGGCGTAAAGAATTTTGCGTATGCCACAGACAATGCCGGCTGGAAGAAAAGTGAACGGCCGATACTGGTATGGTCGCCCGACTCGAAGAAAATTGCCACGTACCAGCAGGACGAACGCAATGTGGCCGATATGTACCTGGTAACCACCAATGTTGGCAAACCGGTGCTGCAAAGCTGGAAGTATCCGCTGGCGGGCGCGCAGGAGATCGTTGCCATCCATCGTGTAATCATCAACGTAGATAAACCCGAAGTGATCAAACTGAAACTGGCGCCAGGCGCAAGAAGGGGCAGTTCCTGCGACGATATCTCCTGCGGCGGAAAGGATTTTGGAGATGTGGAATGGGCAAAAGACGGATCGCATATCGTGTTTGCCGTTACATCAAGGGATCATAAAGAAGAAACGATCTATCGCGCAGAGGCGAATACTGGTGAGCTGCGTGAATTGTTCAACGAAAAGATCGCCACACAGTTTGAGTCGGGTGATGGCATCATCAACTGGCGATACCTTTCAGGTTCCAACGAAGTGTTATGGTATTCGGAAAGAGCTAACTGGGGACATTTTTATCTCTACGACGCAAGCACAGGTAAACTGAAAAACCAGGTGACCAGGGGCGACTGGGCGGTAACACGTTTGGTAAAGATCGATGAAGCCAGTCGCACGATCTATTTCCTGGCAGGCGGCCGCGAACCCGGTAACCCTTATTTCAGTCATTTTTATAAGATCGGTTTTGACGGAAACAACCTGTTATCGCTTACACCCGAGCCGGGCAATCATCAGGTAACACTGGCGGCATCCGGTAACTATTTTATCGACCGTTATTCGCAGCAGAATGTTGCACCGGTTACCGTGCTGAAAGACAGCAACGGTAAACTGGTTGCAGCACTCGAGAAAGCAGATATCTCCCGTCTCACTGCCACCGGCTGGAAACCACCGGTTCCTTTCTCGGTAAAAGCCGCCGATGGCAAAACGGATATTTACGGTGTGATGTTCACGCCGTCTCATCTCGATCCGAAAAAGAAATACCCCATCATCAATTATATCTATCCGGGTCCGCAGGGCGGCAGTGTGGGCAACTGGGGTTTTGATGTGGCCAAAGGCGATTGCCAGGCATTGGCCGAACTCGGTTTTGTGGTAGTGGCTATCGAAGGAACTTCCAACCCGCTGCGTTCAAAAAGCTTCCATGATATGAACTATGGAAATATGGCCGAGAATACCCTGCCAGACCAGATAGGCGGTATGAAACAGCTGGCTGCCAGATATCCCTATATCGATATCAGCAAAGC
This sequence comes from Sediminibacterium soli, assembly GCF_009939225.1. Lineage (GTDB taxonomy): Bacteria > Bacteroidota > Bacteroidia > Chitinophagales > Chitinophagaceae > Sediminibacterium > Sediminibacterium soli. The sequence continues at coordinate 877,779 of NZ_JAACJR010000008.1, read as the reverse complement.
CGGTATATGGGGACATTCCGGCGGCGGTTTTGCCACGGCATCGGCTATGTTCAAATACCCCGATTTCTTCAAAGTGGGTATTTCCGAATCGGGTAACCACGATAACCGCAACTATGAAGACGACTGGGGTGAGAGATACATCGGCCTCGAGACAAAAGATGCCAATGGTAAATCCAATTATGAGGCACAGGCCAACCAGACCTATGCAAAGAACCTGAAAGGAAAACTGATGCTGGCGCATGGTATGCTGGACGACAACGTACCGCCGTACAATACCCTGCTCGTGGTGGAAGCGCTGGAGAAAGCCAACAAGGATTATGACCTGGTGATCTTCCCGAACAGCCGGCATGGCTATGGAGAATATTCGCTCTATATGACACGCAGACGCTGGGATTATTTTGTAAAGCACCTGATGGGCGCAGAGCCTCCGAAAGAATATGAGCTGAAAACCAAAACCGATCCGCGTAATCCTGTGCAGCCTGGTTTTGGTGCGGGGCAGGGGCCGGAGGAATAGAACGGATGAACAAGGAACGGAGAAACAAGGAACAGGAGAACAAGGAACGGAGGAATAAGGAACGGATGAATCACAAACCCCGCGGTATGGCTGCGGGGTTTGTTTTTTTGGACCGGTACCGGATAGCGGATACGAAAAAGTCCGGCCTTGGCCGGACTTAAGATTATCGAGCTGTTTTGCGCCTAGTATTTGTTGTAGCCGCCGCCGCCGTTTCCACGATCGCGGTTGTAGCCGCCGCCACCGCGGGAGCCACCACCACCGTAACCGCCACGGCCACCGCCGCCGCCGTTACCGAATGATTTCTTTTTGAAACCACCTCTTTCGCCTTCCGGACGGGGGGTTGATTCGTTTACCACGATCTTGCGGCCAAGCACTTCTGTATCGTGCAGGGCAGCGATCGCAGCGCGTGCTGCATCGTCGTCGGCCATTTCAACAAAACCAAAACCTTTGCTGCGGTCGTTGTTGAATTTGTCGGTGATGATCTTGGCGCTGGTTACTTCGCCATAGGGAGCAAACAGGTTTTGCATGTCTTCACTGGTCATATTCCAGTTCAGGTTTCCAACGTAAATGTTCATGTTCTTTAAAAAATTAAGTGAATAAAACCCCAATGGGTAAACAGTAACCAAGAACCCTGAAGCATTTACGTTAAAACACATTCAAAGATGGAAGCACTGCCATTGGACTACCGAAGATACTGCTTTTGGGAGATTTTGAAATGCCGGACCCGGAATTTTTGCCCTGGGGCAATATTCGGTGTTTTCCGCGGTTTTACCGTGATTTTTACCCTGTTACAACTACGGGCTGCCACAAAAGATGCCGGTTTCGGCAGCCAGGCCCCTAATCGCCCTGCCCGGTAAACAGAAAAGCCCCTTTTTTCAGGGGGCTTTTCTTATGATCAGCGGTCGCTTTTATTCGGCAACCACTTCAAAATCAAGTTCTACGGTGTTACCGTTGCCAAAATCGATGGCAGCTTTATGGGTACCGAGTTCTTTTACTTCGTCCACGATGGAAATGCGCTTGCGGTCGATCTCGTAACCTTTCTGGTCACGGATGGCGCGGGCGATCTGCAGGGAAGTAACGCTACCGAAGATCTTTCCGCTGGTGCCGGTTTTGGCGCCGATGGAAACAGGCGAAGCCTTCAGCACTTCGATAACTTTATTGAGCTCAGCCAGCATGGCAGCCTCTTTTTTAGCGGCTACTTTCAGGCGCTCTTCCTGCTGTTTCAGGTTGGAGGGGTTTGCCTCTACAGCCAGCTTGCTGGGAATCAGGTAGTTGCGTGCATAACCATTCTTTACGGTAACCAGTTCATTACGGCCACCCAGGTTGTTCACGTCTTCGATCAGGATTACTTGCATGTTTGTTGTTTTAGTCCCAAGAGCCCAGTCCTACGCAAAAGCTTCGGCCTGTCTTCGACAGTTTTGATGCTGGCGAGTTAGGGAAGGTTACTAATTAAGTATGGATTGGTACGATTGGCGAAGTAAGGCATCATTGGTTCGGATACCCGCACCCCGTAAATCGCACCCGGTTTCTATTTCAACAGGTCGGTTACATAAGGCAACAGCGCCATCTGGCGTGCTTTCTTAACGGCGTCCTGTACTTTACGCTGGTATTTCAGGGAGTTACCTGAGAGGCGGCGGGGCAGCAGTTTGCCCTGCTCGTTGATGAATTTTTTCAGGAACTCGATGTCTTTGTAATCAACGTATTTAATGCCATATTTCTTGAAGCGGCAGAATTTTTTCTTTGGCTTCTCCTGTTTGATGGCGGTCAGGTATTTGATTTCGTTCTTTGCCATGATTAAGCCTCCTGTTTGTCTTGCATTGCAAATCCGCCATTTCTTTTAACGTGGTTGTACTCGACGGCGTATTTATCGAGACGTGTGAACATGTGACGCATCACCTGCTCGTCGCGGAGCATCTGGATCTTCAGCTTCTCGTTGAGTTCGGAAGGACCGGTGAATTCAAGAACCCAGTAAATACCGGTTGTTTTTTTCTGGATAGGGTAGGCCAGAGACTTTAAACCCCAGGGATGGCTTGCAATAATGGAGCCACCGGTTTCAGTGATCATATCGGAGTATTTTTTCTGGGAAGCTTTGAAATCTTCCTCAGACAATACCGGTGTAAAGATCACCATCAATTCGTAATTGTTCATTACCTGAATTTTTTGGTTATGAAATGGTTTTTTCCCACTGGACATCCTCCCGCTTTCCGTGCGGGAGAAAGAATCTGCCAAAACAGATTTGGGGCGGCGAAGGTAATGAATCATTGGGAATTTACCTGCAGGAATGGGCGCAAAAAAGCGGACATTTCGTAACATGCTAATTATCAGTTAGTAAGCAAAGCCCAGCCCGGCGGGGATTTCGCTCCTTTTTTCAGTTCCGCGCCTTTTTTGCCAGCACCACAAAAGTAGGAAAATGATCGCTGTAGCCGCCCCGGTACAGGTTACCGTCCCAGGTACGCATGGGGTAGCCCCTGAAGCGGCCGCGGTCTTCTTTCATGAACGGCTCCGCAAAGATCGCCGCATGGTGAAAAAAGTAAGACGAATCACCCGGGTTAAGCCAGGCGTGTGAAAGCAGTATCTGGTCAAACAGACCCCAGCTGTCGCGGTTGGCCAGGGTACCTAGTCCTTTTTGATAGGGCTCCAGCCAGGGGTTGAACCAGGCGGCCGGCGTTACTTCTTCTTTGTTTCCTTTTGCACCGAGTACCTGCACGATGCTCGGACTGTCGGGATCATCGTTGAGGTCTCCCATCAGAATGATCTTTGCATGCGGATCGCTGTGTAGGATGTTCCGCGCATGATCCCGGCATACCGAAGCCGCCGCGGCGCGGGCCGGAGCGCTTCTTTCCTGGCCTCCCCGGCGGCTGGGCCAGTGATTTACATACAGGTGAATCATTTCTCCCGACAGCCATCCCTTTACATAGAGTATGTCCCTGGTGTATGCCGCCTCCTTGCTGTTGCCCGGCAGCGCAACAAATAACCTGGCCGCATACACCGGTCTGAAGTAGACGGCCTGGTACAGCAAACCCACATCCACACCCCTTGCATCTTTTGAATCAAAATGAATTACCTGGTACCTGCGTGCATGCAACAGCGGATGCTGTACGAGATCCTGTAACACGGTGTCATTCTCAATCTCCGCCACACCCAGCAATACGGGTCCGTCGGGAGAGATATCCCTGCCTATTCTGCTGATAACAGTGGCCAGTTTCTGAAGCTTGTCACGGTAAATGGCCGAGGTATATTTTTTCGCGCCGGCAGGCGTAAACTCGTCGTCGTTCACCAAGGCATTGTCGACCGTATCGTACAGGTTCTCCAGGTTATAAAATGCCACGATGCATACCTGGTAAGGCTTGTCGGCCGCCAGGTATACCATCAGCAATAATACCAGTACGGCAATCATACGCATGCAGCAAACCTACGCCGGCGTCTCAGCGTGGGGTAGCGTATTTACCGCATAAAAAACACGGAGGTATTGGATGCGGCGACAGGCCTGCTTAGTTTCGTTTTCCTTTGTTGCCGCCCCGCATTTTGTAACCTATGCTGACAAGGATCGGATGGATGCTTGTGTTGCTGCTGCCGCTGCGGTCTGCCGCACAGACAGGCAATGGCCCGGTGCAAAAACGCGGCGACAGTACCCGGCTGATCGGCTGGATAGAAGAAGCCGCCACGGAGCCGCCGGTGATATGGCTGAACGAGAACAACCGTTCAGACGATGCCGGATTGTTTATGCCTTCTTTACTGGGTGCCAACAGAGATATACTGCTCGGCGCCGCCGCTTTTCATTTCAACGTGTTCCGGTTCAGGGTAAGGGGATACGATGCGGCATGGTCGCGTACGCTGATCAACGGCATCGCAATGAATAATCCCGAAAACGGGTTCATACCCTGGTCATACTGGAGCGGTTTGAACGATGTTACCCGTAATGTGCAGGTAAGCGCTTTTCTGCGGGCCGATGAAAACGATTTTGGCGATATCGGTATCAGCAGCAGCATCGACATGCGCGCCTTCCGGCAGCGTGCGCAAACACAGCTGGGGTATTCGTTCTCCAACCGTTCTTACACGCACCGGTTATCCGGCTCCTATGCGAGGGGAATGAATGCAAAAGGATGGGCTTATGCAGTGAGTGCAGGCGCCCGTTATGCAGAGAAAGGCTATATGCCCGGCACTTTTGTCAGTGGCGCCGCCTATTACCTGGCTGTCGACAGAAAAATCGGCGCCGATATTTTTTCCGTTTGTGTTTTTGGCAATGCGGCTCTTAACGGAAAACAGTCGGCATCGGTAAAAGAGGTCAGGGATATTACCGGATCTGTGAAATACAATGCCTACTGGGGTTACCAGCACGGGCAACCAAGAAATGCCAATGCGGGATATACCCATGTGCCGGTACTGATGATCAATTACGACAGGCGTATCAGCAACCACGAATCCTGTCTTTTTTCGCTGGCGGCCATGTACGGCAGACGCAGCGCCACCGGTCTCGACTGGTACCATGCGCCCGACCCAAGACCCGATTATTACCGCAACCTGCCTTCCTTCAGCCAGGATACGGCGCTTCGCGCGGCAATGACGGATGCATATGCCAGTGATCCCGGTCTGCTGCAGGTAAACTGGGACAGGTTATATGCCGTTAACCGCAACAGTAACGAAACGGTATATGATGTGGATGGCCTGCCGGGCAGCCGTTTCACCGGTCTGCGGTCGCATTATATTCTCGAAGAGCGGGTAACGAAGGTGCAGCGTGCGGATGCGGGTATGCGCTACCAATCGATGCTGCCCGGCTCAATGGGTTTATCGGCCGGCGTATCGGCGCAATGGCAGCGTCTGCGTCATTTCAAACAGATCCGCGACCTGCTGGGTGGCGAATACTATATGGACTGGAACCAGTTTGCGGAAGGAGACGCCTCCGTGATGCAGAACGATCTTGACCATCCCAACCGCGTATTGAAAAAAGGCGATCGCTACGGCTACGATTACCGGATGACGCACGGAAATGTGTACGGCTGGATGCAGGCCATCGTACCACGAAAAAAATGGGATCTGTTTTTTGCACTCAAACTGGGATACGCCACCTGGTTCCGGGACGGGCTGATGCGCACCGGTTTGTTTCCGGAGCAGTCGCTCGGACGCTCGCTTGTATATGAATTTGCAGAATATGCGTTGAAAGGCGGCGCCACCCACAAGTTCAACGGCCGCCATTACCTCGGGTTGCAGTGGCTGGTATCCGAAAAAGCGCCGTCTGCCGATGATGTGCTGATCTCCCCGGCAACAAGGAATACGGAACAGGAACTGATCGACAGGCAGCAGGTGTACAGCGGGGAGATCAGCTACCATTTGCAATCCCCCGCATTAAAAATAAGGGCCAGCATGTATACAACCTGGTTCAGGAAGGGAATGAATGTACTCAGTTTTTACCACGATGGCTACCGGAGTTTTGTGAACTATGCGTTGAGCGGTATCGATAAAAGACACAGCGGCGCAGAACTGGGTATCGAGTGGAAACCTTTTCCGCGGTATGCCTTCACCGGCGCCGCATCCTGGGGAAGTTTTCTGTATACCAGCCGGCAAAACCTGGTGGTAACAGCAGACAACGATGCCTATGTGCTGGAACGGGATGTAGTGTATGCAAAAAACCATCGCGTGGGAGGCACGCCGCAGCAGGCCTATCTTGCGGGGGTAACCTACCAGGGAGAGCGTGGCTTTTATGCCAACCTGAGCATCAGCTATTTCAGGGAACACTGGCTGGAGATGAACCCGCTGCGGCGAACTTCTGCGGCGCTGGCCCAGCTATCACCCGGCAGCGATGCCCGGAGATCGGTATTGGAGCAGCAGCGGTTACCGGATCAGTTCACCATCGATATTTCGGGAGGCGGTTTTTTCCGGTTAAAACAGCACAGCGAAAGATCAGCCACCGTATCGGTGTATGCGGGCATCAATAACCTGTTGAACAAACAGGATATGGTTTCCGGCGGTTACGAACAATTGCGTTTTGATGCAAATCATATCAACCGTTTCCCTGCTAAATTTTTTTATGCGATGGGACTGAATTTCTCCGTAAACATTTCCCTGAGATTTTAATATCCGACTATGAAAACCACTTCCCTGTTGTTATTGGTGCTGGTATTGCTGAGCGCAAGCACCTGTCATAAGAAAATAGAGGAACCGCCGGTGGGCAAGCCTGCCGATATCCGGCCGAATCTTTCGATCAGGCAGCTGCGCTCCCAGCATTTTGCCGGTGGGTTTGAAAAAATACTGAACGAGTACGTGGTCTCCGGACTGGTTGTTGCCAATGACAGCAGCGGCAATTTTTACAAAACAATCGTTGTGCAGGACAGTACCGGTGGCATCTCCGTTAAACTGGACGCCACCGGCTTGTATGCAAGCTATCCTGTTGGCCGGAAAATAGCCCTTAAGCTGAAAGACCTTTGGCTGGGCGATTACGCCAATATGATACAGCTGGGTGCAGGCGTAGACCGGTCCGATCCGCAGTACCCCGAGCTGATCGCCATACCGCAGCCGCTGATAAACCGGCACATCATTGCCGGTTCGTATGGCAACCCTTTGCGGCCGATACCTGTTACCATAGAGCAGCTGGGTGATTCGCTGCAAAGCTGCCTGGTGCGTATCAGCGATATCGAACTGCCGGCATCGGATACCGGCAAAACCTATGCGGATGCGCCAAACCGGGTTTCGGCCAACCGTACGGTGCAGGCCTGCAACGGAGCCCGCGTAAGTTTGCGTACCAGTGGTTTTGCCGGATTTGCCGGTGTCAGAACACCCAGGGGCAACGGCCAGATCACGGCGGTGTACAGTGTTTTCAGGAATGAAAAACAGCTGATGCTGCGTGATACCGCGGATATGCAGCTGAAAGGATTGCGCTGTGCCGCCGCAGGGATCAAGCTGCTGTTATCGGAAGATTTTGAGACCAGGCCGCCGGATTCTGTCCAGATCGCAAAAAACTGGAAGAACATCGCCGAAGCGGGTAACCGGCTTTTTCAGCGGAAAACAAATTCGGGAAACGGGTATGCCGAGATCGGGGCTTTTGCCACGGGGCAGCCAACGGTCGGGTCCTGGCTGATATCACCCCCGGTTAATCTCACGGGTTCCGCAAATGAACAGCTGCAGTTTATGACCAGGGATGGATTCGATAACGGCGCAACGCTGCAGGTACTGGTGTCCACCAATTACGACGGGAGTGCCATGCCCTGGAAATCAAAATGGGTGCCTTTGAAAGCGCAGGTGGCAAAGGGCACTGTCAATAACCTGGCAACAAGCTGGGTCTGGTCCGGCAATATCAGTCTGGACAACTACAAGAGCATCGTTTACATCGCTTTTAGGTACGATGGCGCGGATCCCGCTATGGTGTACGATAAACGCACCACCCGTTTCCAGCTGGATAATATCCGCATTTTGGGGAACTGACGGGGGAACCTGAAAAAATTTCGCCGTACCATCCTTTGCGGGCTGAAAATCTTGCCAACATGACAGCCACGCCGGTTTGGTATTTTCTTTGTTGATTTGCAGCAAAATTGAACAGGTATGCAAAAAGGACAGATCCGGGTACAAACGGAGAATATTTTTCCCATCATCAAAAAATTCCTTTACAGCGATCACGAGATATTCCTGCGGGAACTGGTAAGTAATGCGGTGGACGCTTCCCAGAAGCTGAAGACCCTGTCTTCCATCGGCGAGGCAAAAGGAGAACTGGGCGAGCTCCGTATCGATGTGGTACTGGACGCCAAGGAAAAAACGCTGAGCATCATCGACCGCGGCGTGGGTATGACCAGCGAAGAGGTTGACAAATACATCAACCAGGTAGCGTTCAGCGGTGCCGAAGAATTCATGGAAAAATACAAGGATGCCAATATCATCGGGCATTTTGGCCTTGGGTTCTACAGCGCTTTTATGGTGAGCGATAAAGTGGAGATCTATACCAAAAGCCATAAACAGGAGGCAAACGGTGTATACTGGAGTTGTGATGGCAGTCCCGAATTTGAGCTGTACGATGTTGATTACAGCCAGCGCGGCACAAAAATCGTATTGCATATCAATGAAGAAAGCCAGGAATTCCTGGAAGCATCGAGAATACAGGGCATCCTGACACGTTTCTGCAAATTCCTGCCCATTCCGATCTATTTTTCAGAAGCGGGAGAGAAAAAAGAAGGTGAGGAGAAATCGATCAACAACACCGATCCGCTCTGGATCAAAAAGCCGGCAGATCTTTCGAAAGAGGATTACGAGAAATTTTATAAAGAGCTCTATCCTTTCAACGAAACGCCCCTGTTCTGGATACACCTCAATGTAGACTATCCTTTCAACCTCACGGGTGTTCTCTACTTCCCGAAAATCAAACAGAGCTACGAGATACAGAAAGACAAGATACAGTTATACAGCAACCAGGTATTTGTTACCGATGAGGTGAAAGATATCGTTCCTGAATTCCTGATGTTGCTGCAGGGTGTGATCGATAGCCCGGATATCCCGCTGAACGTGAGCCGCAGTTACCTGCAGGGCGATCCCAATGTAAAAAAGATCAATGCCCATATCACCAAGAAAGTGGCCGATAAACTCGATGAGATATTCCGGAACGAAAGACAGTCGCTCGAAGAAAAATGGGAGAGTCTTGGCCTGTTCGTGAAATACGGCATGATGACCGATGACAAGTTCCTGGAGAAAGCGAACAAATTTCTGGTGATGGAAGACGTGGAAGGAAAATTCCATACGCTGGAAGAATACAAAATGGCCACCGAAACGCTTCAGAAGAACAAGGAAGGCAAGCAGGTGATTCTGTATACGACCAACCCGGTGCAGCAGAATGCCTATATACAGGCGGCAAAGGCAAAAGGTTACCTGGTGGTAAAGATGGAAACGATGGTGGACGCGGCGTTTATCAACACCATGGAAATGAAATGGGAGAACACCGGCTTTGTGCGTGTGGACGCGGATATCGTAGAGAACCTGATCGACAAACAGGAGAGCGCCGAGAGTGTACTGAGCAAGGAGGAGAACGAAAAGCTGAAGGAAATGTTCACGCTCACCATCGCCGACCTGCATGTTACCACGGAAGTAAAAGGACTGAGTCCCGAATCGGCGCCTGTTGTGGCTACACGCCCGGAGTTTATGCGCAGGATGAAAGATATGGGCGCTGTTGGCGGCGGCATGACCGCTTTCTATGCACAGATGCCCGATGAGGTAACGCTCACTGTAAACGGCAACCACCCGATCTACCAGTCATTGTTGAAAGAGGCCGATGCGGATGTGCAGACCAAACAGATCCGCAACCTGGCAGACCTGGCCCTGCTTTCACAGGGATTGCTGAAAGGAAATGAACTCACCAATTTCATCAACCGAAGCGTTGAGTTACTGCAGAAATAAACTGTTCAGACAAAACACATCAACTGCCGGCACACCGCCGGCAGTTTTTTTATCCAAACCCTCTGCGAAACTCTCCTCCTCCGCGTCTCTGCGGTAAAAAACCTCCCTGCATCTGCAGCATCACAGCCTATCGGCCATCCATCCCCCGGTTCCGCAGCATCACCAATCCGTAAATCCACCCTCATATCTCCCTTCTTTCGTTTAAATTGCCGCATGCTCCATCGCCTGCAGATACAGAAGATCATCGAAGAAGCACCGGGTACAAAGTCGTTTGTTTTAGGCGGTGCAGACATCAGCTATACGCCGGGTCAGTTCCTGACTTTTGTATTCCGCAAAAACAATGGCGCGGAAGACCGCAGGAGTTATTCCATTTCATCGGCACCGGTAATGAATGAGCCGTTGCAGGTAACGGTGAAACGTGTGGCCAACGGCGCCTATTCGCGCTGGTTTATTGACGAGGCCAGGGAGGGGGACATTGTGTACACCACCGGTGCCTCGGGTTTTTTTGTGTTGCCGGAAACCATACAGGAATACGATGCGGTCGTGTTCTTTGCTGCCGGCAGCGGGATCACACCTGTTTTTTCACTGATCAAAACATTGCTGGCTTCGCACCCCGCTGTCAGGGTACACCTGGTGTATAGCACCGTCTCTCCCCACACCACTATTTTTTATCGGTTGCTGGAGGACCTGTTGGGGAAATACCCGCAAAGATTGATCGTCGATTACCTGTTCAGCGGCCAACATCAAAGCAGGAAACGGTTAAATGTGGCGCGTATCACAGAGATGGCGGGCCGGTATAAACAACATGCTTTGTTTTTTCTGTGCGGGCCATTGGAATACATGCGCACCATCACCATCGTTCTAAAAACGGAAGGTGTACCCGAGCAGCATATCCGCAGGGAAATATTTCATATAGAAAAACCACCTGTTAAAGAATTGCCTCCCGATGCGCTGCCGCATATGGTAGAGGTATCGATGAAGGAACAGTTGTTTCGCTTCGAGGTACAATACCCCGCCACTATTCTGCAAACAGCAAAATCACTGGGAATCCCTTTGCCATACAGCTGCGAGGCGGGTCAGTGCGGCACCTGCTCGGCCACCTGTGTTTCGGGTAAGGTGTGGATGTGGCATAACGATGTGTTGCTGCAGGATGAAATAAACAACGGTCGGGTACTGACCTGCACGGGTTATCCTGTGGGCGGGGATGTACAGCTGAGGATATGAAGCGATCGGCTGGATCAGTCAACAGATAGCCGGCAGTCCACCACCTTCATCTGCAGACTTTTTTCACCGTTCCATTCGTTTTCATCGATCGTGAACAGGATATCTACCGGCTGGCCGCACCGCAGCAGCTCCATACTGGCGGCCATATTAAACCCGATCCCGGTTAGGGTGGTATTGTTCTGTCTTACCACAAAACGGAGATGCTGCTCCTTTACGATCTTGGAAGCGCCGGTATCTTTTGCTTTTCGTACAATAAAGACAGGTCGCATGTTTTCGGGCCCGAACGGTTCCATCTGCGAGAGTATGCTGTAAAAATTCGGGTTGATCTCGTTGAGGCCTATCTCCGCGTCGACGACGATCTCGGGGATCAGTTGCTCTTCGGTGATCAGCAGGCCCACTTCTTTTTCAAATGCGTCGGAGAATGCCTGCACTTTCTCGGGCAGCAGCGTCATGCCGGCCGCGGCAAAATGCCCGCCATACCCCAGCAGGTGTTCGCGGCAGGCATAAATGGCCTCGTATAAATTGAAACCTGCCACACTTCTTGCACTGCCGGCTATATAATCTCCGCTGCGTGTAAGTACGATGGTAGGCCGGTAAAAACTTTCGATCAGTCTCGAGGCAACAATACCCACCACGCCTTTGTGCCAGTGTTCCTGGAATACCACGGTTGTTTTTCGTGTAAGATGGTTTTCGTCGCCGCGTATCAGCGCCAGGGCCTCTTCGGTGATACTGGAATCGGCTTCTTTGCGGTCCATGTTATCGCTGTGCAGCATTTCTGCAAAAGCCAGGGCTTTGTCGTAATCTTTTTCGATAAACAACTGCACGGCTTTTCTGGCATCGTCCATTCTGCCCGCAGCATTCACGCGCGGGGCTATCACGAAGACAAGACTGCTGACATGCATCTTTTTTTTGATGCCCGCCAGCTGCATCAGCGCTTTGATACCGGGGCAGGGGTCTTCGTTCACTTTGATCAGGCCGTAATAGGCCAGCGTCCGGTTTTCGCCGGTAATGGGAACGATATCCGCAGCGATGGCCGTGGCCACCAGGTCCAGGTAAACAAGGTAAGCCGTATCGGGCAGCCCGATCTCCTGTGCCATCGCCATCATCAGTTTAAAACCTACGCCGCAGCCGCAGAGTTCTTTGTAGGGATAAGCGCAATCAGCCTGTTTCGGGTTCAGTATGGCCACTGCATCGGGGAGGTCTTTGCCCGGCAAATGGTGGTCGCAAACAATAAAATCGATGCCCTGTTCCTTTGCATAGCCGATCAGTTCAACCGATTTGATGCCGCAGTCGAGGGAAACGATCAGGGTAACGCCGGTCTCCTTTGCATAGTCGATACCCATCCGGGAAACGCCATAACCCTCGCGGTAGCGGTGGGGTATGTAAAAATCAACCTGGTCGTATACCGATGAAAGAAAACCAAACATGCTGGCCACCGAGGTGGTGCCGTCCACATCGTAATCCCCGAATACGAGTATTTTTTCCCTGCCGGCAAAAGCGGTCAGCAGCCTGTCAACGGCTTTGCGCATGTCTTTCATCAGCCAGGGATCGTGCAGGTCCGAAAGCCGGGGGCGGAAATATTGTTTGGCTTTGTCAAAATCATCAATACCTCTCTGCACCAGGATCTGGCAAAGGGTACGGTTGATCCTCAGCGAATCATGCAAAGCGGTTACCGTGGCAGTATCCGCAGACAATATTTTCCACCTTTTTTGCATCAGTATTTTCTGTCGGTCGTATACCGGACCAGGTCTTCCAGGGCAGCGCGGATCTCGGTATCCGGAAATTCATGCAGCAGCTGCAGGGCTTCGTCCCGGAACCTGTTCATTTTTTCTTCCGCATAACGGATACCGCCGCTTTCTTCCACGGTTTTCATCAGCCAGCTGACCTTTTCCTTTTTGGTGTTTTCATTTTTTACGATGTAGATCAGTTTTCTCCTGGTCTCCGCATCGCACTGATTCAGGGTATAAATAAGGGGGAGGGTTAATTTTTTTTCCTTGATATCGTTGCCGGTGGGCTTGCCTACATTGTACATGCCGTAATCAAAGAGATCGTCTTTTACCTGGAAGGCCATACCCACTTTTTCGCCAAAAACACGCACTTTTTCCACCAGAACGGGGTCTTCCATGGTAGTGGAAGCACCTGCGGCGCAGGCAGAAGCCAGCAGCGAAGCGGTCTTACCTTTAATAATATCATAGTAAACGGCTTCGTCCAGGTTAAGTTTTCTTGATTTCTCGAACTGCAGCAGTTCGCCCTCACTCATCAGCTTAAAAGCTTCGGTCAGTATCTCCAGCACATCGTAATCGCGGTTGCTCAGCGAAAGCAGCAGGCCTTTCGACAAAAGATAATCGCCCACCAGAACGGCGATCTTGTTCTTCCAGAGCGCATTGATTGAAAAGAATCCCCTACGCTCCATCGAATCATCCACTACATCGTCGTGCACCAATGTGGCCGTATGCACCAGCTCCACCAGCGAGGCCGCGCGAAAAGTGCGGTCGGTTACAGGTCCGCCAAGCCGTGCACTCAGTAAAACAAACATCGGACGCATCTGTTTACCCTTGCGCTTGACAATATATTGCATAATCCTGTCAAGCAAGGCAACCCTGCTTTGCACTGCGTCCTTAAAATGTTTTTCAAAAAGCCTAAGTTCTTCAGCGATAACCTGTTTTGCTAAATTCATCGATCAAAATAATGCTGCAATATAACACTTGCGCTATACAATAACCCCGGCGAAAGCAGCGTTAATGGTACTGCTGCGGTCTTTACTTGCGAAAAACCGAAGTAAATAAGTGTATTTAATACTGGTAAAAATTGTACAATTTCATCATAAAGCATATTTTTGCCATGTTTTCCGTCAAGTTCTTTAATTAAAATCAATAAACAACACTTTTTATGGCAAGCAAAAAGTACATCCTTATCCTGGCCATGGCACTGTTGGTACAGACCGTGGCTATGGCGCAAACCCAAAGTACTGATTGGGGTTGGGATTGGAAGGACACTTCTAAGATAGCAGTGTCTCACATGCCCCAGCACAATGAGTTCCTGAACAACCAGTACATCTACCCTGCAAAACCACGCAACATGTGGGAACTGGGTCTGGGTGTTGGTTTGGTGAAAATCCAGGGCGACGTTAAAGGCAAATACGGCTTCGGTGCCACCGTGTCTTTACGTAAAGCCATCAACAATGCATGGTCTATCAGAACTTCACTGACTGGTCTGTGGCCTACCGGTGAACCCAATGCGTATGGCGCGGCAATCGGTCAGACTGCCTACAAAAACCGCACGTACCAGTTGGGAATCGATGCGATCTATTCATTGAATGCGGCAAGTCACTACCGCGGCAATCCCAAAACAAACCTTTACCTGATCGGCGGTTACAGCCTGAACGCTGCGCTGGTTCAGTATAAAGGCGCACCCGGCGCTCAGCCAGGTGGTTACAACTATTTCTACGGCCTGGGCTGGCCTAACAGCCAGGCGGGTACGATCACCACTTTTGGTGGTAATACCATCAACAACCGTCACGCTTATACGCTGTTCCATGGTCTGGATGCCGGTCTCGGTATCGCGATCAAAGCCAGCAAGCGTGTGAATGTTGGTCTGGAGCACAAATTCACGTTCCCTGTATACGGATACGATTTTCTTGACGGCTGGAGAGGTGGAAACAGCAATGATTTCTACGGTTTCACCAGCTTCCGTGTTAACATCAACCTGGGTAACGCCGCTAAGCGCGTTGAACCATTGTGGTGGCTGAACCCCAACAACTACGTGTACAGCGAGTTGAATGTTCCCCGTCACATGAAACTGCCTAAAGTGGTACTGCCCGATGGCGATGGTGACGGTGTAACCGACCAGTTCGACCTGGAGCCAAACACTCCGAAAGGCGCACCTGTTGATTCACACGGTGTGGCAAAAGATACAGATGGCGACGGTGTACCTGACTTTAAGGACAAAGAAATCCTGACTTCACTGAAATGCTTCCCTGTAAATGCCGACGGTGTTGGTACCTGTCCTGAACCAGCCTGCTGCAAAGAACTGCGCGACCTGCTGGCCAACAGCAAACAAGAACCTACTCCTGTTTGTACTATCGGAAGCCTGCCAAGCGTACAGTTCGCCAAGAACAGCGCTAAGCTTACCAAAGCTGCTGAATCAGTACTGGCAAGCGCTGCCGCTACCATCAAGGCTAACCCTAACTGTAATGTAAAAGTGATCGGTTACGGTGCTTCAAGCAAAGCTGCACAGCAGATGAGCTGGGAGCGTGTAAACGCTGTGATCAAATACCTGACTGAAAAGCAAGGTATCTCTGAAGGCAGATTGCTGTTCCAATACGGTCAGGACGGCGATGCAAACACGGTAGACCTGCAAGGCACTACAGAAACAGGTCCTAACACAGTACCTGCTCCGCATCCGAACCTGAGAAAAGGATAATCAAACACGGGAAACCGTAACAGATAATCGCCAAAGCCTCCATGCGTAATGGGGGCTTTGGTCATTATAGGAAGATTGATAAGGGTAGTGTCAGTTAAATTGCTTCATGGTTGCATTGTTAAATTGTTCAATGATTATTTAACCATTAAACAATTTAACAATGCAACCATGCAGTCAATGTAACCTTCCTGCCCCTTATTTGGCAATACCCCCATTTACCTCCTACCTGTTTGCCAGCAGGTTAAAATGCAGTTCGCCAAAGTTCTGCAGCGAGGAGAGCTTGAGGTCCGCCGCGGCCCAGCGGTCTTCTTTCGACTGGCTATGATGAGGTACCACCACGCATTTCATCCTGGCCGCTTTTGCCGCGATCATGCCGTTGAATGAGTCTTCAAAACAGATGCACTCATAAGGGCGTGCGCCCAGATTCTCGGCGCAGTTCAGGTATACCTGCGGATGGGGCTTGCCATAGGGAAGCGATTCTGCCGAGCAGGCAGCTTTTACATAGTCTTTGATACCTGCCAGGCCCACCACCAGGTCGATCAGCGCAGGCGGGGAAGAGGTGGCCAGACCGATGCGGAACTTTTGCCGGGTAAAGAAATCAAATATATAGGGTACACTGGGCATGATACGGCCCTTGCGTTCGATCTTGTTCAGCACCGCGTAAACGATGTTTTTTTCTGCACGCGCCAGTTCTTCATCGCCTATATTGAAATGCCGGAACCACCATTGCAGGAACTCTTTGGTACGTAAGCCGGTTGTGGTTACATATTGTTCTTCTGTAAGGCTCACGCCGTACTGCTGAAAAACTTCGGCAGCAGCTTCGCCCCACAGCGGCTCGCTGTCTACCAGTAAACCATCGATATCAAAAATGACCGTATTTAATTGCATGGATGCAAAAGTATCGGTAGTAAACGGATCGGCGCAGCAAATTTTGCGGAGAGAGCGTTTGTAACGAAATGCGTAATTTGCAAGGCTTGCTATAACTGATTGATGGCTATGAATCTTCTGGAACGATTTCGATACATCCGTTTATTCCGTTCGGTGGTATACAGTATTGTGGGTGCGCTCACCTACCCCGGGCTGGTGTTTTTTAACCGCATACGGATAGAGGGTACGGAAAACCTGCGCAGGCTGCCCAAAAAAAATGTGCTGTTCGTCAGCAATCACCAGACCTATTTTGCGGATGTCATCGCATTCATCCATATTTTCTGCGCGGTGAAATGGCGCAAGCAGAACCGCCTTGGGGTACCCTACTATCTTTTAAACCCTTTTACCAATGTTTATTTTGTTGCCGCGGAAGAAACGATGAACGGCAGCTGGATCAGCCGTTTCTTCAAAATGGCCGGTGCACTGACGATCAAAAGAACCTGGCGCGAGAACGGCCGGGAGATACAACGCAGCCGCGAGGAGAGAGATACCCAGAAGATCGATAAAGCCCTGGGCAGGAGCTGGGTGATCACTTTCCCGCAGGGCACCACCAAACCCTTTGCACCGGGCAGAAAAGGCACCGCCTATATCATCAAGCACAACCAGCCCGTTGTGATACCTGTGGTGATCAACGGCTTCTGGCGCGCATTCAATAAAACAGGTCTCGGATTTAAAAAGAAAGGGTCCCTGCTGTCCATCCGTTTCAAGGAACCCATGGTTATCGACTATACCCAGCCCGTTGAAGAAATACTCGACCAGGTGATGGAAGCCATTGAACAAAGCAAAAGCTATATGCTGCGCGGCAGGCATCATTTTATGCAGCTGCTGGGGAAGTAGGGGAGGGTTAAATGGCTGAATTGTTTAATGGCCTAATGGCCCGGGTCGGCAACAATGCCGGGCTCGGTATCCAGGTCCCTTCAACCACCCAACCATTTAACCATTTAGCCATTTGACAATTTACTCATTCAACCATTCAACCAACTACTCCCCCTTAGTAAAAAACAATGCCTTCAGTTCATTGGCATCATCTGGTTTCATTTTGCCGGCCAGGATCAGGCGTATCTGTCTTCTGCGTAAAGCGCCTTCGTAGAGTTTCTTTTCATCCTCTGTTTCGGGTACCAGCTGGGGAACCGTGCGGGGTTTTCCGTTGGGGTCAAGGGCTACAAAAGTGAAGAAGGCTTCGTTGCTTTCATAGGTATACTGGTGCAGCAGGTCTTCGCCCCATACACGGATATGTATTTCCATGGAGGTGGTGAACGCGCGGCATACTTTGGCTTCGATATGCACCACGTTGCCGATTTTGATGGGGTTCTTAAAACTCAGGTTATCAACCGAGGCTGTCATACTTGGCGCATTGCAGTGTTTGCCGGCGGCGATGCCTGCAGCGATATCCATCCAGTACATCAGCCTGCCACCCATCAGGTTGCCAAATGTATTCGTATCGTTCGGCAATACCAGCTCATTCATAATGGTAAAACTGTCCGACGCCTTGCGTGTTTCCATGAAAAAAGTTTGCGCAAAGATAGGAGAGCAGGGGAGGGATTGGGAATTGGGGATCGGGAAATTTTGAAATTGCCGAATCATTGCCCTCAATTTCAAAATTCCCCAATCCCCAGTTCCAAAATTTATACAACCGCTTTCTCCAGTTTCGCCAGGTAGGCCTCATCCACATCGGCGCCAATGCCCGGGGTATCTGCCAGCTGTAATTGCATACCCGAATAGGTTACGCCACCGGTTACGGGGTCTGTCAGGTGCCCCAGCAAACAGGTGTCGAGATCGTAAAAACGGATATTGTCGTGGGCCATGGCAAAATGAACCTTGGCCGTCAGCGCCACACGGCTTTCGAGCATGCCGCCCAGCATACAGGGGATCTTGTTTTTTTCCGCCACGGCATTGATCTTCCGCGCTTCCTGTATACCGCCGCTTTTGGCGAATTTGATATTGATAAAATCGCAGGCCCTGTTGCGGATCAGTCTTTCCGCATCATGGTGGGTAAAAACGCTCTCGTCTGCCATAATGGGTATGGGGGAAAGCCTGCATAATTCGGGAAGCAGCTCATCGTTCCATTTACGCATAGGCTGCTCGCAGAATTCGATGCCATATGGCTCGAGCGACTGCAGCGCAAACAGCGCATCCTCGTAGCTCCATCCCTGGTTGGCATCGATGCGCAGGCGGATACCGCTGCCGGCCGCGGTGCGTATCTGCCTGATCCGCTCTATATCGTCCGCCGGTTTTTTACCCAGTTTCACTTTGATGATGTTCACTTTTTTTTCTCTGAAGGAAACGGCTGTTTCGGCCATTTTCTCAGGGGTATCTATCCCAATGGTGAGGTCGCTTTCAATCAGTTTCTGCTTCCCGCCCAGGTAGGCATATAGGGGCTGGCCCGCCGCTTTGGCAGCAATATCGTACAGGGCCAGGTCAAATGCGCTTTTGGCGGTATAGTTTCCGGCAGTAAAAAGATCCAGTTCTTCCAGGCGCTGCGCGATGGCCAGCGGGTCTTTGTGCTTCCACAGCGCAGCAAAATCGCGGGCCATGGCAAAACAGGTGGCCTGTGTTTCGCCAGCGATCATCGGAAACGCGGAGCATTCGCCCACGCCGGTGATACCCCCATCCGTATGAACCCGGATAAACAGGTTCTGCGCCTGTTCCATGGTTCCGGTGGCAATGGTGAAGGGTACCATGGGTATGCTGTATTTATATATCTCAACCTGGCTGATCTTCATAGATGCGAATTTCCGGTATTTATGCGGAATCCGTTGCGGGGGGACTGCATCCGGTTGCAAAACGCTGCATGTGGTGGGATTTTTTGCATAATTCCCAGATTCCGTCAAAAGCTTTTTTTACTTACCGGATACCTACCGATATTCGCATATGGAAGGGGGAAGCAACATGAATATTTCTTTTGACAATACAGAGAATGCGTTTGCATACAAAAGCGATAAGGAACTGAAAGGTGCGAAATTCCTGTTCACTACAATGGGTTTTCCCTGGTTTGTGCAGGTAGGTACCCGTCTCACTCCTTTTGTCATGAAAACAGGTCTGCCTGTGCATGGTATTATCCGTAAAACCATTTTCAAACAGTTTGTGGGCGGAGAGAGCCTCGAAGAAACCGCTGCCGTGGGCAATATCCTTGGCAAATACGGCGTGCAGGTGATACTGGACTACGGTGTGGAAGGAAAAGAAGGAGAGGGAAGTTTTGACCATGCCACAGACGAGTTCATCCGCGTGATCAATTATGCGGCCACCCAGACCAATATCCCTTTTATCAGCATCAAGGTAACCGGTCTTGCGCGTTTCGGTCTTTTGCAGACGCTGAACGAAGCGCCGCGTTTGCGCAGCGGAATACACGATCATGAGGAAGAAATAGCCGAGTGGGACAGGGTTCGGGAAAGAATGTATGCGATATGCGAAGTGGCGGCACAGAAGAATATCGGGGTACTGATAGACGCGGAAGAAAGCTGGATACAGGATCCTGTTGACAGGCTTACGATGGAAATGATGGAGATCTTCAACAAGGAAAAAGTGATCGTGTTCAATACCATCCAGCTGTACCGGCACGACAGGCTTCATTTTCTGAAGCTGTCGCATACCATCGCCAAACAGCAGGGTTTTATGCTGGGCATGAAGCTGGTTCGCGGCGCCTATATGGAAAAGGAAAGATCCAGGGCTGTTGAAAAAGGATATCCCAGCCCCATCCAGGCCGACAAAGCGGCTACCGACAGGGATTACGATGCGGCCATCGCCTATTGTATCGATCATATCGAACAGATATCGGTGATCGTGGCTTCCCATAACGAAAAAAGCAACCTGCTTGCAGCGCAGCTGCTGAATGAAAAAGGATTGTCGCACAAACACCCGCATATCCATTTCTCACAGCTGTACGGCATGAGCGATAATATCACGTTCAATCTTGCCAAAGACGGGTTTGCGGTAAGCAAATACCTGCCTTTCGGCCCTATCCGCGACGTAATTCCTTACCTGATGCGCCGGGCACAGGAGAACAGCAGCGTGAGCGGCCAGACAGGTCGAGAACTTTCGCTGATCAAAAAAGAGCTGGCGCGCCGTAAGGGAAGAGAGGGCAAAGCAATTCACAGCTTCTCCCCACAGGAATCGCAATAGCGTTTTCGGGTGTAATTTGCAGCATGCAGCAATACCAGCAATTACTCAGGCATATATTGGAAAACGGGGTGTCCAAGACCGATCGTACCGGTACCGGCACAACCAGCTGTTTTGGTTACCAGATGCGTTTTAATCTGCAGGAAGGTTTTCCGATGGTAACCACCAAAAAACTGCATACCAAGAGCATCATTTATGAACTGCTCTGGTTTCTCCGCGGTGAAACGAATACCAAATACCTCACGGATCATGGTGTAAGTATCTGGAACGAGTGGGCCGATGCGGAAGGAGAGTTGGGTCCGGTTTACGGCAAACAGTGGAGAAGCTGGGAGGGTGCGGATGGTACGGTGGTAGACCAGGTATCCGACCTGATCGGCCAGATCAAAAAAAATCCCGACAGCCGCCGTTTGATCATCAGTGCCTGGAATGTGGCCGATCTTCCTAAAATGGCCCTGATGCCCTGTCATACCCTGTTCCAGTTCTACGTGGCAGAAGGAAAACTGAGCTGCCAGTTATACCAGCGCAGCGCGGATGTTTTTCTCGGCGTTCCTTTCAATATTGCCTCATATGCATTGCTTACCATGATGGTAGCGCAGGTATGCGGTCTTGCTTACGGAGATTTTGTGCACAGCTTTGGCGATGTGCATCTGTACAACAACCACCTCGAACAGGCGCAGCTGCAATTAACAAGAGAACCCTACCCGTTGCCGGTGATGAAGATCAATCCCGATGTAAAAGATATTTTCGGCTTCCGGTATGAAGACTTTACACTGCAAAACTACCAGCACCACCCGCCGATCAAGGCGCCGGTGGCGGTGTAAGCGCCGGCTGGGTTTGCAGATGCGGGGCGGATCATGGTCTTACCCCGTTAGCCATACATGGTAATTCAACTATCTTTAGGTATGATCATTTCACTCGTTGTTGCCGCTTCCTCCAACCATGCGATCGGTAAGGATAACCGGTTATTATGGCATTTACCGGACGATATGAAATTTTTCAAGAACACCACCTGGGCCATGCCGGTGATCATGGGGCGTAAAACCTTTGCCTCTCTGAATGGCAAGCCGCTCAACGGGCGGCTGAATATTGTGATCACAAGACAGCAGGACTGGCAGGCCGAGGGTGTGATCGTTGTTCATTCGCTGGCAGAAGCCGTGCAGGCGGCAACCGAGCGGTATTACCTGGAATGTTATGTGATTGGCGGCGGTGAGATTTACCGGGAGGCCTTGCCTGTTTCTCAGAAGGTATACCTGACAAGGGTGGATACCGTTATCGACGGGGATACATTTTTTCCCGAACTCGATGCCGAGAACTGGGTTCTGCAATCAGCGCGTAATTGTCCTGCCGATGCCAAACATGCGTTTGCCTATGCTTTCCAGCTCTGGGAAAGAAAGAATGCCTGATCTATGCCAATCGAATTTATCAAGATCGCTTATTGTATCAGCGCCCCGGTTTTCCTGGTGTATTCCCTGCTGCCCGGCGCGAGATGGCGGGGAATTGCCGTAAACCTGGTTGCGGTGAGTAACCTGCTGCTGATAGGCAATACCGTTTTTTTGGGACGGCAATTATACGGCTTGTACGAGCTGGCCAGAGTCGTCCATATCGAACCATCGCCCGCGGTAGAACCGGATTACTGGCAGTCGTTGCGGTTATGGCTGATACTGTTACTGCCCTTATTGTCTCTGGTGGCGGGTATACGGCGTAACCGCTGGTTCAGCCTGCTGTTGCTGGTCCTTTTTTATTCGTTCTATACACCGTATACCTGGAATTTTTTCGATTCCCTCAGCAAAGCGATCGTATATGCCTGCCTGTTTTGCGGTGTTTATGCGTTACTTTGGCTTTGTAACCAATTACCCTGTCAATCACCCAATCACTGATGTATTCTCCTTTTCGTCTTGGTATCCGTTACCTGCAATATTACCTGAAAGCTTCCAACGGAAAAGGACATGGTATTCATTCGCCGTTTGTTTTTGAATTTGTTACAAAAGTGTTGAACGATGACCGGCATTTTTATGCTTACCGGCATATTGAAAACCTGCGGAAGCTGTTGCTGAACGATACACGGGTACTTACCATCGAGGACATGGGCGCCGGCTCACGTGTCAAAAAAACAAACGAACGCAGCGTAAAAGATATAGCCGCATCCTCGTTAAAACCCGGCAAGTACAGCCAGTTGCTGTTTCGCATGGTGAACCGGTATGCGCCGGCAAACATGCTTGAGCTGGGCACCTCGCTGGGTATCACAACGGCTTACCTGGCAGCGGCAAATGAAGCGGCAAAAGTGATCACTATGGAAGGCGCACCAGCCGTGGCTGCGGTGGCCCGCGAAAATTTTTCAAAACTGCAGCTGGATAATATTCAGGTTACGCAGGGTAATTTTGACGAGACCCTGGCGCATACCGTGCAGGCTATGGGCAGGATCGATCTTTGTTTTGTGGACGGCAACCACCGTTACGAACCCACGCTGCGGTACTACAGGCAGCTGTTGCCAGCCCTGCACGAGCACAGCATACTGGTGTTTGATGATATTCACTGGAGCAGGGAAATGGAACAGGCATGGGAAACCATCAAACAGCAACAGGAAGTGACACTGACGATCGATCTGTTTTTTATCGGCATCGTTTTCTTCCGCAGGGAGAACAGGGAGAAACAGCATTTTACGATCCGGTTCTGACAGGAACAGAATGTCCATCCGGGTTTATTGAACAAGAAAACTGATATATGCTGCCCGAAAAATTATTGCGTTCACTGGAAGGGAAACCTGGTTTTGATGCAGACGCGTTCCTGGCCGTGCATCATTCGGGCAAACAGGTTACTTCTGTGCGGGTTAACCCTGCCAAGCCGGCTGCATTGGATGCAGACTGGCCTGTTTCACCCATACCCTGGTGCTCTTACGGAAAATACATTGCCGAGCGCCCTTCTTTTACGATGGACCCTTTATTGCACGCGGGTGCTTATTATGTGCAGGAGGCAAGCAGTATGTTTCTCTGGCATATGCTGGAAAAACTGATCGGCACAGACAAACATAAGAGAGTGCTGGACCTGTGTGCGGCGCCGGGCGGCAAAAGCAGTTTGCTGGCGAGTTATTTTTCCGAAGGGTTGCTTGTGGCAAACGAAGTGATCAAACAACGCGCGGCGATACTTACGGAAAATATGACCAAATGGGGAAGCATGCATGCGGTGGTCACGAATAACGACCCCGCGCATTTTCAGTCGCTGCCAGGATATTTTGATGTGATCGTGGCAGACGCACCCTGCAGCGGCAGCGGATTGTTCAGGAAAGATCCCGGGGCGATAGCGGAATGGAGCGAAGCGGGCGTACAGCTGTGCAGCCAGCGGCAGCAACGGATACTGGCAGATATATTGCCTTCGTTGAAGGAAGATGGCCTGCTGATCTACTCCACCTGCTCCTATTCGGAAGAGGAAGATGAACAGATAGCGGACTGGCTGGTTGCGGAAATGGAGATGGAAAATTGCCGGATACCTTTTGCGGCCGAATGGAATATCATAGAAACGATCTCTCCCCGTAAACAGGCATACGGATACCGGTTTTACCCGCATCTTGTGCAGGGCGAAGGGCTTTATATCGCAGCATTCAGAAAGCGGTCGGATACCGGCGGTACCGGCAGGTCAAAACGCGCAGAGATCCCGCTTGCTACAAAAAAAGAATGGCAGCAGATCGATGCATCCATTCCCCTGCCTGAGCAGAATACCCTGTTCAGATCGGCAGATACCTTCCGGGCGATCCCTTCGCAATGGATGGAAGACCTGCACATGCTTGCCGGCAGTCTTTACATCAAAAAAGCCGGAACGGCGATAGGCAGTATCAAAGGGAGAGACATTATTCCCGCGCATGAGCTGGCCCTTGGCGAAATTCCTCTGGCATCCCTACCCGTTATTCCGCTCGATAAAGAGCAGTCGCTGCTGTACCTTAAGCGCAGAGATATTTTTCCGGAGGCAGCCAAAGGATGGAACCTGGTAAGCTATTGTGGATTACCGCTGGGCTGGGTAAAAGTTTTGCCCAATCGCGTCAATAACTATTATCCGGCGGAATGGAGAATTTTAAAAGAGTAATTTTACGAGAGAAACCCGAGACCTATGAAGTGTGCTTTTCTATTGCTTGCCTGTGCCGTAATGTTGCGCGTTTCCGCGCAGGAGAAACTGGTGATCATGGGCAGGGAACCCAACCGGTATGTGGTGCATACGGTGAAATCCGAAACCTCTTTACAGACCGTCAGTAACCAGTTCGGTCAGTCGGTTACCAAACTGGCGGCCTATAACCGCATCAGCCCCAATAAAAAACTGGCGAAGGGAACGCAGGTGAAAATCCCGCTTACCCAGTACAACCTTGTTCATGCAAAAACAGACCGCAGCAGTGCACCCCTGTTTCATAAAATCGCAAAAGGCGATAACCTGTACCGCCTAAGTAAGGACAGCAAAGTGCCATTGGCGACATTGAAACAATGGAATGGCCTGAAAGCCGATGCGGTAAAGATCGGTGACCTGGTGATCGTAGGGTATATGGTGAATGCAAAAACGGAGGAAACTCCTGAGCCGGCCGCG
Organism: Sediminibacterium soli; assembly: GCF_009939225.1. Classification (GTDB taxonomy): domain Bacteria; phylum Bacteroidota; class Bacteroidia; order Chitinophagales; family Chitinophagaceae; genus Sediminibacterium; species Sediminibacterium soli. The sequence continues at coordinate 852,644 of NZ_JAACJR010000008.1, read as the reverse complement.
CCGGTTACCGTGAGGGAAGAAACCAAAACAACGCCGGTAGCCGGACCAAAAACAACTGAAGAGACCATCGTTGCAAAAACGGAAGAGAAGCCGGCAGGCAGGAAAGAGCCCGTCATCGCTGAAAAAACACCGCAGGAGAATACGGTAACTGCTAAGCCGGCAGCGGTTAATACGGCAGCAGCTTCGGTTTCGCAGACCGATAATACGGGCTATACACCCCGCGAAGGCGATGAAGGCTATTTTGCTTCTGCATATGCACAGCCGGCGAACGACCAGAACAAGCAGTTTCATTCGGGCGATGCCGCTACCTTCAAGACCATCAGCGGCTGGAGCGATCACAAATATTATGTATTGATCAACGATGTGGCGCCGGAAACGATCGTGCGTATCACCGCACCCAATAACAAAAGCATCTGTGCCAAAGTGCTTGGTCCCCTGCAGGAAACAAAAGGCGGTTCGGGCTTATTGCTGCGTATGAGCAATTCAGCCGCTTCGGCGCTCGGCTTCACCGATCCGAAATTTACCGTTACAGTCACTTACTTTGAATAAAATTTCCGGGTATGCAAAAGATTTTTTTTCTGCTGTTTTGTTTCTTCGCCGTGTTTTTCAGCAGCGCACAGCAATCATTGCTGCCCGCACAGTTCGAGAAAAAAATGCAATCGGGAAATGTGCAGCTGCTCGATGTAAGAACGATAAAGGAATACCAGACCGGTTCTCTGGAAACCGCTTTGCAGGCCGACTGGCTCAACAGCAAAGAGTTTTCAGACAGGACCGGTTACCTGGATAAAAACAAACCCCTGCTTGTGTTTTGTGCGTCGGGTATGCGCAGCGCGGAAGCGGCCAAATGGCTGCAGCAGCAGGGATTCAAAGACGTAAGCAATATGGAAGGCGGCATGATCGCCTGGCGGAAATCGGGCAAGCCCGTAGCCGTTCGGGAAGAGGGCACGAAATCTCTTTTTACACTCGACAGCTACCAGGCAAAAATCAAATCTTCCTCGCTGGTACTGGTGGATGTGGGTGCTCCATGGTGCCCGCCCTGCCGCAAAATGGAACCGGTGATCAGGCAGTTACTGAACGAAACACCCAAACTGTTGCTGTTACAGGTAGAAGCAGGCATCGATATCGATATCATGAACGCCGAAAAAGTGGAAGGCATCCCCACCTTCATCGTCTATAAAAACGGCCGGGAAACATGGAGAAAGCAGGGACTGGTAACCATCGAAGAATTGCGCAAACAGGTGGGTAAATAGGGATGGTTTATAGTCTGTGGTTAATAGATACAAACTACAGACCTTCTCCCCCCGGTTCACCTAACTTATAGCCTCTTAAAAAATCACCCACCGGCATACGTTTTTTTCCTTCCAGCTGCAGATCGAGAACCTGTATATAGCCATCGGCGCAGGAGAATTTGAGAAAGCTCCTGCCGTCGGAGAAGGGTATGCCGGGTTGGGATGCAGGAGTTGCTTTTTCCTTGCTGCTTCTGAATATCTTCAATGTCTTTCCGTCGAGTTTTGTAAATGCGCCGGGAAAAGGAGATAGGCCCCGTACCAGGTTATGGATGCTGTCTGCGGTATTCTCCCAGTGTATTTCGCAGGTTTCGGTAAACAGTTTCGGTGCATGTTTGAGGGTGGCGGCATCTGTGGCAACCGAATCCTGTTCTTTTCCGCCTAAGGTTCCTGATGCCAGTCCTTTAACGGTTCTCACCAGCAATGCGGCGCCGATCGTTTTCATTCTGTCGTGCACCTCGCCGGTGGTTTCATCGGCTCCTATCGGAAAACTTTCCTGCAGCAGTATATTGCCTGTATCGATCTCGTGCCGCAATTGAAAAGTGGTTACGCCGGTTTCTTTTTCCCCGTTGATCACTGCCCAGTGTATCGGCGCTGCGCCGCGGTATTGCGGTAACAGCGAGCCGTGAAGGTTTACGGTTCCCATCGGAGGCATGCTCCAGACCAGCTCGGGAAGCATACGGAATGCCACCACGATCTGCAGGTCTGCTTTCAGTTCCGCCAGTTCGGCAAGAAAAACAGGCGATTTTAATTTTTCAGGTTGAAGTGTAGGCAATCCTTTTTCCAGCGCATATTTCTTCACAGCGCTCTCTGTAAGTTTCATCCCGCGTCCTGCCGGTTTATCGGGCGCAGTAACCACACCCACCACAGGGAATCCTGCCTGCACCAGGGCATCCAGCGAAGCCACGGCAAATTCAGGCGTACCCATAAAAACGATCCTGGGATAAATCATGCGGCAAAGGTAATTGAAGGAGGGCGAGATCGGTGATGCGATTCAACTATTCAAAAAACAGCCGGATGGGTAACCGATCCTGCCATACCTATCGCCGGGCACAGTTTTTTTGGATAGCCGTGGTGTGGGTAAGTTAGCTGAAAATAGGGCGCCGGCTCTTGATTTATAGCCTTACTTTTGGCCCTTTAATACCTCCGACACTCTTTTTCTTTTACAGACTTCGTGGGAAAAGGCGTTAGCGGCCCGATTGTTTCAATTCAAAACCAATATATGCAACAAGTAAAAAAAGGCGATACGGTAAAAGTACATTATCACGGACGCCTGACCGACGGCACTACTTTCGATTCTTCAGACGGCCGCGAGCCGCTGGAATTTGAAGTGGGTTCCGGAATGGTTATACCCGGCTTCGACGACGGCGTTACCGGTATGACCGTGGGTGAGAAAAAGACCGTCACCATCCCTGCCGATGAAGCCTATGGCCCCAAGAATGATGAAATGATCATGGAATTCCCGCGCGACCGTTTTCCCGAAGATATGGTACCCGAGGTTGGCATGCAGCTCAATATGAGCAATGGCTCAGGACAGAATTTTCCCGTAGTGATCGTAGAAGTGCAGGACGAAACGGTGATACTCGACGCCAATCATCCCCTGGCAGGCGAAGACCTCACTTTTGATCTCGAACTGGTCGATATCAAAGGAAAATCGCTGATCATCACACCATAAACTAAGTAAAAAGTAAAAAGTCAAAAATCAAAAAAAGGAAAGCATTATGGCCATCCTTCTTTTGATTTTTGACTTTTGATTTTTTTACTTATTACGCTCTCTTCATCCACCATCCCAGCCAGATTCCCGTAAGTCCCCAGGCCGCAATGGCATCGATCAAATGTGCACGGATATCGAAGGAATGGTACCAGATATGCTGGCTATAGGGCGCATTGATGAATACGATCAGCCCCGTGAACAGGCTGGCGAGCAAAATGCTCCCGAAATTTTTCTTCTCCCATCTGGCCAGTATCCAGCAAAGCAGTGCGATCATTACCATACTCGACAGCAGGCTCCGGGTCATATTCATGTACATGTCGCTCATATTCTGAAACGAAGCATGGTACTGGATCATGGCCCAGGGTTTTCCCGACATCGCTGTTCCCAGTTTCTCGTGTTCTTCCATACTGGCGCCCTTGGGAAGATTGGGTAGCAGGTAACCGCCTTCGGTGAGATTACTGCTGAGTACACTGAGCAGGGTGTCCTGCTTGGTGGTATGCTCCATGGCAGGACGGTGGAGATCGAGCACGGTCCAGGACAGGAATTGCCAGATAAAGATCAGCAATCCGCCTACCAGCGCTCCTACGATGATTTTCTTCATAAGAAGGGTTTTGTTTGCAACAAAATAATACCCCTCCGCTGCTTTTGCAATAGTTGTTGGAAAAAAGACGGTGCAGGATCGGGGAATATTGGTTCCTTTTTGAAACTTTGGCAGGAGAATGAAACAGTTATGAAACAGTATACCGTTGCAGACAGGTTCATGCGTTATGTGCAGATAGACACCCAGAGTGATCCCCAGAGCGATACTTTTCCAAGTACGGAAAAGCAGAAACAACTGTCGGTATTGCTGGCAGCGGAACTGGTGGCCATGGGCATAACGGATGCGCAGGCGGATGCTTTTGGGTATGTATATGCAACGATCCCTTCCAATACCACAAAACAGGTGCCTGTTATTTGCTTCTGCAGCCATATCGACACAGCCCCCGACTGCAGCGGCAACCAGGTAAAACCCATTCTGCATACGCAATACAACGGCAGCGATATCATCCTCCCCGACGATCCGGCGCAGGTGATCAGCGTGAACGAATACCCGTATCTGAAGACCCAGATCGGTAAGGACATCATTACGGCCAGCGGACTGACATTACTGGGCGCCGACGACAAAGCCGGCGTTGCCATCATCATGGATATGGCCACCTACCTGGTGCAGCACCCCGAGATCAGGCACGGTGCTATCCGTTTGCTGTTCACACCCGATGAGGAAGTGGGCAAAGGCACTGCCAAACTGGATATGCAGCAGCTGGGCGCAGCTTTTGGTTATACGCTCGACGGCGGAGAACGGGGCAGTTTTGAAGACGAAACCTTCAGCGCCGACGGCGTTACGATCACCATTCACGGAGTGATTGCGCACCCTGGGTATGCAAAAAACAAGCTGGTGAACGCGATGAAGATCGCCGGCGAAATACTGGCAGCGTTGCCAACAGAAGAATGGAGTCCTGAAACGACAGAAGGAAGGGAGGGTTTTGTGCATCCGGTAAGAATAAACGGTCTGGCCGAAAAAGCCGAACTGGAATTCATCGTCCGCGATTTTGATACCGCTAAACTGGCTGTTTATGAAACCAGGCTGCGCCAACTGGCAACACAGGTGGTGGCCAATTACCCCAAAGCAAGAATGGAATTTGAAGTGGTGGAACAATACCGCAACATGAAAGAGGTGCTTGATCAACACCCTGATGTGGCTGCCTGTGCAGCAGAAGCGTATCGCCGCGCCGGACTTACTGTTACCAAAGAGCCGATACGCGGCGGCACCGATGGCAGCCGGCTGAGTTTTATGGGACTGCCCTGTCCCAATATTTTTACAGGTATGCAGAATATACACAGCAAACACGAGTGGATAGGTGTATCCGATATGCAGAAGGCGGTGGATACACTGGTGGAACTGGTGCAGGTTTGGGAGGAAAGAACTGCATAAAATAAGTTATCCGGCGATAAAAAAACAAAAGCATGTTCACAAAACAACTCGCGTTGATCGCATTTGCAGCGGTTTCTCTGTGCGCTGCGGCACAGGCGGATCCCTTGCTAAAAAAATACTACGCCAATGTGCGTACGGCTTTCAATGAGAACAATGCCTACAAAACCGTTGCTTTTGTAGAACAACGCTGGCGTATTGCCGGCAACAAAGGGTTTAACGAGAGCATAGGGTATGTGGAGGAGATCCTCAAAAACGCAGGCTATACCAACGAAAAAAATGCTGCGCCGGAAGACCGGCTTACCTACCGCATCGAAAAACGCCCCATGTCCAGGCCCACCTGGGAGCCTGTTGATGCATGGGTGGAGATCGTAGGCGATCCGGTACCCCTGCTGCTTTTTCAGACCAACCGAAATATGCTGGCCATTAACTCGGGCAGCACGCCTGCGGAAGGCATTGAAGCGGAGCTGGTGTACGCCGAAAAAACAGGCAAGGAAGTATTGGACCAGCTTGACCTGAAAGGGAAATTCTTTTTTGCGGAACAGCCCGTTTCAACCGTTTACCGCAATGCCATGACAAAAGGGGCGCTGGGCGCCCTCGGGTATGCCCTGCCGCCGTACACACAGCCGCAGAAACATATCCATTCGATACAATTTTCATCGATACAGAATCCGGATACTGCCGGCAAAACATTTGGCATTCTGTTATCGACCTACGCAAAGGACAGGCTGAAGCAGGCGTTGTCGAAAGGAAAGGTCCGGCTTCGGATCAAAACCCTGGCCAACAGGTATACATCGGAGGAGCTGACGATCATTGCGGATGTAAAAGGGAACAGGGCGCCCGAGCAGCGTTTTGTTTTTTCTGCGCATGTGCAGGAACCCGGCGCAAACGACAATGCCACCGGTGTGGGAACACTTGCCGAGATGGCCAGGGTAACCGCGCAATTGGTCAGGCAGAAAAAATTTTCGCCGCAGCGCAGCATCAGCTTTATCTGGGGCGATGAAATTGTTTCTACGAGGAGATATGTTACCGAAGACAGGGAGCGTGCAAAGAACATCCAGTGGGGAATGAGTCTGGATATGGTAGGCGAGGACACGAGGAAAACCGGCGGCACCTTCCTGATCGAAAAAATGCCGGATCCTTCTGCCGTATGGACAAGAGGCGACGAAAAACATACTGAATGGGGCGGCAGCGCATTACCGGAATCGGCCATTACACCGCATTATTTCAACGATTATATCCTTAACCGCTGTCTGGACCAGGCAAAGACAAATGGCTGGGTGGTGCACACCAACCCGTTCGAAGGCGGCTCGGACCATACCCCCTTTCTCGATGCAAAACTGCCCGGCCTGCTGATGTGGCACTTTACCGATGTGTTTTATCATACCGATGCAGACAGACTCGAAAACGTATCTGCCCGGGAGATGAAAAACGTGGGTGTATCGGCCCTGGTATCGGCGATGACACTGGTGTCGCTCAATGAAAAAACGGCGCTGTTCCTTGTGGAAGAATGCAAACAGACCGCATTCAGACGGCTCAGAGCGGAATACGCACTCAGTCGCGAAGCCATTGCAAAAGCTGGCAGCAAAGAAACGGAAACGCATATACTGGAGGTATGGGGCAATTATTACCGCGATGCGTTGGGTAAAATGGACAACCTGCAGCCAGGCGGTAATTCGGCAAGGGTCAAAAAAGCCATCGAAGCAGCGCAGAAGGCGGTGGAAGATAAGACCTTAGCCCTCCGGAAAAATTTGTAGCCCACCTGCCCGCACAGGCTGTAAGAAATAGGTAAACTCTGCTACTAACATAGTATCTTACTAAAAATAAATGCCATGAACTTCTTAGTACAATTCTGGTGGGTGCTGCTGCTGCTTATCATTGTCCTGACAGGACTGGTAACCGTTAGCCAGGGTACCATTGCCGTTGTGACCATGTTTGGAAAATACCGGCGCATCCTTCACCCCGGTCTTAATTTCAAGATACCGTTTGTTGAAAGGGTGTATAAAACCATCAGCATACAGAACCGTTCCGTTGAGCTCGAATTCCAGGCCGTTACACTCGACCAGGCCAATGTCTATTTCAAGAGCATGCTGCTGTATTCGGTGCTTAACCAGGAAGAGCAGACGATAAAAAACGTGGCATTTAAATTCATCAGCGACCGCGACCTGATGCAGGCGCTGGTGCGCACCGTGGAAGGCAGTATCAGGGGATTTGTGGCCACAAAGAAACAGGCCGAAATACTGGTGCTGCGCCGGGAGATCGTTGAGTTTGTAAAGGACCAGATAGACCAGTCGCTCGAAAGCTGGGGCTACCACCTGCAGGATCTCCAGATCAACGATATCACCTTCGACCAGGCCATCATGGACAGCATGAGCAAAGTGGTGGCAAGCAATAACCTGAAAGCGGCTGCGGAGAACGAGGGACAGGCATTGCTGATCACCAAAACAAAAGCGGCCGAAGCGGAGGGTAATGCCATTATGATCTCCGCCAATGCGGAAAAAGAAGCCGCAAGACTGCGTGGCCAGGGTGTGGCCCTGTTCCGCGAGGAAGTGGCCAAGGGTATGACGCAGGCGGCAGAACAGATGAAACAGGCCAACCTCGATACCAATGTGATCCTCTTCAGTATGTGGACCGAAGCCATCAAGAATTTTGCCGAGGTAGGCAAAGGCAATGTGATTTTCCTCGACGGAAGTCCCGAAGGCATGGAAAACAATATGCGCCAGATCATGGCGATGGTGAGGATGAAGGAGCAGAAGCTTCAGGGGTGAGAAGGTCGAATCGTGAGTTGACGTGAGACGTGAGACGTGAGACGTGAGACGTGAGACGTGAGACGTGAGACGTGAGACGTGAGACGTGAGACGTGAGACGTGAGACGTGAGACGTGAGACGTGAGACGTGAGACGTGAGACGTGAGACATGAGAATCGACGCGCAAGGTATGGTTTTTGGGCTTGTGGTTGGGTTTGACGCCTCATGAGAGGGGGCGATGTGCAAAAGCTTTCCTAAAAATACCCCTGATAACATTTTTATTAACAGTCCGGCTGTTCTTTTGTAGAAGCATCTAACTTTAGCGTAACCCAAAATCACAGAGATGTTTCAATTGCTGCAGATCGATACCCTGCAAAAAGCAACGGCTGTTTTGCCCGCCCCCGAGAAAATTTCCTTATGGTCTTTACTCGAAAAGGGCGGCTGGATCATGTATCCGCTGTATCTTTTGCTGGTCATCGCCATATTTGTCTTTATCGAAAGGCTGCTGGCTATCCGCAGGGCATCCAGGATAGAAGGCAATTTCATGAACATCATCCGCGACAATATCCTCAGCGGTAATGTAAGCGCGGCCCGTAACCTGGCCAGGAATACCAATAACCCGGTTGGCCGGATGATCGACAAAGGTCTTCAGCGTATCGGCAAGCCGATCGATGCCATCGAAAAAAGCATGGAGAATGTAGGTAAGCTGGAGATGTACAATATGGAACGCAACCTCTCCATTCTCTCCCTGATCGCCGGTATTGCACCGATGTTCGGTTTTTTGGGAACCATCATCGGTATGATCCAGCTGTTCTATGGTATCGCCAGCTCGGGCCAGTTTACGCTGAACGATATCGCCGGAGGTATCTATGTAAAAATGATTACATCCGGTACAGGTCTGATCATCGGTCTGCTGGCCTATATCGGGCATAATGCGCTGACCACGCAGATCGACAAGACTGCCAATAAAATGGAAGCGGCAAGCGCGGAATTCATCGATATTCTGCAGGAGCCAACGCGATAACAATAGTGGTTGCCGAATGGATAGAATAATTGATCAATAAAAAATAAGGTTATGAAGAAGATTGGAGAATTTATCAAACGATTATTGAAACCCGTACCGGTTGCGCCCAAATTGCGTCCTGTTCCCGTACCCGTTAAAGCAAAGAACAACCATCCCAGTAAGAGAAATTATTAGTGCTTACCCGCTAACCAGTAACCTTCCATGAACATCCGGAAACGATTAAGAGCCCATCCCGAAGTGCATACAGGCGCGTTGAACGATATCCTGTTCATCCTGCTGTTGTTCTTCCTGATCGTTTCCACGCTGGCCAACCCGAATGTGATCAAGGTATCCAATCCCAAGGCCAAAAGCGATACCAAATCGAAACAGACGGTGGTGATCACCGTTGATAAGGACCAGCATATTTTCCTGGCCCAGAAACCGGTTGCCATGGAGCAGCTGGAAACTGAACTGCAGGCCTACCTCGCCAAAGAAACCGATAAACCGTCTGTGGTCATCAATGGCGACAGCACTTCCCATCTCGGAACCGCCATCCGCGTAATGCAGGTGATCAAAAAATTAGGTGCAACACCCGTCATGGCCGTCGATAACAACGGACAGAAATAAGGGCCGGGAAGCACAGCAACACCGAATTACGCAAACAACTCTCTCTCCTCCGTGCCCCTGTGGCTCTGTGTTGAAACTGTGTCTCAGTTGCCTCCGGTTTCAGTAACCCGCTGGCCGGATTTTTTTCAACACAGAGTCACGGAGATACGGAGTTGAACAGAGGTTTTTCTCCGTGACTCCTCGCCGGCTAAAGCCCGGTAAACGACACACGCAACATTCTCTCTTTCCCCTGCATATCTTTTCTCAATTCTGTCTGATAGCCGGCAGCGCTGAAAATGGCAACGGTGTCCGCTCCCAGCGCCTCATTGATCTCCAGGAAAATATTTCCCCCATCCGCAAGATGCGCTTTTGCAAACGCCGCGATTTTTCTATAGAACAGCAGCGGATCATCATCGGGTACGAACAGTGCGATATGCGGCTCATGTTCCAGCACATTCGGATGCATCGATGCAGATTCGGTCTGGCGTATATAGGGCGGGTTGCTTACGATGGTATTGTACACGGGCAATTGCTGCCAATCTTTTTCTCCGAGGAAATCGAGCTGCAAAAAAGTAACGGCTGTTTTTTGTGTCAGGGCGTTTCTTTTGGCTACCGACAGCGCCCCGCTGCTGATATCGATGCCCGTAATGGCCGCACCGGGCAGTCTTTTGGCCAGGCTGACCGGTATACAGCCACTGCCTGTTCCAATATCGAGAATCGTGGGGCTGGCATTGTCGCAGGCTGTTTCTGCCACCCAATGCACCAGTTCCTCTGTTTCAGGTCGTGGTATCAGCACGTTTTCGTCCACGTAGAATGGCATCCCGTCAAACCAGGCTTCGTGTAAGACGTATTGCACGGGTTTGTTCAGGGCAAGCGCGGCGCTGATCTTCTGCAGTTCCAGCTCCCGGTCGGGGCCAATGGGTTCGTCTCTGACCAGCAGCCTGTCTATTTTCTTTTTTCCCGTAATATGTTCCAGCACCCAATCGGCGATATTGGCTGCTTCGCGTGCATCATACAAAGCCTCCAGCTGAGTTACAAGCGCCTGTTGTGCGGATCGGAGGGTCATGCTGCAATGTTAAGCACCATTTGGTTATTTTTGCCAATTCTGTTATGTCCCATTCCCACGAAACATATATGCAGCGCTGTATTGAACTGGCATCGCTGGGCGTTGGATATACAGCACCCAACCCGATGGTGGGCGCCGTATTGGTTTACGAAAACCGGATCATAGGAGAGGGGTTTCACAGGCAATACGGAGAAGCGCATGCAGAAGTGAACTGTATAAACAGTGTATCGCCCGATGACGAACCGCTTATTCCGCTCGCTACGCTCTACGTTTCGCTCGAGCCCTGTGCGCATTTCGGAAAAACGCCACCCTGCGCTGACCTGATTGTCCGGAAGAAAATACCCCGGGTGGTGATCGGCTGCCGGGATCCTTTTGAGCAGGTGAACGGGAGAGGAATTGAAAGACTGCAGCAGGCGGGTATTGAAGTGACCACAGGCATTCTGAAGACCGGATGCATCGAATGCAACCGCCGTTTTTTTACCTGGAACCGGCAGCGCAGACCCTATGTGGTGCTGAAATGGGCGCAGACCGCCGACCACAGGATAGCCCATGACCCGGCGCAGTTTTCCGGCAGGCTGCTGATAACGGGGCAATCCACCAACAGGGAAGTGCATAAATGGCGCAGCGAGGAAGCGGCGATACTGGTTGGCGCCAACACGGCTTTGATGGATAACCCCTCGCTGACCAACCGCTACTGGACGGGACGCCAGCCCGTAAGACTGGTACTGGATCCTTCACTTCGCCTGCCCGATAGCCTGCAGGTGTTTGATGATGCGGCCCGGACGATCGTATTAAACCTGCGGAAAACAGAAAGCAGGGGCCATATAGAATACCACCGGCTTGCGCAGGGGAACGATACGATCAGCGCGCTGTTGCAGGCATGTTACGAACTTTCGCTGCAGAGTGTGCTGGTGGAAGGCGGGGCAAAACTGCTGCAGTCGTTTATCGATGCGGGGCTCTGGGATGAGGCAAGGGTGATCACCAATACACAGCTGACAACAGGCGCAGGCCTTTCATCACCTGTTCTGCGGGAGGCAATAGCCGTTCGGGAAGAAATGATAGAAACAGATTCCATTCATTATTATAAACGGGTCAGTGCATGATGTACCTGGCCGGCAGTATTGTTCTGACGAGTTACCTCACGCTTGCATTCAAGCTGTGCGAGCAGTACCATATCCGTATTTTTCCCGCGATCATCTTCAATTACATCACCTGTGTGATCACGGGTTCTGTTGTCAACGGATCTTTTCCGGTTAATGCCGAAACCATGCAGACGCCCTGGTTCAGATGGGCCTGCCTGATGGGCGTATTATTCATCTCGATCTTCAATATCGTTGCACTCACCACGCAGCGTATCGGTGTGGCCGTGGCTTCCGTTGCCAATAAATTATCACTGGTCATACCGGTCGTACTGTCAGTATATCTCTATAACGAAACCGTGGAAGGCTGGAAACTGGCCGGTGTATTGCTGGCATTGGCGGCGGTGACACTTACCTGCTACCCAAATGCGTCCGATGCAAAAAAACGACAAGGGGGGCGATGGACGCTGGTGCTGCCTTTCCTGCTTTTTATCGGGAGCGGTTTACTCGATGCACTGATCAACCATGTACAGCAGTTGTATGTTACCGAAACAAACAAGAACGCTTACCTGATCAGCGGCTTTCTTTCTGCGGCAACAATCGGTACCGTATTGCTGCTGTTTCAGTATATCACCGGACGAATACCTTTTTCCATCAAAGACCTTATCGCCGGGATTCTCATCGGCATACCCAATTATTTTTCGATTTGGTGCCTGGTGCGGTTTTTAAAAACCAGCCCCTGGCAGAGCAGCGCCAGTATACCGGTAAATAATATGGGAATCGTGCTGTTCAGTACCCTGGTTGCCTGGCTCCTGTTTGGGGAACGGCTGTCGAAGACCAATTGGACGGGGATCGTATTATCGGTGATTGCCATTTACCTGATCGCTTTTGGAGATACATTATGAGTGAAGCTGTTTACTTTCAGACAATAGACAAAGAATCCTTTGCCGAATACAAAGACAGAGGCAGCCGTTTCCTGGCGTATGCCTACCCGGTTAGTTCTGCCGACGACTGCAAGGCGCTGCTGCAGCGGTCCAGGAAAGAACATCCCAAAGCGGTGCACCATTGTTTTGCCTGGCGCATCGGTTACGATGGCAACCAGTTCAGGCAAAGCGATGATGGTGAACCTTCGGGAACGGCAGGCAAACCCATACTGGGACAGATAGACAGCAGACAACTGACCGATGTGATGATCATTGTGGTGCGGTATTTCGGGGGAACCCTGCTTGGTGTGCCCGGACTGATACAGGCTTACCGTTCTGCGGCAGCCATGGCGCTGCAGCTTATACCCGTGGTGCAGAAACCGATCGAGGCCTATTACCACCTGCAGTTCGATTATACACAGGTGAACGATGTGATGAACATCGTTAAACAGTATAACTGCTCCATTCAATCCCAGGAAATGCAATTGTTCTGTCTACTCACCATCGGCATCCCCAAGGCAAGGATGGAGGAAGCACTGTACAAATTCCGCCAGATGCATACGCTGGATATCAAAAAAACCGACAGGTAGTGTCAGGCCTTGCCTGTGAGTCTGTAGGCGGCCAGTCCTACGACCTCTTTCAGAAACATCGCCCATTTATTCATCAGCGCCATATCGGGTATGATGGTATCGTACAAAGAGAATTTAGAAGGATACACCTCGTAATTGCAGGGATAGGCAACAAAATCATAGCCGGCTTTTCTGAATACGCTGGCCGATCTTGGCATATGCATGGCCGAAGTGATCAGTACAAAAGGCGGTCTGGCTTTTATGGAATCGATCATTGTTTTTGTATACACACCGTTTTCATAAGTATTCCTTGATCTGCTTTCGACGATGATGACGCTGTCGGGTATCCCGTTGGCAATAAATGACTGCCTGAGAAAAAACGCTTCCGGCGGTTCGTTCTGCGTGAGCGATCCCGTGCCGCCCGTGACTATGATTTTTTTGATCGTTCCCGAATGGTATAAATTAGCTGTCTGTATAAACCGATCGGAAGCTGCGCCGAAATAGCCCCTGTCGTTGGTATCGTAACCTGCCATCCCGCCCAGTAATATTCCTACCTCGTACTGCCTGTTCATTGGCGCCGGCGGTGTGGGCTGCCAGGCCAGCATAAGTGACCGGTACAGCAGCGGGTTGCTAAACACCAGGAAAATAACCAGTATCGCTATCCGCAGCCGTTTTCTTCTTCTTTCTTTTTTGGTAAGAAGCGACCATATAAAAAGTACGATCACCCAGCAAACCGGTACAAGTACGAACAACAGTATTTTGGAGAGTATGAAAAACATAGGGATGGATTGTTTTATCGAAACCTTTCGCTTACCACCAGTTCCTTGCTGCCCGCAACATACTGGTAAAATCCTTCCCCGCTTTTTACCCCCAGTTTGCCTGCGGTAACCATATTCACCAGTAAAGGACAGGGTGCATATTTCGGATTACCGAATCCTTCGTGTAATACGTTCAGGATACTGAGGCAAACATCCAGCCCGATAAAATCCGCCAGTTGTAGGGGCCCCATGGGGTGCGCCATTCCTGTTTTCATGATGGTATCGATGGCTTCCACTCCGGCCACACCTTCGTACAGGCTGCAGATTGCTTCGTTGATCATCGGCATCAGTATGCGGTTGGCGATAAAGCCGGGGTAGTCGTTCACAACACAGGGCAGTTTGCCCAATTGTGTTGAAAGCGCCACAATGGTATCCGTAACTTCTTTTCGTGTGGCATAACCGTTGATGATTTCCACCAGTTTCATCACCGGTACGGGATTCATGAAATGCATACCGATCACCGATCCCGGTCTGTTGGTTGCAGCCGCCATCCGGGTGATAGAGATAGAAGAGGTGTTGGTGGCCAGCAACGCACCTGCAGGCGCAAACTCGTCAAGCTGTTTGAACAATTTCAGTTTCAGATCCACATTTTCGGTGGCGGCTTCCACTACCAGGTCTGCATTGGCAACTCCCTTGATCAGATCGGTGTTTGTAGCAAGGTTTGCCAGGGCAGACTGTTTCTGTTCTTCGGTCAGAACCGCTTTCCCCACCTGGCGGTCGAGGTTTTTTTCAATGGTTTCTATCGCTTTTGCAAGCTGCGTTGCATGGATATCCACAAGCGTTACCCGAAAACCTGACTGCGCAAACACATGTGCAATACCATTGCCCATAGTGCCCGCACCTATGACCGTTACCTGTTTGATGGAAGACATGACTCGAGTTTTGGATGATAGGACAGACAAAGGTAAGCCTTGCCTGCTGAAATAATTCCCCCCAGGCGGACGCCGGTGCAAAACAGCAGATTTTTCAGTTGAAATAGCTGGCAGTGTCGGCCGAAAAAATCCGCGAATCCATCATCCGCCATTCTGGATTGGCGGATGCAGCTAACTACCCCTTCTTCTTAAAATCCCCCCGCTTCCATGCGCGGATGAACTCTGCCCAGGCTGCCGGATTGAGGATGTTCATCGGTGGCAGCTGGCCGCTGTAGTAGGCTTTATTGGCCTGCTGGCGTATCTGGTAATTTACGGCCTCGCGTCCATCCGCAGGCATCGCCTTGATCAGTTCGCGCAGGGTGGCTTCATTGGTATTTTTCCGGGCGGTCTCGTACATATCATCCGCCACCTTGTTGTTCACAAAATCACGCTCAAACTGCTCCCGGGTGGGTCTTGGTTTGAGAATGGTGGCGGGCAGATAAGTGGTATCGCTGATCAGCAGCTGGATCACGCTGTACTGGTTACCCACAAGATCCCTGGGGATAAGAATACTTCTGTCCTTATAGCCAACGCTTGAAAAAGTAATCCTGTCGCCCTTTAATACGGCGATCGAAAATACACCGTCATAGCTGGTAATGGTACCCCGGCCCTTCCCCTCCACGATCACACTGCAGGAAGGAATACCCTGGAGACTGTCTGCCGTCATTACCACGCCGTACAGTTGCACAACAGAATCCCGGTAAGGGTTTTGATTGGCCTGTTGCGGCTGTTGAGACCAGCCCTTTTGCAGGCATGACAGGGAAAGCAGTAAAAACAGGTATCGTAGCAGTCTCATCATCGGTAAAAATACATGCCTTAGGCACAAAAAATGCGGGCTATTCCTTTCTATTTTCAACAAAGTAAGGTTGCAAGGGGCTAACTTTGCAGCCGGAATTCTTTTTTAACAAAAACTTTCGGGATGACAGAAGCAGAGATTCTCAAGGCGTTGAGCAATGTGCAGGAGCCTGATCTTGGCAAAGACCTGGTTACGCTTGATATGGTAAAAAACATCCAGATATCCGGGGATGAAGTGCGTTTTACGATTGTGCTGACCACACCCGCCTGCCCGATGAAAGACATGATGCGTACGGCAAGCGAGAACGCGGTAAAATTACTGGTGAATAAGAACGCAAAGGTAACCGTTGATTTCACCGCCAATACTTCCACCAAACGCAAAGACGGTCAGCAGGTATTATCGGGTGTGAAAAATATCATAGCAGTTGTCAGCGGCAAAGGCGGTGTGGGTAAAAGCACGGTGTCTGCCAACCTGGCCCTGGCGCTTGCCGAAGGCGGCGCATCGGTGGGACTGATGGATGCGGATATCTATGGCCCCAGTGTGCCGATCATGTTCGGCGTACGTGGCCAGCGCCCCATGATGCGTGAAAAAGACGGTAAAGGGATAATTGTACCGCTTGAAAAATACGGCATCAGGCTGATGAGTATCGGTCTGCTGGTGGATGAAAAAAATGCCGTGGTATGGCGCGGTCCCATGGCCAGCAGCGCCATCAAGCAATTTGTGACCGATGTTGACTGGGGAGAACTGGATTACCTCGTAATCGATATGCCGCCGGGCACCGGTGATATACACCTCACGCTTTTGCAGACCGTGCCGGTAACCGGCGTGGTGATCGTTACCACGCCGCAGAATGTGGCGCTGGCCGATGCAAAAAAAGGCATTGCCATGTTCGGGCAGGCGCAGATCAATGTGCCGATCATCGGGCTGGTGGAGAACATGGCCTATTTTACACCGGCGGAATTGCCGGAAAACAAATACTATATTTTCGGGAAGGAAGGCGGCAGAAAACTGGCGGAAGAATACGAGCTGCCGTTCCTGGGGCAGATCCCGCTGGTACAATCCATCCGCGAAGGCGGCGATGCGGGTGTGCCGGCCATGGCAGGTGAAGATGCTCCCAGCAAAGAGGCTTTCCGGCAGTTTACGGCCATGGCGGTGCGGAATATCGCTATCCGCAATGCGGCATCGCCGGCCAGCAAACCGGTGACAGTCACTGTGTAATTTACTGTACAGGCCTGATGGCATAATAATTAAGGTTTGAAGTCATTGCCCACTTCAAACCTTTTTTATGAACTATCACGATTATAAGCAATGCATCGATGCCTGTCTTTCCTGCGCCGCCCTCTGTAACCACTGCGCGGCATCCTGCACACAGGAAGAAAATATACATATGATGGCCGCCTGCATCCGCCTCGATATGGAATGCGCCGCCATTTGCTATACCGCCGCGCAGGTGATGAGCCTGGGAGGTGAATCTGCTGCAGAACTCTGCGCCATCTGCGCCAATATCTGCAATGCCTGCGCGGATGAATGTGCTAAACACGACAACGAGCACTGCCGCGAATGCGCCGAAGCCTGCAGGAGCTGCGCCAGTCTCTGCGCGGCGATGTAGCCGGATGAGGGAACGGTGGATTTGGATTGGTGGATTGCGAATTAGCGAATTAGCGGATTATGAATTTGTGGATTGCGGATCATGGAAGTGTGGATGATCCGTCAATCATGGCGGGGGAGAGCAACAAATAGTAACAAAGAGCAGCGATCAACCATCGCCAAACAAAAAATCCGCCATCCGCTAATCCATAATCCACTAATCCGCTAATTCTTCCCCCGCAGTTTTTCTGTTACCTTCGGTGCATGTATAACCTGCCTTATTTTAAAGAGAAAGATGCGGCTGTCGTTCTCAGGTTCATGAAAGAACATCCTTTCGTACTGTTAACCGGTGTCGACGACCGGCAAAGACCGGTGGCCACACAGGTGCCGGTGCTCCTGCAGGAACGGGATGGTGTATTGTACCTGCGCGGACATATCATGCGCAACAACGATCATCACCGCGCATTTGAACAAAACAAACAGGTGCTCGCCATATTTTCCGGCCCGCATACTTATGTAAGTGCAAGCTGGTATGAGAATAAACAGCAGGGGTCAACCTGGAATTATATGTCGGTGCACGCGCACGGCGAAATGTGTTTTCTGCCCGAGACGGATCTGCGGCAGTTATTGGATGATCTTACCGCTCATTTCGAGAACGATCCCGGCTCACCCGCCCTGTACCGGCATATTCCCGAGGCATATATCAGCAGTATGCTGAAAGCGATCCTGGCATTTGAAATAAAACTGGCATCAGTGGAACATGTTTTCAAACTGAGCCAGAACCGCGATGAGAAAAGCTTCGATAACATCATAGAGAAACTGAACGCAGGCAATGCCGATGCACAATACATTGCTGCAGAAATGCGCAAAAGAAAACAGGCATTGTTCCCGCTCTGAGCGATCGGGTATGATTTTTTAAGAAAATACCCATGATCAAATCCATCCGCTGCCGCTTGTCGTATATGATGGAAACAAAAAATCATCAGCTATGAAAAAGATCTTCGTTATCCTCGCGTCGGCACTGGTTGTTACGGCGGCCAATGCACAAAAGCCGGTAGAAGTGGGTGGCGCACCCATGTATGCTACAAAAAACATCATCCAGAATGCTGTTAATTCTGCAGACCATACCACGCTGGTGGCGGCTGTAAAGGCGGCAGGACTGGTGTCTACACTCGAAGGCAACGGCCCCTTTACTGTATTTGCGCCGACCAATGCGGCATTTGAAAAACTGCCCAAGGGCACAGTGAGTTCCCTGCTGAAACCCGAGAACAAACCTACATTGACCAAAGTGCTTACGTATCATGTGGTGGCCGGTAAATGGGATGCTGCGGGCATTGCCAAAATGATCCACGATGGAGGCGGCAAAGCTTCTATCAAAACCGTGGAAGGAGGTACACTCACAGCCTGGATGAAAGGCGATAAACTGATGCTCACCGACGAAAAAGGCGGTATGGCAATGGTTACCATCGGCAATGTTTTCCAGAGCAACGGTGTGATCCATGTGATCGATACGGTATTGATGCCCAACTGATCTCCGTTCAGCACCTGAACCAAATGTATTGCCGCGGACTGTATGGGATAACACGAATGTCTGTGTAGGGCCATACAATCCGCGGTAATATTTTCGCTCCCCTCAGCCGGCTTTTATCCTACCTTCGCCGCATTGCGCTCAGGTATGTCAATCATCATCACTTTAGACGGCTTTTCGTCCTGCGGAAAAAGTACACTGGCCAGGCAGCTCGCCAATGAACTCAACTATGTATTCATCGACAGCGGCGCCATGTACCGTGCCATCACACTGTATTTTCTGCGTCAGCATATCGACTGGAACAAACCCGAACAGGTAAGACAGGCGCTTACCGAAATCTCCCTCGAATTTGCGTATAACCCGCAAACCGGACAAAGTGATATGCTGCTGAACGACGAAGATGTGGAAGCCCTTATCCGCGATATGCTGGTGAGCGAGCACGTAAGCGAAGTGTCTGCGATAAAGGAGGTACGCGAGTTTGCCGTGGCACAGCAGCAGAAAATGGGGGAGAAAAAAAGCATCGTTATGGACGGCCG
Source organism: Sediminibacterium soli (assembly GCF_009939225.1). GTDB lineage: Bacteria > Bacteroidota > Bacteroidia > Chitinophagales > Chitinophagaceae > Sediminibacterium > Sediminibacterium soli. Next base: position 833,506 of record NZ_JAACJR010000008.1, on the reverse strand, counting down.
CGATATCGGCACCACCGTGTTCCCGCATGCGGAACTCAAGATATTCGTTGTGGCCGATCCCGCCATACGCGTGGAAAGACGTTTCAGGGAACTCTATGCCAAGAACCCCGCCATCACACTCGAAGAAGTGCGCGCCAATCTCGAAATGCGCGATTATATCGACAGCAACCGCGAATTCAGTCCCCTGCGCAAAGCAGACGATGCCATCGTACTCGATAATTCCAATCTTACAAGAGACGAACAGTTATCGCTGGCGTTGGGATGGGCAAAGGAACGGATGGAATAAAAGAGGCGTTTTTTTACAGCACCAAAGAAACCGACCGGTATCAGGGCCGATTTTCAAACAGCCACCATCTGTCAAACAACTGCGATTCTTTCAATAACATTTTCGCCCCGATCATCGGGTGCGCAACCGCCATTCCCTGTTTTCCCGCTTCCCTGGTCAAACGCTCAATCGGCTCATCCCAGGCATGCAGTCCCAGGCTGAATTTGGCCCAGTGTACGGGTAACAATTTTTTTGCGGTAAGATCTTTTGCCGCTTTCACCACTTCTTCCGGCTGCATATGTATATAGGGCCAGGAGAGATTGTATTGCCCGCATTCGAGGATAGCCAGGTCGAAAGGACCGTATTGTTCACCGATGGCCGCAAAATGGGTGTCGTAACCGGAGTCTCCGCCAAGGTACAGCCGGTAGGAAGGTGTCAGGAAGGCAAACGACATCCATAGCGACTGGTCGCGCGTAAATCCTCTTCCCGAGAAATGGCGTGCCGGCAGTGAGATAAAAGTAAAACCCTGTTGAGGCATATAGGACTGTTGCCAGTCGAGCTCCGTAATAACAGCAGGTGCATAACCCCATCGTTCCAGGTGGGCGCCGGTGCCGATACCTGTGATCACCCGTTGCACTTTCGGTTGCAGCGCGGCAACCGTTGCGCGGTCAAGATGATCCCAGTGGTCATGGGTGATGACCAGGTAATCGATCCCCGGCATGTCCTGCGGCGTGTAGTTGTCGCTGCCTTTGTAACTTCCTGTTGTAAAACGCACCGGCGATGCATGTCCGCTGAACACCGGGTCTACCAGTATCTTTTTACCGTTCACCTGCAGAAAATAAGAAGAGTGCCCGAACCATACCAGTATATCCTCCGAGGGATCGAGCCGAAGCAGATCTGTTTTTTCAGAGGGCAGTTTTTGCGAAGGTTTATTGCGCTTGTCTTTACCGAAGAAGAACGTAAACATAATCTTCACCATGCCCGCGCCTTCTGCAAGGTTGGGCGTAGGGTGCAGGTTCTGAAAACGTCCTTCGCGGTATTGCGGTGATGACTGTATACGTTTCAGCCGTTCGCCTGTTGCCAGCGCACCAAACGATTCGCCGCGCATAAACAGCCATCCGGAAGCAACCAGCAACGCAACAATGACAAGCGCAATAAACAATGCTTATGGTTTATTTCTTGGGTGTGATGTCTTTCGCAAACTTCTGTGCTTTCAGTGCCAGTTCCGTTGCCAGCAGGCAGTGTTCCTGCGACATGGCGGTCTCGGTACGGTTCAGCACATCGTTTACAAACTGCTCACCAAAGGGCAGCGGTTCTTTATTGCAGTCGATATATTTTGTCTCTTTCTGGGTTACGAGATACAGATGATTGCCACCGCTGTGCGCCGATGCGATATCGATGTTCTTACGTATCTCTATATACCCTTCGGTGCCCAGTATCGTCAGTCTTCCATCGCCCCAGGAAGCGAGCCCGTCGGGCGTAAACCAGTCAACACGTATATAACCCGTGCCGCCGTTACCCCTTAGCATCACATCGCCAAAATCCTCAAACTTGGGGTATTGCGGGTGGTTGGTATTGCCTACCTGCGAGGCTACCACTTCGGCTTTGGTAGACCCGGTGAAGAACAGGTACTGGTCAAACTGGTGCGAAGCGATATCGGTGATGATTCCGCCGTATCTTTTTTTGTCAAAGAACCATTCCGGTCTTGTCGGTGTGCTCATACGATGCGGCCCCAGGCCGATGGTCTGTATCACTTTGCCTATGGCGCCTGCTTTCACCAGCTCGCCTGCTTTTACCGTGGCCCTGTTCTCAAAACGTTCGCTGTACATGATCGAATAGATGCGTTTGGTTTCTTTCTGCACTTTTCTCACTTCGGTCAGCTGTTCCAGCGTGGTAATGCCGGGTTTGTCAACCAGGTAATCCTTGCCGGCCCTCATCACACGTACGCCCAGCGGTCCGCGCTCATCGGGTATGCCCGAACTCAATACCACCTGAATGGAGGCATCGTCCAGTATCTCTTTTTCCGATCCTGCTTTTTTTGCATTGGGGTATCTTTTCTGGAAGGCCGCCACAAGATCCGGTTCTTTTGCGTAGAAGGATACGAGCTGCCCGCCGCCTCTTGTCACCGCTTCAACCATGCCGTAGATATGGCCGTGGTTAATGTTGATCACCGAAAAACGGATCTTCGGTTCGGCATAAGGCGTTGCCAGGGTTTTCTTGGGTAAATTAGACAGGATCATCAATCCTGATGCAGCCGCAGCTTTGTTCAGGAATTTTCTGCGGTCGAGTGATTTTTCTTTCATGGCTTTGTTTGTTAGGGTATGATGGCTTGCCGCCATGCAAATGAAGTTACATAAGTTCAGGTTACAGCGTGTCCTGCAGGATGCAAATCGGTGGAAAAGCGTACCTTTTGCACTCAATTTTGCCGTATGAAAAACGTTTTCGTAACACTGTTGCTGCTGCTGACCCTGTTCGCCTGTAACAAAGCCCTCAAACCCGAAGAGATTGAGCAGAAACTGAAGGAAAGCATGAGCGAATACCTCAATCATTCACCGGAAAACAATGCCGCCGGAACAAGTTTCGTCGTGAAAGATGTTACCTATTACCCGGCCAGGGAATTTTATGAATGCGAATTCACGGTTGAAATGAAAAGAGGGAATACCGATACCACCGGCATTATGAAGGCAAAAGTGTCGCCCGATTTTTCAAAGGTCATCAGGCGATTATAGTGCAGACGCTGTTGCCGTCCGAACGCGATAACCCCACTCCGTAAACCCAAACTTTTTTGATTGATCATACAACCTACTACCATGCTGAAGAAAACAATGCTTGCTTTTTTTTGCGTCGCCACCCTGCAATTGACGGCGCAGCATACCGATACAGAGAAAATGCGCCGGTTCGTGAACGGACTGATGCAGCGAATGACAACCGAAGAAAAAATCGGCCAGCTGAACCTGCTCATACCGGGCGGTGCCGCCGTAACAGGTTCCGTTGTGAGCACGGATGTGGAAACAAAAATCAAGAACGGCAATGTGGGGGGGCTGTTTGGCATTATCGGCGCTGAAAGGATCCGCAGGGCGCAGGAGATCGCCGTGTCGCAAAGCCGTCTTAAAATACCGATGATCTTTGGTATGGATGTGATACACGGCCACAAAACCACGTTCCCCATTCCACTGGGCCTGTCATGCAGCTGGGATACGGCGCTTATTGAAAGAACGGCGCAGATCGCGGCCAGGGAAGCTACCGCAGACGGCATCAACTGGGCTTTTTCGCCAATGGTTGATATTGCCCGCGATCCGCGCTGGGGAAGGATCGCCGAAGGTTCGGGCGAGGATGCTTTTCTCGGATCGCAGGTGGCCAAAGCCATGGTGCGCGGTTACCAGGGCAGGAGCAACGACCTGAAAGACATCAGCAGACTCATGGCCTGCGTGAAACATTTTGCGTTGTACGGCGCCGCAGAAGGCGGTCGCGATTACAATACGGCAGACATGAGCCGCGTACGTATGTACAACGAATACCTGCCGCCTTATAAGGCCGCCGTTGAAGCCGGTGTGGGCAGCGTTATGAGCTCCTTCAATGTGATCGACGGCATTCCCGCCACTGGCAACCAATGGCTGCTGACAGATCTGCTGCGCAAACAATGGGGCTTCGGCGGTTTTGTGGTATCCGACTATACTTCCCTGAATGAAATGATCCCGCATGGTATGGGCGATCTGCAGACCGTGTCTGCACTGGCGCTCAAAGCCGGACTGGATATGGATATGGTTGGCGAAGGAATGCTGACCACTTTGAAAAAGTCCCTGCAGGAAGGCAAGGTCACACAAAAGCAGATCGATGATGCCTGCAGGCGCATACTCGAAGCAAAATACAAACTGGGTCTGTTCGACGATCCTTACCGCGGCATCAGTGCATCACGCGCCTCGGAGATACTCACCCCCGCCAATCGCGCGGCAGCAAGGGAGGCAGCGGCGCGTTCTTTTGTGCTGCTGAAAAACGACGGCCAGTTACTGCCGCTGAAAAAATCGGGCAGGATAGCAGTGATCGGCCCCCTGGCCGACAGCAGGCGGAATATGCTGGGCACCTGGAGTGTATCGGGCGACTGGCAGCAGTCTGTAACGGTGATAGAAGGCATACGGAATGCGGTGGGCAGCGGGGCAACGGTGTCTTACGCAAAAGGCGCCAACATAGCAGACGATCCGTTCTTTGTAAGAAGATCCAACATGCTCGGAATGGAGATCGATACCACTGAAAAAAGAACACCTGCCGATATGCTGAAAGAAGCCGTGGATATGGCCAAAGAATCGGATGTGGTGATCGCCGTGGTGGGGGAGGCCGCGGATATGAGCGGCGAATCATCCAGCCGCGCATCGATCGATATACCGGAAAGCCAGCGCAATCTTTTGCAGGCGCTGGCCAGAACAGGTAAGAAAATCGTACTGGTACTCTTCAACGGCAGACCGCTGACATTGAACTGGGAAAACCAGCACCTGCCCGCCATCCTCGACGTATGGTTCGGCGGAACGGAGGCCGGTAATGCAATAGCAGATGTGGTTTTCGGCGATCACAACCCGTCGGGTAAACTCACCGCATCGTTCCCTTACAGCGTTGGGCAGGTGCCAGTGTATTACAACCACCTCAATACCGGGCGTCCTTTTGCGCCGGGCGACTGGTCAAAATTCAAATCCGATTACCTGGATATACCCAATGAGCCGCTGTACCCGTTTGGTTATGGTCTTAGCTACACCACGTTTGCGTACAGCGCCATTACCGGCAACAAAACAGGTATTTCAGGTAACGGGAAACTCGAATTGACCGTGCGTGTTACCAATAACGGCAACTACGACGGAGAGGAAACGGTGCAGCTGTACACAAGACAGATGGAGGGCAGTATCGCAAGACCGGTAAAAGAACTGAAGGCGTTCCGTAAAATATTCCTGAAAAAAGGCGAGAGCAGGGATGTGGTGTTCAGTCTTTCGGCAAACGACCTGAAATTTTATAACAAAGACCTGGCATGGGTGTTTGAACCGGGCAAATACAAAGCTTTTATCGGAACCAGCTCGGCGCAGACGGCGGAGTTCGATTTTAACGCGGGTAAATAATGATTCGGCAGGCATTGGAAATAAGAACCGTAAACGTTACAAGGTATATCACGCCACTGCGCGAAGGCGGCTCGCTGCCGGCCCTGGCAGAGGCGGATGACGGATTTTTGTATGTCCTGAAATTCCGCGGTGCGGGCCAGGGCCCCAAGGCACTGGTGGCCGATCTGATCGGCGCGGAGATAGCAAGGGTATGCGGATTGAAAGTACCCGAACTGGTGATCGCAGAACTCGATACCGCATTCGGCCGCACCGAACCGGACGAAGAGATACAGGACCTGCTAAAGGCAAGCGTGGGCACCAACCTGGGTGTGCATTACCTGTCGGGCTCCGTAATGTTCGATCCCGCGGTAACAAGGATCGATCCTTTGCTGGCCTCGAAGATCGTGTGGCTGGATTGCCTGCTGATGAACGTAGACAGAACGGCGCGCAATACCAATATGCTCAACTGGAACAGGGAGCTATGGCTGATCGATCACGGGGCTTCGCTGTATTTTCATCATAACTGGCTGGGCTGGCAGGAGCAGGCGGTAAAGCCTTTTGTACAGGCAAAAGACCATGTACTGCTGCCCTGGGCAACAGAACTTGCACAGGCAGATAAACTGTTGAAGCCCCGGCTGACAAAACAGGCACTGGAAAATATCATGCGCCTGTTGCCGGATGCCTGGCTGCAGACAGACAGGGAAGAAGCGGACGAGGCGGAGCGGAGAGAAGTGTATACCCAATTCATCACCACGCGACTGGCTTCATCAGGCGTTTTTGTAAAAGCAGCAAACGATGCAAGAGCGGAAATTGTTTGAGTACGCGGTCATCCGCATTGTGCCCCGCGTAGAGCGCGAGGAGTTCCTGAATGTGGGGGTGATACTCTATTGCCGCGACCAGCAATTCCTGGAGGTATTGTTTTCAATTGAGGAAAAAAGACTGGTGTTATTTTGCGGGGCACTGGATATGAATGACCTCCAGGAAAGGCTGTGCTCATTCGAAAAAATATGTAAAGGATCTGCAGATGGCGGGCCGATCGCAAAACTCGATACCGCATCCCGGTTCCGCTGGCTCACCGCCAACAGGAGCACCATCATACAAACCTCCCAGGTACACCCCGGCCTGTGCATAGATGCAAAAACTACGCTTCAGAAACTTTTTGAACAACTGGTTTTGTAATCGGATATAATCCTCTCAGTGTACCTCCGTGTCACCGTGTCTCTGTGTTAAAAAAAACTTTGAAAATCGACTGTCCTGCAGTTGTGAGGCCCTTGTCAACACAGAGCCTTCAGTCAGAAGAACAACCGCTCTTCCGCCGAATAGCTTTTTTTGAATTCCTTGGGCGTACAGCCTTTTTTCTTCTTGAAGATGCGGTTGAAGTTGGAGATATTGTTGAACCCTGTTTCATAGGCGATCTCCGAGATGGACTGCGTGGTATCGATCAGCAGACGCGAAGCGTGGCCCAGGCGAATCTCTGTAAGGCTGTCGATAAAAGTCATACCCGTTCTCGCCTTGAAGAACCTGCTGAAAGCGGAGTCCGCCATATTCGTAAACGAGGCCACTTCGGAAAGTGAGATGGGTTTGTTGAAGTTCTCGTTCATGTATTCCATCACCCGCTCTATCCGCCGGCTGTTGTAGGCGATATGCTGGTTATTGTTGAAAGTGGAGTTGGAGAGAATGCGTGTATGACGCGAGATAGACAGTTCATGGAGTATCGACATCAACTCAAAAACAGAATCAAAACCATCTTTCTTATTGAGTCGCATGATGCGATAGGCCAGGAGAGAAGCCGTTTCGTAGGAGAACAATACTCCGCGCAGCGAATTCTCCAGCATGGAGCGCATAAAACTGAGCTGGTTGCGCCGCAGGAATTTTTCGTCGAACAGGTCTTTGTGAAACTGGATGGTGACTTCGGTGATCTCGAGACTCTGGCACCTGTGTGTATGCCAGGCATGGTGCAGGTTGGGCCCCAGCAGAACCAGCTCGTATTCGCCGATCTCGTCCACATGATCGCCCACCACCCGTTTGGCGCCCTTGGCATTGCGGATAAAGTTCAGCTCGAATTCTTCGTGGTAATGCAGCGGGTATTCCAGTCCCGATTTGGTACGGGAAAAAATAGCAAAGCAATCAGCGGATGTCAGGGGCGTAATCTCCCTGAGGAGATGCACTTTTTTCTGCATGTGACAAGCAATTCGCGTTAAACCGGTACGGTGGTACCTGTAATCAAAATACAAACTATTTTGTATGTATGAAAGACTTCTAACGAATAACTTATTCAGGATGACCGGCCACAGTACCGGCGAAATCCCTGTTTTTGCCGTTGACCCCGCCCCGGCGGGCCCGCACAAACCTATGATTTACAGCGCAAACGTTTCCGCAACAGCCGGACTTTGTTATATAGATATTTTTTGTAATGTATAGTGGAAAAAATTTTCTCCCTAAACCCGCGGAAACACCGCAAACAGGGTTAAAAAATTACCATACCAGGCAATAGATGCCTGTACATGGCATTTTTTTTCCTTCGCAAATCTGTGCAAACGTTTTCGTAAATAACAGTTGTTAGTTTTCGTTCAAAGAATAGCCCTTGTAAGCCCATCATTTATAGTCCCTTACATATTGCGCAGGCTTGCGCGGCCGGTCTTGCCGAAAACTTGGCATTTTTTACCCTTTTTAACCCGGGAAATCGCTTTCGTGTATGAATTACATATTACAAAAGTCAAAAAAGTACAAGAAATTGTTAAAATAGGATTAAAGGTGCTTGCCGATCTGTTATACTTTTATTAACGATTCAGTTTTTACTAACTATCAATCAAATTGCTATGCCAAAAACTTATTCGCTGCTTGCGAGAAATGCCTTGCTTGTTTTAGCCTTTTCCGTCTTTGCCTTAACCAGCTTTGCCCAAAAAAGAGTTAGTGGTAAGATCACTAACAAAGCCAATGGCCAGCCCATTGCCGGTGCAACTGTTCAGGTTAAGGGAACCACTGCCACCACCATTACCAATTCGGAAGGTACTTTTACCATCAACGCTTCCGAGAAGAGCTCCCTGGTGGTAACCGTGGTTGGCTTCCAGTCTATGGAAAGACTGGTAGGTTCCAACACCTCACTCGATTTTGCGCTTACCGAAGTGGCCACTGCTCTCGATGAGATTGTGGTGACCGGTTATACGGCGCAGAAGAAAAAAGACATCATCGGTGCGGTATCGGTGGTGAGCACCAAGGACCTGCAGGCCACGCCTGCTTCCAACATGGCCGTTCAGCTGCAGGGCCGTGCAGCCGGTGTGGTGGTGAGTTCTGCCGGTGAGCCCGGTGCAGGTGCCGTGGTTCGTATCAGGGGTTTTGCCTCTGCCGGTAACAACGATCCGCTGTATGTGATCGACGGAGTGCCCACTACGGACGGTTCCAAACTCAACCCGAACGATATCGAATCGCTGCAGGTGCTGAAAGATGCCTCTGCCGCTTCTATCTACGGTTCCCGCGCTTCCAACGGTGTGATCATCGTTACCACTAAACAGGGTAAAGCGGGTCGCCCCAGCTTTACCTATGATGCCTATATCGGCTCACAGGTGGTAACCGATGGCATGATGCCCAAGATGCTGAATACATCGCAGTATATGGACTACCTGCAGCGAACTACAGGTTCCACTTATACGCACCCCGTGTTCGGCGCGAACGGTTCTTTTAAAATCCCCGATTATTATATCACCAGCGCCGCTTTCAAAGGCGGTGTGGCTGCTTCGGATCCGAGAGCAAATCCTGCTTTGTATTCGATCAGTCCCCTGTACCAGATCTCCAAAACAAGCAGCGGTACCAACTGGTTTGACGAGCTTACCAGGAATGCCCTGATCATGAGCCACCAGATATCTGCTTCCGGCGGTACCGACAAAGCGCAGTATTCGCTGGGCGCCAACTACTTTAACCAGGAAGGTTCTTTTCTTTATACTTATTTCAAACGCTATTCTGTAAGGGCCAACACTTCTTTCAAGCCGGTGAGCTTCCTGAAGATCGGTGAGAACCTGCAGATCAGCTACGAAGAGCGTCTGGGCGGTAGCAACCGCGGCGAGGGCGATGCATGGGCATCTGCTTTCAGGATGGTGCCGTATATTCCCGTATACGATATCAAGGGCGGATTTGGCGGTAACGGTGTGGGTGAGTCCGGTAACGGCAGCAACCCCATCGCCAACCTTACCCGTGCAAGAGACAATACGAACAAATTCACCAGGTTGTTTGGTAATATCTATGCGGAAGTGCCTTTCACCAGCTGGCTGTCTGCGCGTTCTTCCTTCGGTGTGGATATGGGAACACAGTTCACCAGGTCCATCACCCGTAAAACTTACGAGCGTTCAGAGAACCAGGCCACTACCCAGTTAACAGAAGACGGCTGGTACTATGCCAACTGGACATGGACCAACACCCTCACCTTTGAAAAAACATTCAAAGACCATAATGTGAAAGTGCTGGCCGGTACCGAAGCCATCAAGAACTACTCAAGAGGCGTACGTGCTTTCGGACAGAACTTCGATTTTGAAACACCTGATTTCGTGTCGCTGAACACAGCTACCGCAGGTAGCCTGAGCGACAGGACGATCTCCAACTACAATGTGGGCAGAAGCACTTTGTTCTCCTATTTCGGAAGACTGGATTATATCTACAAGAACCGTTACCTGCTGACCGCAACATTCAGAAGGGATGGTAGCTCTGTATTCGGACCCAATGTGCGTTATGCGAACTTCCCGTCTATCGGTCTTGCCTGGAGGGTGTCTGAAGAGAACTTCATGAAATCCGTTTCCTGGATCACCGACCTGAAACTCCGCGGTGGCTGGGGCCAGATGGGTAGTACATCGAACGTGGATCCCAATAACCAGTTCTTTACGTATATCTCCAATCCTGAACGAACCAACTACGATATCAACGGTAACAACACTTCCTCCGCGCAGGGTTACCGCAACGACCGCGAGGGTAACCTGAACACCAAATGGGAGACACTCGAAAGCACCAACTTCGGTGTAGACGCGACACTCTTTAACGGTAAGGTTGATTTCACTTTGGATATCTATAAAAAAGACACCAAAGACCTGCTGGTGGATGCGGTAAGAAACGGTCTTGAACCCCAGCTTACCAAGCCAAGGGTAAACATCGGTACCATGCGTAACACCGGTTTTGACCTGGCGATCAATTACCATGGCGGAACAAGGGGCGATTTCTCTTACGACCTGGGTGTAACCTTCTCTCATTACAAGAACGTGATGACCAAACTCAATAACGAAGGTTCTCCGAGGGTGATCGGTCTGGAGCGACTGGCCAGTGCGATCAGGACCGATGTGGGTCAGCCGATCTCTTCTTTCCATGGATTTATCCTTGACGGATTTTATAACTCTGCTGCAGACCTCGCCGCGCTTTCCATGCCGGGAGCTGTAATCGGCAGCTGGCGTTACAAAGACCTGAACGGCGACAAAAAGATCACCGATGCCGACAGGACCTATCTTGGTAACCCGCACCCCGATTTCCAGATGGGTCTGAATGTAGGCCTGAACTACAAGGCCTGGAACCTGACAGCGTTCTTCTTCTGGAACCAGGGTAACGAAATATTCAACTACACCAAGTACTACACAGACATGCGTGTGTTCGTGGGCGGTGTAAGCACAAGGGTACTGACAGACAGCTGGACAGCGGGCAATCCCAACGCCAAACTGCCATTGCTGGCGCCCGGTGCTGCAAACGGATACACTTCGTATACCACCACCACTTCCAACAGCTACTATGTAGAAGACGGTTCTTACCTGCGTGCTAAAACAATGCAGCTTTCTTACACGCTTCCCAAGAGCATCGTAAACAAAGTAAAACTGCAGGGTGTAAAACTGTACGTACAGGCACAGAACCTGTTCACCATCACCAAATACAAGGGTGCAGATCCGGACATGAACCTGCTCTCACGCGATCCGTTTGGTGCACGTGACTACTATCTGGGTGTTGATCTGGGCGGTTTCCCCAATCCTAAACAATACCTGTTTGGTTTGAATGTAACATTCTAATTAAAAACAGTCTGAAATAGAACGATATGAAAAAGAGAATAGTCATCATATTATCCACTATCGGTTTGACAGTGGTAATATATTCCTGCAAAAAAGCATTCCTTGACCAGCCGCCACAGGGTGTATACGACCTGGCGAGTCTTACCAATAAAAAAGGCATAGACGGTATGCTGATCAATGCATATGCAACACTGGACGGTATCCAGGGCCAGCAGAACGGCGGCGCCAGTAACTGGCTATGGGGCAGTATCCGCGGCGGTGAAGCCTATAAAGGCACCGAGCCATCGGATATGTCGGAAGCCAATCCCATCATGCGTTTTGAGCTTACGCCCAGCAACGGCCAGATGAACAATAAATGGAACGGTATATGGGACGGCGTAGGTGCCGCAAACCAGGTACTGTCTGTTTTACCGAACGTTAAGGACCTAACCGCCGCCGATGCAAAACAGATAGAGGCAGAAGCCAAATTCATCCGTGCTTTCCAGTTATTTGAAGGAAAGAAAGCATTTGGCAACGTTCCTTTTATCGATGAAAAAGTAAAGGATTTCAAACAGGCCAATTTTTCGGGCGCTGCTTATGTGAATATCTGGCCCCAGATCGAGTCGGATCTTCAGTTTGCCTATGCCAACCTGGATGAAACAAAACAACACAAAGGCCGTGTAAACAAATGGGCTGCCGCCGCATTCCTGGCAAAAGCCTATATGTTCCAGAATAAGTTTACAGAAGCCAAAGCGTTGTTTGATGCCATCATCACCAATGGCAAGAACAGCCAGGGACAGAAATACCAGCTGACCGCTACGTACCAGACAAATTTCCGTGCGCTGACAGAGAACAATACGGAAACCGTATTTTCTATCCAGGCCTCTTATGGTGATGGCGCCAATACCAATGGTAACTATGACAACACGCTGAATTACCCGCACAACGGTAGCGCCAACGACAAACCCGGCGCCTGCTGCGGATTCTTCCAGCCTTCGCAGAACATGGTGAACGCGTTCCGTACAAGCGTGCTTGGACTGCCACTGCCCACCACATACAACGACCTGGATGTAACCAGCGACGAAACGGTTACTTCACTTCAGCCATTTACGCCTTATGCAGGTACCCTGGATCCAAGGCTTGACTGGACAGTGGGCCGCAGGGGTATTCCTTATTACGACTGGGGTATTCACCCGGGACGTGACTGGATCCGTAAAGTGGATTATGGCGGACCCTATTCACCCAAGAAGAACACTTACTACAAAGCAGATATCGGAACACTGGCAGGTACCGTGGGCTGGGGTTTTGCGAACAATGCGCTTAACTACACGCCTATGCGTTTTGCCGATGTGCTGCTGCTTGCCGCCGAAGCTGAAATAGAAGTGGGAAGCCTCGAAGTGGCACGTACCTATATCAACATGGTAAGAACAAGGGCCGCCAATTCGCCTGTAATGAACGGCGCCGCCACAGCTGCCAACTACCTTTGTAACACCTATGCTGTTCCCTTTGTTTCAAAAGCCGAAGCACAGACTGCCGTTCGCTTTGAAAGAAGACTGGAACTGGGTATGGAAGGACATCGCTTCTTTGACCTGGTTCGCTGGGGTGTTGCCGATGTATTCCTGAACACCGAGTACTTCCCCAAAGAAGGCACCAGGAGAGTGGAAGCGCTGGGCGGATCCAATTTTACCAAAGGAAAACACGAGCTGCTGCCGATTCCTGAATTTGCAGTGACCAACAGCATCAAAGACGGTGCTCCTACACTGAAACAGAACCCGGGCTATTAATAGCCGATAGCAATGCTTGTCATAATTTAAGCCGGGGCTGTCCTGAAATATCGGACAGCCCTTTTTTTATCCCGCGTTCCTGAATATTTATGCGTGGGAAACCGTATTTTCAGGCATATTTATTTCGATAAACCTGCTGCTTCTGTATGAAAAGAATACTATTGCCGCTGCTGGCGGTTATACTGTTGTTGTTTGGATGCAGAAAGCCAACACTTTTCCAGAAAATAGATCCTGACAGATCGGGTATCCATTTCGCCAATAACATCGTGGATAATGATTCGCTGAATGTACTCGAGATGGAAAATATCTACAACGGCGGCGGTGTGGGTATCGGCGATTTTAACAACGATGGCCTGCAGGATATTTATTTTACAGGCAACGGAGTTCCCAATAAACTATACCTCAACAAAGGCGATTTCAAATTCGACGATATCACCGCAGAAGCCGGCGTGGCCGGAAAAGGTTACTGGTACCGGGGCGTAAGTGTTGTTGATATCAACAACGACGGATGGATGGATATTTATGTCTGTGCCACCCTGCTTAAAGATCCCGCCAAAAGAGAAAACCTTTTGTTCATCAACAACGGCCCCGGCAAAACAGGCGTTCCCAGTTTTTCGGAAAAAGCGGCCGAATACGGCTTGAAGGCAACCGTGCATTCCACCATGGCTGCTTTCTTTGATTATGACAACGACGGCGATCTGGATATGTACCTGCTGGTGAACGAGATCAAGAAAACGGATTACCCCAATAAGTTCAGGCCGATACTGGTAAACAGCGAGAATCCCAATACAGATAAACTGTTCCGCAACGACTGGAACGAGGCCCTGAAGCATCCTGTATTCACCGATGTTTCGAAAGAAGCGGGTATCACCATTGAAGGCTACGGTCATGGAGTCAATATCTGCGATATCAATAAAGACGGGTGGAAGGATATTTATGTGACCAACGATTTTCTTCCCAACAACATTCTTTATATCAATAACGGCAACGGTACATTCACCGACCAGGTAAGAACCTATTTCAAACACACTTCCGCCAATTCGATGGGACAGGATGTGGTGGATATCAACAACGACGGACTGGAAGATGTGATCGAACTGGATATGGATCCGGAAGACAATTACCGGAAGAAGATGATGCTCATGCCCAACAGCTACCAGTTGTACATGAACATGGACTACTACGGTTACCAGTACCAGTATGTGCGCAATGTTGTACAGCTGAACCAGGGGCCAAGGGTAGGACAGAACGATTCCATCGGCGCACCGGTGTTCAGCGATATCGGTTTTTTAACAGGTATTGCCGAAACAGACTGGAGCTGGACGCCGCTGGTGGTTGATTTCGATAACAACGGTTTCCGCGATATCATTGTAACCAACGGGTTTCCCAAAGATGTGACAGATCATGATTTTATTTCATTCCGCAACAAGGCTTTTGCGGTGGCCAGCAAGAAAGAGATACTCGACCAGGTTCCCGAGGTGAAAATAGCCAACTATGCTTTCAGCAACCAGGGCAACCTTCAGTTCCGCAATACCACAAAAGCCTGGGGCATCGATGAACCCAGTTTCTCCAACGGCGCCGCCTATGCCGACCTTGACAACGACGGCGATCTCGATTTTGTGGTCAACAATATCAACGACAAAGCATTTGTATACCGCAACACGCTCCGTGATAAAGTAAAGAGCGATCATTACCTTGACCTGAAATTTGAAGGCGGCCGGTACAATAAAAACGGTATCGGCGCCTGGGCGGAGATATGCTATGACCGCAATAAGAAACAGGTATGGGAGAATACGCCTTACCGCGGGTACCTCTCAACCAACCAGGCCGGTGCGCATTTTGGCCTGGGGGCCGTCACCGATATCGATTCTGTGGTGATCGTATGGCCCGATCATACCAGACAAACGCTGCGCAAGGTAAAAGCAGACCAGGTACTGACGGTAAAACTGGCGGATGCCAGGCAGGGCGCCTCGTTTGAGCAGCCATTGTTCAATACCGCTTCCCTGTTTCGGGAAGTGTCTGATTCGGTGGGCATCCGTTACCTGCACGAAGAGCAAGATTTCATCGATTTCAATATCCAGAAATTGCTCCCGCATAAACTGTCGGAATATGGCCCGGCGATGGCGGCGGGCGATATCGATGGCAACGGACAGGATGACATTATCGTAGGAGGCGCATTCGGTTACAGCGCACAGATCTTCCTGCAGCAGCCCGATGGTAAATTCCGGCAAAGACCGCTGATCCCTCCGGCACAGCTGGCTGCCAAACCGGGCGAGGACGCGGGATTGCTGCTGTTTGATGCAGACGGTGATAATGACCTCGACCTGTACATTGCCGGCGGCGGTTATGAACACGCGCCCCAAAGCAATGCCTACCTCGATCGCCTGTACCTGAACGACGGCAAAGGAAATTATCGCCGCGATTCGCTGGCATTGCCTTTCAATACCACAAGCAAGTTTTGCGTTCGCGCGGCCGACTACGATAAAGATGGCGATCTCGATCTCTTTATTGCGGGAAGGGTGGAACCCTGGAACTATCCCAAACCCGTGTCCAGTTTTATTTACCGTAACGATTCCCGCAACGGCAAGGTTCAGTTCACCGATGTTACGGCGCAGGTGGCCAATGAGCTTTCAAACATCGGTCTTGTCTGCGATATGGTATTTACCGATTTTGACAATGACGGCTGGGTGGATATGATCCTTGCGGGCGAATGGATGCCGCTGCGTTTTTTCCGGAATGAAAAAGGCGTGTTCAAAAACAGTACGGAACAAACCGGTATCGCCAGCCAGGTGGGCTGGTGGAATACCATTGCGCCGGGCGACTTTGACAACGATGGAGACATCGATTACATTGTTGGCAACCTGGGAAAGAACTCGCTCTACCGTGCTTCAGATCAGTATCCGGTGGCTATTTACGCAAAAGATTTTGATAACAACGGCAGCTACGATGCGTTCCCTGCCCTCTATCATACGGTCAGTTTCCAGGATTCGACGCGTAAACTGTTTCCTGCGCAGACAAGGGAGGATATTGTGAAACAGGTGATCGGTATGCGATCCAGATACCAGAACTTTACATCCTATGCAACCGCCACCATAGACCAGCTGTTTTCGAAAGAGCAGATGAAAGACGCGCTGGTGCTGAAGGCGAATAACCTGGTATCATCCTATCTCCGCAACGATGGCAATGGGAAATTTACCCTGCAGCCTTTGCCCGTACAGGCCCAGTTCTCTGTGCTGAACGGTATGGTGGTGGACGATTTTACAGGCGATGGAAAACCCGATGTGCTGATCAATGGCAACGATTACGGAACGGAAGTCTCGGTTGGCCGCTACGATGCATTGAACGGGCTTCTGTTAAAGGGAGACGGTAAAGGAAACTTTACACCCCTGTCGATACTCGAGAGCGGCGTATACATTCCGGGCAATGGCAAATCGCTGGTAAAACTGCGGGGCGCGAACGGAAAATACCTGCTGGCCGCTGCGCAGAACAGGGGACCGATGAAAATACTGGCGCTGAAAAAAACGGTTGGTTCTGTTCCCGTGGGCGCCAATGATGTACGTGCTACCATACAATACAGGGATGGCACAGCGCAGGCATGCGAGTTTTACTGGGGCAGTTCTTTCCTGTCGCAGTCGGCGCGGTTCCTGGTAACCGGCGATAACATATCGGCGGTCACCATCACCGATAAAGAAGGTAAGCAAAGAAAGATCAGGTAACATGCAAACGATACATACAACCATACGGACAGTTTGTTTTTTCGGAATAGCCATCGTTTGCCTGCTGATGAACGCCTGTACAAACGAAGAAAGTCCGGCCCAGCCCTATGCGAACAACCTTGGCATCAAACCGGCCAGACTGGCGCAGATAGATACAGTGCATTTTACCACGGTGGAATGGCTGGAGCCCGACCGGAATTTTGGTCTGGTAAACGAGGGCGACAGCGTGGTGTTTGATTTCCGTTTCCGAAACACCGGGTCGCATCCTTTGTTCATATCGGGTGTGAAACCGTCCTGCGGCTGTACGATAGCCAAATACCCCGAGGCTGCGGTCATGCCCGGGAAAGAGAGCGTGATGAAAGTGAATTTCAATACACATAACCAGCCGGGAACCGTGCATAAAACGATCATCGTTACCACCAATACTTCCAATGGCGTGAAGCATGTATTATCGATATCAGGACAGATCAAACAGGCAAACAGCAGAAAATGAGTAAGCAACGACAGATGAAAAACAGACCAGCATTCAACAGCACCGCCATACTGATCATGGTGATCGGGGGGCTATCCCTTTTTTCCTGCAAGCCGGCCATCAGAAAAAATCAATCGCACAAAGATGTTCCGGACGAGCGTATCGAAAAAGGCAAACAGCTTGCAATAACGTATTGCCAGTCCTGCCATCTTTTACCCGATCCCTCCGAGCTCGATTCCAAAACATGGGAAACCGGTGCGTTGCCGGCCATGGGTCCCAGGCTGGGTATCTTCAGTTATGGATTTGCGCGTTACCCTTCCTATAAAACGGACAAAGACCTGCCGGCAAATTTTTATCCGGATAAACCCGTGATCAGCAACGACGACTGGCAGCATATCATAGATTATTACACTTCTGTGTCGCCCGATTCGCTGCCAAAGGCGAAAAGGCAGCCCATACGGCCCGATCTTGGATTGTTTGCGGTGCAAACACCTGCGCTTAACTATCCTGCGGCCGGCATCTGTTTAACCAAACTGGATACGACGGCCACTTCGAGACAGCTGTTTTTGTTTGATCTGGTGGCGCAGAAAATGTTCCGCTATGATCACCAGTTGCAGTTGCTCGACACATTCCGTTCCGATGCAACCATTACCGATGTTGATTTTCACGGCAATGATCTGCTTGCATGCAATGTGAACATCATCAATCCCAATAACGGTAAATACGGAAAGGGACAGCTGATCAGGAAGAATGCAGGCGGCAGACTGTCGCTGGATACGAAGCCGCTGTTCGACAGCCTGGCACGTCCGGTGCAAATGGTTTCCTGTGATCTGAATAACGATGGCAGAACGGATTACCTGGTATGCGAGTTCGGCCATTTAACAGGGGGACTTGCCTGGATGGAGAACAAAGGCAACGGTAAATACGAACACCATACCTTACTGGCGGAGCCGGGTGTGCTGAAAACCTATGTGGAGGATGTAAATCATGACGGTCTGCAGGATGTATGGGCATTGTTCTCTCAGGGCAACGAGGGCATTCACCTGTTCACCAACAAAGGCAACGGCCAGTTTGACCAGCAGGCAGTACTTCGTTTTCCGGCCTTATATGGCTCCACGTATTTTGAATTTGCCGATATCAACAATGACGGAAAAAAGGATATTATCTATACCTGCGGCGATAACGCAGATTACTCGCTGGTGCTGAAGCCTTACCACGGTGTATACATTTACCTGAACGAAGGCGGCAACCGCTTTAAGCAGGCTTATTTTTTCCCGATCAATGGATGTTATAAGGCGATGGCCAGGGATTACGATAGCGATGGCGATCTGGATATTGCCACGATCGCTTTTTTTGCTGACTATGCCGGTTCGCCGGAAGAGGGCTTCGTATACCTGCAGAACGAGGGCGGGCTGCAGTTTTCGCCGCATACGTTGCCGGCAACCAATGCAGGCAGGTGGCTGACCATGGATGCGGGCGACCTGGACGGCGACGGTAAACCCGATATTGTGCTGGGTAATTTCTCTATCCGGCCAACCACGGTGAAACCGAAGCTCGACTGGACGCAGGGCCCGCCGTTTATGGTGTTGAAGAACATACATAAGTAACGAAGAGAACAATTCAGTGCTATGAGATATACAGGAACGCTACTATTATTTGTAATGATCTTTGCAGGCTGCCGTCATGCCAAAAAGGAACGCATGGCCGATGCGGAGATACTGCACCAGAACCAGGACCTGCTAACGCAGATCATTATTTACGACGTATTTACCCCGCCGGTGGCAAGCCGTATCTATGTTTACGCATCGCTTGCTTCGTACGAGGCGATCCGTTTTGATAAGAAGGGAATGCCCTCGATCACCGATAAGCTGAACAGGTTCGACAAAATGCCCGAACCGGAAAAGGGAAAAGAATACAACTATACGCTGGCGGCAACAAAAGCTTTTTTTCATGTTGCAAGGAATATAAAAGTGTTCTCGGTGGATTCGCTGGATGCCTACGAGAACAAAGTGTATGGCGATTTTAAAGAGTCGCTCGACGATTCTGTTTATGCGCGCTCGGTGGCTTTCGGGGAGGAAGTGGCGAAACGGATTTTGGTGAGGGCAAAAACCGATGGCTATGCCTTGTCGCGCGGCAAACCCAAACACCTCGGCAGCACCAACCCCGGTATGTGGCGCCCTACGCCCCCCGATTACCTGGATGGCGTGGAATGGTGCTGGAATACGATGAAGTCGATGACCCTGGATACCTGTGCACAATTCCTGCTTCCGCGCCCCCCTGTTTACAGCACAGATACCAACAGTTTCTTTATGAAGCAGGCGATAGCGGTACAGCATATCGGCGACTCGCTGACAGAGGAACAGAAAACCATCGCCCGTTACTGGGACGACAATCCCTTTGTGATAGAACATTCCGGGCACATGATGTTCGGCAACAAAAAGATCACACCCGGCGGGCACTGGATGGGTATTACGGCCATTGCCGCAAGACAGACCAATGCCGACCCCGTGAAGACTGCGCAGAGCTATGCATTAACGGCCGTGGCACTGTATGATGCGTTTATCGTATGCTGGGATGAAAAATACCGGAGCAATATCGTAAGACCTGTAACCGTGATCAACGAGATGCGCGACAAAAACTGGCAGCCTTTTTTACAAACGCCGCCTTTCCCCGAATATCCAAGCGGACACAGCGCCATCACCGCCGCTGCGGCAACCGTACTCACAAAACTGTACGGAAACAGGTTTGCCTTCCAGGACACCAGCGATCTGCGGTATATCGGTATGCAGCGACATTTCAATTCTTTTCACGAAGCGGCTGCAGAGGCATCGATCAGCAGGGTATACGGAGGCATCCATTACCGTAACAGCGTAGACCAGGGCGCCATACAGGGAAAAAAAGTGGGTGACCTGATCGTAAAAAAAATACTTGAATAACCGTAACTATACATCATTGCACATACAACCATCACCTATGAAACAATTGCTCACCGTATTCAGTCTGTGTCTCTGCCTGGCTGCCGGCGCACAGAACAAACCAACGATTGCCATTATTCCCGAACCCGTTTCCCTGAAAACAGGAACCGGAACCTTTACACTTCCCAGGAATGTGATCGTTCATGCGCCCCTGCATACCGAAATGAAAGAGGTATTGGGCGTGCTTCGGCAGCGCATGGCAAGGTCAACGGGCAGTACCATCACCCTCAACAATGCATTGCCTAACCCGGTCATCAGTTTCCTGCTGAACAAAACCGCTGATAAGAAACTCGGGAACGAAGGCTACCGGCTCTCGGTGACCACTAAGGGTATCACCATCAAAGCCAACCAGCCCGCCGGTTTGTATTATGGCGTGCAGACAATGATGCAGCTTTTCCCCAAGGAAATAGAAAGTACCACGCAGGTTGGCAACATCGCCTGGACAGCGCCCGTGACCGAGATCACCGACTACCCGCGTTTTGGGTGGAGAGGACTGATGTTTGATGTATCGCGGCATTTCTTTACCAAATCAGATGTAAAGAAATTCATCGACAACATGGTGCGCTATAAATACAACCTGCTGCATCTGCATCTTACCGATGACGAGGGATGGCGTATCGAGATCAAAGGTCTGCCAAAACTGACAGAAGTGGGCGCATGGCGCGTGAACAAAACAGGCTATTTCGGAACGTTTTCTCCGCCTGCGCCCGATGAACCAAAAGACTATGGCGGCTTTTATACACAGGATGATATCAGGGAACTGGTGCAGTACGCCAAAGAGCGTTTTGTGAACATCATGCCCGAGATTGATGTACCCGGTCATAGTCTTGCGGCCGTGGTATCCTATCCGGAATTATCCTGTACGGAGGGGGCGGACAAATACCGGGTTCGTTCCGGCGAAGAGATCATGGACTGGTCAAAAGGCAACCCGCCCACAGCGCTGGTGGATAATACGCTTTGCCCTGCGAACGAAAAGGTATACGATTTTCTTGATAAGGTGATGACACAGGTTGCGGAGCTGTTTCCTTTTGAATATATTCATGTGGGCGGCGATGAGTGCCCTAAAAATTTCTGGCAGAAAAGCGACCAGATCAAGGCATTGATGCAGCGTGAAGGATTGAAGACGATGGACGAGGTGCAGGCTTATTTTGAAAAACGACTCGAAAAAATCGTTTTGTCAAAAGGGAAAAAATTCCTTGGCTGGGATGAAATACTTGAAGGCGGTATTGCTCCGAGTGCTGCGGTGATGAGCTGGCAGGGAATGAAAGGCGGTATCCACGCCGCGAAGATGGGACACGAAGTGGTGATGAGCCCTACCACCTATGCCTACCTCGATTATATGCAGGGAGACCAGATCATAGAGCCAAGGATCTATGCATCGCTCAGGTTAAACAAGACCTATGAGTTTGAACCCGCTCCCGACAGTGTGGATGCCAGGTTCATCAAAGGTGGCCAGGCTAACCTGTGGACAGAGCAGGTGTACAATATGCGGCATGCGGAATACATGACATGGCCCCGCGGTTTTGCGATAGCGGAAACGGTATGGTCCCCTAAGGAGAAAAAGAACTGGGATCGTTTTTTCACGAAAGTGGAGAACCATTTTGGCCGGCTGAATATGGCCGAAATAAAATATGCACCAAGCGTATACGATCCTATTTTCAAATCTTCCAGAACGGCCGACAGACAATTAAAAATAGAAATGGAAACGGAGGTGAAGGGGCTGGACCTGTACTATTCTTTTGATAATTCGTTCCCCGACAATTATTATCCGAAATATGCCGGTGCCTTGGTGCCGCCCAAAGATGCGGTGATGCTGAAAGTGATCAGCTATAAGGGAAAGCAACCGGTGGGCAGGATGATTGCCATGCCGATATCGGAAATGGCGGCCAGGGCCGACAGGGTGCGACGCTGATACCGGTTTCGTATGTTGATTCTCTATCCTATTGTAACAACTAAAAACAATCTATATGGCAACTACCAGGAGAAAGTTCATCCGTACATTGGGGACCTCGGGATCGCTGTTATTTGGATTACCGGCGCTTGCCGATGCAACACAGGTTCAGACATTGTTATCGAAAGTAAGGGTCACGGCCAACGACAAAGTAAGGATTGCCCTGATCGGCTCCGGAATTATCGGGCATTATGATACCGCAGCGGCTATGAAAGTTCCGGGTGTGGAACTGGTGGCTGTCTGCGACCTGTACCAGGGGCGTCTCGACAGGGCGAAAGAGAAATGGGGCAACCATTTGTTCGTAACAAGAAATTACAAGGAGATACTGGCAAGAAAAGACATCGATGCCGTGCTGGTCTGTACCTGCGATCACTGGCATGACCATATTACTATAGATGCATTGAAAGCGGGCAAGCATGTATACTGTGAGAAACCCATGGTGCATCATGTGGATGAAGGCCAGGCCGTGGTGGCCGCGCAAAAAGCCAGCGGTAAAGTATTGCAGATAGGAAGCCAGAGTGCCAGCTCGTTGGTATTCCTTGAGGCGCAGAAATATTTCAAACAGGGACTGATCGGCGACGTGACATATGCAGAGGCGTTTACCGATCGTAACTCCGCCAACGGTGCATGGCTGTACACCATTCCGAACGATGCGAGTCCCAAAACTATCGATTGGGATATGTTCCTCGGCGATGCGCCGAAACTGCCCTTTGATCCGGTTCGGTTCTTTCACTGGCGTAATTACAAAGCATATGGCACAGGCGTGGCCGGAGACCTGTTCGTACACAGTTTTACCGGACTGCATACCATCACCAGTTCGCTCGGTCCCAAACAGGTATACGCACTGGGCGCGCTGAACTACTGGAAAGATGGACGCGATGCCTATGATATCGTTACGGGTATTTCCCAGTATCCCAAAACAGAAAACCATAATGCCTTCCAGTTCTTTACGCGTGTAAACCTTGCAGACGGGGCCGGCGGCGGATCAAGCACCAGGCTGATCGGTACGGAAGGGGTGATAGACCTGAGAGGCAATACCATTACGATCAAACATTTTAAACGCCCTGTTGCACCCGGCATCGGCGGATACGATTCAATGGAAAGTTTTCCCAAAGCCATGCAGGAGCAACTGCTGAAGGAATACGACCAGAAATACAGCGCCGACGACCGCAAAACCAAATGGGCCGACGAGATCGTATTTGAAGCGCCGAAAGGATATGATTCCAGGTTGGATCATATGATCAATTTCTTCGAGAGCGTGCGTACAGGCAAACCAACGCTTGAAGATGGGTCATTCGGTCTCCGTGCCGCGGCTCCCGCGCTGATCTGTAACCTCAGCGCAGAAAAGAAAAAAGCCATCGACTGGGATCCGGTTACGATGAAGCTGGTCTGATAACGCTACCCTCAATAAAAACTGCCCTGTGCCGCATCTTGTTCCTGAAGCGGAACCGGATTCAGCACAGGGCGGTAAATAACACCGGGGCGCCTTGATGATTGATGGCATCATGCCATTACCGAAACCATGTTAAGCGCGGGTTCGGCAAGCTGTTTGTCGCCCTGTATCCTGATCTTACCGGCAATAGCATCGGCACGTATGCTTTTTGAGAAGAGCTTCCATGCTTCTTCCTGGGGTATGCTGACACGGGTTGTAACTGCTGTGGCATTGTTGCCAGGCACCCATTTTTCGTTTTCGCGCACCAGCCACCATTTGCCTCCCGCATTCCCCGTGATGTTGATTTCCAGACAGCTGCCGGCCGGGGCATCAACAGCGCGATAGATGTAAGGCAGCGCCTGCATGAAAACATGCATAAAGGGATGATGGAACCTCGATACCAGCAAACCCGGTTTACCCACGGCATCTCTGATCTGCTGCTGGTGCAGGAATTTTTCGGTGTATTCGCGACCGATATGCATCCAGTTACGGCTTTCAGCCTCGCCCGCCCAGGCAACCGGAAAAACGGCTTTCTCGAATGGATCAAGCGACGCGTAATAACGACAAAAAAGCGGACCTGTTATTTCATGCAGCAGGATCAGCATTTCCGGACTTACCCGTTTCATGGCTTTTACCCAGTCGGCATTCAGTCCGTTGAGGTATTCCACCAATTGCCCGTACGACTGTATATCCGCTTTCTCTCCGGCATAACCATCGCGCAGCATCGACAGGATGCGGATATTGCCGTCGAGCAGGTGTGTCGCCACCTCTTTTACACGCCATTGCCGGGCAACCGTGGGCAGTTCCCATTCTTCTTTCTTCAGCGACCGTAACAAAGACAGTAACATATCATCCAGCACGGGAAGCAGGTGTACGGTGTCTATCGGTGGTATTGCTTGTGTCATATCAGGCAGGTTCAGGTAGTGGGGGATAATTTCTTTTCAAAACATACGCTCGTTTTCACACCGGCATATTGGCCGTAATTTTCGGTCTGCCGGTAACCCGTTTTTTGATACAGGGCAATGGCTTCGGACTGGCGTATGCCTGTTTCCAGTACGCAATGCAGGTAGCCCAGTTCCGCGGCCCATTTTTCCAGTTCATCGAGCATGGTAATGGCCAACCCTTTGCGGCGGTGATCGGGCGATACATACATGCGTTTTATCTCAACAGCATGATCGCCGAACGGTTTGAAGGCACCGCACGCAACGGGCGTTTCTCCTTCATATACTACCACGGCGTATCTGAGTGCATCCAGTTTGTTGAACTGCGCATAAAAGGCATGGTCCTCGCCATCTATTTCTGCCAGAAATACATCGAGCAAAGACACCAGCCGTATAAAGTCTTGATCAGTCGAATCCGTTCTTTTTACTGTCACAACACGTCGTTTAAAATGATTGCCTGCTTACTTTTTCGGTGTAGGGAAGGTACATGGGCAATGCCGCCGAACCGTACCAGCCATATAATTCCGTATCGAAAATACCGGCTTTAACCGCCGGATCGGTCTGTACGATCGTTTTGGCTTCTTCGATGCTGTGCACATTAAAAATAAATATGCCGCGATAGTTGCGTTCGTTCTTCTGCAGCGGTCCCGCAACGGTCAGCTTGCCTTCTTTGGCAAGCCGGCCGATATTGGCCATATGTCCTGCAAACAAACTGTCGCTGGTCTTTTTCTCCGTGATCTGCGCCGGGCCGGTTTTGAGGATCACCAGCACATACATCTTCATACCGTATTCATCCGCGCCCAAGGAGTCGGCGAGGGGTTTGTTATAAACAGGATTGGCGGTTTGCGCGCCGGCGCTGAAACCGGTGACAAATAAAAAAAAGACCAGGCAGGAGGTTCGCATAAAGTGGATATAAGGGTAAGAGATAAAGATTGGTTTGCCAGGTTAAATATACTGCATGCCAGGCTCAGTGGCTGCCGTCAGCCTGTGGCGTTTTGCTGCTTGTCCGGCGGCGCCATAGCCATTTGAACAGTTCCATCACCGCAAAAATAGACGCTGCCGCGGGCAGTAACAGGAACCACTCCTGCAACTTCACGGGCTCCAGCTGCAGTATGGTGTTGAGCCGGGGAATGTATGCGGCCGAAATATGCACCAGTTGTGCGATCACAATACCCGCCACCAAAATATAGTTATTGCCGACGGGCACCTGGAACAGGCTTTTGGTTTCTGAACGGCAGTTCAGCGCGTGAAAATTCTGCACCAGCACCATCAGCATCATCACCATGGTGCGCGCATGTTTTTCGTTGAATCCCGTGCTGAGCAGGTATTGCCAGATACCCAGCACCAATGCTGCGATAAATAATCCCGACACGATCATCTGGCTGTTCATCAGCGCGTCAAAAATACTTTCGCCGGGTTTGCGGGGCGGCCTGGTCATTACGGTCGGGTCGCCTTTTTCAAAGGAGAGGGCTATATCCTGTATGCCGTTGGTAACAAGGTTCAGCCACAGCAACTGCACGGCAATAAACGGCAGCGGCATATTCAGTATGATGGCGATGCCGATGGTAAGCAGTTCTGCCGCGCCTGTGGAGATAAGCAGATAGATGATCTTGCGGAGATTTTCGAAGGTGAACCTTCCTTCTTCCACACCCGCGGCAATGGAGGCAAAATTGTTATCGGTAACAATGATAGACGCCGCCTCTTTGGCCAGGTCGGTGCCACTGCCCATGGCCACGCCGATATGCGCCGATTTGAGCGCAGGCGCATCGTTGGCGCCATCACCCGTAACGGCAATAAAATGGCCGATGGCTTTCATCGCTTCCACGATCTTTTGTTTTTGCAGCGGCGCCACGCGTGCGAATACTTTTTTATCGCGGATCTTTTCACCCAGTTCCTGCGCAGCCAGCTGCTCCATTGCGGAAAGTTCCGTTCCGGCAATCACTTCTTCGGGTTTATCGGCAATACCCAGCGCCCTGGCGATCGATAAAGCGGTTGCCGGGTGATCGCCTGTTACCATTACCACACCGATACCTGCCTTACGGCATTCGTTTACCGCATCCTTAGCCTCCGGCCGCAGCGGATCGATCATACCGATCAGTCCCAGCACCTGTAAGGCAGGCAGTGCAGCCAGGTCAGTATCGTTTACCGGCGAACCGGCAACGGCCAGTACGCGATAGCCTTCGGCCGCCATCTGTTCGGCAACCGCATGGAATGTTTGCTGCTCCTGCTCCGGAATTTTTTTCAGCACTGTTTCAACAGCGCCTTTCATGGCAAAATGCAAACGGTTATCCTGCCTGAAATAGACGGCGGAGAATTTTCTTTCCGATTCGTAGGGAATCACCTGAACGATCTCGCCCTGCTGCCTGAAATAACCGGGATCCCTGCCGGATTTATACGCCAGCGCGTTGATGGCCACATCAACCGCATCGCCCGAATGTTCCCAGCCTGTTCCTGTTTTTCGAAGTACGCCTTCATTCGAGAGCATAGCGGCAACGAGAAAACGCAGCAGCTGTTCGCGGGGTTCGGTAACGCTTGTCTCGCCATCCAGGATCTCGCCATCGCCATTGTACCCCTGGCCACTGATACCGTAATATTTTCCGTCGGGGAGGTATATTTTTTTTACAGACTGTTCATCCATGGTCAGCGTTCCCGTTTTGTCGGATGCGATCAGCGTGCAGCTGCCCAGTCCTTCCACCGCGGGCAGCTTTCTGACGATCACATTTCGTTTGGCCATCCTCCTGGTTCCGATAGACAAGGCAACGGTAAGTGCCACCGGCAGTCCTTCGGGAATGGCAGACACACCTACGGCCACCATTAAAAAGAAAATATCACGCACCGATGAGCCTTCGAGATAACCGATCACACCGAGTGCTGCGCAAACAACCAACACGATCACGCTGATCTTTTTCGAAAAAGATTCCATTCGCCTTTCAAGCGGAGGTTTTTCCGGGGCGGTCGTACGCAGCGAATCGGCTATCTTACCTATCTGCGTATCTGCCGCGGTGCTTACCACGATACCTGTGGCCCTTCCTTTCTGCACCGCGGTGGCGGCAAAGACCATATTGAGCCTGTCGCCAAGCGATAACTCTTCCCCGCCCGCGATCGGCTCCGTGTTTTTCAGTACGGCAACCGATTCTCCCGTCAGTAATGCTTCTTCAACAGAAAGACCGTTGGTTTCCGCTAGACGCATATCTGCCGGTATCCTGATGCCCGACCCAAGCAAAACGATGTCTCCCGGAACAATATCTTCCGAGTCTATTTCAACCAGCTGGTTCTCTCTTTTCACACGCGCGCGCACTTTTACCATATCGCGCAGCGCCTGTGCGCTGTTCTCGGCACGCCATTCCTGGTAGGCGCCCAGTATGGCATTGATCAGGATGATCGCGGTAATAAAAACAGCGTCTTCCTTATCTCCGGTGATTACGGAAATGATGGCTGCTGCGATCAGCACATAGATCAGCGGGTTCAGGAACTGGTGTAAAAAAATACCGGCCAGCGTTTTTGACCTGGGCTCCGGTATCCGGTTCTTTCCATACTGCGCAACCCTTTCAGCAACCTGTTTTGCCGACAAACCCGTCTGCAGGCTGGTGTCAAGCTGACTAACCAGTTCTTCCACCGGCAATTGATGATGGCTGCGGTTCATGTTTGAATCGGTTGGATGTAAACAATCTGGGAGAGGAGGAGTGGAGCTTATACGAATGTACTCAATTCGCTATAAACCAGTTTGCCTGTAAAAAAATCAGGCCAGGCAGCTGTTTTCGGGAACCGGTCTGTTGTTTTCTTCAGGCGGCTTATCCGGGAACAGGCGTTGCTTCGGTTGTTGGCTGGTGAAAAGCTGCAAGGAATGTTTCCGCCTCGTCGGGTGTGATGATGATCTTCTGGTTATCCTGCGTAAGAACCAGCACCAGTTTTTTTCTGCGCGTGGCATACCAGGTCATATTGCCGATACTGACATTGCTGAACCTTCCGAAGTAACCGAACACGCCGCCTACGCCAAACGTACGGATGGTTCCGTTCGTGTTTTGGTCATCCAGCAAGCCCACGGACCTGATCCTGCTGCGTTCTATCACCACCTTGCCCAGCGGTCTGTGAATGATAAGCGCGTGGACAGTCAGTACATAATACAGGGGGCGAAAAACATAGGTGGTGATATAAATGCCCAGCAGCAGTAAGGATACGATCGAAGGAACGGCGGTTTCCTGCACTACAGCGTATTGCAATACGATGCCCCCGGCAAACATCACCGTAACGCTGATCGTTATGATCATAGCTGCTTTGTCCAGGGATGCCCGGTATTTCATGGTTCAGGTAAAGATACAAACCCGTTTATCCGTTGGGCAGTTTTATTTGCGGCTGGTGCCGCACGGGGAAATTAACGGACCGCGCAATAAAGCACAGCGAATGTGCGCTGCCATGCAGCTCCATCGCTTTACCGATCATTTGTTCTTCGGAAACGGTAACCACGGGGCATAGCATCACCTCGGTGAAATGCCCGCCGCCGTCGTCGGTTTCTGTCATAGTGCCTTTTGCAAGGTCTTCATAGGCAACAACCGTTACCCCGGCCTGGGCGCATAAATGCAGGTACCACAACATATGACAGGATGAAAGCGATGCCACCAGCAGTTCTTCGGGATTATAACGCGTTTTATCTCCGCGGAAAGAAGGATCGGATGATGCGGGGATACCGGGTTTGCCATCAACGCTTATCTCATGCGCTCTTTCATAGGCGGTGTAGGCCGAAGTGCCGCTGCCTTTGTTGCCCGTCCATTCGATCTGTAACCGGTATTGATGTGTTTTCATACACGGGGATTATGCGTATACAGCCTGCACTTCATCTAATTTCTCCGCCACACCATACAGCGAGGCAAGTTTGCGGATCACAGATTCAACAACCGCATCGGGGCAGCTTGCGCCGCTGGTAACGAGTATGCGCACAGGTGTTTTTGCCGGAAGATAACCGGTGACCCTGGTCAGTTCTTTTGTTCGCCAGTTACGGTTCTCTATCGTCTGCGCATCGATCAGTCTCTCCGCCGAATCGATAAAATAACTCGGCAGTTTTTCTTCACACAGCTCAACCAGGTGCGAGCTGTTGCTGCTGTTATGTCCGCCGATGATCAGGGCCAGGTCGGCATCTGTCTGCAGCATACCGGTTACGGCAGTCTGGTTATCGTTGGTG
Organism: Sediminibacterium soli; assembly: GCF_009939225.1. Classification (GTDB taxonomy): domain Bacteria; phylum Bacteroidota; class Bacteroidia; order Chitinophagales; family Chitinophagaceae; genus Sediminibacterium; species Sediminibacterium soli. The sequence continues at coordinate 803,708 of NZ_JAACJR010000008.1, read as the reverse complement.
GCATAACAGAGCGTGTCGCGCGTGTCTGCAAAACGATCACCGGTATGGGAGGGGGTAAGTCCATACAGATCGATCATGACCTGTTTCAGGTAATCGGAAATAGCCTGCGTGTCGCTGGCCAGCTGCGTGGTCTGGTTTACCACGCCTATCTTCTGCAGATCTCGTGTAACATCAAAGCCTTCGGAATAACGGCCCCTGAATTCGGTGTAAAACTGTTCGGCGTTTTTTTCACCTGTTATGTACCCGGCCAGTTCAATCGCTTCTGCCATATCGTTCACCACAACCGTAGGTGTATGTGAAGAGGCATGCGAGAAGGTGGCCCTGGTTTCTTCGTGCCTGGGTTTGCCGTGCACTACGATGCTGTATCCTTTTTTTGCGATCTGTTCGCTGCGGTTCCATACTTTCTCCACAAAAGGACAGGTGGTATTGTACCTGGATACGGTAATGCCTTTGCCCACCAGCAACTGTTCTATTTCCAGCGTAGTGCCGAACGCCGGTATGATCACCACATCATCCGCAGTCAGCTCATCAAAAGGGATCAGTTGTTTGCCGTAGGTGTCCTGTAAAAAACGCACGCCGCGTTCGGTGAGATCGGCATTTACCTGCGGGTTATGGATCATCTCGCTCAGCAGAAAGATCCGTTTGCCCTGGTTTTCTTCTATGGTGGTAAAAGCGATCTCGATGGCGTTCTCCACACCGTAGCAGAACCCGAAATGGCGGGCAAGGTATACCTGCAGCGGACCCAGATCGAGCAGTGTGGGACTGAAATCTTTTTTTAGCTTATCCTCCTGTTTCCGTTTCTGTTTTACAGCACTGATCAGGGTACTCCGGTATATATTGGGAACGGTGAATTGCTTCATGAGAGTGCAAAATTAATCAGTAATCGAGAATTGGGAACGAATAATTGAGAAGCCGGCTGGGGCGTGGGGATGGTTTGGTAAACGGTTATAGCCAACAGTATGCTGCATTTTCCGCGCTTTGTCAAACTATCCGCTACAGCGGCGGGGAATTGAGGATTATTACTGATTAATTGTTAATTTTCGTCTCAAACCCACGCTGCTTATGCGCATACTGCCCTTCCTGCTTTCCGGCCTGGTTACCGCCGCACTGGTGCTTGCCTTCAATACGCAACTGCCCGTTGGGTCGGGTAAAACGCCCCGTCTTGGTTATTTTCTTTCGCCGCAGGTTGGGTTCTGGCAAAACGCGGAACCGGTCAATGCCGATTTTAATGGCGAGGTAACACTCAGCGGCCTTGCCGGTAAGGTGGATGTGTATTTCGACGACCGCCTGGTGCCGCATATCTATGCCGATAACGACAAAGACGCCTATTATGTGCAGGGTTTCCTGCATGCAAAATTCCGTCTGTGGCAGATGGAGTTCCAAACACATGTGGCTGCAGGAAGGCTTAGCGAGATCGTTGGCGAAGAGCGACTGTCGACAGACCAGTTCTTCCGCCGGCTGGGAATGGTATACGGCGCCGAGCAGAGCCTGGCCAATGCCGAAAAAAATCCGGAGCTGAAAGCGGGTATCGAGGCCTATGCAAAGGGTGTGAATGCGTACATACAGTCACTGCGGCCCGAGCAGCTGCCGTTCGAATACAAACTGCTGGATTATACCCCCGAAACATGGACATCGCTCAAAACCTATCTGTTCATGATGTATATGTCGTATGACCTGGCGGGCCGCGGGGCCGCTGTGGATCTGCAGATGACCAATGCCCGTAACTATTTCGGCTTTGTGGATTTCGACAAGCTGTTCTCCAATACGGCCGATTCGCTCGATCCCATCATTCCGAGGGGCACGGTGTATGCCAAACCGGCCATCGTTCCCAAAGAGCCCACCGGGTCAGACAGTCTTTACTTCAACAACAAAGTGAATACGGCCACCGCATCGGCCGGTGTTTCGATGGAACCGGATAAAGACAATGGCAGTAATAACTGGGCGGTTGCGGGCAGCAAAACCAAGAGCGGACGTCCTATTCTGTGCAATGATCCGCACCTGGGACTGAACCTGCCCTCGCTCTGGTACGAAGTGCAGATCAGCACGCCAACACACAATACCTACGGTGTTGGTTTTCCCGGTTCGCCCGCGGTGATCATCGGGTTTAACGACAGTATCGCCTGGGGTGTAACCAATGCCGGACGCGATGTGCTCGATTATTACGAGATGCAGTTCCGGGATTCCACCATGTCGGAATACTGGTTCAACGGAGCCTGGGTAAAAGCCGAACACAGGAAAGAGGTGATCAGGATCAAAGGCAAACCCGACAAGGTGGAAGAAATTGCCATGACCGTTTTTGGGCCGGTGATGTACGACAATAAATTCAGCAACCCGGGCACCGGGGGAAAATACCTTGCGGTAAGATGGACGGCGCACGATAAGGGAAATGGACTGCAGACATTCTACGAGCTGGATCATGCAAAAAACTACGACGATTATCTGTCCGCGATCAACAAATGGCATTGCCCGGGACAGAATTTCGTATTTGCTTCCAAGAGCGGTGATATAGCCATCAAACAGCAGGGTGGTTTTGTGGCGCGATGGAAACGCCAGGGCGATTTTATCCTACCCGGAACAGACAGCAGCTATAGGTGGCAGGGTTTTATACCGTCGGAAGAAAACCCGATGAGCAGAAATCCCGCACGCGGTTTTGTAAGCAGCGCCAACCAGATGCCCACAGACGCCAGCTACCCGTACTATCTTGGCGCCGCCAGTAATTTTCCCATGTACCGCGGACTGGCCATCAACCGCAAACTGGCTGCCATGAACAACATCACACCGGAAGACATGCAGCACCTGCAGATGGATAATGAAAACCTGTTTGCTGAAATGGCCGTACCGGTACTGCTGAAGAACATCGACAGGAATGCACTCAATGCCGACGAGAAAAAATATATTAACCTGCTCGCCGCCTGGAACCACAGGGGTGATACCGCCGAACAGGGTGCCACTGTTTTTAAAGTGTTATGGGACAGTCTGGAAACGGTGATATGGGCGGACGAATACAACCAGAACAAACTGCCCATGGCCTGGCCCGAATACAGCACATTGCTGGAGAGCCTGCTGAAAGACTCGGTATATGCTTTCTCCGATGATATCACCACAGGCGATAAAACCGAAACGATCCGCGACAATGTGCTGCTGGCGGTGAAAAAAGCGACCCTCAAATTAAAAGAACTCGAAGGTGCCGGCAGGCTGGCATGGGCCAAATTCAAAGACACCCGCGTGAACCATTTACTGCGGCTGCCCGCCCTGAGCCGCTGGCACCTGCCTATCGGCGGCGGACGCGATATGATCAATGCCACCAAGGAAAACCACGGACCCAGCTGGCGTATGATCGTACATATGACGGACGAGATCGAAGCCTATTGTCTTTATCCCGGCGGACAAAGCGGTAACCCCGGCAGCAAATACTACGACGCGTTCGTTACCAACTGGGCGCTCGGAAAATACTACCGCATATTATTTGCCAGCAAACAATCCATTGCCACCGATAAACAGGTAAAATGGCATATGCGTTTTACCAACAGTTAAACCAGTCTTATGAAATTTTTTATCTCCATCATACTCACCGCTTTTCTCGCTTATGTACTGGGTCTGTACACCAATATTCCCTGGTGGTGCTTTGTATTCAGTTCCTTTCTTGTGGCGGCAGCCATACCGCAGCGCGCAGGGTACGCGTTCCTCAGCGGCTTTGCAGGTCTGTTCCTGTTATGGGTATTGCTTGCGGCGCTGAAAGATGTTCCCAACGAACACATACTCTCCACCCGGGTGGCGCAGGTATTGCCGCTGGGCGGATCGTACCTGCTGCTGATGCTGGTTACGGGTCTGGTAGCCGGACTGGTGAGCGGTTTTGCCGCCATGACAGGCAGTTTTACCAGGAAAAGAAAAAAAAGAAGGGTGTATTGACCGCAGGAAATCCTAATTAAACATTAAAAATGGTGACCGGTAAGACAGGGAGCCGATAATGTTTAATTTTTAACGACTAATTCCTGACTGATACACGCCTAATGTACAAACCACTACTGCTGCTTTTAACTGTCCTGATCAGCCTGCAGGCATACGCCGCCACCATCAGCGGAACGATCACGCAAAAAAACGGTACGGTGCTTCCTTTCTCTTCTGTGCTGGTAAAAGGCACAACGGAAGGTGTATCGGCCAATGGCAAGGGACAGTATCACCTGAACCTGTTACCGGGCGAGTACCTGCTGGTATGCCAGTATATCGGCTACCGCTCGCAGGAAAAAAAGATCAGGGTGGGCCGTGCGGACCAGGTGGTTGATTTTGAACTGGAGCCGCAACAATACAACCTGAACGAAGTGGTGGTAACAAGCGGTGGCGAAGACCCCTCGTATGCCATCATACGCAAAGCCATCGCCACTCGGGAGGAACACCGGCGCGAGATCAAATCCTTCCAGTGCGAGGTATACCTGAAAGGACAGCTGCAGATGCGCGACTATCCGAACCGGGTGATGGGAAAAAAAGTAGACTTCAACGACGGCGATACAAGCAAAAGAAAAATGGTTTTCCTTTCGGAAGTGGTGGCAAGGTATTCGGTAAGCGACAAAGGGCAGGAAAAGATAGAAGTGACCTCTTCAAAAGTAAGCGGCCGCAGCAACAGCTTTGGCTTCAGCGATCCGCAGATCGTTTCTCTCTATGATAACCACATAGCCGTGGGAGAGGAATTGAACCCGCGCGGTTTTCTGTCGCCCATTGCCGCGGGAGCGCTGAATTTCTACCGGTATAAGCTCGAAGGAAGTTTTTATGAGAACGATAAGCTGATCAACCGCATCAGGGTAATTCCGCGCAGGGAGTACGAGCCGGTGTTTTCGGGTTATATCAATATCGTGGAAGACGAGTGGCGGATACAGAGCGTTGACCTGTACCTGCTGAAAAAACAGCAGATGCAGCTGCTGGATACCGTGCGCCTGCAGCAATTGTACGTGCCTTACAAAAACCTCTGGGTGATCAAGAACCAGGTGATCTATCCCTCGGGAAAAATACTGGGGTTTGATTTCTTCGGAAATTTTGTACAGGTATACGATAAGTTCGATATGAACCCGACATTCCCGCAGAAATTCTTTGATCATGTAACCTATAAGTTCAACGACAGCGCCACCAAAAAAACGATGGCTTACTGGGACAGTATACGTCCGGTGCCGCTGTTAACCGAAGAAGTGCGTGATTACCGGAAAAAAGACAGTCTGGAACAGCTGCGGCAGGATCCCCGGTACCTCGATTCACTCGACCGCAAACGCAACAAATTCCAGCCTTTGGGTATGCTGCTGGGCGGACAGACATTCAGCTACTCACAGAAAAAAATATCCTGGGGATACAGTTCCCCGCTCAGCGGGCTGGGCTATAACACCGTAGAAGGCGCTGTAATAACCGTTACAGGGCATTACCGCAAACGATACGAAGGGCGCAGGGTGTTATCGATGAACCCCGAGCTTCGGTATGGCATTACCAACCGGCATTTTAACCCTTCGCTGTCGGTTACCCACCAATACGGAAAAAAATATTTGCAGTCGCTTAGCTTCGGCGGCGGAAGAAAAGTTTTCCAGTTCAACAATGCCGAACCGCTGCCCGAGGCCTGGAATACGCCCTATACGCTGCTGCGGCAGCAGAACTACCTCAAGATCTATGAAGCGGAGCACCTGCATATCGGTTACAGCGCGGGTATCGGCAACGGTGTCAATGCCTCTTTCGGGTTCCAGTACCAGAACAGGCATCCCCTGGATAACCTGCCCGATATTGCTTCCTGGAACAAGTATCCTACCCGGCAGATCACACCCAACTACCCAACTGAGATCCTGGCCGCACAGATGCAACCCAATGTGTCGTCCGTGTTTACGGCCGGTATTACCTGGCGTCCCGGATCGGACTATATCGAAATGCCCGACCGCAAGATCAATATCGGTTCCCGGTATCCTGTTATCACGGCCAGTATCAGCCAGGGTATCCGCGGGTTATTCGGCAGCGATGCGGATTTTACCCGCTGGCGGATCAGCATCAGCGACGATATCGATATGAAGCTGGCGGGCAAGTTCAATTACAGCCTTGGCTTTGGCGGGTTCCTCAGCGCCAGCAAAGTGTTCCTGCCCGATTACCAGCACTACCTCGGAAACCAGCTGGCGGCAGCCAGGAACAACCTCACCACTTTTCAGCTGGCGCCTTATTACCGCTACAGCAACACCGCCCGGTTCAATATGGCGGCGCATGGCGAGTACCACCTGAATGGTCTGCTGAGCAATAAAATACCGGGGTTCAGAAAACTGAATTGTTTTTTTGTGGTGGGCGCACATGCACTGCACATCGACAAAGGACTGCAATATGCGGAGACCTCTTTTGGCATCGAAAATATTTTCAAGATACTGCGTGTGGATTTTGTACAGGGTTTTGAATCCACGGGGGGCAGGCCCAGCGGTTTCAGAGTGGGTATTCGCTTAAATTAGACAGATGAAACCAAAACATACATGGCTGGTGCTGGCTATTTGTTTTATCTGCGTACTGATAGGGTTCCTGATCAAGATACCCAAACCGCTCAGGGGTAACGATAAGCTGCTGCACACTGCATTTTATTTCTGCGCCGCCGGGTTCCTGCAGTTGTTTTTCCCGAAAAAACTGCTGGTTATCTGTCTCTTCCTCTTGCTGTTCGGCATCGGTATCGAATACCTGCAGGAATACTCCAACACGATTACCCATACCCGTATTCACGGCCGGTTCGACAGGGAAGACATATACGCCAATGCAAAAGGACTGGCCCTCTACCTGCCCATAGGCATCGTATTCTGGATATGGGCCGAAAGACGTAAAAAGCGTCAATCCAGCGCATTGCGTTTTTAACGGTATCCCCAATCGGCAATCGGCAATCTTCCATCGCCCCTTTCTTCCTATCTTTGCACCGAATTTTGGCCACCCTGCAAGTGGCTCCTTAATTGAATGGAACATTCGCTCCGCGGATGTCTGAAATGAACACACCATGGCAGTATTGCATAACCGCGTTTCCAACGAGGAGTTGAAGAAACGTTTGATGGAGGAAAGTTTTCCCCGTACCACGATCAGTTTTTACCGGTATTTCCCGGTGCAGAACCCGCAGGAATTCCGCGATTACCTGTACCGGCAGCTGCATGCATTGCAGGTATTCGGCCGTATCTATGTGGCAAAGGAGGGCATCAATGCACAGGTCAGCGTGCCAGCGCATCTTTTTGACGCCTTTAGGGAACTGCTTTACGCGATCAATGGATTGAATGGCCTCAGACTGAACATTGCCGTGGACGACGATGGAAAAAGTTTCTGGGTATTGGCGATCAAGGTGCGCGATAAGATCGTAGCCGACGGGATCACCGATCCGGGTTTCAGCATGGAAAAAAAAGGCCGGTACCTGGATGCGGGACAGATGAACAAAATGCTCGAGAACAGGGATACCATTGTGATCGACATGCGCAACCATTACGAGTACGAGGTGGGGCATTTCAGCCATGCCATCGAACTGCCATCCGATACTTTCCGAGAGCAATTGCCGATGGCGGTGGATCTGATGAAGGGAAACGAGGACAGGAATATCATCATGTACTGCACCGGCGGTATCCGTTGCGAAAAAGCCAGCGCGTATATGCTGCACAACGGGTTTAAAAATGTGTTTCACCTCGAGGGGGGTATCATCAATTATGCCAGGCAGGTAAAAGAAACGCAGCTGGAGAGCCGGTTCATCGGTAAGAATTTTGTTTTTGACAACCGGCTCGGCGAACGTATCACCGAAGATGTGATCGCCAGTTGCCACCAGTGCGGCAAACCCTGCGATACGCATACCAACTGCCGCAACAATGGCTGTCACCTGTTATTCATTCAGTGCGCCGAATGTGCCGATAAATACACGGGTTGCTGCAGCCGGGAATGTAAAGACACGGTGGATATGCCGGCCGAACGGCAGAAAGAGATCAGGAAGGGGGCGGACACCGGACAGAATATTTTCAACAAAAGCAAATCGAGGTTGCGTCCGAGAATCGGACCTGTTGACCGGTAAGAAAAGGCAAAGTAGTATCTTCGGATAACTTTACAACAGAACCATACTGCAGATGAGAGTTGTATTCCTATTCATGGCGTTATGCACGTGCTGCCTTGCCGCAACCGCACAGCAGGCGGTGGATTGCGTGGTGAAAGACCTGTACCTCGGCCAGCCCATTCCCTATGCAAGGGTGATTGTATCGGAAAAAGATACGCTTCTCACCGATGAACACGGTGTTTTCCGGCTTTCGCTATCTGACGATGAGCAGGAACTGCTGTATGTATCGGCAACAGGGTATGCGGAAAAATACATCCGGGTGTCCAATACCCGGTTTCCCATCGTGGTATTCCTCGATGCAGTGAATTACCAGACCAATGCCATACAGGTAAGGGGTTTGTACAATGGCAAAAATCTTTTTCAGACACCGGGATCCATCGCCACGCTGGTATCGAGAGACCTGCAGCGCAATAACCAGATAGATCTTCCCAATACATTTAACCTGCTGCCGGGTGTGCGGATGGAGTTGCGCAACATCAACACCAGTGCCAGGATCATACTGCGGGGGTATGGTAACCAGAATAACATCAACGGTATCGGTTACAAAGCCTATTACAACGATATCCCCCTGACCGAAGCCGACGGTACCACCAACCTGGATGATATCGATTACGCCACCCTGGGAAGGGTGGAAGTGTTTCGCGGGCCTGTGTCGAGCATTTACGGAACGGGTATCGGCGGTGTTGTGAACCTGCTGTCGGAGAAAGCACCCGATGGGCTGAGTGTCAGGCAGTCGTTGCTGGCCGGCTCTTTCGGGCTGTTCCGCACCACTACGTCGGTGGGTATCGGCAATGCCAAAACAAATATCCTGTTCAGCTATGGCCGCCAGAAATCGGATGGGTTCCGCATGCAGAACAGGTCCGACAAGAATTTCTGGGATATGAATGCCACGCTGTACAATTCTCCCCGTAGCACCATCACCGTTTTTGCGCAGTATACAAAATCCTACGATGACCTGTCGGGCCAGGTAGACAGTTTTGGGTTGGCCAACTACCCCGATACCGCTGAGCTCAGTTATATCCGCAACAACTCGCACAGCGAGCTGGAAAGTATCCGCCTCGGATTGTCGCACGAATACGCGTTTTCAAAACTGTTCAGTAACAAAACCACTTTTTTTATCGGCATACAGGAGATAGGCCAGGGCCTGGCCGCCATACTTACCAAAACAAACAAGAACACCTTTGGTCTGCGCTCGGCATTTATCTACACGCCGCGTATCGGTAACGTAGACATGCGTATTACCCTGGGTATGGAAGGAACCAAGAACATCATCTACCAGAAATCGTACAACCTCAATAACAGCGCGCTCGGTTCGCTGCGTACCGACCAGGAACTGAAACCCAGCCAGTGGAATATATTCAGCATGCTTGAGCTGATGCTGGCAAAGAACACGCTGATGGTTTTCAGCGGAAGCGCCAACTTTATCACCTACGACAACGAAGACCTGCGCGCTTCGGGCGGCGGGTATGTGAACCAGTCGGGCTACCGCACATTCAAACCCATTGTTACGCCGCGCTGGGTGGTAAACCACCTGATCAGCAGGAATGTATCGGTATATGCCAATTACAGCATGGGTTATGCGCAGCCCGGAACCAACCAGTACATCATTACACAAACCGGCAAAACAAACGAAGACGTAGGCCCCGAGATCAGCAATACATTTGAAGTGGGTACCAAGATGAGTATGTTCAGGCAGTCGCTGAACCTGGCCTTCGCTTTTTTCAATATGGATGTAACGGATAAACTGGTGCCGCAGAATTTTGCCGCGGTAAGCGGCAGTCCTGCCTATGTAAAGTTCGTAAATGCAGGTATCGTGAATTTTACCGGTATGGAGCTGACAATGGACTATGCCCTGCGGCCCCGGAGAAAAAGTTTCCTGCAGCTGCTGAGGCCTTTTCTTTCCTATACGTACAATAACAGCCGCAATTCTGATCTCAAGAGCGATAACAACCACAATACCTTTACCCGTGACTATTCCAGCAAACACGTAAGCGGTATCCCGAGAGATGTGTTCAATTTCGGTCTCGACCTGGAAGCGGGCGGCGGGTTTTACCTCAACCTTACGAATATGTATACCGGCAGGATTCCCATCAATATGGACAATACCGCCTATTCGGAAGGATACAATCTTGCGAATGCCAAAGCCGGGTTCCGGAAAAGTTTCGGCAAAAACCATATCACCCGCTGGAGCATCGATGTATACGGGGGCAGCAACAATGTATTCGATGCACGGTATGCGCAGTTTGTGGTGATTAACCTGTTCCCGCTGGGTGGTGTGCCGCCCAAATATTATACGCCCGCGCCCGGCACCAGTTATTACGGCGGTATGAGCCTTCGGTATTTTTTTCGCTGAGCAACTGTTATCGTAAATAAGCGATACAAACATGCAGCCGTTCAATGAACGGTCTGCGGACAGTTAACGCGTTAGGATACTGCGCCGAGTTTGGCCAACGAGGCTATGACTTTTTGTTCCACTTCTTTTTCTCCGGGTTTTTCGGGGATGAAATTTTTCCCGGTCACTTTTTCGTACAGTTCAATATAGCGTTTGCTGATGGTATCGATCCATTCATCACTCATATCGGGCACGGTCTGCCCCTCCTTGCCCATGAAATGATTCGCGATCAGCCATTCGCGTACGAACTCCTTGCTCAGCTGTTTCTGTTTTTCGCCGCTGGCCTGTCTTTCCTCAAACCCGTCTGCATAAAAATAGCGCGATGAATCGGGGGTATGCACTTCATCCATCAAATAGATCGTATCGCCGATCCGGCCAAATTCGTACTTGGTGTCTGCCAGGATCAGTCCCTGCGCGGCCGCAATCTCCTTACCCCTGTGAAACAGCTGCAGGGTATACGCTTCCAGCACCTTCCATTCCTCCGCCGATGCCAGTCCCTGTTCAATGATGGCTTCCTTCGAAATGTCTTCGTCATGTCCTTCGGCGGCCTTGGTGGAGGGGGTGATGATCGGCTCGGGGAAAAAATCGTTTTCTTTCAGTCCTTCGGGCATGGTAACGCCGCAGAGGGTTCTGTTACCGCTGCTGTAGGTGCGCCAGGCATGACCCACCACATTGCCGCGCACCACCATTTCGATCCTGAACGGAACGCAGCGTTTGCCAACGGAGACATTGGGTGCGGGAACATCCATCAGCCAGTTGGGACAAATATCACGGGTGGCTTCCAGCATATAGGCAGCGATCTGGTTCAATACCTGACCTTTAAAAGGGATGGGGCGGGGAAGGATTACATCAAAGGCCGAAATGCGGTCGCTGGCAACCATTACCAGCCAATCCAGGCCAATACTGTATACGTCACGGACCTTTCCGTGGTAAATGCCGGTCTGCGATGGAAATTGAAAAGATGACATGGGTCAAAATTAGATAGGACGTTGATAAATAAGGGCTAACGTGCATACTTTTTCCTAACAGTTAACCGTTATTTGTGAACAAATTAAATTTCATCGTCAAGCTTACAAATGTTATTTTTAGTGACCATTCATCTAAACTTGCTATTATGAGAAAACTTAAGCCCTCAGCCGGGCTGCTGTTAGCTGGTACCCTTGCGTGTATCACAGTGCAGGCCCAGCAATCCACGATCGTTTCCGGTAGCGTCAAAAGCGGCAAGACCAATGAAGCCATTTCGGCGGTATCTGTAACGATCAAAGGAGGCACCACCGGTACGTTTACCGATGACAAGGGCAATTTCCGTTTCACCACCGTACAGAAGCCGCCGTTTACACTTGTGATATCCTCCGTAGGGTATGCTACCAGGGAAGTGGCTTTCACCGGCGCGGGCCAGGTGGTGAATGTTGATCTCGAACAGTCGTTTACGCTGGGAGATGAGGTAGTGGTTGCCGCATCGCGTGTACCCGAGCGTATCCTCGAATCGCCGGTATCTATCGAGCGGGTAGGCCCTGCCGCCATCCGCAACGCGGCCACCCCCAGTTATTACGACCTGCTTACCAATCTGAAAGGTGTTGACGTGGTTTCAGCCAGCTTTACCTTCCGCAGCGTAGGCACCCGCGGCTTCAATGTAAGCGGTAACTCAAGACTGAACCAGCTGGTGGACGGAATGGACAACCAGGCGCCCGGTCTTAATTTTTCTGTGGGCAGCGTGGGCGGGCTGACCGAACTGGACGTGGAGAATATGGAACTGCTGCCGGGTGCGTCATCCGCGTTATACGGCTCTGGCGGTATGAACGGAACGGTATTGATCAACAGCAAGAACCCATTCAAATACCAGGGACTGAGTTTTCAGGTGAAAACAGGTTTGAACCATATCGACGGCAAACAGCGCCCAAGGTCTACTTTCCACGACTGGAGCCTGCGCTGGGCCGATAAACTGAGCGAGAAATTTGCTTTCAAAATAGGCGCGCAGTTTGTGCAGGCACAGGACTGGCTGGCCAATCAGTCGGATAATTACCTGCGTCCGCCAACACCCGGCGCACCGTCTCCCAACGGCGGTGTAATACCCGGCAGCAGAACCACCGATCCGAACTACGATGGGGTAAACGTGTATGGCGACGAAACATCGCAGAACATCAGCCAGATCGCCAACAGCGTATTTGCTGCCGCGGGTCTGCCTTCTGTGTTCCTCGCAGGGTCCGGCGCATTCCTTGCCGCCAATCCCACCTTAAACATTGCCGGGTATAATGCATTTCTTGCCGGTGCACTGGGTGCACCCACTGCCAATGCATTGATAGCTGCCGGTGTGAACAATATCCTGTTCGGTGCCGGACGTAACTACTACAATAACCAGTATGTAAGCCGTACGGGCTATGCAGAGAAGGATGTGATCAATCCCACCACCGTGAACGTAAAACTTTCCGGTGCGCTGCATTATAAACTGTCGGACAATACCGAAGCTTCTTTTGCAGTGAACTATGGCACCGGTAACAGCGTGTATACCGGCAGCGACCGTTACTCTTTGAAAGACCTGCGTATTGCCCAGTTCAGGCTGGAACTGAAAAGCAAGAACTGGTTTTTGAGAGCGTATACCACGCATGAGAATGCAGGAAGCACCTTCAATGCAACCATTACCACCCGCTTGTTCAACGAGGCCTGGAAACCCAGCACCGCCTGGTATCCCCAGTACCTGGCCGCTTATGCAGCCATGCGCGATGCGGGTATGGCCAATATAGATGCGCATAATGCAGCAAGGGGTTTTGCAGACGCCGGACGTCCCACTGGAAACATCGGGCAGACAGCCCTGTTCCAGAAAGTGGCTTCCACACCCATTTCACAGGGAGGTGGTTTGTTCCTCGACGAATCAAGACTGAATGTGTTTGAAGGACAGTATAACCTTACCAATGACCTGGGATTGAACAAAACCGGAACCGAGTTCCTGGTGGGCGCCAGCAGCAGGCAGTTTGTGCTGAATTCACAGGGTACCATTTTTGCGGATACGGCAGGCCGTATCAAGATCAACGAAGTGGGCGCCTATGCACAGCTTTCGCAGAAATTCTTTGGCGATGTGCTGAAGCTGTCGGTATCCGGCCGCTACGACAAGAACACCAATTTCAAAGGCCGTTTTACGCCAAGGGCTACCGCGGTACTGAAACTGGCACAGGACCATAATATCCGTGCTTCCTATCAGCAGGCTTACCGTTTCCCCACCACGCAGAACCAGTGGATCAACCTCACCATCGGCGGCGGAACCAGGCTGATGGGCGGTTTATCGCAGCTGCGCGATTTTTACAAGTTCAGCACCAACCCGGTGTATACGCCCGAAAGCGTGGGTGCTTTCGGAGCCAGCGTTGTGGGCGGATCTCCCAATACCGGGCTGCTGGTACAGCAGAATTTCGGTGAGTTCAAGGCAGAATCCATGCGCTCGTTCGAAGTGGGTTATAAGGGCCTTATCGCCAGGAAACTGCTGATCGATGTATATGCTTACTGGGCTAAATACCGCGATTTCCTGAGCAGCGTGAACGCCATCCAGGCAAGGGTGCCCGTTTCTGCAGGCGGCAGCTTTACCGATCTGCTCGATGCCAGCAAACGCATTGCCTACAGCATTGCTGTAAATACGCCGGGTGATGTTAAGACCAGTGGCTGGGGCGCCTCGGTAGACTGGCTGCTGGGCCGCAACTATACACTGGGCGCTAACCTGTACCACGACGAGATCGGCGACCTGCCTGCGGGTTTTGTTTCCTATTTCAATACCCCGAAATACCGCGCCAACCTGATGTTCGGAAATTCCGGGCTGGGTAAAAGCGCCAAATGGGGCTTTAATGTGGTGTACCGCTATGTGGATGGTTTCCGCTACGAAGGCAGTTTTGCCGTGGGTCAGCTGCCGTCTAACGGACAGCTCGATGCCGTTATCAGTTACAAATGCCCGTCTATTAAATCGCTTATCAAAGTGGGCGGCACCAATATCTTTAACAGCTATTACCGCACAGCCTTTGGCAGCCCCGAAATCGGCGGACTGTATTATATCAGCTTTGGATACAATGTGTTTTAAGAACGGCCAGATCGTACCCGTTTTTCAAAATAGCTGAGCCAGAAGGGCCGGGAACTGTTCCCGGCCCTCTTTTTTTGCGGTAATCATGCCGCATAATGAGGGCAATTTCCCTTTTGTCATTCCCTATAATCCGCTATTTTTGCTGCTCATTAATAAACAGATACATGCGTTCTATTGCATTCAGAGAGGCTTTGCGCGAGGCCATGAACGAGGAAATGAGGAGAGACGAGAAGGTTTTTGTAATGGGTGAAGAAGTGGCCGAATACAATGGCGCTTATAAAGTTACCCAGGGTATGCTGGCCGAATTCGGCGAGAAACGCGTGATCGATACCCCTATATCGGAGCTGGGCTTTGGTGCGGTGGCCGTTGGCGCTGCACAGAACGGTCTGAAACCCGTGGTGGAATTCATGACCTGGAACTTTGCCGTGCTGGCGATGGACCAGATACTGAACACCGCATCCAAAATGCTGGCGATGAGCGGCGGCCAGATCGGCTGTCCGATCGTTTTTCGCGGACCTAACGGCAGCGCCGGTCAGCTGGGTGCACAGCACTCCACCGCCTTTGAAAGCTATTATGCAAACATCCCCGGTATCAAAGTGGTGTCTCCATCCAACGGATACGATGCAAAAGGACTGCTGAAACAGGCGATCCGCTACGAGAATGATCCGGTGATCTTTATGGAAAGTGAAGTGATGTACGGCGATAAAAGCGATGTTCCTGAAGAAGAATATTATATCCCTATTGGTAAAGCCGATATCAAAAAGCAGGGCCGCGATGTAACCATCGTTTCTTTCAACAAAATGATGAAAGTGGCGCTGGGTGCGGCTGCGGAACTGGAAAAGGAAAACATCAGCGCGGAAGTGATCGATCTGCGTTCGATCCGCCCGCTCGACTGGAAAACCATTCTCGACAGCGTACGTAAGACCAACCGCCTGGTGATTGTGGAGGAACAGTGGCCTTTTGCATCGGTGTCTTCAGAGATCAGCTACCGCATACAGAAAGAGGGCTTTGATTTCCTTGACGCGCCGATCCGCCGTATCACCAGCGCAGATGCTCCCATGCACTACGCACCCAACCTGGCCGCCCTGGCCATGCCGGATGTGGCAAGAACGGTGAAACTGGTGAAGGAAGTGATGTACCTTAAGAAATAAAGATGCAGTCATAAACGAATCAGCAAATCCGGACCTTTGTGTCCGGATTTTGTTTTTCCGCAAAGACATACAAGACCCGCTCATGCTTATGAAACCATTCTGTTTTTTGTGCGTATACCTGTTTGCAGTAACAGCCGCCACCGGCCAGGATACAGTGCGTCGGACCGGGCTGGACGAAGTGGTGGTGGAAGCGTTTCACAGCCGCGTACTATGGAAGACCGCACCAGCCTCGGTGGCGGTGCTGGGCGTAAAAGAAATGAGCCGCTATGCGGGCACTTCTCTTGTTCCGGTAATCAACACTGTTGCCGGCGTGCGTATGGAAGAAAGATCTCCCGCCAGCTACCGGCTGTCGTTCCGCGGAAGCCTGCTTCGTTCACCGTTTGGCGTGCGTAATATCAAAGTGTACTGGAACAACCTGCCGCTGACCGACGGGGGCGGCAATACCTACCTGAACCTTATAGATATCAGCCAGGTTGGCGCGATGGAACTGCTCAAAGGGCCGGCTGCCAGTGTTTACGGCGCCGGCACCGGCGGCGCTTTGCTGCTGAAATCCGAACTGCCCTA
This sequence comes from Sediminibacterium soli, assembly GCF_009939225.1. Taxonomy (GTDB): domain Bacteria; phylum Bacteroidota; class Bacteroidia; order Chitinophagales; family Chitinophagaceae; genus Sediminibacterium; species Sediminibacterium soli. The sequence continues at coordinate 787,479 of NZ_JAACJR010000008.1, read as the reverse complement.
TACAGGCCAAACCACCAACCGGTTCCGCATTGGAATAACGGGAGGGGCTTACGGTCTGTTCAGCCAGCAGGCGGGATGGGACCATGTATCAGGATCGTTTACCTCATCCCTTACCCAGCTGCACCAGCAATCGGATGGCTATCGTGACCAGTCGGCCACACGAAAGGATGCGCTGAGATGGCAGGGCGGATGGCAGTGGCGGAAATCGCGGCTGAACTACCTGGTTTTTTATTCCGATCTGTATTACCAGACACCCGGCGGCATCACGCTGGCGCAGATGCAGGCCAATCCCAAAACAGCCAGGCAACCTGTAGGTGTATTACCGGGCGCGGTGCAGCAGAAAGCGGCGATATATAACAAGACGCTTTTCGCCGGACTCAGCCACCAGTCGGCCATCGGCGATCATTGGATGCTTCGTTCGTTTTTGATGGCCAGCCAGACAAGGTTTGCCAACCCCTTTATCACCAACTATGAAAAAAGAAAAGAGAATAATATCGGGATGGGGTTGGGTATCAGCTATACGGCAAAGAATATACAATGGCAGAACGGCGCCGAGTGGCTGTACAACCGGTCGGCCATTGACAACTATGGCAACCGGTCGGGCGTAGCCGATATGGTTCAGTACCAGGACAAGGTCTTTGCCAGCCAGTGGTTCGTATATTCCCAGTGGCAGTTTACACCGGGAAGATGGAATATTACGGCGGGAGCAAGTCTCAATAACCAATCCTATCGTTACAGCCGGCTTACGGATCCGATGGCTTTTTACCAGACAAAACGGATCAGCGCCGTTGTCACGCCAAGGGTTGCGGTATCCTACCGGCTGAACAGCGATGTTACGCTGTATGCCATGGCGGCCAAAGGGTTTTCTCCCCCCACACTGGCAGAATTCCGTCCCTCGGACGGCAGGTTTCATGGCGATCTGAATGCGGAATACGGCTGGAATTACGAAGCGGGCATCAAGGGCTACCGGATCCGCCAGCGACTGCAGTTTGACCTGGCCATTTACTATTTCCGGCTGCGCAATGCCATCGTAAGAAGAAACGACTCAACCGGGGCGGAGTTTTTTGTGAATGCAGGCGGCACGGTGCAAAAAGGCCTCGAAGCCATGCTGAAATATGATGTGTTTCAGAACGGAGCGGGGTTTGTGCGCGACCTGGATATCTGGAGCAGCTATGCCTGGCAGGATTACCGGTTCGACGATTACCGGCAGGGATCGGCCGTCTTCTCCGGCAATGCGGTAACAGGGGTGCCGCGGCATAACTGGGTAACAGGGGCCGATATCCGTTTTGCAAAGGGTTGGTATCTTCAGCTTTCCTTTAACCTCACCTCCAAACTGCCGCTGACAGATGCCGGCGATGTGTATGCGGAGGCCTCCCATCTGCTGCAGGGCAAACTGGGTTACCGTACACCGCGGCACTGGCATTTCTTTGCGGGGATGGATAATATCCTGAATGAAGTGTACAGTCTTGGAAACGATATCAACGCGGCAGGAAGACGTTTCTATAATCCCGCGCCCCGAAGGAATCTCTTTGCCGGAATCCTTTTGCAGTTCGGGAATTGAGCCGGGCTTTAACGGACAGCCATGTAAAAATATCCTATTTTCACCCCCTTGAAAATTGACAATGCCATGCCCAATATTCTGATCATAGATGATGAGAAAGCGATACGTAATGTGTTAAAGGAAATACTCGCCAACGAAGGATTTGCCGTGGAAGAAGCACCCGATGGCGAAGAAGGATTGAAAAAATTCACCGCAGGCAGTTTTGATGTGGTATTGTGCGATATCAAAATGCCCAAGCTGGATGGCATAGAATTTCTGCAGAAAGTAATCGAAGCCGGCACCGAAACACCGGTGATCATGATCAGCGGTCATGGTAACATTGAAACAGCCGTGGAAGCCGTTAAAAAAGGCGCTTTTGATTTTATCTCCAAACCACCCGATCTCAACCGCCTGCTGATCACCATCCGCAACGCGATGGACAAAACAACGCTGGTGAAGGAAACCCGGGTGCTGAAACGCAAGGTATCGCGTGTGCAGGAAATGATCGGCGAAAGCGAAGCCATCCTGCAGATCAGGGAAACGATCGAAAAAGTGGCGCCCACCGATGCGCGGGTGCTCATCACCGGTGAGAACGGCTCGGGTAAAGAACTGGTGGCAAGATGGCTGCACGAAAAAAGCAACCGCGCCGCGGGTCTGCTGGTAGAAGTGAACTGCGCCGCCATACCGGGCGAACTGATCGAAAGCGAACTGTTCGGTCATGAGAAAGGCTCTTTTACGTCTGCCATCAAACAACGCATCGGCAAGTTTGAGCAGGCCAACGGCGGTACGCTTTTTCTTGACGAGATCGGGGATATGAGCCTCAGTGCGCAGGCCAAAGTGCTGCGTGCATTACAGGAAGGCCGGATCACCCGTGTGGGAGGTGAAAAAGATATCGCCGTCGATGTCAGGGTGGTGGCGGCAACCAATAAAGACCTGCTGGAGGAAGTGAACGAGAAACGTTTCCGTCTCGACCTCTACCACCGCCTAAACGTAATACCGATCCATGTGCCTTCGCTTAACAACCGGAGGACCGATATTCCGCTGCTGGTAGACAAATTTCTGGGTGATATCGCCGAAGACTATGGCCAGGCCAAAAAAGCCATCGATAAAAAAGCCCTGGAGGCGCTGAAAGAGCATAACTGGACGGGTAATATCCGGGAGCTACGCAATGTGGTGGAGCGGCTGGTGATCCTTTCCGGCAAAGAAATTACGACAGCCGATGTTGAACGGCATGTGCGGTAAAAAATGACGGCGAACGGACGGTTGCGTTACCGCCCACCCCTTTTAAGAAAACTTTTGCCGACAAAACAGCCCGGTGTGGTTGAAAAGGATATTTTTGTCCACACTTATACCAAAACCTATGGGTCTGATTTTATTTATCATTGGAACGATCGGCTGGCATGTGGGTATGTATGGCATGTTTAAGAAGGCTGGCATCGAACCCTGGAAAGCTTTTATTCCCTTCTACAATACCTGGCTGATCGTTGAGAAATGCCAGATAAAAAAAGTATGGTTCTGGCTGCAGTTTATACCGGTTGCAGGACAGTTTATCACCATCTGGATCACCATCATTTTTGTGATGCATTTCAAAAAAGTGTCTGTGCCCGATCATGCAGCGGTGGTATTCCTTCCGTTTATTTATTTTCCGTATCTGGGTTTTTCGAAAAAAGAGAAATGGTATGGGCATGAAGTGCTGAAGCACTACCACAAACCTGTATCCCGCGAATGGATCGATGCCGGTGTATTTGCGATCGTGGCGGCCACCATTATCCGCACATTCATTTTTGAAGCGTACGTGATACCCACCGGCAGTATGGAAAAAACGCTGCTGGTGAACGATTTCCTGTTTGTGAACAAAATGAGCTACGGTGCGCGTATACCGCAAACACCGCTGTCATTTCCCTTCGTGCACAATACCCTGCCGTTTTCGAAGACAGTTCCTTCCTATATCAGGCAGGTGCAGTTACCCTATAAACGACTGCCCGCTTTTTCGGATGTGAAAAGAAATGATGTGGTGGTATTCAATTTCCCTGCGGGAGACACCATCATCAACCTGCCCGAGTACGGCAGTGCGGTTACCTATTACGAGGTGCTGCGCTACCGTTTTAACGGCGACAGGCAGGCGCTGTTTGCACAGTCGGCCGAGTACCCCATCCTGGTGCACCCGATGGATAAAACGGATAATTACATCAAACGCTGCGTGGGCGTTGGCGGTGATATGATACAGGTAAAAGGCGGTACTTTGTTCGTGAACAACCAGCCGGCTATGTTGCCGCCGGGTTCGCAGACCGATTTCCTGGTAGAGACCAACGGTACGCCTTTTGACGAAAACTTCCTTACGGACGAGCTTGGTGTTGACCTGGAAAACCCCAGCGACCAGGTACGCACCGATAACAGTCGCCCCGGTATCTATGTACTTAACCTTACACCGTCTGAAGCGGCCAAGGTAAAAGCGTTGCCGAATGTGAAATCGATCACGCCGTATTCCGAGAACCAGAAAGGCGCAACATTTCCGGCGGACGATGAAAACTACCCATGGACCATCGACGATTTCGGTCCGCTGTATATCCCCAAGAAAGGAGATGTGCTGCCCCTTACTGCAAAGACCATCGCCATATATCGCCGGCTGATCACCACCTACGAACACAATACGCTGGAAGAAGCAAATGGTAAATACATCATTAACGGTAAGGAAGCAACAAGCTACACCACCAAATACGGCTATTACTGGATGATGGGCGACAACCGTCACCGCAGCCAGGACAGCCGCTACTGGGGTTTTGTTCCCGAAACACATATCGTGGGCAAGGCTTCGCTGATCTGGTTCAGCTGGAACAAGGGACCGAGATGGAAACGCCTGTTCAACGGGATCAGGTAAGTTACCGGCTGTTTTGTAAAACCGGCCCACTCCTTAAACCGATTAGTGTAAAGAAAGTCCAAAAAGTAATACCTTAGACATTCAATGGGTCCTCAGCAATGCTGGGGACTTTTTGTCTAAACAGTTTTGTATGGAACAGCAGCGATACCAGTTTGAATATTCCGTATACGATTCTATCGACGAACTGTCTCAGGAAGATGCGGCACTGTTACGGGAAGCCCAGCAGGCAACGCATACGGCCTATGCACCTTATTCGCAGTTTCAGGTAGGCGCCGCGGCCAAATTAGTCAATGGAAAAGTGCTTTGCGGCAGTAACCAGGAGAATGCCAGTTACCCGGTGGGACTGTGTGCTGAAAGGGTACTGCTATCAGCCGCTTCTTCCGTATACCCCAATGTACCGATCGAAACCATCGCCATCAGTTACGACAGCGGGCAGGGAAACAGTGACCGCCCCATCTCGCCCTGCGGCATCTGCCGGCAAACCCTTGTGGAATACGAAAAACACCTTGGTCAGCCCATCCGGCTGGTACTCGGAGGCATCAAGGGCAAGGTATTCGTCATACCAGGCTCCACGCTCTTACTGCCGTTCGGGTTTTCGAGCGAGGATATGGAGAAGGGGTAGGGGAGGGAATTTTTGAATTTTGGATTTTGAGATTGCCGATTGGCGATTGGGATCGGGTAAACCATTCCGGAAGATCAGATGGTTACTCCAACGCCAAATCCCGTATTACCTGATCAGCACACTGGTGCCTTTCAGATTCACCCTTTCGTTGGTGGAAGGAAGGGTATAACTGAATGTCCATACATAGGTGCCGCTGGGCTGGGGGTTGCCTTTAAAACGTCCATCCCATTTGCCGCTCCAGTGCCGGCTTTCAAAAAGAACCTGCCCTGCCCGGTTGTATACCCTGAATTCTATGTTATCGGCCTTGAATGCATTCAACGGATAGAGATAATCGTTCAGCCCGTCGCCGTTAGGTGTAAATGCAGAGGGAACTGCGATATAGCAACTGCCCAGCACGGTGATGATCTTAAAAGCCATATCGGTGCACTGGTAGGCATTGCTTACTTCAAGACTTGCCGTGTACTGCGAAAGCCTGCCGTTCTGCGGATAATACTGCGGCGTTACCGTACGTGCCGTGCTGGTGGTGCCGTTGCCGAAGTTCCATCGCCAGCTGGTGGCATTGCTGCTGCTTTGATCGGTAAACTGGATGGGGTCTGTTGGGCAAAGGGTGTCGGTTGCGGTAAAAGCCGCTTTAACTGTCTGATCCGGCAGGTTGAACACCTGGCTCATGGTGTCTGCACAAAATCCGTTCGATACCTTCAGGAAAACCGTATGATCGCCGAATACCCTTGAAATGAAAGTGGTGTTTTGCGTGGTGCTGTAGGCATTGCCGTCGATCATCCATTGCCAGTTATTGGCGTTGTTGTTTCCATCGTGCGAAAGAGAAAGGGTATCGTATCTGCAACCTGTCGAAACGGTGCCGCTGAAGCCGGCCGTGGTGATGTTCCTGGCGGTAAACACGATCGTTGCGCCTGCCGGTGTCTGTTCGGCGCAGTCATCCAGAAGCGTATTGCCATCAGAACCCGTTTTCAGGGTGATTGTGAAATTGCCGTTGACGCGGATAGGCTGCATAAGCCGGATGATGATGGAACTCGTTAGTCCGTTGGTGCAAATACCGTTTGCTGACTTAACAACGACCGGTGCCGGACCGCTGATGCTGAAATCGCTGCCATCGGGCGCAATACTGTTGCACTGCATGGGTTTACGGAAAACCAGTCGCAGCGAATCCGTGATGCATACCACCGGGCCGATGCTGTCCATCGGCGTGGGCACACCCGGCACAAAATTAAAACTGGCTTTATCGCCGGGAACAAGGCTGGCCGCGCAGTTATCCGTAAGCGTGTTGCCATCGGAACCCGTTCTGGCAACAACCGTATAGGTGCCCAGTACCAGTTTGGCTGACAGTTTCAGTACGATGGTGTCCGAATCAAAACCGTTGCCGCATCCGTTACCGGCGGCAGAAACAACGCTGACGGGTATGGGGCCGCTGATCGTAAAATCGGTTCCATCGGCGGCAATGCTGTTGCAGTTGATCTTTTTGTTGATCAGCACTTTTACCTCGGTGCCGTCGCAGACCCCGTACGAAGCGGTTAACTGCGGAGTCAGGGGGTTCACGATACTTGCCGTTCCACCCTGCGGACCGGCGGGGAACTCAAGGTTGTAGCCGCTTTGGGTATTGGTAAAATGACTGACCATCAAAAGGTATTCATGGCCTTTGATCAACGCGGGCATTTTACTGAAAGTGGGTTTGCCGGCGCTGGGGTCAGACGAACATTGAAAATCGACCGTTGCACTGGGTGCGGTTCCTGTAGCGCCATAGGTGCCGGCCCAGTTGCTCGACAGGTACAGTGATTTGTCTGTGTACACATCGCCCGGGCTCCTGCCTGTGATATCGAACAGCTGCCAGTCGTAATCTTCGTTTGCGGCAAGCGGCGTTATCACAAATCCCAGCGTGCCCGACTGGTAACAGGTGAACTTATACCAGTAAGGATTTTTATCGGTATAGGGTACGCCATCGTTGCATTGCGTAGGCACGCTGTTATTGGTACAGAGCGGCACCGATGTCTGGTTGAAAACCTTTGTTCCGCAAACAGGAAAAGCAGTATACGGTGTTTGTCCCAATGTGGTGCACTGTGAGAACCCCGACAGACAGCCCGATAACAAAACTAATATGATGATTCCGGTACGTAACATCCCTCAAAAATATCAGATTGGCCTGTGGCAGGCTCGTTTTTTTTATAAAGAGAGGGTTGGGGATACAAACGTTGCATCGGGAGGGCTAAAACAATGTCTGCACGCCGTGTGCAATCTTGAATTCGTGCTGCAGCAGCCATTTCTTGCGCCATTTGCCGCCCGCATATCCCACCAGCGAGCTGTCGCTGCCTATGACCCTGTGACAGGGAACGATGATCGCAATATTGTTTTTACCGTTGGTACTTGCTGCGGCGCGGATCACTTTCGGGTCGCCCAGTTTTTTGGCAAGATCCATATAACTGATCGTTTTGCCGTAGGCGATACCCAGCAGTTCGCCCCATACCCTTAGCTGAAACTCCGTTCCCGGCTGGTGTATGGGCAGCTCAAACCGGCGGCGGGAGCCGTGAAAATATTCGATAAGCTGTTCCGTGCACTGGTGCATCACCTCGCTGATACCCGGCTCGCCATGTGCAATCTGGTCGGGATTGTCCACAAAACTCAGCTCGCCGATATAGTGGTCCGTACCCCCGATCTTCAGCAGACCGATAGGGCTTTCGTAGTAGGTGTAGTGCAGCTCGCTCATTTTGGTTGCGTTGTCAAACGTGATATGGCCGGCTTGTTTGCATGGAACACAGCGGTCATCTGACAATATAACAATTAAACAATATATCCGTTTATCCCACCTTGCCCCCGTTCTCCACCGCCTTGTCCGGCGTTAATAAAATTACCTGATTATCGCCATCGTACACACCCAGGACCAGGCATTCGCTGAAAAAATTTGCGATCTGTTTGGGAGGAAAGTTGACCACCGCCACCACCTGTTTGCCCAGTAATGCTTCTTTTGTGTAATGTCCCGTGATCTGCGCCGACGACCTTTTGATGCCCAACGGCCCAAAATCGATGGTTAACTGGTAAGCGGGTTTTCTCGCCTGCGGAAAATCGGTAACTTCCGTTATCGTTCCGCTGCGGATATCGATCTTTTCGAAATCACCCCAATTGATCATCTTCCTTTATTTTTGTCAAATCTAAAAACTTATACTTATGAAACGTACAGCAACAGCCGTTTGGAATGGTTCAGGAAAAGAAGGTAATGGACATCTCACTACCCAGAGCACCGTTCTCAATAAGACACAATATTCTTTCAATTCACGTTTTGCGGAAGGTGTGGGCACCAACCCCGAAGAACTGATGGCAGCGGCCCATGCAGGCTGTTTTACCATGAAACTGAGTTTTGTACTCGGCGCCGCGGGTTTTACGCCCGACCAGATCGAAACCTCCTGTGTGATCTCCCTCGAAGACGGAACCATCACCAGCTCTCACCTGACGGTTAAAGCACAGGTGCAGGGCATCACACCCGAAAAATTCCAGGAATGCGCCGCCGACGCCAAGGCCAACTGCCCGGTGAGCAAGGCGTATAACATGGAGATTACAATGGAAGCCAGCCTGGCTTAGTAATTAAAAAGTAAAAAGTCAAAATTCAAAAGAAACAGAAGCGCTGTCTTTTTGACTTTTGACTTTTTACTTTTTAATCCCCTAATCCAGCAGCCCCGCCAGTTCCATCAGCTCATTTTGTTTGTAGCTGTTCTCCGGTGTGGTAAAGCATTTGGCCGTTTCTTCTATCAGGAACTGGATAACCCTGGTATGGGCCAGGGGTTTGTAGAACGAGGGTACGGGCGGTACACAGATCCTTTTAAAATAATTCTCCAGGTCTTTATGTGAGAATGCCTGTCCCGTGGAAGCATCCACATAAAAATGGATCTTTTCCTGCGGATGCCCCTGGTAAGTGGCCGGATCATAATCCGAATGATAGAAGGCGATGATGCATTGCCTGGGCACATTGATGATGCGGGCATTGATCTCCAGCTGGTCGCACATTACCTGGTAAATGATACCGTTGGTGATGGCATTTCCTTTTTTGCTTTCCAGCACTTTGTGCAGAAAGAACTCATCCGGCTGGCCGTAATTGAGTTCGGCGCCTTTCAGTTTGTAATACTGGTAAATGATATTGGACAATACATTGGCCTGCTCCAGCGGTGTGAGAAAGCTGTTCAGCTCGAGCCAGATATTGCGGCGTATCTTTTCTATTTCCTGCAAAACAGGCGTGGTGTGCAGATCGGGGTACTGGAATTTGCCCACCAGCAGCGCGCCAAACAGCAGGTCATGGTAGGCTCCGTTCCGCCATTCGATGATATCGGCGGTGAGATCGGTAAAATGCAGATTATGGATAATCATCTCGATCCGCTCCTGCACATCCTCGTTAGGGGTGGTTTCCCAGAGATGCTCGAGATTGGGGATGATATTCGTTCCATACCCCAGTATCTTCTCAGAAACCGATGAATATACCTCTTCGTCGGGGTCGTCTATCAGTGTAAACAGGGCATTGATCTCTTTGGTTTCCTGCATGGGGACTGCGAATTACATATCAAACTAAAATAAAATTTATGTATTGATAACAGGTAAGTTATTCCACCTGTGTGGAAATGTGGTATATGGGGCAAATAATAAATTCCCCGGATCGTACGTTCTGCCCATCTTTAACAAGGAGCGTAAGCGCGAAACGGTTATTTTTGCGGCCAACTCTAACAGGCATGTCACAACTCTCAATACCCAAGTTTCCTTCCGTAAATCGCTCATTGCATACCGATCTCAAGAAAAGGGTGCATGAATATTTTGAACAGAAGGGCATCAAAACCACCGGTACACCCAAACTGTTCACAAAGGCGATCATTATGGTGATAGCCCTGGTGTTTGTGTATGTACACCTGATATTCTGGACACCGGTATGGTATTTTGCGCTCCTGGAGTGTATGGTTTTGGGCGGACTGGTGGCCGGCATCGGCTTTAATGTGATGCACGATGGCAGCCATGGCAGTTTCAGCAAGTACAAATGGGTGAACAGGCTGGCGGCCTCTTCCATCAGCCTGCTGGGCGCCAATCATTTCATGTGGAACATGAAACACAACATGATCCATCACAGCTTCACCAATGTAGACGGGGTAGACGACGATATTGAAGTGGGTTTCCTTATGCGTATGGCGCCCACACAGAAACATTACAAAGTGCACCGTTTTCAGCATGTTTATTTCTGGGTGCTGTACATGCTGCTGTATGTATTCTGGATATTCTTTGCAGATTATAACAAATATTTCTCCCGCCGCATCGGAAGCGTTCCTTTAAAGAAAATGGCGTTCAAAGACCATTTTGAATTCTGGAGCGTGAAAGTGTACCATGCGCTTGTTTTTATCGTGATCCCCATAGCCGCGGTTGGCTGGTTAGACTGGATGATCGGTTTTCTTACGATGGGCGTGGTGGCCGGGTTTGTGCTGAGTATCGTTTTTCAGCTGGCCCATACGGTAGAGCATACCGAGTTCCCCGTTGCCGATATCGACACCAATAAGCTGCCGGATGAATTTGCGGCGCACCAGATCAAGACCACGGCCAATTTTGCCACCCGCAACAAGCTGGTAAGCTGGCTGGTAGGCGGGTTGAATTTCCAGATAGAACACCACCTGTTCCCCAAAATATCGCATGTACACTATCCCGCCATCAGCGCCATCGTAAAAGCGGTGTGCCTGGAGCACCAGTTACAGTACGTGGAGTACCCCACCATGCGCCAGGCAGTGGGTGCACATCTGCGGTTCCTGAAACAAATGGGAAGGAACGATTAAAAAAGACAGGCAAAAAAGCGAGAGGTATGGGCCTACGCTTTTTTTGACTTTTGACTTTTGGGTTTTGATTTTGCCGCTGCAGTTTTCTTCGCAGCGGTCTTTTTAGGCGCAGCGCTTTTCTTGGCCGCTGTTTTCAGTTTCCTGGCGAATGCATTGGGCACCTGTTCTTCGATCATCTTTTTGATCTCTTCCAGGTCTATTTCGGCCAGTTCCTCGGCGGTGTATTTTGCATTGTCCGCCTTACGGCCGAGTTTGAGCATTTTCTTATTGAAACGGATAAAGGCGCCCCACCTGCCGTTTTCGACAGATATCTTTTCTTCGGGCCACTGGCGGATAAAGCGGTTGGCTTCCTTACTGATCTTCTTTTCGATCAGTTCGTTGATATCACTCTCGCTCAGCGCATCAAAATTGTAGGCACGCGGTATGTTGATGAACATATCGTTCCATTTAATGAACGGCCCGAACCTTCCCTTGCCCTTGGTTACGGGCAGGTTCTGGTACATGGCGATGGGCGCATCGGCCTGTTGCTTTTCGGTGATCAGTTCAACGGCGCGGTCCAGTTCCATCTCATGCAGGTCTTCGCCACGCGGTATGGAAATAAACTGTTCCCCGAATTTTACATAAGGACCGAATCTTCCCACGTTTACGGCCACTTCCTGCCCCTCGTATTCGCCGAGCGTACGCGGCAGGGCAAACAGCTGCATTGCTTCTTCGAGAGAAATGGTTTCGATGCTCTGGGAAGGATTGAGTTTGGCAAAACGCGGTTTTTCCTCCTCGTTGGCGGTATCGCCTATCTGTACCATCGGGCCATAACGGCCCATGCGGGCAATAACGCGTTTGCCCGATTCGGGGTCCATGCCCAGCTCGCGCTCTCCCTTGGCGCGTTCTGCATTTTCGAGCGTGTGTTCAATGGTTTCGTGGAACGGTTTGTAGAAACCGTCGATCATCGTATTCCATTTCAGTTTTCCTTCCGCGATCTCGTCAAATTCCTCTTCGATACGCGCGGTGAAACTGAAATCCATCACCCGCTCAAAATACTGCTTCAGAAAATCGGTTACCACCAGGCCGAGATCGGTCGGGAACAGTTTGCTTTTTTCGGCGCCGGTATTTTCCTGGAAAATTTCTTTGTGCAGTTTCTGGTCTTTCGACAGACGCAGCAGGTTCACTTCCCTTTTTACGCCGTCCTTATCGCGCTTCTCAACATAATTCCTTTTGATGATCGTTGAAATGGTAGGCGCATAGGTCGAAGGGCGGCCGATACCCAGTTCCTCCAGTTTTTTTACCAGGGATGCCTCGGTATACCTTGGCGCCGGGCGACTGAATTTTTCGGTAGCCGTCATTTCTTTGAACCCGAGTTCCTGTCCTACGGCAAGCGGTGGCAGTATGTCTTCGTTGTTGTCTTCGTCTTCATCGTCCCTGCCCTCCCTGTACGCTTTCAGGAAACCTTCGAACTTCATCACTTCGCCTGTGGCGGTCACATGCTCGCGGTTGGTGCTGATATCGATCTTTGCGGTTGTTTTTTCAAATTCCGCATCGCTCATCTGCGAAGCGATGGTGCGCTTCCAGATCAGTTCGTATAATTTTTTCGCATCGGGGTCCTCTACCGTGGTATTGCTCATATAGGTAGGGCGGATGGCTTCGTGGGCCTCCTGTGCATTTTCGTTCTTGTTCTTGTATTTACGCGGCTGGTAATATTCTTCGCCGTAGGCCTTGTTCACCTGTTTCTGTATATCCCCCATGGCGGTATCGCTCAGGTTCACGCTGTCGGTACGCATATAGGTGATCTTACCGCTTTCATACAGTTTCTGCGCCAGTAACATGGTGCGGCTTACACTGTACCCCATTTTACGCGAAGCTTCCTGCTGCAGGGTAGACGTGGTGAAAGGCGCCGCCGGCGTGCGTTTGGTGGGTTTTACCTGCACATCCGAAATGGTGTATACGGCGTTCCTGCAGCTTTCGAGAAATGCCTGTGCGTCGGTGAGGGCAGACATTCGCGCCGGACCTTCGGCTTTGAAACCAACCTGTTTCCCGTTGCTGTCGGGTGCGGTAAAAAAAGCGTCTATTTTATAGGAGCTTTCGGCAATAAAATTATTGATCTCCCTTTCTCTTTCAACAATCAGTCTTACCGCCACGCTCTGCACCCTGCCGGCGCTGAGGCTGCGCTGCATGCCGATCTTGCGCCATAACACCGGGCTCAGTTCAAAACCCACAAGCCTGTCGAGCACCCGTCTTGCCTGCTGCGCATTTACCAGGTCCATATTGATGCGGCGCGGCGTTTCCACGGCTTTCCTGATGGCGGGAGCGGTGATCTCGTGAAAAACAATGCGTTTGGTTTTTTGGGGATCAAGACCCAGCACTTCGGCTAAATGCCAGCTGATGCTTTCCCCTTCGCGGTCCTCATCCGATGCCAGCCACACTTCTTGGGCTTTTTTAGCCATCTGTTTCAGTTCGCGAACCACGCGTTCCTTGTCCTCGGGCACCTTGTACCGCGGCTGGTACTGGTTGTTCAGGTCAATGCCCATATCGTCCTTTTCCAGGTCGCGGATATGGCCGTAACTGCTCCTTACCTCGAAATCTTTTCCAAGGATCTTTTCAATGGTCTTGGCTTTTGCCGGTGACTCTACTATCAGTAAATTCTTTGCCATATCGCCTGAAATCCGCTGCCAGTGCAGGTTTTGCTGAGGTTCAACTATGTTTTTCGCCGCTGCCAAGCGCCTCGAAAAAACGGAAAACCGGGCGCCGGTCCCGCTGCAATATTAACTGAAACCCGCAATTCGCAAAAAATGTTAAAAAAAATTGCCCCATTTTCAATCATTTCTGGCATGATGTTCGCCTTTGGTGAAGCAGGAATCAAAAACAATCGTTATGAAAAAGATAACCGTGATAGGGATGCTGCTTTTTGCAGCCGGCGTGGTAACGAATGAGGTAAAAGCGCAACCGCCGCATGCAAAAGCCTGGGGCAAACGTGCCAAGGAATGGAGAGAAGACAGGGACGATGACCGGGACGATAAGGGATGGAAGCGCGGGGGCTATTATTACTATCCTTCCGCCAATGTGTATTTCAGCCCGGTATCGCACAGGTACTGGTACCCGCGCAATGGCGTCTGGATCAATGCATCCATATTGCCGCCATCGGTAGTGGTATATAACCAGCCCAGCTACATCGTTTACCGCGAAGACGACGACGATATCTGGCGCGATAACCGCGCACACTACCGCCGCTATTACAGGGCTGTGCCCGTATACGAAGAACGCTACCGCCCGGTGATCGTAACCCGGCCCGGTGTGTCGGTGAACATCAGTGCAAGATTTTAGCAGAGGCGAATGGGTGAAAAGCTGGTTTGCCGAAACAAGCATCTCTGTTGACCGGCCAGTCAGCTTTTTACCATTCAGCTTCCCTTCTCCAGGAAAGACACCACATCCCGGATCACACCCGCGTCTTTGTAGATTCGGTTGTGTCCCAGGTGTTCTGTGAGCTGAAACCGAATATGCGCCGGACTGGCCTGCAGGGTGGGTTGAATGTCTTTAATGGGGCAGATGGAATCGTGCCGGTCGTGCACCCATAATATGGCGGAGGGGATATGTCGCACCGCCCTGTTTACAGAGAAATAATCGATATCCTTTCCGCCTACCTCGCGTATCAGCGCCCGGAAATGCTCTTTTACGGCCGGGTCTACTTTAATCACCCGAAAGAAATTGGCGATGGCGGTTTCCGTTTCCGTTGCGGGTGCAATCAGCACCAGTTTTCGCTGTTCCGGTTCCGCTATTTCCTCAAATGCAAGCGAGGCAGCCAATGCGCCCAGTGAATGACCGATCATGGCGTAGAACGGACCGAACTGTCTGTCGGCCTCGAGCAATATTTTCTTGTACAGTACGGCCGTAATGCGTTTACCCTCGCTGAAGCCGTGTGCCGGCGCATCGAACATATATACTTCAAATCCTGCTTTCAGCAGCGGCTGCACATATTTGTCGAACTTGAACACCTGGCTGCTGAACCCGTGCAGCACCATCACTTTTTTTCCATTGGCATGGGCCGGCACCCACTGGTAGCCGCGGATGGCCATTCCTTCAAACCGGAACAGCGTTCGTGTGGCTGTTTCAAAGGCGGCGGGTGGCTTTTTGTGTTTTTTGACGGGCAGCGGTGTGCAGAAAAGATCGAATGCTTTTTCGGCTGCCCGGCGCGGAGAAACCAGCGCCAGTGCTTTAAATTGCGTGATATAATAGCTGACCAGCAACCGCTGCGCTAGTTTCAACTTCATCAACCAAAGATATGCAGGTTACGATCATAGGTTCGGGTAATGTGGCTACAGTTTTTGGACGGATGCTTGCCGCCGGGGGCCACACCATTCGCCAGGTATACAGCCGCACCGCCACGCATGCACACAGCCTTGCCGGCGAACTGCAGGCGCAGGCCGTATCGGCTATCGGCGATATAGAACGGGAAGCAGACATATATATATTGTGCGTTACCGACGATGCACTGCCCGGGGTGGCGGCGCAGCTTTCACTGGGAGACAGGTTGCTGGTACATACCGCGGGTTCTGTGAGCAGGGAGGTGCTTGCGGGTGCCAGTTCGCATTACGGCGTCATCTGGCCGATGAAGATGATCAGGAGATCGATGCAGGAACTCGGTCCTGTTTCGGTTATCATCGATGGCAATACCGCCGCGGTAATAGACAGGATCAGGGATTTTGCCGGTAATTTCTCCGACAGTATCGCTGTTGCCGACGATGGCAGGCGTGAAAAAATGCATATGCTGGCATCGGTTACGGCCAATTTCCCCAATCACCTGTACCAGCTGGCGGCGGAGTATTGTGCGGGGGAAGGCATCGATTTCAGCGTTTTTTACCCGATCATCGAAGAAACCGCCAAAGCCCTGCGGCAGCTGCCACCGGCCCGGTTGCAGGCGGGACCGGCTTTCCGGGGCGACAGGAAGACGATCGGCAAGCATGAGGCTTTGCTGCGGGATTACCCGCAGCTGG
Organism: Sediminibacterium soli; assembly: GCF_009939225.1. Classification (GTDB taxonomy): domain Bacteria; phylum Bacteroidota; class Bacteroidia; order Chitinophagales; family Chitinophagaceae; genus Sediminibacterium; species Sediminibacterium soli. The sequence continues at coordinate 771,656 of NZ_JAACJR010000008.1, read as the reverse complement.
ATCGATTATACCGGGAAATCACCCGTAGTCTTTTGCTGAAAAACGGTTATGAGCGCTGATTTGGCCCCGGGAACCATCTATTTTACCCGAAACGGTAAGTTTTTTCTCAACTCGAACAGGAAATCGGTATTCCTAAATTATTTTTGCGGGCCAAAGACGCGTTATGTATTCGATCAAGATCAAGTTTGAACAGAAGGGACTGGAGGAAGTGACACTGACCAATATACAGCCCGACCAGAGTCTGCTCGAGGTTTGCCTGGATAACGATATTGAACTTCACCATAATTGCGGAGCCGTTTGCGCCTGCAGTACCTGTCATATATACATCGATAAAGGCATGGATCACCTGGAGGAACTGAGCGATAAAGAGGAGGATTTTATTGACCGTGCCGTAAATCCGCGTATCAATTCAAGACTGGGCTGCCAGTGCGTACTGCAGCCGGGAAGCGGCGAAGTCGCCATTACCTTACCCGACCAGACGCAATTTCTTGGTGAATAAGCAACAACTTCCAACTTCAACCCGACTATTATGAGCCACTATGAGCCGCCCATTCACTGGAACGACCATGAAGATATTGCGATGAAACTCTATGAGCGTTTTGGCGATGAATTCAACGAAGGAAAAATCTACCGGATCCGTTTTACCGACCTGCTCGAATGGGTGCTTCAGATACCTCATTTTGCCGGCACCCGTGAACAAAGCAACGAAGGGCACCTCGAAATGATCCAGAGCGCCTGGGTGTACGAGTGGAGGGATAACCAGAAATAGCAGCGAGTTGAATAACCGGCGGGTTCTGGGTTTGTGAACGGATCAATCAACGGAAAACCGTCAGTCATTCGCTTTCAACAATCAACCAATCGGCCATTGTATGCTCGACCGTTTCAAACATATTACCACGTTTGTCTTTGATGTGGACGGCGTGCTGACAGATGGCACGTTGCTGGTATTGCCCGGTGGCGTAATGGCGCGCAGTATGAACATCAGGGATGGCTATGCCCTGCAGCTGGCCGTGAAAAAAGGATACAGGGTGCTGGTGATCTCGGGCGGCCATTCGCCCGAAGTAAAAGACAGGCTGGAAAAACTGGGCGTGCGGGAAGTGTGGATGCAGACCAGCGACAAAGCCGGTATACTCTCCCGCTACCTGCAACAGCACGCGATCGGTAAGGAGCAGGTGTTGTATATGGGAGATGATATTCCCGACCATGGTGTTATGCAGCTTGCCGGCTTACCCTGCTGCCCGCAGGATGCGGTACAGGAAATAAAACAGCTTTCCATTTACATATCCCATCTCGCCGGTGGCAAAGGCTGCGCCCGCGATGTGATTGAAAAAGTGATGAAACTGCGGGGCGACTGGTCGGAAGACACTTCCGTGAAAGCGCAGTAGGCTGCCTGCAGCATAAGCTACCGAAGCATTTCTTCACAGTATCTCGTACACATTCTTTCTTATGTTTTCGCACATACGCTGCATGGGAAGATCGTTATCGTCTTTTCCGAACGGGTCTTCAATTTCTTCCGCGATCAGTTCCAGGCTTGCCAGCACGTAAAATACAAAGATCACCACCGGTATCGTAAAATACCCCAGCGTAAGTGCAAAACCGATCGGCAGGGTGATCACGTAAAAGAAAATGAATTTTTTGATAAAGGCGCTGTACGAAAAAGGGATCGGCGTATTCTTGATCCGCTCACAGGCGCCGCAGATATCGAGAAAGGACTGCAGTTCCGCATTCAGCATCAGCAGCTGGTAACCGGTGATTGCCTGGTCGCGGTAAAGCAGGTTTATCTTATTCATCAGCAGTCCCGCCACCTGGTTGGGGATATGTTTTTTGGTGTCAAAATCAGGTATCTCCGGGTGCGGCGTTGAGTCGAGCGCCAGTCTTGTGCGTTCGTTCTGCAGGTGATCCTTCAGCTCGAAGCCGAACAGCGAAATGCATTTACGGAAAAAGCTCCTGTTCTTTTCGTCGTCGGCATGCAGTATGCTGTTGAGTTTGATCGAAAGATTGCGGCTGTTGTTAACCAGCGCTCCCCATGACTTCCTGCCTTCCCACCAGCGGTCGTAAGCGGTATTGGTGCGGAATACCAGCAGCATGGAAATGGCAAATCCCAGCAGGCTGTGCATGGTGGTGAGATTTTTGGCATAGCTGTTGGCTGATAACTGCAGGTATTCCTGCTCCAGGTATACAATACCCCAGGAGAACAAACCGATAGCCAGCATCAGCGGCAGCAGCTGGCGAAAAGTGTCCGCCTTATGAAAGCGGAAAATATTGAGCCATACTTTCGGGTTATAGCTGATCATGGGTTAAAAATAACAAAGTTCGGGGGATGGGGATTAGCGGATTACGGATTGGCGGATGATGGATTGGCGGATTGGATTATCGGGTACTTCGAAAATCAGGTGATAACTTCGAAATAAAGGCTTACCCTCTGCGAAACTCGCTTCTCCTGCGGTGATGACAAGGCACTCATTCACCGCAGAGACGCAGGAGGTGCAGAGATACGCAGAGATGATACCGTCCATCATCCGCTAATCCCTAATCCATTATTTTCATAAATCGCCTGCCTGGGTTATCTTGCAGCCTTCAGCATGAAAACGATCGCAGCATTTTTGAGACTGGTCAGGTGGCCTAACCTGGTGTTCATCGCGCTTACGCAGCTGCTGTTCGAATGCTGCATTTTTAGGAAAGCCTACTCCCACGGTATGATCGCGGCAGGAGAAAACAGGCAGTTTGTTTTTCTTTGTCTTGCCTCGCTGCTGATTGCGGCGGCAGGGTATATCATCAACGATTATTTTGACCTGAACATCGACCAGGTCAATAAACCCGATAAAGTGGTGGTGAATGTGCTGATCAACCGCCGGTGGGTTATCTTCTGGCATATGTTCCTGAGCCTGATGGGACTTTTTTTCACCGTACTGGCGTTGCCGATAGCGCAGTACTGGCACCTGGTGCTGGCCAATATTGCCAGCATCGTGCTGCTTTGGTTTTATTCGACCAATTTCAAAAAACAGCTGCTGATCGGCAATATCATTATCTCGCTGATGACCGCCTGGGTGATCGGTATCCTTTTCCTGGCAAAATACCCGTTTGATGTGCGCGAGTTTCTGCGCGCCGATCAGGACGAAATACGTTTCTTCCGGCTCACCGTGGTTTATACCTGTTTTGCGTTTGTAATATCACTGATCCGCGAAGTGATCAAGGATATGGAAGATATGGAAGGCGACAGGAAATACAACTGCCGCACCATGCCCATTGTATGGGGACTGAATGCCAGCAAGGTATTTGTGGCGGTATGGATCATTGTGCTGGTGGCGGCATTGACCATTCTGCAATTGTATGTATTGCCTTTTGGCTGGTGGCACAGTGCCCTGTATTGCATGCTGTTCATCGTAGCGCCGCTGGTGTGGATACTGGCCAGGCTGTTCAAGGCACAAACACCCGAGGCGTTTCACCGGTTAAGCAGCGCCGTGAAGATGGTAATGCTTACCGGCATACTTTCGATGGTGTTCTTCGGCATGTATTATTCCTGACCTAAACGAACCGGATCATCATATGCAGGATATTATTCTGGCCTCCCAGTCGCCCCGCAGAAAAATGCTGCTCGAATGGGCGGAAATACCTTTCGACGTAATCGTAAAAAATACCGACGAGTCCTATCCTCCCGGTCTCGATTTTCCCGACATAGCCAGGCATATTGCTTATAACAAGGCAAAAGCGGTATTCGGGCACGTGCAGGAAGCCTATCACGGCCAGTTGGCAAAACGCACCATACTTGCGGCTGATACCATTGTGGTACTTGACAACCGCGTTATAGGCAAACCTGCCAACCGCGCCGAAGCCATCAGCACGCTTACCGCATTATCGGCTCGTAACCATAAAGTGATCACAGGTGTCAGCATCCTGCATATGGGAGGCGAACTTAGTTTTTCAGACACCACCGAAGTGGCGTTTCATCCGCTCAGCGAGGAACAGATCGTGTTTTATGTTGACAAATACGAGCCCTACGACAAAGCCGGCGCCTATGCCATACAGGAATGGATCGGCGTGGTTGGCATCAAATCCGTACAGGGCGATTTTTACAATGTAATGGGATTACCCGTAAGCAGGGTAGTGCAGGCATTGCGTACTATTACCCAGTAATTACGCTTTTTTATTGCTAAAAACAGGCCGGCTGCCGCGGTCTTACCTGCAGCCGGGACTTTTGCTTTGTCTGCGCAGTAATTTTTCAGACCAATAGCTCCGGTATGAATGAAAAACTGCTGCAGTTCATCTGGCAATTCCAGTATTATAACAGGGAAGACCTGCAGACAACGGAGGCTGAATGCCTGCATATTGAACATCCCGGTCAGTGGAACGGTCACCAGGGACCGGATTTTCTCGCCGCATCCATCCGTATCGGCAATACCCGGTGGGCAGGCAATATTGAATTGCACATACGCTCGTCCGACTGGCATAGGCACCAGCATACCGGCGATACCCGTTACAGCAATATCATTCTGCACGTGGTATGGGAAGACGACAGACCGCTTTGCGATGAACGCGGTAACCCGGTTGCCACCGTTGTACTGGAACCACGCGTACCCAAACTGTTGCTTGAACGTTACCGGCAGATGATGCAGACGCTGGCCCGTGTGCCCTGCCATTCTTTTCTGCCTGTGTTATCTGCCCTCGCCTGGCGTGCATGGAAAGAACGCCTGGTGGCGGAACGGCTGTCGCGGAAAGCGGCACAGATGCATACGGTTCTCAGGCAAACCCAGTACCATTGGGAAGAAGTCTGCTGGCGTATGCTCGCCGCAAATTTCGGTCTGAAAATAAACAGCACCCTGTTCGAACTGGTGGCACAGAGCATTCCTGTTACCGTCTGTGCCAAACACAGAACACAGCTGCTCCAGCTGGAGGCCCTGTTGCTGGGGCAGGCCAACCTGTTGTCGGGTAAATACACAGATGCCTATGCATGCATGCTGCAGAAAGAATACCGGTTCCTGCAGAAAAAATACAGCCTGCATCCTGTAAGCAAACAGCCTGCGTTTCTGCGTATGCGGCCCGCGGCTTTCCCAACCATACGCCTGGCCCAGCTGGCCATGCTGCTCACTAAAACAAAAGGCCTGTTCCAGGAAATAAAAAATACGGGAGATATCGATGCACTGAGAAACCTGTTTATGGTAACCGCCAACGATTACTGGCATTACCATTACCGTTTTGACGAAGAAACCGCTTTTCATCCCAAACAGCTGGGCAGACAAATGGCAGAGAACATCATCATCAATACGGTGGCGCCCCTGCTGTTTGCCTATGGATCCTATCAACAGGACCACGGTTTTACGGAGCGGGCCGTTCATTTTCTCTACCGGCTTTCGCCCGAAAAGAACCCGCTGACAAAAGGCTGGCAACAGGCCGGCATAGATCATAGTTCCGCACTTGACTCGCAGGCCTTTATTGAATTAACCAACCATTATTGCAGCAACAGGCGTTGTCTCGACTGCGCCGTAGGCAACAGAATATTGAAAAATGATGTCTGGTAATAGGCGGGGCGGTGGATCGTGAATGATCAGCTGTTCACTTTACCATTGCGGTCCTTACCAGTTAAACTGCATATCCAGTTCCACATCGGGATGGAGGGTGCGTTCAACCGGGCAGGTGCGGGCGGTTTTTTCAAGGATCTCTTTTTGTTTTTCGTCGATGGCCAGCCCTTTGGGGAAGAACATATGCACGATGATCTTTCCGATGCGGCGGGGATCGCTTACCATCACCTTGGTAACATCGAGGGTGGTACCGGTAAGATCGATATTCATTGTCCTGGCTTTAATGCCCATGGTGGTGATCATACAGGTGCCCAGCGCTGCGGCAACAAGATCAGTGGGAGAAAAACGCTCGCCCTTGCCCTGGTTGTCAGTGGGGGCATCGGTTTCAATGGCAGTGCCGCTCTGTATATGGGTGGCAACTGTACGCAGTTCGCCTTTATAAATAATTTGTGAAGTCATTGGTTCAATTTGCCATAAATTTACATGTATCAAATCAAATGGAAGTGAAGAAGCTATTTATTATCGTTTTGATGGCTTGTCCTGCAGCTGGTGTTTTTGCGCAGCAACCCGTTAAATCGGCAACGCCGGATCCAAAACAGCTTAAAAGAGCGGAGCGGAGAGAGCGGATCAACCAGTTGATCAAACAGGAGGAAGAGGGAGCTTTGATTTACCAGAAACAGGGTGCATTTGGTTTTAAATTCAATACGGATGGCTGGGGCATGTTTTACGAGCACGGCAAATACAAAACCATCACCAATACCAATCTCTGGTGGCTCGAGTTCGGCGAAAGAAAACATCCCAAAGAAGAAAAAGTGCCTACCCTCAGCGCTTCATCGGGCTTCCTGATCATTTCCAGTTATATCTACGGCAAAAGAAATAATTTCTATTACCTCAAAGGCGGTATCGGCAGGCAGACCCTGATCGGCGGAAAAGGAAACAAGAACGGTGTGGCTGTCTCCGCGATCTATGGCGGCGGTCTTTCGCTCGGTTTGCTGAAACCGTATTATATCGAGATCGATAATCCCACCACGGGCAAAAGGGAACAGATCAAATACAATAACAACGACAGCCTGTTTCTTGACCCAAGCATTATTCTGGGCCGCGGCGGTCTGACCAAGGGACTGGGCGAAATGAAAATCGTACCCGGTATCCATGCCCGTACGGCGCTCAGGTTTGACTATGGCCGGTTCAATGAACTGATATCCGCGCTCGAAGTGGGTCTGAATGCCGAGTATTATACCCAGAGCATGCCCATCCTCCTGCTGAACAAGGAGAAAAAATTCTTCTTCAACGCCTACGTGGCCCTCACTTTCGGAAGACGGAAATAATTGCGCGGCCCGTTGGCCCCGCTGCCTGTCCGCGAAACGGGTTTCCTGCCCGAAATCAGTTAATTTTGCCCATCGGAACGGACCAGCCGTTCCCGTATTAACTGTAACAGATGCAAGAATTACCTGTCGTTGCGAAAGCATCCCCCGAGAGTAAGGTCAAAAAGCCCGACTGGCTTCGTGTAAAACTTCCCATTGGCGAAAGCTACAAACATGTGCGCGGGCTGGTAGACACCCATAAACTCCATACCATTTGCGAAAGCGGCAATTGTCCCAATATGGGCGAATGCTGGGGCGAGGGAACGGCCACTTTTATGATCCTGGGCAATATCTGCACCCGCAGCTGCCGGTTTTGCGCAGTGGCCACCGGGCGTCCGGAAGCGGTTGACTGGGACGAGCCGCAGCGCGTGGCCGAAGCGATCCACCTGATGAAGGTGAAGCACGCCGTACTTACCAGTGTTGACCGCGATGAACTGAAAGACGGGGGATCCATTATCTGGTATAATACCATCAAAGCGGTAAAAAACCTGAATCCCGGCACAACGCTCGAAACGCTGATCCCCGATTTCAGGGGCATTGCCGAACAGGTACAGCGTATCATTGAAGCTGCGCCCGAGGTGGTGAGCCATAACATGGAAACCTGCGAGCGCATGACAAAAGAAGTGCGCGTGCAGGCCAAATACCGCCGCAGCCTCGATGTACTGCGGATGCTGAAAGAAGGCGGCATGCGTACCAAAACCGGGATCATGCTCGGCATCGGCGAAACAAAGGAAGAGATCATCCAGACCATGGAAGACCTGGTAGGCGTGGGCACCGATGTGATCACGCTTGGCCAGTACCTGCAGCCCACAAAGAAACACCTGCCTGTACAGCGTTTTGTTCATCCCGATGAATTTGCCGAGCTGCGCGAGATCGGGTACCGCCTGGGATTTGATTATGTGGAAAGCGGCCCGCTTGTACGGTCATCCTATCACAGCGAAAAACATGTGATACCCGGGTACGGCCGAAACAAATGGGAAACCGAAAAACAACTCGCAACAGTTTGATCATATTGAGTCATTATTTTCGCCGCAGGTTCCATATCCGGAACCTGCGGTTTTATTTTTAATCACTGTTATGAAATACCTGTTACTGCTTACCTGCTTTTTTTCGCTGTCGGCATCGGGCCAGTGGAACTGGAAAAATGTAGACACTGCTTTTCAACCCCTGCCGGCTTCCGTGCATGTATTCCGGACGGATGACCTTACAGACGGAAAACCCAATATCGCCTATTACGTAAGCATCGATCTTACCGATAAACAGAGAACCGTCACCACGCAGGCAGGCAACGGGAAACGGTATACACCCACACAGTATTTTGAACAGGAAGGAAAGCCATTGCTGGTGATGAACTGCACCTTTTTTGAGTTTGTACACAACAGCAACCTGAATACGGTGGTAAAAGACGGAAGGATGGCTGCCTACCAGGTACACAGTATTGCCGGCAGGGGGAAAGATACCTTAACATATCGCCATGTTTTTGGCAGCGCTATCGGGATCGATAAAAAAGGCCGTGCGGATATTGCCTGGCTGTACACCGATTCTTCCTCGAAATATCCCTATGCAAGCCAGTCGCCGGTGGCCAGTTTCAGGGACTCGGTCCGGCAGCATACGAAGAAAGCAATGCTTGCGAAAGCTGATTTCAGAAAATGGAAAATGCGAACAGCTACCGGTGGCGGACCCGTATTGCTGCAGGATGGGCAGGTACACATCACCAATAACGAAGAACTCAAATTCACCGGCAAAGCGATCGACGACAAACACCCCCGTACAGCGATCGGCTACACGAAAAACAACCAGTTGATCTTTCTTGTGATCGAAGGCCGATTTCCCAACAGGGCCGAAGGGGCCACACTTACACAGGACGCCAACATGTTACAGCAGCTCGGCTGTCATGAAGCGATGAACCTGGATGGCGGCGGCAGCAGTTGCCTGCTCATCAACGGCAAACAAACCATTACGCCAAGTGACAGGGAAGGACAGCGAGCGGTGCCTGCGGTGTTGATCGTGAGATAATTTTGGAATTGGGGAATTGGGAAATTTTGAAATTGAAGGGTAAGAACGCAGTTTCAAAATTTCCCAATTCCCCAATTCCAAAATCCTACTTCAGTTCCCATACCAATGCACTCGCTCCTAATATGGCGGCATCGGATTCTTTGAGATGGCTGACCAGGATCTTTACCTTGTTCTGGAACACCTGTATCAGGTTGGCTTCCATATGCTCGCGGGTGGGGCGAAGGATCAGTTCGCCGGCTTTGGTGAGTCCGCCAAACAATACAATGGCTTCGGGACTGGAGAACATCACGAAATTGGCCAAAGCCAGACCCAGTATCTTCCCGGTGTATTCGAAGATCTCTTTGGCAAGTTCATCGCCTTCCCTGGCGGCTTCGTATACTTTTTTTGAATCGAGTTTGTCTTTTGGCACATCGCGCAAGGCGCTCGGTGCTTTGCTGGCTTCCATCAATTCAAGCGCCGTAAGCCGTACACCGGTGGCGGAGGCATAGCTTTCCAGCGAACCTTTTTTACCCGTGCCCTCGTGCAAACGGCCGTCGGGGATAATGATGGTATGTCCCAGTTCTCCGGCAAAACCATCATGTCCGTAAATCAGCTTGCCATTGGCAACGATACCGCTGCCCACACCGGTTCCGAGGGTTATCATGATAAAGTCTTTCATACCCTGTGCCGCGCCGTACATCATTTCGCCGATAGCGGCGGCATTGGCATCGTTGGTAAGCACCACGGGTAATTTGAATTTGGCTTCCATCATTTTGGCCAGCGGCAGAATGCCTTTCCAGGGAAGGTTAGGCGCGTATTCCACCGTACCGGTATAGTAATTACCGTTGGGCGCACCCACGCCAATGCCTTTTATTCTGCCCGTACCGCCCGCCTGCTCTATCAGCGGCGCCAGGTTATTATACAGTTCATCGATAAACCCTTCGATCTCATCGTGACCGCGTGTAGACATCTCACGCGAAAAAAGCAGGTTACCCAGCCGGTCCACGATACCGAATTTGGTGCCGGTACCGCCAATATCAATACCTACGGCCAGTTGTTCCAGGCTTGTTTTTGCTTCGGGCATTTTTAAAAAAATTAAATGGTCAATGGTTATATCGTCAAAGGATCAAATGGCTGCCTGGCAACACTGTTAAGCGAGCCATACAGCATATCGCCAGGCAGCCATTTATCCCTATGCTCTTTAATGTCCCCCGCCTACCTGCGCATCATAATCCAGTCCCTGTGATTTCAGTACGCTTTTCAGTTTTACAGCCAGCAGGGCCAGGCAGGCAAAACAAAGCGCAGCCACCAGGTAAGAGCGGTGCATACCGATTGCGGGATAATCGCCGATAGCGCCCTGCATAGGGGGTATCACCGCACCGCCAAGGATCATCATGATCAGGAATGCAGAGCCCTGACTGGTGTATTTACCCAGTCCGCCCACACCCAGCGCAAAGATACAGGGCCACATCACCGAGCAAAACAGTCCGCCAGACATAAACGCGTACACCGAAACAATGCCGCTGGTGGATACGCCGATCAGCATGGCGATCGAGGCCAGTACGGATACCGTTACCAGGGTCTTTACCGGTTTTTCCTGTCCATAGAACATAGCAGCCACCGCTACAAGAATGGCAACCGCATAGGTATACAGGTCGGAAACATCGTTTCCTTTCAGGCGGTTAACACCCAGTATCACCGCAAAAGCGATAAAAGGAACAACGATCATCATGATCTTCTTCATCGCGCCCTGTAAATTGAATACGCTGATGGCGCCCGTCCAGCGGCCGATCATCAGGCTTCCCCAGTACAGCGAAATGTATTGGGATATCTTGCTTTCATCAAGCCCGGTTTCTGTAAGGTATCCCGGCGTCTTCAGCAATGCGCCGAAATTGTTGTCGATGGTCACTTCCACACCCACATACAGAAAAATGCCCAGCATGCCGTATACCAGCTGCTGGTATTGCATGGCGCCCCATCCGCTGGGGTTGCTGGTTGCTTTTTTATTGGAAATGAAGAGGATGGCAATAACGGAGATCACACTCAGTCCCAGCAGGTACAGCTTATCTACATTGGTTAACTGACCCACCACAATGATGGCGCCGATCAGCAGTGTCATCATCAGCAGGGAAGAAGCCGCTTTATTGGCTTTTTCGAAGGCTTCGGAGTTTTTGCCGCTGGGCAGTTTCTTCGACAGGGCAAAAAAGATGGCCACCGCAAGAAAAACACCGGCCACGATCAGGTACAGCGAATTGATATTGGTAACGGTAACCACCACATCTTTCGCATCTGCGCTTCCGAAAAGAAAATAACTTACGATCAACGGTCCCAGCGTGGTACCCAGCGAGTTAACACTTCCGCCAAGGTTGAGTCTGTGTGAACCGGTGGCCGGATCGCCCAGCAGGATGGCAAAAGGCTGGGCAGCGGTCTGCTGCAGCGAAAAACCCAACGCCACCACAAAGAAAGAGGCAAGGATCGCAGGGAACGAGTTGGCATTGGCCGAAGGAATGATCAGCAATGCGCCAACCACCGAGATCAGCAAACCGTAGATGATGCCCCGTTTGTACCCGATTTTGTTCAGTATATCATACCCCAGCAGGTTAGAAAAGATGAACAGAACCAGCGAACCGATAAAATACGCGCCATAAAATGCAGAGCCGATCAGCTGCGACTGGAACTGGTTGAGGTTGAAATGCGTTTTACAGAAGGGGATAAAAATGCTGTTGGAGGCAGCGATAAATCCCCAGAAAAAGAACACCATAACCAGCGTGGCAAGCGCACCGGTATTGGTAGGTTGTTTGGTTTGGCTCATAGCAAGCTTTTAGGTTTTAGGTATGGGGTGTAAAATAACGAGAATTTAAGGAAGGAAAAATTTTCAGACCGGAATTTGAGGGAACGTTTTTATTCCTAACTTCAAGTCAATCAAGTCAATTTTCAGCATGGAGATCATTCATGTAAGCGCGGAATGTTACCCTGTGGCCAAAGCGGGCGGATTGGGCGATGTGGTAGGCGCTTTACCCAAGTACCAGTGCCAGGCCGGACATATCGCCAAAGTGGTGATGCCTATGTACCGGACCAAATTCCTCTACGAGAGCGAATGGACCGTGGATTTTAAGGGACAGGCCAACCTGGGCAACTGGTTCTTCGATTTTACGATCATCAAGGAAAGCAATAACAAACTTGGTTTTGATCTGTTTCTGGTGGATATCAACGGCTTGCTCGACAGGCAGAAGATATACGGGTACGATGACGATGCCGAGCGGTTCACGGCCTTCCAGATAGCCGTGCTGAACTGGATGAATCACTGGGAACACCAGCCGGATATCGTTCACTGCCACGACCACCATACCGGGCTGCTGCCTTTTATGATGCAGTACTGTTACGATTTTGGCAGGCTGCGCAACGTACCCACCGTGGTTACCATTCACAACGGACAGTACCAGGGATGGATGGGCTGGGACAAAAGCCGTTATATACCCCGCTGGGATCTCTGGAAAAGAGGCATGCTCGACTGGGCCGATATGATCAACCCGCTGGCATCGGCCGTAAAATGTGCTTCCAAAGTAACCACCGTAAGCTGGAGCTACCTGGCCGAACTGCGTTCAAACGCCAACGGGCTGGAAAAACTGTTTGAATACGAACAGGGAAAATGCGTAGGCATACTGAACGGTATCGACAACGAAGTGTGGGATCCCGCTACCGATAAATACCTGGTGCACCATTTTTCGGTAAAAGATGTAACGGCGGGGAAGCAAAAAAACAAAGAAGAACTCTGCCGCAGGTTTGGCTTCGACAGTAAAAAGCCGCTGTTCGTGTTTATCGGAAGGCTTGTGGGAGAAAAAGCCGCAGACGTATTGCCCGATGCCATACGCACATCGATCTTTTACTCGCAGGGATCGGCCAGCTTCCTGGTGCTGGGCAGCGGAGAAACCAATGTGGAATGGGCTTTCCAGCAGATGAAGCACGAATACGAAGGCATTTTCAACGCGGTGATAGGATACGATGAAACCCTGAGTCACCTGATGTATGCAGGAGCCGATTTCCTGCTCATGCCCAGCAGGGTAGAGCCCTGCGGACTGAACCAGATGTATGCCATGCGTTACGGCACCGTGCCCGTGGTAAGAAGCACGGGCGGCCTGCAGGATACGGTAACGGATATGGGTGATGCGGATGGGTTTGGTATCCGTTTCAACAATGCCAGCGTGGAAGATATCGGTTATTCCATCCATCGCGGCACAGCGGTTTACAGCGACGCGCAGCAGATGAAAGCCATGCGCACACGCATGATGCAGATCGATCACAGCTGGGAAAGTGCGATGGAGGCCTACCAGGCGGTATACAGCGCCTGCCTGGAATAGCGGGTGCTGGACTGAGAGTTTTAGTCGGTGTGCCAGGATGCAGGGAACATTCCATAACTTAACACCCGTTGCGTATTGCGATCATTTATTACATGTAACTTGTAAGCATACAACTCATATTTAACCAAATATCATGACAGGTATATCAACATCAGTAGTAGCGGTGATCCTCGGTGGGGGAGCCGGCAGCCGTTTGTATCCGCTTACCGCGAGCCGCTCCAAACCGGCGGTGCCTATCGCGGGCAAATACAGGCTGGTGGATATACCCATCAGCAACTGCATCAACAGCAATATCAACCGCATGTTCGTGCTGACGCAGTTCAATTCGGCATCGCTCAACAAGCATATCAAGAACACCTATCATTTCAGCGCTTTCAGTACGGGCTTCGTGGATATACTCGCCGCGGAACAGACACCTGATAACCCCGGCTGGTTCCAGGGCACGGCAGATGCGGTGCGGCAGTCTTTGCGGCATATCTCCAACCTGGAATTCGAATACATACTGATCCTGAGCGGCGACCAGCTTTACCAGATGGATTTTTCCGAAATGCTGAATGCGCATAAAGCGGGAAATGCGGATATCACCATTGCAACCATACCGGTTGATGCAAGAGACGCGCCGGAGTTCGGCATCCTGAAAACGAATTCCGAAAGCATGATCACTTCCTTTATCGAAAAACCCAAAGCGGATCTGTTGCCCGAATGGGTGAGCGATACCGGTGCGGATATGCAAAGACTGGGCAGGCATTACCTGGCATCGATGGGTATCTATATATTTACCAAACAGGTACTGTACGACCTGCTTACCTCGCACCACCCGCAGGCAACCGATTTTGGCAAGGAGATCATACCCAATTCCATCTCCGGTTATAAAGTGGCCAGTTACCAGTACGAGGGTTACTGGACCGATATCGGTAATATCTATTCTTTTTACGAAGCCAACCTGGCGCTTACACAGGAGATACCGCCGTTCAATCTTTTCGACAACAACAAAACCGTATACAGCCGTGCCAGAATGCTGCCGCCGGCAAAGATCAGCGGCACCACGCTCGAGAAAACCATCATTGCAGAAGGCTCCATCATCCATGCAAGCCGTATCGAACAAAGCGTGGTGGGCATCCGGGCAAGGATCGGTCATGGTACCACCATTGTAAATGCCTATATCATGGGTAACGATTATTACGAAACCATAGAGGAGATGGACTATGATTCGGTGAAAGGATTGCCCAGGATAGGCATAGGAGAGCGTTGTTATATCAAAGATGCGATCATCGATAAGAACTGCCGTATCGGCAACGATGTGCGCATCAACGGCGGAAAGCACCTGGCCAATACCGATCATGCATTGTATACGGTAAAGGATGGTATTGTAGTGGTAAAAAAGACTGCTGTACTGCCCGATGGATTTGTGATTTAATTAACCGGTCCGGCTGTTGTTTGCAACTGTAGCCAAAACGTACAGCTGCAGCCCGGGCCCGGATCCCCCGATTGCTAAAAACGCGTTATGTCAACCGCATACACCGGCATCAAACCCAGGCTTGGTTTCTGGCAGATATGGAACATGTGTTTTGGTTTTTTTGGTATCCAGTTCGGCTGGAGCCTGCAGATGGGCAATATGAGCGCCATCTATGAATACCTCGGCGCATCGCCTGAACAGATACCGGGGTTATGGCTTGCCGCTCCCATGACAGGATTGATCGTTCAGCCCATCATCGGCTATCTGAGCGATCGTACCTGGCACCCCAGGCTGGGCCGCCGCCGTCCTTTTTTCCTGATCGGTGCGGTATTGAGTTCGCTGGCATTGTTCGTTATGCCCAATGCTTCGGCTGTATGGATGGCGGCGGGCACGTTATGGATACTCGATTCCTGTATCAATATCAGCATGGAGCCGTTCCGCGCATTTGTGGCGGATAACCTCGACGAAAAACAGCGGCCTTTCGGTTTTGCGATGCAGAGCATGTTCATCGGCCTGGCTTCTTTTGTGGCCGGCTACCTTCCGCAGAAACTGGTGGAATGGTTTGGGGTGTCGAGAGACAAATCGGGTTCCGCTATTCCGCAGAACATCATGCTGTCGTTCTATATCGGCGGCGCCGTATTCCTGCTGGCGGTATTGTACACGGTGTTCAGAAGCAAGGAGTACCCGCCGGCAGATCCCGACTGGAAACAAAAGCTTGCGGCATCCAACAAAGGTTTTTCCGGGGGCGTGAAAGAGATTTTTTCGTCTATTGCCCATATGCCTTCGCAGATGAAACGGCTTGCCCTGGTGAATTTCCTGACCTGGCCGGGTCTGTTCCTGATGTGGTTCTACTACAGCACCGGTGTGGCCGCCGAGCTATTCCATGGCGATCCGCAAACCAGCGCCGAAGTGTATACAAAAGGTCTGGAATATGCCAACACCACATCGGCGATACTGAACCTGGTAACTTTCATCTTTTCTTTTGCCCTGCCTTCCCTGGTGGGTATGTTCGGAAAAAAAATAACGCATACGCTCTGCCTGCTGATCGGCGGTGTGGGTTTGCTGGCGGTAGATCATATCCAGGATCCGGCTTACCTGTATGTGGCCATGGGTATGGTGGGCATTGCCTGGGCATCGATCCTTTCCATGCCCTATTCCATGCTCGCCGGCAGTTTGCCCGAAAACAAGATCGGCATTTACATGGGCATCTTTAATTTCTTTATCGTATTACCCGAGATCATCGCTTCCCTGTTCTTTGGCAGCATCATGAAGCAGGTACTGCATAACGACAGGCTGCTGGCAGTGGCGGTGGGCGGCGGTTTACTTTGCCTGGCGGCAGTGGCCTGCCTGGTGTTTGTAAAGGAGCACAAAGCGCCGGAAGTATGATTTACGGAGCAGGCATGTGGAACAGAAGAACAAGGAGCAGGGAATAGAAGAACGGCGATCGGAGAAAAAACAGCAGCTTGAAAAAACCTTACCTGTCAGATCAAGTCCTGACTATTACATAGTACATTTAAAATCTTATCCGATCATCTGTTCCCTTCTTCCCCTGTTCCTTGCTCCTTGTTCTTCTGTTCCCTTATTCATTGCTCCCGTATGCTCACAGCGAGATGATCCACAATCTTTTCTCCGCTTCCTTTCCCCAGTCTTTCATTCCCTTTCTCAGTTCTGCATAGAGCTGTGCCCAGTTCAGTTTTTTACCTTTCTGCACCGGGTTCAGCTGCGTGGCGGTAGGTTCGGATAGTTCGAGTTTGGTGGCGAACCAGGTGGTGTACAACCGCGGCACCGCCAGTCCCAGGATCAGTCCGGGCAACCCGCCAAAGGTTTCGGGGCCGCTGCTTACCGGTATCTGGTCGGTATAAAAAGCCACCACGTATACGGAATCGCAGATCCTGGTCACCGCTTTCCTGCATTCAAAGCCGGCAATGGTGCGGGTTTCGTCGGTGATACGCCATTCCAGGTTGCGAAGGCTGTCTTTGATCACATAGGTGTTTTCGAAAACCTCTCTTTGGGTAGAGGTGTTACCGGTCTGCATATCCTGCAGCGTTACATCCGTTTCGGTAGGCTTGGTGCCCCACATGATGTATTTGTTATCGGAATTTTCCTTTGCGAGCTTATAGGCCGATTTATCCTGGTTGAAACGGAGCTCGTACACATCGGTCAGCGTTTTGGGGTAGGCTTTCAGCATCGTCTGCATCCACACATTGTTTTCGGCAGCGTCTTCCACCATCTTATGCTGGTTGATCTTTTTCTCGTACTCCACCCGACCCGATGTAACAAATTGTGTTTGTGCCGAAGCCGTAAGGGCCGTGGCCACCAGGGCTGTTAAAAATATCTTTTTCATTAGAAGCCTGCGTTTTGGGGTTTACCGTTCTTGTTGAAATTATATGCCAGCGAGAGCATGAAATAGCGTTGAATGGTCTGGTAGGTGGTTGCCGTCTGGAAATTGCTGTTCACACTGCGGCTTACACCCTGGTTCTGGTTAAGCAGGTCGTTGATATACAGTTTTACCTCCCATGCATCGCTTTTGGTGAACACCTTGCGAAGCGTTGGATTGATCGCCAGCACATTGGGCTGACCGGCAAAAGCCTGCGTTTTCTGGTAGAAATTGCCTTCCGCATTGAGGTCAACAAAAAACTTTGCTTTTTTGAAACGCAGCTGAACGTTTGCGTAGGTGCTGTACGACCAGTAACGCGTGGCAATATTCGACTGTATGGAAGAAATCGAGTTCACGTAGTTGGCATTGAAGTTCATCCAGAAATTGACAAATTTATCGGCCCAGTAGCCAGCGAACAGGCCAAGGTTGATATTGTTGTTTGTAGTGGTATTTTTTATGTTGTTCACATAGCTCACATACCTGTTCTTGCTCGGTCCCACATTAAAGTTCAGGTTAAGCGATGGTATTATTTCAAAGCCATACCCTGCAGATACATTCCAGCTATAGTTGCCGTCAATGTTAACAGACTGGTTCACCCGCCTGTTAAGGCTGTCAACCGTACTGGCATTGGAAATGGCATTGTCTGTTTTGGAATAGTTCATGTTGATCGACATGCTCCGGCTTTTCAGTACTTTAAAATCCGATGCCCTGAAACTGAAATTGTGCTGGAAAGCCTGTTTCAGACCTGCATTGCCGATGGTAATGTTCAGCGGGTCTGTGTTATCGATCAATGGCTGTATCTGCGCAAGCGTAGGGTTCTGCGTGGTGCCCGAGTAGTTGAAAGTAACCCTGCGCTGCATTTTGGGGGTGTAGTTAAAAGACAGGGCAGGTATGAAATTGTTGAACACCACTTCGCGGTCTGCGTTCTTGCGCACATCTTTCATATGGTAGGTGGAGGAGCCTATGCCCGAGCCCACCGAGAAGTTCACTTTCTTTACATTGTACCGGAAGTTAACGCTTCCCAGATGACTGGTTGTATTGAAGATAAAATGGTTGCTGAGCGAATCCACCAGCGTTGTGTATTTGCCCGTGCCGTCTTTGTTGAACGTGTTTCTTTCCGCATCGTTCCTGTTCAGGTTAAGCCGGTAATTCAATACCAGGAAAGTGTTCTTCCACAAAGGCTCGGTATAGGTTACCAGCGAATTGACGGTGCTGGCATCCTGCTTGTTCACTTTCAGCTGGTCAACCGCCTGGCTGCTGATCAAAGCCCCTGTTTTATCAAAGAAACTGTTCCTGGCCAGCAAAAAAGAGTTCTGCGTACGGTTGTTGAAATTGAGGTCGCTGTTCAATGAGATCGTACGCCCCGATTTTTTGAATTTCTTGCGCCAGTAGATGTTGTTGTTGAACGTGGTGTTGTCATCATCGCCATTCGTCGTTCTGTCGCTCTGGTTCACGATATTGCCGTTCTGGTCGATGGACTGTCCCTGGTATTTTGTTACCGAATAGCCCTTTACATCCGATGCACGCACCGTCAGCTTCAGCGAACTGGAAGAATCGATCTGCCATTCGTAAATGCTGGTAAGTTTGTGCCGTTTCTTATCGCTCACCTGGTCCTGCACGGTTTTGCTGTTGAAACTGTTGCTGCCCGGCAGCAGGTTGCGCATATCGGTGGTGGTAATGCCTTTTACGTTCAGGTTATTGTACTGGTAGGTATTGTTGCTGTTGTGTTTGTCCTGGTTCCATTTGTTGCTGAAATGCAGGCCGCCGGTATACGATGTGGGGAAACCGCGTCCCCAGCTGAAATCGTCTCCCTGCGAAAAGATCATGATACCGCCGTCGTCGTTGATCTGCGTGGTGGTATTGGCGTCACCGCCGTAGTTACGGCTCTCATCCCAGTTCAGCGATTCGAATTTGGTGTTGTCCGTAGTAAGGTAACCCGATATTTTTCTTTTTCCTTTAAAAGCATTCAGCAGCAGTTTGCCATAACGGTATTTATCGAAATCGGTACCGGCTTCCACTTTGCCGAAATAGCCTTTCTTTTTATCTTCTTTCAGCTGAAAATTGATGGTCTTGATCTTTTGTCCGTCGTCGATACCCGTAAAAGCAGCCTGGTCGCTTTTTTTATCGAAGGTCTGCACCTTGTCGATCGCATCGGCCCGCAGGTTCTTGGTAACCACGGCCGGGTCGTCGCTGAAGAATTCCTCGCCATCCACCAGCACTTTCTGCACTTTTTCTCCCTGTGCCGTTATTTCGCCCTTGCTGTTTACCTGTATGCCCGGAAGTTTCCGCAGCAGCTCCTGCGCGTCGGCATTGGGTCCAACATGAAAGCTGTCTGCCCGGTATTCGGTGGTATCGCCTTTTACCCGTATCGCCGATATCCGCTGTCGTACGATCACTTCCTGCAACAGGTTGGCCCTGGTGATCACCGGCAGGGTGCCGAAATCCCTGTCCTTGCCGGACTCCAGCGTAAAATTCTCCACGTAATCCGCATAGCTGGGATAGGAAACCAGCATGATGTAGTTGCCGGCCGCCAGGTTCTTCATGCCAAAAGCACCCTGCGCATCCGTGCGGGTGAACGTAACCAGGATGGAGTCTTTGGCGCGTAATACGGTAATGGTTGCTTTAGTAAGATTTTGTTTGTTGAGGGTGTCCCTGATAGTACCTTTAAGGGAACTTTGGGAGAATACACTTGAAAACGAAAGCAGACAGGCGCAGACGAAGAGCGCAGTAACGGGTTTTCTCATTTGTTGGGCAGTTGTTGGTTCTACTGATGCTATCCGGGGGCAAAATCCATAACAATTGTTTATAAAACTAAACATTTAGTTATAAATTACTGTTAAGAAATTTTTATTATTTGATAAATAACCGGTTATGCGATCGTCAAAAACAAATACAGGAGACAAGACTAAGCCAAAGGTTGGAACCGAACTACCGGAAAAATACGAAGACAGGTATTTTGTAGATAAGCGGCAACCGGTATGGAATTATTCCCTGTTTACAGACGAAGACATCCGCAATTTTCAGCAGGGAACGAATTACCGGATGTATGAATTACTGGGCAATAAGCAGCTTGCGGTATCGGATACCCCGGGCACTTATTTTGCGGTATGGGCGCCCAATGCCAGTTTTGTTTCGGTAACGGGTTATTTCAACGACTGGAACAAGGAATCGCATCCTTTGTTTGTACGGCAGGACCGTTCGGGTATCTGGGAAGGTTTTATACCGGGAATCGCCGAGGGAGAAGCATACAAATACCATATTCACGGGTTCAAAGGTATCAAGCTGGATAAAGGGGATCCCTATGCGCATTTCTGGGAGAAACGGCCCTATACCGCCTCCATCACCTGGCAAACCGGTTACCGGTGGCAGGATGACGAATGGATGCAAACCCGCAAAACACATAACGCGCTTTCCTCGCCCTGTTCTGTATACGAAGTGCACCTGGCCAGCTGGATGCGGCCCGACAGACACAACGAAGAACTGTACAACAGCTATACACAGCTTACGGAGCGGCTGGTTCCCTATGTAAAGGAAATGGGTTTTACCCATGTGGAGTTCATGCCCGTAATGGAACATCCCTTTGACGGAAGTTGGGGCTACCAAGGCACGGGTTATTTTGCACCCACGTCCCGTTTTGGATCGCCGCAGGAATTTGCGGCGATGGTGGATGCGCTGCACCAGGCAGGCATCGGTGTGATACTCGATTGGGTTCCCTCACATTTTCCTTACGATGCGCATGGCCTGTTCATGTTCGACGGAACGCATACCTACGAATACGCCGATATGCGCAAAGGCTATCACCCCGACTGGAACTCGTACATCTTCAATTACAAGAGAGGCGAAGTGAAATCGTTCCTGATCAGCAGCGCGCGTTTCTGGTGCGAACAGTTTCATATTGATGGGTTACGCGTGGATGCGGTGAGTTCGATGCTGCGGCTCGATTACAGCCGCAATACGGGCCAGTGGGAGCCGAACGAATACGGGGGCAATGGCAATCTCGAAGCCATCGCCTTTATCAAAGACCTCAACGAAACCCTGTACCGCGATTTTCCGGATATACAGACCATTGCAGAAGAAGCCACCGACTGGCCGGGCATCAGCAAACCCACTTTTGAAGGAGGACTGGGTTTTGGCATGAAATGGATGATGGGCTGGATGCATGATACACTCGATTATTTCAAGATGGACGCCTACTACCGGCAGTTTCACCAGGATAAATTCTCGTTCAGCATGATGTATTTCTACGATGAGAACTTTATGCTGCCGTTAAGCCATGACGAAGTGGTGCATGGCAAAAGTCCTATGCTATACAAGATGCCGGGCGATGAATGGCAGAAATTCGCCAATCTCCGTTCGCTGTACACCTATATGTTCACGCATCCGGGCGCCAAACTGCTGTTCATGGGCAACGAATTCGGCGCTACCAGTGAATGGAATTATAAAAGTGAACTTCAGTGGGACCTGCTGGGATTTGTGAGTCACGGCGGACTGAAACACTGCGTACAGAAGCTGAACGAACTGTACCGTTCGGAACCGGCTCTTTACGAAAAACAATTTGAACAGGATGGTTTTGAATGGATCGACCTTAACCACAGGAGCGAATCCGTGATCGTATATATGCGCAAGGGGAAGAAAGAAAAGGACAATGTGCTTGTGGTGCTCAACCTTACACCGGTTGTGCGCAACGACTGGGAAGTGCATGTGCATGGTAAACCCGAATGGAAAGAGATATTCAACAGCGATGACAAGGTATTCTGGGGAACAGGCGATGTGTTCAATCCTTTGATCGTTGCTACACGGGTGGAGAAGGGGGCTGAATGGTATAAATTGAAACTTCAACTCCCTGCACTGGGGGCGATTGTGCTTAAATAGCAGGGGCTTTTTTCAATAACCACTGACATTGCAAAATATTCATAAAGCACCCTATTTGCTAAATAAGGATGCTTTATGAAATATATCTTTTGATGCTAATATTAAGGCCGAACTATTATTGAATGAGATTCCTGCACGTCTTTGCCGAATATCTTAACAGTGTATAAGCCGGATTTGAGATTGATATTTGTAACGCTCATTTGTTTTGTTATTCCCATTCCAGTCCGTTCCAGAACAAGATTGCCCATGTTATCAAATACTTGTATCCGACGAATTGACAAATCTTTTGGCCTACGCCCAGGGGGAATCTTATTATTTCTTATTGACCTAATATTAACTGTAAAGGAGGATTGGATTGGATTAGGCGCGATACTATAATACATTACTTCCCCTTCATAGTAGAAGTACATCGGGTCATTGCGAGTACCGCATGTGTTAGTGGTATGCATGCTAAAACCTATCCAGTCGTATAGGTTGAGTGGGGAATTCCAAGATATATATCCAAAAGTTGCAGGGTGCGAAGTGTAGTAACTTGCATTGGAACTACTACCTATGAACTCCCATATATACGAGTTGTAACCAGATGACTCCAGTGTTATATATAACGATGGAACGGTCACATAAGTTGCGCTTCCTCCAAGAGGTTGTATATTATAAATGTTGCTCTCATACCATGAAGCATTTCCATAAAGTTCTGGAACACCGAATGTTACAGATTTCTGCGAATATTGAATTACTCCATCGCAATTGGTGATCGTAGCGTTCAGAGTTACACTTCCATCGGCAATCTTTGTTAAAGTTGCTTGATTTCCACTTGACGAAATGGAACATATTGACTGTAAGGGCAAGTAAACACCGTTTTATTTAACTGGGCGAAAGTCGACGTTAATATGAAGAATAATGACCCTAATAAGCAGATTTTTTTCATAGAATGATAATTTGGATAAACCCTAATAATTACGGATACAAAAATGGACAACTCATTAGATATCAGACGTATCTTCTGAGCCTGGATACAGTATTTAGGCTTAATTAGCCTTATATGAGCGGTAGATACTCATACTTATTGGATGTAACAATTTTTATTAAAACAAAAAACTGTTTTGTAACCTTTACAGATGCTGATCCGTTATACCTCAAACATCTCTTATGAAACAAATCATTGCCTGCCTGTTTATTACCCTATTTGCAGCGGCATCATTAAAGGCCCAGGAAACAGAATACGGCGATAATGTAGAAAAGCGAAGTATCGCTGATTTTTCCGCAATCGAAGCATCGGCAGGTATACAGGTGATCATCAGTAAGGGCGATAAAGAAGAGTTAACAGTAACTGCCAACAACAAAGACTATCTCAACGAAGTAAAAACTGTTGTGCAGGGGGGTGTATTGAAAATATATAGGAGCAACGACTGGAAACTCTGGCGCCAATGGAAGAACTGGAAGATCAAAGTATATGTGTCCTACACAAAACTTGCAGCAGTCAAAGCCAACAGCGGAGCATCGATCAATGGAAAAGATGTTAAGCTGGAAACACTGAGTGCAAAACTCAATAGCGGCGGAAGCATCCGTTTATCCGGTTCGGTGCAAAATCTTGATGTAGATGGCGATAGCGGCGCCCAGTTTCATGGGTATGAACTTCTTTCCAGTGTTTGTAAAGCAGAAGCAGGTAGCGGTGCAGGCATCCAGGTAAATGTGTCCAAAGAAATATCAGCCAAAGCCAACAGCGGCGGCTTTGTACGTTTCAAAGGCGAAGGACTGATCCGCGACATCAATGTAAACAGCGGTGGCTCGGTGAAAAGAGGGTCGTGAGACGTCAGTCGTGAGTTATCGTGAGTTGACGTGAGTAATAATTTCGAGGCAGCCCGTCACATTCGATATTCGATATTCCTTGTTCCTCTGTTCAATTGTTCCTTGCTCCTTGCTCCTCTGTTCTTCCAGCCGGCTCAGCAAAGAAGGTCGTGAAGCGACGTCAGTCGCGAGTTATCGTGAGTAATAATTTCGAGGCAGCCCACCTCATTCGATATTCGCTATTCCTTGTTCCTCTGTTCCTCTGTTCCTTGCTCCTCTGTTCCCAATATCCCCATCTTATCCACCGCCGGGGGGTGGTAACAATTCGCTAACAGCAGGGTGGCATGTTTTTGTTGTCTATATACGTAATTGCTAACGATTAAAATGGACATAGTATGAAAACGACATCCTACCAGTTGCTGGTGAATGCCGCCGGACAATTGATGCAGCAGCACGCATTTGATCATTTATCGGACGAGAAATTGTCAAGGATGCACAGCTGTCTGCGTCGCATCGGAGAATCGGCAGGCAAACCGGAAGCAGCCGTTGAAACAGAATTCCTGAGTCTTTGCGGAGAAGCCAACCTGTTTGTTGAGACCGCCACACCGCAGTCTTTGCAGCAATGGGTCACGGCTATGAGTTGTTTTGGCCGCTTGCCGGAATCGGTTTCTGAAGAGGCAGAATAATTCGGAACGTGCTGCCTTTGCCGGGTTCGCTCCATTTCACAAAGAGTTTTCCTTTGTGATACTGCTCAATTATCCGTTTACTGAGAGAAAGC
Organism: Sediminibacterium soli; assembly: GCF_009939225.1. Classification (GTDB taxonomy): domain Bacteria; phylum Bacteroidota; class Bacteroidia; order Chitinophagales; family Chitinophagaceae; genus Sediminibacterium; species Sediminibacterium soli. Next base: position 747,152 of record NZ_JAACJR010000008.1, on the reverse strand, counting down.
CCCAATCCCCATCCCCGTTTCTTGGTTGTGAAACCGGGGCGGAAGACATCTTTCACATGTATTTTGGCAATACCTTTTCCGGTATCGGTTACATCGATCAGCAGGTAGCCTTCCTGTATGCCGGAATGGATACTGATGGTACCGTTGCCTTCAATTGCATCCAGTGCATTCTTGATCAGGTTTTCGAGCACCCAGTCGAACAGGGTGGGAGATAGCTGCACCTGTATCTCTTCTATCTGCGAATTGTCCAGCGCAAACGCCACATGGCCCCCGGTTCTTTTCTTCATGTAATCCACCATATGTTCGATCTGTTCGGCGGGCTTTTTCAAAACAAACTGCGGCTCGCTGCCGATCTTGCCAAAACGGTCGGTTACCAGCAATAACCTGTCCACATCCTTGGCTATTTCCGGTACGATCCGCTCGTTGTTTTTTTCTTCTTTCAGTATCTCCAGCCATCCCTGTAAACTCGATACCGGTGTGCCCAGCTGGTGCGCGGTTTCCTTGGCCATGGAGGCCCAGAGCTGGTTTTGCGCACTGCGGTACGAGGTCTGCAAAGCCGTAATGGCTATCATAATAAACAACGCCACGATGATCAGTTGTATGATGGGGTACAGCCTGATCTCTTTCAGCAGCTTGCTTTCGCCGTAATAGTACCGGTTGGCGGTAAAGGGACTGTCTTTCAGCACCACGGTGATCGGCCGGTTGTTGTAGGCCTTGAATTCGAGCAGTTTGGTATGGAGGTATTGTTTGTCTGCATTTACCCTTGCCGTGTCAAGGTTGAGGTAATTACCCGTGATACTGTCCCGCTCATTGGTTTCGATGATCGGTATCTCGCTGTTCTCGGTGGATATCTTGCTGGCCAGATTGATGCTTGCACTGTCGGAGGAGTTCAGGATCGTTCGCTGTGCTTCCACCCAGGCTTCCACATTCTTCCGTTCTTCCCTGGCGATCTTGCCGGCCAGATACTGTGAGTAAATAATAGTGCCGCTTACCAGTAAAATGGCAATGCAGACAAGCACCAGTTTCCAGTTAAACCAGGAAGGTATCATACAACTAAAATAGCCAACTTTTGCCGTTTGAGGGGTTGATTGGATGACAATAAAAAAGCAGCTTCTTTGGAAGCTGCCTTTGATCATAGGGTATTGAAATCTAACTGAACCAGCCGCCCTTTTTGAGGGTCTTAATTCCCTGGCCTATCTTGAATCCGTTATTGTATATCTCGATTTTGTAATCGCCCTGGAGGTATTTGTCTGACTGACGAATATCGTAGCTCACCGGAATATTCTTACCCTGCTCGTAATTAACACTCACTTTGCTGGTATAGGGTTTGGTGCCTTCTTCACGCGCGGTGAAAGTGGACCCTTCGCTGATCACTTTGCCGTCGGGAGCGGTAACGATCACGTACAGATCTTTGGTGCCGCTGGGTGTGATCTTGTTTTCGTCCAGGTTAAAAGATACCCGCATCAGATCGGCCCTTTTGGCTGTATTGGTTACTTTTTCCTTGCCACTGCTGGTCAGGTTAACCGCAGCGATACCGATATTGGAAGCGTGCAGCGTAGACGCTACATCCACTTTGTCTTCCAGCACTTTCTTTTCGGTGCGTGTTGAGCTCAGGTTATCTTCCAGGCTTTGTTTATCGGCGGTCAGCTGCGTTTTTTCGGTATTGAGCTGCTGGTTGGATACGGTTAACTGCTGGTTCTCGCCCTGCAGTTTCTGCACTTCCGCCAGCAGACCGTCCACTTTTCCGTTCAGCTCACCGATCATTTGTTTGGCCTGTGCCAGTTCGCCTTCGCTTGCATTTTTCTTTTTCAGGATGCTGGCGATATTGCCTTTCAGTTTCTGGATGGAATTGTTCTTGTCCCCCAGATCGCCCTGCAGCTGGATATTTGACTGCGTAAGCGAATCCGCTTTGGAAGAAACGATCAGGAATTCCTGCTGGATAGCGTTTCTGGCACTGTCGATATTGGTGATACGGGTTTCGAGCTGCGTTACGGCTTCCTTGTTTTTGCTTTTGTCAAAAATAATGTAGCCCCATGTGCCTACCAGGGCGGCTATGAGAATGCCGTATATTAGTTTACGATTGTCTTTGGGCTGCTGATAACCCGGTGTGGAACCAGATCCGGCTGAAGGAGTATAACTCATTTGTAAAAGGGGTTTTTATTGGTTGATATTAATTCAAAAATATATGCTACTCTCAGATCTTTTATTACTGGATATTGAAACAGTTCCACAATCTGCCTCTTATGATCAGCTTGAACCGGCCTGGCAACTACTTTTTTGCGAGAAAATATCGAAAACCGTGCCAGAACCCTATGATCCGGCGGAAAAATACAGGGAAAAAGCAGGGATACTGGCCGAATTCGGCAGGATCGTCTGTATTTCCGCCGCATTTTTTCATACCGATGAATCCGGCGCCACCACCCTCCGGCTGCACAGTTTCAGCGGGGATGATGAGGTAGAAATACTACGTAATTTCGCTGATTTATGTGAAAGGATCGACCAGCTGCGCCCGCAATTCCAGTTTGCGGGGCATAATATCCGGGAATTCGATATACCCTATATCTGCCGCAGGCTGCTGATCAACCGCCTGCCCCTGCCGGCCTGCCTGCAGTTGCACGACAGAAAACCCTGGGAAGTAAAGATGTTCGACACGCTGAATTGGTGGAAATTCGGCGATCATAAGAACTATATATCCCTTCATTTACTGGCAAGTGTACTGGGTATTCCTACCTCCAAAACCGATATGGACGGCAGCAGGGTGCAGGAAGTGTATTACCGGGAAAAGAATGTACCCCGTATCGTGGATTACTGCCAGAAAGATGTGGTGGTGACGGCAAACATCGTATTGCGGTTCCTTTCCATGCCAATGCTCACGGCGGAGCAGGTGGTGGTCATTTAAAGTATGTTCAAAACTTTAGCGGTTTATTTTTTATCATTCGTATACCGGAAAGCATCTTTGCAACCATGTCGGCCGAAAAGATCATAGCGGAATGGAAAAAAGGCGTGTTCAAACCCGTTTACTGGTTAGAAGGCGAGGAAAGCTTTTTTATTGACCAGGTGGTCAATTATGCCGAACACAAAATACTCAACGAGTCGGAAGCAGGTTTTAACCTGTCTGTCTTTTACGGAAAGGACGCGGAATGGTCTGCCGTGGTAAATGCCTGTATGCGCTATCCTATGTTCGCAGAAAGACAGGTGGTACTGCTGAAAGAAGCACAGCAGATGCGCGATATCGAAAAACTGGAAGCGTATATCGATCACCCGCTGGCTTCCACCGTATTCGTGGTCAGCTACAAGGAAAAGAAAGTGGATGGCCGCTCCAAACTCGCGAAATTGCTGAAGCAAAAAGGGGAACTGCTCACCACCAAAAAAATGTACGAGAGCCAGTTGCCGGAATGGGCATCGAATATGATACAGCAGCATGGACTTGCCATTTCGCAGAAAGCGCTGTTCCTGCTGGTGGATCATATTGGCAACGACCTGGGTCGCATGCAGAACGAGGTTGAAAAACTGGCGGTAAACCTTGGCGCACGGAAAAACATCACCGAAGACGATATCGAAAATTATATCGGGGTAAGCAAGGAGTTCAACGTATTCGAGCTGCAGTCGGCAATTGCGCAGAAAGACCTGTCCAAAGCCATCCGTATCATCCAGTATTTTGAAGCCAATCCCAAAGCGGCGCCTATCCAGCTGATCCTGCCCGCCCTCTATAATTTTTTCAGCAAAGTATTTATGATACATGGTTTGCCCGCTCCTGATGAAAAAACGGTGGCCTCGGCGCTGGGTGTCAATCCCTATTTTGTAAAGGATTATTTATCAACTGCACGCAAATACGATTCTGCCGGCGTGGAAAAAGTATTGCTGCTGCTGCACCATTATAACCTCAGGAGCATTGGCGTGCACGACGGGGGCACTTCGGATGCGGGGCTGATGAAGGAGATGGTGGTGAAGATAATGGCGTGACCCTACCCGTTAACCAAACCCGCATGGTGTTGCCAGAGTGCATGGTATTCCCCCCCGGTTGCCAGCAGTTTTTCGTGATCCCCTTCTTCGATCAGCTTTCCCTGTTTTAGCACCAGAATGGTATCGCAGTTACGGATGGTACTCAGCCGGTGAGCGATCACGATAATGGTTTTGCCGGATGAGGCGAACCAGCGAAGCGTTTCCTGCACTTTCTGCTCACTGAAAGGGTCCAGCGAGGAAGTGGCTTCATCCAGGATCAGTATCTCCGGGTTGCGGTACAAAGCGCGTGCAATGGCAATTCTCTGTCTTTGGCCGCCGGAGAGGTTTACGCCCTGTTCGTGCAGCAAGGTATGGTAACCCGCCGGGAGATCATTGGCAAAATCATCAATACCCAGCAGCCGCGCCAGTTGCAGTATGCGACTCATATCCATCTGTTCGTCGCCGATGGCGATATTTTCGGCAATACTGCCGCTGAATAATTCAATGTGCTGCGGTACCACCGATACCAGTTTGCGCAGGCTTTGTTTATCGATGTACCGTATATCGGCATCGCCGATGCGGATATGCCCTTTCTGCAAGGGATACAGGTTCTGCAGCAGGGAGAGCAGCGTGGACTTTCCGCTGCCGCTTTCTCCCACGATGGCGGTGGCCTTTCCTTTTTGAATGGTTGCCGTGAAATTCTCAAAAACATTTGTGCGGCTTCCATACCGGAAGCATACCGCCGAAAAATGAATATCGCCTACCAGGCCGGCACTGAGCACCAGCTGGGCGGCAGGTGATGCTTCCGTTTCCAGGTCGATGATCTCAAACAGCCTGTCTGCGGCGATCAGCGCTTCCTGTATGTTTTTATTGGCCGATAGCAGGGAACCCAGCGGCGCGGTGAGGTAACCCAGCAGTGCATAGAAGGAAAGCAGCTCACCGGGACTCAGTTCACGGCTGATCACAAAATAACTCCCGGCCCAGAGCAAAAGGATCGTGAACAGCCTGGTGCAGAACTCGGTGGATGTGTTCAGGTAAATTCCTTTTGTGCTGCTTTGCCGGATGCGGTCTAAAAGATCCGCGAACTTTTTCTCTGTACGTGTGCCGGCATACTGTTCCAGGCCAAAACGTTTGATGGTTCCCGCAGCCGTCAGGCTTTCCACAAACTGGGTTTCCAGTTCCGCACTGCTTTCCATCAGCATACGCTGCCATTTTTTGTGGATGCGGTTGCCGATAAAATAAATAAGGCTATACAACGGAACGATCAGTAAGGTAAGTGCCGCCAGTTTCCAGTAATACAGAAACATACAGGCGGCGGAGAAAACGATCATCAGGCAGTTCACGATCATGTTCAGTGCCGTATCGTTGATAAACTCCCTGATCTTTACCGCGTCGTTCACCCTGCTGATGATCTCGCCTACACGCATGGTATCGAAAAAACGCTGCGGCAGCTGCAGCAGGTGTTTGTAATAGCCGAGGATCAGCTTTGCGTCGATGCTTTGACCGGTCTGCAGCCCCAGCAGGGTTTTGAAAACCCCTATGTACAGCTGCACTCCCAGCAGCAGCAGCATGAGTGCGCTTAACAGGTTGAGCAGTCTTGTATTGCCGTCTGTCAGCACAAAATCAATGATCTTTTGCAGGTACAGCGATGTACTCAGTCCGAGCAGGGTATATACAACGGCCCCGGTCAATGCCTGCAGAAGAATACCCGAATGCGGTTTAACCAGTTGCCAGAAACGCAGGGCATTGGACTGCACCTGGTTGCCCTCGGTAAAATCCTCGCCGGGAATGCATAGCAGGATTACGCCCGTCCATTCTTTATTGAACCGTTCTGTTGTTTTTCGATGAAGCTTTCCGTCGGCGGGGTCCATGATGCAAAGTTTTTTTCCCCGAACGCGGTAGATCACCACATAGTGATGCAACTGGTTGGGAAGCACCACATGCGCTATGGCCGGCAGGGGTATCTTCTGCAGGCTTTCCGCAGGTCCTTTGGCCGCTTTTGCGCGTAACCCGATTTTTTCTGCCGCCTGCAGCATGCCCAGTACATTGGTTCCCTGCTGGTCTGTGCCGGCATGTTGCCTGATACGGCTTACCGGTACACGCAAACGGTAATAGGCCGCCACGGAACACAGACAGGCTGCGCCGCAGTCGGTAATGTCTCTTTGTTTTATCTGGGTGGGTCTTCTCAAGTGTTTTTTCTCTTGAATACAGGGGCGGAAGGATTTAACCAGTCGTCGATTTTATCGAACAGTAACTGCCAGAGGCTTCTTCGTGCAACGAGAAAGGCCGCCTGAAAATTCAGCCCTTTTTTCAGTCGCCCGCTGAACCCGTTCTTTAGCCCTAACTGCAGGCTGTCAAAACTGCATTGCACCCTGAAAAAAGGCTGGTTGTCAACCGGCGTATAGTCGTTATCGATCTGCATGATGGCGCCGGTAAGCGAGCCGAAATAAGTATGGTTAAATGCCTCCACCTGGTAACGGGCGGGCTGACCGATTTGTAAAAGCCCCACATCTTTTGCTGCAACCAGGCATTCCCCGATCAGTGTTTCTTCGGGCGAAATATGGCAGACAGGGTCGCCGGTTTGTATCAGTCCTCCCGAATAACGTGTATGCACGCCCTGCACGATACCCGCCACCGGTGCCCTGACCAGGTATTGGTCTGCCTGGATATGAATATCCCTGTTTTGTTCGCGGAGCCGCGAGAGATCCGCCCGGTAGCGCGCCAGCTCCTGTTGCCAGGTACTGAGCCTTGCGCCCAGCTGAACACGGAGGGAAGCCAGTATTTTGTCGCGGTTGTTCTCCGTATCAAAAAATTCCTTGGATGAGATCACCCTGTCTTTGTACAGGCTGCTGTTGATGGTTACCTCTTTTTCGGCCCGTAACAGCTGTAACTGGAGTTCGTTCTGCTGCTGTAAAAAATGGTTAAGCTGTTCCGTGTACACTGCCGAGCGAAGTACGGGCAACAGGGATTCCTGCAACGGGCGGGTGGTGAGTGCGGAAAGGTCCTGGATAAAAGCCCGGTACTGGTCTATCTCGGTGCCGGTTTGCAGCAGCCTGTTGCCCGATGCCAGGTCCCTGATCCGGAGGATGAGCTGGTTTTTTTCAACAAACTGTCCTTCTCTGACAAATACCGAATCGATGATGCCGCTTGCGGCGGCCTTTGTTTCGGTGCGTTCATGACCGGGCCGGGTTATACCCCCTGCTTTGATGGAAATATCCGTATAGATAAATGGCAATGCCAACAAGGCGGAAAACACGATCACCAGCAGCACCAGATATGCATTTCCCGCGGCCCTTGGGGGCCTGAGCTGGCTGAAATAGCTGATATCGTCGAATGAAGGCAGCATGGATAGGCAATAGGTTACCTGCCGGCGCCGATGCGGTACCGGAAGTTGCTGAAGAAAGCCTGGGTTTATTTGCGGAGAAACAGGTCCTTGATGGCCTGCCAGTTATGCTCCAGCAGAAAACCCACCAGCACGCCGCCCAGGAAACCAAGTATGGTCGGGATGTGTTTTTTCATACGATGTTGTTGTGACTGAACGATCTGGTCCCGGGTTAGTGCGTAAGGAAAAAATCCTTTATCGACTGCCGGTTGCTGACAAGCAGGTCTACCAGCAAAACGCCGCAGATGCCACCCAGGAGGTACGAGATTGTTTTTTTCATTATGGATCTATTTTGTTTGAAGTGAAGCTGACGAAAGAGTACGGATCAATGAAGCATCCATGTCTTTCAGTCAGCTTCATCCCATGTTACTTACTGTGCGTGGTGCCGTGCGTACAAAGGTTGCCTGACAGGCCATCTTTGAAACACTGCCAATCGTCAATGCATTTCTTTGCAAGGAATGCGAGAAGACCGCCAGCTCCTGTTACAAACCAGGGAAAGGTTCCACCGGACCGGTTTACTGTTTCGCTTTCGGAAAGTTCTGAAAGCATCATGTTTTCGATGTTCAGTGATTGTTTTTTCATAAGGATTTTTTTTGTGAAATATTATTGTTGTGCGAACCAGGTGAAGGCCGTCTTGACCAGACCATTGACGTTTCCGGTCGTTGCCTGAAAATTTGCTCTCAACGCTGTGGCCAGGTCGTAAACAAATGAGGTACTTCCGCCGGCTGTTTCTATTGAATCAGGTTCATTTAATTCAACAAAACCGGTTGTTTTTAATTCCAACGTTTTCATATCATTGAATTTTGGTTTTCCCCCGCTGTTTGGCAACAGGCATGGGTAGCGGAGGATTGGATAGCCCATCTCATCGGCCGATGATGCGTAAAATTCAGTACCCGCAACGGTTTCATCAACAAATAAGCCTGGAACTATGTCAGCCAGGCCGACAATCCTTTACCGGGTGAAAATTACCGTGTTGCACTCATTTGTCATAGCGTATTTATACCTGATTTTTTGCGCCGGTAACAGAACCCCGTGGCAAATACCCGGCAGTCCGGGTTTTTAGACCGGGTGTTTCCACGCTAACCCGGCAATGCGGGGTACCGTAGTATTGCATCAAACAATAGCTTATGTACCAGATCAGTGCGGAAAGACTGCGGATTGCCCGTAATATCAGGTTGATACGTGAATTGCGGAACTACGATCAGCGGCATGTGGCCGCAGCCATGCAGGTGGCGCGCTCTACCTTATCCACCTGGGAAAACGGTGTTACGGAAGTACGGATCGAGACGCTGATCCGGCTGGCAACAGTATTCGGACTGGATGATTACCGGCAGATCATTGATTTTGACCCGGAATCCCTGTTCCGGAAAAAAGACCCGCGATGAACAGACCTCATTGACCGGCGAGGAAACGCATGGCATCGATCCTGTCCTCCGACAGCTGCTGTTTCAGGGCATCGAGCCCGCTGAATTTTACCTCTCCGCGGATATACCGGTGCAGGCTTACCACCAGTTCCTGCCCATAGATATCGCGGTCAAAATCGAAGATGTTCACTTCTATCACACGGGTGCTGCCATCAATGGTGGGGCGGATACCGATATTCATCATGCCCCCGTGCTGGTGCCCGTCTTCGGTTTTCACGGTCACGGCATACACGCCGTTGGAGGGTACCAGCTTTTCTTCGCTGGCAATATGCAGGTTGGCGGTTGGATAGCCCAGCGTTCGGCCCAGCTGGTTGCCTTTTACCACTTTCCCCTCGAAAAAATAAGGATAGCCCAGGAATTCGTTGGCCGTAACAATATCGGCTTCTCCGAGTGCCTCCCGGATACGCGTGGAACTGATCACCAGTTCATGCAGTACCTCGGCCGGTATTTCCTTTACCTCAAAACCCAGCCGGCTGCCATAGGTCTCCATCAGCTGGTAATCTCCCTCGCGTCCCTTCCCGAAACGGTGGTCGTAACCGATGATAACGGTATGCGGTCTGAAATAACGGTGCAGAAAATCGCCGATATACTGCTCGGCCGTCTGGTCGGAGAACACATGGTCAAAAGGAACGATCACCAGGTGATCGATGCCGGCTTCCTCGAGCAGCTGTATTTTTTCCGGGAGCGTGGTAAGCAGTTTCACATCGCCCGGAACAGAGGACACCACTTTCCGCGGATGCGGATGAAAAGTGATGATCACCGTTTCGCCGCCGATACGCCGGGCTTCCTGTTTCAACTGCTGTATGATCTGCCTGTGCCCGATATGAACACCGTCAAAAGAACCGATGGTAACCACGGCATTCCTGAATACGGGCAGCGAGTCAATGAGTTCACGATGCACTTGCATGGGGCAAATGTATTTGGATTTTGGATGTTGGAATCGGGAAATTGGAAATTGCAGATTGGGAACGGTATCCGGCTGTTTGACAGCCTGTCTCCAATTTCCCGATTCCAACATCCAATCCCTTGCCACAAATCAGTACATTTGCCGCAATTTCCCGATTTCACAATTCCAAAATTCCCCATTCCCATGTCTCTTTACGCGCAACGTGGTGTTTCCGCACAGAAAGAGGAAGTGCATGCAGCCATTCAGAAACTCGACCAGGGCCTGTATCCTTTTGCCTTCTGTAAGATCTATGCAGACCATCTTTGTGGTGATAAAGACTGGGTAAACATCATGCATGCCGATGGTGCGGGCACCAAGAGCATCCTGGCCTATCTCTACTGGAAAGAGACCGGCGATATCACCGCATGGAAAGGTATTGCGCAGGATGCCGTGGCGATGAACCTCGATGACCTGCTCTGCGTGGGTGTTACCGATAACCTGTTGTTCTCTTCCACGATAGACCGGAATAAATTACGGATCAACGGCGAAGTGCTGCAGGCGGTGATCAACGGCACCCAGGAATTTTTTGACCAGCTGGCTGTCTATGGCGTGCATATCCACTACCTCGGCGGCGAAACGGCGGATGTGGGTGATGTGGTAAGAACGATTGCCGTGAACGGCACCATGACGGCACGCTGGCCCAAATCGCGGCTCATCACCAACGAAAAGATTACTGAAGGAAATGTGATCGTAGGGTTCAGCAGCTATGGCCAGGCGAATTACGAAAACGAATACAACAGCGGTCTTGGCAGCAACGGACTTACCAGCGCCAGGCACGATGTACTGAGCAAATACTACGCAGAACAGTATCCGGAAACATTTGAGTCAACGCTGCCCCCTGAGGTGGTTTATATCGGAAAGAACAAAATGACCGATACCCTCCTGATCGGCGACCGCCAGATCAGTGTCGGCAAGCTGCTGCTGTCGCCCACCCGAACCTATGCACCCCTGGTGAAAACCCTGCTGGATAAGCATTTCGGCGATATCAACGGGATGATCCATTGCAGCGGCGGCGGTCAGACCAAATGCATGAAATACCTGCCGAAACCTTTGCATATCATCAAAGACAACCTGTTTCCCATACCGCCGGTGTTTCAGCTGATCCGGGAAAACTCGGGCGCGGACTTCAGGGAAATGTTCCAGGTGTTCAATATGGGTCACAGGCTGGAAATATTTACCGGCGAGGCCGCGGCACAAAGTATGATCGAGATTGCCGGAACATTCGGTATCGAAGCGCGTATCGTAGGCAGGGTAGCACCTGCAGCAGAAGCAAAACTGACGCTCAGCGGACCATTCGGCGAAATCGTCTATGCCTGAACCCGGGGCGGACTTCCGCGCACAAGTTTTAACGATTCACTTTTGACATTTCCGTAACTTAGTATTATGTCAGACACCGTAGTATCCATACACAATGCCAATATTTACCAGGGCGACAGCCTGGTGCTCCAGGATGTCAATTTCACCGTCAACAGGGGAGAATTTGTTTACCTGGTTGGTAAAACCGGTACGGGTAAAAGCAGCCTGCTGAAAACATTGTATGGAGAACTGACGCTGAGAGAGGGACAGGCATCTGTGGTAGGATTCGATCTGCGTTCCATGGACTGGAAAAAAGTGCCATTTCTGCGGCGTAACCTGGGTGTGGTGTTCCAGGACTTTCAGTTGCTGACCGATCGTAACGTACAGGAAAATCTTCGTTTTGTCCTGAAAGCCACCGGCTGGAAAGATGAACGGCTGATGGAAGAAAAGATCAACGATGTGCTGGATAAAGTGGGTCTCCGCAGCAAAGGTTTTAAAATGCCTTTTGAAATGAGTGGAGGAGAGCAGCAACGTGTAGACATTGCCCGCGCACTTCTCAATTCTCCCAAACTGATACTGGCCGACGAGCCCACCGGGAATCTTGATCCCGAAACAAGTGACGAGATCATGCAACTGCTTATTCACATTGCCCGGGATTACGGAACTACTGTGTTGATGGCTACTCATGATTTTATTGTGATCAATCGTTATCCATCGCGTATGCTCAAAACAGAAAACAATAGATTAGTAGACAGCGCAGAGATTGTAGCTTAAGATTCGATAGCAGGTGTTTAGTGCGCGCAATGAATATGGACGCATTTTCTCTGCAAAGACTCAAATATTTGATGCACCGGAGGTTGGCTTTCGACTAATGAATGGTAAATTCAATTCTGAGTACGACGCTGCTTTGTATAAAAAATGGCCTGTTTAGCACATACACGGGTGAAACAACTATTTACGATCAAAAGCTACAAAAACTATGGGTTTTCATTTACGAAAAAGGCAAATTAAAAAAAACAAAGAAAGCTGAGTGCAGCGTATGCACAGTTAAGTCTTTTAACCCCATATCTTTTTGACTATTAGTTCCGCATTCCTGCAGTTATCGAACCTGTTCTGTAATAATTCTTTGCGAACCAGAATATCATTTTCCATAAATCGCTGATGATATAGTAGTTCAATAATCTCCGCAAAATTGTTTGCAGAAGCTGCGATATGACAAGTACTCTCCAATTCCGTTCCTTCAACAGTTTCAGGCGTAACCACGCAATGTCTTCCATTAAACAATGCATTCAGCAATTTTAACTTGATGCCTGTCGTTGTATAAGAGGGCAGAAGATGTATTTGAGCATCGGCGATAAGTGTTTGCATCTGTTCCTGCGAAGGGTTGCCGATCAATACTGCACGTGGGTTCTCTTTGACAAGCGTTTCCAGTTTTACTGAAGGATTTTTTCCCGCAATCACCAGTGGTAATTCGATTTTTGAAAATACTTTTTGCAACAACCATATCGCCGCTTTTTCATTTGTATCCACACCGAGATCACCCTGGTAAAGACAATAATTGCCGGGCCCTTCTTTAGAAACTAGTTTCCAATCGGGAAGAAAAACGGGTATGGTACTGATATCGCCGCAATGCAGGCTGGTACTGTATTTTATGGCATCTGCTGTTGTTACAGAAAAGAAGACAGCTTTGTTCGCGATCTTTTTTTCATACCTGCGCAACAACCAGCTTTCTATCCCATAGTATAATTTTCTGAATGAAAGAGATGCATTGCGGGATAATTCGCGATAATATTGGTATTCTACATTATGCAGCCGCACAAAACATTTTCGCCCAATAAACCTTGGATCATTCAGCAGGTACGTACAATGAATGCCTTCCATTAATATCGGGTGATCATCCTGCAATAACCTCGCCAGCAATGACTCATTGCGCCTGCTTGAAACGATATAGGGAAGTTTGTTTGTGATGCTTGTATGTCCGGTAAATCGTTCATAATAGTGAACCGATGCACAATATTTTTCGAGGTTGGCTTGTTTTCCGCGGCCGTAATCAAAGCAATGCAAATGTATCTGAACGCCCTGTTTCTGCAAAGAAGACAGTTTATAGAAAAGATCATAAACACCTCCGTAGTCAACAGGGTAGGGAACGGTGAAACAAATGATATGAAGCTGTTTAATCACTATAACTGTTGATAGAAGCTGATCAATTTTGGCGCAACCTTTAGCCAGTTCAGGCCCTCTCTTGCCAATTGGCAATGTTCGCGCAATCTTTTATACAGTGCATGATCATTCAATAATTTATTCAGTCCGTTGGCAATGCTTTCGCTATCGGTATTGTTAATTGGATACATGATATCATATTGATCATTGATCGCTTTGTACAACGGATAGTTCACACAAAGCTGTGGAATACCGGCCATGATATAATCAAAGAACCGGTTCGATAAGGAATAATACTGGTTGAGCCCTGCTGCTTCAAACAGCGTGATGCCGGCATAGGCCTGCGCCGTCAGTTCCGGTAAATCCCCGGGCAATCTGTTCCCCCCGAACCGTATTTTCTCCTCAAGGCCATGAAGTTTCACCAGTTCCATCGCCTGGGCCAGAAAGTTTCCCGTGCCGCAGATCAGTAAACCTGCGGGTACCTGCTTCATGGCGGGTATCAGGGTTTCAAAACACCTTCCTTCGTTCACGGCGCCCTGGTAAATAAAACAGGGTTCCCGGTGCTGCCGGTCGGGCGCCGCCGCATCTGTTAAGAGCGGATAGTTGGGAATAACCGCGTAGACCACCCCATATCTTTCCCGAAAAATACCCGCCAGCATTGCATTTACGGTATACCCCTTCGGGAATCTGGGTACGGCAAACCTCTCCACCGCCAGCCAGAAAGCATGTATGCGTTTGCGGCTGACCACTTCTTTTTGCTCAGTGAATAATTCATGCGCATCATACACCCTTTTGGTTTTCCTGAGGACGCTTGTGAAATACACCGGCAGTATCGTATCCAGATCTATGGCACAAAGGATTGCTTTGGGCGCAAAAAGAAGAAAACAGAAAAGCCTTAGATTGTATTCTGCATAGAACAAAAAGCTTCGCGAAAAAAAGCAATGCAACCGTTTCTGCCGAAAATTCCGTTTGATAACGGGCACCGATCCCCGCATTTTTCTGCCAACCAGCCACACATCGTACCCCGCATTGAACAGACTGCCGCAGATACGATGCATCCGCTGGTCGTAATTGAGGTCATTGGTGACGGTGAGAATGATCCTGTTCAAATGGAAGGTTTGTCAACAAATATAACCCGTGAAAACATGAAAATTTTATAGAACTAAAATGTATCTATATGAATGATTGCCAGTATGTTGAGGATGTATCAGAAAAATCGTTTTCAAATTCTCCACCGATTATACACAGGCATTTTTTTTGCTGGGATATCCTGCTGTTTTTACAGTATGTTCGCAGGTACTAAACGGAAATTTTGTGAGATTAAAGTCATTAGAAATCAAAGGATTCAAAAGTTTTGCTGATAAAACCGTGGTGAGCTTCGACGAAGGCATCACCGGTATTATCGGACCTAACGGCTGTGGCAAAAGTAATATCATCGATAGCATACGCTGGGTAATCGGTGAACAGAAAATATCCGCGCTTCGCAGCGAAAACCTGGAAGCACTTGTTTTTAACGGCAGCAAAACCAGGAGCGCCAGCGGTCTGGCAGAAGTAAGCCTCACTTTTGAGAACACCAAGAACCTGCTTCCCACAGAATTCAATACCGTTACCGTTACCCGCCGCTTTTACAAAAATGGGGAGAGTGAATACCGTCTCAACGATGTTACCTGCCGGCTGAAAGATATCCATAATCTTTTCCTCGATACCGGTGTAAGCACCGACAGCTATGCCATCATCGAACTGGGTATGGTGGACGATATCATCAAGGACAAAGAGAACAGCCGCAGAAGGATGCTGGAGCAGGCTGCGGGTATCACCATTTACAAAACACGTAAAAAAGAGGCCAAGAATAAACTCGATGCCACCGAACAGGACCTGGCACGTATCGAAGACCTGCTGTTCGAGATCAACAACCAGTTGAAAACGCTCGAGAACCAGGCTAAGAAAGCGGAAAAATTCTACGAGATCCGCAAGGAATACAAGGAAGTGGCCATAGAGCTTGCCAAAGCGGCGCTCGAAGGGTTCAACATCACCTATAGGGATCTGAACGAGCAGCAGGAACTGGAGACCAATAAAAAGATCCAGCTCGAAGCCGAGATCGCTACGGAAGAAGCCGCCGTGGAACAGGAGAAAGTGGGTTTTATCGAAAAGGAAAGGGCTTTGCAGAGCATGCAGTACGAATACAACGGGTTCCTGCAGCAGCTGCGCACCAAGGAAAATGAAAAGAACCTGGCCACGCAGAAACTGCATTACCTGAAAGAAAAGGAGACAGGACTGAAAGATTTCCTGGCCAAGGCCGAAGGACAGCTGAAGAACCTGGGCGATTCCATTCAGTATACCCAGATACAGGTAGGCGAAGAAGAAAGCAAACTGGCCGATCTGCAGTCGTCTGTTGAAAACACCAAAATGGAAGTGGAGGACAAACGCCGCAGTTTTGACGAGAAGCGCAGCGGCGTGGATGCTTCGCGTAGCCGTTACCAGCAGATACAGCGTAACCAGTTTGATGCGGAGAAAAAAGTGGCGGTTGCCGATACCTCTATCCAGAACCTGCAAAGAGCGCAACTGCAGCTGAACGAAGAAAAGCAGAACAGGGAGCAGCAGCTGCAGCAGGTATCTGTTGAACTCGAAGACAAAGAATCCACACTCGAAGCGAAAAGGGTGGAATTGCGCGATCTGCAGGAACACCAGCAGCGCACCAAAGATCATATTTTTGAAACACAGGCACAGCTTGAGGTACTTCGTAACGAGCTGAACGAAGAGAACAGGAAACTCGATGCAAAACGCAACGAGTACAACCTGCTGAAGAGCCTGATCGATTCGATGGAAGGATACCCCGAGAGTATCAAGTTCCTGCACAAGAACCCGGAATGGAATCACCAGGCGCCCATCCTGTCCGATATCATTTACGTAAAAGAAGAATTCCGTACCGCGGTTGAGAATGTACTGGAACCCTACCTGAACTATTATGTGGTGAACAATCTGGGCGAAGGTTTACAGGCCGTGCAGTTGCTGGATGCGCATAAGAAAGGCAAGGCCAATTTTTTCATGCTGGAGAAATTTGCTGACCTGCGTATCGATACCCATCAGCCCGCTGGTACCATTCCTGCGATGGACGTGATTGAAGTGGATGCGCAATACAGGAAGCTGGCGCAATACCTGCTGGGTAACGTATATATCGCTGAGAACGAAGAAGCCATCGCCAACAGCAACGGCGCAGTGGTGCTCGAAAAACACGGCAGGTATGTAAAAGGAAAATATACCCTCACCGGCGGCAGCGTTGGGCTTTTTGAGGGAAAAAAGATAGGCCGTGCCAAAAACCTGGAGAAACTGGCAGAAGATATTTCCGACCAGGAATCGATCGTGAACCTGCTGAAATCCGATATTCAGGCCAAGCACAATGAAGTGATCGCGTTCAACGACCAGCTGAAAGAGAACCTGATCAGGCAAACGGAGAACGAGATCAACCAGCTGACCAACCAGGTGTTTGCCGCCAAAAACAAAATTGAAAACCTGCAGGTAGCACAGCAAAACGGTTTGCAGCGACTGGAAGACCTGGAGCAGCGTCTGCAATCGGAACACGATGCGATCGCCGAAACCCGCGAGTCTTTTCACCAGCTGAACGAAGCGCTGGCGGCCACCGCAGAGGAACTGAAAACCATTGAGCAGGATTACCAGTCTGCCGAACAGGCCTATAACCTGGCATCGGTGCAATACAACGAGATCAACCTGCAGCTTACCCGTCAGCAAAGCAAGATCACCGCGCTGAAACAGGAAATGGTGTTCAAGGAAAAGCAGCTCGACGAATTGCATGTGCAGATAGGAAGCAATGCCACGCAGCTAACCGAGGCTTCGGCCAATATCGAGGAAGGAGAGAAGGCGTTGATCGAGTCGGAAGAACTGCTGCTGGGACTGATGCGTAAGAAAGACGAAGAAGAGAAAAAACTCAACGAAGCCGATCAGGCCTACTATAATTTCCGCAATGCACTGCAGGAAAAAGAAAGCGAGCTGCGTCACAAAGTGAAGAGCAAGGAGATGATCGATCACCTGGTAACGGAGATCAAAGACCGTCTGAATGAACTGAAGCTGCAGCTGGCCGGTATGAAGGAGCGGCTGAGTGTTGAATTCAAGGTAGAGCTGGATGAAATCCTGGACCAGGAAAGAACCACGGATACCACGCTGGAAGAGTTGCAGGCCAGCTCGGACAGGATGAAGAAACGTCTCGAGAATATGGGTGAAGTGAACCCGACGGCCATCGAGGCTTTTACGGAAATGAAAAAGCGTTACGAGTTCATCCTCGAGCAGAAAAACGACCTGGTTTCGGCCAAGGAAAGCCTGTTGCAAACCATCCAGGAAGTGGAAGCCACTGCCAACCAGCAGTTCCTCGACACTTTTAACCAGGTGCGTGAAAATTTCCAGAAAGTGTTCAAGGCATTGTTTACCGAGGAGGATACGGCCGATATGGTTCTTGTAAACCCCGAGAACCTGGCAGAAACGGGTATCGAGATCATTGCAAAACCCAAAGGCAAACGACCTTCGTCCATCACCCAGCTGAGCGGTGGTGAAAAAACATTGACCGCAACGGCGCTGCTGTTCTCGATCTACCTGATCAAACCGGCTCCGTTCTGTATCCTCGATGAGGTGGACGCGCCGCTGGATGATGCCAACGTAGGCAAGTTTACGCAGATGATCAAGAAATTCAGCGATAACTCGCAGTTCATCATCGTAACACACAACAAACAAACCATGGGCGCGGTGGATGTGATCTATGGCGTAACCATGCAGGAGCCGGGTGTAAGCAAACTGGTACCGGTTGATTTCAGAAGTCTTTCTAACTAACCCCGCTGATTATACAAAGCATCTGGATCCCTGGCAATCGCCGGGGATTCTTGCATAGGGAATGCCCTGGTTATCGTTACCGATACCTACCTCAGACAGCGATTATTTTTCCAGTATGGTGCGGGCGATAGCTGCGCCCGATTGCAGGGCCGCTTCAACGGTACCGGTGAATACGCCGTTGTACAGGGCTTCTCCCGCAAAATAGATCGTATGCTGTACGGGTTGGCGGAGCCGTGTTTTAGCCTCTCCGGAATAAGGCGTTTCATAGCTGTAGCCGCCCATCATGGAAGGGTAGGTATGCCAGCGGAAAATATGGTGCTCAATGAGGCTATCGATGATCGCAGCGCCGCTGACCCTGAAGATCCGCGAAAGCGAATGCACCGCCTGTTCAATGATCTGCTGGTCGTCTATCAGGTCCCACTGCAGCGCCGAAGGTCCGCCTGTCCATCCCGTCAGCAGGTTTTTTTTGATCCACCAGGTAGGGATCGCCTCGTTGGAAACGATAAAGCCATCCTCGCCGGCAGGTTTCCAGAACGGGCGGCGAAATAACAGCAGCAGTTTCATGACCGATCCGTAACCGATCTGTCTCCAGGCTTCCTGGTAACCCGGCAATACCGGCTGAAACCGTATATGGCAGGGAGAGAATGGCTGTCGGTGCACGCCCGCAGCAATGGTAACAACCAGTTTGTCGGCAGTGTATGTTTCATCGGAGGCGGTCAGCAGTACCACCTGGCCCATAGCCCAGTTCACTTCTGTTACCGTTTGCTGCAATAATATGCGCACACCTTTTGCCTGGCATACTTCTGCCAGGTGTCCGGTAAGCCGATGGTATCCCTCTTTTATGCGGTATAGGTTTCCCGTATCGGCCGACCATTCCCTGTACAAAGCCATTGTACTGGCGTGAACGGGGTCTGCCAGATCAAATCCTGAAGCATAGGCGCGGGTTTCGTGGCGGAGTTTTTCATAGGCAGGTTCTGTAAAACCTGTTTCGAGAAAAGCATCGAGGGTGATATCGTTTGAGAGCTGCCGCATTTTATCCAGCAGAAGATCCCATCCTTCGATCATGTTCTCCTCTTTTGTCCAGCTGCACCGGTCCACCGAAAAGCGCTGCGCCTCGATCTTTTCGAGTGTGGCTCCCGATTGCTGAACCAGTTCCGTTGTCAGCGGCGGATCGCCGTGAACGAATTCTGCCCCGGCTTCGCTGCGGTCCTCCAGGGTATGTATCCTGCCACCGATCCGCGACAGCGCTTCGAGTATCGTTACATCATAGGTATCCGCCAGCAGGGATGCCGCCATCAGTCCCGATGCGCCTGCACCAACGATGATCAGTTTTTTCTTTTCTCCTCTGTTCATAGCCTTAATTTTGCATCCTGCGCAGTCTTTTGATCATATTGTACCTGGTTTGCTTCGGTTGTTATATTCTCTACACCCGGGTGCCCGATTTTTTTGATGGTGAAACATCACCGGCAATGGTGCACTGGATGTACGACAGCCGTTCCCAAAGAACAATTCCCAAGGCATTGTTCCGCTACAATTCAAAAAATTATGCCATTGATGCGCGCTATGTTTTCCGCAGCCTGCCAGAGGGAAAAAAGCTAACCGTGATCTTTGAAAAGGAAGCGGTTTCGCAGGCCGCCGTATTCGCTTTCTGGGGGTACTGGCTGCGCTGGCAGGAGGTGCTGGTATCGGTGATCCTGCTGCTGGTTTTATTCCAGATGGCCGTTATCATCACCAAAAACCCCACACCCGAAGCGCTGCTGGAACAGATGGAGTATAAAGAAGAAAAAAAGAGAAAGTATATCGGGTAAGGAATATCGAATATTGAACAAGGAATATCGAATATCGATATTATTTTAAATAACGTTTGATCTCCTTCTCCACATCGCGGTTCTTGATGGTTTCGCGTTTGTCGTGAAGTTTTTTACCCCGGCCAAGACCAATCTCTACTTTAACCAGGTTTTTATCGTTAAGGAAAACACGAAGCGGAACGATCGTAAACCCTTTTTCTTTGAGACTGGTCTGCAATCGTTTTAACTCGCGTTTGGTGAGCAACAGTTTGCGGTCATGAACCGCGATATGGTTGTTGGCGGTGCCATGTGAATACTCGGCAACATATAAGCCGCGCACCCATAACTCACCTTCGTCAAACAAACAGAAGGCATCGTTAAAACTTACCTTTCCGCTGCGGATAGACTTCACCTCCGTTCCAAGCAATACGATACCCGCCACATATTTATCATCTATGTAGTAGTTGTAATAAGCCTGTCGGTTGTTGAGTTCCATGGTAATTAATTAGACAATTTGAAGATTTGACAATTTGAAAATGGTTGGGATTGTTTTATAGCTGGATTGTTCAATGGCTTCAGGGAGTTCGAACAATTAACAGTTTAACCATTTAATCATTCAACCATGCATCCTAACCCCCATTTTCAAATTTTCAAATTCTCAATTGTCAGTTTCTGAAAAGCAGCACCAGCTGTGCAAGTTTGTTTTTCAGGTCTTTCCTGTCAACGATAAAATCGAGGAAGCCGTGTTCGAGCAGGAACTCGCTGCGCTGGAATCCTTCGGGCAGGTCTTTTTTGATGGTTTCTTTGATCACGCGCGGACCGGCGAACCCGATCAGTGCGCCCGGTTCTGCGATATTGAGATCGCCGAGCATACCAAAGCTGGCGGAGATGCCTCCGAAAGTGGGATCCGTCAGTAAAGAGATATAGGGTAAACGGGCATCGCTGAGTTCGGACAGTTTGCCGCTTGTTTTGGCCAGCTGCATCAGGCTGAATGCGCTTTCCATCATCCGTGCACCGCCGCTTTTGCTGATAACCAGGTAGGCCAGTTTGTGCAGGATGCAGTAATCGACTGCGCGACTGAATTTTTCGCCCATCACGCTTCCGAGAGATCCTCCGATGAATTCAAAATCCATACAGGCAATCACCACGCCCTCGCCGTTTACTTTGCCGGCGGCAACACGCATCGAATCTTTTAGGTCTGTTTTGGAATGGATATCATCCAGGCGTTTCTGGTACGATTTCAGGTCGGTAAAGCCAAGCGCATCCTTGCTCTGGATATTGTCGAACAGTTCGGCATACTCCTTGTTATCGAATAATACATCAAAATATTCCTCGCTGCCGATACGGTGGTGGTAGTTGCATTTGGGGCACACGAACAGGTTCTCTTTCAGTTCCGTGGTGGTGCAGATATAATTGCACTCGGGGCATTTGTTCCAGAGGCCTTCGGGTGTTTCTTTCTTATCGGCAGTGGAGGTAAGGATACCCCTGCTGATGCGTTTGAACCAACGAGATTTTTCCTGTTCGCCGCCTTGTCCTTCTTCGCCAGTCAGGTTAGCTTCAAAATCTTCTTCACGTTCTTTTTTCATATGTTCCTGTCAAATTGGGGGCATCGAAGATAGGAATTATTACGCACCCGGGTGCGGGGGGTGCTACTTCCTATGAATCAAATGATTAGGCGATGGTGATGTCGTCGTCAAGATACACATCCTGGATCATATTCAGCAGTTCCACCCCTTCGCTCATGGGCCGCTGAAAAGCTTTGCGGCCAAGTATCAGTCCCATACCGCCCGCCCGCTTATTGATCACCGCGGTGGCTACGGATTCCGCCAGGTCGCTGGCTCCCTTGCTCTCGCCGCCCGAATTGATCAGCCCAACCCTTCCGCTGTAACAGTTCAGTACCTGGTAGCGGCAGAGATCGATGGGGTGATCGGAAGTAAGTTTTTCATACACCAGCGGACTTGTTTTGCCGTGCTTGGTGGCAAGGTATCCCCCGTTATTGGTTGGCAGTTTCTGTTTGATGATATCTGCCTGTATGGTTACGCCCAGGTGGTTGGCCTGGCCGGTAAGATCGGCGGAAGTGTGGTAGTCCACCCCATTCACTTTAAACCCGGCATTGCGTGTATAGCACCAGAGAATGGTAGCCATACCCAGTTCATGTGCCAGCTCGAATGCTTCGGAAACTTCTTTCAGCTGGCGGTTGCTTTCTTCGCTGCCCCAGTAAATGGTGGCGCCAACAGCAACCGCGCCCATGTTCCAGGCGCTCCTGATCGTACCGAACATGGTCTGATCGTAGCGGTTGGGCATACTCAGAAATTCATTGTGATTGATCTTTACGATAAAGGGTATCCGGTGCGCATATTTCCGGCTCATGATGCCCAATACGCCAAAAGTTGAGGCCACACCGTTACATCCGCTCTCGATAGCCAGTTTGATGATATTCTCCGGATCGAAATAAACCGGATTGGGCGCAAAAGCAGATCCGGCGCTGTGCTCGATGCCCTGGTCAACCGGGAAGATGCTGCAGTAACCGGTGTTGGCCAAACGCCCCGTGCCCAATAAAGTCTGTAAGCTCCGCAATGTCTGGTTACTCCGGTTGCTGTTGATCCAGATCTTCTCTACATGATCGGGGGAGGGAAGGTGCAGGCCTGCTTTATCTACCGTGGTCGATCTGTGTTCCAGTAAATAGGATGCCTTATCTCCTAAGAGGTCGATGATCTTCTGGTTGGCCATAGCATGTTTTTTTGAGGATGAGCAATACTGGGGGCTGTTTAGGGATTCCGGATTAACGGATTGTGGATTAGCGGATTTTTTCTCTGCGAAACTCCGCCCCCTCTGCGGTGATCTGTTCTTTACCGCAGAGACGCAGAGAAACCGCAGCGTTCCGCAGAGAAAAAATCCATGACCTGAGTAACACCCCTGGCTATTGCAATTTACTGAAACAAAAGTATTATACGGGCAGACCGTTAGTTCCGGGACAATAAAAGGATTTCGGACCGGCAGATATTTCTCTCTGCGAAACTCCGCCCCTCCGCGCCGCTGCGGTAATCTATTCTCTAGCGCAGAGACGCAGGAACCCCAAAATCTGATAGCCTCACCAAAACAGAAAGCCATCCCTATTACAGGATGGCTTTTCTTCCAAATCGTTATTTATCAACCTAAAATTTTCCGGAATTTTTTCCTCTCCCTCTGCAAAACTCCGCCCCTCCGCGCCGCTGCGGTAATCTGTTCTTTACCCCGGAGAATAGAATCCGAAAATTCAACATCCACCAATCCGATATTCTGTACCTATGCGTTCCTGTTAATACAATTCAGATCCTCAAACGCCACTTCCAGTCTTTTCACAAAGTTTTCTTCTCCCTTACGCAGCCATACGCGGGGATCGTAGTATTTTTTATTCGGTTTATCCGCTCCTTCGGGATTGCCGAGCTGTGCCTGCAGGTAACCTTCGTTTTTCTGGTAGAACTGCTGGATGCCTTCCCAGAAAGCCCATTGCAGGTCGGTATCGATGTTCATTTTGATGGCGCCATAGCTGATCGCTTCGCGGATCTGGTGTTGCGGAGAACCGCTGCCGCCATGGAAAACAAAATACACAGGTTTTGGGCCTGCTTTCAGTTCTTGCTCGATATGATCCTGGCTGTTCTTGAGGATCACGGGACGCAGTTCCACATTACCCGGACTGTATACGCCGTGCACATTGCCAAAGGCAGCTGCAACGGTGAACAGGTTGCCCACCTTGCTTAACTCGGTAAAAGCATAGGCCACATGCTGTGGTTGGGTATATAATTTATCGTTCTCGATACCGCTGTTGTCAACACCGTCTTCTTCACCGCCGGTAACACCCAGTTCGATCTCTATACCCATACCCAGCGGGGCCATGCGTTTGAAGAATTCAACGGAAGTATGGATGTTTTCTTCGATAGGCTCTTCTGACAGATCCAGCATATGAGAGCTGAACAAAGGCTGTCCTTTTTCTTTATGGAATTGCTCGCCTGCATCGATCAGGCCACTGATCCAGGGCAGCCATTTCTTGGCGGCATGATCGGTATGCAGTACCACCGGTACGCCATAATATTTGGCAACATTGTGAATATGCAACGCACCGGAAATGGCACCGGCGATATTTCCCTGGAGATTGTCGTTGGGCATGCTCTTTCCTGCAATAAACTGCGCACCGCCATTGGAGAACTGGATGATCACCGGTGAGTTCACTTTTGCGGCGGTTTCCAGCGTGGCGTTGATGGTGTTTGTGCCGATGGTATTCACCGCGGGTAACGCAAATTCATTCGCTTTGGCATCATTGTACAATTCTTCCAGTTCCTTACCGAAAAGGACGCCGGCCCTGTATTTCTTCATGGTTTGGCTTTTTGTTTTTAATTGAGGTTTGGGACCGGCAAGATAGGTTAGTTATCACAAACAGTCATTAGCATTTGGCGGGTTGACGGGCGAAGCATGGCAGGGTGGCCCATAAAAACAATCTCCCCGGGTAGCGGAGGTTTTTTTAACACAGAGTCACGGAGGTTTTGCCTGTGTTTCTCTGTATCTCTGCGCCTCTGTGTTAAAAAAAATCCCAGCCCGCCGCAAATAAACTATTCTTCAAGGTATTTTTTAAAGTGCAGCAACCTGCTGCCATACCAGCTGAACATCTCCCCGTCAGCAAGTCTTATCTCCACACCTGGCAGGGCAACAGTCATTTCTTTCAGATGGGATTGTTTAAAAGGGTAGGGTTCGGACGAGAGCAATACCAGCTCCGCACCCCGCTGCCTGATATCGTCGATCGTAATCTCGGGGTAGCGGGTTCGATCCGCAAATACATTCCTGAACCCTGCTCTTTGCAGCATATCGCTGATAAAGGTATCGCCACCGGCACTCATCCAGGGATCTTTCCAGATCAGGTAGGCAGTGCGGACTGCACGGCGGTTAGCGGCTCTTAGTCCGATCGCAGCAAAATCGGCCTGCAGCTGCCGGCCGATTTCCATGGCTTTTGTCGCTGTTCCGGTGATCGTGCCCAGCTGGCGTATCATACCGATGGCATCATCCAGCTTGGCGATATCGCTTGTCCATACAGGCGCAATACCGGTAAGGGCTGCTACCTGTTCCCGCAGGTTTTCTTCCTTGTTGGCAATCACCAGGTCGGGTTGCAGGCGGCGGATCTTTTCTATATCGATGTTTTTTGTGCCGCCGATCCTTGTCTTGTTCCGGAACCACTGCTCCGGGTGCACACAGAATTTGGTGATGCCGATCACTTCCTTATCCAGCCCCAGGTCGTACAGCAACTCTGTTTGCGAGGGCACCAGCGAAATGATGCGCTGTGGTTTCGCGGTAAGAACAAGGGTATTTCCCAACTGGTCGGTGTAGGATGGCATACGGTAAAAATAGTTCAGTATTAACAGTTGGCCGTATGAAAA
Organism: Sediminibacterium soli; assembly: GCF_009939225.1. GTDB lineage: Bacteria > Bacteroidota > Bacteroidia > Chitinophagales > Chitinophagaceae > Sediminibacterium > Sediminibacterium soli. The sequence continues at coordinate 721,974 of NZ_JAACJR010000008.1, read as the reverse complement.
ACAGGCGGACCGGCATCTCCGTCAAAACAACTTATGAGAAAGCTCTTTTTTCTTTTCCTGTTCTGTTTCCTGCAAAATATATCCGAAGCCCAGGTTGGAAATTTTGCGGTCCATATGACCACCGTAGCGGCCATACCCCTGCCTGCCGGGTACGAAAGGGCAGCCGTTACACCCGGTTCTTTTGCGGCTTACCTGCGCGATCTTCCGTTGCGTAAAGACAAAACCGTTTACCTTTTCGATGGCCGGCCCAAACAGCGGCAGGACCTGCATTACGCGGTGATAGCTGTATCCACCGGCAAAAAAGACCTGCAGCAATGCGCCGATGCCGCCATGCGTTTACGCGCGGAATATTTTTACGTAAAGAAGCAATACGACAGCATTGTATTTTACGACGGCAGTGGCAAGGCCTACCGGTTTCCTGAGCGGATGAAAACCTGCCGTACCGGACTGCGCGGCTGTTTTCTCAGCTTTATGGAAACCGTGTTCGCAAGCTGCGGCACCTATTCACTGGAAAAACAATTGCACAGAACAGGTCTCGCGGAAATGAAACCGGGAGATATACTGATCAGGGGTGGCTCACCCGGACATGCCGAAATGGTTGTCGATATGGCCGTCAGCCGCGTAACGGGAAAAAAGCTGTTTATGCTGGCCGAAGGATATATGCCCGCGCAGGACATACACATCGTACTGAATACATACGATCCGGCACTTGGCCCCTGGTATGTGCTGGATGCAGACAAAGACATACCCACACCTACCTGGCTCTTCAAAAAAGACCAGTTACGGAAATGGTGATCAGGAACTCACCAGGGAACCGGCAAGCTGTTCCTGCGGTTCGGATTCGCTGTAATCTTTTTCGATCAGCTTTTTCAGACCGGTAAAACCGGCAAAAGACTGTGGATAGAGAATATAGGATGCGATCCTGTTATACCCTTCATCTATCAGCTGAACCGTGGTAGTCCTTATCTGTTGTATGCCTTCCTGGAGTGTATTGATATCAAAAGATTTCATACTGCAAAGTTACCGGGCAGTTATAACCTGTATAAATCTTTGTGGTGATAGTCTATAACTAAAAGTTATATATCTTTTTGGCCAGTCCGATAAAATTCTTGTTCAGCTCGCTGGTCTCGCCCTTGCGCTGTATAAAGTAGAAATTGCGCTGTATACTGAAGCCTTCGAAATAGATCTCCGATAATTCGCCGTTGGATAATTCCCTGTGCACCGATCTCTCGGGTAAGAAACCAAGCGAGTCGGATTCGAGCAGAAAATTTTTCAGCGCTTCTGTTCCGCCGAGCCTTACCCTGATATCGAGATCGCTGAGTTTGATCTTTTTCTTTTCGAGTGAATATTTGAGCGCCGCCAGTGTACCGCTGCCTCTTTCGCGTATGGCTACCGGCATATGCGTGATCTCGCTGAGCTGGTATGTTTTTCTTTTTGCCAGCGGACTTTTCCGGCTGCAAACGGCCAGTACGTTATCGCTCAGGAACGGCTGGTAATCCACCTGGGTCAGTTTGCTTCTTCCTTCTATGATGCCGAGGTTGATCTCTTCATTCAGCAGCGCATCGAGTACGATCTCCGAATTGCGGTTCAGCAAACTGATCTCGGTTTGCGGGTACAGCTGGTTAAAGGCCGACAATACTTTCGGAAGTATATAAAGCGCAACTGTTGTGCTTGCACCCAGTTTCAGCATGCCTTTGGCCTGCTGCCGGTCGTTGATGGTGGATATTTCGAACTCAGCCTGCTCCTGCAGTTTCTTCATTTCCAGCAGGCGTTCATACAATAGCTTGCCAGCTGCGGTCAGTTCTATCTGTATACCTTTGCGGTCGAAGAGTTTGGTTTTGTAATATTCTTCCAGCGATTTAATATGCTTGCTGATGGCAGGCTGCGAGATGTACATCGCCTGGCTGGCTTTGGAAAAACTTTTGTGTTGCGCCACCGCCATGAAAACATTATGCCTTGTTGAGATCATAGGGAGGTGATGGCTGAGCGGTTAAATGGGTATATTGTTATGGCTGCATTGTTACATTGCCGGAAGACCAGTCGGTCATTTACAGTGTAACAATGCAGCCATGTGACAATGCAAACTATTTCGCAAGACTTTGTATCACATCATACTTCGTCACGATATGGAATTCGCCTTTTTCATCTTTGGCCAGTACCGCGCCGTTCTCCCTGGTGATCAGGTTGCCCAGTCTTTCCACCGGCGTATCAAAATCAACCACCGGGTAAGCAGGTTCGAGCACACTCTGTACGGTTGCATTTTTGAGTTCCTGGTCACCGAATAATTTCTGGAACAACCCGTTCTCGCTTACGGCGCCGATCAGCGCATTGTCTTTCATCACAGGCAATTGTTCAATATCGTATTTCTTCATCAGTTCCGCTGCATCCGATACCAGGCAGTCCGGAGAAATGGTCACCAGTCTTTTTGCCGCGCGGCCGTTTACGATGTCCTTGAATGTTTTTACATCAAGAAACCCGCGTTCCATCATCCACTGGTCGTTATAGATCTTGCCTACGTAACGGCTGCCGTGGTCGTGGAAGATGCATACCACCAGGTCGTCTTTTTTGAGTGAATCTTTCAGTTGCATCAAACCCTGCAGGCAACTGCCCGCACTGTAACCGCAGAAAAGTCCTTCTTCTTTCGCGATCCTTCTTGCCATAATGGCGCCGTCTTTATCCGTAACCTGTTCAAACGCGTCTATCACGCCCATATCGTAGTTCTCCGGAACAAAATCTTCCCCAAATCCCTCGGAGATATACGGATGCACTTCGTTCATATCGATCTCACCTGTTCTGTAATATTTGGTAAGCAGGGAACCGTATACATCGATGGCCCATATCTGTATGTTGGGATTTTTTTCTTTCAGGTACATGGCAGTGCCCGTAATGGTGCCGCCGGTTCCGGCTGTGCACACCAGGTGCGTGATCCTGCCTTCTGTCTGTTCCCAAATTTCCGGACCGGTACTTTCGTAATGCGCCTGCCGGTTGGCCAGGTTATCGTACTGGTTCATGTACATGGAATTGGGTATCTCTTTTGCCAGGCGTTTGGCTACGCTGTAATAGCTTTTGGGATCGTCGGGCAGCACGTTCGTAGGACAAACGATTACCTCGGCGCCCACCGCTTTGAGGATATCGGCTTTTTCCTTCGACTGTTTATCGGTGGTCACAAACAGGCATTTGTATCCTTTAACGCAGGCGGCAAGGGCAAGTCCCATACCGGTGTTGCCGCTGGTGCCTTCGATGATGGTGCCGCCGGGTTTGAGTTTGCCCTGCTGCTCGGCCACTTCCACCATTTTCAGCGCCATGCGGTCTTTGATGGAATTGCCCGGATTGAAATAATCCACTTTTGCAAGTACGGTACAGGGAAGATCTTTGGTGATTTTGTTGAGCCTGATCAGCGGAGTATTGCCTATCGTTTCGAGGATATTATTAAGCCACATGACGAACCTTTTTGGCAAAGGTAAAGTATTGTGGGGAGGGAAGGCGTTTGCGGACGATGGGAACGATGGATTAGTGGATTGGCGGATTATCGGATTCCGGATTTTTTCCGAGATGAAGCCCTGATCGATCAGGCAAATTCCCATGCGCTGCCCCCTAATCCACTAATCCGTAATCCTCAGAAACTTTTAACGAGTGTGATGATGGAACTGCTTTCGTGGTTCAGGGGTTCGGCGGCGGTTTCGGTGGCCTCTTTTTCGGCTTTGGCCTGGTAATGCAGGTAACCAAAAACAAGGGCGGGAACCAGGATCAGTACTGCTATCACGTTTGCGGGGAAGAGGAACTTTTTCATAGTAAAAGGTTTTTTGGTTGATTTTGATAAGTCAAAGATACTATCTTTCTTAGTACTATGCAATATATAGTACCATCTAAAGGGTGGTAGTTTTTACTGCATAATATCATGTTATACAATAAATAATTGACAGTCAAATAATTAAATGAAATTTTACCTGATAAGAAAAAGATAGCAATGTGATGAGCGGTAATAGCCGAGGATGGAAAGGGTCTGGATGGAGCAGTTGTGGTTGTTCGTTGGCAGCTCTCTTTTTATCGCAGAGAGAGAAAGAGCAGCTGCAGAAAAAAACCGATCAGCTAGCTGAGAGAAAAGACAACAGAACAATCTTTTACCTGCCTGCCGCCAGCCAGGTCCATGAAATCCTCGCAACTCACGCTGACTCAATCAACCCCGAAAAAAGCTAGCTTTTAAATTCATTCGCCATCTTACCGCAAAGATCGCTCTGGATCATTTTTTCGGCTTCGTGGATCATGTTTTGGAAGGCTTTGGCGGTACTGATACCATGGCCGATAACCACCGGCTTGTTCACGCCGAGCACGGGCGTGCCGCCATAATTCTCGTAATGGAAGCGACTGAAGTAGCCGTCGTTGCCATAACCGCGTTCGCGGGTAATATCGTAAAAGGTTTCGGCTAATTTCAGGATAATATTGCCGGTGAAACCGTCGCAGACCATAACATCTGCTTTCTCGTTCAGTATATCGCGCCCTTCTATATTGCCGATAAAATAGATATGCGAGTTTTCGGCAAGCAGGGGATAGGTGGCCTGGGCCAGCATATTACCCTTACCTTCTTCTTCTCCCATGTTTACCAACCCCACTTTTGGCTGCGCAACGCCCAGCATATGCTTTGCGTACAGGCTGCCGAGTATGGCAAACTGGTTCAGCTGTTCGGGCTTGCAGTCAGAATTAAGACCCACATCCAGTAACAGACCCGTACTGCCATCCAGTTTGGGGATGATGGTGGCAATGGTGGGGCGGAGCACGCCTTCGGTGACCTTGATATTGAACATGGCACCCACCAGCATGGCGCCGGTATTGCCCGCACTGATAAAAGCATCTATTTTGCCGGTGGCAAGCAGGTAAAAACCGATGGCGATGGAGGAACGCTGTTTTTCTTTCAGCGCTTTGGTGGGCGGCTCATGGTAACCGATGGTTTCCGGCGCATGTACCACCCGGAGATTGGGGGATGCCGATAACCCATACTCTTCCAGCAGTGGGTTTACGATGGCTTCGTCGCCGATACAAAACACAGAAGCCGCATGATCATTGCCTTGCATGTACAGTTGCAGACCCTTCACCGCTTCCAGCGGTGCAAAATCTCCTCCCATCATGTCTAAGCCAATGTTCATAACGGCAAACTAAGCTAATTTGTACAGAAAAGGTTACGCTTTCAGGGGAGCTTTCTCAGCTACCAGCTTTCCTTTATAGTACAATTTACCTTCGCTCACATGTGCACGGTGGCGTACATGTGTTTCGCCTGTTGTGTTGTCTTTGCTCAGGGTCACTTCCTGCGCTACGTAATGCGTTCTTCTCTTTGCGCTACGCTGTTGTGAGTGTCTGCGTTTTGGATTCGGCATATCTCAAAGTTTATAGTATCAAAAAATCAATCCAGGTTTTTAAATTTATCCAGTCCCTTCCAAACGGTATTGGTCGATTCCGGTTGTTTTGTCCCCGCCTCCATTTCCTTCAGTTTCTCCAGCACTTCCTTGTTGCATCCCGGTCCGCCTTTTTCTTCTTCCAGGCACATCTTCTGCAACGGTATGCTCAGGTTGATGAATTCGTAGATCCAGTCTGACACATACAGGTGGCTTTCGCCGCGGCTGATATAATATACATCCGGATCGTCTTCCTGCGCATTCATCTCATCGGGATTGTCAACCATCTTTACCAGAATGTTGAACTCGTCCCAGAGCTGAACCGGCAGCGGGTTTCCGCAGCGGTCGCAGGTTACTTCCACGCTTCCGCCCACATCGAACCGGAGCTGCATAAAGCCCGTCTTTTTATCAAGCGTCAGCTTTACATCGGCCCCGCAGTGTTCAAAATCCTGCTTGCCATAGGGTGCAAAGAACTTGTCCTCAATTCGGTACTCGTATACATGAATCCCCGGTTTCAGACCCACAAAAGCTATCTCAAATTCCCGGCGCTGATTCATAACCGTTTTTTAAGGGCTTGCAAAGGTAGTTCAAAACAACGGAAATACCAAAGCAAATACCATGTTAACAGGTAGAATGGTGGTACTCAGTTACATTTGTTGTATGATCCCCAAAAATAAGCCGGAAAAACCGTACTGGCTGCGGCTGCTCCCCATTGCTTTGCTGGCTGTCGGGGTCACCGTGCTGGGTTTCTTTCCCTTATTTGTGGAGAACGCCTATTCCCAAACACTGTATCCTGCCATTTCTGTACTGCTGCGGTTATGCACCCGGTGGATGCCATTCAGCCTGGGAGATCTGATATATATCGTTTTTTCCTTACGCGTTCTGATCGGTCTTGCCCGTTTTTTTGTGGAACTGTACCGGAAAAAGCTCCGGCCGGGCTGGTTTGCGCGGTCGGTATACCGGAGCCTTCATTTTCTGCTTTGGGCATATATCGTATTCAAATGTTTATGGGGACTGAATTACGACAGGCTGGGTGTGGCTCACCAGCTTGCCATTAAAAAAATGGCCTATAACAAAGGCGATCTGGTGAACCTGACCAACCGGCTGATCGATAAAGTGAACGAAGCGCGCAGGCAGTTGCCCGATACGGTACTGCCCCGGCCGGAACTGGATGCGCTTTTCCGCGATGCTTTCAGGGCTTACCAGCTTGCCTCGCTCGAATACGAATTCCTGAATTACCGTAACCGGTCTGTTAAAAAAAGCCTGTTCACGCGTTTGGGCGATTATATGGGATTCTCCGGTTACTATAACCCCTTTACCGGTGAAGCACAGGTGCGGGCTGATATACCGCGTATATTGATACCCTATATCGTATGCCACGAGATGGCCCATCAGCTGGGCTATGCAAGCGAGAGCGAGGCGAATTTTGTAGGGTACCTTGCAGCCGCCAGATCGGAGAACGCCTATTTCCGCTATTCGGTGTACCTGGATCTTTTTTCTTATGCGCAGGCAGAAGAGCTGGCGTTGCTGGCAAAGGAAAAAGACAGAACGGAATTTGATTCCACCATCAAATGGAACCGGCAGCGGCTGGATACGCTGGTAAAAAAAGACCGGCGCGAGATCCGTGCGTTTTTCGACAAACGACGTAACCGCGTATCGCCCGCAGTATCCGGCCTGTACGACCAGTACCTGAAGATGAATAAACAGTTCGAAGGTATCCGCAGTTATGATGAGGTGATCGGTCTGCTGCTGGCTTACCAGCGTAAGTATGGCAAATTGTAGCGGTGCATAACGGCATATTTTTTTTAACACCAACCAGAAAATATATGCGCTCTCCCTATGTAAAACTCATTATCTCCGTTACGCTTACCGTAGGGCTGGGTGCGCTGGGAGGTCTTTTGTTCAACGCGGGGGAGATCGGTGGCTGGTATGCCGGCATCGAGAAACCCTCGTTCAACCCACCCAACTGGTTATTTGCCCCGGTATGGACTTTTTTATATACGCTGATGGGCATCAGCGTTTACCTGGTATGGAAGCAGCCCGCGGGCAGGGACAGAGACAGGGCGCTTCTTTTGTTCATCATCCAGTATGCGCTGAACTTTATCTGGTCTTTTCTGTTTTTCAAACTGCATAACATCGGGCTGGCGTTTGCCGACATCGTGGCCTTATGGGTGCTGCTCATTTTCACCATCGTGCAGTTCAGCCGTGTATCGCTTGCGGCGGCCTGGCTGTTAGCGCCTTATATTGCCTGGGTAAGTTTTGCCAAAATTCTCAACGGCACCATCTGGTGGCTTAACCGATAGGGAGCCGTTGAGATCGGTTTTGAAGCTGGATGCGGATACGAAACCCGGCCGGCACCGGCAGTTAAAACCTGTTCTTCCACATCATGCTCTCCACGGGCTTATTGGGCTGACCGGAGTATTTGGCGTTGCTTTTCTGGTTGTATTTTACCTCGATCTCTCCTTCAACGGGGAAATAGATAAGCTGGCCAATGGGCATGCCCTTGTAAATACGCACCGGTTGCTTGCAGGAAATCTCCAGCGTCCAGTTGCCGCAGAAACCCACATCGCCTTTGCCCGCAGTGGCATGGATATCGATGCCGAGGCGGCCGGTGGACGATTTTCCCTCGAGAAAAGGAACATGCGCATGGGTTTCGGTATATTCTTCGGTTACACCGAGGTAAAAAGCATGCGGCTGCAGCACATAGCCCTCATCGGGTATTTCAAAATAATCGATCCTGTTGTGCTTTTTGGCGTCCAGTTCCGCATCAATATAGGTGGCCAGCCATTTGCCCAGGTGCACATCGTAACTGTTGCTGCCCAGGTCTTCCCGTTTGTACGGCTCGATCTTGATCGTTCCTTTGGCCATTTCTTCGAGTATGCGTGTATCGGTGAGGATCATAACGGACGTTTAGGTAGAAATGCAAATAAATCTTAAATCTGCAATCTAATTCATCTGCTCGTGCCGCTGTTTTATCAACAAAATATCAACGGACATACACGCCTGGCCGTTTGGAAGATCGAGGAGCCGGAAGATTTTTTCCTCCGCAGCGTGGCACTCACCAGGGCCATCACCCACCCGCATAAGCGGTTACAGCACCTGGCGGGCCGGTATTTACTGCCTTTCCTGTTCCCCGATTTCCCGCATGCGGAGATCGAGGTGGCCGATACACGCAAACCTTTTCTGCGCGACGAACAGTACCATTTTTCCATTTCGCATTGCGGCGGTTTTGCGGCGGCCATCGCCAGTCCTACGCAAAGGGTTGGTATCGATATTGAAATGCTGACGCCCCGCGTGCAGCATATACAACACAAATTCCTGCACCCCGAGGAGCTGCATTTGGTTCATACCTGCCCGCCCGGTAAACAGATCGCCTTGCTTACCCTGCTCTGGAGCGCCAAGGAAGCCATGTACAAATGGTGGAGCCGGGGCGATGTGGACTTCAGCGAAATGCTGCGCCTGGAACCGTTTGTATTTGGCGGCCAGGGGCTCATCGACGCATTTTTTATACGCGCCGGCAGAAAAATCCCCGTGCAATTATCCTATATCATGTACCCCGAAATGAGTCTTTGCTGGGTGGTGAGCGGTTAGGTGAGGATTAAAGAGCTGTGTCATTATGCCCTTGAGACCATTAAACAGTATAACAATAAGCCATTGCTTACACCAATCAATCCGCAATACGGCTCTTGGTTTTATTAACGAGGAGCAGGCTTTTGCGAAGGGATTGCTTGAGCTGTGTTTTTACCAGCTGTCCCATGGTTCTTACTTTCAGAAAAGCGGGGCCTGAAAAATGGGTGCTCAGTTCGAGTTTCAGCTGTTCTATCTTTTCGTCTTTGGAAATAGCATCCGTGCTCATGATGTCGAGCAGTTCTTTTACGCGGTAGCGTGAGGAAACCAGCCTGAAGGTCATCATCGTTCTTTCTTCTGCCTGGTATTGGGCAATGGATTCTTTGTCGAGGTGTTTCAGCACGATGTCGACCAGGGGTTTGTTTTCTTTGAAGAACTGCGGCAGGTAAAGATTTTTTCTTCCCTCGTAGGATTGCTGGTCGAAATCGATGGCGCGTATCCTGTACTGAAAATCTTCGATATCCGGGATCACGTTCACAACAAAATTATACGAACGCATATCACCCAGCAGGTGCACAAAACACCGTTCGTTGAACTTAACAAACTCTTTTGCCAAACGGATCAGGTTGGTGTTGGGATTATCCAGGTAATCCGTGATGAACACATCGCCGGGTACACCGGGTATATGCTCTTCTATAAGCGTATTCTTATCCGTAAAATAGGTCATGCGGTTGGGCGATAGCAGGTGCTCCAGCTCCAGTCCATACACACGGTTGGCATCGGCCTGTTTGATGTAATAGTGGTCGTAATTATCGTTGAATTTATTAACGATACGGATGCGGAAAGGCTGGCTGTTGCCAAAATAACAGAAATCGATGCGCGCCACATCGAGGTGGTTGATAAAGCTCATATCGCCTTCCGTTTTCAGGATGGCGTATATGCGCACCAGGTTGGTGCGCAGCCATTCCCAGTCGTTCATATCATAGGAAGCTTTCTCCCAGGCGGTTTCGTTGCCGCGCTTATCTTTTAAGGAGGTGGTATAGCGGTACCGCTGCAGGTCCTGGTAACTTACCGGAAGGGTTACCTCGCGGCCATACTGAACCAGGTACTGGCGCAGCTGCTCATTGACCGGGAAAATAGGTTTCTTTTTCGACGGCCGGTCGGGTTGTTCGTTCGGTTCGATATTGTCAAACAGGTTATTCAAGCAATAATGGATCGTTGTCTTCCAGCAGGCTCAGGTTTACATCGTTCCCGGCGATGCCTTCCACCGAGCCCTTGATGGCGGCTGCATTGAGCAATACCTTTTCCAGCTGTTTCTCTCTTGCTTTCCAGAGTTTTTCCATGGCATCCCTTTCGCGCTGTATACTCAGCTTCATACTCAGGAACCCTTCGCGTATCGCTTTCCACTGTTCGCTGAATTCGGTGCCGATCAGGTAGTCGTACAGCATCGCCATTTTATCGCCTTTGTTTTCCTGTCCTTTTTTGGCATCGTGTACCCGCAGTATGGCATTGCGCAGCAGCAGCGCCACGCTTTTTACTTCTGTGAATGTGCAGATATAAACGCCGTCTCTCTCTCCAAAGCGTTCCATATCTTTCGGCAATGCCTGTGTTACGATCACCGCAATATCTGCGCCCAGCGTACGCATATCCGCTTTCAGTTTTTCAATCCAGTCGTGCGAAAAATCCTTGGTTCGTTTGCTCTCGTAGATGATGCGCCCCGCTTCATTGCCAAACTGGTTGCGCACGGTCTGTATGCAGTCTGCACCGCGAACGCCTTTGCCCACTTCTTCCACTTTGTCAAAAGGAAAAGTGGCCTGCAGCAATTCTTCCAGCATCAGTTCCAGCACCTCGCCCTGCATCTGCGTACTGCCCTGTTCGGCCTTGCGGCGCATTTCTTCAACGAGTTTTTTCTGGTCTTCGAGCTGTTTGTCCTTTTCCCGCATCCTCAGCTGAAACTCCTGCTCCTTCAGGCCCGATCTTTCTTTTTCCTCTGTCTGTATCTGTTCCTTGAGTTTTTCCCTTTCTTCCAGCAGCTGCCGCTGCAGCGTGATCTGCAGCTCTTCCTCGCGTGCTTTCAGCGACTGTTCTTTCTGCAGGAATTCGAGTTCTTTCTTCCTGGCATCTTTCAGCTTTTCTTCACTGTCAGCCGCATTCTGCCGAAGCAGGATCAGCTGGTTCTCGTATTCTTTGCTGATCGACTGCCGTATGGAAACCTGTATTTCTTCCTGTAATTTCTTTTTCTCCGCTTCAATGCGTTTTTCGGTTTCCTCGTCTTTTAATCTGATCTGCTGCTGCAGTAAAGCTTCTTTTTGCCTGAACTCCTCGTCCTTGGTCTTCTGCCAGTCGCGCATTTGTCCGCGCAGTTTTTTCTCCACTTCCTCCCGTATGGAATCACCGGGTTCGAACTGGGTATTGCAGCTGGGACAGGTTATGATAAAATCGGCCATTCCGTTTTTTTTACAAAGTAAGCAGAACTATGCAACAAACGGATGGCGTTCGGGCAGGAGCACCACGATTTTGTTTTTCAATGCCCGGGATGATGATGCCGGTTACCGGCCGGTTGCAATAAAGCCGTTAAAGGAAATAGGATCCCTGTTGGTGCTGGTTACCCGCAGCGAAGCGGTTCCGTTGGGAAAAACACTCAGGTTCAGTTCGCGCACATCATTGGGTTCGTTGATGCGGATGGCGATATCCCAGCCTCCTTTTTTCCGGTTTTTAACCGTATAAGCGTTTTTTACCGAGGTAAAACGGATACCGCCGCCCGTCATATCCATCGGCGCCGAATAGGCCCTGCCAAAATAGGGCAGGTCGGCCAGCACGCTGTCTCCCGAAATGCGCAGCTCGTACAAACCGCTTATCTGCCGCACCATACTGCGTAAGGGCAGCACCGTCTGCGCAACAAATACAAATTGCTTCCGGCCGATTTTCTGGCTGACCGTCGGTTCATCCGGATGCTGTGCCGCAGCCGGGTGGATGCCGGTAAACAATAGAACCGCCGCAAGGATGAGTGCAACAGGTTTCATATACTTCTTTTTATCCCTGATGCCACAAGTAGCCTGCCGGAATTTGGTAAGCGTTTATTAAAAATGGTATCCGGGCCGTATTGGTCGGACAAAATGAAACGGGACCCGCTGAATCGGTAACCGCAATTCGGGCTGGGCGTGATCCGCTACCGCGTTTCTTCCACCGGATCCACCAGGCTGACAGCCGGTTTGAACGTATAGTTTTTCTGGGAGAGATAGCTGAAGGTTACCACGAACAAGGTGGTGGCAATTTTGGAAGGGGTGGGGTACCAGTGGAAAAAATCCACGAACAGTTTCAGGAATACATAGTTTAATAACAGGCAACCCAGCACCACGGTAAAATATTTTGTCAGCTGCTCGCGCTTGCCGGCCGTTGTTTCCTGGAATACCACGTAACGGCTCAGGTAAAAACCCACGGGAAAAGTGACTGCAAAACCGATCAGGAACGCGGCGATATGCGCGCCGATGGTAAGAAACGGAAGATGCACCGGCTGTTTCTGCAGGATAAAATTGTACGAGATAAAAAACAGGGTGATATCAAGCATCGTATTACCGCCGCCACAGGCTGCATACCGGAAGGTTTGCTGCGGCATGAATTTGCTGAACAGGGGATAGAACATATCTATCACGCCCAGGATCAGTTTTTGTATGGATTCATGCAGCTTGCGCATTTGCGTTGCGAAGGTAGTCGTAATTAGCTATTTTTGCCAGCCGAAAATGTTAATAATGAGCGTTGTTGCACAGGTCAAACAGGCTACTTCACAGGCAATCAAGGATTTGTACGGATTGGACCTGTTCCCCTCCGAAATACTCGTAAATGCCACCAAACCCGAATTCGAAGGCGATTACACCGTGGTATTGTTTGCACTGGTAAAGCAGCTGAAGCTGTCGCCCGACGCGCTTGGCCAGCAACTTGGTACGGAACTGTTGGAAAAGAACCCCGCGCTGTTCAGCGGCTTTAACCTGATCAAAGGATTCCTGAACCTGGTCATCACGGAAAAATACTGGCTCGATTTTCTACAGCGGCATGCAGCCGACGAGCAATACGGTATTGCACAGCCGACCGGGAAAAAAGTGATGGTGGAGTATTCCTCACCCAATACCAATAAACCGCTGCACCTCGGGCATCTCCGTAATAATTTTCTCGGAAGAAGCATTGCCGAAATATTGAAGGCAACGGGGCATGAAGTGGTGAAAACCTGTATTGTGAACGACAGGGGCATACATATCTGCAAAAGCATGATCGCCTGGCAGCTGTTTGCCAACGGCACCACACCGGCAACAACGCATACAAAAGGCGATCATTTTGTGGGCGACTACTATGTGCGGTTCAACGACGAGTATAAAAAACAGGTGGATGCGTTGAAGGCGGCCGGCAAAACCACCGAGGAAGCCGAGAAGGAAGCCCCGGTTATGCGGGCGGCGCAGCAGATGCTGCTCGACTGGGAAGCGGGCAAACCCGAGGTAATGCAGTTGTGGAGGGATATGAACGGCTGGGTATACGAAGGGTTTCAGGCCACTTACCAGCGCATCGGCAGCGATTTCAACAAAACCTATTACGAAAGCAATACGTACCTGCTGGGAAAAGACCTGGTGAATATGGGTCTCGAAAAAGGCGTGTTTTACCAGAAAGACGATGGCAGTGTATGGATCGATCTTACCGCCGATGGACTGGATGAAAAACTGGTGAGAAGAAAAGACGGCACGTCTGTTTATATAACACAGGATATTGGTCTGGCAGAGCAGAAACAGCAGGAGTTTCACGCAGACCAGAGCATTTACGTGGTGGGTGATGAGCAAAACTATCATTTCAAAGTATTGAAGCTGATCTGTCAGAAACTGGGTCTGCCATCTGCCGACGGCATTTACCACCTCAGCTATGGCATGGTGGAGTTGCCCACCGGTAAAATGAAAAGCCGCGAGGGAACCGTAGTGGATGCGGATGACCTGGTGGATGAAATGGTATCGATCGCCAAGCAGAAAACGGAGGAATTGGGCAAGGTGCGGGATTTTACGGATATGGAACTTACCGGTCTGTATGATACGATCGGGCTGGGCGCGCTGAAATTTTTCCTGTTGCGTGTGGATCCCAAAAAGAAAATGGTGTTCAACCCGGAAGAGAGCATCGATTTTCATGGCTTCACCGGGCCGTTTGTGCAATATACCCATGCAAGGATCCGGAGTATCCTGCGTAAAGCCGAATGCGATACCATCGGGGATGCCGGTGAGGGATTGCTGCCGCTGGAGCGTGCGCTGGCCATCCATCTGGAGATGTTCCCTGTGGTACTCAGAGATGCGGCAGACGAACACGATCCGTCCAAAGTGGCGATCTATGTATTCAACCTGGCCAAAACCTTTAATTCATTCTATACCGAGCATTCCATTGCGAATGCAGAAAGTAACGAAAAGAAAACACTGCGTTTACAACTGGCCAGGCTAACTTCACAGACAATCAGTACGGGAATGGGTGTGTTGGGTATTACAGTGCCGGAACGCATGTGATGGCCTGGTATTTGCAGCTGATGATTCTCTTTCTGTCAGAAAAATTTCTAACGAAAACTTCATCATATGGCAAGCGTAAGCACTTACCTGAATTTCCCTCGCAATACAGAGGAAGCATTCAATTTTTACAAATCCGTTTTTGGCACCGAGTTCTGGGGTAATGGTGTCATGCGTATGGGCGATATTCCGCCTATGGAAGGCATGCCGCCGATGGCCGAAGCCGATAAGAACCTGGTGATGCATGTGGCGCTCCCCATCCTTGCCGGTCATTTTCTGATGGGCACGGATGCCCCCGAGTCGATGGGCTTTACCGTGAATATGGGTAATAACCTCTCCATCAATCTCTCGCCCGATACCCGCAAGGAAACACAGGACCTGTTTGCCAAACTTTCCGAAGGCGGTAAGATAACACAGGCGCTGGAAGAGATGTTCTGGGGCGATTATTTCGGCAGCTGCACAGACAAGTTCGGCGTACAGTGGATGTTCAATTGTGCGGAAAAAGCGCAATAATCCATTTTTGAGATTATATCCCGTTCCCTTATTTTTGCACCCCTACGCACGCGGAGGTGGCGAAATTGGTAGACGCACTACTTTGAGGTGGTAGCGGGGTAACAGCCGTGGGAGTTCGAATCTCCTCTTCCGCACAAAAGGACGCAGATATTGTGTCCTTTTTTTATTTGTCCGACTTTGAGGAGGTAGTCCCCACGGTACCGTGGGGATGGGAGTTCGAATCTCCTCTTCCGCACAAAAAAGGACGCAGATATTGTGTCCTTTTTTATTTGTCCGACTTTGAGGAGGTAGCCCCCCCACGGTACCGTGGGGGTGATGAATCAACACTTAATTGACAAAAGATACTAGATTGCAGGTAACTATAACCGGATGGTAGATATCAATAACATACAGAACTTCCGCATCCCACCGCCCGACCGGAACTTTATCGGTGCTGCAACAGCGTTTGCGGCGATTCCCGAAACCCACCAGGAGCAGATCGTGTTTTTAGATAAGGCTGCCGAAAAATATATTTTTGAATTTGCGTCGGCAGCCCATCTTGTCACCGGCGGTTTCTGGGACCCTTTTGCCAAAGGGAATTTCAAAACTGTTGAAGAATATGATGAATTATACGGCATGCCGGGATCAAACCAGGATCTTAAGAAATGGTTGTTCAACAGAGGGATCCCGTTTTCTACCTGGGTGTTTGTTTTAATGGATGCTGAGCCTCCGATGATGATGACCTGGAAAATGATGATCAAGTATATAGACCATATTTTCTTTGGGAGTGATGTCATGATCTTTGACAAAACGCTGAACTGGTGCCTGGTCTACTTTCATGAGAACCGGGTATTCTTTGGGAAGGATAAAGTATACGATCCGGCAGAAGATGACCTGAGGATGCAGGAATTGAACGAACGGAAGAAAAAATACCCGCAGTTCAAACACCCATTTCAGTAATAAAGCATTGTATGGAAACCAATCACACCGATAATCTGTGCCAATCTGCGTAATCTGTGGCAAAACCATTTATCAGATGATACAGCATGCAATTCCATTAGTGTCTTGAAAAATAGTGTTTGCCCTAACCGCGCTGAATAGTAAAGATATGTCTGAAAAGCTGATCAAACATTTTAGAAAGTACATTCCTGTAGACGCAGAAGACGAGGCAGAAATGATAAGCTTCTTCCGTTCAGGCACCTTTGCAAAAAAGGAGAGCCTGGTAGTACAAAACACAAAATGCCGGTATCATTTTTTTGTCGTGAAAGGCTGTTTGAGAATGTTTTACATAGACGAGAAAGGAATGGAGCAAACGATTCAATTTGCCATTGAAAACTGGTGGATAACAGACTATCTGGCATTTGAGAAACAGACGGTGACAGCATTCGAAATCCAGGCGGTTGAAAAGTCAGATGTTGTACAGATCGATTATGGCAGCCAGGAAAAACTGCTCGCGCGATTCCCACAGCTGGAGCGGTATTTCAGACTTATCTATCAAAGAGCGTATGCCGCCACGCAACTCCGGACAAAATACCTTCACGATTTTTCGAGGGAACAGATGTACCATCATTTCAGCGAAAGCTTTCCTGAGTTTGCCGGGAGGGTTCCGCAGCAGCTTTTGGCATCGTATCTGAATATGACACCCGAATATTTAAGCGAGATCAAAAAGAAGCGGCGCTCTTAAGCCAGTTTAAGATTTTCCCGGGGCGGCGTTTTTACTTTTGCTGAAACAGATAAAAAACCAACATGGAAAATCGAATCAACATTCAGAAACTGCAGCCCGAAGCGTATAAGGCAATGTATGCCTTGGAAAATTACCTCCAGCATTCCCAGCTTTCTAAAACCCATCTGGAACTGATCAAGATCCGCGCATCTCAGATCAATGGATGTGCTTTCTGCATCAATATGCACACATCGGACGCCCTGAAACAGGGTGAAACTTCGCAACGGATTTTTTTACTCAACGCCTGGCGGGAAACGGAACTGTTTACAGAGGAAGAGCGCACCATTCTGGCGATAACCGAGGAGGTTACGCTGATCAGCCGGCAGGGGTTGAGCGAAGAAACATACAGGAAGGCTGAAAAATTATTTGATGAAAGCTATCTCGCGCAGATCATTATGGCTGTGGTAACCATTAATGGCTGGAACCGGATTGCCATCAGCACAAGTCTGACAGTAAAATAAAGACCGCCGGCAGGAGCGCTTTATGCCATACCCGCCAACTAAGCTTAATCGCCAGGGATTGCACGGATGCCCATCTGTGTAATCCCGGCAATAGTATCCTCAGATCGCTTTGCTGAACTGTGGCTGTGTTTGTCCGTCTTGCCCTGACCGTTGCAGGTGCATATCAAAGGCAGCGCAGATATTGCGCAGGAAATAATGACCCGCTTCGGTAACACTTAGTCCTGTATCGTTCCATTTGACCAACCCATCCTGTTCAAGTTCGGCCAGTGCCGGAAAACTGTACTGCTGCAGGTTGGTGTATTGCGATGGCAGAAAACCTGTGCGGCCTTTGCAGATAATATCCAGTATGTTGTTCCGGAAACAGTGGTCTTCTTCTGTCAGCAGGTATCCTTTTGCAAAAGGGAAGCGCTCCCGGGCTATGGCTTCGTAGTAATCATGTAGCGTTTTATGGTTCTGCGCAAACGCATCGCCGCTGTCGCTGATACTGGATACGCCCAGGCCCAGCAACAGACCGGGTGTCTGGTCGGTATATCCCATAAAATTGCGGTGCAGCCTTCCTTCCTGGCGTGCTTTGAAGAGTTCGTCCGATGGCAGGGCAAAATGGTCCATACCGATATCGGCATATCCGCCGGCCAGCAGCACTTCTTTGCCTTTGGCATACAGCGCCGTTTTTTCTTCAGCGCCGGGCAGGTCCGACTGGTCAAACAAGCGCTGGCCCCTGCTGGTCCATGGCACATGCGCATAACTGTAAAAAGCGATGCGGTCCGGGCGCAGCGAGATCACCTGGTTCATGGTTTTTTCCATACTCTGCAGTGTCTGTTTCGGCAACCCATAGATCAGGTCGAAATTTACCGATGAAAACCCGTTGCTGCGAGCATGGGCGGTAGCCGCCGCAACATTGGCAAGCGGCTGGATGCGGTTGATGATATGCTGTACTTCGGGATCGTTGTCCTGAACACCGTAGCTGACGCGGGTAAATCCCAGCCTGGCCAGTACAGACAGGTGCGTTTCGGTGGTATTGTTCGGGTGGCCTTCCACGCTGAACTGGTGGTCGGCGGCAACCAGGCTGTCTTCCATGATAAAACTGATCAGTTCTTCCAGGTGCCCGGGCGAAAAAAAAGTAGGCGTACCACCACCCAGGTGTATACTCCTGATCTTTGGCGCCTGGTTCATCAGCCCCCGGTACATCTGCCATTCTTTTTTTACCGCAGCTATATAAACCGGCTCAACCTCGTGGTTGCGGGTGATCTTCTTATTGCATCCGCAGTAGGTACATAACGATTCGCAAAACGGGAGATGAATATACAGGCTGAGGCCATGGGTGGTATTGGCTTCCCCGAACCGGTTTACAAAACGCGCCTGCCAGGCATTCTCCGGAAGATCGTTCTTCCAGAAAGGAACCGTGGGATAGCTGGTATACCGCGGTACGGGCCGGTTGTATTTGTGGATGAGTTCGGGCGGCGGGGTATGATTCATGAAACGAAAATAGACAGCGCCCGGCGCATGGGATATGACCCCCGACAAGCGCCGGCCTGATGAAGATCAATGTTGGAACAGGGCAGGTACGGCGTTTGTATCGTACCGGATAATTGTTTTTTTTTTTACCATTACCATCACCCGGTTATACAAAAGGAGCAGTAGACACTGCCCCCGGGTTTTACTAACTATCGAGCAAAGGATGCCCGTACTATGGGTAAACGCTGCCGGCAGAAATAGTTACAGTTTTGTCTGCCGTATTATTTGAAATTTCTTCCGCCGTGAAACACATTTTTTGCAGGGGGCTGCTCTGTGGCTGTCTGTGGCTGCATGTAAGAGACAGGCTGCTGTGTCAGTTCCGCATTTCCGGAGGGCGTCAGTTTCCGCAACAGGCGGGAGATATTATAGCATTTGTGCAGCACCAGGTGTATGACCTCGCCTTCCACCTGTAATTTCCCCTCTAACAGGATGAGTTTGGCGCCGAGTATTTCTTTCCGGAATTTTTCAAAAACGGATTCCCATATCACCGCATTCGCGTTGCCGGTTTCGTCTTCAATGGTCATGAATACAACGCCTTTTGCCGTGCCGGGTCTTTGTCTTACCAGTACCAGTCCGGCGATCTTTACATAATCCCCGTCTTTTGCGGTGGTTAACTGTGCGCAGGACAGGGTATGCAATTGTGTAAGGGTTTGCCGTAAAAAACTTACCGGGTGCGCTTTTACAGAAAAACCCGTTGCCGCATAATCCTGTATCACATGTTCGGAAAATAACATGGCCGGTAAAGAAACTTTTTTTTCGTTTTCCGGGTCGTTTGTCTGACCGGCATACAGGGCGATGGGTCTGTCCTGCACGGATATTTCCCACAAAGCCTGGCGGCGGTCGATACCCATGGAACGGAATGCATCGGCATCGGCCAGTTTGTGAAGCGTTTTATCAGATAACCCTGCTTCACGCAGGCTGTTGATACCGGCATACGGATAGCTACGGCCGGCAAGCAACCTGTTTACATCTTCTTCATGTATGCCTTTTACCTGCCGGAACCCCAGCCGCAAAGCGCAATGCGTGCCTGCTTTTTCTTCCAGCGTATTGTCCCAGAAAGAATGGTTGATGTCAACCGGTCTTACCTGCACACCATGTTTCTGCGCATCGATAATGAGCTGTGCGGGCTGGTAAAAACCCATCGGCCAGCTGTTCAGCAGGGAACAGGCAAATACATCGGGATAAAAACATTTGAGCCAGGAAGAGATGTATACAAGCAGGGCAAAACTTGCCGCATGGCTCTCAGGGAATCCGTACGAGCCAAAACCTTTCAGCTGCTGAAATATACGGCGCGCATATTCTTCCGTATAGTTTTTTGCTAGCATGCCTTTGACCAGTTTCCGCTCAAATTTTGTTACCTGTCCCTGGGCCTTGAATGTGGCCATGGCCCTTCTTAATTCGTCTGCTTCTGCCGGGGTAAAGCCTGCGGCAACAATGGCGATCTTCATTGCCTGTTCCTGGAACAATGGCACGCCCATGGTGCGTTTCAGTATGTCTTCCAGTTCAGGAGAAGGATAGTCCACTTTTTCCTGCCCGTTGCGTCTGCGCAGGTAAGGATGCACCATATCTCCCTGTATCGGCCCGGGTCTTACGATGGCCACTTCTATGACCAGGTCGTAAAATTCTTTGGGTTTTAGTCTGGGCAGCATCGATTGCTGCGCACGGCTTTCGATCTGAAAAACACCGATCGTATCTGCCCGGGAAATCATTTTATACACTTCGGGGTCTTCCTGCGGAATATTGTCGAGCGTAAGATCCAGGCCATAATGGTTTTTTGCGAGGTCGTATGCCTTACGCACACAGGTAAGCATACCCAGCGCCAGTATATCCACCTTGAGAAAACGCAATGCATCGATATCGTCTTTGTTCCATTCGATACAGGTCCTGTCCTGCATGCGGGCATTGAGTATGGGACACAATTCATGCAGCTTGCCACGTGTGATCACAAAACCTCCAGTATGCTGCCCCAGCTGCCGGGGGAAAGAAATAAGCTGGGCTGTGAGCTGCAGCACTTTCTGCAGGTGTTTGTCTGCCAGGTTCAGCCCCGTGTCTTTTACGGAACGGTCTGCCAGCCATTCGTCGGTGAACTCCCATGCAGTGCCCGACAGTGCGCTGATGGTATCAACAGACAATCCCATGGCTTTGCCTACATCGCGTATCGCACCTTTCTGGTGCAGCTGGGTTACGGTGGCTACGATGCCTGCGCGGTCGCGGCCATATTTCTGGTATACATACTGGATGATCTCTTCGCGGCGTTCGTGTTCAAAATCCACATCGATATCAGGCGGTTCATTCCTTGCATCCGAAATAAAACGTTCAAACAGCAGGTCGTGTTTGGTTGGATCCACCGCGGTGATGCCCAAACAATAGCAAACCGTTGAGTTGGCTGCAGAGCCCCGTCCCTGGCAGAGTATCTTTCTTCTTCTGGCCTCGCGTACGGTATCTTCCACTACCAGAAAAAAAGGAGCATACTCCATTTTTTCAATGAATGCCAGTTCGTATTCAATATTGTCGATGATTTTTTTCGGAATGGCATTGTTGTATTTTTCTCTTGCGCCTTCCCATGTCAATGCAGCCAGCTGCTCCTGCGGGTTGCGTCCGTCGGGTATGATCTCGTCGGGAAATTCATACGCCAATTCTTCAAGCGAAAAGCGGCAGGCATCTGCGATCTCTTTTGTGCGGTCTATGGCTTCGGGATATTTCCGGAACAGACGCCGCATTTCTTTTTCCTCTTTCAGGAAGCGTTCGGCGTTGGGATGCAGTTTGTAACCGGCGTTGTGTATCGTGCATTTTTCACGAACGCAGGTGATGATGTCCTGCAGTTCGCGCCGTTCGTGCGAGTGGTAGTGTACATCATTCGTAACCACCATCGGCACTTTATATTGCTGCGAAAGCCGGTGTGCCTGGTAAAGGTATTTCATGTCATCGCCCTGGTAACAGCGTGTTGCGGCTATGTACAGGCCGTTTCCGAATTGCCGGCGGTATTCGGCCAGTGCTTCTGTAAAGTCGTCGTTAAAACCGAATGATGCGTTGAGTTCTGCCGGAGGCAGCACGATCAGCTTCATACCGTCTGCACAGGCATATACATCGGTCCTGTATAAAATACATTTTCCTTTTTCCGTGCGAAGATTTCCGGTTGACAACAGCGTACACAAAGCGGCATATGCTTTCCGGTTGGTGGGATAGGCGAGAAGGGAGGGGCCATCCTGCAGATCGAGCCTGCAGCCTACGATCAGCCTGATCTGGTTTTTTTGGGCAGCCACATGCGCCCGAACGATACCTGCCAGTGTATTGCGGTCCGTTATGGCCAGCGCGGTATAACCCAGGGCGGCCGCCTGTTCCACCAGTTCATGGGGGTGCGATGCTCCGCGGAGAAAAGAAAAATTACTGGTTACCTGTAGTTCTGTATATGCCATATCGTTCGTTTCCATCACACAAAATATCCGTGCAGAAACCAGCCTGGCGGTTGTTCTTCATCGTAATGCCCGAGACGGAACAGCCAGAAACGGTTACCCGTTTCGTCTTCCACACAATAGTAATCGCGGTGCAGTCCTGTTTGCAGCCACCATTCCTGTTCAATACGTTCGGGACCGTCTGCTTTCATCGTTTTGTGTAAAACTCCTTTGTGTCTGAAATGCATGGGCGGGTAATCGGGAATGGGTGCAGCTACCTCTATGCGTTCAGGTACGGGCAGCAGGTGCAGGGGTCTTGGCCTGCCCGGCCGCCAGCCGGTAGCGGTTTTTTCAAGCAGCGATGAACTTTTTTTTACCGAGCGTTCGGGCCAGTGGTGTTCATCGGGCAGGTAACGGTGAATATGTCCTTCACCAAAACGGTTGTTCATGCGGTCGAGTAATTCTGATAAAGCGGTATTATGCAAACCTGCCCCGGCGCCCCACAACTGTAGCTGTGAAATGGTGATCTCATCTGTTTTTGTTGCATCGAGGGTAAACAGTTCGATACCCGGTCCCGGTTCAAACGCTCCGAACTTCAGCAGAAAAAGTTTGTGCAGGTGGATCTCATTATGCAAAGCCCTGCCGGCACCGATCGTGATCGATACGGTTTTGCCGTCTATGCGGTAACCTGTAAAGACGGCGGTACGCAATCCCCTGCCTTCGCTGCGTAAACGGTCGCAGAGCATACCGAGCAGTTTTCTCAATGCGATATCGATACCTGCGGGTGTAAAAATGGGTTCGAGACAGGGCAGCCGTTCCTGGTAAAGCTGCAGCGGGTGAATGGGTTCATGTATTTCTTCTTCTTCTCCCAGTGCGAACCGGATTTTCTGAACACAGTCTTTTCCAAACCTGCGCAGCAGCACGGAACGGGGCATATGTATAAAATGACCGATGCTGCGTAATCCCAGTTTTTCCAGTCGTTCCACAACAACGGTATCCAAACGCAAAGCGGCCGGCGGCAGGGGCAGGAGCGTCTCAACCTGCTGACCGGGAAGCACCGATCGTGTTGTTGTAAACCGGCTTAACGCCCATGCGGCGCCTATCGTATCTGCCATGCTTATGCGGGTATGTAAACCGAAACCTGCCAGTCGCTGCTGTAATGTATCGATATAATTTTCTTCTCCGCCCCACAGATGGGTACAACCCGTTGCATCGAGCAGCAGCCCGTCCTGTCCGTCGATGGTAACCGAGGGTGTGAAACGGATGCACCATTCTGCAAGACGGGATAACAGTTTGGCCGCTTCGGCGGGCGCATCCTCCCTGATCAGCAGATCGCGGAACAAGGCGCAGGCATCGGCTGCCACCATACCGGGATATATGCCCTGCCTGTGCGCTGCCGGACTTACCGCCGTGATCAGTTTACGCCCATGGTCGTTAACGGTAAGCACAAAATTTTTTTCTGCTAATGTTTTGTTGCGGAGAACAACCCAATCGGTTTTCAGGTAAGGGAACCATATTGTTACGTACCGTTTCTGCATCACACGATCTTTTTTCGGGCATAGATGGCAGAAGAGGATGGTTTCTGCTCCATAAAATGCTGCCGGTTCCATTCAAACTGCCAGGAGCCGGGGCGGCCATTGCGTATCCTGAGCAGGTCAACCTGCCAGCGCGGAAAACCCAGGCCAGGCATACCCTCCGGTAAACTGCTGCCAGCGGAGCGGATCTTCCATCGCGCAACACAGGCGGTGGTCTGTAACCGTTCTGTTTGCCGGATCACAAAACCGGTTACATGCGATTTTTCCACGGCCAGCTGCAATCTCCGGGAAGCGGTGAAATCGAGCTGCGCGATCTCGCCGACCACTGCGGACAGGCCTTCGCAGGCAAGCGCTTCTTCCATGGCCCAGAGCCTGTCTTTTTCCCGGTGCAGTTCAACAAAAACGATTTTGCAGGGGTCTATGCCAAATGCAGCCAGTGCGGGCGGAAAGATGGTATTGGCCGGTCCTATCCATACCGATACACTTCCTTCTTTCATCAGTACCGATACAATGCCCGCAATAAACCCGGCAGTGGCTGTTTTACCCGACCGGTCGTCACAAATACATTCATGTATGCAACCCGTAGGGAAGGTTTTATCGGGGAAAGCCTGGTTCATAGATCCCAGGCCGATATCCGGCAGGGCGGCAGCTGCATTTATTTTCAGACCCTCACGGATAAGAATATCTTTTCGCAGCCTGGCGATTATATCTGTCTGGGCAACCTGCATAGAATGGATTCAGTCAGGTAAAAATACTAAAAAATTTAGTATTTTTAAAAACAATCCAATATATACGGGTTTCGGCATGATTTTTTGATAGGATGGGGTCTAAACGTATGAAAAATGAAAAAGATCGCTTTTGTGCTCACAGGTTTCCTGTCTGTATTGTTATGGTCATGCAGCAAGAACGAGAATTCCGGTGCGGCTGGTGGTACCGCTTCTATGAAAGTATACCTTGTTGACGGTCCCGCCGCCTACGACCGTGTATACCTGGATATTCAATCCGTACAGGTGAAAGTATCATCAGATGCTTCGGAAGATGGCTGGCAAACCCTCAAGCTCGGCCGTGCGGGCATCTATAACCTGCTCGATTTTAAAAATGGCATCGATACCCTGTTGGGTTCTATTACCCTGCCCGCCGGCAATGTCGGCCAGCTTCGCCTGGTACTGGGTACTAACAACAGCGTGGTGATAAACGGTGTTGCTTACCCGCTGACCACGCCTTCTGCCCAGCAATCCGGTCTTAAACTCAATATCAACGCAACGCTTATTGCAGGTGTTGACTATAAGATATGGATCGATTTTGATGCTGCCCGTTCCATCGTACAAACCGGTTCGGGGTCTTATATCCTGAAACCCGTGATACGTCCGTTTACCGTGGCTACCTCTGGCGGCATTAAAGGATTTACGCTTCCTGTTGCCGCAAAAGGATGGGTGTTTGCCATCCAGAATGCAGCAGATACCATTTCATCAACGCCTGCCGATGCGGCTACCGGTGCATTCCTGTTGCGCGGACTTCCGGCTGCCACCTATAAACTTGGTTTCCGAGCTACAGCAGGTTCGTACCGCGATACAACCATCAGCAATGTGGTTGTTACCAACGGCGCTGTAACCGATGTGGGTTCTGTTACTTTACGATAAATGCAATGCAGAAGAAGTTCCGGTAACTGTTTACCGGGGCTTCTTCTTATCGTTTACCGGCCGTATATAGAACATCAGTGTGGCAAGTCCTTTGTCTTCCGCGTGTATCACCCGGATCGTATGATCGCCTTCGGGTAACCGCAGTTGTATGCGGTGGTGCGTGTCTTCGTCACGCAGTGTGTATTTCGCATCCCAGGCGTCGATCACTTCTTTCCCGTCTATAAAAACCTTAACGTAGTCATCAGCGGTAACCGCCACTTCGTACAGATCCCCGGGCAGGAACACCGTAGTGGCCGCTACGGTAGCGAAGGAGTCGGCAGGTAATCCTTTTGAAACCGCTCCCCACCAGGTATAATCCAGTTTTGCTGCAACCGATGTCGTAAACGGTTCGGTTGCCGTTACCTGCTGAAAACGATCGTATCCTTTTGCCGGGTCGTATGCTGCATCCCATTTGTACCAGGCGATATTCCATTGCGGATGGGGATCAAATTCGGTGTACGAAAAAACATGGGCTTCGCCGCTGTCATGCCGCCGGCCGTATGCATCCGTAAAGCCGGGCCCTGTATACCGCAGATCGATACTTCTGTTCACCAGGGCCGAATCCGGTTTTGCGCTGAGGCCGGAAGGAAATGTTTTTTCTCCCGTTCTCTGTATGCTGAAACCTTTTGTCGAAGCAATCTCCCAGCTGCCTTTTGCACCCAATACCTCGAAATGATAGGTGCCGGTACTGTCGATGTTTTTCAGCCAGAGCAGCGGGTAACGGAAATCATAGGGCCCCCAGGGCGTGATGCGTATCTGTTCTTTACCCGAAGGCAATACAGCGGCGGGCAGTTCTGTGGCTTTGATCGTTTGCAGCCGCTCGTCTTTCTGGTATTCGATATCCAGCATTTCCTCATCGCGCGAGGTATCGATGTCTTCCGCGCGGTCGCCCACCACCAGGTTTTGAGATACATTCAGTTTGGTATTACCCTGCAGCACCACCGTATCGGTGCCCATGATATCGATCGCAACGGGGTTATTGGTAAAACGGTTGGCGGCAATCCAGTAATTCCTGCTTTCGGTATTGTGCAGCCTGGCATAGGCCCAGTGGGCCGGCTGTTTTTCCCTCGACCAGAGCTTGATACCCGTTTTATCTCCGTTAAAACCATTCAATGCAATGTTGATACCCTGTCCGTGTTCGATGGCGATGCCGATGCGGTTGTTTTCAAAACTGTTGTCAGTGATATCCGTATCAAAACTGTATCCGCCCCATATTCCATGATCGCAATTCCGTATCCTGTTTTTCATGATCAGGTTGCGGCTGAAGGTAACTTCGATGCCGTTGGTGGGGGCAAACGAAAAATCATTGCCGTAAATAAAATTATCGTTACAGCCGCCTGTGCCTTTGTCCATTGTTGTCTGACCCGCCCATAAAAAGAAACCGTCGCCGCTGTGTGTTGCGGTATTGAATGCAAACACATTGTTGTTGCATTGCTCAAATACGAGTATGGCGGCGCTGTCTTGTCCCCGCTGGTATTTGCCATGACTGTAACCGCGTACATTGAAGTCGAGCCGGTTGTGGTAGATCCTGTTCCCGCTGCTCCTGTATAAACCGATGCCGATACCCGAGTTAAATGAAAAATCGTTGTCGTATACTTCTGCGTTCCCGCAATCCGTCATCATCAGCGCGCATTGCCCGCCGGTTACGGTATTGTTGGATACTACGGCTTTGTTTGTGTGCCTGAGGTACAGCGCAGCACCGTAGCGCATCCACTCATCCTGCTCATTTTTATGGTAGCTCATCCAGTCGCTGATGTCTTCCCGTTCGCGGTTGCTTTTCAATTCCTGGCGCCAGTTATAACTCAGGTCGCAGTGATCGATCACCAGTCCCTGTACGCTGTCTGCAAGGATGGCGATCTTATACCCATGGATACGCGCATTCCTGACAGTGATGTTCTTTGATCCCTTCCTGATACGCACAGCCAGCCCGTAAAATGCATCGGGCCGCCACCGGTCGCCCGAGCCCTGGAGCACCGCGTTGTTGAAATCGATCACGATATCCTGTCCTTCAATTTCGATCAAAGCCGTGCGAAGCGAGCTGTCGGCATTGAGATGGTAACTGTCCTGCACAACCCTGCCCGATTGCCTGATCACCATGCCGGGTTGTAAACGTATATCTGCTGCCCCGGCGGTACCGGCACCCGCGGCAAACAACAGCAGCCAGATACAGGATAGTATTCTTTGCATGCTTAAAGATAAGCACTAAGCAGCTGTTGCGAAACGGAGCGGTGAAACGAAGACAATGATTCATTTGCCCTGTTTAACAAACTGCATGAGGCCCGGTTAAAACTGGAACCTAACGCTTCCGAACACGCCAAAATCATTGGTCTTTGATTTGAAAAGAGAAGGGGGCAGTCCTGCAGGAATATTGCGCATGGGTGCATAGCGCCACACAAGATCGATGCGGAGCAGTTTGAAGATATTTTCGAAACCGGTTCCCAGTTCGGTATATACACCGCCTCTCAGAGAGCGCATGCGGTATTCATAGTAGTAATCCTGGATATTGAGTTTTCGGTTACCGTCGGAAAGATCGCCCCACACGGCTTTCAGGTTCCAGAACTGGCGCATATTGCTTTTGCGCATGAACGGAAGCAGGTTAATGAATTTTTTTTCCAGGTTATGCTCAATATTGATACCGGCATACTGATCGCTGACGTACTCGAAACGGTTCATCAGGTTAAACGATTGTCTGTTGTAGTAATAGATCTCGTTGCCGG
This sequence comes from Sediminibacterium soli, assembly GCF_009939225.1. Taxonomy (GTDB): domain Bacteria; phylum Bacteroidota; class Bacteroidia; order Chitinophagales; family Chitinophagaceae; genus Sediminibacterium; species Sediminibacterium soli. The sequence continues at coordinate 693,984 of NZ_JAACJR010000008.1, read as the reverse complement.
GATGTATTTCCAGCAGCATAAACGGCAGCGACTCCTGCGAATACACTTTACCCGCATACGCCATGTAATTGACCTTTCCCCACCTGGGTATGCGGAAGCTATGCGTAATATTTGCCGCAACACGTTCGTAGCGGTAATTCGAAGACCATGCACCAGGCACACCGAGTACGGTTCTGAGTTCGTACACCGGGTGGTTGGTTTTCAGCTTTCTTTCCTTGCGGTGCGTGGTGATGGATTTTTCGCCCGGCGCATACCGTAGCTTAAGACCGAATTCGGTGCTGATGATCTCATCCTGCAGTGCATGTGTTACAAGTTGCCTGCGCGGCAGCAGGGGGGTATGGGTATCGTATTTTGTACGTAACACAAAAGGCTGAACGGAGAACTTGTTTTTCCATTCTTTGGTGATCATGAATTTCATTTCATCCACGCCAAGGAATTTCTGGCGGATATTCGGCCGCCTGATCAGCTGACTGAATACATTATCGGTGGTGATGTCTTCGTCGTTGTAGCGCGCGCGGCCATTGTCGAGGTCGTGTGTGTAGGAGGCAAAGATGCTCAGCCCCCTGTCGCCGGGAACACGGTAGTTCATATCAAACCTTCCTTTGAACTCTCCGTCTTTAAAGCCATAGGCCAGGTAGCCGTGCAGGCGCAGGTATTTGCTGAATTGTTCCGTAGTGCCAAGGTCAAACCTTACCCTTACTTTCTCCAGCTGGTTGCCGCTGATCCATTTGTACCAGGGGCCTATTTCCACGGCGCCCAGTTTTTTGTGTCCGTCTACGATAAAAGTGAGAATATCCATGTACTTTTTAAAAACGGGCATGGATCTCAGGGTATCCATCATCCAGTACACTTTGCGTTCGTTGGTGCTGAGTGTTTCGTGCCGGTTATCGGTCCAGAAATCATCGGTCTTCAGGCGTGCTCCTTCCGCTACCACCACTTCCTCTTTTTCGGCATTCAGCGCCAGTTTTGACAGGATGGCGGTATCGTTGATCCGGATATCTTTATAGGTACTCGATTTGCGCGCGATAAACGATGTCTTTTCCTTACCCAGCGGGGAGAAATCGATGATGAATTTGTCCTTGCCAAACATCCAGGAGCTGTCTGACTGCAGGTTGAATTCCTGCAAAATGCTCAGGCGGTTCACATAGTTGATATTGGCACTGGTGGAAATATTGAGGCTGATGCGGCGGATGCCCCAGTTGCGGCCATGGATCCAGCAATCGCCGCTGAAGGAATTCTCACCGGCGCTTTTGGGTGTGAAATAGAGGTGAAAATATTTTTCACCGCCGATCACCTGTGTATCGGCGCCGCGGTAGTTATAGTATTTATCGCCTACGGCGCTCAGCGGACTGATGAATTCTTTGCCGAAGATGTTGATATAGTCCTGGTACATGTTCACCCGCTGTCCCATGCCGCCGATGAACTGCAGGATGCTTTCATTTTTCACACCCCTGATCTTGGCGGCTTTGATCTCTTCCCGCACTTTGTAGGGGTTGGTTGCGTAGTAGTAATCCGAGAGCGATTCGGTAAGGTATACGGGCAGGAACGGCGCTTTCTCGGAAACGCTGTCGATATTATCCAGTATGAACGCAAAAGGTTTGAAAAGTTTTTTGTTTTCAAAATAATCGCGTTTGATATTGTTGATATCGATCTCTATTTTGTTGTACAGCTCGTAAGAATAACTGTCGTGCCGGTAGGGATCGTTCTGCGGTTTGTGGTTTACGATGTATTTCCACCAGCGCAGTCCTTTGTTGAATTTGGATTTAACAACCGCCTCGTTGCTTTGTTTTACCTGGTCCAGCATCATCGTCAGCTCCGCGGTGTCTTTTCCCCGCGTGATCCGGCGCATCACATCGGAAAAACCCACATAGCTTACAACCAGGGTGTCTACCTGGTGGTGGCTGCTGCGCAGCAGAAAATTACCCAGGCTGTCGGATACTCCGCCAAAGCCGGCTCTTTTCCAGTAAACGCTTGCAAAGGGAACGGTTTCTTTGGTAAAATGGTTGAGGATCCGGCCGCGCACCTGGGAAGACTGCGATATACCGATGCCACACAGCGCCATACACAGCACCAACAATACGTACCTGGTTACAGATCTATTCACACGTATGATTTCCTGGGGGGTTACGAAAACTTAGGATTAGCCAGGATTGGATTTTTAGCAGGACCAGGCGCCGGAAAACTGATCATGCAAATGAAGGTAGTGATTGGTGCTCAATTATTGCACAATCTGGCAGATTCTAAGGCTTTTTTCATATATGAATCTGCAATAATGTGTGTTAAGGAAAAATCAACCTGCCAATTTTTCATTTTTTGGCGGGTGGCATAATGATTGACACTTAAAAACCGATTATTCATCTGAAATTCAACAAAACATGGGTAAAATAATTGGAATTGACCTCGGAACAACGAACAGTTGCGTTGCCGTAATGGAGGGTAACGAGCCGGTAGTGATTGCCAACGACGAGGGGCGCAGAACCACGCCCTCGGTAGTGGCATTCCTGAAGAACGGCGAGCGTAAAGTAGGGGATCCGGCCAAAAGGCAGGCGATCACCAACCCGCAGAACACCATCAGCAGCGTAAAACGCTTTATGGGCCGCAGGTTTGACGAAGTGACCGAAGAGATCAGCCACTGGAGCTATAAAGTAGCCAAAGGCGACAATAATACAGTGCGTGTGGCCATTGATGACAGGCTGTACACGCCGCAGGAGATTTCTGCCATGATCCTTCAGAAAATGAAGAAAACGGCCGAAGACTACCTGGGCCAGGAGGTAAGCGAAGCGGTGATCACCGTTCCGGCCTACTTCAACGATGCCCAGCGCCAGGCCACCAAAGAAGCCGGCGAAATTGCGGGACTGACCGTTAGGCGTATCGTGAACGAACCTACGGCTGCTGCACTGGCCTATGGTCTGGATAAAAAACATGCCGACCAGAAGATCGCCGTATTTGACCTTGGCGGCGGCACTTTCGATATCTCTATCCTCGAACTGGGTGATGGCGTATTTGAAGTGAAATCGACCAATGGCGATACCCACCTGGGTGGTGATGATTTTGACAAAGTGATCATGGACTGGCTGGCCGATGAGTTCAAATCGCAGGAAGCGATCGACCTGAGAAAGGACCCGATGGCCCTGCAGCGTTTGAAGGAAGCTGCCGAAAAAGCAAAGATCGAGCTGAGCTCATCCGCCGAAACGGAGATCAACCTGCCTTATATCACCGCAGTGGACGGCGTGCCCAAACACCTGGTGACCAAACTGAGCCGTGCAAGGTTTGAGCAGCTGGCAGATAACCTGTTTGCGCGCTGTCTGAAACCCTGTGAGGCCGCTTTGAAAGACGCGGGTTACAGTACCTCGCAGATCGATGAAGTGATCCTGGTGGGAGGTTCCACACGTATCCCCAAAGTACAGGAGATCGTGGAGAAATTCTTTGGCAAAAAACCCAATAAGGGTGTTAACCCCGATGAGGTGGTGGCAGTCGGTGCCGCTATTCAGGGTGCGGTGCTGACAGGAGAGGTAAAAGATGTGCTGCTGCTGGATGTGACCCCGCTGGGCCTGGGTATCGAAACCATGGGTGGTATAATGACCACCATGATCGCTTCCAATACAACCATTCCCACCAAGAAAACAGAAGTGTATTCAACAGCCAGCGATAACCAGCCGGGTGTGCAGATACATGTATTGCAGGGCGAACGGCCAATGGCTAACCAGAACAAGAGCCTGGGTATGTTTAACCTGGATGGTATACCGCCGGCCCCGAGAGGCGTACCCCAGATCGAGGTGACTTTTGATATCGATGCCAACGGTATGCTGCATGTAAGTGCAAAAGACAAGGGCACCGGTAAAGAACAGAAGATCCGTATCGAAGCGGGCAGCGGTCTGAGTAAGGAAGAAGTGGAGAGAATGAAAGCCGAAGCAAAAGCAAACGAATCTGCGGATAAGGAAGCACGCGAGAAAGTGGAGAAACTGAACGGTGCGGACAGCATGATCTTCCAGACCGAAAAACAGATCAAGGAGTTCGGCGATAAGATACCTGCCGATAAAAAAGCGCCGATCGAAGCGGCGCTGGAAAACCTGAAAACGGCTCATAAAAACCAGGACATCGCAGCCATTGATGCCGCGATGACGGAAATGAATACCGCCTGGACAGCCGCCAGCGAAGAGATCTACAAAGCGCAGCAGGCAGCCGGTCAGCCGGGCGCTGATGGCGGCGCCCAGCCGAATGCAGGCGCGCAGGGTGGCGGAGAAACCGTAACCGATGCGGAATTCGAAGAAGTGAAGTAATCAGCCTGACAGATAAAAGTAAACGGCTGGCTCCGAAAGGGCCAGCCGTTTTTTGTTTATGAGCGGATTTTGGGCCGCCATTGATGGAAAATATGCGCCGCCCCGAAAAGGTTACGGAAATATCATCTGTTCCGGTTTGAATTTGTGTCTGCAGGTTGTATTTTGTAGGTCCTATTCACCATAAAAAACTTGACAGATGAAAAAACTACTCCTGCTACTCTCAGCCAGCGTGCTGTTCTCCTTTTCTTTGGTTGATACGATCAGCAAGGAAGAGCGTAAAAAAGCCACCGATTTTCTTACAGAGACCAAGAAGGGCGTTTGGGATGCCACCCAGGGTCTCAGCGAAGCGCAGCTGAAATTTAAACCCGCACCCGATAAATGGAGTGTGGAAGACTGTATGAAACATATCGCCATTACCGAGCAGATGCTTTGGGGTATGGTTGAGCAGGGACTCAAGAGCCCGGCCACGCCTGAAAAAAGAGCTGATGTTAAGATGACGGATGACCAGGTGATAAAAGTGCTCGAAGACCGTACCAATAAGGTAAAGACTTCTGCACCCATGGAGCCCCTTAACACGCCCTACAAAAGCATGAGCGAAGCCTGGGAATCGTTCAGCAAAAGCCGCGACAAGCTGATCGAATATGTGAACAATACCAACGACGATCTGCGCAACCATGTGAACGCGCTGCCATTCGCCAGTTTCGACAGCTTCCAGATGCTGCTGTTTATCGGTGCGCACAGCAACCGCCATATGCAGCAGATGAACGAGGTAAAAGCCGATCCGAATTTCCCGAAAAAATAACCGCCCCTGAATAAAAATCCCCCGACATCCGGGGGATTTTTATTGGTACCATTACCCGTGCACCGGTCTCAGGGCGCTGTAAACCCGATTCTTCTGCGTTTGCTGAAATCTTCCTGCTGTTGTTTTTTCTCGACCAGGTAGTTTAATGCTTTGTAAATATCCCTGAACTGCTCCTGGTTGCTTTTCTCAAGCCTGGACAGCTTTTGGGCCAGTTCCGTGTATTGCTGTCCCAACTGCCGTAAACTGATGAATGCCCCTGACGATGAAAATGTTTGCATGAACCGCCTTATCGCTGCGCAGCACCGATGCCAGCATGGTTACGCCATGCTCTGTAAATGCGTAGGGAAGGGATTGTTTGTTGCGTTTTCTGATTTCTGCGGATGATGCGGTAACATTTTGTGACCGCATCAGTGCATCCCATTCTTTCTCAGTTAGTTGAAACATAAAATCATCCGGGAAGCGGTTGCTGTTGCGTTTTACGGCCTGGTTCAGGGCTTTTGTTACTCCGTACAGCAGGGCCAGGTCAAAAAATGGAGCATGACCCTGCAGGCCCTGATTTCCCTGATTTTTTGGTAGATCGTATCTGCCTGCATACAGGGAAAATAACGGCAGAAAATGATCGTAACAAGGTGGTTTACCGCAAAACAATACCGTTTTATAGCGGTGCGGTAACCCGCAAACAAAAGCCGGTCACTGGTGTAACCGGCTTGTTGCGTAAAAAGGCAGCGCCCTTTTATAACTGTTTGCGTATGATGTTCAGGGCAGCGCCGGCTTTGAACCATTCGATCTGCTGCTGGTTGTAAGTGTGGTTGGCCACGATGATGTTCTGGGTGCCATCTGCATGATGGAAGACCAGGGTTAAGGGAACGCCCGGTGCAAAACCGGTAAGACCCGTGATATCGATGGTATCGTCTTCCTGGATCTTGTCGTAGTCGGCCTTATCCGCAAAGGTCAGTGCCAGCATACCCTGTTTCTTCAGGTTGGTTTCGTGGATGCGCGCAAAGGATTTTACCAGTATTGCCCGAACGCCGAGGAAGCGGGGCTCCATGGCGGCATGCTCGCGGGAGCTGCCCTCGCCATAGTTCTCATCGCCTACAACGATGCTGCCAACGCCTGCGGCCTTGTAGGCGCGCTGTGTGGCGGGTACAGGACCGTACACGCCGGTAAGCTGGTTCTTTACATGGTCTGTTTTTTCGCCGAAAAAATTCACCGCGCCGATCAGCATGTTGTTGCTGATATTATCGAGGTGACCGCGGAACTTCAGCCAGGGCCCTGCCATGCTGATGTGATCGGTCGTACATTTTCCTTTGGCTTTGATCAGCAGTTTCAGCCCTTTGAGATCGGTGCCCTCCCATTCGGAGAAGGGGGCCAGTAACTGCAGGCGTTTGCTGTCGGGCGCCACAATCACGCTAACGCCGCTGCCGTCTGCCGCAGGCGCCTGGTAACCGGGATCATCCACGGCAAAACCGCGCAGGGGCAGTTCCTGTCCTGTTGGCTCATCCAGTTTTACCTGCTCGCCTTTTTCATTGGTGAGGGTATCGGTGATCGGGTTAAAGGTCAGGTCACCTGCAATGGCCAGCGCTGTAACCAGTTCGGGTGATGCCACAAAAGCCATCGTATTCGGGTTTCCGTCCGCGCGTTTGGCAAAGTTCCTGTTGAAGCTGTGCACGATGGTGTTCTTTTCTTTCTTCTCGGCACCTACCCGGTCCCACATACCGATACAGGGTCCGCAGGCGTTGGCAAATACGGTTGCGCCGATTTTGTCAAACACATCGAGGAAGCCGTCGCGCTCAACCGTATAGCGAACCTGTTCGCTTCCGGGGGTGATGGTGAACTGGCTTTTCAGTGTCAGTCCCTTCTGTTCTACCTGGCGTGCCAGGCTTACGGAACGGCTGATGTCTTCATAGGAGCTGTTGGTGCAGCTTCCGATCAGACCCACTTCCACTCTGGTAGGCCAGCCGTTGGCGGCGGCAGCTTCTTTCATTTTGGAAATAGGGGTAGCCAGATCGGGTGTGAACGGCCCGTTGAGATGGGGTTCCAACTGGCTGAGGTTGATCTCGATCACCTCGTCAAAATATTTGGAAGGCTCGGCATAAACGGCCGCGTCTGCGTTCAGGTAAGCGGAGATCTGATCGGCCATTTCAGCCACTTCGGTGCGGCCGGTGGCGCGCAGGTAGCGGCTCATGCTGTCATCGTAACCGAAAGTGGAAGTGGTAGCACCAATTTCGGCGCCCATATTGCAGATAGTGCCTTTACCTGTACAGCTCATGGCCTGGGCACCTTCGCCAAAATATTCCACGATGGCACCGGTTCCGCCTTTTACGGTAAGGATGCCTGCCACTTTGAGGATAACGTCTTTGGGGGCTGTCCAGCCACTCAGTTTACCTGTCAGTTTCACACCGATCAGCTTGGGCCATTTGAGTTCCCAGGGCAAACCGGCCATCACATCACAGGCATCGGCACCGCCCACGCCGATGGCTACCATGCCAAGTCCGCCGGCATTTACGGTATGCGAATCGGTGCCGATCATCATACCACCGGGGAATGCATAGTTTTCAAGCACCACCTGGTGAATGATCCCGGCGCCGGGTTTCCAGAAACCGATGCCGTATTTATTGGAAACGGATGCAAGAAAATCGTACACTTCCTTGCTTTCCTTATTGGCTACTTCCAGGTCTTTTTTGGCCTCAGCCTTGGCTGTGATCAGGTGATCGCAGTGTACGGTGGAGGGCACGGCCACCCTGGGTCTTCCTGCCTGCATAAACTGTAACAGGGCCATCTGCGCCGTGGCGTCCTGCATGGCCACACGATCCGGGGCAAAATCCACATAGCTTTTTCCCCTTTCAAAATTATCCGGCTTCTGGTCGGGATGCAGGTGAGCAAACAGGATTTTCTCACTCAGCGTCAGCGGACGGTTCAGCGCTTTACGTGCGGCATCCACCCTGGCTGGCATTCCGGCATACACTTTCTTGATCATTTCAATGTCGAAGGCCATAGTTATAAGTTGTTTGAGGTTTGGAATTCTTGTTCTTCCACAGGGCAGATGGGCCGGCCCTGTTTTTTCATGTCATCCATGCCGGCCGGCGGTAATGGCTGTGTTCGTGCACAGGGATTATCCCCAGCTCAGGCAAAAAGGGTGGCAGAATGCCGCGAATTTACGAAAAACCGGGCACTGTTTTACCATCTGTATTGGATGATTTATATAATTTAGCAATGCAAACACCCCCCGACCAGATAAACGAGTTATATGCAAAAGATCAGGGAATTTCTTGAGCTGCGTGCCTTTGGCGTATGCGCGGCAATTGGTGAGAAACTGGGTATTGCCTCTTCGCGTATCCGTATGTGGTTTATTTACGTGTCATTCCTTACCATGGGCTCACCTGTGGTGATTTATATGATACTTGCCTTCTGGATCAACCTGAAGAACTATATCCTTACGGGAAGAAGGAATCCGGTGAAATATTGAACAGAAGAGCAGGGAACAAAGAACAGAGGAACAGGGAACGGAGGAGCAGGGAACGGATTTTGTGTGCCCTGTTCACCGCTTAAATAACGGCTTTGCGCAGTTTTACCAGCTGTTCCAGCAGGCTTTCCAGCAGATCCAGTTTCAGCATATTGGCGCCATCGCTTTTGGCCACGGCGGGGTTGGGATGGGTTTCAATGAACAGTCCATCGGCTCCTGTGGCAATGGCCGCTTTGGCAATGGTGCCTATCAGCTGCGGGTTGCCGCCGGTAACACCGGTGGTTTGATTGGGCTGCTGCAGGGCATGCGTACAGTCCATGATCACAGGCGCCTGGTGTTCCTGCATCCAGGGTATATTGCGGTAATCCACCACCAGGTCCTGGTAGCCGAATGTGGTGCCCCGTTCGGTAAGCATGATGTTATCGTTGCCGGCTTTCCTGATCTTGTCTACCGCAAACTTCATCGCAGGACCGCTGAGAAACTGTCCTTTTTTTACATTCACCACTTTACCTGTTGCTGCGGCGGCCAGGAGCAGGTCGGTTTGCCGGCATAAAAACGCGGGTATCTGCAGTATGTCGATATAGGGAGCAGCCATGGCGGCTTCATCGTGTGCGTGTATGTCTGAAGTGGTGGGCAGTTGAAAGGTGCTGCCTACTTTTTTGATCAGCGCCAGGCCATTGTCGTCACCGATGCCTGTAAAGGAATTGCCGCTTGTGCGGTTGGCCTTCCGGTAACTGGCTTTGAATACATAGGGTATCTCCAGGCGTTTGCAGATGGCGCGCACCTTATCTGCCACTTCCATCACCAATGCTTCGTCTTCCACCACGCAGGGACCGGCGATCAGGAAAAAATTATCCGGATGATAGGATTGCTGTCTGAAAAGATCTTGCAGGAACGAAGGGATCATAGGTGTGTATTTGCTGATTACGATGTGCAAAGTTACTGCATTTGGTGTAAGCGAACCCCCGGTCAACCGTTTGCTTAAAAGGGCAGGCGGCTGGTATTTGTTTCGGTCTTATTGCTTTCCTTTGCTGCACAAAACGATTGAACATGTCGGCAGTAAAAGATAAAATTCTGGTGATCGGTGCATCAGGCCAGATAGGGGTGGAGCTTACGATGGCGCTCCGCAAGCAATACGGCAATGCCAATGTGATCGCTTCCGATCTGCGCGAGCAGAACCCGTTGTTAAAAGATACAGGCCCCTATGTAAGCCTGGACGTTATGAACAAGGAAATGCTGCATGTGCAGGTGATCCGCCAGAACATCACCCAGGTATACCTGCTTGCGGCCATTCTTTCCGCCACAGGCGAAAAAAATCCCAATCTTGCCTGGCATCTCAACATGCAGGGACTGCTGAACGTGCTGGATATTGCCCGGGAGGAAAAACTGCACAAAGTGTACTGGCCGAGCAGCATTGCGGTATTCGGTCCCACTTCTCCCAAACAGCATTGCCCGCAGCAGACCATTATCGAACCTTCTACGGTGTATGGCATCAGCAAATATGCAGGCGAGTTCTGGTGTAACTATTATCACCAGCGTTACGGGGTGGATGTGAGAAGCATCCGTTACCCGGGATTGATCAGTTACAAATCGGAGCCGGGCGGAGGCACCACCGATTATGCAGTGGAGATCTATCACCGTGCCCTGGACGATAAAAAATATACCTGTTTCTTAAGCGAAGATACCTACCTGCCCATGATGTATATGCCCGATGCCATCAGGGCAACGCTGGAACTGATGCATGCGCCTTCGGAGAAAATTTCCATACGCACTTCGTATAATATCGCCGGTATGAGTTTTTCGCCCAGAGAAATCGGTGCCGAGATCGGCAGGCATGTTCCCGGCTTTGCCATGACATACCAACCCGATTACCGCCAGGCGATCGCCGATAGCTGGCCGCAAAGCATCGACGACAGTGTGGCCGCCAGAGACTGGGGATGGAAACCCGAATACGATCTCCCGCGGATGACGGAAGATATGCTCAGGAACCTGGGGTAAGAATTCGCGGATCAGTGGATTATGGATTGGCGGATTTTGGGTTGCGGCACTGCGACGAAAAAAGCAGGGCGATGCTATTCATCAGCATCGCCCTGCTTTTTAGACCTGCAAGATTCATTTATCCATAATCCGCCAATCCACGAATCCGGAATCTCTTTAAAACCTGAACCCTATTCCAATATTCGCGCCCCTCAGTCCTGCCCAGGGGCCGTCGGTTTTGATAACGGCACCGCTGTTGCTGACCGTGCCCTGTATCTTGAACGGATCGGCTTTGATATCGTTGATGCTTTTTTGCAGTGCATCGCGTTCATCATTGGTTAGGGTTGCGGCAAAATTGAGATCGCCATTGCTGTGACCATAGTGTCCGCCCAGTATCTGTACATCCAGCACCAGTTTGGTGGCCAGCTGGAACTGCCATCCCAATAACAGGCCCGGACTGGTTGATTTGACCTTACCGTTAAAGAGCGCTTCTTTCGATTGCCCGGTGGCGGGCCCCGAGGTGATGGTATATTTTACGGGTGCACTTATATCGAAGTTGGCGAAACGCAGGTAGGGTTCAATGTAAAAACCCTTCATACGGCCAAGACCGAAATACACACGGCCGGCCACCGTCCAGGCAGTATTGCCCATTTCCATTTTGCCGAAGTTGATCTCTTTGCTTTTGATGGCGTTTTCCAGCTGGCTCTGGAAGGGAACCGAGCCTTTGGGCATGGTACGGTAACTGAGTGAAAGAGAGAACATGCGGGTGATGCTTCTTTCATACGTAAAATGATAGTTGCGCAATGCCAGCGAACCAAGGTTCCATCGTACGATGTTCTTTCCGCCGATCAGGCTTTGGGCACTTGCAAACATGGGCAACAGCAATATTGCCAGCAGGATTTTTTTCATAAACAATATATGGTTTTGTTATTTGATAGCGAGATCAGATACGGTTTTGTTCTCCAGGATCATCAGGGTATTATCCCTTACCTGGATCATGACCCTGTTAAGGCCGCATTTTTTTTCGTCGCAATCCTTGCAGCGTTCGTAAAAATTGAGACTTACACAGGGCAACAGGGCAATGGGCCCCTCAATCAGACGCATAACCTGTGCCAGTCTGATGTCTTGCGGGTCCACTTTAAAAAAATAACCGCCGCCTTTGCCTTTTTTGCTGTCAAGCAAACCGGCTTTTTTCAGTTCAAGCAGAATATTTTCGAGGAATTTCAGGGGGATTTTTTTCCTTTTTGCGATCTCCGCTATCAGTACGGGGCCGTCTTTTTTGCGCTCTGCCATAAAGGTCAGCGCTTTAAACGCATATTGTGTTTTCTTCGATAGCATGATTTTTGTAGCTTAAACGATATAACCGGATCCGATGCAAAAAACAATTCAACTTATCCTGCTTATCTGCGTGTCAAATGTAATCATTCCCCGTGTAAACGCGCAGCTGCCCAAGGTACTGGCTTTTGGCAACATTACCTATGCCAGCCCGGTGGGTGAATTTAAAAATATTGCCAACAATGGTATCGGGTATGAAATCGGCGCCGGGTTAGGCCTTGGTAAAACCATGCTGATGGCTTCCTCGGGCAATATCCGTTACACCCTTCCCAATCTGGGGCACCTGAGTGTTACGCCCTGGAAATTCGGGGTGCGCCAGTATCTTTTGCTGGGTCTTTTTCTCAATGGCAATGTTGGGGTGGCACGTCTGAATTACGATTACAATAGTTTGCCCGACGAACAGAAAAGTAATTTTCTCTATGAAGTGGGCGCCGGCTACAAGCTCGGTTTCTTCGAACTGGGCGCTGCCTACACCGGTTTCGGCGAAAACAGGAATGCGCTGCTGCTGAAAGGCGGACTGGCAATCAAATTGTAGTTACCGGGGATCAGGAGAGCCCGAGTACTTCTTTCATTCCGAAAATGCCTTTTTTCCCTGCGGTGAATTCCGCGGCAAGCACGGCACCGCCGGCAAAGCCTACGCGGCTGTGCGCGGTATGAATGATCTCGATATCGTCGACGGCCGAACTGTACCGGACCTTGTGCGTGCCCGGCGCCGGGTCTATGCGCTCCGAAACAATACCCAGTTCGCCGGCGCTGTCGGTGGCCTGGTTTACCCAGGAGGTTTTATGGCTGTTGGCAATCACCTGTTCTGCCAGCGTAATGGCGGTGCCGCTGGGAGCATCTTTTTTTTGTGTGTGGTGGATCTCTTCCATCGACACATTGTACGAAGGGTGCCGGCTCATCAGTTTTGCGAGATAGGTATTCAGCTCAAAAAAAAGGTTTACGCCGATGCTGAAATTGCTGGCGTAAATAAGGGTGCCATTTTTTTCTTCACAGGTCTTTTTCACCGTGTCCCATTGTTCGAGCCAGCCGGTGGAACCGGATACCACGGGAATGCCGAATGCCAGGCATTTCATGATGTTGTCGAATGCGCTGTGCGGGCCGGTGAACTCTATGGCAACATCCGCCCTGGCCATATTCTCTTTGTTGAACGCGTCTGCATTGTCCAGATCGATCTTTACCACCACCTCGTGTCCTTTTTCCAGGGCGATGTTTTCAATGGCCTTACCCATTTTGCCATAACCGATTAGCGCAATTTTCATAGTAGATGTTTTAAGGAATGCCTGCAAAGCTACTTTGCAAAATCAATATACACGAATCCTTCTGGCAGGGGCTGCTACCTGGCCACTATCTTTCGCTGCGATGCGTTCTTCAGGTTCAGTGTAAGGCTCAGCGCCGGGGTTCTTGTATACGGGTTAAACGAGGGATTCACCTGCATGGTAAGGTCATTGCTTACATCAAACTCCTTCAGGTGCGCAAACACCGTGGCATCGGCCACCTGCAGCGCCCATGCTGCCAGAAACCAGAGCACTGCATAGTCCCTGTCGCGGCGGAACGCGTTCCGGTAGTTCTGCAGACCGGAAATGCTGATATTGGCTATTTCGGGGTCGATCTTCGGAAGATCGGAAGAATCTCCCTGCTGGGCTTTGTAACGCGCTTCGTAGGCGAACTTGGTTTTGTTGTAGTAGCTGTTGTTGTAAAAAAACAGCGTGGTGGGAATGGCAAGAATGCCGTATACGATCGGGATCTTCCAGTATTCTTTGTTGTATGCCTGTCCCCATCCCGGAAGGATCAGGGATCGTTTTGTAGCAATGCGTGGATCGTGCTTTTTCCGGCCGCTGTCTTTTCTTGCCAAAGCGGCGGGCCTTGTTTTCAGCAGACTGTCGCGGCTGGCGGAGTCTTTGGGAGCGGCAAAAAGATGGGTGTTGGACAAAACTTTCTTATCATCCTGGCCGATGGCAGCATGTACGCACATGATCATCGCGATGAATAAAAGCCCGTATGGTTTCATGCCGGTAATCAACTCACGGTTACGTTCATCGCTTCCAGTATCTTATTCAGCTCGTCGAGCGAATAATATTCGATGGTAATACTGCCATAACCTTTTTTGTTATGCTCCATCTTTACTTTGGTTGCGAAATGCGAGGCTAAATTATCCTCAATTTTTTTGTAAGCCGGCGGAAGGTCCGACTTTACGGAAGATTTAACAGCGCCGCCCTTGTCTTCTTTGTACATCTTGCGCACCAGTTCTTCCGTCTGGCGAACGCTCAGCCCTTTCTCTCGGATCTCTTTAAAAACATACAGCTGTTTGTCGATGGTATCGATATTCACCAATGCCCTTGCATGCCCCATACTCAGCAGACCGGTTCTTACCGCCAGCTGGATATCGGGGGGCAGTTTGAGCAAACGCAGATAATTGGTAACGGTAGTGCGTTCCTTGCCCATTCTTTCGGCCACCTGCTCCTGTGTATAGCTGAGCTCTTCCATCATCCGTTTGTAGCTGAGGGCGATCTCCATGGCATTGAGGTCTTCTCGCTGCAGGTTTTCGAGCAATGCCAGTTCCAGCAGTTGCTGGTCGTTGGCCTGGCGGATATAGGCCGGTACATCCTTCAATCCCGCCAGCCTGGAGGCGCGGAACCGTCTTTCGCCGGCGATCAGCTGGTATTTTCCATTGGCCAGTTTAGATACGGTCAGCGGCTGGATGATATCGTGCAGTTTGATGGATTCGGCCAGTTCATTCAGGGCCTGTTCGTCAAAATCGCGGCGGGGCTGTTTGGGGTTTACCTGAATATCGGCCAGGGCAACGCGTGCGGAATGCGTTGCCTGCTCGGTCACTTCTGTTTTTAAAGTGCCGGCGGTTGTTTTCAGATCCGAATCTATATTCTGCAGCAAAGAGCGAAGCCCTTTTCCGATCAGGTCTTTATTCTGTTTGGGTGATGTCATGCGGTTTGTAGGCTTTGGTCTGTGGTTTTTGGTTTGTGGTCTGCGGTTTTGAACCATAGACAACAGGCCACAAACTATTACAGACTATTCAATAATTCTTTCTTCGTTCGACATTTTCGTCATGCCGTTCTTTTGCAGTATTTCCTTGGCCAGGTTCAGGTAGTTCACCGAGCCTTTGCTTTCGGCATCGTAGAGGATCACGGGCTTGCCCACACTGGGCGCTTCGCTCAAGCGCGTATTCCTGTGTACGATGGTATCGAACACCATTTCGTCGAAATGTCTTCTTACCTCGCTCACCACCTGGTTGCATAAACGCAGTCGTCCGTCGTACATAGTCATCAGTATGCCTTCTATCTGCAGTTCCGGGTTAAGCCTGTTCTGTACGATCTTGATGGTGTTGAGCAGTTTGCCAAGTCCCTCCAGCGCAAAGAATTCGCATTGCACGGGAATGATCACGCTGTTTGCCGCCACCAGCGAGTTTACCGTGATAAGTCCCAGTGAAGGGGAACAGTCGATGATAATGAAATCGTATCTGTCGCGCACCACATCCAATATGCCTTTCAGCACATTTTCCCGGTTGGGGTAGTTGATCATCTCTATCTCGGCGCCCACCAGGTCTATATGCGATGGGATTACGTCCAGATTGGGTACATCGCTTTTAAGGATCACATCGGTGGCGGGTGTATTGTTCACCATGCAGTCGTACAGGCTGCTGGTGATATTATGCAGGTCAAAACCCACGCCGGTGGTACTGTTGGCCTGCGGATCCGCATCCACCAGTAATGTCTTGAATTCCAGCACAGCAAGGCTGGCAGCCACGTTGATGGCCGTAGTGGTTTTTCCGACTCCTCCCTTCTGGTTGGCTACGCCGATGATTCTTGCCATAATTACGGTTCCTCTTTATGATAGGTTTATCGTTTCATTAATTGCCGGCAGCAGCAATGTTTTACCTGCCTGCTGAAAATCCTGTCTTGCCTTTTCCGTATCCACCACAATAAAACCGAAGGTATTGTAATGAACGCCTACGATCGTTTTGCATGCCACAAAATCCGCTGCGCGTATCGCATCCGCCACATCCATCGTGAAATTATCGCCGATAGGCAGCACGGCAAAATCCAGCCTGGCCCAGGTGGGTACCAGCTGCATATCGAGTGTCAGTGCCGTATCGCCGGCATAATAGAAATTGCCTTCATCGGTCAGGAACACAAAACCCATCGGGTTGCCTCCGTAACTGCCATCCGGCAGCCCGCTGCTATGGTGTGCCACCACGCATTTTACCGTTCCGAAATCAAAATTCCATTTCCCGCCGGTATTCATGGGATGCGTATTGGCAATACCCTGTTTGTTGAGCCATTCGTGCACCTCGAAGGCCGACACCACTTTACAGCCGCTGCGCCGGGCTATGCTTACACAATCCGCAATATGATCTGCGTGGCCATGCGATAAAAAGATGTAATCGGGATCGATTTCGTCTGTTTTTACGGCTGTGGCCAGCTCATTATGGCTGATAAAGGAGTCAAAAAGTATTTTTTTGTCCCTGATCTCTACCTGGAAGCAGGCATGCCCGAAATAGGTCAGTTTCATAATGCGCTTTGTTTCAGAAGGCGTCAAAAATAAGCTTTAGGGCAGTTCCACCGAAACAATATTATCCAAAGCCGGCTGGGGATGGAAGCGAAGTTTTCAACATAATTTTGTCGCACAAGCCTGCTGCAGGCCTTTCATACAATAAAAGCACCAGCGGAACGTCTATCCCTTACATTCACAAAAAATAGTCCATGCGAAATTCAGGCACCTGGTGGATCATCGCACTGATCATGTTCCTGCTCGATATCTATGTTTACCAGGCAGTAAGAACCGTTACCCACCAATACAGCGAAAGAACCCGGCTGCTGGTACAGATCGCCTACTGGGCAATATCCGCGCTGACGCTGGCCGCTCTGCTCTCGTTTCCCTATATCATGAGCCTGCAGTCGTCCCGTTTTTTCCGGAATTATGTATTTGCGATACTTGTGGGACTTTTCCTGGCAAAACTGGTTGGCTCTGTTTTCCTGCTTACCGACGACCTGCGGAGAGGCGGTATCTGGGTGGTGAGCAAATTATTCCGCAGCACCGCCGCGCCGCGTATGGCCGATCATGCCGGTATCCCGCGGTCGCTGTTCCTGAGCTGGCTGGGCATTGGTATGGGATCGGCGCTGTTTGGCACACTGCTCTATGGCTTCAGCAACAAATACAATTACCAGGTAAAAAAAATCCGGCTGGCATTCAACAGCCTGCCGCATGCGTTCAAAGGACTCAGGATCGTTCATATCAGTGATATCCACAGCGGCAGTTTTCAGAATAAGGCGGCGGTGAACAGGGGGGTAGACCTGATCCTGGCGCAGAAACCGGATATCGTTCTGTTTACAGGCGACCTGGTTAACGACAGGGCGGATGAGATGCACGACTATATGGATGTGTTCAACCGTGTTAAGGCGCCGATGGGCGTATTCAGTTCGTTGGGTAACCACGATTACGGGGATTATGTATCATGGCCCTCTGCACAGGCTAAATCGGAGAACCTCGACAGGCTGAAACAGGTTCATGCGGAGATAGGCTGGCGCCTGCTGATGAACGAACATGTGCTGATTGAAAAAGAAGGACAGCAGATCGCCCTGCTTGGTGTGGAGAACTGGAGCGCCGGGCGTTTTGGCAAACACGGAAAACTGCATAAAGCGCATCCCGGCACCGAACATATTCCTTTCAAAATATTGCTGAGCCATGATCCCACACACTGGGATGCAGAAGTGAGGGCAAACTATCCCGATATCGATCTTACACTGGCAGGCCATACGCATGGTATGCAGTTCGGACTGGAAAATCCTTATTTCCGGTGGAGCCCCGTGCAATGGGTGTACAGGCAATGGGCAGGCCTGTATGAAACCGATTCGCAGAAATTATATGTGAACCGGGGGTATGGTTTTATCGGTTATCCCGGCAGGGTGGGCATACTGCCCGAGATAACGGTTATTGAACTGACCAGCTGATTTAACATTTCTTTACTACCGCTTATCGCCCCATTATTGTCTTTTGAACGTTTGGTTTTCTTTTGTGGCATAAGGATTGAATAAATAAAACTGTTAAACAAAATACATCTTATGAAACGAATCGTATTGGTTTTTTCGGCAGTGATCGCGTTTACTGCCGCATCGTATGCACAGGGCGGGTTCAGACTGGGTGCAAAACTGGGTGCCAACCTTAACAAGATAGAAGGACAGTCTTTCAAAGACGGCTTCGATCTTTCCTATCACCTGGGTGGTTTTGCCGAGATCGACTTCAATAAAAAATGGGGTATTCAACCCGAGCTTTTATGGAACCAGACAACAGGCAGACGCAGTAATTTCAACACATTGTACCCCACAGTGACCAACCCGAACGGAGCTGAAAAAGTAAAACTGGATTACCTGTCCATTCCGATATTGCTTCGTTACAATGTGGGCAATATGCTTACGCTGAACGCCGGTCCGCAATTCGGTATCCTGCTGAACGAAGACAAAACGCTTCTGCAGAACGGGCAGTCGGCATTCAAGAACGGCGATTTTTCGATGGTTTTTGGTGGCCAGCTGAACTTTAACTTCCTGCGTATTTATGGCCGTTACAATATCGGTCTGCAGAACATCAATGATATCGATAACAGGGACAAATGGACCAACCAGCAGATACAATTTGGATTAGGACTGAGGTTGTAATATAAGACTGCAGTTCAACCATAAAAAAAGTCAAACAGGAGCGGAAGGGGTTACCATTCTTCTATTTCCTGTTTGACTTTTTTTTGAGTCTGTCCGACTTTCCTCTATCCTTTCAGTTTGAATTTCTTCTTCAGGGCGGTGATCTCCGTTTTTACCGTCTGCAGTTCTTTTACCTGCTGGTTGATAAACCCGTTGTCTTCCAGTTTTCCTACAACGGCATTCATCTCCGAAAAACTTTCGTAGACCATTTTGCGGAAGGGGTTGGTATAATCTTTCGCTCTTGCATCGTGAATGGCCTTGGTCATCCATTCCCGTGTGGAGATGCAGGTATTCAGCATGGTGCTGAACTGGTGGGCATCCAGTTTCCTGAGTCTGATGCCGCTGATCTCGGCGAGTGAGGCCAGCGCGTGTTTTGTTTTTTCTGCCGGGTATTGTTTACCCTGTTCCCCGTAATAGTCGTGCACCATATCCCAGGAACGTATCCTGCCCGATTTGATCTTTTCTTTTAAGGTGGTTACTTCGCTCTCTTTCATCAACTGGCCCCCTACATTGATCCATTCGCCGCGTTTTGGTGCGGCAGGCAGGGATGCGATCAGTTCTGCAAAACTGCGAAAGTTATGCTGCTGCTGGTGCGCCAGCAACTGGCTGATGCCATAATAGCCGATCAGTGAGGTGAATGTCTGGTAGGCCGATAAGACTTTCAGCAAGACCACTTTCCGTTTGCTGTTTTCAACACCGTCAAGCACGATCTCCAGTTCGTTCACCATCTTGTTACCGGTGGAAAGCAATTGCCGGCCGGTTTCTTCGTCTGAACGGTTTGCGATGCCCGTGGCTTTTGCATAGGCTTTGCCTGTTGCGGTTTCCATCAGTTTCAATGCGTTAAACATTTCATTCACGGTATCGGGTGCCAGGTAATCGTATTCGATATGCTGTATTTTTTCGCCGCGTTTATCGCGGTCGATGTATTTCCACGAGTTGCGGGCCAGCGCATACATATTATAGAGAAACCAGTAACCCGGCATAATGGTGAGCCTGTCGTTGGCTACATCGTTGCTGACGAGCGAGAACGGTATGGGTATATCCAGTTCGGCGGGATAGTCTCCCTTGGTCAGAATGGTGAAGCTGGCAAAGCGCGAATTGTGTTTCAGGCTTACGCAGAGGCCCGGCCAGAAACCGCGGCCCATGATGACCTCGCCGTCTGCACCGCGGCTGTTGTGATTGGATCCGATGGTGGCGCCCGCGGCAATATTGCTTTGGCCCATCACCAGCGAAGCGCAGAGGAAAGAATTGTTGTGGTGCTGCTCGTGCGCGGGAAATATCAGCGAGTTCAGCACTTCGCAGCACGAAATGGTTGCGTTGTTGCCGAGATAGGAGTTGATCAGCCTTGCGCCGTATTTCAGCTGCGAATGCGATGCCATGATGAACCGAACGGCTTTCACACCATAGAAGATACGGCAGCCAAAACCGATGATGCCATTCACCATCTCGCAGCCTTCGCCGATCTGCGTGCGCCCTTCTTCTCCCGAATTGATCGTGAGGTTCTTGAGTTTGTTGGCGCCTTTCAGGTAGGCATCGCTTCCCACCCAGACATCTTTGATGATCTTGCAGTTCTTGATCACCGTTCTGTCGCCTACCTTGCCGTAGTAACCCCGGCGGTTATCGAATTTCTGCTCGGTCAGTTCCCTGAACTTTTCCTGCAGCAGGTCATCGTTCCGGAACCGGCTCCATAAAAAGGCATCGCCGGGCTGCATGCCATTGAAGGGAAGAACGCGCCTGCCGGTATTCTCGTTACACAGCTCCACCCAGATCCGCACATCTTCGTCTTCTCCCTGTTTGATGATACCGTTGCCGAATTTGGCGTGGTTGGTGGTAACCAGTTCGCTTACATTGGTGATGATGACCTCGCTGCCAATGATGTAATGCGATAGGTAATTGACATTATCGATCACCACGTTATCGCCGAAATCACAATTGATGATAATGGAATTATACAAACCCACCGGAAGCGTAAGATCGCTGAAGCTGAGACAATACGGCTCCAGTTTGCCGATGCGTACCAGCCCGAAGAATTTGCAGTTCTTTACCAGCTCTGCATTAAAAGCATCCGATACGAGTATATTGTTCCAGTCTTCACTGGTATTGCCGTTTCTTACCAGTACTTCTATTTCGTATGCATTAAGCCTGCGGTAATCGATGCCGTTCCGTATCTGCATATTGCGCAGGTAGAACTCATTCTTGCCTTTGGGCAGGTAGGGCTCTTTGATAAAATCATAACCCAGGCTGCCCAGCGGCGATTTGTTGATGATATTGATCGACATAGTAGCTAAAGAAGTCGGTGATTGAAATAGTT
This sequence comes from Sediminibacterium soli, assembly GCF_009939225.1. Lineage (GTDB taxonomy): Bacteria > Bacteroidota > Bacteroidia > Chitinophagales > Chitinophagaceae > Sediminibacterium > Sediminibacterium soli. The sequence goes on along the minus strand of NZ_JAACJR010000008.1, from coordinate 673,109 downwards.
GGTCGGGTCAGCCGGGCATGCCTACTCAACCGTAACGCTTTTCGCCAGGTTGCGCGGTTTGTCCACATCGTATCCTTTTGCCAGTCCTGCGTAATAACTCAGCAATTGCAGCGGCACAACACTCAGCAGCGGCGCAATCACTTCGTCTGCGTCGGGCACAAACATCACATCATCCGCCATGCCGGGAATGATTTCGTCGCCCATGGTGGCCACACAGATCACCTTGCCCTTGCGCGCCTTGATCTCCTGTACATTGGACACGATCTTTTCATAATAGGAATCCCTGGTGGCCACAAACACCACCGGCAGCTTCTCATCGACAAGCGCGATGGGTCCGTGTTTCATTTCTGCCGCGGGATAGCCTTCTGCATGTATGTAGGAAATCTCTTTCAGTTTTAATGCGCCTTCCAGGGCAACGGGGAAATTGTACCCACGGCCCAGGAAGAGAAAATCGGAAGCGTCTTTGTATTTTTCTGCAATGCGTTTGATGTTGGCAGTGTCCTGCAGTATTTCCTTTACTTTTTCCGGTACCGTGGCCAGGTCGTTCATCAGGCGCAGGTACCTTGCTTCGTCAAGTGTTCCTTTGGCATGGCCGATTTTCAGGGCCATCATCATCAGTACGGCCAGCTGGCCGGTAAAGGCTTTGGTGCTTGCCACGCCGATCTCGGGGCCAGAGTGTGTATAGGCACCTGCGTGACTCAACCGTGCAATACTGCTGCCCACCGCATTCACCACACCGAATATGAACGCGCCTTTTTCCCTCGCGCTTTCCAATGCCACCAGGGTGTCAGCTGTTTCACCGCTTTGCGAGATGGCGATGATCAGATCGCCCTGGTTGATGACAGGATTACGGTAACGGAATTCGGATGCATATTCCACTTCCACCGGTATGCGGCACAGGTCCTCGATCAGGTACTCGGCTACCAGTCCGGCATGCCAGCTGGTGCCGCAGGCTACGATGATGATACGCGGCGCATTGATAAAGGCGTTCAGGTTGTTCTCGATGCCGCCCATCATGATCTGTCCGCTTTGTGTGAGCAGTCTGCCGCGCAAACAGTCAAAAATCGTATCGGGCTGTTCGTAGATCTCTTTCAGCATGAAATGCTCATAACCGCCTTTTTCAATGGCGGCGAGCTCCATATCGAGTTTGGTGATAAAAGGCGTTTCTCTTTCGTTACCCAGGTTTTTCAGGATCAGTTCATCCGGCCGTACAACAGCGATCTGGTAATCGTTTACATACACCACTTCCTTTGTATACTCGATGATGGGAGAGGCATCGCTTGCCAGAAAATGTTCGCCCTTTCCAATACCGATCACCAGCGGACTTCCCTTGCGTGCAGCCAGTATGGTGTCGGGATCATCGTCGGAGATCAGCAGTATGCAGTAGGCCCCCACGATCCGCTTCAGGGCAATGCGGAGGGCTTCTTCGAGCGAACAATTGTTGTTGCTGCGGATGTCTTCTATAAAATTAAGCAGCACTTCGGTGTCCGTATCGCTTTTAAAGCTGTAGCCTTTTACCAGCAGGTCCTGCTTCAGCTGCGCATAGTTCTCGATAATGCCGTTGTGGATCATCGCCAGCCTGCCGCTCTGGGAATAATGCGGGTGGGCGTTTCTGTCGCTTGGCTCGCCATGCGTGGCCCAGCGTGTATGGCCAATGCCGATAGTACCCGAAAGATCTTTGCCAAGCACACTTTCTTCCAGCTCCGCCACTTTGCCCTTCTTTTTGTACACGTTCAGATCGCCATCCGATAACAGCGCAACGCCTGAACTGTCGTAGCCGCGGTACTCAAGTCTTTTTAACCCTTTGATGAGGACAGGGTATGCTTCCCTGGGTCCGGTATAACCAACGATTCCACACATAATAGTAATATGATTTGCGTGTTTAGGAAATAACTTGCAAGTTTACTTGAATTTATGAATTAATGCATTACGGATTACTGGATTTGTATATCGGTAAACAGTTTCTGTAACGAATAGTTCATGGTCATTGCTGTAAAAATCGTTTTTTATGATAGCGTTCGAAACAAGCCAGGATTATACGCTTGAAGATGACTGCGTTTTATTGCGTCCTTTGCAGGCGGATGATTGCGTTAATTTGCGGGAATTTTCGATCAACGAACCTGAGATCTGGCGGTTCTCGTTATTGCAGGCCGGTGGCGAGGAAAATCTGACACATTATCTGTCAGTGGCCCTGGAAGCAAAACATGCCGGCCGGGAATACCCGTTTATTGTATTTGACAAAAGAACGCAGGAATACGCAGGAAGTACCAGGTTTTACGATATACAATTGCCTTTTAAAACGCTGCAGCTGGGGTATACCTGGTATGGCAAAAGGTTCCAGGGAACCGGTTTGAACAGACATTGTAAATTTCTGCTGCTGCGGTTTGCATTTGAACAGCTGGGGATGGAAAGGGTTGAATTCAGGGCCGATAACAACAACGCCAGAAGTATCGCGGCCATGAAACGCATTGGGTGCACGGTAGAAGGCGTACTGCGCAGCCATATGCCCACATGTCAGAGCGATCTCAGAAGAGACAGTATTGTATTGAGCATATTGCGGGAAGAATGGTACGGGCATGTCAGACAGAAACTGATCGATCAGATGAACAACTGTACGCGATGAAAAAAAACGGCCTGCTTCTTTGGATGGTTTTGTCAGTAACGGTGTTACAGGCACAATTGCCTGCCTATAAAAATTCTGCGCTGCCGGTAAGCGAACGTGTAAGCGATCTGCTGGGGCGTATGACGCCGGAAGAAAAATTCTGGCAGCTGTTTATGATACCCGGCGAGCCGGGTGCAGATTCTGCCAGGTACCGGTATGGTATTTTCGGGTTCCAGGTAAGCGCCGGATCACAGGGAGAACACGCAGCATCGCAATTACTGCAATACAAGACCGATGACGATGCGATCACACTCGCAAAAAAGATCAACGCGATACAAAGGTATTTTGTGGAGCATACCCGGCTGGGGATTCCCATCATCGCATTTGATGAAGCTTTGCATGGTCTTGTCCGCGGCGGCGCCACTTCTTTTCCGCAGGCGATCGCATTGGCGGCAAGCTGGGATACTGCGTTGATGCGAAAAGTGGCGACCGCCATTGCCCAAGAGACGGGATCCCGCGGTATACGCCAGGTGCTGACACCGGTGGTAAACATCGCGAGCGATGTTCGCTGGGGCAGAACAGAAGAAACCTATGGAGAGGATCCTTTTCTTGCATCCGAAATGGCTGTGGCTTTTATCCGGTCTTTTGAACAAAATGGCATCATCACTACGCCGAAACATTTTATCGCAAATGTGGGAGACGGTGGCCGCGACAGTTACCCCATTCATTACAACAAAAGATTGCTGGAGGAGATCTATTTCCCGCCCTTCAAAGCAGCCATCGGAAAAGGCGGCGCCAGATCGGTGATGACAGCTTATAATTCGCTGGACGGAAGCCCGGCCACTGCCAATGACTGGCTGCTGAATAAACAGCTGAAAGATACCTGGCATTTCAACGGATTTGTGATCTCCGATGCCAGCGCAGTGGGTGGCGCCAATGTGCTGCATTTTACCGCAAAGGACTATGGGGAAGCCGGGAAAAAAGCGATCACAAACGGGCTGGATGTGATCTTTCAAACAGATTATTCGCATCATTCGTTATTTATTGCACCTTTCTTAAACGGAGCGATCGAAGCCAAACGGATAGACGATGCAGTGACGCGCGTACTCAGGGCAAAGTTTGAACTGGGATTATTTGAAAAGCCCTATGTTCCGGAAACACCGGTGAATATCGCTGCACACCGCGCCTTGGCGAAAGAAGCCGCAATACGATCCATGGTGCTGTTGAAAAATGAAAAAAACATACTGCCCCTCGGGGAAAACATGGCTTCGATAGCAGTGATCGGCACGGATGCCGTTGAAGGGAGATTAGGTGGTTACAGCGGACCGGGAAACGCAAAGATCAGCATACTCGATGGCATACAGCAGCGGCTGGGAACAAAAACAAAACTTACCTATGCACCCGGTCCGGGCAGGTATGATGTGCAGACGGAGACCATTCCTTCGGGTTCTTTTGTTGACGGGTTGCTGGGGACGTATTACAATACTATTGACCTTAAGGGCAAACCTGTTCTTACACGAAAAGATGCCGCCATCAATTTTCACTGGACATTGTATCCACCCGATACTGCATTGCAAAACGACCAGTATTCCGTTCGCTGGACGGGGAAATTACGGTCACCCGAAACCGGAAAATTCGCGATCGGGCTGGAGGGAAATGATGGATACCGCTTGTATGTTAACGATAAACTGCTGATCGACCAGTGGGATAAACAGAGTTTTCATACAAGACTTGCTGACCAGGTATTTGAGAAGGACAAACTGTATGATATCAGGGTTGAATTCTATGAGGCAACGGGCAATGCACATATCCGGCTTGTATGGAATCGGGGTATTGAGAATAATACACAGGAGAAGATCAATGAGGCGGTCAGCGCTGCGCGGCAATCGGATATGGCGATCATTGTTGCCGGAATAGAAGAAGGAGAGTTCCGTGATCGTGCCATGTTATCGTTGCCCGGGCAACAGGAGCAGCTGATCAGGGCGGTAGCCGGTACCGGAAAGCCTGTCCTCGTTGTATTGGTAGGAGGCAGCGCCATCACCATGCAGCACTGGATCGACAGCGTTGATGGCATCATCGATGTATGGTATCCAGGTGAAATGGGTGGCGAGGCATTGGCGGCTGTATTATTTGGCGATGCCAATCCCGCCGGTCGTTTACCGGTCAGTTTTCCGATAGACGAAGCGCAGCTGCCGCTTGTATATAACCACAAACCCACCGGCAGGGGAGATGACTACCAGAACCTGAGTGGTCTTCCCTTATTCCCTTTTGGATACGGACTTAGTTATACCAATTTTCATTATGATGCTATCAGGCTCGACAGGAAAAACATCAGCGCGAAAGATTCGGCAACCGTGTCGTTCAATCTCACCAACACAGGCAAACGGGAAGGAGACGAGGTGGTACAACTGTATATACATGACAGACTGGCTTCTGTGGCACGCCCGGTAATGGAGCTAAAAGGTTTTCAGCGCATACATCTTCGTCCCGGTGAAACCAAAAGGATATCTTTTCTCATCACCCCCGAAATGCTCGAAATGTTCGACGAAAAAATGCACAGGATCATCGAACCCGGGGAATTCCGTCTCATGATCGGCGCTTCGTCACGAACCACCTGGCTGAAAGAAACGCTCACCGTTGAGTAAGTTGTTTTTATGCTCAGAACATTTCTTCCGTCAGTCCAAACCTTTCCTGCTCGAAGAAAGACAGGGCGCTTTTTCTTTTACGCATCACGAGCTGCCTGGCGAGCTTGTTGAACTGTTCCTGCTCGGTGCCGTTGGTCACCAGTTTTTTGTTACCCGTATTCGTCATCGAGCGGTCGATCTTTACCTGCGTGGTGTCTGAGGGTTGCAGACCGTTGACCGCCATCAGCCAGTCGCCCTGTTTCTGTATGCGGTATTTGAAGAAATAGAGGTATCCGGTGGCGTTTTTAGCCCGCACTTTTTGGCTGCCCATCGGCTGTATCTCCACCACACGCGTGTACGGCCGGCTGTTAACGGCAAGTGAGCGGCTGATGGCTTCCTGCGTGTTGAATTTTGCAGGGAACAGGGAAAGTTTGTTAAGCTTATCCAGTCGCTCAAATAATGCAGAACGGTACTGGTCGTTTTCGGCAATAGCCATCCAGGCGCTGTCGGGAAGGCTTTTGCCGTTGCGCGCCAGCAGCAGGGCCACCTGCATTTTTGTGGAAACATCGCTGCCATGCAGCAGCCTGGCGAACAGTTTGGCCACCTGCGGGTTTTCGTCATAGAAGGGCATGACCAATACCAGGTAGCTGCCGATCAGCAGATTGGCGGGACTGCCCGGAACGCCGTTTGCATAACTGCCCATGTAGATACCCATGCCGGGTTCATTTTCGGCCTGTTGCAACCGCATCATTTCGCGTTCACCGAGCGCCTGTAATTTTTTGCATTGTATCTGCAGATCGAAAAACAGTTTGGAAAACTGCGTCCGGTAACTTTCCGCCGGCAGCCGGCTGCTGTCTACCAGTTTGGCAAGCAGCGTTATCACCGGCTGTTTGTAATCGTCAAAAGCGGTCAGCTGCAGTATATCGGGATACAGACCGGCGGCCAGTGAAAGACTGTCGGAAATTGTCCTGAACAAAGTCTGGTATTCGAAACTATTGTCAAACACCGGTGGGTTTTCCACGAGAATCTTTTTCAGAACGGCATAAGCTGCTGTTGTTTTGCTGCCGGCGATCGCCTGCAGAGCAGCATTCTGGTACATGCTGGTGTCAGCGTAGCGGTCATAGATATCCCTGAGCCAGTCGAGCCTTTGCTGGTATTGCAGGGTGTCTTTTATCTGACCGGCGGCCAGCACCAGTTTTGTTTTGGTGGAGAGATAATCCCTGCTGTCCGGTTTGATGCCGTCAAATGCTTTTTTCAGACCGGCGATATCGGAACCGGCAAAACCGACCAGGCCGACCGCGGACCTGGCGAACTTCTGAACCGAGCTGTCGCCGCTTTGTATATCTTCGAGTAACTGTGCAGACCTGCTGCTGAATAAGGTTGCTGCGGCCGTGTCCCGTATCGGTTGGAAGCTGCTGAAGAAGGTTCCGATAAAACTGCTTTCCCGGCTGTTGTTATCGACCAGCGCCTGTACGCGGTACAATTTGTTGCCGGATAAAATGGCCAGGCCTTTGATTCTCCTGCTGGTATTGGTGTCGGACAATACATACCGGCAAACCAGCGATGCATCTGCCCCGGTTTCGAAGGTCTTGCTGTCTATTACGAAATTGGTCTGGATTTTTTTCCAGTCCATTTCTGCATTCCAGAAAGCTGCCGTGTCTTTCTGCGAATAATATTTCGCGAACGTGGATACCGTTACCTGTACCGCTTCGCCGGTGGAATCGCTTTTAAAATACGCATTGCGCGGAAAGGCATGCGCCTGGTAACGTTCATTGAGTAAAATGCTCAGTGTGCCATACAATTGTTTGTTGAGGAATTCTTTCAGGTCTTTGTCGATGGCAGGCTGCACCGGCGTTGTTACCGTAAACCCAAGCGATGGATCGGTATACAACTGTGGTGCCGGGTATTTCCATTCGTTGGTGTGAAAACTGCTGAAGAAACGGTTAAAACCGGCTCTGGGATTATGGCCTCTTGCCGTAAGCAGGTAATACTGCGCACCCTTTATGAAGGCGCGTGCCTTTAATACACCGCCATCCTTCAGGCTGAATACCATATCCAATGCGTCCACTCCATCCTGCTTGCCGAATTTGCGCGACAGTTCTTTGTCGATCGCCTCGGAACTCTTCAGGCTTTCAGCGATCAGCGAGATATCGAATGTATCTTCTTCTATGAAACCATGGTTGTGGATATGCTTCTGCATCACCATATAGGCATCGCCGTTCGAGGCATCGACAGCTTCGTACAGGGATCCGGACCTGAAGTCCTCACCCGTACCCGGACTTATCGCCGGTTTCTGCGGCATCGCTATGGTAAAACCACCCCAGGCCGGTGAAAAGTTCGCCCATTGAATGGCAGCCGGCTGCTGTAAACGGATGGATCCGAAAAAATCATCCGCTTCTTTGCCGTACACATAATCGTCGTTGCCGCTCATTTTAAAAACCAGCACTTCCTGCGCGGTGTAAATAATCGCATAGCGCTGTATATCGCCGCGTCTTGTTTTGTTAATGATACTGATACCGTTGTAACCGTTTACGCTGATATTTTTTTTCTCCAGTATTTTTCCGGGGATGTTCTCGTACAGCAGGCTATCGGTTTTCCGGGCAATGCCCTGCGGTGCTTCGGCCGTCTGGCCGGGATGTGTTTTAATGCGGGAAAGCATATAGTAGGCACCGTTTTCCATATCGGCATATTGCCAGCTTTCGGAGAAACTGATATCGGTGCGTCTGAATAACTTGCCCGGAACTTTCAGTTCAATCAGCCCGTCGTCAGATAAAACGGTCTGCATCTGCACAGGCACGCGTATTTTGTCGATACGGTCGCGTTGCTCCGCGTCGCGGTCGGTCATGTTCACAGGCCGCAGCGTATACCCCTTGCGCCGCAACAGTTCTATCACCCCGCGTTTGCCCGGCAGGTGCGCTGCGCCCACGGCTACGAACAGGGATTCCTTCCTGATGATCGAATCGATGGAATTGGCCTGTATATCGTTGCGGCCATAAAGGAATTTCTCGTTGAAAGCCTCATTGCTGCCCGTCAGCTGGCTTAGCGAGTCCAGCATGGAAAGATCTCCGCGGCGGTAGGCCTCCTGTATCCTGCGTTGTATCTCGTAGGGGTTTTCGTTGTTGAAATTCACCCTTATCCGGTTTCTTGCCCGCATCATGTCTTCCCGCGCTTCCAGCTGTATCCTTTCCGACTCCATATAGTTTTCAACGCCTGTCGCTTTTTTACCCAGCTTGCGTGCGGTCTGGTATACATACAGGTCCAGGTAAGTGTTTTCCTGGAAATTGGACTGTCCATCTGCTGTCCGGTACAACAATCCATTGATCACATAGGGTTCTTCGCTCAGCGCTCTTTTGATATCGGCCGCATAACGGCTGTTGAGCCGGAATGAGCGTTCGTTGATGTAATCCGAAGGCACACGCTGGTACAGTACCATCGCAGTCTGCGACTGCTGCAGCCGGAACATTTCCGATTGCCATTGCTTGGGATCGAGTTCCAGCGATACGGTGCTGCAGCTGGCGATGGCATGGTAAAATGAATCGCTTAAGTGAAACGCCATTTTGTTGCTTACATGCATGGTGCCAAACAGGTAAGAAGGCCGTGTAAGTCCGTTGCCTGTGATCTCCCATAATAAACTCGGATAAGCGGATGGGCTGTTCTGTGTTCTGCCAAAGAGGACCAGCAACAGCATCGCCAGCAGTGTAGAGGTTTTTTTCATGCGGTGGTATTTATGGGGGGCAGCTGTAGAAAGGTAGATGCAAAAAAGCATATTTCTTCATAAGCCGTATGAAATTTACAACAGACCACGCGACCGTAGAACAAAGTCCCGGGTATGGTTATCGGCTATCGGTGAAGGTCTGCCGGGCAGCGGTCAAAGCAATAAACCCTGCAGGAAAAAGTAGGCAAAGCTGAAATAGATCACCAGACCGGTCACATCCACCAGCGTGGCTACAAACGGCGCGGAGGAAACGGCCGGGTCGGCGCCCAGTTTTTTCAGCAGGATGGGGAGCATGGAACCCGACAGGGTGCCCCACAAGACGACACCAATCAATGAGAAACTGACCGTGGCGCCGATCATCATCCAGTGCGGTCCGTATATTTCCGGCGCCACAGAATGCCATACCACCACCCGGATAAAACCGATCAGTCCCAATACCAGTCCCAGCAGCAGGCCGCTGCTGATCTCTCTTCTCATTACCCGCCACCAGTCTGCAATCGTGATCTCACCAACTGCCATCGCCTGTATGATCAGCGTGGATGCCTGCGAGCCGCTGTTGCCGCCGGAGGATATGATCAGTGGTATGAACAAAGTAAGCACAACCGCTTTTGCGATCTCGTCTTCAAAATATCCCATCGCTGTTGCGGTGAGCATTTCTCCGAGGAACAGTACCACCAGCCAGCCGATACGTTTGCGGAACAGTTTCAGCAAAGGAATATCGAGATAAGGTTCATCCAGCGCTTCGGTACCGCCCATTTTCTGCATGTCCTCGCTGAACTCCTCGTTGGCCACCCAGAGCATATCATCGATGGTAACGATGCCCAGCAGTATCTGGTTATCGTCCACAACCGGAAGCGCCATGCGGTTATTCATTTTAAATACCTGGCTGGCATGCTCCTGGTCATCGGTTGCTTTCAGCGCAACAAACCGTCCGTCGATGATCTCGTCCACCCGTTTCTCCGGCGAAGCCAGGATCACATCCCTGATCCGCATATCATCGATCAGCATTCCCGATTCGTTGATCACATAGATCACATCCACCGTTTCGCTGTTTTTGGCGTGTTTGCGGATGGTGTCAAATACCTCGTTTACCGTATTGTGGAGATATACGTACACATAATCGGGCGTCATCAAACGGCCTACGCTGTCTTCGGGATAACCCAGCAGCGATAACGTGATCCTGCGTTCTTCGGGGTCCAGTAATTTGATGAGATCGCGGATGGCCGCTTTGGGTAATTCCTCCAGAAAATCGGTGCGGTCATCCGCAGGAAGTTCATTGAGCAGCTCTGCGGTTTTGGCCGAGGGCAGGTCTTTGACGATGTCTTTCTGCTGAACGATATCCAGTATCTTGAATACGCTTGCCGCACGGTGTATCGCCATATTGGCGATGATCTGCGATTCGTATTCGGGAAATTCATTGATGAGGTCCGCAACATCACTGATCTTCTGGTCATCCAGGAACTCCCGGATCTCCAGCTTATCTTCTTTGGCGATCAGCTGCTCGAATTGCTCCGCAATGCCTGGTTGTTCGAGTTCGAGTGACATACCGCAAGTTAATCAGTAATTGATAATTGGAAACTAAGAATTCACGATTGCGGCAATGGCAAACCGCCCGCATCATGCACCGGTTTGCCAACCCCGTATTATCCGGTATTCAACAGTATCTTTTTCACAGTCATTGCCTACCTTCATCAGCATTTGTACCCTATGATCCTCCCGATACTCACCATAGCGCCTTCCGTAAACAGGGGAAGGGGTGTTTTCACCACCGAAGACATCCCGGCGGGCACCATCATCGAAATATCACCGGTGCTGCCGTTGTCTGCAGAAGACAGGGCACAGGCGGAGAAGACCGCATTGTTCGATTATATTTTTGAATGGGGCGACGAAATGAAACAGGCCTGTGTTGCCTGGGGATATGTTTCGCTGTATAACCATTCCTACCAGGCCAACTGCGAATACGAGATGGATTTTGAAGAAGAGACCATCCGGATCAAAACCGTAAGGGGTGTAAAAAAAGGAGAGGAGCTGTTCGTCAATTACAACGCCGTACCGGACGATGAAACGCCGATTTGGTTCGAGGTGAGTTAGTCTATGGTTGAGTTAATAAGCACAACTGTTCGGAAGAAACAGGGCAAAATAAAAGAAAGATTCTATTGTCACTGCGTATCTCGGCACCTCCTGCGTCTCCGCGGTGAAAAGACTTCCGAAAATCAGACATCTCCAAAATCCAAAATGCTTTTATCGCAGAGGCGCGGAGTCCAAGGAGCTTCGCAGAGAATAACCGGCTGATTCGACAATCATAACTGATTCTTCTGAACAGCTGTGAGCCAATAGCAACAAATCACAGCCCACAGACTATAAAACACAGACTTCCTATTGCCAGTACGGATACCCCATCAACTTCGTCAATTCAAGTTTGGCAATACATAACTGGTATTCGTATTGCAGTTTGGTCAGCAGGGCGCGCTGTACATTGGTACTGGCGTTGGTGATTTCGAGATTGGTGCCGGTGCCGCCTTTGAAACGCGTGGATGCCAGGCCCTGGGCAGCCTGGGCCTGTTCTATCTGGCCGCGTGTGTTCCTGATGCGTTCCAGGCTGGAACCGATATCGGTCAGCGCCTGTTCGATATCTTTTTTATAAGTGCCGGCCAGCGTTTCCACCGCCAGTTCATTTTGTCTGATGATGTTCTGCTGCAGTTTCTGCTGCTGTCTGTTTTTACCTCCGTTGTAGATTGGGATGCTGAGACCTACACCGGCCATATAATTGAAACGCATATCGGCGATATAGGGCACATAGCCATTTTTAATACCCGCGGAACCTTTCAACCCGATGGTCGGTTTTTCCGAAATCCGGGTAATGGCAAGATCCGACTCTGCCTGTTTGATCCTGTCTTTTGCCAGAATGAAATCGTAATTGTTCTGCTGCGCGGCGCCGAGGGCGGCACCCGGGTCGGTAAGACTGATATCAAAATCAAAACTGCCTGCATGCGCTGTCTGTTTGCTTCCCGTGGTATATTCCAGCAGGTTCAGCTGTTTCTGCAGGCTGTTCTGCAGGTCTATCTTACGGTTCTGTTCATTGTCGATGGATGCCTGTATATTCAGCAGGTCGATACGCAGGGCGGTGCCGTTGCGCAGCTGGCTTTCCACGATGGTTTTGTTCTCGTTCAGGAAACGGAGTACGCTGTCCTGTATGCCGATCGCTTTCTGTAAATACACGATGTTGTAATACACGTTAGACACCTGGTAGGCAAGCTGCGCCTTTACGTTCTCCACGTTGTGCCGGGCATACAGCAGGTCGTCTTTTGAACGGTTCACATTCGCTTTTAAGCGGCCGAAATCAAAAAGCAGGTAATTGGCATTCACTGCTCCGCTTACATTATGAACCGGTGCAAACTGGAAGTTTTCGCCATTCAGCGGTATTTCGATTTTGGGTCTTACATAAGCGTAAGAGGCATCGGCTGTTACTTCGGGGTATTTGTTCAGCTCGGTGAGGGTAAGTTTTTCCTGCGCGGTCACAACGGCATTTTCCGTTTCCTTCACTTTGGGAAAATAACCGAAGGATTGCCCGATAAGGGTTTTGAGCTCGTTGCTGGCAGTTACCTGCGCCTGCGCAGCCATTGCCAGCGCCAGAACCGGTATCAGTAAGAATATTTTTTTCATAAAATAGATTGCTTGTTGTATTTGAATGATGTCAATGCGCTTCGGCGGCCGCTTTCATCGTGGCGGCCATTTCGTCTTTGGATTTTTTCTTCACCCGCAGAAAAGCTACCAGCGGTATCACCAATACGAAAAAGATGGTGATCAGTCTGAACGTATCCAGGTAGGAGAGGTAATAAGCCTGTCTGTTCACGACCCCGTCGATGGCGGCCAGCGCCTTGCTGCCCGCACCCGCCAGGTCGCCGGATCTTGCCGCCAGTCCCTGTGCGATGGTATTGCTTCTTTCTAGGAACATCTGCGATTCGGCCGTTACGTTCGTAACCAGGTGGTAACGGTGCTGCGCATACTGGTGTGCGATATAGTTATTCGCCAGGGCAATGCCGAATGCGCCGCCCAGCTGGCGTATCATATTATTGAGTGCGATACCCGATGCATAATCTTTCGGCATCAGTCCGGCCACAGCCTGGTTGATCAGCGGCAGCTGCACCATGCTGATGCCAACGGCGCGCAACGCCAGGGGCAGAAAGAAATCTTCCTTACCTACGTCCGGACTGATATTACTGCTCATCCAGGAGTATCCGGCAAACAGCAGGAACCCGATCACCACAAAGGGAATGGGCGATACGCCCTTACTCATTATCTTACCGATGATCGGCATCATGAGTACGGTGATCATGGTGGGCGCAAGCAATGTGAGCCCGGTTTCGTAGGCGGTGAACCCCAGTGTTCTCTGCGCCAGCACCGGGAATACGAACACCGAGGTGAACAGGCCCAGACCCACCACAAAAGTGAAGATGGTGGTGAAGGCCAGGTTACGGTTGTTGAGTACACGCAGGTTTACAGCGGGTTCTTTTATTTTCAGTTCATACCAGATAAAACCGGCCATGCCGATTACCGCCAGTATGGAGGTGATCCTGATCAGCTCGCTGCTGAACCAGTCTTCCGATTCGCCTCTTTCCAGTACAAACTGCAGACAGCCGATGCCTACCATCAGCAACAGGATACCGGTATAATCGATCTTCATTTTTTTCTTCTTCGTGCCTTCGCCGGCTTTCTTTTCGATAAAAGTGAAGGAAAGGAAAGTGGCAATGATGCCGATGGGAATATTGATCATAAAGATCAGCGGCCAGGAAGCATGGTCAATGATATAACCGCCGAGTGTTGGCCCGAGCGTGGGACCGAGCACCAGTCCCATGCCAAACAAACCCGATGCAATCGGCCTGTCTTTGGGCTCAAACGCGTCGAACAGGATGGCCTGTGAGGTTGACAGCAGCGCGCCGCCGCCTACGCCCTGTATAAAGCGCCAGATGATGATCTCCACGAGTGTTGAGGACTGGCCGCACATATAGGATGCCACCGTGAATATGATCATCGATACGATATAATAATTTTTTCTTCCGAAATATTCTGCAAGGAAACCCGTGAGCGGGATGATGATCACGTTGGCGATGGCGTACGAGGTGATCACCCAGCTGATGTCTTCGATATTCACACCGAGACTGCCGCTCATATCGCTGAGGGCCACGTTCACGATGGACGTGTCGATCAGTTCCATCACGGCCGCCACCACGGTAGTGATCACGATGATCGCCTTTGCAAATCCTTTAGGCGTTGACATGTTGTTGGTTTAATACTTTGAGAGGAGATGTTTCATCGGTGATCCGCAATCAACAGCTGCGGTCGGCACCTGCACACTGCCGGTGCTTCCGATAAGGCAGCTGAAATGATTCATCGGTAATGGTCACTTAGGTTATTTTGTTTCCGCAACCACGTTTACACTCAACCCTGCGCGCAGCACCGATTTGTATTTGCCCATGTCTTCTATCTGGATCTTTACCGGTACACGCTGTGTCACTTTTACGAAGTTGCCGCTGGCATTGTCGGGAGGCAGCAGGGAGAACTTGGCACCGGTGGCTTCACTGAGGCTTTCGATCCTGCCTTTCAGTTTCATATCCGGATAGGCATCCACTTCTATATCCACTTCTTTACCGGGATGCAGTTTACGGAGCTGGTTCTCTTTGAAATTGGCCACCACCCAATACGTGGTATCGTTTACGATGGAAAACAGCGGGGTGCCCGCCTGTACATACTGTCCTTCGGAAACATTTTTCTTGCCGATCTTGCCCGCCTGGGGTGCGAATACTTTTGTATAGGTGAGCTTGAGTTTTGTCTCGTCGATCTTTGCTTTCTTCACGCCGAGCGCCGCTTCTGCCTTGCTTACACCCGCCTGTAATACGGCGATGCGGCTCTGCGCCGCGGTAAGGTCTGTCTTGCTGTTGTCGACCTGCTGTGCGGCGGTTTGCAGTACAAATTTTGAATCGTCCAGCTGTTTCCTGGTAATGGCCTGGTCGTTGAACAGGTTCTGGTCACGTTTCAGGTCGTCTTCCGCTTTCTGCATGCGCATCTGGTTAAGGTCTATATTGCCCTTGTTCACACGCAGTGTAACCACCGCGTTGTTCAGCGCCGCTTTTGCATTGATCACATCCACTTCGGCCTGGCGGTAATCGGCTTCCATTTCCTGCAGCTGCGTCTGCAGTTCCGCGTCGTCCAGTTCCACTACCAGCTGCCCGGCTTTTACCGAGTCGTAATCTTTTACATTCAGTGTTTTCACAAACCCGGCCACGCGGGGCAGTACGGGTGTGATCTGGGTTTCCACCTGCGCATTATCGGTTGTTTCGTGGTTAACGGCAAAGGCGATCTTCTGATAGCCGAAATAGCCCGCTACCAGTAATACCAGTACCAGTACGATGGTTCTAACCGGTGATTTTTTCTTCTTGTTTGCTTTTGCTTCCATGTTGGTTTTATTTTGCTTGCCTGTATGATTATTTATTGAGTAAGAGGGAGTGCAGTACCTGTTTCAGGTGCCTGACAAGTCTGGCTTTGAAATTGGTGTCGGTGTAGGGATCAAAATTCTCCTGGCCATCCATCAGCATAACACACATGGCTTTCGAGAGCATCACCTGGTTGATGGTGCCCATCAGGGTAGCCATGGTAAGCTGGGGGTCTACTTTCCGGAACTGTTTCTTCCTGATACCCTGTTCAATGATACCGCGCACTGTCTGTGTGTTTTTTACGAATATTTTGATGATGGCATCGTGCATATCGTTGCGCTCGTTCACCAGCAGTTCCTGGTAAAGCAGTTTGTGAAAAGAGGGGTTGGATATGATCTTGTTCACATAGCTTTCGATCACCGCGTCCATTTTCTGCAGCGAATCCAGTTTGCTGTCTGCCGCAATTTCATCCAGCCGCCCGCGCATAAAACGGGCTTTGTGTTCCACGATGGCTTCAAACAGTTTGTCTTTGGAACCGAAATAATAGTTCACCATGGCGAGGTTCACTCCGGCCTTGGTGGCCAGGTCGCGGATCGAACAGCCTTCAAACCCCTTCTCCGCAAACAATTCCATGGCGGTGTCGATGATGTGTTCTTTTTTTTCGTTCATGAGGATCGGTGTTGACGCCGCAAAGTTAAACAAATGTTTGAATTAATTAAACGTTTGTTTGAAACAAGGTATCAAAACCTAAAATTTAACCGTAGCTTAATATGGCGGGCCGGATTTTTGCTGGAAATATTCTGCCCTTGAGCTATTTACATAAACTCCATGCGTCTTCATTCGGTCCTGATTTTCAATGGGGTGTGGCCATCGCCGCGCAGCAGAACGAAGGGGCTCACCTCGACGACGGGCGGGGTCTTTCTATCTGGGACGTGTTTTCCCGCCGGCAGGGCAAGATCAAGGGCGGCGGCAAACCCTATGAGGCCTGCGATTTTTATTACCGCTACAAAGACGACCTGATGCTGGTAAAGGCATTGGGTTTTTCCGTTTTTCGCTTCTCCATTTCCTGGAGCCGCATCCTCCCCGAGGGGGTGGGCAGGGTGAACAGGGAGGGCATCGCTTTTTACCACCGGCTGATCGATGAATGCCTGTTATTGGGTCTTACGCCCTATGTTACTTTATACCATTGGGATCTGCCGCAGGAATTGCAGAAGCAGGGGGGCTGGACAAGTCACCAGATGCTCAAATGGTTTACCCGGTTCGTAACGGTATGCGTAGAGGAATACGGCGACAAGGTAAAGAACTGGATCGTGTTGAACGAGCCGATGGGTTTTACCTCGCTGGGGTATATGATGGGAATGCATGCGCCGGGTAAGACGGGCATCGGTAATTTTTTTCCGGCCGTGCACAATGCCGCGCTCTGCCAGGCGGAGGGCGGAAGGCTGATCAGATCGACGGTGCCGAAAGCCAATATCGGTACCGTGTTTTCCTGCAGCGAGATCATCCCGTTTACCCGGCGCGAGGAAGACCTGCTTGCAGCAAAACGGGCGGATGCATTGCTGAACCGGCTGTTCATAGAGCCTGCCATGGGCAGGGGCTACCCGCACGAAGAGAATTTTCCGCTGCTCGATAAACTGCACCTGCATAACAAGGCATGGAAGTACACCGAACGCATGACGTTCAATTTCGATTTTATCGGTATCCAGAATTATTTTCCGCTGACGGTCAAATACAATGCGCTGATACCCTACCTGCATGCTTCGGATGTGAAAGCCAAAGTGCGCAAAGTGCCACATACCGATATGGGCTGGGAGATCAATGCCGACAGTTTTTACCGCATCATCAAGCGTTTCTGGCTGTATGGCGGAGTAAAAGAAATCATGATCACCGAGGGCGGCGCCGCGTTCAAAGACCAGCTGGTTAACGGCGTGGTGGATGATGCAAAAAGGACCGATTATTTTCAGCAATACCTTTCGGCCATGCTGCGCGCCAAAAAAGAAGGCATCAATATCAAAGGCTATTTTGCCTGGACGCTTACCGACAATTTTGAATGGTCGGAAGGGTATACCGCCCGCTTCGGGCTGGTGCATGTGGATTTTAAAACGCAGTTACGAACCATTAAAAACTCGGGCTACTGGTTCCGCGATTTCCTGCGCGGTTCCTGATTTGTTGGTATGTTTGGCAAAACATTGGTATGCTTCGGAACTGTTTTGCTTTTTTACTGCTGACCGCTTTTTCAGCAGCAGGTGTCGCGCAAACCGGAAAGACACAAACAGGCGACCGGCCCGTAACCGGCAAGGTGGCGTATACCGCACCCGATACCACCAAAGCCATTGCATTTTACAACGAGGTAACGCTGCCGCGGGGCGCGGGCAAAAACGATGGCCAGTATATAAGCGCCGGTTTTTCGCGGGGCAGCATCCGGCTGTTCAAAAAAGGAATGGAGCGCGGATGGCAGTTACACCTGCGCGATACCGCCGGAAAACCCGAGATACTTGCAAAAGGCAACGATGTAACGGAGAACCCGGAGGCAACGATCTGCACATGGAAATACAACTGGCAAACAGCCACCGCCTATAAAACGCTGGTAACCGCATTGCCCGACAGCGCTTCCTGCACAACGATCTATGCCGCCTATCTTTTTCTTCCCGAAAAACAGCAATGGAAAATGCTGGCAACGGTGCGCGCTTCTTCCGACGGAGATTATCTGCGGGGCTTATATGCCGGTAAAGAAAATTCCGGCTCGCCGGCAAACAAAGCCGATACCCTGCGCATCGCCAATGCCTGGCTGCAGCGCAGCAATAATACCTGGTACGAGTTCACCAGCCAGCGCCCCTTGATCGATCTTGCAAAGAATACTGACAGTCTTTCACAGGCCGGCAAAGACAGGGCTGCGATCGTTTCTGCGGTCAGGAACGGGAAGCTGGACACTACCGGAAGCAGGGAAGGTGTGTATTACCATATACTGAAAGAAGGAACGGGCGAGACAGTTTCGGTTACGGATACTGTTACCGTTTTTTACAAAGGATTCCTGCTGTCGAACGGATCGGTCTTTGACCAGACCAAAGACAAACCCGCCACTTTTCCGCTGAAAAGACTGATCAGGGGATGGCAGATTGCCATACCGATGAGCCGGGTTGGGGGAACGGTCCGCGTGATCATTCCTTCAGGACTCGCTTACGGCATCAGGGCAAGAAGCAAAGACATACCGCCAAACAGCGTGCTGGTATTTGATGTGGAAGTGGTGAAAACAAAGAAAGCGGTTTGATTATGGCAGGTTTGCAATACAATGCATTCCCCGATATGTTAGCCGCAGATTAAGGACTTTGTCATCTGCGAATCTGCTGCTACCTGTTTCCGACGATTTTTCAGACTGATCACAGTCCATTTTCATGTGTTATCGAAAATAATCAAAGGTTATTTAGTATATTGACAGTTTAATGCCCCCCAAATGAGAACTGCCCGGCGATTGTCGGTTTGTTTACTATTAACCGCGAGCTTCCTGGCCTTGTACAGCGGCATTCACCTGATATTGGATCCTACGGGCAGCTCCCTGCATTTTCCTTTCTTTTTACTTCGCGGAACGATCTTCTACGATTACTATATGATCGGCTGTATCCTGTCTGTTACCATCGGCCTGTTCAGCCTGATGCTGGTTGTCAGTATTCTGCTGAAGACGGGATTTTATTCCATGGGCATCATGCTGCAGGGTGTGATCATCTGCATGTATGTATTTATGATGCTGCTGCTGTTGCGGCGTATTTTCCTGATCGAATTTTTTTTCCTGCTGCTGGGTATCGGCATGATCGCCGTGGGACTGGTGCAATACCAGCGTAAGATCGTTGTGGAAATTGAAAAGGTGCAGAAAGAATCGCCGGCGCCGGAGAAAGAGCCGTCTTCCGCCGACTGAACTATCCCTGTGTTTTTTCTGATTTCATTTTCAGGTATACGCCGTTTGTCCAGCCAAACCCATCCTGGTTGGGGTATTCGCCGCCGCCGGCGTTTGTATCCTGATTCGTTACATTGTATTTCTCCATCATCTTGCCCGAGGCGTTGAATACGGCTTCGTTGGTATGCATCCAGCGATCGCGTATCATGTCTGCCAGGGCCGTTTCTCCGTTCTTCTGAAAACCTTTGTAAGCGATCCACTGCAGCGGCGCCCAGCCGTTGGGCGCATCCCATTGCTGGCCGGTTTCGGTGAGTGTGGACAACAGTCCGCCGGGTTGCAGAAACTGTTCGGTTACAACGGATGCAACTTTTTTCACCTGTTCGGGCGATGCGATATTGAAGAACAGTGGGTACACACCTGCCAGCGAATAAACGCCTGTATGATGCCTGTCGTGGAAATGGTAGTCGAAATAAAATCCTTTGTCGCCGCTCCAGCAGTATTTTTCGATCGCCCTGTTGCGAAGCATTACTTTTTTGAGCATGGCTTCCATTGCATGCGGATCGTTGAGTTCATAAATGGTGCAGAGTGCGATCTCCAGGAACAGCAGTAGGCAATTGAGGTCAACAGGAATGATGTCCGTGGTTTCGACCGTGTGCAGGTTACTGCCGTCTTTGAACCAGCGGCAGGTATAGTCCCAGCCCGATTCTGCGCCGGCCCTGATATGCCTGTACACCGTTGCCGGATCTCTTCCCGATAAAGACGCGATATGCAGGTCTTCTGAAAAAGCTTCGGGCCTGGGCGTATCGTTATCGTCCCAGTGGCGGTTCAGGATACTGCCGTCCTCGAGCCTTACCACACGCCGGTGAGCGGGATGCTCCTGCGATAAACCCTCCGCTCCATCCATCCAGAACGCATATTCCTTCTCCAGCTGGGTGCGGTAGGTTGCCAGTACATCCCTGCCTTTTTCCTGCGCGAGTATGGTAACCATCAGCGAAAAAAACGGGGGCTGCGATCTTCCGAGGTAATAGGTGCGGTTGCCGTTGGGAATAAAACCGAGTTCATCGATCAGCCAGGCAAAATTGTCCACCATATGCTGGATCAGTTGGGTCTTATGATCCACCTGCAAACCCAGCATGGTGAAATAACTGTCCCAGTAATAGATCTCCCTGAACCTTCCTCCCGGTACGATATAAGGATAGGGCAGGGGTATCAGGGTACCTGTCGCCGTATCGGTATCGGGCTCGCGTGTAAGAAAGTCCCACAGCGCATGCGCATGCGAAGCTGGCGTTTTGCCTTCCGAAGAATACCCGGCCGTACTGGCTTCGGGAAAACGGAACCAGGTGGCTACAAACCCGCGAAGGTCAAAGCCCGGCAGGGTTTTCTGTAGGCGGTACGCTGCAAGGATATGTTCGGCCGAAGAATTGGGAATGCAGTCCACGAAGAATTTGGAATCGGGAAACAGCTTCGCCGTTTGCACGTCTTCGTACAGGGGCGAGAGGTCTTCGATATAAAACAGTTTGTGTACTGCCATGGTTCCCTATGGGGTATTTGGATGCAGCCTGCCCTGCAGTCTTTTGAAAAGAAACAGGCATACGATCAGTACCGCCATCGGTACCAGTGAAAAATAAAATGCTTTCTCTCCGCCGTAAGCCTCAAAAATATGGCCGGTGATAATGGACCCCGTTGTTCCGCCCAGCGCGGAAAAGATGATGATCAGTCCCGACATCAGTCCATGCTGCTGTTTCGGTAAGGTACTCAGGATAACCGAGTTGATGGCGGGATAGATAGGCGCGATCACCAGCCCGATCAGCGGAAATACAAATGCCGCCAGCGGTGCATTACCCCATCCCGTAACGGCTGTGCCCGGTACATCTTTTGCCAATGGTATGGCCACCAATACCAGAACGGCCGAAAGGATCACACAAACCGCCAGCACCAGGAACCAGTTGAGTTTTTTCAGCACCAGGCCTGCCAGAAACCTGCCCAGTGCCGTTGACCCGGCAAGGATGCTGGTCATCTGTATACTGAGTGCAGCAGGCAGCAGCAGCACCTTGTTGTTGAAGGTAGGCAGCCAGCTCATGATGCTCTGCTCGATCAGCACATAGAAAAAAGCACAGAAAATAAACACCAGCACCACGGGCGACACCATCAGCCGGAACATTTTTCCAAAATCGCTGAGCAGGGAAGCAGGCTGCTGGTTTTTTACCGAAGATTCATCCAGCGGAGAGCCGAGCAGGAGCAGAAAAGCCAGCAGCGAAATGGCACCGAGGGCGTAGTACACTTTGAGCCAGGAGCCCGACTGCGGATTGTTGTTGTCTACAAAATAACTGAAGATAAAATAACCGGTAAGGATGCCTATCATAAAAAACGATTCGATGAAATTCATCAGGCTGATATGTTCCTTTTCATTTTTTGTAACCAGACCGATGGTGCTGTATACCGACATTTTAATCAGTGCAAACCCCGAACCGGCGGCAGCAAACAGTAGTTTGGTGGCCAGGAAGCTTCCTGTAAAGGGCATGATAAAACAGATAACCGTTACAAACCCGAGCGCTATCAGCATCGCGTTTTTATAACCGATACGGGTGATATACGAGGATACCAGGAACGAAACGGCCGCAATGCTCAGGTCTTTGAAAGCTTCCAGCACCGAGGCGTCTCCCTGCGAAACACCGTAATTGTTCTGTACCTGCAGTATCACCGTGCCTACGCTGTTGAGCAGTATCGCAAACACAAAATAGTTCAGGAACAGAGAGGTCTTGATCTTCCAGTTGCTCATAAGGCTTTGTTTAATGGTGAATCAATCGGCCAGCAGTTTCAGACATACCGGGTTGGGTACTTTGATCTGCTCGGGTAAGGCCTGTAATTTTCCCGTTTTCCTGTCCCTGCTGAATACCACGATATTGCTGGTTTTCTGATTGGCCACCAGTAAATACCTGCCCGTTGGATCGATGATAAAATTGCGGGGCTGCATACCCAGCACAGACTGGTAACCCACGGTAGTCAGTTTGCCGTCATTGCCAATGGAAAATATCGCCAGGTTATTCTCATCGCCGCGATTGGAGGCATACAGGAATTTTCCATCCGGAGAAACATGTATATCGGCGCTGCCGGGCTGTCCTTTGAAATCCGCAGGATGCGTTGCAATGGTTTGTACCGGTTTTAAGGCACTGCCTCTATAAATGAATACAGCAACCGTACCGGTCAGTTCTTCTACCAGATAAACATAATTTTTTTTCGGATGAAAGACAAGGTGTCTTGGTCCGCTGCCCGGCGCTGTTGGCGTAAAAGCCGGTATGGCGGGACTCAGCGGTTGTGCTGCAGAAGAACGGAACCGGTAGCCCATTACTTTATCCATGCCCAGATCGGGTGCGAATACATATTGCCCGTCGGGTGAAAAGAAAGTGGCATGTACATGCGCTTTTTCCTGCCGGGCTTTGTTGGCACCGCTGCCGGTATGCTGTATCAGCTGCGCGTAAGGCGCCAGCGATCCGTCTGGCCTGACAGGCAGGGCGGCAAGGTTACCGCCGCTGTAATTGCCCACAACCACCCATTTGCCTTTTTTATCAGTGGTGACGAAACACGGATCGTCGCCACCGCTTAACTGCTGGTTGAGCAGGGAGAGTTTTCCCGTTGTTTTGTCAAATGCGAAAGCGCTTACCCGCCCGGGCTGCTGTTTGTTGGTCTCATTTACGGCATACAGGTGGTTGCCATCGGGCGATAGCGCCAGGTAGGATGGATTGGTGCAGCTATCGGTACTGCTCACCCAGCTGAACCTGCCATTGGCGGCGTTGAATTTGTATACATAGATGCCTTTGCTTTCGCCGGTAGTGTAGGTTCCCACGAAAAGATGGTATTCCTGGGCTTTTGCAGTAAACAGGCAGGTACAGGCAATGGCAGCAAGCAATGATCGCATGGTGGTCGGATTGATGGACTCCTAAGTTATAAGGCAAAATTCAAAGGGCAAAATCCGGAGTGGGCATTCGTGACAGAGATGTTAATAACCGATACAACCAGTAGACTATCCGTAACTTTGTGTAAAAACAGCAGATGCGGAAATATATTTCAATGGTTCTTGCGGTAGTACTGGCAGGTTTGGGGGGCGTGCAGGCGCAGCAAACAGGTCCCTGGCGCGGGTCTTTATTACGGGAAGACGGAAAATCCATCCATTTTCATTTCGATATCCGTTCGGAAAACGGAAAGCAGGTATTGTACATCATCAACGCAAATGAACGGTTGCGGGTAGACAAACTGGTGCATCGTAAGGATTCGCTGTTTATCGAGATGCCCGTGTTTGAATCCCGGTTCCGCGTAAGGAAACTGTCTCCGACGCAGTGGCAGGGTGTGTGGATCAAGGAAGGCTCGGTAAAACAGCAGGTAATGCCTTTTACAGCAGCCACACAGCAGTCGCTTCCACCGGAAGAAACGGCACGGGCCATAACGGATATCAGCGGCCGCTGGTCGGTCAGTTTTACCCATAACAACGCACCGGCTGTTGGCGAATGGCAGCAGAAAGGCAACACTCTGCGCGGCACCGTACTTACACCCACCGGCGATTACCGGTACCTGTCGGGTGTGCTTGATGGAGACAGTTTGCGGCTGTCTACATTCGACGGGTCGCATGCCTTCCTGTTCACCGCAAAAGTGGAAAGCGATCAAAAAATAAGCGGCGGTCTGTTTTATTCCGGCGCCACCAGCGTGCAGCCCTGGGAGGCTGTGAAAAATCCCGATGCCAGTCTGCCCGACCTGGCCGCCATGCATCTCAAAGACGGCGAGAGCAAACTGAATTTCCGTTTCCGTGACCTGACTGGTAAAATGGTCTCGATCAATGATCCCAAATTCAGGAATAAAGTGGTGATTGTGCAGATCATGGGCTCCTGGTGTCCTAACTGTATGGACGAGACAGCTTTTCTCAGCGAGTTCTACAACAGAAACAGACAGCGTGGCGTGGAAGTGATCGGTCTTGCGTACGAGTATTCCACCGATTGGGAAAGATCGAGAAAAAGCATTCAGAAATTCAAAGACCGGTTCCAGGTAAAATATACCCTGCTGAATACGGGTGTTACGGTTACGGATTCATTGCGCACCGAAAAAACATTGCCGCAGCTAACCCCCATCAAATCATTTCCGTCCACCATCTTCCTCGACAGGAAGGGTCGTGTAGCCAAACTGCATGCCGGCTTCGAAGGCCCCGGCACAGGCGAGCACTACGAGGCCCTGAAAAAAGACTTCGCTGCAACCGTTGACAGGCTGCTGAAGGAAGGAAATTGAGGGAATGTGAATCGTGAGACGTGAATCGTCAGACGTAGAAAATGGTTCCCGTTTTTCGGCAAATAAAAAAGTAGAGACGCCCGTTACCTACACGAGCGTCTCTACTTTTTTTAAATCAATTCATATCTATCGTCTCCCCCCTCACGCCAACTCACGTCTCACAATCCCCCCTTCACATACCGCTTCAACCATTCGTTCTGTTCCCAGAGCATATGCAGCAGGTTTTCCCTGCCGCGGTAGCTGTGGGCTTCGTAGGGCAGGTAAACAAAACGAACGGTTCCTCCATGACCTTTGATGGCGGCATATAAACGTTCGCTGTTGATGGGGTAGGTGCCTGTATTGTCATCGGCCTCGCCGTGTATCAGCAGTATGGGCGTTTTGATCTTGTCTGCATAGCTGAACGGGCTCATCTCGTAATACAACTGCGGGGCCTGCCAGTACGTGCGGTCTTCGTTCTGGAAACCGAAAGGAGTCAGTGTGCGGTTATAAGCGCCGCTTCTGGCGATGCCGGCTTTAAAAAGATGGGTATGCGCCAGCAGGTTGGCCGTCATAAAAGCGCCATAGCTATGACCGCCAACGGCTGCCCGGTTTCTGTCGCCCACACCCATAGACGACAGCTTGTCGATCGCCGCTTCTGCATTAAGCTGCAGCTGGTGTACAAAATCGTCGTTGGGGCGTTTTTCGGCGGCGGTGGCAACGATCGGCATTTCTGCGTTGTCGAGAACGGCATAGCCCTGTGTTACGTAAAAAACGGGTGATCCCCAGCTGATGGTGGTAAACCGGTACTGGCTTCCCCTGACCTGTGCCGCATCGGCCGCGCTGTTGAACTCGCGCGGGTAGGCCCAGATGATCATGGGCAGCGGACCGTCTTTTTCCCTGTTATAGCCTTTGGGCAGGTACAGATCACCGGTAAGGTCAACACCATCGGCTCTTTTGTATCGGATCTTTTCTTTGGTCACACCTTCCAGCTGAGGATAGGGATTGGTGAAAGCGGTAAGCGGCTGGTCCATTACCTGCGAACGAAGGTGTACCAGGTAATAATTGGGCGCATCTTTCTGCGATTCCCTGCGGGTGATCAGTATCAGGCTGTCTGCATTCAGCACATCGGTAACAGTTTCATAGCTGCCCTTTGCGCATCGCCATACGATATCGTTCTTTTTTGCCGCCAGGTCGAATTTGGCAAGAAAAGGACGGTCGCCATCCGGCGAAGCGCCTGTTGTATTGTTCATCAGCAGTTTTGTTCCGTTATCCGTTAACTGCAGCACATCCTTTTCGTATTTGTTTTTGGCGGTCACCGGAATGCCCGGGTGGTTATAGGCATCGTTGGTGCTGCGCTCCCAAAGTGTTTCCATAGCGCCGGTATGGCTGTTATAGCGGCTCACCCGGATCATTTGCCGCGTGCGCGAGTTCTCCGTTACCAGTGCCATACTGGCATCGCCCCAGGTGATACCGCCCATACGCCACCTGGTTTTGAACAGTTCTTTTTCTGCGCCTGTAAATGGCGCGCTTAGGGCGTACATGGCATCATGGTACGGTACCTGTTTTTTGATCAGGCCGCTGTCAAGCGGTGTAACCCATACAACGGTGGCGGGCTCATCGTCGCGCCAGTCAAAACCACGGGGCTTGTCCTGTACATTATCGTAACCCGACGGCGTGCCTTCGGAAGAGGGCAGATCGGCAAGGGTCTTTACTATTTTTCCGCTCCTGTCCGTTACCGCGATCACAGCGGGAAAACCCTGCGCCGTCACCAGGTAAGAGAAAGGTCTGTGAATGGTGCGCGTAAGCAGGTATTTTTTATCCGGCGATAACTGGAAAGAAGCGAGCATACCCGGTTTGCCGATAGCGGTCTCCACGCCGTTGGTATGCTGTACCAGCTGTGCAGTGGCATAAAACTCGAACAGCTGTTCATCGTAAGGCGATTTGATCAGGTCCTGGTAAGTAACGCTGGGCGCGGTCTTGCCCAGGTTCTGTTGCATGGTGGGTCCTTTCGGCGTAATAGGGCGCCTGGCAGCGCCCGAGGAGGGTTGTGTGGCCGCTTTGTAAAGAAGGGTATGATCGTCAACCCAGGTATAAGCCTGCCCCAGCACGGCATTCAGCGGCTGTTTGCTGATCTTCGCCGCTTTCTGCGTGGCGATATCGATCGTATACAGGTCGATGCGCGAGCCGGTGCTGTTGGTGAAAGCGATCTTTTTCTCGGAAGGGCTCCAGCTTACACTGCCGGCCATCATCGCCGCAGGCAAACCGGTGATCCTGTATTCTTTCCCACTTTTGGTATGTTTCAGCGTAAAATTGCTGGTATAACCCTGGCGGCTGGGCGAAAAATTATTCGGGTTCAGCCGCATACCGGCGATACGCAGTTCGGGCTGACCCAGTTCTTCCACGGCAGGGTAGGAGTTTCGTTCCATCAGCAGGATCCACTCCCCTTTGCGGTCTATGCTTACCCCGGGTGTGGGTTTGGCCAGGAGCAGGTCCGCTATGTCTTTCGGAGGCAACTGGTATCCGATCGCGTCCTGCGCAGGTACCGCAAATACATACCCGGATAGCAAGACAGCAAGCAGCAGTTTTTTCATGTTCATATGGTTGGTGTTTTGGATCGCTTTGCGAATTACGGATTGGCGGATGACAAACTCCCTGATCCCGGGTTCACAACACAGAAATCCCAATTCCTCCGGCTACTACTGGTAAACCCGTACATAGTCTACCAGCATCTGCTGGGGATATACAGCGGGGTCCACGCCTTTCTGTCCGCCCCAGCCGCCGCCGACCGCGATATTCAGCAGCAGGTGAAAAGGTTTGTCGAACGGCCAGGCGGTTGCATCGCTGTGCTCGTTCTTAAAGCTGAAATAAGGCTTGTCGTCTATCAGCATGGTAATGTTTTCTGCATCCCAGTCGAGCGAATACACATGGAATGTTTCACTGCAGTCGGGAACCTCTGTCTTTGCCGTTTTCTGGGTGCCGATGCTGTGAAAATATTTCCTGCAGTGCACCGATGCATGCACCATGCCCTGGTCGTAACCAACATGCTCCATGATGTCTATCTCGCCGTCGTCAGGCCATTTCATCGGTGTTCTTGAGCCAAGCATCCAGATCGCCGGCCAGGTGCCTACGCCTTTCGGGAGTTTGGCGCGTACATCGATACGGCCATACAGCCAGTCGCCCCTGCCCTTGGTGGTAAGCCGGGCAGACGTGTATTCCCGGTTCTCCCTGTTTTCTTTTCTTGCTTCGATAACCAGGTGACCGTTCTCCACCCGGGCATTTTCCGTTCTGGCATGGGTGTAGTATTGCAATTCGTTGTTGCCCCAGCCGTGCCCGCCAACATCATACCGCCATTTTGCAGAGTCGGGCAACCCGGTATAACCGAACTCATCGCTCCATACCAGTTTTCTTTTGTTCTGCGCGGATAAAAAGCTGGAAAAGCAAAGAACCAGCAGAATTAACGGGATTGTTTTCATGGCAAGGCTTTATCGGCGGAAGATACTCATAAATCCGGCAGAGGTCCGGCGCATTCGGCGAAGCGGAAAAAAATTTGCGTGGAAAGACAGCCCGGCTTACTTTTGCTCCGAAATGAGACAATTCGCACATACACACCACCATCATATCTTACCCATCGGGTAGGCTGCGGTGTTTTGTGCTGGTTTTATAAAACATTGAGGGCTTACCGGAAGGTAGGCCCTTATTTTTTGATCAATATAAGTATATGGAACAGGTTACCAACAGCCCCAAACTAAAGCTCGCGATCCAGAAAAGCGGTCGCCTGCACGAAGACTCTATCAAATTGCTGAAGGAATGCGGCATAGACATCAGCAACGGCGTGAACAAACTCAAGGCCGATGCCAGCAATTTTCCCCTTGAAGTGTATTTTCTCAGGGACGATGATATTCCGCAGTACGTGGAAGATGCTGTGGCTGATATCGGATTTGTGGGCGAGAACGTGGTGTACGAGAAAAAAAAGAAAGTGGACGTGGTGGAAAAACTCGGATTCGGGAAATGCCGTCTCAGTATTGCCATAAGGAAAAACGAAACCTATTCGGAGGCTTCATTTCTTTCGGGCAAGCGCATCGCCACCAGTTACCCGGTGATCGTGGAACATTTCCTGAAAGAAAAAGGCGTCAGCGCCGAAATCCACGAGATCAGCGGCAGCGTTGAAATTGCACCGGGCATCGGGCTGGCCGATGCCATCTGCGACCTGGTCAGCAGCGGTTCCACGCTGTTTATGAACGGGCTCAAAGAAGTGGAAACCATCCTGCAGTCACAGGCCGTGCTGATCAGGAACCAGTCGCTCACGGCCGACAAACAGCAACTGCTGAACCGGCTCCTGTTCCGGATACAGTCGGTGAAAAAAGCAAAGAACAACAAATACATCCTGCTGAACGCGCCCAACGACAAACTGGATCAGATCATCGGCCTGTTACCCGGCATGAAGAGCCCTACGGTATTGCCGCTGGCAGACAAAGGCTGGAGCAGCGTGCACAGTGTGCTCAATGAAAACGATTTCTGGAACATCATCGAACAGCTGAAAGCGGCAGGCGCACAGGGCATACTGGTGGTGCCTATCGAAAAAATGATCGTATAAATTCCGGGCAAACCGAAGCCGATGAAAACAATACAAAATCCATCGCGGGCGGCATGGGCCGCTTTGCTGGAACGTCCCTCTATCGATGCAACCAGCCTGAAAGAAACGGTAAGCGGCTTGCTCGGCGAAGTGCGCAAACGCGGCGATGCGGCGGTACGCGAACTGGGACAGAAATTTGACCGGATCTCGGTAAACGATTTCCTGGTATCAGAGACCGAAATGGAACAGGCCGTAAACAGCCTCTCACCGGATCTGGCAAACGCCATCACCTGCGCTGCAGATAATATCCGCCGGTTTCACCAGCAGCAACTCAGGAACGAAGAACCTATAGAGACCATGGCGGGTGTGCGTTGCTGGCGTAAAAGCATCGGGATTGAAAAAGTGGGTTTGTATATACCCGGAGGCACCGCGCCATTGTTTTCAACGGTGCTGATGCTGGGTATACCGGCAAAGATCGCGGGCTGCAGGGAAGTGGTGTTGTGTACACCGCCTGATCATACCGGCAATGTGCATCCCGCCATACTGTTTGCCGCCCGGCTCACGGGTATTCATCGCGTGTACAGGATAGGCGGTGTGCAGGCCATTGCAGCGATGGCCTATGGTACGGAAACAGTGCCGCGTGTGTTTAAAATATTCGGTCCCGGAAACCAGTACGTAACCTGCGCCAAGCAACTGGTGCAGCAGGAAGGCATCGCCATCGATATGCCCGCCGGACCAAGCGAGGTATGTGTGCTCGCCGATGCCACGGCCAGCCCCGCATTTATTGCCGCCGACCTGTTAAGCCAGGCCGAGCACGGAGCAGACAGCCAGGTATTGCTGGTGTCCACAGACGGGGCGCTCATCGAGAAAACAAAAACCGAACTGCAGCGGCAGCTGGCTCTATTGCCGAGAAAAGACATTGCGCAAAAAGCGCTGGAGAATAGCCAGGCCATCCTGCTCAACACCCTGGAAGAAGCGATCGAACTGGTCAACGATTATGCGGCGGAACACCTGATCATAGCCTGCGCGGATGACGAAGCCATCGCGGGTAAGATCACCAATGCGGGATCGGTATTCCTGGGTCATTATTCGCCCGAAAGCGCGGGCGATTATGCAAGCGGCACCAACCATACGCTCCCTACCAATGGTTTTGCCCGGGCCTACAGCGGCGTAAGCGTGGATTCGTTTGTAAAAAAAATCACTTACCAGCGATTGACCGAAGAGGGACTGCAACTGCTCGGTAATACAGTGATCAGCATGGCCGAGGCCGAAGGACTGGATGCGCATGCCAATGCAGTAAAGATCAGGCTGAAACAATAACCAGGAAAGCAATACGATATGTTCGACTTAGACAAACTCATCAGACCCAATATTAAAAAACTCGTACCCTATTCATCAGCCAGGGACGAGTTCAGCGGCGAAGCAAAGGTTTTCCTCGATGCCAACGAGAACAGCCTTGGTTCCCCGCTCACAAAATGGTACAACCGTTACCCCGACCCGCACCAGCGGGCTGTTAAAGAAAAACTGGCGGCGATCAAAGGCATCGGTGCGGAGCATATTTTCCTGGGCAATGGCAGCGATGAGTGCATAGACCTGCTGTACCGCAGTTTTTGCGAGCCGGGAAAGGATAATGTGATCATTTGCCCGCCCACCTACGGCATGTATGAAGTAAGTGCCAACATCAATGATACAGCCGTTCGAAAAGCGCCGCTGACAGAAGATTTCCAGCTGGACCTGGTGCATATCGAGAACCTGGTGGATGCCAATACCCGGATCATATGGCTCTGTTCGCCCAATAATCCAACAGGCAACTCGCTTCGCAGGGAGGATATGGAAATGGTGCTGAATAATTTTAACGGCCTGGTGGTGATAGACGAAGCCTATATCAATTTTGCCCGGCAGAAAACTTTTATACAGGAGCTTACCGAATACCCCAACCTGGTGGTGATGCAAACGCTCAGCAAAGCCTGGGGCCTGGCCGGCCTGCGACTGGGTATGGCATTTGCTTCTACCGCGGTCATTGACACACTGGATAAGGTAAAGCCGCCCTATAACATCAACCAGGCAACACAGGAACTGGTGCTGAAAGCGCTGGACGAAGTTGGCCAGGTGAACGATATGATCCATCTGCTGACCGATATGCGGGAAGCGATGGCGGAAGTGTTTGCATCGATGCCTACAGTGGATAAAGTGTATCCGTCCGATGCCAACTTCCTGCTGGTAAAGATCAGGGATGCAAGAAAAGTATACGAGTTCATGCTCACAAGGGGCATCGTACTGCGCGACCGGAGCAATGTAAAACTGTGCGAAGACTGCCTGCGCATTACCATCGGAACGGAAAAAGAAAATACCGTACTGGTGGATGCCATGCACGACTGGTATGATCAGAATCCGGGGTAACTGCAGAAAATAGCGGAAGCAATTTCCAATTTCCCCGAGTCAAAACCCGAAATTCCGTCAATCGGTCGTAAATTCCGTCCTCAAACAAACATTCAAATGAAAAAGGCCTTTCAAATTTTGTCGCTTGCCATGATCCTGTCGGGATATGGCATTTCCCATGCAAAAGCTTCGGGAGATGACCCGAAGAAAAAGCCCGCTAAAACCGTGGCGGCCGATGCAGACAATGCCGGTCTGAAATTACCCACCGGATTTGGTGCGCTGGTGGTGGCGGAAAACATCGGCAGGGCAAGACATATTGTTGTAAACAAACAGGGAGATGTATATGTAAAGCTGACCGGTCGTGTAAACGGCAAAGGCATTACCAAACTGCACGATGCCGACGGCGATGGCAAGGCCGACCAGATAACCGGGTTTGGTCAGTACGGCGGAACAGGCATCACCATCAAGAACGGGTACCTCTATGCTTCTTCAGACGAAGAAGTGTTCCGTTATAAACTGGATGATAAGGAAAATGTGATCGACACCACAAAAGCGGAAAAGATCATCAGCGGGCTGATCAACCGCCGCCAGCACGAGTCAAAATCGATCGTACTTGATAACAACGGAAGTATTTATGTGAATATCGGTGCTTATTCCAATTCCTGCCAGGAAAGAGACCGTCAGGCGGGCTCGCTCGGAAGAACACCCTGTCCCATTCTCGATTCTGCCGGCGGTATCTGGCAGTTCAGCGCCGATAAAGGTGGTCAGACCTATGGCGACGGCGTTCGGTATGCCACCGGTTTGCGCAATGTGGTGGGTCTTGACTGGAACCAGCAGGCCAACCAGTTATTTGTGATGCAGCATGGACGCGACGACCTGCATAATATCTTCCCCAATCTTTTTACCGAAAAAGACAATGCCGAACTGCCCGCCGAATGTATGTATGCATTGAAAAAAGGCGACAACGCAGGCTGGCCCTATATCTATTACGATCCTTTCCAGAATAAAAAAATGCAGGCGCCCGAATACGGCGGCGATGGCAAGAAAGAAGGCGGTAAAGACGCGATAGATCCTGTTGTTGCTTTTCCGGCACACCTGGCGCCGAATGCATTGCTTTTTTACACGGGCAATATGTTCCCTGCGAAATATAAGAACGGCGCTTTTGTTGCCTTCCATGGTTCCTGGAACAGGGCGCCATTACCGCAGGAGGGTTATTACGTGGTGTTCGTTCCGTTTGAGAACGGAAAACCAAGCGGCAAATGGGAAATATTCGCCAACGGTTTTGCAGGAGTGGATAATATCACACCGCGCTCTGCACTGCATCGTCCCACCGGACTGGCACAGGGCCCCGACGGATCGCTGTATGTGAGCGATGACCAGAAAGGGACCATTTACCGCATAGTTTATAACGGCAAATAAGTATTGATGAAAAAAACAATCGGCGGTCTGGTATTGTTGATCGCTTTAGCAGGTCTTCAGTCTTTTAAGGGAAAGCCCGTACAGGCTCCCAAACCCGCTGCCATCGGTAAAGCAACCATGGACAGAGGTAAAAGGATATATACGCAGCGTTGCCTGGTATGTCACCAGGTAGACGGCGGCGGTGTACCCCACCTGAATGCGCCCCTCGACGGGGCATCGCTGGTGCAGGGTAACGACAAAACAAAACTGGTACGCATCATACTGAAAGGCTACAGCGACCGCGTTGAAATAGACGGGGAATATTACAGCAACAATATGACGCCGCTTGCCGATCTGAACGATCAGCAGATATCTGACGTGCTTACCTATGTTCGCAATAGCTGGAGTAACAGGGCTTCTGCCATAACACCGGCAGAAGTAAAAGCGGTGCGCGCGAAAACAAAATAATATGAGAAGGATATTGCTGCTGGACAGGGATGGTGTGGTACTGATAGAGCCGCCTGGCGACTACCAGATAGACCGACTGGACGAGGTAAAATTTTTGCCGCATTGCATCGCCACCCTGTCAAGGATTGCGGCGGAGATGGATTTTTACAAGGTGATGATCACCAACCAGGATGGTCTGGGAACCGAGGTATACCCGGAAAACACTTTCTATCCGTACCATAACCTGATGACCGATACGCTGGCGGGGGAGGGGTTTGTATTCGATGAAATGCATATCGACAGGACCTTTCCGAAAGACAACCAGGATACGCGTAAACCGGGTATCGGTCTGTTAAAACACCTTGTCGGCAATCCCGCTTTTGATCTGGCCAATTCCTATATGGTAGGCGACAGGTGGAGCGATATACAGCTTGCGAAGAACCTGGGCTGCAAAGCCATTTACCTCAGATCGCCCCTGCACGAACTGACAGAAGACGAGGAGATACTGCTTCGTCCCACGATTGCATTTGAAACGGATAACTGGCACGATATCTATTCATTCCTGAAACTGGGCGCAAGATCGGTGGTTCATGACCGCAATACCAATGAAACGCAGATCCATGTGGAGCTCACGCTCGATGGCAGCGGCCGGTCGAAGATCGATACCGGGCTCGGTTTCTTTGATCATATGCTGGACCAGGTGGCCAGGCATGGCAAAATGGATCTGACGATCGAAGCAAAAGGTGATCTGCATATCGACGAACACCATACCATAGAAGATACCGGCATTGCGCTGGGTGAGGCGTTTGCCAGGGCATTAACTGATAAACGCGGTATGGAACGCTATGGTTTTGCGCTGCCGATGGATGAGGCCGAAGCCAAAGTGCTGATCGATTTCGGCGGCAGGAACTGGCTGGTCTGGAACGCGGAATTCAAACGCGAAAAAATAGGTGAGATGCCAACGGAAATGTTCGTCCATTTCTTCAAGTCGTTCAGCGATGCAGCCAAATGCAACCTCAACATAGAATGCAGGGGCGATAACGAACACCACAAGATAGAGGCCATCTTCAAAGCGTTTGCCAAAGCGATCAGGATGGCGGTGAAAAGAGACCCGTTCTCGAATTATTTACCCTCAACAAAAGGCGTGCTGTAAAGGATGCGGGAATCGCAAATGTCTTTGGTCCGATGCCTTATCTCATCCGCGTCCATTCCTCTGTTCTTCCCAGCAGGGAGATGCCGATATAACCGCGGACGCTGAGGGTTTTCTGGTCCTTTAGTTTCATGTAGCATTTGTATTCTTTTCCGTTTGCGGGATCGTATACATAGCCGCCGCTCCATTCTTCGTTTTTAAAACTGAAATCACGCAGTATCACGGCGCCCAGAATGGGTCTGTTCTGCAGGGAAACCCTGGGATTTTTAATATCGAGCTTAGGATTGCCCTGGGCATTGTTCGGCTCTTTGAGCCAGATGATCTTGCCAAAGTATTTCTCGCCTTCCTTATAGATCTGTATCTGGCCTTTCCCGCTCTGGTTCATCCAGATACCGGTGATATCATCAGGGCCTTCCTTGGCCACAGCCGTACTGATAAAACCTGAAAGCAGTAAAAAAAGCAATGTTTTCATACTCATTGGATTTGTACCGTCAAAAATTCCCCCGACGCTCTGTTTCCGTGTATTCTAAGTTCTTTATTTAACCAAATATTTTTTATTCAGGGTGCCATTAGGATCGGTTGGTTTATGCAGGCCATCGGGGTCTTGGTAAAGCTTGCGTTTCGTATCCCTCTGTGTACCTCCGTGCCCCTGTGGCTCTGTGTTGAAACTGTGTCTCAGTTACCTTCCGGTTTCAATAACCCTATGGTCGGTTTTTTTTCAACACAGAGCCACGGAGATACGGAGTTGCACAGAGATTTTCTCCGTGTATTCTAAGTTGACAGGCTTTTTGCATGTCAGCATTCTCGATCGAAAGCCTGCTTCTGCAGATACCGCTTATTGCGTCTGCCGATAAAGATACACTGCCCCCTCTTTCATTACGAGCCGCGTCTGCCGTATATCCTTAATGTTTTGTGAAGGATCTCCTTTTACGGCAATGATATCGGCCGCAAGACCTTTTCTGATCCTTCCTATCCGGTTACCGTAGCCAAATACATCCGCATTAACAGCTGTGGCTGCCTGCAGAACCGCTATGGGTTTCATACCGTATTCCACCATCAGTTCCATTTCTCTTGCGTTATCGCCATGCGGAAACACGCCCACATCGCCGCCAAAGCAGATCGTCACACCTTTCTGTAATGCCACTGCAAAACTTTTTTTCTTGGCGCTTATGCGTTTGGTGTCTGCATCGATGCCTTTGCGCCATCCGTCGTAGCCGGCGGTTGCTTCTGCGGCGGCCAGCGTGGGGCAATAGGCCGTTTTGTTCCTGAGCATGATATCAAACACTTCTTCATTGCCGTTGTCTCCATGCTCGATGGTGGAAATACCCGCCAGGGCGGCCCGTTTCATTCCTTCGGCCGTGCTGGCATGCGCCACCACTTTTCTGCCGCCGGCCGAAGCCACGCCTACGACCGTCTTCAACTCCTCGAGGCTGAAGGTGGGTTCGGGATTTTTCTCCAGTCCCCAGCGGTAATCCGCGTATACCTTAACAACATCCGCGCCATTTCCTATCTGGGTGCGGACTTCCCTGATCAGGGCATCCGTTCCATCGGCTTCCGCCGCGCCGCGGATAATGCTGTGTTCCGTATTTTTCAGCCTGGGGCCATAGCTTCCTGTTGCCACAATGCCCCGGGTGGCGATGATCATCCTGGGGCCGGGTATCAGTCCTTTTTCGATCGCCGTCTTCAGCCCTGCATCGTCGTATCCCGAACCTTCTGTGCCCAGATCGCGTACCGTGGTAAACCCCGCCAGCAGGGTTTGCTGCGCATGCACCACCGCCCTGGCCACCCTTTCGGCGCTGGATTCGTTCAATACCTGTTCATCCCATTTTGTTTCGTTATAAGGATGCAGCAGCAGGTGGGAGTGGCCCTCTATCAACCCGGGCAGCAAGGTGGTGCCCGGTAAGGCGATCATTTTCTGCGGGGTACCGGCCGGTATGCCGGCATTTTCGCCGGCGGCAAGTATGGTGCCGCCCTGTACCCATACCCGCCATCCGCTGTGCATGGCCGTGCCATCGAATACCCGATCGGGCGCTAATACAAGAACGGTATCGGGCTGCTGGCCGTGGGCGGCGCCGTAATGGGTAAGCAGCAGAACGGCAAGCATAAACGGTATTCGCATTCCTGAAAATTAGCACAAGAACGCAGCCTTGAAAAAAAATTTGTTTGTAAAAAGATTCTCCCTCATTTTTGTAGGGATATGACAAACGTATTTCAACAAAACTGGTGGTGGCATACAAACTCCGTTCGGGGATTGTAGTGGCATGCCAGTACTTGTGAATCATATTCAAACCCCGACAAATCCTGTCGGGGTTTTTTATTATTCCGCAGGCGGGCGATAAAAAAAGGGACATGAAAAAAGTAAGTTTAGAAACAAGGTGCAAGACCATTCTGGCCGATGTATTCACGCCGGTGGGTATTTACCTGCGGGTGCGCGACAGGTTCAGGGATACGGTGCTGCTGGAAAGTACAGACCACCATTCTGCGGAGAACAGCTATTCCTTTATCTGCATCAATGCCATTGCGGGTATCGAGATCAGCACGCCGGAAAGCATCGAGTTCAAATTGCCCGGAACACATCCTGAAAAAGCGGTCATCAGGCAGGCATCAGAAGTGCCGGGTCAGTTATGGCAGTTTATGCAAAGTTTCGATGCCAAAACACCGGCATCAAAAGAAGGGAAATTTGCCCAGGGGTTATTCGGTTATACCAGTTTCGATGCGGTACAGTTTTTCGATACCATAGAGCTCGCAAAACCTGCGCAGGAAGCCGCATCCATACCGCTCATGCGTTACCGTTTGTACCAGTATGTGATCGCCTTCAATCATTTCAAGGATGAACTGTATATCTGCGAAAACATTATACCCGGCGTGGAAACCGAACTGGCTGTTGTGGAGTCGCTGATCAGGAGCAAGGATGTACCGGTATATCCCTTCGGGACAACCGGGCCGGAGTCGTCCAATATGACCGACAGCGAATACATCGCTATGGTGAAAAAAGGAATCGACCGCTGTCACAGGGGAGATGTATTCCAGATCGTGCTCAGCCGCAGGTTTCAGCAGGGTTTTTCGGGAGATGAGTTCAATGTATACCGTGCATTGCGCAGTGTAAACCCTTCGCCTTATTTGTTCTTTTTCGATTATGGCGATTACAAACTCATGGGTTCTTCTCCCGAGGCGCAACTGCTGATACAGAACGGCAAGGCCATTGTACACCCGATTGCAGGAACTTTTAAAAGAACCGGCGATGAAGCAACCGATCAGCAGTTGACGGAAAGACTGCTGCAGGATGCAAAGGAAAACGCCGAACATGTAATGCTCGTAGACCTTGCACGCAACGACCTGAGCAGGGCATGCGACGATGTGGTGGTGAACCGCTACAGACAGGTGCATTATTACAGCCATGTAATACACCTGGTAAGCGAGGTGACCGGAAAAGTTCGTGCAGGGCATAATCCATTTGAACTGCTGGCAAAAACATTTCCCGCAGGTACTTTAAGCGGCGCGCCGAAGTTCAAAGCCATGCAGATCATCGACGACTATGAACCCACCGCACGCAGTTATTACGGAGGGGCCATCGGCTTTATGGGTTTTGACGGAAGCTGTACCCATGCCATTATGATACGCAGCTTCCTCAGCAGGAACAATACACTGATCTACCAGGCCGGCGCGGGTGTGGTGGCGGCCAGTGTTCCGGAAAGCGAATTGCAGGAAGTGAACAACAAACTTAACGCACTGAAAAAAGCGCTGGAAATAGCGGGAGGGATCGGGTAAATAAATAAGCAACGGACAGTGATGAAACCGATCCGGGAATAAAACAAAACAAACCAAATGAAAATACTGGTATTCGATAATTACGATTCATTCACCTATAACCTGGTACACCTGGTGGAAAAGATCGTTCACGGGCAGGTGGATGTGGTCAGGAACGATGCACTGCCGATGGAAAAAATAAAGGCTTACGATAAGATCATCCTTTCGCCCGGACCCGGCATCCCTTCTGAAGCGGGTATGCTGCTGCCCCTGATCAAAGAATATGCGGCCAGCAAATCCATACTGGGCGTTTGCCTGGGGCACCAGGCCATCGGCGAATCCTTTGGCGGTAAACTGGTAAACCTGCAGTCTGTATACCACGGCGTGGCAACACCTGTTGTTGTGCGAAGCGAGCGCTCAGGTGTCAGAAGCCGTTTGTTCGAAGGATTGCCCGATGAGTTTGCGGTGGGCCGTTACCATAGCTGGGTGGTAAGCGAGGAAGACTTTCCCGGTGAACTGGAGATAACGGCCAGGGATAAGAACGGTTATATCATGGGACTGCAGCATACCCGCTACGATATCCAGGGCGTGCAGTTTCATCCCGAAAGCGTACTTACACCCGATGGTGAAACCTTATTGCGAAACTGGCTGAAATAATCATCATGAAGAAGATCTTACAATACCTGTTTGAACACAAAACGCTGTTGCGTGAGCAGGCAAAAGAAATACTGATCAATATTTCGCGCGGTCAGTACAACGAAAGCGAGATAGCCGCTTTTATTACCGTGTACCTGATGCGCAGTATTACCATCGAAGAGCTGCAGGGCTTCCGCGATGCCTTGCTCGAATTGTGCGTAAAAGCCGATCTGGGCGATGAACCGCTTATGGATATTGTGGGCACCGGCGGCGATGGCAAAAATACCTTCAATATTTCTACGCTGTCCTGCTTCGTAGTGGCGGGTGCCGGACAGAAAGTGGCCAAGCATGGCAACTACGGCGCCTCATCGATCAGCGGCTCTTCCAATGTAATGGAACAGCTGGGGTATACGTTCAAGAACAGCAAAGATGCGTTGCGCAGGGAACTGGATGCGGCCAATATCTGCTTCCTGCATGCGCCCATCTTCCATCCCGCATTGAAGATTGTGGGACCGATCCGTAAAAATTTCGGCCTGCGCACTTTCTTCAATATGCTGGGGCCGATGGTGAACCCCGCGTCTCCTGCCTACCAGCTGGTGGGTGTATATAATCTCGAGATGGCGCGTATCTACAATTACCTGCTGCAGCAGACAGGAAAAGCGTTTACCATCATTCACGGGCTGGACGGGTACGACGAAATATCGCTGACCAACGATACCAAAGTGATCACCAATGAAGGAGAAAGGATTATGACACCCGAACAGCTGGGTAAACGCACCGTAGCCAAAGAAGATATCTACGGCGGAAATACCGTGGAGGAAGCGGCCAAAATTTTTACCAGGATCATCAGCGGAAAGGGAAGCTGGGCGCAGAATGCCGTTGTGCTTGCCAACGCTGCGATGGCCCTGTATTGCACCGGCAGCTACGACCGTTACGAGAGTGCCTACAGCGCGGCGGTAGACAGTCTAGAGAACGGAAAGGCCCACCGTTCCTTACAAAACCTTATCAGTTTACAATGAAGAACATACTCGATACCATCATCGAACGCAAACAGCAGGAAGTGGCGAACAGGAAAGCGGACATACCCGTTTCCGAACTGGAGCAGATGCCTTTGTTCGGGAAACAGAGCCCATCGCTGGTGCGGTCTTTGCGCGATCCGTCCAAAACCGGGATCATTGCCGAGTTCAAGCGTAAGTCTCCGAGCAAGGGCGTGATCAACAGTCAGGCCCAGGTGGTGGAAGTGACAAAAGCCTATGCCGCCAACGGTGCTTCGGGTATTTCGGTGCTGACGGACACGGATTTTTTTGGGGGCAGTCTCGAAGACCTGGTAGCGGCCAATACGAACCGGGTACCGCTGCTCCGCAAGGATTTTATGATCGATGAATACCAGCTGACGGAAGCCAAGGCTTTCGGTGCGGATGTGATCCTGCTGATCGCGGCGTGTTTGTCGCCCGCACGGGTAAAAGAACTGGCGATCGCCGCCAGACAGTTAGGGCTTGAAGTGTTGCTGGAGATACACAACGAAGCCGAGCTGGCGCATATCTGCGACCAGGTGGATATGGTGGGCGTGAACAACCGCAACCTGAAGACCTTCGAGGTAAGTATCCGGGCTTCGCTCGACCTTATCACCAAAATACCCGGTTCCAAACCGGCTGTTGCCGAAAGCGGTATCAGCGAGGTGGATACGATCGTAACTTTACGCCAGGCTGGTTTTACAGGATTCCTGATCGGTGAGAACTTTATGAAACAGACCGATCCTTCGATTGCTTTTGCTGATTTCGTCAGTCAACTAAAAGCAAAACAACATGCGTAGCAAAGTTTGCGGCATGACCAGTGCCGAGCAGGTAATGCAGCTGGATGAAATGGGCGTGGAATTCGC
The DNA here is from genome assembly GCF_009939225.1 of Sediminibacterium soli. Lineage (GTDB taxonomy): Bacteria > Bacteroidota > Bacteroidia > Chitinophagales > Chitinophagaceae > Sediminibacterium > Sediminibacterium soli. The sequence continues at coordinate 632,389 of NZ_JAACJR010000008.1, read as the reverse complement.
CGGGTTCATCTTCTACCCTAAATCACCGAGGTATGCGTACCGGTTTATGTCCCGCCCCGAAATAAAGAAGATCAGGGGCAAAGGGATCAACAAAGTGGGTGTGTTCGTAAATGCGGAAGTGGAGGAACTGCTGCAGACGGTGGACGACTGCGGTCTGTACCTTGTTCAGCTGCACGGCGATGAAACCCCGAAGTATTGCGAGAAAGTGGCAGACTATGTATCCGTGATCAAAGCTTTCCGTCTCCGAGAGAATGAAAATGTGCTGTGGAAGATCAAAGACTATATGGATATCGTCGATATGTTCCTGTTTGATACCGATGGCACGGGTTATGGCGGCACCGGGAAAAAATTCAACTGGGATATGCTGAAAGGACTGACTATCGGCAAACCTTTTTTCCTGAGCGGCGGCATCGGGCCGGATGATGCGGAGGCGCTTGCCGAATTTGCAAAGGACCCGGTGGCAAAGGATCTTTTTTCGATCGATGTAAACAGCCGGTTCGAGATTTCGCCGGGCAGTAAGGATATGGACAAACTGAAGACATTTATCCCCGTCGTAAAACAACTATAGATGACAAGTACAACGATATACAGCCAACCCGATAACCATGGTTATTATGGAAAATTCGGCGGCGCCTACATCCCCGAGATGCTGCACAGGAACGTGGCAGAACTGCAGCGCCGCTACCTGGAGATTATGCAGGAGACTGCTTTTCAAAAGGAGTTTCAGCAGCTGCTCACCGACTATGTAGGCCGCCCTACGCCCCTGTTCCTGGCCGAACGGCTGAGTGCAGAATACGGCGCGCCGGTTTATCTTAAACGCGAGGACCTTTGTCATACAGGCGCCCACAAGATCAACAACACCATCGGGCAGATATTGCTGGCGCGCCGGCTTGGAAAAAAACGCATCATCGCCGAAACCGGTGCCGGGCAGCATGGCGTGGCAACCGCAACCGTATGTGCGCTGAAAGGAATGGAATGCATTGTTTACATGGGCGAAAAGGATATTGAACGGCAGGCCCCGAATGTTGCGCGCATGCAGATGCTTGGCGCCAGGGTGATACCGGCTACAAGCGGAAGCAAAACATTAAAAGACGCCACCAACGAAGCCATCCGCGACTGGATCAATAACCCCGTAGACACACATTATATCATCGGCAGCGTGGTAGGCCCCCATCCGTATCCCGATATGGTGGCGCGTTTTCAGCGTGTGATCAGCGAGGAAATGCGCTGGCAGCTGAAAGAGAAAACGGGTCATGCCCTACCCACCCATGTGATAGCCTGCGTGGGCGGCGGCAGCAATGCGGCCGGCGCTTTTTATCATTTTCTCGAGGAACCATCGGTGCAGCTGGTGGCGGTGGAGGCGGCGGGACATGGTGTTGACAGCGGCCTCAGCGCAGCCACCACACAGCTGGGTACGCCGGGCGTGCTGCACGGCAGTAAAAGCCTTGTGATGCAAACGGCCGACGGACAGGTGGTGGAACCGCATAGTATTTCGGCAGGACTGGATTATCCCGGTATCGGCCCGATGCATGCCAACCTGTATGCAAGCGGCCGCGGAAAATTTCTCAGCGCAACAGATGAGGAGGCACTGGCTGCGGCTTTTCACCTGAGCAAAACAGAGGGCATCATACCGGCACTTGAAAGCGCGCATGCATTGTCTGTACTGGGAAAACTTAACCTGTCTGCCGCCGACCGCGTAGTGGTATGTTTAAGCGGAAGAGGCGACAAAGACCTCGGTACCTATATGAAGGAACTCGACAAATACAGCCAACAATAAAAGAACCACATGAGCAGGTTACAGGAATTATTTGCCAGGAAGAACAAGCAGGTGCTGAACGTATACTGCACCGCAGGCTACCCCGGGTTAAACAGCACCCGTACAGTCATGAAAGCCCTGCAGCGCCATGGTGCGGATCTCATTGAATTGGGTATGCCCTACAGCGACCCGCTTGCAGATGGTCCGGTGATACAGGCCAGCGGCAGCCGCGCATTGCAGAACGGCATGACCATAGCAGTGCTGTTCGAACAATTGCAGGGTTTCAGAACGGAAATAAACATACCCGTTGTATTGATGGGATATATGAACCCCGTACTGCAGTATGGGTTTGAAAAATTCTGTGCAGATGCGGCGGCCGCCGGTGTGGACGGGCTGATCCTTCCGGACCTTCCCGAATACGAATTTGAAACAGAATACGGGCCGGTCATCAAACAGTATGGGCTCGATTTTATTTTCCTGGTTACGCCAGAAACCTCCGGGGAAAGGGTGGGTAAACTGGATGCATTGAGCAGCGGCTTCCTGTATGCGGTAAGCTCATCAGCTACCACGGGTAAGGACAAGGATTTTTCTTCAGTGGCAGTGTACCTGCAGCGTTTGCAGGAAATGCAGTTGAAGAACCCGGTGCTGGTTGGTTTTGGTATCAAGGACAGGGAAACATTTCAATCGGCCTGCCAATATGCAAACGGCGGAATTATCGGCACCGCGTATATACAGGCGCTGGAAAACGGCACCGATGTGGAAACCGCGACCGGAAATTTTTTAAGCAGCATACAGTAACCGGGAAACCAGTTGTTGAACGGGCTGATGGTAAACAAAACAATATGACTACCGTTATCATAAAATACAATGCGGGCAATATTCAATCGGTATTGTACGCACTCGAGAGGATCGGTGCGGAAGCCCTGGTAACCGATGATCATGAAAAAATAGTTTCTGCGGACAAAGTGATTTTTCCCGGTGTGGGAGAGGCAAGCACGGCTATGCAATACCTGAAAGAAAGAAATCTCGATAGTCTTATCAGGGAGTTGCGGCAACCTGTGCTGGGTATCTGCCTGGGTATGCAGCTGATGTGTACGCACAGCGAGGAGAATGATACCGCCTGTCTTGGTATTTTTGAGGAAAGCGTCCGGAAATTCCAGCCATCCGCAAACGGAGAAACGGTAAAAGTGCCGCAGATCGGCTGGAACAATATCTATGGTCTGAAAACAGATCTGTTTCAAGGTGTTCCGGAAAACAGCTATTGTTATTTTGTACACGGATACTATGCGGCCCTGGGGCAGCATACCATCGCCAAAACAGATTATCCCGATCCTTATAGTTCGGCATTACACAGGGATAATTTTTACGGTGTTCAGTTTCATCCCGAAAAAAGCGCCCGGGTGGGAGAGCAGATACTGAAAAATTTTATTGAACGATAAACCCAGACAACCAATCGCCTAATCATTCCCGCTCATGCTGATCATACCCGCAATAGATATCATCGATGGCAAATGCGTCCGGCTTACGCAGGGCGATTACGACCAGAAAAAAATATACCACGAAGACCCGCTGGAAATGGCTTTGCAATTTGAAGCTGCCGGTTTGAAACGCCTGCACCTGGTTGATCTCGACGGTGCCAAAGCGGGTAAAGTAACCAACGGGAAAGTGTTGGAGCGCATCGCGAAACATACCGCACTCGAGATCGATTTTGGCGGCGGTATCAAAACGGAGAGCGACCTGCAGGAAGTGCTGCAATCGGGCGCGGCGTTTGCCACCATCGGCAGTCTTGCCGTCAAAAATGAAACTTTATTTTCCGAATGGATCGAGAAATACGGTGCGGAAAAATTCCTGCTGGGCGCGGATGTCAAGGGTCATAAAATCGCCGTTGGCGGCTGGCTGGAAACAACGGAAGAAGATGTATACGGTTTTATCGGCAAATATGTTGCGAAAGGGATACGACAGGTGTTCTGCACCGATATCAGCAAAGACGGAAAACTCGAAGGCCCTTCCGCAGAGTTGTACAAAAAGATCATAGAACAGTTCCCCGCGGTTTTCTTTATTGCCAGCGGCGGTGTAAGTTCCATCGAAGACCTGCAACAATTGCGCTCCATCGGCTGCAGCGCCGCAATAGTAGGCAAAGCCATCTACGAAAACCGCATTACGCTCGGCGACCTCGGGCAATTCAACCATTCAACCATTTAACCATTCGCACCCATGCTTACCAAGCGCATCATCCCCTGTCTCGATATCAAAGACGGAAGAACCGTAAAAGGGATCAATTTCGAGAATATCCGCGACGCAGGCGATCCGGTGGAGCTGGGAGCACTCTATGCAAGGCAGGGAGCGGATGAGCTCGTATTCCTCGATATCACCGCCACGGTCGAAAAAAGGAAAACGCTGCGCGAGCTGGTGAACCGTATTTCGCATCATATTAATATTCCTTTTACCGTAGGTGGCGGCATCAGCAGCGTGGAAGATGTGCGTGTTTTGCTGCAAAACGGGGCAGATAAGATATCCGTTAATACCGCTGCGTATAAAAACCCGCAGCTGATCGCCGACCTCTCCCGTGAGTTCGGCAGCCAGTGCGTGGTGCTGGCCATCGATACCCGGCAGGAAGCCGATGGCAACTGGTATGTGTACCTCAATGGCGGCCGCACCCGAACCGATGCCCTAACCACCGATTGGGCCCGGCAGGCGGTGGAACTGGGCGCCGGCGAAATTTTGCTCACCTCGATGAACCACGATGGCACCAAACAGGGTTTTGCATTGGATATTACCGGAACTTTGGCAGCAGCCTTACCCGTGCCGGTGATCGCATCAGGCGGCGGCGGCACCATGCAGCATTTTGTAGAGGCGTTCACCAGGGGAAAAGCAGATGCGGCGCTGGCAGCGAGTATCTTTCATTTCAAAGAGATAGCCATCCCCGAGCTCAAGGCTTTTCTGCTGGAGAAAGGGATCAGCATAAGACATTGAATAATGGGGTTAACAGCCCCCGGCAATATAGCAGTCTAACCACGTAACATGCAACCATGAAAATCGATTTCAACAAATATGCCGACGGCCTGGTGCCGGCAATCGTACAGGACTACGACACACACAAAGTGCTGATGCTGGGTTTTATGAACGAAGAAGCGCTGCACCGCACCGAGCAGACGGGCAAGGTCACGTTTTACAGCCGCAGCAAAAAACGGCTCTGGACCAAGGGCGAGGAGAGCGGTAATTTCCTGGAGCTGAAAAGCATGGCGGAGGACTGCGACCAGGATACGCTTCTGATCAAGGCGCATCCCAAAGGGCCTGTGTGTCATACCGGTGCGGATACCTGCTGGTCGGAGCGCAACCACAGCGATAATTTCCTGGTATACCTGGAGGATATCATACGCCTGCGGAAACAGGCGCCACCGGAAGACTCCTATGTTTCGAAGCTTTTTGCGAAAGGGATCAACAAGATCGCCCAGAAAGTGGGCGAGGAAGCGGTGGAAATGGTGATAGAAGCAAAGGACGACAATACCGAACTTTTTCTCAACGAAGCCGCAGACCTGCTGTTCCACTATTTGCTTTTGGTTAACGCCAAAGGACATAACTTGCAGGACGTGATCGATATCCTGCAGAAACGTCACTCAAAATGATATGAAAAGATTACTGTTTTTATTATGCCTGCCCATAGCCGCCCTGGCGCAGCCCGTGAAAGGCTACGTGGTAACCGGTAAGATCAGCGGGTTGAAAGATACGACCAAGGTAGTGCTGTACAACGGCGTGGACGGTACCCTGATGAATACCGTTACCGCCAATAAGGGTGTGTTTACCCTGCGCGGCCAGGTGAATGCACCCAGTGTATTCATCATTGGATTGCCGGCGTACAGTAAGGTGATCGATTTTTATATGGGCAACGACGAGGTATCTGTTACCGGCGATATCAATGCATCCGATAAGATGGATATCAAAGGATCGCAGCTGCAGGAAGATTTTAAACAGTTTGTTGCCGAATGCGCCCTTTACCTCAATGATATGCGGGCGCTTGTATCGGTGATCAATGCGGAAAAAGATGCGGTGAAAAAGGATTCCATGATCCAGGAATTCAATGGAATAAAGGCAAAAGCGCGGACCGCTACGATTGCATTCATCCAGGCCAGGCCCGCCTCGCCTGTAAGCAGTTTTGCACTGGGCGGAATGGCGGCGGTGTTCAATGGCCTTACCGATATAGAACCCTACTACAATTCGCTGCAACCCGCAGCCCGCGTAGGCGGCTTTTCTGCGCAGCTGGAAAAAGCATTTGGCGATGCCAAGGTGGGAATGGTGGGCAGCATGGCGCTCGATTTTACGCAGAACGATGTGAACAGCAAACCGGTAAAACTTTCGTCTTTCCGCGGTAAATACGTGTTGGTGGATTTCTGGGCAAGCTGGTGCAGACCCTGCCGCCAGGAAAACCCCAATGTGGTGAGTGCTTACCAGTCGTTCAAAAACAAAAACTTTACGGTGCTCGGCGTATCACTGGACCAGTCGAAAGAGAACTGGCTGCAGGCGATCAAAGCCGATGGGCTTACCTGGACGCATGTAAGCGATCTGCAATACTGGAGCAATGCAGCTGCCCAGTTGTACCATATACAGGGAATACCCGCCAATATGCTGATAGATCCAACGGGCAGGATCATCGGTCGTGATCTGCGCGGCGACGATCTGCACCGCACATTGAAGGAAGTGCTGAAATAAAACGCGGCCGGCCTGTTTAAGAAATGGTACCGGGCCATTTCAGTTTGTCTTTCACATTCCGCATCCTGGTCTTGGCATAGGTTGTCAAACCAACCCGGCCAGCGCTTTTTCGTCAAACCCAACGGCAACAACTTTTCCGTTCTTTTCCACTACCGGGCGTTTGATGATCGTGGCATGTTCCGACATGATATCGATCGCGGCTTTTTCGTTGGTTGCCAGTTGCTGTGTTTCCGGATCCAGCTCTTTCCAGGTAGTGCTTCTTTTATTAAAAAGCGTTTCCCAGCCAACCTGTTTGCACCAGGCTTCCAGTTTTTCCCTGCTGATGCCTTCTTTCCGGTAATCGTGAAAACGAAAGCCTGCCTGGTGTTTTTCCAGCCATTTGCCGGTTTTTTTGATGATATCGCAATTGGGTATTCCGTAAACAGTAATCATATTGACCGATTCTGCGGGCAAAATTAACTATTGCTGCCGTTCGGTTGCGGCTATTTATCGGTAATGGCTTATTTTTCCGCGAGCAACCGTTCAGCTTGAGATTATTATTCGCGATAGTATTCCTGTGCACCTGTATTTGTGCATTTACCCAGGACGCCGGTCCCAAAGAAAAAAAACAGTTGGGTATCATCATCGGCAATGTGCTGGAACAAAAGACAGGTAAGCCCCTGGCTTTTGCCAATATTTCGTTGTTCCCCATCCATGAGCCAGGTAAAAATCTTTCCACGATCGCCGACCGGAACGGAGCTTTCGAGTTCAATAACCTGGGTATGGGGTACTACCGGCTCTCCGTTTTGGCGGTCGGCTTTGCCCGTATGCATATCGACAGTATCTACCTGCGTGCGGAGCGTTACGATTTTAACCTGGGTGATATCAGGCTCGGCGATTCGGCTTCTGCGCTTAACGAAGTGATCGTATACGCAGAAAAGCCATTGATCGAAAACAAAGACGATAAGATCACCTACAATGTGGGCGAAAGTGCGCTGAGTGGCGGCGCCACCACGGCGGAGTTGCTGAAGAATATGCCGCTGATCAACAACGATCCTTCCGGCAAGATACTGCTGAAGGGGAAAGAGCCCAAGATACTGATCGATGACAAGCCAACAGAGCTAACCGCCCAACAGCTGCAGGACCTGCTCGAAAGTCTGCCGGGGAGCAGCATCGAAAAGATCGAGGTCATGACCAATCCCCCGCCGCAGTACGCAACCGAAACCGGCGGTGTGATCAACATCGTTACTAAAAAAGGAAAGATAGGCTGGGTGGGAAGAACAACGCTCAGCGGCGGTACAAGGGGCGAAGCCAATCTTGCGGCCAATCTCAGTTACCGAAACAGACAGTTATCACTGAACAATACCATCGGGCTGGCGGGAACCGTGTATACCGGTAACAGCTATTCGCACAGACAGAATACCTATGCCGATTCGGTTAATTATTTCTATACCGAAAGCCGGTACAGGAACAAGAACCTGCGTCCCAATTTCCGTTCGCAGCTGGATTACGAGTTCAGCAAACAGAATACGGGCAATATCATTTACCAGGGCAACCTGAATTATTTTGACAATCTGAGCGAGGCTGGCTATACCAACCTGGACCGGTTTCAGCAGGCATACAAACGCAGCACCAGGGAAAACAAAAGCAAGGGAACGGGTTACGGACATAACCTGACGGCCACTTTTACACACAGGGGCAAAGACCCTGCTGAATTTATCCGTTTTACAGCGATCGGCAACCTGGCGAAGAACGATAACGACCGTGGTTTTTTCCAGAATTTCCTGCAGGCGAACAACCAGCCTTCGGGCATCGATTCCACCCAATCGCAGTATTTCGATAATTACAGCCAGTCGGCGGCTTTCCGTGTAGACTATAACAAGCCGCTGGCCTGGAAAGGAAGTAATTTTTCAACGGGAGCGGTATACAACCCTGCCGCTTACCACAATACGCTTAACACAAGTTTTCTGCGTAAACAGGATGGTGTATTTGTGCAGAATGATATGCTGAGCAACGATTTTTATTTTCACCAGAACCTGTTTACGGTGCGGGCAGGTATCAGCCTGCTGTTTCCCCGGCAGATAAGGGTTACCGGCGGCGCGCAGGCAGAGCATACCTCCATGTGGTTCAGCTTTATCAAAGGCAATTCAACAGATGTATCGAATACCTACTGGAATGTACTGCCCAATTTTACCGTACGCAAAGAGTTCAACCGAACGCTCAATACTTCGCTTACCTACCGTGCCACCATACGCAGACCGGGTATCGGCGAACTGAACCCGAATGTGGATTATGGAGATCCTTATAACCTGCGTTTCGGGAACCCGTTCCTGTCTCCCGCACTGTCCGATAATTTCGACTGGAACCTGAGCTGGATAAAGGGCAAGTATTATGTCAACACTTCCATCGGGTACAATAAGGTGCATAATGTGATCAACTCGGTTCGTACGCTTACCGGCGGCGGCAAAACCCAGACGACCTACGTTAATATTGCCGACAGACAGGAATACGAAGCCAGCCTCTGGGGCGGTTTTACTTTCAGCAAACGCTTCCGTGTAAACGGCAGCGCGGGGTATACCTTTAACCAGTACAGCGAAACAGAGAAAAGATTGTACAAATACCGGGATGGCAGTACTTTTTATACCGGTTTTAATTACAGCTATACGCCCAGTAACGTACTTACATTTGAGGGAAGTACCCGTTTCAGCAGTTTTGCCGATCCACAGGGCAGGAGCCGCAGCAACCTGAATATGAACATCGGCGTACAGCACCGGTTCTTTGACCGCCGCCTGGTGGTAAGCATCAACCTGATCGATCCGTTTACGGTACAGCAGTATAACACCTATACATACGGAAGCAATTTTACCATCGAGAGCGTCAGTTCAACCAATACGCGCAATTTCCGGCTGACGGTAAGTTACCAGCTCAACAGGCTGGTGCAGAAGAACACGCTTTCCGACAGGGAAAAGAAAAATATGCTGGATAAGCTGAAGAAAAAATAAGACGACCGATCCGCCGGCAACTGACTGTGATGCTTAAACGGCGGTGCCGTCTTCACCTGCACCCGCATGCGGTTTTTTGGGAAGCCGCTGCATCAGCCAGCTGTTTTTCACCGGTACCATCCATTCGGTAAGCAGGGCATCTTTGGTTGCTGCAAGGTTATTGAAATAGACGGTATCCTCATTGATAAACCCATTCTCAAAACCATACAGCAGTTGTGCGTAGGGAAGGGTCTGTATTTTATCTTTCACCAGGAATGCCAGGTTCTGCCGGTTGAACATATCCACCTGGAAAGTTTCCTCCATCTGTTTGATCAGTCTCACCGAGCTGTCCGTACTGCAGCCGCTGACACCGGTGGCGGTCTCATCAGCCATCAGCACCACAAACTGGCCAAACAGGAGGTTGGCATATCCTTTAACGGGCGTGCCATGGCTGTTCCAGTCCTGTACAAACTCCTGCAGCATAGCCTCAATCTGTAAGGCTTCGCTGATAAAGAACAGGCGGTTGCTCTGGTAGATCCACACACGCGAACTGCCATCAAAATCTTCGGGGATCAAATGCCGGTATTCAAAATCCATGGGGTAAAATTATTCATGATAAGTTGTGGTTACAGTTGGTGGTTCTTTTCTATGCGTTTCTCAGACCATGCTCATCGCCACCATTTCCGCAATATCCAGTACGCCTACTTCGGATTCTTTTTCGCGGTTTTTAACGCCGTCGGTGATCATGGTATTGCAGAAGGGACAGGCAGAAGCAATAACCGAAGCGCCTGTTGTCAGTGCTTCGTCGGTGCGTTCTATGTTGATGCGTTTGTCGCCGGGTTCATCTTCCTTGAACATCTGCGCGCCGCCTGCGCCGCAGCAGAGCCCCTTGCTCCGGCAGCGTTTCATTTCCACCAGTTCGGAGTCGAGTGCTTCGAGTACTTTTCGCGGCGCTTCGTAAACATCGTTGGCGCGGCCAAGGTAGCAGCTGTCGTGGTATACGATCTTTTTGCCTTTGAAGCTGCCTGATTCGTTGAGGCGGATCTTTCCCTCATCGATCAGCTGCTGCAGCAGTACGGTGTGGTGGATCACTTCATAGTTGCCGCCAAGTTCCGGGTATTCGTTTTTCAGTATGTTGAAACAGTGCGGACAGGCTGTCACGATCTTTTTGATGCCATAGCCGTTCAGAACCTGGATATTCTGGTGGGCCATCATCTGGAACAGGAATTCATTACCGGCCCGCCTGGCAGGATCGCCGGTACAGGCTTCTTCCTTGCCAAGGATCGCGTAATCGATGCCCACTTTGTCCAGTATAGTGGCAAACGCCTTGGTGATCTTTTGCGCCCGCTGGTCAAAACTGCCCGAACAACCCACCCAGAACAATATTTCCGGAGTCTCCCCACGCATTGCCAATTCAGCCATTGATCTTGCCATAGAAGCTTTATAAGCAGCAAAAATAGAACAGACAGGGGAATATTGAACAGGTGAGCAAGGAATAGGGAACAAGGAACAGATGAACAAGGAACAGCAGAACAGAAGAACAGGGAATATCGAATATTGAACAAGGAATGTCGAATGTCGATCGGCGGCAGTCCCCCAGCCCCCACACGGACTCACACCAACGCACGGTAACCCACGTCTCAGGTCTGACGCCCCCAATCTCCCCATTTCCCAACATTTCCTTTACTTCGACATTCGATATTCCTTGTTCATCTGTTCATCATTCCCATGGTCTACCTCGTTTTTTTAGGCTTTTTTGTTAGTTTTCTCGGGCAGTTGCCGTTGGGAAACATGAGTTTTACCGCCACCCAGGTATGTCTGCAGGAAGGACTCAGAAGCGCCTGGCGGTTTTCGATCGGTGTGGCCATCGTGGAAATGCTGTACCTGCGGCTGGCGCTGACGGGAATGGACTGGATCGTGCGTCACCGGCTATGGTTTGTGGCGCTGGGATGGGTTACTGTGGTGATGTTCCTGGTACTGGGTATTCTTTCGTTTGTTGCAGCCAGGAAGCAGACCGGCGGTAAAAAAGCGCTGGTATTGAACAATACGGTTAACAGGTTTGCACTGGGACTGATGATGAGTGCGCTGAACCCGGTGCAGATACCGTTCTGGTTTCTCTGGACCTCCACATTTATCCAGACCAAATTATTACCGGTTGACGATTTTTCCTACAGCCTGTTCACCATCGGCGCCGGCGCCGGTACGATCGGCGGACTGGCTGTGTACATGTACGGCGGTAACTGGCTGGTCTCAAAAATGAACACCAGCACCCAAACACTCAATAAAGTGATGGGCATCATTTTCCTGGTCACCGCACTGATACAGCTGTGGAGAATGTTGTTCAGACCCTGGATTTAGGAACGTGAGTTATCGTGAGACGTCAGACGTGAGACATGAGGGTAAAAAATCAAAGCCGAAACGATCCTGGCACTGGTCCGATCGATATTCGACATTCCTTGTTCGATATTCAATATTCCCTGCTCCTTGCTCTTCTGCTGTTCCTTGCTCTTCTGTTCCTTGTTCCTCCGTTCCCTTCCCTCTGTTCCCATCACCGATTCCATGCGTCCCGCTCATCCGGCGAGAATTTCCAGGGGGCGAAATTGTTTTCGATATTGCTGAAGGTGCTGTTCCATTCCTGCGGGGCGTTGCTTTCTTCCATGATCAGCGAGCGGCGCAGTTCGAGTATGATCTCCAGGGGAGAAATACTCACCGGGCATTCGGTTACACAGGCATTGCAGGTAGTGCAGGCACGCAGTTCTTCAACGGTGATATAGTCGTGCAGCAGGGTTTTGCTGTCGGCGGTGAACGACCCGTTGGCTTTGATATTCCGGCCGATATCCTCCATCCTGTCGCGGGTAGCCATCATGATCTTACGGGGGCTGAGTTTTTTACCGGTGATATTGGCGGGACAGGCAGCCGTGCATCTGCCGCATTCGGTGCAGCTGTAAGCGTCCATCAGGCTTTTCCAGCTTAATTCAAAAACATCTTTGGCGCCAAAATGTGCAGGTGGCACGGCATCGGCGGGTGCGGTCTCGGGCTGCATCGCATACAGCACTTCTTTCTGCACCTCGGGCATATTCTTCATCCTGCCGGCGGGCTCCAGTCTTGCAAAATACGCGTTGGGAAATGCGAGTATGATATGCAGGTGCTTGGAATAAGGCAGGTAGTTCAGGAATGCATAAATACCGGTGATATGCAGCCACCAGCAGGTTCGCTCCAGGGCCACCAGCGAGGTATCGCTGAATCCCGCGAACAGGGGAGACAGCAGCCCCGAAAAATAAAACCCGCCCGTGGCGGTATAGTGTTCGCTGCCCCTGGACTGCAGCGCCTGGTCGGCGGCATTCATGGTAAGAAACAGTGACATCAGTGCGATCTCGGTCAGAAGAATGTAGTTGGCATCGCTTCTGGGCCAGCCATTGAGGTCTTTGTTGATGAATCTTTTCAGTTTCAGGATATTCCTGCGCACCAGGAAAACGGCGCAGGCAATCACCACACCCACCGCCAGCCATTCAAAGGCGTTGATCAGCCAGGTATACAGCATACCCAGCGGCGCGGCAAATAACCGGTGGGTACCCAGTAACCCGTCGAGCACGATCTCCAGCACTTCGATATTGATGATGATAAAACCGGCATAGACCACAAAATGCAACACGGCCACAAGCGGGTTGCGGAACATTTTTTTCTGGCCGAAGGCAAGCAGTAACAGGTTTCTCCAGCGTTTGCCGGGCTGATCGTTCAGCGCTTCTTTTTTGCCCAGCAGGATGTTCCGGCGTATCTCTTTTACTTTACCGGCAAACAGCCATACGGCAGTTGCGGAAAGCGCCAGAAAAATCAGCTGCTGTACATATTGCATAACACCGTGTTTGAGCGCTAAGGTAATGGTTTTGGGCAGCTTGAAAAACAGGCCCGCACCCTTGCGCACCTGTGTCAATGCCAAATTATTGTCGTTATTTTGGAGGGTAACCCATCCATATGGCCAACAGGAATTACATACTCAGCAAAGAAGAGGCGATACACAAACTGAAACGGCTTGCACTCGAACTTGCCGAAGAGCTCAGCGGAGATGATGCGCCCGTAGTGATCATCGGTATCAGGAACAGCGGAACCGTGATCGCGGAAAAAGTGGGTAAATTTCTGCAGGAACATATTCCCAACCGCATCGATGTGATATCGGCCGCACTCGATAAAACGCACCCGGTGAACGTAGAGCTGAGCAGCGCTATGAACTTCGACGGTCTGCATGTAGTGGTGGCGGATGATGTATCCAACAGCGGCAAAACGCTGCTTTATGCACTGAAACCCCTGCTGCAGTACCACCCGCGCACCATCCGTACGCTTGTTCTGGTGGAGCGGATGCATAAATTATTTCCCGTAAAACCCGATCATGTGGGGCTGTCCATGGCCACTACCTTACAGGACCATATCCAGGTGGAAGTGGACAACGGCGAAGTAACGGGCGCCTATATTGCATAGCCCGTATTTTTCTCACTTATCCTTAACTTGCTGAAAACACTGATACAATGGAAGCTGCGATACAGAAAAACATAGATATATGGCTGCAGGGTAATTATGACCAGGCTACCAAGGACGCCATCCGGCAACTGCAACAGGACAAACCCGATGAACTGGCGGATTCTTTTTACCGGAACCTCGAGTTCGGTACCGGCGGACTGCGTGGCATCATGGGCGTGGGCACCAACCGGATGAACAAATACACGGTGGGAATGGCCACGCAGGGCTTTGCCCATTATCTCCGCAAAACCTATGGCAATGCAGAGATCAAAGTGGCGATCGCACACGACAGCCGTAACAACAGCCGCTTCTTTGCAGAAACCACGGCCAATGTTTTTGGCGCCAATGGCATCAAAGTGTTCTTGTTTGATTCGCTCCGGCCCACGCCGGAACTGAGTTTTGCCATCCGTACACTGGGCTGCCAGGCGGGTGTGGTATGCACGGCTTCCCATAATCCCAAAGAATACAATGGTTACAAAGCCTACTGGAACGACGGTGGGCAGCTGGTACCGCCGCACGATGGCAATGTGATCAGCGAAGTGGAAGCGATCAGGGATGTGAACGAAGTGAAATTCAGCGGTGGCGAAAACAATATCACCCTCATCGGCAGGGAAATGGACGAGGCCTATATGGATATGGTGAAAGGCCTCAGCGTATATCCTGATGTGATCGAGAAACAGAAAGACCTGAAGATCGTATATACGCCTATTCACGGCAGCGGTATCAAACTGGTGCCCGAGGTATTGAAACGTTTTGGATTTACCAACCTGCATATCGTGGAAGAACAGGCCGTGCCCGACGGTAATTTCCCCACGGTGGGTTATCCCAATCCCGAAGAAAGCGAGACCATGAGCATCGGCCTGGCAAAGGCAAAAGCGCTCGACGCAAACATCCTGCTGGGAACGGATCCCGATGCAGACCGCGTGGGCATCGGTGTCAAAAATCACAAAGGAGAATGGGTGCTGATGAACGGCAACCAGACGGCCGTGCTTGCTTTCAGCTATATGATGGAAGCGCGTAAGGCAAAAGGTATCGCACAGCCCAACGATATGGTCATCACCACCATCGTTACTACCGAAATGATCAACCGGGTTGCGGAGAAAAACGGCGTTGCCTGTTACAATGTGCTCACCGGTTTTAAATGGATAGCGGAAAAGATCAAAGAGCTCGAGGGGAAAATGAATTACGTGGTGGGAGGGGAGGAGAGTTTCGGACTGATGATCGGAAGCCAGATACGCGATAAGGATGCGGTAAGCGCCGTGGCCCTGCTCTGTGAAATGGCCGCTTACGAAAAAGACAAAGGCCGCACCCTCTTCGATAAAATGATCGAGCTGTATATCGCGTACGGTTTTTACTACGAGAACCTGATCAGCCTCACCAAAAAAGGCATGAACGGCCAGAAAGAGATCGCTGCCATGATGGAAGGCTACCGCAGCCAGCCGCCTGCTTCCATAGCCGGGTCAAAAGTGGTGCAGCTGCTGGATTACCAGCTGCAAAAGGGCAGGAACCTGGTAACAGGCGAAACCTGGCATATCGAACTGCCCAAGAGCAATGTATTACAGTTCATCACCGAAGACGGCTCCAAGATATCGGCCCGTCCCTCGGGTACCGAACCCAAGATCAAATTCTATTTCAGTGTGAATGCAAAACTGGACAGGAAAGAGGATTTTGACAGGGTCTATGCATCGCTGGAAAAAAAGATTGCGGATATTATCGAGGATATGAAGCTGAAATAGGCAGCTGCCGAATACCACATCCCGGCAGGTGGCTGCCGGTGTTGTGTTAAAAAAAGACGGCAGTTTTTTTCTATTCACACCGCCATGGCGCAACTCCCCGTATACTATATTCGTCCTGCTTATGAGAAAGTATGAGGACAGTTACCAGCACAAAGGCCTGCGTAAAAAACTGATCGATGTTTTGCGCGAAAAAGGCATTACGGATGAAAGTGTATTGGAGGCCATGAACAATATTCCGCGGCATTATTTTCTCGATTCCGCTTTTGACAAGATCGCTTACGAAGACCGGGCCTTCCCGATCGGGGAGGGACAGACTATTTCACAGCCTTATACGGTGGCGTACCAGACGCAGTTATTACAGGTAAAGCGGCTGGATAAAGTGCTTGAGATCGGCACCGGCAGCGTATACCAGGCAACCGTGCTGGCCGAAATGGGCGCATGGGTATACACCATCGAACGCCAGAAAAAACTATACGATCACCAGCAGAAAAGCTATCACTTCAAAAGCAGGTATCCCAATATCAAATTCTTTTATGGAGACGGTTTCGAAGGACTTCCTACCTATGGGCCCTTCGACAAAGTGATTATCACCGCGGCCGCGCCTTTCATTCCGCCCAAACTGGTGCAGCAACTCAAAACCGGCGGGCAGATGGTCATTCCTGTTGGCGAAGGCGATATGCAACGCATGCTCCGGCTCACCAAACAACCCGATGGCAGCGCCACCGAAGAGGCGTTTGATATGTTCTCATTCGTACCCATGCTCACCGGAAGGAACAAATAACACCCCACCCGGATCAATCATAACCGCAAAAAAACCGCCCGGTCATCCCGGGCGGCCCAATCCTCAAATCCTCCATCTTACGATCTTATCTTTTATATTCTTCTCTCAGGTTTCACGTCTGACGTCTCACAATTCACGTCTCACGCTACTGGTTCATATTCCCCATCATATCCTGTCCGCCGCTCTGGTCGGCCTTGGTGTTCTTTCGTTTGAAGAGCGTTGCATCGAATTTGCCGAAACGATAGCTGAAGTTCAGACGCAATACCTGCTGGTCCCTTCTTCTTTCGCTGATCTGTGTAAAGTAGGCGCTTTCAGAATAGCTCTTGAACACCTGTGAGCGGAAGATATCGTTCATGCTGAGTGTAAGCGATCCGCTCTGGCCGTTTTTCCATGTCCAGTCTTTGCGCAGGGCAAGATCAAATCCGATACGCGGGTAGTTGAAACCCTGCGAGGTAGAAGACGGTCCGCCGCCAAACATCATACCGCCGCCGCCACCGCCGCGACCACCACCGCCGCCACCCGTACCGGGAGGCAGGATGCTTTTGGCCTGGTAATCGCCGCTGAACTGCACAGACCAGCCTTTGGCAACTTTGAATGTGTTGTTCATTTTCGCAAACCAGCTTACCAGGTCGTTGCTCAGTGTTTGCGCTGGCGTGGTAGCGGTGGCAGGTGCATATGCGTTTATCTTGGAATAGAAGATGTTCACATTGGCGGTAAGGTCCCACCATTTTATAACCGTCATGCGGTTGGTGAGTTCCAGACCGGTCACATAGCTGCTGTTTGCATTGATATAGGTATTGAAGTTGGCCAGCTCTTTACCAGAAGACAGCCGGTTGGTATCGATATAGGTAAAGCGCGTGATCAGGTCGGTATTGTGTTTGAAGAACAGGCTCGCGAGGAAATTGGCGCCGCGTGTATACGCATTGTTATACGACACCTCGAACGAATTGGTGAACTCGGGCTTCAGTCCCGCATTGCCGATATTGATGTTCTGCGGATCGGAATAATCCGGGAACGGCATCAGCTGGAAGAAGTTCGGACGGTTCACGCGACGTGAATAGTTGAACTGAAAATCCTGTTTGTCGTCGATTTTATAGGTCAGGAACGCGCTCGGGAACAGACTCAGCGGGTACTTTACATCAAATTTGGCTGAATCGGTGCCTTGCTGTGTAAGCAGGTTGCCCGTGTACTTGGAGCTTTCCGCACGCAGACCCAGCTGGAAGTTCCAGTTGCCGGTCTTGAACGTATAGGTAGCATAGGCAGCGTAAACCTGGTCGTTGAATTTGTATTTGTTGCTGATCAGAGGCACCAGTACATATTTACCCGTTCCGTGGTCGTAACGGTACTGGTCGCTGAGATTGGAAAAATTACGGATAGCGCCTCTCACACCCGCTTCGAACTTGGTGTCGTCGCTGATGGGGTTCTCGTAATCCGATTGTACCGTCAGGAAATTGTTAGAACCATTACCCATAGTCTGCTGCATAAAGGCAAGACCCTTTGCAGTATTGTTCGGGAAATAAGTCTGCGTATTGATATTGTTCAGGTTCTCATTCCTGCTGGAGTTGTAATTGATATCGGCAGTAAGATCGTGACCGTTCTTGGCAAAATTGTGTTTGTAGCTCAGCTGCGAACCAAAATTCCTGAAATTGGCGTTGCTCAGCTGGCTGATGTTGTTATAAGAGGTATAGATTCCGTTGATCGTGGAATCCACCCGCTGTGTCTGGTCGTTGTTGAACGTACCCCTTACATAATTGGCTGCAATCGAAAATGTATTCCTGTTGTCAACAAAATAATCGATACCGCCGCGTACGAAGGCAAAATTGCCGGTATTGATACCGTCGGTCACATTGTGTACAGAGTTGGGGGGTACGCTGCCGATCGCCCTTGTATTGCGGTCGGTGATACCCGAAGAAATGGATTTGCGTTCGTTGAAATTACCGTTCAGTGAAAAGTTGATCTTATTCTGACGCAGGTTCAGGTCGCCGCCAAGGTTTACTTTACCGCGTGAGTCGATACCGGTGCGCAGTCCGCCGTTATAGCCGGTCTTTTTATTCTTTTTCAGAACGATGTTGAGTATGCCCGCATTACCGCCGGATGCATCGTATTTGGCCGAGGGGTTGCTGATCAGCTCCACCTTATCGATGATATCGGCAGGGATCTGGTCAAGCGTAAGCGTAGTGGGCCTGCCATCGATAAAGATCTGCGGCGCTGCATTGCGCATGGTCACGTTGCCATCGATGTCAACATTCAGCGAAGGAATATTCTTCATGATCTCGGTAGCCGTCTGACCGGTGCTTACCAGGTTCTTGTCAACATTGAAGGTCTTCCTGTCTATACCCAGTTCAAACTGTGGTTTCACAGAGGCGGTTACGGTTACATTACCCAGGTTGGCGGCATCTTCCTCCAGTTTGATATTGCCCAGGTCTTTGTCAACCATGCTCAGCACATTCTGCATACCGCCGGCCTGTCCCGCGGCATTACCGCCCTGTGGCATACGGATATCGAATTTCACCGGTTTATCCAGGTTTTTATAACCCAGCGCGCTGAGTTTCAGCGTAAAATTGCCCATTACCGGCAGGTTTTCAAAGCTGAACTCGCCATTCGCCTTGGTAATGGTGGTGCCGAAAATGGCATCTTTCAACTGTTTGGCGGCGGTATCAAAACGTTTACCGGCCAGCTGCACGGTAACGGCTTCAACGCCTTTGTTGTTCTTGTCTACCACTTTGCCGTAAAAATGGCCCATGTTCATATTCTGGCCGCCACCCGCGCCACGGTTGCCGCCGCCCGGAAATTGTGCAAAACCCGTCGACAATGCCAGGCTCAGTAACGATAGAATCAATAGTCTTCTCATGATATATTATTGCTTGTATTAAAGTCTTGTTCCCCGAAATGCAAAGTTGCGAACCCTTGTTATGCTTCTGCGCACCCCATACACCAGCGGTAAGATGGTTGAATAAGTGGGCAAAGGTTGGATGGCACAGGTAAAAAACAGGTATTTAGTCGGTGACCGGCGTTTTGAAACGGTCAATCAGAACCATATGCCCATCACCGCCACTTGTATCAGTCCGATCAACAGACCCAATACGGCGCCGCCAAGCGGCAGCAGCCGCAACTCGCGCGACAGGGTCTCGTTGAGCCTGCGCTCCAGCTGCTCGGAAGAATACCCGTTTATCTTCTCTCTCACGATCTTTTCCAGGTCCAGCTGGTCTTTCAGGTTGGCTATATAACCGCTCATAATAACCGGGAAGAGTTCCTGTAATTCTGTCATGAACACGGACTTTAGTTCCGCGATCGTTTTTTCGCCGATGAACATGCTGATCATGGGCATTTTTTCGGCCAGTTTTACCTTGAGGAAATGGTCGATATGTGCTTCCGCCTGCGGTATGATTCCGGCCGCGTTGCCGGGTTCCGCGATCTTCTTTCCCAACTCATCAAATGAAAACAGTTCATCGGCCACCAGCCTGCCCAGTTTTGCGGCAAGGGATTGCTGCCGCCCGGGGAAAATCCCCTGCAGGGTAAAACCAAAGATCATGATGGGTTTACGGGGATGAAAAAGCAGCCAGACAGCCATCCGGTTGGCCAGCCAGCCAATACATGCGGAGATCAGGGGAACCAGCACCCAGTTGTACGCCATTCGGTATAAAATTTAAAAACCTACCCGGCTCAGGCGGGTAGGTTTCGATTTTCGGGGGGAGAACGAGGGGTTTCGAACCCCCGACCTACAGTGCCACAAACTGTCGCTCTAACCAACTGAGCTACGTCCTCCGTTTTTTCCGGACCGCAAAAATAGGGTAAATCAGGTGTATGGAAAATTCCTTTTTGGAACTCTTTTTGTATGGGTACAGGGGGATGACCATTTATCAAAAGCTTGTTAATTGGCGAGCTTCAAGCGTCATTTTCAATTATTTTTGAGCATACCATGCAAAAATTTATACAATTTATGAAGAGCAGAAAAGGATTGTTGCTGTTGGCTGTTATTTTATTTGGCGGCTTATTCTTTGCATTTCGTTATACGGGCTTGAACGGCGATATTGATATTACGCTGACCCAGCGCCAGCGGCTGCTGGCACAACTGGGACTGTACCTCGAAAAATTCCATTACAGCCCGAAAGACATCAACGACAGCTTTTCCAGGCAGGTCTTCAAAAAATACCTCGATGACCTGGACGGCGACAAAACCCTGTTTCTTCAGTCGGATATCAGCAAGCTGAAAAAATACGAGCTTACCCTTGATGATGAGATCCACGGAGCAGCCATACAGTTTGTGCCTGCTGTGAACCCGGTTTATGACCAGCGTATCACCGAATCAGTCGCGATCTATAAAGACATTCTCTCCAAACCCTTCGAGTTCAGCAAAGATGAGATAGTGCAGCTGGATGGCAGCAAACTCAGCTTTGCCACCACCAACCAGGAGCGCAGGGAGCGCTGGAGGAAAAAATTAAAACTCTACACGCTCGAGCGCTATGTTGACCTGCTGAATGAGCGCGAAAAAAATAAGAATAAGAAAGACTATGTGGTAAAGACCGATGCACAGCTGGAGAAAGACGCGCGTAACCGGGTGCTGAAGATTATGAACGAAACTTTTGACCGCATCAGGAGCACCTATAAGGAAGATGAGCGCTTCAACAGTTTTATCAATGTGATCACCAACCAGATGGACCCGCATACCGATTACTTTCCGCCGCTTGAGAAAAGGGCGTTTGACGAGCGTATGAGCGGTGAGTTCTATGGTATCGGCGCCGTACTTGCCAAAGACGATTACGGCATCAAGATCGCCTCTGTGACACCCGGTGGTGCAGCCTGGAAATCGAAGGATATCGTAGCGGGTGATGTGATCACCAAAGTGGCGCAGGGAGCTGCCGAGCCGGTGGATGTTACCGGGTATGATGTAACCGATGCGGTGAAGATCATACGCGGCAACAAAGGCACCGAAGTAAGGCTGACCCTCAAGAAACAGGACGGATCGATCAAAACGGTTGCCATGATGCGCGAGAAAGTGGTGCAGGACGAAGTGTATGTACGCAGCGCCGTGATCACCGAAGGCGGCAGCAAGATCGGTTATATTTACCTGCCCGATTTCTATGCCAATTTTGACGACGAAAACGGTCACCGCTGTGCAGACGATGTGGCAAAGGAAGTGGTGAAACTGAAAGCCGAAAATGTAAAGGGCATCGTGATCGATATCCGAAACAACGGCGGCGGATCCCTGTTTGAAGTGGTGAAAATGGTGGGCCTGTTCATCAAGAGCGGCCCGGTGGTGCAGGTAAAGGAAAAAGACGGTAAAGTAGACCAGAACACCTGGAGAGATAACGACGAGTCTGTGCTGTACGACGGTCCGCTGGCGGTAATGGTGAACGAGTTCAGCGCTTCTGCAAGCGAGATATTTGCGGGCGCCATCCAGGATTACAAGCGGGGTGTTATCATCGGCAGCACCTCTACCTACGGAAAAGGAACCGTACAGCGCCAGGTGCCCTTCGGCGTACGCAACGATATCGGCAGCAGCCGCACCGATATGGGCGCGATGACCCTCACTTTCCAGAAATTCTACCGTGTTAACGGCGGTTCCACACAGCTGAAAGGCATCACGCCCGATATCATCCTTCCGGATTTTTACGAATATTACAAGGCGAGGGAAAAAGACAATCCCACCGCCCTGCCCTGGGACGAAATACCAAAAATGAATTACCAGTTATGGCAGAACAACAGCCTGATGGACCAGGTGATCCGTAAAGAGCAGGACAAAATCAAGAACGATACTACGTTTATCAGGCTGCAGTCGAACCTGAAATGGCTTTCGCAGAATGCCGAACAGCCTGCCAGCCTGAATATCCAGAAATACAGGGAACGCCAGAAAAAGATCTCGGCAACCGTGGAACAGGACAATACCCTGCTGAAAGTGAAAAAGGAAATGAGCGTGGATGCCATTGCGGTTGACAAGGATAAATTCTACAATAACCCCGATGAAGCCAAGGGCGAACGGTACAAAGCCTGGCTGAAAGCGCTGAAAACAGACCGGTATATCGACGAAACGGTAAAAGTGATGAATGAACTGGTAAAAGTGCAGCAGGAGGCCACGGTTTTGAATTAATCGGACGGATACCCTTAGTTTTGGCACTCAAACCCTAACCTGTGCAACCTGAGAGAAAGTGGTATGCTGTTTATACCAAGCCCCGCTGGGAAAAAAAGATCGACAGCCTGCTGAAAAACAAAGGCATCGAAAGCTGGTGCCCGCTGCAGAAGATCGAGCGCCAGTGGAGCGACCGTAAAAAAGTGATCGAAGAACCGCTTTTTAAATCCTATGTATTTGTGTACATAGCCGACACCGAACGTACTGGGGTGCTGATGACAGACGGGGTGCTGAACTTCGTTTACTATATCGGCAAACCCGCGGTGATCCGGGAAGAAGAGGTGAACCTCATCAAAAACTACCTCAACGAAAAAGAGGCCCAGATATCCGTCATCTCCTCCGAAGGGTTTCGCGAGGACACCAAGATCCGTGTAAACCACGGTGTATTCATGGGCACCGAAGGAACGGTGCTGCGCGGCGGTAAAAAGAAAGTGTTTGTAAAACTCGAAAGTCTCGGCCAGGTAATGGTAGTGGAATTCCGCTCAGAGTATCTTTCCCCCGCCTGATAAACCTGTTGAACAGATGAACAAGGAGCAAGGAGCAAGGAACAGATGATCGGATAAAAAAATCACACGACTATCTCTTCTCCGATCATCCGTTCCTTGCTCCTTTGTTCCTACAGCTTCCATTCAACCAGCCGGTTTTCCCATTCTTTGCGGTAGGGAGTGCTGATGCGGATGTAGTTGTCGGTATAGCCTTCCATCATGCCGTTCTTTTCATGTCCTTCGAACAGCACTTTTCTTTCCTGGCCCGCATGCTGACCGGTAAAGTACTGCATCTTCATATAGGAGAGATTGCGCAGTGTTTTATTGCGTTCGTTGCGGACGGGAACGGGTACCACGGGTTTGATATCGAGCGCCCGGGTATGGTCTCTTTCCGAGTAGGTGAATACATGCAGGTACGAAACATCCAGCGAATGCAGGAAATCGAATGTTTCCGTAAAATGCTCTTCGGTCTCGCCCGGGAATCCTACGATCACATCCACACCGATGGCGCAATGCGGCATCAGGGTCTTGATAAGACCTACACGTTCTGCATACAGCTCCCTGCGGTAACGCCTGCGCATCAGTCCGAGAATATGGTTGCTGCCGCTCTGTAACGGTATGTGGAAATGCGGCATGAATTTATCGCTGTTGGCCACATATTCGATAATCTCGTTGGTAAGCAGGTTGGGTTCGATAGACGATATGCGATAACGCTCGATGCCTCCCACTTTATCCAGAGCTTTTACCAGGTCGAAAAAATTTTCTTCGTAGCGCAGGTCACCATCGGGTCCCCTGCCAAAATCGCCGAGGTTTACGCCGGTGAGTACGATCTCCTTTACGCCATCGGCAGCCAGTTTCGCAGCATGTTTTACCACGTTGGCCACGCTGTCGCTCCTGCTTTTGCCGCGGGCCATGGGTATGGTGCAGAAAGTACAGCTGTAATCACAGCCATCCTGCACTTTCAAAAAAGTACGGGTACGGTCGTTTTGCGAAAAAGAAGCGTTGAATCCGCTCACTTCCTCGATATCGCAGCTGCAGATACGCGCCGGATCGCCTTTGGACAGTTCGCCGATATGCCGCGCGATATTGAATTTCTCGGCGGCTCCGAGCACCAGGTCAACCCCGGGTATGGAAGCAATTTCCTGGGGCTTCAGCTGGGCATAGCAGCCCGTGATCACCACAAAACTGCCGGGCGAACGGCGCTGTATACGCCTTACCAGCTGGCGGCATTCCTTATCCGCATTATCGGTAACAGAACAGGTATTGATCACGTACACATCGGCCAGGTCATCAAACCCCTTTTTCTCAAATCCCTCGTTCTCCAGCATGCGCGAGAGCGTCGAAGTCTCCGAAAAATTCAGCTTGCAGCCCAGGGTATGAAAGGCAACGGTGCGTTTTTGCATGGGGGCGCAAAGATAGGATAAGTTTGTAGTCTTAAGTCTATGGCCCGTGGTCTGCAGCTTGGGGTCGGGTGCTAAGGAAATGTTAACAAAACAGGTATTATCCATGGAGTGTCACCCGTTAACCGCAAACAACCCCAAACTGCAGCCCGCAGACTGCCAACCAACTGCCCCCCAAACCCGCTCCTCCCTTCTTGCATTTTCCAATTATTAAGGTATGTTTGCCAGTCTTTAAAAACCAAAATCAATGCAGTTTAGGAAGATTAACAACATTGCCGGTTGGGTGATATGTTTGATTGCCTGTGGCGTGTACATTTTAACGGCGGAAGCACGCGGCAGTTTCTGGGATTGCGGCGAGTTCGTAAGCAGTTGCTTCAAGCTACAGATACCACACCCGCCGGGCGCCCCCCTGTTTGTGATACTCGGACGTTTCTTTATCGTACTGTTTGGTAACGACGCTTTATCCGCAGCCAAGGCGGTAAACATTATGAATGCCCTGGCCAGCGGGTTTACGATCCTGTTTCTTTTCTGGACGATCACGCATTTTGCCCGTAAGATCGTTAATGCAGGCATTTATGATACCCTTACCCAGTCGCAGGCCTGGTCCATCATCGGCGCAGGCGCGGTGGGTGCGCTGGCCTATACGTTCAGCGATTCTTTCTGGTACAGCGCCGTGGAAGGAGAAGTGTACGCGATGTCTTCTTTCTTTACCGCTATCGTATTCTGGGCCATCCTCAAATGGGAGAACCATGCAGACGAGCCGGGCTCGGACAAATGGATCGTGTTTATCTTTTTTATGATGGGTCTCTCCATTGGCGTGCACCTGCTGAACCTGCTTACCATCCCCGCGATCGTAATGGTGTATTATTTCCGCAGGATGGACTCTTTCAACTATGCCGTGGTGCGTAAATGGTTTCTGCGTGTGATGATCATAGGCGGTGTGCTGGCATTTATCGGCGCGCTGATGATGGCATCAAAAGAATCGACTGCCAATGTTCCGATGGACAGCACCATGGCCGGACTGGTGATACTCGCTGTGATCATCGGTATCGGGCTGCTTTTTCTTATCGAGAATGTCAAAAAACAGCGTAAAGCCTATTACGGCGGTATGTATATTTTCCTGCTGATCGGTTGCGCAGTCACCGGTATCGTACAGGTGGGCGTAATTCAGTATACGGTGAAAATGGCCGGCACCTTTGACCGCATTTTCGTGAACAGTTTCGGTCTGCCTTTCTTCAGCGGTTTTGTATTCTTCTTTGCCGTACTCTCGGTACTGATCTGGCTGGGTCTGAAATTTGCTTCCAAGAAAGCCTGGTCTTACCTGCGCCTCAGCCTGTGGTGCCTTGTATTTATGCTGGTTGGTTACAGCACCTATGTAACCACCATGATCCGCAGCAGCGCCAATCCTTCGGTGGATATGTATAACGTAGATAACCCGATGAGTCTTGAAGGGTACCTTGGCCGCGAACAGTACGGTGATTTTCCGTTGTTATACGGACAGAAATTCACGGCACAGCCTGCCGATATGCGCACCACCGGTATGCGTTACCAGAAATCAAATGACAAATACATTGAACTGGGTGAAGACAGGAAATACGTGTATGCGGCAGAGGATAAAATGGTGTTCCCCCGTGTTTGGGATGCCAGCAACGAGCAGAACCACGCGGCGTATTATGCCAACTACCTCGGTATCGGCCAGACAAGAGAAGGCGGTTACGAACGTGCGCCGGATCAGTTTGACAATGTCAAGTTCTTTGTGGGCTACCAGACCTATTGGATGTACCTCCGTTATTTCTTTTGGAATTTTGCAGGCAAGCAAAACGATAACCAGGGCATCTTTACCGGCAATGTGCGAGATGGCAACTGGAAAACCGGTTTGCCGTTGGATAATATCTTCTACGGCGACCAGAGCAGCCTGCCCGACAGTCTTAAAAACAACAAAGCCAATAACAAACTGTTTGCGCTGCCACTTATCCTTGGCCTGATAGGCATGTTCTATCATTTCAAAAGAAAGGGCAGCGATGCGGTGGTGAATATTCTGCTGTTCTTTTTTACCGGTATGGCCATCGTGCTGTACCTGAACCAGGCAGGTATGCAGCCGCGTGAACGCGATTACGCCTATGTGGGAAGCTTTTATGCTTTTGCAGTATGGATCGGCCTGGGTGTACTGAAAGTGCGCGACTGGTTCGCCAAAAAAATGACGGGCGTTACCGCGCCGGCGCTGGCTACCGTAATCTGTCTGCTGGCCGTACCGGTACTGATGGCACAGCAGGAATGGGACGACCATGACCGCAGCAAGAAATTATTGCCGCCGGATCTGGCCAAAGACTACCTCGAGAGCTGTGCACCCAATGCCATACTCTTCACGTTTGGCGATAACGATACCTATCCCTTGTGGTACGCGCAGGAAGTGGAAGGCGTACGCCCCGATGTGCGGGTGGTCAATTTCAGCCTGCTGGGTATCGACTGGTACATCAACCAGCTCCGTTATAAGGTAAACCAGAGCGCACCGATCGATGTGATCTGGTCGCCCGAACAGATCGAGGGCAGCAAACGCGATTATGTACTCTACCATCCGCGGCAGGAGATACCGGAAGACAGGTACTATGATCTTTACGACATGATGAAGAATTATGTGGGCAGCGATGACCCTGCCAAAATGGAAGACCGTGGCGGCGGCGACGCTTTGAACACCTTCCCTGTGCGCAAGATGTCGGTGCCGGTAGACAGGAATATGGTACTGAAAAACCAGACCGTTAATGCAAACGACAGCATCGTTGGCGAAATGCGTTTCGATATCACCAAGCGTGCGCTGATGAAGAACGACCTGGCACTGTTGAACGTGATCGCCGCCAACAAATGGAACCGGCCCGTTTATTTTACCAATGACCAGGTTGGACTTGGTTTTGACCAGTACCTCCGCCGCGACGGACTTACCTGGAGGCTGATACCGGTGATCAACGAAAGAACCGCCGTAAATACCGATTATATGTTCAACAAGGCGATGAATGTATTCGGCTCGGGTAATGCCAATGTGAAAGGTGTGTATTTTGATGAAGAAAACCGCCGTCATCTCCGCAGTATCCGCGATGCCTACACCGACCTGGCGATGGATCTTGCCAACAAGAACCGGAAAGAGGAAGCGGTGAAGGTGCTGCGCAAGGCGGATGGTATGATCGACCAGGACAACTATCCTTATGGTTTTACCGGGCGCGCCAACCTGGACAACAGAAGCTCGCTGATCATGATGCAGGCTGCACTGATGGCAGGCGATAAAGAGCTGGCCAAAAAAATAGGCGATTCCGTGAAAAAAGACCTGGAGCAGCAGATCCGTTACTATAACGGCCTGCCAGCAGCCAAGGCCGAGCTGATGTCGGATGAACGCCGCATTGCCGAAGATTACCTGAAAAGCTATGAGCAGATACAGGCCGCGTATAACCCGGCCATACAGATACCCGGAAAAACCATGGCGCCGGCCGACACTGCAAAAACCGCAGATTCCGCCAAAAAATAATAAGCCCTTCGCTTCCATAACAAAGGCCATCCCGCAGGATGGCTTTTGTTTTTGTATCCTCTCTGTTTTCCTAAATCCGGAAAAACCGCCGGAATTTTTGGCAGCCGCTTCATCCCGGTATGTTATTCGCTGTACCTGAAGGACTACAGATTCCTGCCGGCTTCTTCCCAGAGAAGCTGTAACACTCTTTTTTGTAGCTTACAGAATGATCGGTCATCGCTTTGTACATTTTGATCCGGATGAAAATGGAAAGAGCAAATTTGAACAGCTGCTCGATCTTTTCATGCAGTTGCTTACCTATACCAATGGAGATGCGTCTGAAGCGCTCGACTGGCTGAACCAACTGGACCGCTCCGTGAAAAAAGACCTGGAGCAGCAGATCCGTTACTATAACGGCCTGCCAGCAGCCAAGGCCGAGCTGATGTCGGATGAACGCCGCATTGCCGAAGATTACCTGAAAAGCTATGAGCAGATACAGGCCGCGTATAACCCGGCCATACAGATACCCGGAAAAACCATGGCGCCGGCCGACACTGCAAAAACCGCAGATTCCGCCAAAAAATAATAAGCCCTTCGCTTCCATAACAAAGGCCATCCCGCAGGATGGCTTTTGTTTTTGTATCCTCTCTGTTTTCCTAAATCCGGAAAAACCGCCGGAATTTTTGGCAGCCGCTTCATCCCGGTATGTTATTCGCTGTACCTGAAGGACTACAGATTCCTGCCGGCTTCTTCCCAGAGAAGCTGTAACACTCTTTTTTGTAGCTTACAGAATGATCGGTCATCGCTTTGTACATTTTGATCCGGATGAAAATGGAAAGAGCAAATTTGAACAGCTGCTCGATCTTTTCATGCAGTTGCTTACCTATACCAATGGAGATGCGTCTGAAGCGCTCGACTGGCTGAACCAACTGGACCGCCAGTACCGGCTTACCGATGATACCTACGGCATGGGTGATTTTATTGACGACCTGAAACAGAACGGTTACCTGCAGGAGAACCCGCAGGACGGTACGATCTCCATTACCGGTAAATCGGAACAGGCCATCCGTAAACGCAGCCTGGAAGAGATCTTTGGTAAACTGAAGAAAAGCAGGCAGGGCAACCACCAGACCTTCAAACCCGGCCAGGGCGATGAAGCCAACCCTGATACACGTCCGTACCAGTTCGGGGATATGCTGGAACAGATCGATTTTACAGAAAGCATCCGTAATGCGCAGATCAACCATGGCGTGGAGAGCTTTTGCATGCAGGAAGACGATCTGCAGATACGGGAGAGCGATTTCAAAACACAGACCTCCACGGTGCTGATGATCGATATCTCGCATTCCATGATACTGTACGGCGAAGACAGGATTACGCCGGCCAAAAAAGTGGCCATGGCGCTGAGTGAACTGATTACCACAAAATACCCCAAAGACACACTCGATATTGTGGTGTTCGGCAACGATGCATGGAGCATTGAGATCAAAGACCTGCCTTACCTGCAGGTGGGGCCGTACCATACCAATACCGTTGCCGGACTGGAACTGGCCATGGACCTGCTTCGCAGGAGAAAGAATCCCAACAAACAGATCTTTATGATCACGGATGGCAAACCCACCTGTCTGAAGATCGGTAAAAAATATTACAAGAACAGTTTTGGTCTTGATCGTAAAGTAGTGAACAGGTGCATCAATCTTGCGGCGCAGTGCAAGAAGCTGAAGATACCCATCACCACTTTCATGATCGCTTCCGATCCTTACCTGCAAAGTTTTGTACAGGAGTTCACCGAAATGAACAACGGCAAGGCTTTCTTTGCGTCGCTCGATAAACTGGGCGCTTTTATCTTCCGCGATTTTGAAAGCGGGAAAAGAAAGACCGTGTACTAGGAACAAAACGGCCACAGCGGATCATAACCATACATCACGCAGCATTCAGGAATGACTATGAACATACAGGATATCAAAACACTCGGTTCACTAAAGCAAAGCGGTTACCGGAGCCGGTTGGTAAAGGAAGAGATCAGGGAGAACCTGATCAAAAGCATCCGCGACAGGGAAAATCCGTTTACCGGTATATTGGGTTATGAGGAAACCGTGATACCCGATACCGAAAGGGCATTGCTGAGCAGGCACAATATCCTGTTCCTGGGATTGCGCGGCCAGGCAAAAACCAGGATGGCGCGGCAGATGGTGGACCTGCTGGACGAATACATTCCGGTAATAGCGGGCAGCGAAGTCAATGACGACCCGCTGAATCCCCTGAGCAAGTTTGCCAAAGACCAGATAGCCGAGCATGGGGATGAAACACCCGTTCAATGGTTGCACCGTTCGGAGCGATACGGCGAAAAACTGGCTACACCCGATGTCAGCGTTGCAGACCTGATCGGTGATATAGACCCGATCAAGGCAGCCAACCTGAAACTGAGCTTTGCCGATGAGAAAGTGATTCATTACGGGATCATTCCCCGCAGCAACCGCGGTATTTTTGTGATCAACGAACTGCCCGATCTGCAGGCCCGCATACAGGTGGCTTTGTTCAATATACTGCAGGAAGGCGATATACAGATCCGCGGGTTCAAACTGCGGATGCCACTGGATATTTTATTCGTGTTCACGGCCAACCCGGAAGATTATACCAACCGTGGCAGCATCGTAACGCCTTTGAAAGACCGCATCGAAAGCCAGATACTGACGCATTATCCAAAGGATATCGATACCTCTCTCGCCATTACCGAACAGGAAGCGGACATACTCGAGGTACAGAAAGAAAAAGTATTGGTGAGCGACCTGGTAAAACGGTTGATAGAGCAGGTGGCGTTTGAAGCCAGGAACAACGAATATGTAGACAGGAAAAGCGGCGTGAGCGCAAGGCTTACGATAGCGGCTTTTGAAAACGCCGTGAGCAGCGCGGAAAGACGGGCGATCATCCACAGGGAAAAACAGACACAGGTATGGATCAGCGATCTCTCGGGTATCATACCGGCCATTACCGGTAAGATCGAATTGGTTTATGAGGGGGAGCAGGAGGGACCCTACCAGGTGGCGGTTAACCTTGTTGACAAAGCCATCCGGTCTTTGTTTGTACAGTACTTTCCCAATCCCGATTCGCTGAAGAAAAAAAGAAGTTCGGGCAAACGTTCCGCCGAAGAAAAAGAACCTGAAAATCCGTATAAAACCATCACCCGCTGGTTTGACCAGGGCAATCACCTTGACCTGATGGTGGATATGAAAGACGAAGACAAAATAGCGGCTTTGTATAAGGTGAACGGACTGTACGGTTTTGTGAAACAGTATTTTCCCCAGACAAACGAAAAAGAAAACGCGTTGCTGATGGAATTTGTGCTGCACGGCCTCTCATCCTACTCGCTTATCAGCAAGAAGATCATCGGTCCCCGTATCGAATTCAAAGACCTCATGGGCAGCATGATGAACTTAGGCGATATGAATATCGGCGGAGACGAAGACACCTTCAACGAAGACGACTATCGCTGAAGAACAGATGAACAAGGAACAGATGAATAACGAACAGATGATCGGATAAGATAAGATGCTAAAGCCGATCATCTGTTCGTTATTCATCTGTTCCCATGTTCATATGATTTCTTTCAGTTTCTCCACCACGCTATCCACTTCTTCTTTTGTATTGTGTTTGCTGAAGGAAAAGCGTACGGTTACCTGGTTGGGGTTGTTGTTGATGGCGCGGATTACATGGGAGCCCTGGTCGGCGCCGCTGGTGCAGGCGCTGCCGCCGCTGGCGCAGATCTGGTTGATATCGAGATTGAACAGGATCATTTCGCTTTTTTCCGTCTTGGGAAAACTTACGCTCAGCACTGTATACAAACTCCTTCCCAGCGGATCGCCGTTAAAGGCAATGCCTTTGATGGATTTCTTCAGTTTTTCCATCATGTATACTTTCAGCCCTTTGATATAGGCGCTGTCGTTGTCGTGCTGCTGTGTAGCTATCTCCAGCGCTTTGGCAAAACCTACGATACCATACAGGTTTTCCGTTCCCGCGCGCATGTTTCTTTCCTGGCTGCCCCCATGTACAAAGGGTTTGATCTTTACATTCTCGTTGATGTACAAAAGTCCCACGCCTTTCGGTCCATGGAATTTATGACCGGCGCCCGTGACAAAATGCACCGGTGTGTTGCGCAGATCGAAGGGAAAATGGCCCACGGTCTGAACCGTATCGCTGTGAAAAATAGCGTTGTACAGTTTGCATAATTCACCCACCGCATGTATATCGAGCATATTGCCGATCTCGTTATTGGCGTGCATCAGGGTTACCAGGCATTTTTCCTCGCTCTCGGATAGTATCCGTTCCAGGTCTTCCAGATCGATATGCCCGTTTGGCAGCAGTTTTACATAGCTGAGCGCCGCTTCGCCGGAGTGGTATAAATGCTCCACCGTATGCGTGGTGGCATGGTGTTCGATCACGGAGCTGACGATGTGTTTGCAGCCCAGGTCGCGCACGGCGGCCGTGATGGCTGTATTGCTGCTTTCGGTGCCGCCGCTGGTAAAGAATATTTCAGCAGGATGCGCATTCAGGATCTTCGCCACCGATTTGCGGGCATTCTCGATCGCAAGCCGGCTCTCACGGCCATAACTGTAGATAGAGGAGGGGTTGCCGAAATGGGTGGTCAGGTACGGCATCATCGCTTCCAGTACGGAAGGGTCCAGCGCCGTGGTGGCTGCATTGTCCAAATAAATTCTTTCCATAGCGCCGCAAAGTTAGGAAAGTTCGGGAAATGGGGGCGGAAGGTTGGAGATTTGAAATGCGGTGTGGTCAAATGGCTTCATTGTTAAATGGTTGGACAAACCAGCTATTCAACAATATAGCCATATAACAATGCAGCCACTGACCTCTCAGCCATCCTTACATCGCTTCACTGATATCCTTCATCAGCTGCCTGGCGATATTGGCGGCGGTGGTTTCAAAATTACTTTCGGCATAGATGCGGATAATGGGCTCGGTATTGCTGGTACGCAGGTGAACCCAGTCGTTCCCGAATTCGATCTTCAGTCCGTCTTCGGTATTGATCGGGTGTTTGGCATATTTTTCGCTGATATGCGCGAATATCCTGCCGATATCGAAGCCGGGTGTTAACTCGATCTTGTTCTTACTGATGAAATAATCGGGATAGGAATTGCGCAGCTGCTTAGCCGTTTTTTTCTGTTTTGCGAGGTGCGTAAGGAACAATGCGATGCCGATCAGCGCATCGCGGCCGTAGTGGAGGTCCGGCACAATGATGCCGCCATTGCCTTCGCCACCGATCACGGCGTTCACGGCCTTCATTTTGTTGACTACGTTTACTTCTCCCACCGCGCTGGGGGTGTATTCGCCGCCGTGTTTTACGGTCACATCTTTGAGGGCGCGGGTAGACGACATATTGCTTACGGTATTGCCCCTGCGCTGCCCCAGCATATAATCAGCCACCGCCACCAGCGTGTATTCTTCGCCAAACAGACTGCCATCCTCGCACACAAAACAGAGCCGGTCCACATCGGGGTCAACAGCAATACCCAGGTCTGCTTTTTGCCTGTTCACTTCATTGCAAAGCTGCAATAAGTTCTCGGGCAGGGGTTCGGGATTGTGCGCAAATTTACCGTTCACTTCTTCGTTCAGTATGGTAATATCCTTTACACCCAGCGCCTTCAGCAATTGCGGTACGGCAAATGCGCCCGAGCTGTTGATCGCGTCTACCACAATATTGAATTTTGCTTTTTTCACAGCCGCCGCATCCACCAGCGGGTAAGCCAGTATGGCGTCGATATGCTGCTGCAATGCGCCACTGTTTGTTGTGTAGCTTCCCAGGCTGTCAACGCCTGCAAATACATAATCGTCTTTGGCGGCGATCTCCAGCACTTTTGCGCCTATTTCGCCGCTGATGAATTCGCCTTTCCCATTCAGCAGTTTCAGTGCATTCCATTCTTTGGGATTATGACTGGCGGTGAGGATGATGCCTCCCGCAGCATTTTCAAATACCACGGCCATTTCCACGGTAGGCGTAGTGCTTAATCCAAGATCCACCACATCCAGTCCCAGCGCATTCAGCGTACTTACCACAAGCCGCTGCACCATTTCACCGCTGATCCGTCCGTCGCGGCCTATCACGATCTTCCGGTTATCCGACTGTGAAAGGAGCCAGGTGCCGAAAGCGGCTGTAAAACGAACCGTATCGATCGGACTTAAGGTTTCGCCCGGCTTGCCGCCGATAGTACCCCGTATTCCTGAAATGCTTTTGATCAAAGGCATGTTGTCAATTTTTGGGAAACAAACATAGGTAGATTTTAGGATTGGACGCCGGTAAATCCGATGCAGCGGCTGCTGCTTACTGATCCCCTTCCAAACCATCCCGGTATACCACCCAACCCAATTACAAAATTCCCGATCCCCAATTCCCAATCCCCAGTCCCCCCTCGCCCTCTCACTATTCCCTACCTTTGCCCCACAATGCGAGCACATGCCGGACAGAGCCTGGTTTAAAGATTGGTTCAATTCTCATTATTATCATTTGTTGTACCAGCACAGGGATGATGAAGAGGCTTTGCGTTTTATCGATACGCTCATCAGCTATCTGCGGCCTTCCGCAGGCGCTAAGATGGTGGATATCGCCTGCGGAAGGGGGCGTCATGCGAAAGCGCTGGCAGATATGGGCTTTGATGTTACCGGCATAGATCTTTCCGCGGCATCCATCGGCGAGGCAAAAGCGTATGAAGACGAGCACCTGCATTTCTTCCAGCATGATATGCGCTTGCCTTTCTGGATCAATTATTTCGATTACGCGTTCAATTTTTTTACCAGTTTCGGTTATTTCCGCACCGATCGCGAACATAACAACGCCATCCGCACCATCGCCCAGGGCCTGCTTCCGGGAGGGGTATTTGTTATCGATTACCTGAACGTGCATTTCGAAGAAGACCGACTTCAGGGATCGGTGACTTATGACGATGCCGATGTGCATTTTCATATCACCAAATGGCAGGACGAAGAGCATTTCTTCAAACAGATACAGGTAACCGATGCCGCCAACACCACGCCCCGGCACCTGTACACCGAAAAAGTGGCCAAGTTTTCCCTCGGCGATTTTACCGAGATGCTGGCCTATCACAGCATGCAGGTACAGGAAGTGTTCGGCGACTACCAGCTGGGCCGCTATCACCTGCGCAACTCTCCCCGAATGATTATTGTGGCGAGGAAGGGGGAATGAAACGCGAAACGCGAGTTGGCGTGAGTTATCGTGAGTTGACCTGAGTTTTTGGGGATGTTTCGGAAAGACCCACGATCCATAATCCATAATCCGGAATCCGCAAATCCGGAATCCAAAACACCAATCCCCCATCGGCAATCTCCCAATCGACAATCCCCAATTGCCGCTTATCTTTACTGTATGACGCTTCTTTCGCAATCGCTCTGGCAGTGGCTGGAGAAGATCGATAAATGGCTGTTTCTGAAGATCAATACCGAGTGGACAAGCGGTCTGCTCGATGGTATACTGCCCTGGTGGCGGGAGGCGAATGCATGGGTGCCGCTGTACCTGTTCCTGGTGGTATTCGGTCTGCTGAATTTCAGGAAACAGTTCTGGCTATGGCTGCTGTTCATCATTATTACCCTGGTGTTTACCGACCAGATGAGCAGTACCCTGTTCAAAAAAACATTTATGCGGCTGCGCCCCTGCGCGGATGATACCTTACTGGGACAAGTGCGGCTGTTGCTGAAC
This sequence comes from Sediminibacterium soli, assembly GCF_009939225.1. Lineage (GTDB taxonomy): Bacteria > Bacteroidota > Bacteroidia > Chitinophagales > Chitinophagaceae > Sediminibacterium > Sediminibacterium soli. The sequence continues at coordinate 596,709 of NZ_JAACJR010000008.1, read as the reverse complement.
CATTGTTCGGGGGGATTCAGTTTTACCTCTTCGCATGCGGCCAACCATGTTGGATTTGCCGTGTTTCTGATCGCCACCACCAGGCAGGTATTTGGTAAAGCGAGGTATCTTTTTCTTCTGTGGGCGGCCACCATCAGCTATGGCCAGGTATATGTGGGCGTGCATTTTCCGCTGGATATCGTCTGTGGTGCCCTGCTGGGCGCGGCACTGGGATGGCTCACTTCTTCCGTATACCTGCGCCGGTTCGGTGAATTAAAACCGGCAGAGGAAGCCGCTGCGGCGCACAAACCCTAATTTTATAGCGGGCACATGCCTGGTATTTATTCCGAAAGCCATGATCGACCAACGTTCGTTCCGTTTTGTATTGCTGCTTTGTACAGGCGTATATGCCATAGGTATGTTCCTGATACCGCTGATGGATATCGATGCCTCGCAGTATGCATCCATCAGCCGGGAGATGCTGGAGAACCATAGCTGGCTGCAGGTATTTGATCTCAGACAGGATTACCTTGATAAACCGCCCATGCTTTTCTGGTTGTCTGCGCTCAGCATGAAAATACTGGGTGTGCACGACTGGGCTTACCGCCTGCCCTCCGTTCTGTTTGCCCTGCTGGCAGTTTACAGCACCTACCGGCTGGCAGGTTTGTTTTACAGGCGTGAGATAGCGCAGCTGAGCGCGATGGTGCTGGCCTCATGCCAGGCACTGTTCCTGGTAACCCACGATGTGCGTTGCGATACCATGCTGATGGGTTGGGTTACATTCAGTCTCTGGCAACTGGCCGCCTGGTATGGCAGCAACCGGTGGAAGCATTTTTTGCTTGCCTTTGTCGCCATCGCCTGCGGCATGATGACAAAAGGACCCATTGCGCTGATGGTGCCTGCATTTGCCTTTATGCCGCATATGGTGTTGCGGCGCGACTGGAAACAGCTGTTCAGGTGGGACTACCTGGTAGGTCTGCTGGTTATCGGCATACTGCTGGTGCCCATGAGCATCGGACTGTACCAGCAGTTCGATATGCACCCCGGCAAAATGATCAACGGTGTTCCGATACAGTCCGGACTGCGGTTTTATTACTGGACACAAAGTTTTGGGCGTTATACGGGAGAAAATGTGTTCAATGAAATGAACCATTTTACTTTTCTGCTGGAAAATATGATCTGGAGTTTTCTTCCCTGGATCATTTTCTTCCTGGTGGCCCTGGTGTTTGAAGGGGTATCGCTGGTGCGCGGGAAATTCCGCATCGGCGCCGGGGATGAGTGGATCAGCGCCGGTGGTTTTATCATTACCTACTGCATACTGGCGCGCAGCCAGGCTCAGCTGCCGCATTATATTTTCGTGGTGTTTCCGCTGGCATCGATCATCACCGCAAAATTTCTTTTCCGCCTCCTGTTCACCGACGAGCTCAGGGCATGGAGAAAGCCGTTGCTGATCATACACGCCGTGATCTTTGCCCTGCTCTGGATAGCGGTCATCGTTCTGATGATCTGGCCTTTTCCCGTGCCCATTGTGGTTGCCGCGCTGGCCTGCGCAGGGCTGCTGGTGTATGGCTACCTGCTGCTGGGCCGCAAAGGCAAACTGCCGGTGCTGCTCACGATCGCGTTGTTTACGGTAACCGGAGTGAACATTTTTCTCAGTTCCGCATTCTATCCCAATGTGCTGAAATACCAGTTAGGGAATGATGCCGCCGCTTTTATGGAACACCAGCGGCTGGATAAGGATCGTATCTCGGTATACGGTATTCACGAGGGAAGGGCGCTGCATTTTTATGCAAAGCATATTTTCCCGGGTAAAACCTCGGCACACGATTTTCAGCAGGGCGATATGGTGCTTACCAGGAAGGACAGCGTCCCGGTATTCCGTGCCTTATTCCCTTCGTTGCGCATACTGCATGAAGGGCCTTATTTTGGCGTTACATCGCTCTCGCTGCCTTTCCTCAATCCCGAAACCCGTAGCGGGGAAGTGCCTGCATATGTGATCATCGATCTGGAGCGGTAACGACAGGAACAGGTTTGTACGGATAACACAATAACCCACCTGTTTTATCGTCTTAACAGTAAAAATATCCCTGTTGCACAGGGTTTAACACACATTGATTAGTTTTACATACCATGACGGAGATCATCATCATCCTTATCCTGATCATCATCAACGGCCTTTTTTCGATGGCGGAGATAGCGCTGGTATCGGCAAGAAAAGCCAGGCTGGAATCACAGGCGGTCAAAGGCGACCAGCGCGCACGCAGCGCACTGAAGCTGGCCAATAAGCCCGAAACATTCCTGTCTACCGTGCAGATCGGCATTACGCTGATCGGCGTGCTTACAGGTATTTACTCAGGCGACACCTTCAAGGAACCGCTGCAGCGATGGCTGGAACATTTTGAATTTCTTCGCGAATACAGCAGTTCCATCGCCACCACCGTTATCGTGATCATCGTTACGTTTCTTTCACTGGTATTGGGCGAGCTGGTCCCCAAACGCATCGGCCTGAGCCGGCCCGAGGCAATCGCCAAATCAGCGGCAAGTCCCATGCGCGTGGTGTCCTGGCTTACCTTCCCCTTTGTATGGCTGCTCACCCATACGGCAAACGCCATCATCAAAATACTCAACCTCAAGGGCAGCGATAACTCGGTGACGGAGGAAGAGATCAAGGCCATCATCAGCGAGGGCACCGAAACCGGCGCTATCGAAGAAGCCGAGCAGGACATCATCGAACGCGTGTTTCACCTCAGCGACCGCAACATTACTTCGCTGATGACGCACCGCAGCGATATTGTCTGGATAGAAGGCAGCGAAACAGTGGCGGCCATCAAACAGCAGATGCAGGAAGTGGTGCATTCGGTATACCCCGTTTGCGATGGCTCTATCGATAAGATCAAAGGCGTGGTAACCGTTAAAGACCTGTTTGCAGCGGACGACCAGTCAGAAATAACCACGCTGATGAAGGACGCTATGTATGTGCCCGAGAACAACACCGCTTACCAGGTGCTGGAGAAATTCAAACAGACAAAAGTGCACCAGTCGTTTATCGTGGATGAATACGGCACCGTGCAGGGACTGATTACGCTGAACGATATCCTCGAAGCCATCGTAGGCGGCATACCCGGCGAAGAGGATGAGCCGCCATTCGAGATCGTGGAAAGAAACGATGGCTCCTTCCTGGTAGACGCACAGATACCTTTTTACGATTTCCTGCACCGCTTTGAAAGAACGGAATGGATGATGGAAGGCGACCAGGACTTCGACACACTCGCTGGGTTTATCCTCTACGAATTACAAAAGATACCCAGTACAGGCGATACCTGCCGCTGGAAAATATTTCATTTTGAGATTGTGGACATGGACAACCACCGCATCGACAAAGTACTGGTAACGATCAACAAGCCAATGGAGGAAGAATAGGGGGTGGATTGAGGTATTGCCGGTTGCCGATTGTGGTTGGTTAAAGTTCCCGGTGGTTACCTTGTTACATGGCTGCGTGGCTAAATTGTTCAATGGTCACATGACTATAGCAATAAAACAATGTAACCATAAAACAATTCCACCTATTACCCCCCGCCGATATCAGAAACCGAAAGAAACCCTGTTCTTCGGGTAGTCGAGCTTGTAATTTTTTTCAGCACCCTTTGCCCGGGCATGTATCAGGTTGGTCTGTGACGATGCCAGGTCGTACAGCAATTTGCAGTCAATATCCACAGTCGTTACCTCTTTTATTTTCGGCACTTCGAGGTACATCCAGACGCTTTCTTTCTGTATCTCGTGCCCGATATACTGCATGGTTGCCGCCTGGCCATTGATCTTTACCTGCAGTTTCTGGTTCAGGTAACTGGCTATCTGCGACTCAAGAAACGGTTTGTCGGCAGGGTTGAGGATATCGATCTTTTTACTGCTGTATTTCTGCAGCACTTTTTCCATATCGTCGGTAAAAACCCGTACGCTGATCTCTACCGTTGCATCTTTTGCGTTGTGGTTGATATCCACCACCGATACAAAAAAAGGATGCAGCGCAGCCACCGCTGCCGTCACTAACCACTGAAGCAATATATTTGCCATGCACGGGCGTTTGTGCAAATATCCTGAAAAACCCCTACCAACGCATGAGCCAGTTCGCATTGTATTTCAAATTCGGCTATGAACATATTGCCGACCTGAAAGGGATAGACCATATCCTGTTCCTGGTGGCGCTCTGCCTGCGCTACCAGTTCTCCGACTGGCGTAAGGTGATCATACTGGTAACAGCATTTACCATCGGTCATTCCATTACGCTTGCCCTGAGCATATTCAATATCATCAACTATTCGGTTCCCTGGATCGAGTTCCTGATACCGGTAACAATCGTGGTCACCGCGGTAAGCAACCTGTTCATCAAAAAATTCACATTCAGAAGCCGGTTTCCCGCTATCTATTTTTTCGCCCTGTTTTTCGGACTGGTACACGGCCTGGGGTTCAGCAGCCAGCTGAAAAGCCTGCTGGGAGGCGATAAAAGCATTGTGGCGGAGCTGCTGGCGTTCAACCTCGGACTGGAAGCGGGTCAGCTGCTGATCGTACTGGCGGTTTTACTGATTTCGTTTATATTCGTGGGCATTCTGAAAATCAGCCGGAGAGAGTACCTGTTGTTTATGAGCGGGGGCGTCTTCGCACTGGCTTTGCAGATGGCGCTTGAAAGAATACCCTTTTAAACTATCCCGATGAGAAAACTATTTTGTCTTGCAGCGATCTCTTTTTGCGGCTTTGCCAGCGCGCAGAACACCATGAACAATCCCGGTTCCAACCATGGCAACAAATTTGAACAGTTGGGAACCATCCTGCCTACGCCGAACGAGTACCGTACGGCCAGCGGCGCACCCGGCCCGAAATACTGGCAGCAACGCGCCGATTATAACATCAAATGCGAACTGGACGAAGCCAACCTCAGACTGAAAGGAAGCGAAACGGTTACGTACTATAACAATTCTCCTGATGAACTGCGCTATCTCTGGCTGCAGCTCGACGAGAACGAACACAGTTCCGTAAACAACGCTAATTACCAGAACGGTTCCGGCAGCCTGTCCAAACAGTACAGCACGGCACAGATAGAGCAGCTGCTCGGGCAGAAAAACGACAATGGCTACGGAGAGCTGATCTCCCGCTGCACGGATGCGGCAGGCAAAGCACTGCGGTATACCATCAACAAAACCATGATGCGCATAGACCTGCCCGCCGCACTGAAACCGGGACAGCAGTTTGTATTCAATATCGACTGGTCGTATAAGATATCCAACCGGATGGAAAAGAACGGTCGCGGCGGATACGAGATCTTTTCCGAAGATGGCAATGCACTCTTTACCATGTCGCAGTGGTTTCCGCGTTTATGTGTGTACAGCGATTTTCAGGGCTGGCAGAACCACCAGTTCGTAGGCACCGGCGAGTTTGCGCTTACCTTCGGCAACTATACCGTACAGATGACGGTTCCGGCCGATCACGTAATCCTGTCCACCGGCGAATGCCAGAACTATGCACAGGTGCTGACACCTGCCCAGCAGGCCCGCTGGAAACAGGCCCAGACCGCCAAAGAACCCGTGGAAGTGGTTACTCTGGCAGAAGCGGTGAAGGCCGAAAAACAAAAAAGCACAAAAAAGAAGACCTGGATATTCAAAGCGCAGAACGTCCGTGATTTTGCCTGGGCCTCGAGCAGGAAATTTGTGTGGGATGCAATGCCGGCCTATGTGGAAGGAAAAAAGATCATGTGCATGAGCGGTTATGCAAAAGAAGCCTACGCGCTCTGGCGCAGGTATTCTACCAAAGTGGTGGCGCATACCGTAAAAACCTATTCTAAATTCTCCATACCCTATCCGTACCCTGTGGCACAAAGCATAGAGGCCAACAATGGTATGGAATACCCGATGATCTGTTTCAACTACGGCCGCACCAACGAGGATGGCACCTACAGCGAGTCTGTAAAAAACGGTATGATCGGGGTGATCATTCATGAAGTGGGACATAATTTCTTCCCGATGATCGTAAACAGCGACGAGCGCCAGTGGACATGGATGGATGAGGGGCTGAACACTTTTGTACAATCCCTGTCGGAGAACCTGTTCGATAATAAATTTCCATCGCGCCGGGGTCCTGCGTATACGATCGTAGACTATATGAAATCACCCAAGGACCAGCTGGAGCCGATCATGACCAACAGTGAGAACATCATCAGCCTGGGCCCCAACGCTTATGGAAAACCAGCGGCGGGTCTGAATATCCTCCGCGAAACGATCATGGGGCGCGACCTGTTCGATTTCTCTTTTCGCGAATATGCCAGGAGATGGGCGTTCAAGCACCCCACCCCCGCCGATTTCTTCCGCACCCTGGGCGACGCCAGCGGCGAAAACCTCGACTGGTTCTTCCGCGGATGGTTTTATGGAATCGATCCCTGTGATATTTCGATTGATAGCGTAAAGCATGGCGTATACGATGCCGCTGCTGCGGCACAGGCAGCACCGGGTGCACAAACCGGGCGGCGTGGTATCGACAAACCTATACTGGCATCCTTTGAAGATATTTCCGCGGCACGCAACCGCATGGACAAATCCATCGTGTTTGAGACGGACGCCGACACCAGTCTGCGCGATTTTTACTGGCGTTATGCCCGGGGTATCGAGCCCTATGACTCTGTTACCGCGCAACCCGAACCCACACCTGCCGCTGCGCCGGAGCCGGTGACCGATGCAGAAAAAGCCAGGTACGCCAACCTGCATTTGTATGAAGTGAATTTCAGCAACAAGGGCGGATTGGTGATGCCGATCATCGTGGAGTTCACGTTTGAGGACGGTACCAGCGAAACAGAAAAGATACCTGCGCAGATTTGGAGAAAGAACGAAAACAAAGTGAGCAGGGTATTCATCACCCGGAAAAAAGCAACCGCCATCAGGCTCGATCCTACGCGCGAAACAGCCGATATAGACCTGAGCAATAACAGCTGGCCGCGCGGTGCGGATACCGAACCGAGCCGTTTTGCCATCTTCAAAGCCAGGGCATCCAGCGGCAGAAGCGCCACCCAGCAGGGCATTAACCCGATGCAGAATGCGGGGAAAGGGAAATGAGGTATCGTGAGGCGTGAGATGTCAAACCTGAGACATGAGGAATGGTGAATCGTGCTTAGGTATTTCCTGCTCGCGGTCTCGGCCGGCTGGTCACTGTTTTTTCGCCCGATAAATCTGTCTTATGAAGAAACTATTTTTTCTGTCTGTGCTGCTTGTTCATGGACTGATGAGCCAGGCCGCTGTTGTTGATACGGTTTCTGTGTACAGTGCGGCGATGAAGCGGAGTATCAAAACGGTGGTGATCAGACCCGAGGGTGTTGGGGCGAGTGAAAAGTTGCCTGTTGTGTACCTGCTCCATGGCGCTTTTGGTGATTATGCCAACTGGCTGAGGCGTGTGCCGCATATAAAAGACCTGGCAGAACAGTATAAGGTAATGATTGTTTGCCCCGATGGCGGCTATACCAGCTGGTATTTCGATAGTCCTGTTGATCCCAGTTACCAGTTCGAAACATTTGTGGCCAAAGAAGTGCCGGCCTATGTGGATGCGCATTATGCCACCATTGCCGACAGGAGGGGACGCGTGATAACAGGCCTGAGCATGGGCGGACATGGCGGTATCTTTCTTTCCTTCCGGCACGCGGATGTATTCAGCGGCGGGGGCAGTATGAGCGGCGCATTGCATGTAAGCGTGATCACGCAGCGGTATGATGTGGAAAAAAGACTGGGCGATACGATCACCAACCAGAAATACTGGCGCGACTGGAGTGCGCTGCGTGTGGTGGAAAATTACCCGAAGGATTCTTTATCGATTATCATCGACAGCGGAACGGAAGACCTGGGTATTATCGGTATGAACCGTGCCATGCACGACAAACTGCTGAATCTGAAAATACCGCATGAGTACACTGAAAGACCCGGCCAGCATAACTGGGTATACTGGAGTAACGCCATCGATTACCAACTGCTTTTCTTCCGCAAACATTTTAATAAGCTGCTTGGCATCCGGCCATTATGAGAAAAGCGACCCTGCCAGGTCGCTTTTCCTGCAGGGCCGCGATGAAGCCCCGTTTAGATCATCGTAGCCTGCTGCAGGTTTTTCTTGGGATATTTTATGCGTTGATACGGTCTTACCGTTTTGACGGTTGCCTGAATTGCAGACCGAAATTCAATCCGAAACTGCTGAGTTTGATCTGTCCCAGGCCAACACCCGCAAGCGGTATCTTGGCATAGGGTTCTACCTGCAGGGAAAGGTTCCTGCTGATCCTTCTTTCAAATCCCGCGGATAGGTGTGCGATCGACAGTATATGCGTATCGCTTGATTTGTAAGCGGCGTTGCGGGTTGCGGGGTTGCCCATATACTGGTAGTAATACTCGTAGTTTTCCCTTGTCATGAAATAGGAGGATAGACCGGTGCTGATAAAATAGCGGTTCCTTTCCCCTGCGTTAAACCCGTATCGCACCAGCAGCGGCCACTCGTACATGCGGCAATAACCTTCTATCGTAAGTATCTTGTAGTAACTGGCCCAGGAGCCTTTTGGCGCAGTGAAATCCGAGCCGGCCAGCTTGTAATTTTTCTGTGTATAGATCAGTCCTGTATGAACCGACCATGCGCGGTTAAAATGATAGCCACCGATCAAACCAATATTGTAACCGGGTTCATTGCCATACCTGAATTTTACAGTACTCAGATCCATACCGGCAATAATGCCCGCGCTGAAACCCCTGCCCAACGGAGGCAATTTTGTTTTTGCCGCTTTTTTTGCGGCAGGCACAGGTTCTGAAACAGCAGTGAGACTGTCGCGGGTGGTTTTTTCCTGTGCAGGCGCAGTGTTTTTTTGCTGAGCGGTTTCTTGCTGCCGGGACGGGCCGTAGCTATCGGTGGTCATCATACCCACGGAGGTATTACCGGCGGATGATCTGTCATCCTTCACCGCATTTGTTTCTTCCGCCATCGCGTTTGGTGATCCTGCTGCCGGTTGCGCCGCCCTTACTGTTTTTCCATCGGGTACCGGTATACCTGTATGGATGGTATGCACTGATGCTGTTGCCCCTGATCCATTCGGGGTATTGTTGCGTTTAACAGAGGGCAGGAATGCAGTAAACTGGCCCCGGTTTGTTTCGGAGCGTTTTTTGTTTTGCTGTATTTCAGCAGCGGGAGCAGTTGTTTGGTCAGCCTGTACCTGTGTACCTGCCGGCATTGATTGATGGTCGGTTGTGGTGTTTGCGCCCGGTGTTGCCGGTTGCGTGTTGGTTGTTGCTTCGGTGGCGGTGTCTGTTCCGCCGCGCTGTGATACCATCCAGTAGCCGCCGGCGGCACCGGTCAGCAGCACGGGCAACAGCCACCACCAGAGACCAAACCTTCTTTTTCTTTTTTCAACAGGAAGCAGCCTGTCCAGTTCCCGCGACAGCTTACCCCAGTCAGGCGACCCCGGCGCATGGTACTGCGCAGCAGCCTCCCTGCTGAAATCGTCAAGCTCTTTATCGTGCCCGGGGTTATGCATATAATCGGTAATCGGTTTGTTGGGTAATCATTTTTCTCAGGTTATTCCTGGCTTTGGAAAGATTGGATTTTGAGGCGCCCACACTGATGCCCAGTTGCGCGGCGATCTCTTCGTGACTGAATCCTTCGATCACAAAAAGATTGAAAACCGTTCTGTACACAGGCGTAAGTTTCCGGATGGCGCCGATGATCTCATCATAACTGATCTTATCCATGCCGTTCTCCTGTGCATCCACAAAAGTGCCGTCGTCATCACTGATTTCATGGTTCACCGTTTTCAGCTGTGTGCGTCGCAGGTAATCGATACTGGTATTTACCACAATGCGTTTGAACCACCCTTTCAGCAGCGCCTCTGTATCACCCACCCGGTTGCCATCGAACTGACCTATATTCCGGAAGAGTTTTACAAAAGACTCGCTTACGAGCTCTTCAGCCTCTTCGGGTTTGTTTACATAACGGAAACAGATTTTCATGGCATACCCGTATAACCCATGGTATAGGTCGCGCTGGCTGTTCCGGTCGTTCCGGCAGCAACCAGCTATAAGACTCGATATATGCGGTATCTCGCGGGGCATGTTCAGGATACGTTGCAATTCGTCTTAAAGCTACTCTTATTTGCCGGATACGTACATCGAGGCCGAAAGGTTGCCTGTTACCCGGCAATGCAGACATACAATTTTACCGTAACGCGGACAGGATTTATCTGCAGAAAAACAGAGGGATTGATATCAGGAGAGGATACTCCCTGTTTGATAGCTAAAAAACACTGTAAACTAATACAATACGCAATAAAAGCAAACACCATCACTTCCAGGTCTCTCACTATTCAGGTCTGAGGTTTCACGATTCACGCCTCATCCACCCGTTCTTCCATCCCTCACCCTGGTTTTTTTGCCTGCATTTTTTTTCTCGAATTCGAGCACTTCCCTGGGTTTGGGTTTTTCGGGAACGGCGGCGGCTTTTGTGCGGGCCGTATCGGTTCCCACCTTGGTCATACCCTGCGTTACACTGGGCGCCTCATCTGTCTGCAACTGATCGAGTATATATTTTTCAGTTTGCATCAACGCACCGGTATTGGGATTGAAATAGCGCCAGACCCCGTGTTTTAAAGACCTGCCTTCGTTTTTGACGATCACTTTTTCGTATTTATTCGGGTCTTTGGGATCAACCACATCGATGGTATCAAATACCTTGTCGGGGTTTACCGCTCGCCAGTTCTCTTCGCGTTCGATACCGGCGATGGTGAAGTATAGACATTTGCCGTTTCTGTTACCCCATTTATAGGTTTCAACGGCAAGCGGATCGCCCATGGTGTTGAAACGTTTCCAGACGCCTTCCTTGCGGTTATTGATGAAGATGCCTTCTTCTTCGTAACCGGGTTCTCCGCGCAACGGCGGTACCCGAACAATCCACCGTCCCTGTTTCATTCCTTTTGTATCCACGCAATCGAGCGTATCGCGTTTCTCGCCCAGCCGGTAGGTTTTGCACTGCCCCGCGGCAGACAATACAGAAATCAGGATAAGGGAAAGTAAAAGGGTTCGCATGATGTTGTCAAAGTTACAGGTATTTGGTGCGGGAGTGGTAAAATTAACAATAGCATAAGCGGCCGTTTCAGTCGGCGTTTTCACCGGTAGCGATCCGTTTTTGAATGATCCAGAGATCCTGTCCGCCTGTTTTTTCGGGGTGGGTTTTGCCGTTATGGTATTCCAGCACCGTAACATATTCTTCCAGCAGTTTGCGGAAGAACGCGGGATGGTGATAGGTGGCAAAAATACGTTTGCCCGGTTGTCCATATGCCTGCACCGCAACACCCTGCCGCTCCCAGGCAAGACGCCGGGCGCGGGTCAACTTGTTCAGGTAACAGTCACCGTGTGTGGTTACTACGGCAACGCCGCCGGGTTGTAACAGGCGATGCAGCTCCTGTATCCACGCACCGGTAACGGAAGGATCGATATGCGTGAATACCGAAAGCCCCAGTATACCATCGAACTGCCCGGTGCGAAACGGTGTGGGCGGTTGCTGCGCGGTTAACACAAACCCTATGCCCGCACAGTGCTGCCGGTTCCACCCGATCATATCCGCGTTGGTATCGGCGCCGTATACCGCAGCCTGTGGAAAAACAAGCGGCAGGTGCCTGGTTACCCTGCCTGCGCCGCAACCCCAGTCGAGTACCTGCACGGGCGGTTCCCGGAGATAAACAGTCATCCATGCCGCGGTTTCCTGCGCCGTTAGTTTGCCGTCTTCATAAAACCGGCGGTAATTGAGCCCGTAGGTTTCAAACAGGAATCTGTCGGGCGGCAGGGCAATACCCGGATTGGTTTCCAGGAAAGCCCGGTTCGTTTTCCGGTATCTTATCCGCGCCAGCAAAAACGAGCCGTGGGCCAGCCAGGCAAAGACCCCAAGCCGGTGGGCGATATGTTTGATAAGCGGTTTCAGGATATCAGGTTTGACTGCGTTTTCTTTTCCACCAGAGGGCAGCGCCCGTGATGCTTAAAATGCCGCTGCTGATGCCCAGCAAAACATACAGCCACTTCATCGGCCAGCCTCCGTACCTGCCAAAATGTACCTGAGAGTTAACGATATCGTAACGGTCGTCGGCATCGATCTCGTTAACAAATGCGGTTTTCGCAATGCGGCCGGTGCTGTCTAAAAAGACCGCATCCGCAAATTTCCTGGAGTGAATAAAGGAATTGCGCGCCCTGCTGCCGTATATGGCCGTATTCGATTTTTTTGACTTTGCGAAATAGATCACGTAAGGCGTAAAATCGCGGTACTGCTGTTTTACCCGGCCAAGCGCGCTGTCGAGCGAAAAGAACAGGGCGCCCGATGTTTTTACACGGGCCTGGTAGGCGGGAAAACTTTGGTAAAAAGATTTTTTAAAAACATAGCGCTGCATCCAGAAACCCGATATACCCATCACCAGGTTAAAAAGCAGGGCGTATACACCGATAAGCTGGTGCAGTTTTTTTCGTTTGAATACCTGTTTGCGAAAACCCAGTACGGCCGGCAGCTGCTTACGGTACAGTGCCATGCCGGTAATAAGACCGGTGCAGAAAACAAGCGCAAAAAATCCCAGCAGCCATTCGCCGGTTTTTTTGAGGTGAAAAGAGTTGTGAAAGCTGCCCAGCCAGCTCATGAAATTGCCGCTGATGTCCCTGCTGCCACCGCGAATGCGCAACTGTTGGCCTGTTTGCGGGTGCAGGAAAACCTGCAGCGATCTTTCGCCCGAAAAATAAGCGGAATCATTGACCGTAAAAATAAACGGCTCCTGGCTGCCCGCTGCCAGCGAAACGCTGTTTACCTGCGCCCGGGGATATTGCTGCCGCAGGGATGTATAGGCCTGATCGATGGTATACAGGGTCTTACCGGGTATTTCGGTTACCGTCGGGTATTGCCAGCTGTCGATCTCATCGCGGAACACGAGCAGCGATCCCGATACCGACATCAGCAGGATGAACAATCCCGACAGCAGTCCTGTCAGGGAATGTAAACGAAAAAGCACCGATCTCCTCATAACGGGTAGTTGGGCCCGCAAAATACAGGTACCGGCTGGTATACCCGGCAGACTGCGGTTTTTTTTACCCAAAAAAAGAATGGCAGGCAATCATTCCGCGGCCTGGCATTGTTGTTTTGGAAGCCAGTCAAAAGCAATTGTATGAAATACGATATCACCGGACATAACAGCATCAATATTGATGCGCCAGTAGAAAGGGTATGGGCGGCGCTGACCGACCCTGCGCTCATCAAAAAATATTTTCACGATACCGATGCGGAATCAGACTGGAAACCGGGAAGCCCGATACGCTGGACAGGCCAATGGCAGGGGCGGCCTTATGAAGACAAGGGCCGGGTATATGAATCGCAGCCCAACCGCTTGCTCAAACACGATTACTGGAGCTCGAGATGGGAAAAGGAGCAGCCCGATAAGCCGGAGAATTATGTGATGATCACCTATGAATTGCAGCCCGAGGGCGACAGAACGGTGTTGCTGGTTACGCAGGAAAACATACCAACCGAGGAGATGCGCGTGCATGCGGAGCAGGGATGGGATTTGATTTTGGGCGGCATGAAGAAAATGCTGGAAGAAATGCACGAACATGCGCCGGCCTGATCAGGAAACCGATAATGCAGTGCTGATCTTTTTGGCGGCCCGTGTACCCAGCCGGATCATTTTTGTGCGGGTGGCGGCGTTTACCCTGAAAGAGGGGATATAGATGCTCAGACTGGCCACCACTTTCCCGCTCCGGTAAACCGGCGCGGCGATGCCTACGATCTGCACACTGTCTTCGATAAGCGCGTAACCGTCGTTGCGGATCTTTTGTATCTGCTGCAGAAAACGCTGTTTGGTATGTGCGTGCGGCCATAGCGAAGCCGAAGGCAGACCGTATTCATGCACATATCTTTCCAGCTGATCGTCGGGCAGCATGGCGATGAGTAGCCTGCCCGTGGAGGAATCGTAGGCTTTTTTTTCGTCTGGCGTATTGGCCTGCACCAGCTGCGCGCTGTTTTTGCGGTGGATCACCAGGCGGTTCTCGTTTTTCAGGATCGCGAGCAATACATTTTCGTGCAGTTCCGCCACTGTTTTTGCCATTACCTCGTCTGCGGCGTCTATCAGCAACTGCTGGTAACCGCTGTTCTCCGTGAGGGAGAATACCTGCCTGCCCAGCTGGTAGCCTTTCTGTGAATCCAGTTTGTCAAGGTAACCGCGGAGGGTAAGTGTTTTCACAATATTGGCGCAGGTGCCGGGTTTCAGCTGCAGCTGCCTGGCTATCTCGCTCAGCAGTTTGGGCGTATTGTTGTTACTGCCCACAAATTCCAGTATATCGAGTGCCCTGTGGATAACCTGTATCATCGGTAAAAAATGATACCGAAAATACGCAAAAGCGGTTATATTTACTCCATATTAAAGAATTTAATTCCATAATATGGAATATAACGATTGCTGCTTATGAAACCAACTGCCCCGCGTTCCTACCTGCTGCCGTTTGCACTGGTTACCAGTTTGTTTTTCTTCTGGGGTTTTGTGCACAACCTGGACCCGATACTGATTCCGCACCTGAAAAAATCTTTCAGCCTGTCTACCCTGCAGTCTTCACTGGTAGACTCGGCCGTATTCATCGGTTATTTCGTAATGGCCCTGCCTGCCGGCATGATCATGAAACGCTTCGGTTACAAAACCGGCATTCTTACCGGTCTGTCTTTGTTTGCCATCGGTTCCTTCCTGTTTATACCGGCAGCCAATACGCAGCTGTATGGGTTTTTCCTGGCGGCGCTGTTTATCATCGCCTGCGGTCTGGCCATTCTCGAAACGGTTGCCAATCCCTATGCGGCATTGCTTGGCGATCCGGCCAGGTCTACCCAGCGTCTGAATTTTGCGCAGTCATTCAACGGTCTTGCCGCCACGCTGGCGCCAATCATCGGCGCCCGCATCATTCTTACCAAAGGTTTTTCGGATGAAGAGCTGTCCGCGATGACCGAAGTGGCGCGTAAAGCGGCACTGGCATCGGAAGCATCCAGTGTAAAGCTTCCTTATTTGGTGCTGGGTTCCGCCATCGTCCTGATCGCCGTACTTTTTGCGGTCATCAGGCTGCCGGAAATACACAAAGAAGAGGGAGAAACGGATGCGCGAAGCATCAGGCATGCATGGGCTTTCAGACACCTGCGCTGGGCGGTGGCGGCGCAATTCTTTTATGTGGGGGCACAGGTGTGCGTGTTCAGCTTTTTTATCCTGTATGCGGTGGACGCTGCGGGTATCGATAAAGTAAAAGCCGCCGATTACCTGGGATGGGGATGCGGCATGGCATTCATGATCGGCCGGTTTGCGGGTACTTTCCTGATGCGTTTTTTCAAACCGCAGCGGATGCTCGCAGTGTATTCGGCCATCAATATCCTTTTATGTGCGGTGGCGCTGCTGGCGCATGGTATGATCACCATCTATGCGGTGATCGGTATCACGTTCTTTATGTCGATCATGTTCCCCACCATTTTCTCGCTGGGTATCGAAGGCCTGGGCGCTGATGCCAAATACGGCAGCAGCCTGATCATTATGTCTATCGTGGGCGGCGCCATACTGCCGCCTGTGATGGCGCAGATCAGCGATATGAGCGGCAGCCTGCAAACAGGGTATATCGTTCCCATGTGCTGTTTTCTGGTTACCATGGTATTCGGATTTTCCGGATACAGAATCGTTCAACCCAAAGCGTATGCGTAGGTATTGTTTTGCACTGGACCTGGTTAATGATGCAGCACTTATGGCCGAATACAGACGCTGGCACGAACAGGTATGGCCCGGTATCCTCGAAAGCATTCATGCTTCGGGTATCGAACACATGCAGATATACCAGGCAGGCAACCGCCTGTTTATGATCATGGAGGTGAACGATGCTTTCAGCTTTGAAAAAAAAGCGCTGGCAGATGCCGCCAGCCAGGAAGTGCAGGAATGGGAAAAACTGATGTGGCGTTTTCAGCAGGCCCTGCCGTTTGCCCAACCCGGCGAAAAATGGGTGCTGATGGAAAAAATATTCGAAACAAACCGTCCCGCACAGGGCGGGCAATAACCGATAACTATGTTCTCATTACAAAATAAAACAGCCGTGATCACTGGAGGCGGCAGCGGTATCGGTAAAGCCATTGCGGTATTGTTTGCCCGCCGGGGCGCAGCGGTTCATATACTCGATCTCGATGAAAAAGCTGCCGGCGTAACCGCAGATACACTGCGGGCAGAAGGGCATACCGCCACGGCACATCACTGCGATATCAGCGACCAGCTGCGCGTAAAAACCGTATTCGATCTGATCGGCGGTTTTGACATACTGGTGAACAGCGCCGGTGTGGCGCATATCGGCAAAGCAGGCACTACATCGGAGCAGGATTTTGACCGGATCTATACCATCAACGTAAAAGGAACCTATAACGCCCTGCACGCGGGTATTCCCGTACTGCAGCACCGCGGCGGCGGTGCAATACTCAATATTGCCTCCATAGCGGCGCTGGTGGGCATACCGGATAGATTTGCCTACAGTATGAGCAAGGGTGCGGTATTGTCCATGACCATGAGCGTGGCGAAAGACTACCTGCAGGATCATATCCGCTGCAATTCCATCTCGCCGGCGCGGGTGCATACTCCTTTTGTAGACGGGTTTCTGGCAAAGAATTATCCCGGCCGGGAAGCGGAGATGTTTGAAAAACTGTCGCAATCGCAACCCATCGGCCGTATGGCTTCCACCGAGGAAGTGGCGGGTCTGGCCCTGTACCTTTGCAGCGCGGAAGCCGGCTTTATCACCGGAAACGATTACCCGATAGACGGTGGATTTATTAAACTTAATAACTGATCGATATGAAACTGGTACGTTTTGGAGAACCCGGAAAAGAAAAAACAGGTGTGCTGATCGATGAACAGGTGCGCGACACCTCGGGTTTTGGTGAAGACTACAACGAATCTTTTTTTGCCGGTGATGGCCTGGAACGCCTCGCTGCATTTATAAACAGCAACAGGGAAGCATTACCCCTGGCAGACCCGGGCATACGTTTGGGTTCGCCGATCGCCAGGCCTTCCAAGATCGTTTGCATAGGACTGAACTATGTACAGCATGCAAAAGAGACCAATGCGCCCGTTCCGAAAGAGCCGATCATTTTCCTGAAATCCACAACGGCGCTCTCGGGTCCCAACGACCCCGTGATGATACCGCGCGACTCGGTGAAAACCGACTGGGAAGTGGAGTTGTGCATCGTTATCGGCAAAAAAGCGAGCTATGTGAGCGAGGCCGATGCCATGGACCATGTGGCGGGCTACTGCCTGCACAACGATATCAGCGAACGCGAATTTCAGCTGGAGCGAGGCGGTACCTGGGACAAGGGCAAGGGCTGCGATACATTTGCGCCGCTGGGCCCCTGGCTGGTGACCAAAGACGAGATCGCCAACGTACACAACCTGCGGCTATGGCTGAAACTGAACGGGAAAACGGTGCAGGACGGCAATACAAACGATTTTGTATTCAATGTTCCGCAGATGGTCGCGTATATCAGTAAGTTCATGACCTTGCTGCCCGGCGATGTTATCTCCACAGGAACGCCCAGCGGCGTAGGCCTCGGCTTTAACCCGCCGGTGTACCTGAAACCGGGTGATGAAATGGAACTGGGTATCGACGGTCTTGGCAGCTCCAAACAAAAAGTGATCGCCTACCATGCGCATTGATGCACACCAGCACTTCTGGCAATACCATGCCGGTATGGAATGGATCAGCGATGAAATGTCGGTGATCAGACGTGATTTTACCCCGGCGGATCTCCTGCCCCTGTTGCAGCAAAGCGGTATAGACGGATGCGTTGCCGTGCAGGCCAACCAGTCGGAAGCAGAAACGGACTATCTCCTGGATTTTGCAAACCGGTACGATTTTATCAGGGGTGTAGTGGGCTGGGTTAACCTGCGTGCAGCAAACATAGAAGAAAAGCTGGCCGGTTACCGGCAACACCCGCATATAAAAGGGTTTCGCCACATATTGCAGGGAGAGGCGCCGGAGTTTATGCTGGAGAGATCGTTTGTACACGGTATCGGCTGTTTGCATAAATATGCATTCACCTACGATATACTGGTATACCCCAGGC
This sequence comes from Sediminibacterium soli, assembly GCF_009939225.1. GTDB lineage: Bacteria > Bacteroidota > Bacteroidia > Chitinophagales > Chitinophagaceae > Sediminibacterium > Sediminibacterium soli. The sequence goes on along the minus strand of NZ_JAACJR010000008.1, from coordinate 578,592 downwards.
ATCTTACCGCGGTGAAGGAACTGGTTGCCGCATTTCCGCAGCAGGCTTTTGTGATCGATCACCTGGCCAAACCGGAAATCCGCTCGGGAAAAACAGACGAATGGGCAAAACAGCTGCGCGCCATTGCGGCTTATCCGAATGTTCACTGCAAGGTATCCGGTATGGTAACTGAGGCAGACTGGCATAACTGGCGGCAGGCCGACCTGGTTCCCTACCTGGATGTGGTAACAGAAGCATTTGGAACAGACAGGCTGATATACGGTTCAGACTGGCCCGTTTGTCTTGTGGCCGCCAGCTATGGCCAATCGGTTGATATTATCCGTAACTATTACAGCGCAGCCGAACAGGAAAAGATACTGGGGGCGAACGCCGTTCAATTTTATCATTTATAAAACAGCTATATGGATTTACAGCTTTCGGGTAAAGTGATTATCGTAACCGGCGGTGCCAAGGGCATCGGCGAGGGCATCAGCCAGGTACTGGCGGCCGAGGGCGCAACGGTGGTTATCGTTGGAAGGAACGAAGCCGATAACCTGCATACCGTATCGCAGATAACCGGCGCCGGCGGTAAGGCATTCCAGGTGGCGGCCGAACTTTCTGTTCCCGAACAGTGCGGGAACGCCGTGCGGCAAACGGTACAGGCATTTGGCAGGATAGACGGACTGGTGAACAATGCAGGAGTGAATGATGGGGTGGGCCTGGAGCTGGGTAATTACAACCGTTTCATGGAAAGCCTGCATAAGAATCTGGTGCACTATTACCTGATGGCGCATTATGCGCTGCCGTATTTAAAGGAAACGAAGGGAGCCATTGTCAATATCAGCTCGAAGACGGCGGAAACAGGACAGGGTAACACCTCTGCCTATGCCGCAGCCAACGGCGGCCGGAATGCGCTGACCAGGGAATGGGCCGTGGAATTACTGCCTTATCATATCCGTGTAAATGCGGTGATCGTTGCCGAATGTTATACGCCTTTATACGAAAACTGGATACGCAGTTTCCCCGATCCGGAGGGTAAGCTGAACAGTATTACCGCGAAGATCCCTTATGAGAAAAGGTTTACCACCAAAGAGGAGATTGCCCATATGGTGGCTTTCCTGTTATCGGAGCGTTCTTCGCATACAACCGGCCAGCTGATCCATGTTGATGGCGGGTATGTGCACCTCGACAGGGCTTTGTAATGCCCGGGCCTTTTCATCAACCAGGTTTTCCGCTACCTTGCAGACATAATACGATCTTATGAAAAAAAGCATATCTGTCCTTTTCGCAGTCTGTATAACGGTAACCGCGGCCATCGCCCAGGATGCCGGCGCATGGGTGGCAAAAAAAGAGTGGGCGAACGGACTGGCGCTGATGCCGCACCGGGCCACCAACCTGGAGGTGTTCCGGCAACAATACCAGCGCAACAAAGCCTGCTGGGATGCGGCATTTGCCTTTATGAAAAACCACGACATGGTAAACCTGGCAAAAGGAAAATACCCGATAGACAGCAATAACGTATATGCATCGGTAACTGAGGATCCTTCCAAAGACCTGGATAAAACCAGCTGGGAATCACACCGTAAATACATCGACCTGCAGTACATCATTTCAGGAGAGGAGATCATTGGTGTTTGCCCGGTGAGTAAAGCCGTTGTCACCAAAGAATACGATGAGAAAAAAGACGTGGCCAATTATACGGCAGAAGGCAGTATGGAGCATTCCGTACCCGGTACCTTCTTTCTTTTCTTCCCTTCCGACGCGCACCGGCCCAATATCACCCCGGGCGGCAACAAGCCGGTTAAGAAACTGGTGATCAAAATACGGTACGCCGACTAACCCCATCAAAACGATTAACACCCGTCACCGCCGGCCCCTGCTTCCCGAAATCGACTTTTTCCTGCAAACGATAGTCCGTATCTTAGGGTATGCGCCCGGGGGGTTTGTGTTTACTACTATTGCTTGCCGTTCTCGTATGTGGGATATCAGCCTGTAAGGATCGCGCCGGAAAAAATGTATCCGGCAACAGGATCACCACGTTGCTGGGAGAGCGGTCGTTTCAGCCAAAAGACAGTATGCTGGCTGAACGGGTAATCGATTCCGTATACCGGTCGCTCCCGGGAAGAACACCGGGCGATGAGCGGGAGCGGTTTTACCTGCTGGCCAACTATGCACAAACCAATACCGGCAATTCTACCAGGGCGCTGCGCTACTCCGATTCGCTGCTGCCGCTGGCGGAAAACGCAGGTCTTGAAAGCGAGGAGTACCTCGAAGCCATCCTTCAGCGGGGCGATATTTTCACCGGTCTCCGCAGATACGACGAAGCTTTTACCCTTTTCTTCCGGGCCAAACAGCTGGTGCTGAAAAAAAACAATCCCTGCCTGTTGCCCACCTATACAGCCAGGCTGGCTTCCGTATGCTTCCGGCTGCGCCGTTTTAAGGAAGCCGCGGATTTTTATAAGGTTATCGTTACAGAGTACCACAACTGCCAGGACAGTTCTTTCTGGCGGTTTGCCGCCATACAGGCCAATTATGATAATATCGGTATCATGTACAGCCGGATCAACTGGCTCGACAGCGCCGAGACCTATTACCGTAAGGCGCTGGTGTTTATCGACAGTAACGAGAACAGGTTTCCGGGACGCAGGGCGTTTATGGAGATAGCCAAGGCCGTTGTTTACGGTAACCAGGGCGATGTGGCGGCAAGACTGGGACGCACCGAAGAAGCAAAGGCGCTTTTCAGAAAAAGCATTGCCTACAACAGCCGCCCGGGATACATACTGGAAGATGCAGGGTATACGATGGTGAAACTGGCCGGTCTGTACCTGGCGGAAGGGAAAACAGACAGTGTGGCACCGATGATGGCGAAAATAGACGAGATCCGCAAGGCGTTTCCCAGGTCGGAACTCAAGGGCCGTTACCTGGATCTGCGCACACAGTATGCCGCAGCACGGAAAGATTCGGGCCAGGCATACCGGTACCTGTTAGAATACAACCGATACAACGATTCGATACTGATGCCCGCCATATCCAACCCGCTGATTTCGGTGGGCAATGCACTGGAACAGGTGGGCCGCCAGTACCAGCTCGAAAACGATAACCGGCGTAAGAACGACTACCTGGTACTGGGCGCCTTCGGGTTGGCCATGCTGCTGGTGATCATCGGGTTGCTATGGTTTTATTACCTGCGCAGCCGCAGAAGCATCGGCACGCTGAATGAACTTAACAAGAATATTTCCGATAAGAACGCCGCATTGCTGGAAACACTGGAGAAACTGGAGCAGATGCGGCGCGACAAACGGCAACTGATGCATATCGTGGCACATGACCTGCGCAGTCCTGTGGGATCCATTACCACACTTGCCAAAATGCTCAGGCAGGACCAGGTAGAACCGGAGATGCGGCACGAAGTGCTGGACATGATCATCAAGGCGGGCACCAGTTCTCAATCCCTGATCAACGAACTGCTCGAAGGCCGCGCCAGGGAAACGGCAGGCAAACAGGAAACCGTTGACATTGCAGAAGTGCTGCAGGATGCGGTGGGCGTACTCCGTTACCGCGCTGCGGAAAAACAGCAGTCGCTGACGCTGCATTCATTGCCGGTGCAGCTGATATCGGACCGCGAAAAACTGCAGCGCATCTTTCACAACCTGCTCGACAATGCCATTAAATTCAGTCCGCATGGGGCAGAGATCAAAATCGAAATGGAGGAACAGGATGACAGGCTGCGGATATGTATCATCGACCACGGTATCGGCATACCCGAAGACAAACGCAATGCACTGCTGGATGAGGCTTCTTCCTTCAAAAGGATGGGCACTTACGGTGAACCTTCTTACGGGCTGGGTCTTTCGATCGTATCCCAACTGGTGCGCGAAACCGGCGGACACATCACGTATACCAGTGCGGAGAATGAAGGAACCACTTTTTGCCTCGAGTATCCCTTAACAGGCGAATGAATATGCGTGCAGTGCAAAAGGTTGATGGGTTGCCTTGCTGACCGGCGATTCGCTGTCTGCGCTTCATCCGGTCAACAGGTCAACTGATCAGCCTTCCATATATCATTACAGTAATTTATACGCAACGATCATCTTGGCATTGAAAGTGGGAACATATACGATCTTTTTAGCGGCATCGTACCCGATATCGGCGGTGTTCTTTTTTTCTAGATGCGTGTCGAGCAACAGCTCTTTTTGTCCGTCGGGACGCGCATAATAGATATAACCTCCCCAAATCGTCAGGATAAAATCACCATTGCCCACGGGTTCGATACCATCGCCGCCGGCATCCAGCTCCAGAATGGGGGTGATGAGTTTATTGACATCGGCTTTTTCAAATTTTTTGCCATTGAAGATATAGAGATCGCTGCCGATCGCCTTTAAACCGTTTACACCCGGTTTGTTGTCGAGATAAACAGAAGGCATATCGTTCTCGATACGGTGGATATTCCCCTTTCTTGAATCGGAAACATATACCACACCGTTGCCGTCTACAGTAATATCGTTCAGTCCGGTGGCACCCGGAATGGCGATCTTTTTTTCCACCACGCCTTTGGCGATGTCTATCACCACCACTTCAGAGATATCGGCTACATACAGGCGGTTACCGTGTTTGCCCAGACCTTTCGGGGCGTTAAGTCCGGTGATCCAGCTGCCATTGTACTGTTTGCCATCGGTACTGAGTTTGCCGATACCGCCTTTGCCGTCTGCTTCCCAGGGGCTGCCGTCGATCAGCGATACGTACAGGATATGGTTGGCAGGATCGGGCAGCACCGATTCCGGTATGGCAACGATCGTGTCCGTTTGCCAGAGTTTTTCAAGTTTGTGCTGTGCCGGCAGGCAGACAGGCAGGACAAAACAGATGCTGAGAAAACAAACGAACCGTTTCATATGAATGGATTTTGTTGGTGATTGGACAGGGAAAATACAAAATAGCCGGGTTGCGGCATAGTAAAAAGCGAAATCATTTTCGTAGAAATCCTGTTCGACCGATTCCCGGTGTTTGGCTTTGCCTTTATCTTAGCAGCCAATTTTGACTATGACAAACAATACTTTTTTCTCGCTGGTGCAGACCATGCGCTGGTATGGTCCGAACGACCCGGTTAGCCTGGCCGATATCCGGCAGGCAGGTTGTACAGGCGTTGTAACGGCCCTGCATCATATACCCAACGGCACGGTATGGACCGTTGAAGAGATCAGGAAAAGAAAACAGGAGGTGGAAGCCGGCGGGCTCAGCTGGGATGTGGTGGAGAGTATACCCGTGCATGAGCATATCAAAACCCAGCGCGGCGAGTACCTGCAGTACATCGCCAACTACCAGCAGTCTATTCGCAACCTGGCGGCATGCGGGGTAAAAACGGTTACCTACAATTTTATGCCGGTGCTCGACTGGACAAGAACGGATCTGAGTTATACCGTGGATGACGGTTCCAAAGCGCTTCGCTTCGACAAGATCGAGTTCATTGCATTTGATGTGCTGATGCTGCAGCGCGCGGGGGCCGAAGCGGCGTATACGCCGGAACAGCTTAAGAAAGCAAAGGAAAAATTTGCCTCCATGAGCGATCAGCAGAAAACACTGTTGCAGAGAAATATCATTGCCGGTCTGCCGGGCAGTGAAGAAAGTTTTACACTCGGGCAGTTTGCTGCGGCGCTCGGCGCCTATGAAGGCATCGACGCGGAAAAACTGAGAAGCAACCTGGTCTTTTTCCTGCAGCAGATCATCCCCGTTGCAGAATCGGAAGGGGTAAAGATGGCGATCCATCCCGACGATCCGCCTTATCCTATCCTGGGATTGCCGCGTGTGGTGAGCACGGAGGCGGATGTGAATGCGCTGTTTGCGGCGGTTCCCTCTGCGTCGAACGGACTTTGCTTCTGCACCGGTTCCTTCGGCGTTCGTGCCGATAACGATCTTCCGGGAATGGCGAAGCGGTTGAGCGAACGCATCCATTTTCTTCACCTGCGCAGCACGCAGCGCGATGCGGAAGGCAATTTTTACGAGGCCAATCACCTCGAAGGAGATGTTGACATGTACGCGGTAATGAAGGAAGTGGTAAAGGGTATGCAGCAACGGGAAACTGCCATACCGATGCGTCCCGATCATGGGCACCAGATGCTGGATGACCTTAACAAGAAAACAAACCCCGGCTACTCCGCCATAGGGAGGCTAAGAGGACTGGCCGAGCTGCGCGGACTGGAATGGGGGATTGCGAGAAAAATGCAGGAATAGAAGACAGATGGGAGATTGCTGATGGACGATTGCCGATTGATTGTTGGGTGAGGGATTTGAGCGGCTCAGCTTTTTTTCTGTTCGCCTTTTACTTTTTCGAGATACTGCAGGCTATCGCCTTTTGGTATACTCAGCGACTGCCAGTTTTCGTTCCTGATCATCCGGCCAATGTATACGATCTGCCCAACATGATAAGGATAATGCGCCAGCTGGCGCAGGATGGCATCGTAGGCCTGCAGCGGTTCGGTGCGGATGGTAACCGTTCTGGTCAGATCGGCGGGAGAGAGGCTTTCGAGAGTGGTAAACAGGCACTGCCAGCCTTCTTCCCATAAAGCCAGTATATGCTCCCTGCTGCCGGGGCCTTCCTCGAATTCCGCATCGCGCCGGCGCCATGTTTTCTCGCCGTCTTCGGTAAGAAAATTTGTCCAGCGGCTGAGCATATTGCCGTGCATGTGTTTTACCGTTACCGCAATGCTGTTGCTGGCGGTGCCGGGCTGGTAAAAAAAATCCTTCTCTTCCAGCTGCACAAATGTTTTATCGCCCAGTTCCTTGTAACTGCGGAAGCGCTTGATAACATCTTTCAGAAAACCTTCTTCAAACAACATCTGTTATTTTTTTAAGTTGATCAGCAGAGCGGCATGTATAATCAGAACCCTGCAACGGCATCGTCGCCGCGTTTGTCGGCAATGGTCTCTCTTTTTCCATTCGGTAACAGGCGTATCGCTTCCGTTCTGCCTATGGCGCCGCGTTCGGTAAGCTTGTATCCCATGGCCTGTAACTGTTTTTTGACGTCGGGGTTAAAATCTTTTTCCAGCGCCACTTCATCGGGGTACCATTGGTGATGGAATTTCGGTTTGTTGACCGCATCGTCTGCACTCATGCCAAAATCAATGATGTTCACAATGCCCTGGAATACCGAGGTGGGAATGGTGGTGCCGCCGGGGGTGCCGATCACCACATAAGGTTTGTTGTTTTTCAGCACCAGCGTAGGTGTCATGGAACTCAGCATGCGCTTGCCCGGAATGATGGCGTTTGCCTCGCCGCCGATGGCGCCGTACATATTGGGAACGCCGGGTTTGGCGCTGAAATCGTCCATTTCATTGTTCATGATAAAACCCGCGCCGGCTACCACGGTATGGCTGCCGTAACCGCCGTTGAGTGTGGTGGTTACGGCCACCATATTTCCTGCAGCGTCTACAATACTCAGGTGCGTGGTTTCTTCGCTTTCCCTGATCACCCCGGCCCTGACACCGGCGCTGCTGCCGGCTCTATCGGGGGTATAGTCGCTCATGCGTTGCTGCAGGTAGTTTTCGCTGATCAGTGTATGTACCGGCACTTTGTAAAAATCGGGATCGCCAAGATGCTCGGCCCTGTCTGCATACGCCCTTCGTTCTGCTTCCACCATCAGCTGCACGCTTTTGGCCGTCTGGAAACCGTAATCCTTTACCGGGTATTTCTCTATCATCTTCAGCATCTGGGCTATGAGAATGCCACCGCTGCTGGGCGGGGCAAAGCTTACGATCCGGTAACCGCGGTAATCGAATCCGATCGGGTTACGGAGTTTGGCTGTATAGTTTTTCAGGTCGTCTATACTGATGATACCGTTGCCGCGCTGCATTTCTTCCACAATCAGCTGCGCTGTTGTGCCGCCGTAAAAACCCATGGCACCGTCTTTCTGTATCCGTTTTAAAGTTGCCGCCAGTTCTTTCTGCACCAGCGTATCGCCTGTTTTCCAGCCTGTCTCTTTTACAAATGCACCCGGCCTGGTGCTGTATTTGATAAATGAGGCTTTGGATGCGTTCAGGCCCGATGCTTCGCGCTCGGTGATCGCAAAACCTTTTTCGGCCAGGTCGATGGCTGGTTGTATCAACTGCGCAAAAGGAAGCTTGGCATAGGGCATGGTGGCAAACAGTCCCGCAACCGTGCCGGGTATGCCCGATGCCAGGTGCCCGTTCTGCGAGAGTGTAAGCTGTACATTGCCATTCTTATCGAGGTACATATCACGGCCCGCTTTCTCCGGAGCCGCCTCGCGGTAGTCGATACCGATCAGTTCACCGTTTGTTTTTCGCCCCAGTAAAAAACCACCGCCGCCAATATTGCCTGCGCCCGGATATACCACCGCCAGCGCCAGCTGTGTGGCGATCGCTGCATCAAATGCGTTGCCGCCTTTCTTCATGATGGCCGCGCCCACCATACTCGCCAGCGGATGTGCGCTGCTCACCGATGCATTGCGGTAATCGGCTTTTTTTACGATCGAATACCGGTACGGATTGATCGCTTTTCCGGGACCGACAATAGACGGTATTTTCTGCGCGTACAGGGTTTGCTGCCCTGCCAGCACAAGCAACAGGATAAAACTTTTTCTCATAACAGAAAGGTATGAAATTCGCCATGCAATCCTGTATGCAGCGGCAGAAATCGGTAACCCGCTCGCACCAGGCGGGTAATACACCTGGCGAAGCGGCATTTTTGCTTTTTACCCTGCCTTGCTTATCTTCCCTTTTCCTATTTCCGATTACAATCGTTTTCCATTATGAAAAAACTACTGCTTAGCTGTTGTCTGACTGCTGTTGTATATGGTTTATCCGCACAGGGGCTGCAGAGTCCCGAGCAGTTCCTGGGGTATAAGATCGGGCAGCGTTATACGCGCCACCATCGTATTGTCGATTATTTCAGGGCGGTGGCGCAGGCCAGACCGGATATGGTGAAGCTGGAAAAATACGGAGAGACCAACGAAGGCCGCGAACTGCTGCTGGCATTTATTTCCTCTCCGGAAAACAGCAGCCGCCTCGAAGCCATCCGTACCAATAACCTGCAGCTTGCCGGCATAGGCAGCGGTAACGGTGCTGCAGAACAGGCGCCCGCCATCGTATGGCTGAGCTACAATGTGCACGGTAACGAAACCTCTTCTTCGGAGGCGGCGCTGATGACACTCTACGCGCTGGCAGACCCCGCCAATACCCAAACAAAAGAATGGCTGAAGAATACCGTGGTAGTCATGGATCCCTGCATCAATCCCGACGGCCGCGACCGCTATGTGAACTGGTTCAACGGAACGGTAGGTAAAAATGCCAATGCCGATCCCATTGCACGTGAGCATACTGAACCCTGGCCCGGCGGCAGAAGCAACCATTATAATTTTGACCTGAACCGCGACTGGGCATGGCAGACACAGGTGGAGAGCCGCCAGCGCGTAAAAAAATACAACCAGTGGCTGCCGCAGGTGCATGTGGATTTTCATGAGCAGGGGGCCAACGAACCCTATTATTTTGCCCCGGCCGCAGATCCGCTTCACGAAGCGATCACACCCTGGCAGCGCGATTTCCAGGTGATGATCGGCAGAAACAATGCCAGGTATTTTGACCAGAACGGCTGGCTTTTCTTTACCAAGGAAAGATTTGACCTGCTGTATCCTTCCTACGGCGATACCTATCCTATTTACAACGGTTCTATCGGTATGACATTCGAACAGGGTGGCGGCGGCCGGTCGGGACTGGCCATCGTAAAATCCGACGGTGATACGCTTACCCTGCTCGACCGGGCAACACATCATTTTACCACGGGTCTGTCCACCATCGAGACCGCATCCAAAAACAAACAGAAACTGATCGACGAATACCGCCGGTATTTTGCCGACGGCCGCGATGCCAGGGGCTCGGAATACAAAGCCTATGTACTTACTTCACGCGATGAAAACAAGATCAGGTCTGTGATCGGACTGCTCGAACAGAATGGTATCGAATATGGAACCCTTGGCACGAAAAACTTCCGCGGATTTAATTACAATACGGGGAAAGACGAAACCTATGCCGACGAAGGCTACCATGTGGCCATCAGCGCCTACCAGTCCAAATCCATCCTGGCAAGGGTATTGATGGAGCCGAAAACCGTGGTGACCGACTCCAATACCTACGATATCACGGCCTGGGCCATTCCGTATGCCTACGGGGTAAGAGGCTATGCTGTAAAGGAAAAACTGGATATAACGAATCAATGGAAGGCGGGAAATACGGTAACCGGCACCAGCTCGGATTACGGTGTATTGATTCCGTATCAGTCGTTCAGCGCGGCGCAGACCATCGCTTACCTGCTGAAGAACCATATCAAAGTACGTTTTGCAGAAAAGCCGTTCAGTTATGGCGGGAAGACTTACGACCGCGGTACACTGATCGTTCTCCGAACCGGTAATCCCGCCGGCTGGAACCAGGTGGTGAATGAGGCAGCCAAAAAATTCAACGTGCAGCCAGTGGCGGTTCAGACCGGTTTTATGGATAAGGGTGCGGACTTCGGATCGCCGGATGTAAAAACCATTACACCGCTGAAAGTGGCGGTGCTCAGCGGCGAGCAGGTTTCTTCGCTTGGCGCAGGAGAGGTATGGCATTTTTTTGAACAGATACTCGATTACCCGGTAACCGTTATCAATGTATCCGATCTGTCCAGGGCCAACCTGAAAAATTTCCAGGTGCTGATCATGCCGGACGGCAGTTACCGTTCGCTGTCTGACAAAGCGGGCAGCGACAGACTGAAAGATTTTGTACGCGGCGGCGGCAAACTGATTGCCATCGATAATGCCATTTCGGTACTGGCATCGGCCGACTGGGGTATTAAAGCAAAAGAAGACAAGAACGAAGACAAGAACGAATACGCCAACCTGAAAAAATACGGCGACAGGGAAACACAGTATATCAGCAATACCATTCCCGGGGCTATTTATAAACTGGAGCTGGATAATACACATCCCCTGGCATTCGGGTATCCCGATTTTTATTTTACGCTGAAACAGGATGGCGGTGTATTCGATTTCCTGAAAGAAGGATGGAATGTGGGTGTGATGAAAAAAGAAGCCTACATCACCGGTTTTACCGGCGTAAAAGTAAAAAACAGGCTGAAGGATGGTATGGTGTTCGGTGTACAGGATATGGGCAGCGGCAGCGTGGTGTATTTTGCAGAAGATCCCCTGTTCCGCAATTTCTGGGAAAACGGCAGACTGCTGTTTTCAAATGCCGTGTTCCTGGTGGGGCAGTAGGCTGGGTCGGGAACCCAAAATCAAAAATCAAAAGTCAACGATCAAAAGCCGAAACGCCGGTGCAGCAGCGTTGCCGGCTTGGTACGGGTAAGTTCTTCCTGTGGAAATGGCTTTTGGCCGATCCGGAGCGGCTTTTTGTTTAACGGTATGCCCAATACCGCAAGGAAACCTATCTTCGGTATGACCAATCAAGATGAGCTATATGATCCTTCCTTTCAAAGCGATCCGTTCGGGGTATTGCATTCTCTTTTGTTTATTGGTATCGTCGCTTACAGCGCAGGTGGCACCGCCCGCTTATACCAGCGCGGAGATCTATAACCAGATCCGGAAACTGAATGTGCTGGGCAGCGTACTCTATGTGGCTGCACACCCGGATGATGAGAACAATGGCTTTCTTCCCTATCTCGCAAAAGAAAAATTATACCGTACCGGCTACCTCAGCCTGACAAGAGGAGACGGCGGACAAAACCTCATCGGCAGCGAGCAGGGTATTGAACTGGGCATGATCCGCACGGAAGAGTTACTGGCTGCACGGCAGATCGACGGCGCGGAGCAATATTTTTCTTCCGCCTACGAATTCGGTTTCAGCAAGAATTCAAACGAGGCGCTGCGTATATGGGACAAAGAGCAGGTGCTTTCCGATATCGTTTGGGTGATCAGGAAGTTTCAGCCGGATGTCATCATTACCCGTTTTCCGGCCGATGCGCGTGCGGGTCATGGACATCACTGGGCATCGGCCATACTGGCTAACGAGGCCTTTACCGCCGCGGCAGACCCCGCCCGTTTTCCGGAACAGTTCAAACGCGGCGTTACCGTATGGCAGGCAAAACGCATATTGCTGAACGGCTTCAACTTCGGCGCCAATACGGTATCGGGACCTTTGAAAATAGATGTGGGCGGATTTGATCCCCTGCTGGGTAAAAGCTCGGGCGAACTGGGCGGCGAAGCAAGATCGATGCATAAAAGCCAGGGAGAGGGAAGACCGCGCAGACGCGGGGAGATCATCGAGAATTTCATGACCACGGGTGGCGATACACCGCGCAACGACCTGATGGAGGATATTACCACCGACTGGACAAGGATAGAAGGCGGGGCAGCGGTTAAAGCAAAGATCGGGCGGATACTGGGGACATACAATTTTGAGCACCCTGAAAATTCTGTTGACAGCCTGGTGGATCTTTATAAAACAATTCAGCGACTCACCGATCATGGCGTCTGGTGGTCGAAAAAAATGGGTGAGTTAAAGGAACTGATCATTAACTGCAGCGGCATTTTTGCCGAAGCCACCACACGCGAAGAGTATGTGCTGCAGAACGATACCGCATTGGTAAGCGTGTCTGTCAATAAACGAAACAATGTTCCTGTGAAACTCAGTTCGGTGGGCATCGATTTTGTGAAGATTGACCCCAATCAGCAACTGGAACAGAACCGGAATTATAATTTCGATATCAGGGAACAGGCAAGAGAGCCCAAGATCGAAAACATGACGCAACCTTACTGGCTTCAGCAGCCGCAGAAGCCGGGCAATTTTACGATCACCAACCCGCTGCTGGTTGGAAAGGCATGGAACGATGCCCTGTTCAATGCCAGTTTCCATTTTGAGATCGGAGGCGTGGAGTTCAGGATAACCAGACCCGTACAATATAAATACGTAGATCCTGTAAAGGGAGAAGTGTATCAGCCCTTTGTGATGATACCGCATCTTTCCATCTCTATGAGTCCGCATGTGGCCCTCATGAATGTTCGGGGGGAGAACGGAAAAGTGGCCAATGATTCCATTAAAGTGACCTACCGCTCCAATTTCACTCAGCAGAATGTGCCCACTACGCTTCATATTCTGCAGGATACTTTAAAACCTGCTTTCTCCAACCAACCCCGCGATTTTGAGAAAGGGAAGACCTATACCGTAAGTCTGCCGCTGAAAAAATATTACAATCCTTCCAAAGGCACCGATATCGAATCGGCCATGGGTATATGGGTCGATAAAAAGAACTATGTGAACTCGCAGTATTTCAAAACAGTCGCATACGATCATATTCCCACCATTCATTATTCGTTCAAAGACCGTATTCATTTTGTAAACGAAGAAGTGCGTACCGTGGGCAGGAAGATCGGTTATATCAATGGCGCGGGCGATAAACTGCCCGAGGCGCTCACAGAAATGGGATACGAAGTGGAAGTGCTGGGAGAACACGATATCACCGATAACAACCTGCGGCAGTTTGACGCCATTGTGATCGGCGTAAGGGCGCATAATATTTTTGAATGGCTGAGCGATAAGAACGATGTACTGAACAATTATGTAAAGAACGGCGGCAACCTGGTTTCGCAGTATATCAAGAGCAATACGATCGGGGCCAGAAGACTGAGGCTGGGGCCGTATCCTTTCTCGATCAGCACCGGATCGCGCGTTACCGAAGAGGAAGCGCCCGTGAATTTCCTGCTGCCGCAGCACCCGGTATTGAATTATCCCAACAAGATCACCGAAAACGATTTTGCGGGATGGATACAGGAGCGCAGCACTTACCAGGCAGACCAGATGGATACTGCTTTTGAGGCCCCGCTGGGCATGAACGATACCGGTGAACGGCAAAGCAACGGCAGCCTGATTACGGCAAAATACGGTAAGGGCAGGTTTACGTATGTGAGTCTTGTCCTGTTCCGCCAGTTGCCCGCAGGCGTGCCGGGAGCTTATCGCCTGCTGGCGAACATCATTGCATTGTCAAAAACAAAATAACCATGCAGGGTAGAAGAAGGGTAAGTGTGCTCACCATATTGCTGATTGCACTGGCTATCGGGTTTTTACTGAAGAATGTGCGGCTGGGACTGATCGTCGGGCTTGGCCTGGGACTGATCGCCGGCGGCCTGATCAGCGGGAAACGATAAAATATAATCTGCTAACCTTGACAGATAAGAACCACGATATGGACAAAGCTTACTGGCAGCGCTGGTACCTGCTGGTGATAGGCGTGCTGCTGTTGCTGATTGCCGGGTTTGCATGGTTCACCAATTATTTTTCATGAGCCGGATCGACTGGATAGTACTTGCCATCACTTTACTGGCCATCATCGCATATGGCCTGTATAAAAGCCGTACGGAAAAAAATCTTGAAGGATATTTTCTGAGCAACAGGAGTATGCCCTGGTATATCGTGCTGCTCAGCGTAATGGGAACACAGGCCAGCGCCATTACGTTTCTGTCGGCGCCCGGACAGGCGTTTACAGACGGGATGCGGTTTGTGCAGTACTATTTTGGTCTGCCCCTGGCCATGGTGGTGATCTGTATCACGTTTGTGCCGCTGTTCAACAAGGTAAAAGTATTCACCGCCTATGAATTTCTTGAACAGCGCTTCGATCTCAAAACACGTACATTCACTTCCTTCCTGTTTCTGCTGTCAAGGGGGTTGTCAACCGGTATCAGCATCTATGCGCCTTCGATCATCCTTTCTTCCCTGATGGGTTGGGATATTTTCTGGACCAATATCGTTATGGGTGGCTTGCTGATCATTTACACTGTCAGTGGCGGCGCCAGGGCGGTGGCGTATACACAGCAGCTGCAGTTACTGATCATTTTCATCGGCATGTTCATTGCCGGTTACCTGATCGTGCATTACCTGCCGGAAGGCGTCGGGTTTACTGATGCCCTGAAAGTAAGCGGGGCATCCGGAAAACTGAATGTGATCACAACCGGTGTCTCCGAAAAAGGATTTGACTGGAAAGACAGGTACAACCTGATCAGCGGCGTTATCGGCGGTTTTTTCCTGGCCTTGTCTTATTTCGGAACAGACCAGTCGCAGGTGGGTCGTTACCTGACGGCAAAAAGCAACCGCGAAAGCCGTATCGGGCTGCTGATGAACGGACTGGTAAAAGTGCCGATGCAGTTCCTGATCCTGCTTATCGGGGCATTGCTGTTTACTTTTTACCAGTTCAACGATGCGCCGGTATTTTTTAACAACGCGGTAAAGGAGAAGGCAATGGCAACGCCTTACCGTGATACGCTGTTCCGCATCGAACAAAAATTCAACAGGCAGCAGGCGAGACAACACGAGATCGGCAAGAAATACGCGGTTGCGGAAACGGCTGGTGATAAAGAAAGCCTGGCCGCCGGCGCCACGGCGCTGTCTGCCACACAGGCCGAATACCGGTCGGTGCTGAAAAAAGCGCTGCCCTCCTCCGACACCAGCGATACGAATTATATTTTCCTTCGCTTCGTGGTGGATTTTCTTCCGAAAGGCCTGGTCGGATTGCTGATCGCGATCATTTTCCTCGCGGCCTGGGGCTCCATCGCTGCGGCGCTGAATTCACTGGCCTCCTGTACCGTGATCGATTTTCACCTGCGGCTCGGCAGGCGGGCAAAGGATATAACGCACGAAGAGCAGTGCATAAAAGAATATAAGGTTTCCAAATACTATACGCTTGCCTGGGGTATCTTCTGTGTGATCACCGCCGAATTTGCCACAGGCATGGGCAGCCTGATAGAAGCGGTGAATGTGCTGGGATCGTTGTTCTATGGTGTTATACTCGGTATTTTCCTGGTGGCTTTTTACCTGAAACGCATCGGCGGTACGGCTGTATTCATCTCTGCCATTCTCGGTGAACTCATCGTTATCGCTTTCTTTTTCCTCGACAGATACAATATCATCGGTCTCGGCTTTCTCTGGCTGAACGTGGTGGGAGCGGTCGCCGTCGTGCTCCTGGCCCTCCTGATTCAACCGATCCTCCCTTCGCGTAAGAAAGATTAGCGGATTGCGGATTAGTGAATTCGCAGATTAGGGATTCCCAAAAACAGCCGGTCGCAAAAAAATCGAAACACCACCCAAAAAATCCCGGTCTTCATTCGTGAATCTACGAATCCATAATCCGCAAATCCGCAATCCGCTAATGCATGACCCGCTAATCCGTAATTTTTACCCCCACGGCCACTCCCTGTTGCGTTTTGCTTTGATCAGGTATGCCGCCAGTCCTAACAGAATTACGATCAGTCCGCCGAGCATCATTTTCTGTCCTGTGGAGAAGAAAATATACCCCCAGATACCAATGGCCAGAAGAACCGGCAGGGGATACAGCGGCATGCGCCAGGCAAAATGCTGCCGGCCTTTTCGTTTTACCAGCAGCAGCAAACCGATGCCCTGCCCGATAAACTGTACCAGGATACGCATGGCAAGAATGGCATCGATCACATCGCGCAGTTTGAACAGCAGGCTGAACACAAAAGCCACCGCGCCCAGGAACAGCAGCGAAACATGCGGGAAGTGTTTGGTGGGATGCAGTTTTGCAAATACACTGAAAAAAGCGCCGTCGCTCGCGGCGGCATACGGGATACGGCTGTACCCCAGCGTTGCGGAAAACACAGAAGCAAACGCCACCCAGAGGATCAGTCCTGTTGCGATCCGGGCTGCGGCAGAGCCGGCGAGCGACTGTATAAATTCGCTCACCACAAACCTGCTCTGCCTGATCTGATCAAAAGGCAGCACGGAGGCCACGCTGATATTCATGGCAAGGTACAATACCGCGATGCCGGCGATGGAAATGAACATGCTTCGCGGGATATTTTTCTGCGGGTTGATGATCTCGCCGCCGAGAAGGCACACATTGTAATAACCGAGATAGCTGTATACCGTTTTCACACTGGCAAAACCCAGCGCGGCAGCAAATGCATGATCGATGGTCAGTCCCTCGTTGATATGTTTCAGCGGTTCCAGGAAACGGCCGTGCAGCACACCGCCGCCGATGATCCAGGCCATGGTTACCAACACGCCTACCCAAAGCAATACGCTGATCTTTCCGATCGCTTCTGTTTTCCTGTACAGCAGCAGCACAATGGCCACAACCAGTGATCCGCTGATGCATTTTCCCTGCCATTCGTTCAGCGGAATAAGGTAGCCGCTGTATTGGGCAAAACCGATGGCGGCGGAAGCGATCACCAGCGGCGCCTGTATCATGGTCTGCCATACAAAAAGAAAACTCATCAGTTTGCCAAGCCGGGGGCCATAGCCTTCGCGGAGAAAATTGTAACTGCCGCCCGCAAGCGGGTAGGTGGCGCCCAGCTGGCTCCAGACCATACCGTCGATAAAAGACAAAACAGCGCCGGCGATCCATGCATACAGAAACCAGGGCCCCTGCATGGTTTCGGCCACCACGCTAAGCACCACAAAGGGGCCGATGCCCACCATATCTGTCATGTTAATGGCAGTGGCCTGTAAAAGGCTTATCTTTCTTTCCAGTTTCGGTTGCTCGCTCATGTGCTTGGGTATAAAACTATTTCATTAGTAAGCAGACAATACGATTATGCGTAGAAAGTTTTCAACAGTTGAGTGGGCGAAAGGATCAAACATCTATGAGGTAAACATCAGGCAGTATACGCCGGAAGGAAATTTTGCCGCGTTCGCCGCGCATCTTCCGCGGTTACAGCAAATGGGTGTGGAGATACTCTGGTTCATGCCCGTTACACCCATCAGCATTCGCGAGCGGCAGGGAACACTGGGCAGCTATTATGCCTGCAGCAGCTATACCGCCGTTAATCCCGAATTCGGATCCGTTGACGATTTCAGGCAGCTGGTCACTGCAGCCCATGCATCGGGAATGAAAGTGATCATCGACTGGGTGGCCAATCATACAGGCTGGGATCATGAATGGACTTTGGAACACCCTCATTGGTATCTCAAAGATGAACAGGGAAATTTTACCGAGAAAAACGGCTGGCATGATGTGATCGACCTGGACTTTACCTCGGCAGAAATGCGGCAGGCCATGATCGATTCCATGCGGTTCTGGATCGATGCCTGCGATATCGACGGTTTCCGTTGCGATATGGCGCACCTGGTGCCGCTGGATTTCTGGAAAGAAGCACGCACCGCCTGCGATGCTGTCAAACCCCTGTTCTGGCTGGCCGAGTGCGAGGTGGTGGAATACCACGATGTATTCGACGCAAGCTATAGCTGGTGGTGGATGCATGTAAGCGAGGGTCATGCCAAAGGAAGGGACACACTTGCAGACATGCGCAACCTATTGCACGCCTACTCGCAATACCCCGAGGATGCTTGGAAACTTTTCTTTACCTCCAACCACGATGAAAACAGCTGGAACGGTTCCGAGTATGAAAAATACGGAAGTGCCGCCCTGCCATGGGCGGTGTTTGCCCATACATGGACAGGCCTGTCGCTTATTTACAGCGGACAGGAGAGCCCCAACCAGAAACGGTTGAAGTTCTTCGACAAAGACCCGATCGAATGGAACCAGCCCCTGCAGTTAGCAGGGTTTTACAAGGCGCTGCTCTCTCTGCGCAATAACCCGGCAATCCGTTCGGGTGAAACGTTTATTCTTCCATCTGCTTATGATAACCAGCTTATGGTCTACCTGCGCCGTAACGGTAACGATGTGGTGCTGGTGATACTGAATGTATCAAAAGATAACCGTCTGTCTGTCCGGGTATCACACCCCTGGCTGAACGGAGATTTCCGGAACCTGTTTTCCGGGCTTGTTTTCTCTTTCAAAGATGATGAAACCTTCGAGCTGCAGGCCGGGGAGTATTTTGTTTACCAACGTATTCCCTAAATCCCTGTCTTTCGTACCCGCAACAGCCCCCAATGCCGGGAGTATGTCAACACGACGGGTTGCAGGGAGAAAAAAAGGGCCTTCCCGGAGGAAAGCCCTTTTGTATGTCTGTTGTCGGTTTGTTTATTCAACATCGCTCAGGTCGAGCGGGTAGGGATAGGTGTTCTCGTATCCCGGGTACACGCCCTCGATCTTGATCCTGCGGCCTTTGAACTGTGTCAGCAGTTTGTCGAGATCGTTCACATTTTTCACTTCCTGGTTTTCCACCGTGGTGATGATGAATCCTTCCTGCATGCGTGTCCGCTTCAGCAATCCGTCACCGATCTTTTTTACCACCACGCCACCTTCGATCTTGTTGGCGGCCGCGGTTTTGCTGTCTACATTAACCAGTTCAGCACCGAGCCGCTGTAAAATACTGGTGTTCTTAACCATGTCTGTGTTGCCTGCCCTGTTCTTCAAAGTCAGGTTCACGGTATTTTCTTTTCCGGCCCTCGTGAACGTAAGAGAGATCTTATCGCCGGGTTTGTAACGCGATACCTGCTCCTGCAGTTCGGGTCCGCTGAAAACAGTTACGCCGTTGATCTTGGTAACGATATCGCCTTTTTTCAGTCCGGCCGCCACAGCTGCGCCGCCTTCGGGCACATCTGTCACAAAAACACCTTCGCCTTCGCGGTAGGTAAGACCGGATTCTTTTTCAAATTGTTTGATCTGTTCTTCCGGCAGGTTCTCGCTCAGGTAATTGATACCGATATAGGCCCGCTGCACCGTTCCGAATTTCACGATATCGGTGATCACTTTTTTCACGATGTTCACGGGTATTGCGTAGGAATACCCTGCATAGGAACCGGTGGGAGAGGCAATGGCGGAGTTGATGCCGATCAGTTCACCATTGGTATTGATCAGGGCGCCGCCGCTGTTGCCGGGGTTAACCGCCGCATCCGTTTGGATAAAAGATTCCACCGGACTTCCGCTCTGTTGCCTGTTGATGCCGATAGACCTGGATTTTGCGCTGATGATGCCCGCGGTTACCGTTACATCCAGGTTCAGCGGATAACCGATGGCAAGCACCCACTGACCCAGTTTGGTATCATCGCTGTTGCCGTAAACAAGGTAGGGTAGACCCCTGCCTTCGATTTTGATCACGGCAAGATCGCTGCTGGGATCGGTGCCCACTACGGTGGCTTTATAGGTCTTCTTGTTGGAAAGTGTAACGGTCAGTTCGTCTGCATTGTCCACCACATGGTTATTGGTAACGATATAACCGTCGTCTGTGATCAGCACACCGCTGCCGCTGGCACGCTGTTCGGGTATAACCCTCGGGCCGCCGAAGAAGTCGCCGAAATCATCGCCAAACAGGTCGGCAAACGGGTTACGGCGGCTGGAATTATTGCTTACCTGGCGGGCTTTTGTCCTTGTTTTGATGTGCACAACAGCGGGTGTGGCGGTTGTTGCAGCGGGTGTAAAATCAACAGCCGTGGCGGGAGCGCCGTTGTTGCCAAAAAAGCCTGCATAGTTTACGGGAAGTTTGCTTCCATCCTGTATGCCTGCATACCGGCCTTGCTGGTATTTGCTGAAACCCCACACACTCAAAACGGCGGTAGCGGCGCTGATGCCTACTACGGCGATAATGTTCTTGAGATTCATGTTCTTTTCCTTTGTTTTAATGAGATGATGAACAGTTCAAATTGTATGCCTTTCTGATAACAAATAAACGAAGCTGTTTAATTGTCAGCATCCCGGAAAAACCATTTAACAAATATTTTACGAGAGTTATCGTACTTGGTGTGCCCGGCATAAGCTAAAGTTAGCGGATTGCGCCCATAATCGCCCTCAGTTTGGATGAATGACAGGAATTCATGGATTAACGGATGGTCCTATCGTCAGATTCTCCTCCGCGCCCGTCCGTCTATCTCAGCATCTCTCGGTAAAAAAGCCCCAAATCCACTAATCCGCCATCCACTAATCCGGAATTTACTACAGCCCCGCCAGAAACCGCATCGTATCCACCCCATCCGCATAATCGGTAAGCGATGGGGACTGGGCAGCGCCGAAAGGGATATATCCATGACCCATCACGCACTGGATATCGCCGTTGTTGTTTACGATGGCGCCGGCCTCCTCTTTTTTATTGTAGTAGGTGTAATGCACCTGGCTTACGGGTGAAAAGGGCGAGGCGTTCTCGGCCAGTATCACGGCATCATTGGTCATGTAATACCTGTTGCCCATGATCAGCAGCGCCAGGTGATAATCGTAGTTGTGTTTGTACTTGTGGAACTGCATAAAATAATCGTAGCTGCGCAGCAGTTCCAGCAGCGGGATAAAGTCGTAATGCGCCGGCACGAACAACTGGGTCACATTGCGGCAGCCAAGGCCGAAATAGGTCTGTATGTCTTCGCACAGCGCTTTCAGCTCTTCGCGGGTTTCCGTTCCGTCGAGAATGGCAACGGAAGTCCTGTTCCTGCGGATGATATTCGGGTATTTGCCGAAATAGTAGTCAAAATAACGGCCCGAGTTGTTACTGCCGGTGGCGATATAGGCATCGCAGCCCGACAGCTGTTCGGCGAACCGGATATGGTCTGATACGGCGGGCGCCCATTCGATCAGCAGGGCCACCAGGTGTTTGAGCAGCACCTCGTCTTTTGAAGCGGTCTTGGCCACCAGTGTATGTCCGCTGATGAACACGCAAAGCAGGTCGTGAAACCCCACCAGCGGAATATTTCCGGCCATCACCACGCCGATGGTTTTAGGATTTTGTTGGGTGTCAGGAATGCGGTAGGCCGCCGCCCATTCCTGCAATAATGACGGTTGCAGAAAACGGGTGCTGATGCTGTTCACGGCTTTCTCGATAAATTCCGGTACAAACCAGGCGTTTTCATGGCAGGCTTTTTCCTTTGTCATCAGCCAGGACTCATCATCTCCCCGCATATATTCGCCCAGGCGGGCCATCAGCATAATTCGTTCTTGTAAAGTCATCGCGCAGCCTTATTTTTGAATCAGCAAATGTATCACTAACCCAATAAACCTTTTTCTATGGCTATTAAAATCACGGAAGAATGCATCAACTGCGGGGCCTGCGAACCCGAGTGTCCCAACAATGCGATCTATGAAGGTGGTGTGGAATGGTCTGTTTCAGACGGGACAACGGTAAAAGGCAGTTTTACTTTAATGGACGGTACCACCGTAGACGCCGAGGAACGTTTTGCGCCCATCAGCGTGGATACTTACTATATCACACCCAACAAGTGTACGGAATGCCAGGGTTTTCACGAAGAACCGCAGTGTGCGGCCGTTTGTCCGGTTGACTGCTGTGTACCCGATGAAATGTACCGCGAAACCGTTGACGAACTCCTGGGCAAGAAGGCGAAAATGCACATTTAATGCACAGGCGGTGTGCTAAACTTTAACACCGTTTCCTTGCATTTCAGAAACAGGCGCCTTATCTTTAGGGTAATTAATCGAAGTATTAATTGAATTGTTGCTCACAAAGCAACAAATGCTAACAGTGGGTGATATTTCCCGCTAACGTGAGGTGAAGAAATTACTTTCTTCACCTTTTTTTATGCAGGAAGCCGGGGGGGAACGCCGTCAGATGTCAGTCGTCAGTCTTCAGACCTGTGGAACCCCGAAACGTATAGCACACCCCTGACCTGCAGCAAACACCCCCGCCCGGTACAACTCACGCCTCACGATTCACTCCCCACGTCCCACCATCCCCTATATTTGCTGCTCAATCATTTCCTTCATGAAGAAAAAAGTAGCCCTTGTCACCGGCGGATTAAGCGGTGAGGCACAGATCAGTTATAAGAGCGCCATTACTGTCGGTAATAATGTAGACAGGGAACGATACGACCTGTACCGCATCGATATCAATTCCGAAGGCTGGTGGTATGAGGCTGCGAACGGCGAAAAGTCAAAAGTGAACCGGGATGATTTTTCGGTGACCGATAACGGCGCTAAGATCAATTTTGATGTGATCCTGCTTTGCATCCACGGCACGCCCGGAGAAGATGGCAAACTGCAGGGCTATTTCGATATGCTGGGTATTCCGTACACCAGCTGCGACGCCGCCACTTCGGCGCTTACCTTCAACAAAAGGTATACTGTGGCGGTGGCTTCTTTTGGCGGTATCAGTGTGGCCAGGTCGATGCATCTCTTCAAACATACCCCGGTTGCCCCCAACGAGATACTTGCCCAGCTTTCCCTGCCGGTATTTGTAAAACCCAACAACGGCGGAAGCAGTATCGGCATGAGCAAGGTGAATGAGGCCGGCGAACTGGCAGCGGCGCTTGACAAGGCATTCAAAGAAGACGACCAGGTGCTGGTGGAGGAATTTATCAGCGGCAGGGAATTCACCATCGGCGTGGTGCGCAATAATGCCGGTATTCAGGTATTGCCGATTACGGAGATCATCACCAAGAACGAGTTTTTTGATTTCGAGGCAAAATACCAGGGCAGGAGCGAAGAGATCACCCCGGCGCAGATCGATGCAGCCATGCAGGAAAAACTGGAAGCTGCCGCCAGGCGTGTGTACGAAGTGCTTAACTGCCGCGGCGTGGTGCGGATCGATTTTATTTATAACATGACCGCGGACCGGCCCTTTATGCTGGAGGTGAACACCGTACCCGGCCAGAGCGAAGCCAGCGTGATTCCGCAACAGGTAAGGGCCATGGGACAGAGCCTGAAAGACTTCTATTCCTCCATTATTGAACAGGCATTGGGGTAGGGTTGTGATCCATGGTCTGTAGTTGCTCTGTAAAACTTCTACCAACCAATTTTTCGCAATAGATTATTATTTTTATCCCATCCGGCACCCGATTATTGAATATCTTACCTGCTGATTGATCGCTTAAAGGAATCAGCGTTATTGTTTATGAAGGCATTCATCGAAAAATACGTGACCAGCAAACCGCTTTGGATGAATATACTGGTGGCTTTGGGGGTGGTGATCATACTGGTATTCCTGTTCTTTTTGTCGCTTTCCTGGCTTACCCGGTATGGGAAGTACGAGAAAGTGCCTTCTGTAATGGGACAGAACATCACAGCAGCCACCAAAATGCTGGAAGACAGGGGATTTGATGTGGTGATACAGGATTCGATCTATATCGACAGCATTGCCAAACAGGCCGTGGTAAGACAAACACCCGAAGCCGATGCAATGGTGAAAACCGGACGTACCATCTATCTTACCATCAACAGGAGCATAGCCCCGCAGGTGGAAATGCCCAACCTGGCAGGATTTTCGATCAAGAGCGCGGAGATGTATTTGCAGAGTCTTGGTTTGCGACTGGGATATGTTACGTATAAACCCGATATCGCGCGCAACTCCGTGCTGGAACAGTTGTTTAACGATGCACCCATTGCACCCGGCACCCGAATACCCATCGGTTCAGCGATCAGTTTTGTACTCGGCAGCGGCGAAGGTCCCAGCCAGGCGAACATACCCGATGTGGTGGGCATGACATTGGCCGAAGCGCGCGCTTATCTGCTGCCGCTTGGCATCAATATCGGGGCTGTGCTGCCTATGGGCAGCATCAAGGACTCATCATCGGCGTATGTGGTAAGACAAAGTCCGGAGCCTCTGTCCGATTCCCTGAGTGCTTCGGGCGCCAGGGTGCCCAATAAAGTGCGGCCCGGGCAGTTGATGGATGTTTATATCAGCGGCAATTCGCCGTTACGCGATACCTTGCAATAGTATTTTCAACAAACTCTTTTTATGCAAACCATCACAGTGGAAGAACTCAAATCAAAAATAGACGCCGGCGAGCCGGTTAACCTGGTAGATGTACGCGAACCGCATGAACATGCCGAATTCAATATCGGCGGTATCCTGCTGCCACTTGGCAAAGTGCAGACCATGCAGGTAGAAGATATAGATGACCTCAAAGACGAAACGGTGTATGTATACTGCCGCAGCGGCAACCGCAGCGGCCAGGCCTGTCTTATCCTGGAAACCCTCGGTTATAAAAACCTGGTCAACGTAGCCGGCGGAATGTTGGCGTGGCAGGAAAAGAATAAGTGAATAACGAGAATATCGAACAGATGAACAAGGAACAGATGATCGGATAGGAACTGTTACCTGGTCACCCGTTTTTTCTTCCCGTTCATCTGTTCGATATTCATCTGTTCCTTGTTCATCTGTTCCCTTGTTCCCTTGTTCTACAGCTTCACATTCATCCCTACCATAAAGTTCCTTCCCGCCATGGGGTAGTAGCCGTTATCGGTGTTGAGGGTGCTGTTGTAGATGTAGTTGTAGGTATAGCCGTTTGGTTCGTACCGGGTGTTGAAGAGATTGTTGACCTGGGCTGTGATACGCCATTCCGAGAACAGGAATTTGCGGACGGTCCAGCCGGCGCGGATATCTTCTGTGAAGAAAGCATTGAGCTTTCTTTTTTCATTTTGCGTGTTGTCCATATACTGTTTGCCCACATACTTGCTCAGCAGGCTGATATCAACATCCTTCGCCGGCAATAAGGTAATAGTGGCGCCGCCGATCACAGCCGGTGAAAAAGAAATATCGGTATTGCTGTGTGCAAGGGCATTCTGTCCGCCGTTGTCCCAGTTATCGAGGTATTCTGTAAACGACCCGATCTTGTTGCTGCTTAGTGTAAGATTGGCGGCGATATGGATCCATGAATCCGCTTTTACTGCGCCCTGCAGCTCGATGCCCATGCGGTGGCTGCGGGGAATATTGATCCTGGGATAAGCGCCCACATCATTGATCTGCCCCGTCAGTACCAGCTGGTTCAGGTAATACATGTAATATAGGTTGGCCCCATACTGGAACCTGCCGGTTTTCTTTTCAACACCCAGTTCAACATCGTGCATGGCTTCGGCCTTTGGCTGCGAAACAGGGCTTGCCTGAAAATCGTCGCGGTTGGGCTCTTTATGACCAAGTGCATAGCTGAAATAGGCCAGCATGCCGTTACGTGCCTGGTAACTGATACCTGCTTTCGGGTTGACAAAATCAAAACGTCTGTTTACCAACAGCTTTGCATTTCCTTCGAACCCGCTCATGTTATGGCTTACGCTGCGGTACTGGATATCGGCAAACGTATACCACCGCGGCGCGATCTCGTGCTGCCATTTGGCATACAGGTTCAGGTCTTTTTTTACGGCCGGATAATCGTAATACCGGTAACCGGCGGGTACGCTGCCGGTCTGTATCCAGGGAATGGTTCCGAAATGACCGCCGTCGTATTTGGTCCAGCCGCCGCCCAGCACCCACTCATCTTTTTCTCCCTTATACTGAACAGAAGCGATCTGTCCGTAAAAATAATTGTCCAGCCATCTCCTGCGCACAAGATCTGCTTTTGTCACCGTGGTGCCGCCGCTGACCACATTCGGTAATCCGTAGTCGGCAAATGCCTGTCCCGCCTTGTATTCTTCATAATACCCCTTTCCCCTGGTAAGAAATGCTGCAGTATTGAACGACCATTTTGTATTGAACGAATGGTTGAAGAACAACTGGTAATGGGTTTGTGTGTAGTTGTCTGTCTGGTTATCGTACGGCGTTCCCGGTTTCTCGGTTCCGGCGGGGTTAAACCTGCGGTTGGTGCCCAGCATATTTTCGGGCACACCGTACCAGGCCTGGTAGGTTTTTTCTTTTCCCGAAAAAATGTTCAGCCTGAGGGAGGATTTGTTGTTGATATAGGCGCCGCTCAGGTAAAACGATTTCAGGTCGCTGCTGGCGCGCTCGATATAGCCGTTGCTGCTGATGCGGCTCAGTCTTCCGTCAACCGTAAAATGTCCGCCCATCAAACCGGTGCCGAGTTTCAGCGTGTTCTTCCAGGTCTGGAAAGAGCCGTAACTGTTGTTGAGTTCCGCATAGGCTTTTTCGCGGTATTCGTTGGTGGCCAGGTTCAGCGTGGCGCCAAAAGCGCCGGCGCCGTTGGAGGAAGTTCCCACACCGCGCTGCACCTGGATATTGCTTACCGATGAAGCAAAATCGGGCAGGTCTACGAAATAGGTGCCAAGGCTTTCGAAATCATTGTACGGAATCCCGTTCAGCGTTACGTTGATGCGTGTGGCATCGGAGCCGCGGATGCGGATACCCGTATAGCCAACCCCGTTACCCGCGTCGGAGTTAACCACCACAGAAGGGGTCTGGTTGAGCAGGAAGGGAATATCCTGCCCGAGATTGTTCTTCTCGATCTCGGCTTTGGACAGTTCCGTTTTGGCAAAAGGCGCTTTGTCGGACGCGCGTACAGAGCGCACTTCCAGTGGCTGCAGAAAAAGCGGCTGGCTGTTAAGTACAATGGAAAGGGCAACGGGCGCCGCAGTTACGGTAACCGGCTGCCGGTGGGTTTTGTATCCCAGGCTGCTGACCGTAAGCTCGTACACACCGGCAGCCACACGGCCCAGCTGGAATTTGCCCTGTTCATCGGCAATGGATTGGTGATTGCCCAGTGAAATAACGGCGCCGGCAACCGGCGCGCCCTTGGTTTCCGTTACGGACCCCGAAACGAGGGTTCTGGTTTGTGCGATGACAAAGAACTGGATCAATGCCAGCACGCTTGTTCCCAAAAACTTTTTCATGTTTTCGTTTTAAAAGTTTACAAATGGGAACAGGGGAAATAGCTGATGAGAGAGGCCCTAAGACGGTTCACCTTCCCTTCGCAGGAATTACCCTGTTCAGGTTCAACGGGTATTATCTCAGCCTTTTCCGCAAAAACGGAACAAAGCACCCCGAGGAATGATCTGCCGCAAAAATAGTGTTTTGGAAATTAATGCCCCACTGTAACTTTAATGGCTTACCATCGTTATAACCCAAAACGCCCCCATGAAGCGAATTGTACTCCTGATTTCCCTGTTTGCCGGTATCGGGCTTCGTGCACAGAACCAGAAGAATATTGTGGTGGATGCCAATGCCGAGCCGCGTATGGTATTTGGGTACAGCGCCATAGAGGTTTCGGGTGCCATCGACCTGTACCTCTCGCAGGGAACGGAAGAAGGGATTGCCGTAAGCGCTTCTTCGGATGAGATCAGACAGCGTATCAAAACGGAACTCCGCGGCAATACCCTGCAGATCTATTTCGACAGCAAGGGACTGAACTGGAAAGCCTGGGGTAATCACAAGATGAAAGCATACGTTACTTTCAAAACCCTTAGCAGGCTCGAAGCTTCCGGTGCCTGCAATGTACGCGCAACAGAACGCATCAGACAACCGGAACTCAGCATCGAATTATCGGGCGCCAGTGATTTTACCGGCGAGCTGGCCATCGGCAAACTGCGTATCGATGCCAGTGGCGCTTCCAATGCCAAGCTCTCGGGCAGCGCGGAGAACCTGGCCATCATCGCCAGCGGCGCCTGCAACCTGAAGGCCTACGACCTCACTGCCATCATGTGTAAAACAGATGCGTCCGGTGCATCCAATATCCGCATCAGCGTGGAAAAAGAACTGAATGCCCAGGCAAGCGGCGGCAGCACGGTTTATTTCAAAGGCAACGGATTGATCCGCGATATCAGCACCAGCGGAGGAGCCACCGTGAAAAGAAGATCGGAGGATTAACAAAATATATTTGGAAGGAAGCGGTTGCGCACCTACTTTTGCACCCCATTACATCGCGAGGTAGAGCAGCGGTAGCTCGTCGGGCTCATAACCCGAAGGTCGGAGGTTCGATCCCTTCCCTCGCAACAAAAGAGGCCTCGAAGAGAGGCCTTTGTCTTATGTACCAGGTGTATATTTTATATTCCCCGAACTACGATAAGATTTACATCGGATGCACGGGTAACCTGGCTGAACGCCTGCGGTCTCATAACGAATTGGGTAAAAAAGGATGGACGATCGGGTTCAGACCGTGGGTGCTTGTTCATCAGGAAACGTATCCGGGTAAAAAAGAAGCTCTTTTAAGGGAAAAGCAATTGAAGGGAGGGCAGGGGCGTGACTGGATACGGAATGAAATTATTTCCAGATTATAGCCGGACTCCTGTGGGATAAAAATATTCCGGGATTGCCGTCGGGCTGATATCCGCCTGAGGCGGACGGAGGTTCGATCCCTTCCCTCGTAACAAAAGAGGCCCTCAAGGGCCTTTTTTAATTATCAGTGAGTTAGTAATATAACCGGCTGGATAGGCATATAATTTACCAGTGAGTAAGTAATAATCAATAATTTGAGAGAGTAATCGGGATCAAGGCATTCGACAGTCACCGGTTCTCCATTCATAAGCATCAATTTTCGTTCTCTTGCGTTCAGGATTTGTCAACATATTCGGCCGGCCCAATGCGGGCAAAAGCACCCTGCTCAACGCACTGATCGGGGAGAAGATGGCTATTGTATCATCCAAGGTGCAGACAACCAGGCACCGCATCAAGGCTTTTCTTAATAAGCCGGGCGAATACCAGGTGATCTTTTCCGATACGCCGGGTATCATCGATCCGAAATACAAGCTGCATGAACGTATGATGGATTCGGTGAAAACCGCACTGGAAGACGCAGACCTTGCACTGCTGATCGTGGATGTAAACGATGACCTGGCCGAAATGGATGCCATATTCAGCGCACTGCGGCTGAAAGTGCCGGCGATTGTTGTGCTGAACAAGATTGATGTGGCCGCCAAT
Organism: Sediminibacterium soli; assembly: GCF_009939225.1. Classification (GTDB taxonomy): domain Bacteria; phylum Bacteroidota; class Bacteroidia; order Chitinophagales; family Chitinophagaceae; genus Sediminibacterium; species Sediminibacterium soli. The sequence goes on along the minus strand of NZ_JAACJR010000008.1, from coordinate 549,251 downwards.
GGCAGGCTGCCGGAAGCGGAAGCGTTCTTTGCCACCAGACCGTATTGCAAACAGCTGGTCAGGATATCGGCGCTGCAGAAAGTGCACCTGCAAAAACTGCTGGATGCGATCCTGCAGTACCTGCCCGAAGCCGCGGCTTTTTACAGCGAAGACGATCTGAGCGATCTGCCCACCAAGTTCTTTGTTGGCGAACTGATCAGGGAAAAAGTGTACGAGCTCTTTGGCGATGAGATTCCCTACCACACCGCGGTAATGGTAAACGAGTTCAAGGAAAAAGAAAGCCTGGTGAAGATACAGGCCGATATCATCGTGAACCGCGAAACCCAGAAAGCGATCATCATCGGCGATAAGGGAAAAATGATCAAGCAGCTCGGTATGAAGGCACGCGCCGATATCGAGAACTTTATACAACAGAAAGTGTTCCTGGAACTGTTTGTCAAAGTCCGCCCCAAATGGCGCGATAACGAAGTGCAGCTGAAGGAATACGGGTATAGATAAGAATTAAAAATTAGAGATCGATAATTAGAAATTTGAAACCCAGCGTGTAAGGATTAATGACAGCTAAGAAAATGGATTCACTGTCGGGTTGGTCTTTATTTTTATATATTATTGATGCTCAATTTTTAGTTTTTAATTTTTAATTTTTAATTGATTTTCCGTGGGGTATACTGTAGCCATTGTAGGCAGACCGAATGTTGGTAAGAGCACGCTCTTCAACCGTTTTCTTGAGCAGCGTAAAGCGATCGTTGACGACGTGAGCGGGGTTACGCGCGACAGGCAGTACGGGATTACCGACTGGAACGGAAAGACCTTTAACCTGATCGATACCGGTGGTTTTGTGCCGCAGAGCGACGATGTGTTTGAAACGGAGATACGCAAACAGGTGCGCATCGCCATCGATGAGGCGGATGCGGTGATGTTTGTGGTAGACGTGGCCACGGGCATCACCGATCTGGATGAAGCCATGGCCGATCTGCTGCGACGCAGCAAGAAACCGGTTTACCTGGTGGTTAACAAAGTGGATAACGGTACCCGCGAGCTGGAGGCCACTGAATTTTATGCTTTGGGTTTCGAACACAGCTATTTTATAAGCAGTATCTCCGGCAGCGGTACCGGTGATCTCCTGGATGCGGTAACCGGCCCGATCAGCGAAGAAAAATCAACAGAGACCGCAGAAGAGAACACGCTTCCCAAAATAGCGATCATCGGTCAGCCCAATGTAGGTAAATCATCACTGCTCAATGCCCTGATCGGCCAGGAGCGTACCATCGTAAGTGAGATTTCCGGTACCACGCGCGACAGTATTCACACCCATTACAAATTGTTCCAGAAAGAATTCGTACTGATCGATACCGCGGGTATCCGTAAAAAAAGCAGCGAGAAAGAAGACCTGGAATTTTATTCGATCATCCGCGCCATCCGGGCGATAGACGAGGCGGATGTTTGCCTGATCGTACTGGATGCGGAAAAAGGAATTACGGCGCAGGATATCAGCATATTCAGTCTGGCCGCCCGCAAGGGAAAGGGCGTGGTGGTACTGGTAAACAAATGGGATCTGGTTGAAAAAGAGACCAATACAGCGCGTGACTATGAAAAAAGATTGAAACAGAAGATTGCACCGTTTACCGATGTGCCGGTACTGTTTATTTCGGTGAAGGAAAAGCAGCGCATATTCAAAGCCATAGAGCTGGCGCTGGAGGTAAACGATAACAAGCAGCGGAAAATACCCACCGCCCAGCTGAACGAAGTGATGCTGAAAGCGATCGAAGCCTACCATGCACCTGTGGTTCGCGGACATTCAATAAAAATTAAATATGTCACACAATTGCCTACACATGTGCCGTCTTTCGCGTTTTTTACCAATTTTCCGGATGATATCAAGACGCCGTACCGCAATTACCTGGAAAACCAGCTGAGAAGCCGGTTTAAATTTACCGGAGTGCCGGTCAGGATCTTCTTTAGAAAGAAATAAAAAATATGTGTTAAAATTTGCAAAATTCAATTAGGCCTATATCTTTGCGCAACTTAAACTCAAAAAACCAAGTACAAATGAAAAAAGTATTCGCAATTTTAGCCGTAGCCGGTTTCATGGCTGCTTGTAACTCAGGTGAAGACAAAGCCAAACTGGCTGCTGACAGCGCTCGTATTGCTGACAGCACTAAAGCTGCTATTGCTGCTGACAGCGCCGCTAAAGCTGCCGCTGACACAACCACCAAAGCTGCTATGGATACTACAAAGAAATAATTTAAGTACTTCGTTACTTTATATTACTTCTTGCAAGAAGCTCCTCCCGCCAAAAGCGGGAGGATTTTTTTTGAACAGATGAACAGGGAGCAAGGAACAGCAGAGCAAGGAACAGATGAACAGATGATCGGAGAAAAACCGGCGCCGACGGCTCTTTTCCTTCCCCTGCTCCTTGCTCTTCTGTTCCTTGTTCTTCTGTTCCCTGTTCATCCGTTCCTCTCCTCCTCTGCCAGTTTTACATAATTCTTCTATTAATAGGTAATGGCATCAATATTGACTTACTTTGTTTTACCCGTTTTGCGCGGCGTACGCCGGTATTTGTGACATTCTGACCAAGTAATTACTATGCAAAAAGAGAAACTGTTTTTCCGTTCGGATGAGGATACCGATTTCATGCCGATCATCCCCATCAACGAGAATGAAAGCGAGCAGGACAAGAACCTGGTTGTTCCGGATATCTTACCCATTCTTCCCCTTCGCAATACAGTGCTGTTCCCCGGTGTGGTGTTGCCGATCACGGTTGGCCGTGACAAAAGCATCAAGGCAGTTAACGATGTATACAAGACCGATAAACTGATCGGCGTGGTGGCCCAGAAAGATGCCAATGTGGAAGAACCCGAGCCGGAAGACCTGTGCAGCATCGGCACCGTTGCGCGCATCGTGAAACTGATCAAAATGCCCGATGGCGGTACCACCATTATCATACAGGGCAAGAAGCGGTTTGAACTCACTGGTATCGTCAGCGATGATCCTTATTTCAAGGCTTCCATAAAATTGCTGGAAGACGATGAGATACCGGAAGATTCCAATTTCAATGCCTATATCAGCACCATCAAAGACCTTGCGGCGCAGATTATCCAGCTGTCGCCCAACCTGCCTACAGAAGCTTCCATCATTCTCCGGAATATCGAGAACCCTTCCTTCCTGATCAATTTTGTAAGCAGTAACCTCAACAGCGAGCTGCCCGAGAAGCAGGCATTGCTGGAGATACACGATATACACCAGCGCGCCGAAAAGCTGATCCATATCCTGCAGCGCGAACTGCAGTTTGCCGAACTGAAAGACAAGGTAACCAGCAAAACACGCACCGAGATAGATAAGCAGCAGCGCGATTATTTTCTGCAGCAGCAGCTGAAGAGCATCAAGGACGAACTGGGCGGCGATACCAACGAACGCGAGATCGCCGATATGAAGAAGAAAGCCGACGGCAAGAAATGGCCCGAGGCCGCCAGGGCCCTGTTCAAAAGCGGGGTGGAAAAACTCGAGCGAATGCATCCGTCCACACCGGATTACTCCGTTGTGTACAACCACCTCGACCTGATGCTGGATCTTCCCTGGGAAAGTTATACGGCCGACAATTACGATCTGAAGAATGCCAAGAAAGTGCTGGATTCGGATCATTACGGCATGAGCAAGATCAAGACCCGTATACTCGAATACCTGGCGGTGCTGAAACTGAAGGGGGATATGAAAAGCCCGATCCTTTGTTTTCTGGGCCCTCCCGGCATCGGTAAAACCTCTCTCGGCCGTTCCATCGCGCATGCCATCGGCCGTAAATATGTACGGGTAAGCCTTGGCGGCCTGCATGATGAAAGCGAGGTGCGCGGGCACAGAAAAACCTATATCGGGGCAATGCCGGGCAGGGTCATACAAAGCATACGCAAATGCAGATCGTCCAACCCGGTGATCATACTCGATGAGATCGACAAGATCGGCAACGATTTCAGGGGCGATCCTTCTTCCGCGCTGCTGGAAGTGCTGGATCCCGAACAGAACCATACGTTTTACGACAACTACCTCGAACTGGAATACGACCTGAGCAAGGTGCTGTTCATCGCCACGGCCAATAACCTGCAGAACATACAACCTGCGCTGCGCGACAGGCTCGAGATCATAGACCTGAGTGGCTATGCCGTGGAGGAAAAAGTGGAAATCGCCAGGCGGCACCTGCTGCCCAAACAGAAAGAAGCGCATGGCCTTGGTAAGGTCAACTTCAAGATCGCCGACAGGGTGCTTGAAAAAATCATTGAACAGTATACCCGCGAGAGCGGGGTGCGTGAGCTCGACAGGCAGCTTGCTTCGATCATGCGTTACGAGGCAAAAGAGCTGGCGATGAAGAACAGGATCAAGCCCACGGTTACTTCGGCCGATGTGGAGAAGATACTGGGGCAGCATCGCTACAGCAACGAAATATACAAAACGGCCAATATGCCGGGTGTGGCCGTGGGACTTGCCTGGACCTATGTGGGCGGCGATATCCTGTTTATTGAAAGCATCCTGAGCGAAGGCAAGGGAGAGCTCAAACTCACGGGCAACCTGGGCAATGTAATGAAGGAAAGCGCCACCACGGCGCTCAGCTACCTGCAGGCCAATGCAAAAAAACTCGGCGTCAATATGGATGATTTTTCCAGGAAGAATATCCATATCCATGTGCCGGAAGGCGCCGTACCCAAAGACGGACCCAGCGCCGGCATTACCATGCTCACTTCGCTCACTTCCGCCTTCACTGGCCGTAAGGTGAAGCCTTTTCTGGCGATGACAGGAGAAATCACTTTGCGCGGACAGGTACTTCCGGTGGGAGGTATCAAGGAAAAAATACTGGCGGCCAAACGTGCCGGTCTGAAAGAAATCATTCTCTGCTGGCAGAACGAAAAAGACGTAAACGAAATTGAAAGCAATTTCATCAAAGGCCTCGAATTCCATTACGTGAAGACCATGCAGCAGGTGATTGACCTGGCGCTTGTGTAGTGCAATTTGAAAATTTGAGGATCTGCCTGCCGGCAGGTTTGAAGATTTGAAAATGGGTTAACTGGCAAATTGCTAAATTGCTGTATGGCTGCACTGTTTGTGTTTGAAAACAATGCAGCCATACAGCAATTCAACAATAAAGCAGTACAACCATTTACCCTCCCGCTCCCATTTTCAAACCCTCAAATTTTCAAATTGCTTCACCGTCTTCTCCCAACACTCCTCTTACTTCAATGTTCTTTGTTGAACGCGCAGACGCTGGGGGGTAATGCGGTGTTTGGATTTTTGGGGCAGCCAAATACGGCGCAACTGTCGGCCTTGGGTGGCGTAAATATTTCCGCTATCGGTAATGATGTCGGGATGAGCTTTCCTAATCCTGCACTGCTCCGGCCAGGGATGCATAAGCAGGTCAATACTTCTTTCAACGCCTTTCTTGCGGGGATCCGTAACTACAGTGCAACAGGCGCCTATCATTTTGAACGATCAGCAACCAGTTTGGCAGCGGGGGTGAATTATTTCGACTATGGCACCATTCCGCAAACCGATGCATCGGGTAATGTGCTGGGCAGTTTCAGACCGGTGGACTATGTAGTGCAGTTGATGGCGTCGCGCCGGTACCACGAACGTTTCTGGTATGGCGGCACCATGAAGTACCTGCGGTCGGGGTACGGCCCTTACACCTCTTCGGGTATTGCCTTTGATATCGGGATCAGTTACTACGACTCGGCAAATGGTCTGCAGGTGAGCCTGCTGGCAAAAAACATGGGAACCCAGCTGAAAGCCTATAACGGCAGCAGAAAGGAGGAACTGCCCTTTGACCTGCAGGCGGGCATTACCAAACGCCTGCGCCATGCACCGTTGCAGTTTTCGCTGACAGCCCATCACCTGCAGCAGTTCAACCAGTATTATAACGATACCCTGTTCCGTTCGTCAGAAGGAGAACCGGGGTATGCGGCCGGAAGCGCCATGCAAAAGATATTCTCACATCTGGTATTGTCTGCGCAGGCTTTCCTCAACGAAAAACTGCATGTATCGGCGGGATATCATTTTCAGCGGCGGCAGGACCTGAATGCATTTAATTATACCAGCGGTCTGAACGGCTTTACATTCGGGGCTTCGGTGTTGCTCAGAAAAATACACCTGCACTATGCCACCGGTTTTTACCAGCGGAACCTTTTTCACCAGCTCAGTCTTGGTTTTAACTGGGGCGGGGCGTTATAAATAAAAAAACCGGCAACCACGGGGCTACCGGTAACAGCGAGTTTATCTCCCTGCCGGACATCGGAATTTAAACCTGCCGCGTTATAACGGGCGATCTAAAGTATGATTTGCATACAGGTGGGCAGTTTTTTGGCAACCAGCAGCGCCAAAACCAGCGGCACCCAGCTTTGCGATAGTTTTCTCATGTCAATAACGGTTTTCTGGCTTCGCTGGTATGTAGACAAGATTTTATCTCCCGCCGTTGCCTGGAAAAATACATTGTGGTATAAATGTGTAAAAAAGCGCCGCCCCGCTGGTATGCGGGGCGGCGCCAATGAGTTGAACTGTCCGTATTTATGCCGGGCCACCTTTTTTTTTGGGCATGATGGCTTTGAGTTGCTTGTCTGCGGGGTTTACGGCCGGCTGGTTGTTTACCGGTTTATTCACCGGCGGGGTCTTGGGTTTTTCCGGTGTTTTGATCGGCTGTGACTCCGGTGGGATGATATCGTCGATCCGGATGTCTTTCGGCACTTCGTAATCTTTTTCGGTACCCGTGCCCATGCCTTCGCCCTCACCGTTCAGGATGGGGATATTGGCGTCGATGGCATTGATGTCGATATCGTTCAGCAGGCCATCGGGTTTTACAAAGCTGAGTTTGGTGTCGATGCCCAGCGTTTGATCCGCGGTTGCTTTTTTCATGAAATAGGCCCAGATCGGCATGGCTGCGCGTCCGCCCTCTCCGTTCTTGCTTTCTGTATTGAAGCGGATGATACGGTCATCTGCACCAACCCAGCCGCCGGCCAGCAGCTGCGGCGTATAGCCAAGGAACCAGGCATCGCTGTTATCGTTGGTGGTACCCGTTTTGCCGGCCATCGACAAGCCCGCGGGGGGATCGTACTGCCAGATACCGGCGCCGGTACCCTTGGTGAGCACGCCTTCCATCATTTTGATCAGTGAATAAGCCGTAATATCACTGATCACTTCCTTGCGTCTTGGGGTAAAGGTTGCCAGCACATTGCCGTTCCTGTCTTCAATGCGTGTGATGTACATGGGCTTTGCATTGAAACCCCTGCCCGGGAACATACTGTACGCCTGCATCATTTCGTACAGCGATATCTCACAGGCGCCGATGGCGATAGAGGGGTAAGCCTGCAGCTTGGCCTGCAGGTCGCATCTTCTCAGGAAATCGATGAACCTGCGCGCGCCGCGCCCTCCGTCGCTGTCCAGCTGTTTCATAATATAGGCCGTGGCGCAGTTGCGCGATTTGGCCAGGGCCAGCGCCATGGGCATGGCCGCGCCCGTACAGGTTTTGCCTGTGGCAGGAACCATCCCATACTGGCCAAAACTCTGCTGAACATCGTACACGGTGGTGGCAGGAGAGAAGCCTGCTTCTTCTATCGCCAGGCTGTACAGCAGGGGCTTAATGGTAGAGCCTACCTGCCGCTTGGTATTTACGTTGGCGTGGTCGTATTTGAATGTCTTGAAATCGATACCGCCCACCCATGCCTTGATCGATCCGTCCAGCGGGTCCATCACCATAAAACCGGTCTGAAGCATCTGTTTATGGTATTTGATGGAATCGTAAGGCGTCATGATGGTGTCTTTACCGCGTTTGCTGTTCCAGGCAAATACATGCATCGGTATTTTATCGTAGAAGGTCTTTTTGATCTCTTCGTCTTCCATCCCGTCTTTCTTCAGGTTGCGCCAGCGATCGCTTTGCTTCATCGCTGATTCCAGGATATTCTCAAATCCCTTCCAGATGGTACCGGTCTTGATATTGTCCTGCCTGTCGAGCAGTTTTTGCATATAGCTCATGTGCCGGGCCACCGATTCTTCCGCGTACTGCTGCATAATGGGGTTGATCGTGGTATAGATCTTCAGCCCGTCGCGGTACAGGTTGTAGGCATCACCGTTATTCTTCTTGTGTTCCTTGCACCATTTCTTCATATCCTCACCAAGCACCATACGGAAATAAGGGCCCAGACCCGCTGTTTCGTCCAGTTTTTTATAGTTGGAGATATCGATGGGTTTGCGTTTGAGTTTTTCCACTTCGGCCGTGCTGAGGTAGTTCTTGCTCACCATCCTGTTCAGTACCAGGTTACGCCTGTCGAGTGCACGTTTGGGATTGGTGCGCGGATTGTACAGCCCCGGGCCGTTCACCATACCGATCAGCACGGCGGCTTCATCAACCGTTAAGCGGTCGGGTTCTTTCTGGAAAAAAGTCTTTGAGGCATTGCGTATGCCGTATACATTGTCGCCGAAAGCCACGGTGTTCAGGTAAAGCGTGAGGATCTCTTCCTTGGTAAAATTGCGTTCCAGCTTGATGGCGATCAGCCCTTCTTTCAGTTTCTGGATGCTGCGGAGAAAAATATTCTTGGTGCTCCAGTTCTCCGTAAACAGGTTCTTGGCGGTTTGCATGGTGATGGTGCTGGCGCCGCCTTCGCTGCCGAGGTAAATAAATGCGCGCATCAGCGAATACACGTCGATACCGCTGTGGTCGTAAAAACGTTTGTCTTCAGTGGCTACCAGCGCATCAACAGCGTATTTGCTGATGTCCTTGTAGTCTACATTGATACGGTCTTCGATATAATATTTCCCCATCAGCGTACCATCCTGTGCATATACCTGGCTTGCCAGCGAAGCCGTGGGGTTTTCGATATCTTCCAGGTCGGGCATGGTGCCCAGCCAGCCCCAGTTGATGATCAGCAGCAACAGGATAAATGCGAGACAGCCTCCGAAAAAGATGCGCCAGAATATTTTTACCGGTTTTGACATTACCATAGCGGGAATGATTATTTCAATTCAATGATAAAACTAAACAAGAGTCCGTGCATTTACCGTTAAAATTTATCCGGTAATACCTGGTTCAGCAGGGCACGGTAGCCGGCCAGGTCCTGGCTTTTCACCAGCTGATTCATATTGTCGTTACTGATGATAAGGAAACTGAACTTATCGGCCGCCAGCCAGGGAATGATCCGCGAACTTGCCAGCGGTTTTGTTTTCTCTATATAACCAACCGCATCGGCGGCGTTGCCAAAGGGGCCCATCAGCAGCAGGCTGTACTGTGCATTGATCTTGCTGTTATAGATGCCCATATTGCTGCCGGCATACCGCTCCTGGTTAAAGCGGTTAAAGGCATTGCGCGCTTCTGTAATAAAGATCGGGTCAACATTGTCGAGTACAACGGCTACAAACTGTGTGTCTGCAAGGTTCAGGGTATAACCGTTGGCGGAGAATGTTTTTGGTTTCTCCACCGCTTTGGCAACGGGTTTTGCATCCAGCCGCCCGGGCGCCACAAATACCGGCAGCGAGTCTTTTTTCGGAACCGCGGTAGTCACGGTTTGGGTATTGCTGAGATCCGTCAGCTGTTTTGCCTGTCCCTGCAGGTTTCTGGGAGCCGATACACTGTCCTGTTTGCGGGGTGCCTGTGTAACCAGGCCGGTATTATTGAGGTCCACGCCCCTGCGCAGCACATCATCGGGGCGGGAGATATCAAGATTGGTAAGATAGGCTTCGATCTCTTTTCTTCTCCTGAGCACATCGATCATGGTACCGGCTTTTTCCGCCAGCGGCGAATTGGGAAACAGTGCTGCTATGTTCTGCAGCCTGTCGATGGCCGTACTGTCGTTTTTCTGTTTGATGTAATAAATCGATTCGATGTACAGGAGCTGCGGCGTCCAGTAGTTCTTTCCGAATTGTTTATCGGCCGCTGTTTTGGCTTCTTTTGCGCGGCTGAAATTGCCTTCTATGAACAGACGGTAAACCGACTCATAGGCCTGCTGTGCGGGATCGTTGTTTCGTGGCTGCTTAACGGCATTGAGTTGTCTGGTGAGTTTCCCGTTCGGAAAGGCTCTTTTCAGCTGTGCGGCGGCGGCATCTGCTTTTGCCTGATCGCCGGTCTTGGCATACAGATAGCTAAGGTTGTACAAAGCGTCTTCCACTTCTGCACTCTCGGGGTATCGGCGGATCAGTTCCTCGTACATCCCGATCGCGGAAGCATGGTCTTCGAGTTTGTTCTGAAAGGTATGTGCGTTATCCAGCAGGGCTTTGATGATGGCGCTGTGCGACCGGTCTATCTGCGCCGCGGTAAGCGGTATGTTCTTCGCCAATGCCTCCGTGGTAAGTTCTGTCTCTGCCGCCCCGGCGCCCGCGCTGTTGATATCGGCGGTTACACTGGCCGAAACCATACTTTTGTCGATCGCATTCTGTCTTCTCCAGTTGTCAACATTGGGCCGGTTGCCCCAGTGCGATTTAAATTCTCCCAGTCCCCTCGCCCGCAGGGAAGCGTTCTGAAAATAGAACTCACCGGCTTTGTTGCCGAACAGATCAGGCGGCGCAGTTGTACCGGTGCCGGCCGGCATATTACCCGGGTCGGTGGCGATGTCTTTCAGTCCTTTCTCCTTCCGTAACCGGCGCAGTTCCTTGCGGATGATATCGTTTCGCTGATCGGGTGTAAGACCGGCCAGGTGCTGCAGGCTGTCTTCCCTTGCAATGGTTTCCTGGTTGCCGGCGATCACCTGCAGTGCCGGTTTCCGGGCATTCACCCGCTGCTGGTCGGTATCTTTCAACAGCGCTACCTGAACACTGTCGTAGTACCGGTGCGAAGATGTATAGGCTTTACGCGTATAGTTCAGATCGCCCAGCAGCAGAAAGCTCTGCTGGCGCTGTTCGGGATTGTCGCTGTTGTACTGTATGCTTTTCAGCAACAGGTCCTGCGCTGCCGCATAGTTGCTGCGTTTCAGCTCCAGTCTGGCGGCAGAATAATAGATGATGTCCCGCTGGGTTTCGTATTTATCGCGCCTGGCCATACGCAGCAGTTCGTCGAGGTTTTTCTGCAGCGAGGTCTCGTCGCTGCCGCTGGCAAGACTTACCATGTTCAACCGTGCATACACTTCCATCAGCGGGTCGGTGGTATGCCGGATAGACCGATCGAAATAAACGGAAGCTTTGGTTTTGTCGCCGCCGAGTTCATACAGCTGCGCGGCCAGGTATTCCCAGCGTGCGGTTTCGAGTTTGTTCTCCGCGTTTCCGAGCGCCTGTACCAGGCGACCGGCTGCTGCGCTGTAGCTGTTCTGTTTGTACAGCAGGTAGGCGGTAAGTTCTTCGAGATCGGTGTGGAGTCTTTCCGGAAAATTCGGGTCGTTGCGTACCATCTCGAGCAGGCTGCCTGCTTCAATCAGTTTATCCTGCTCCAGGTAATTGCGTACCTGCCAGAGAAAACTTTCATTCCGGCTGGGCGGAAAGCTCATCATGCGTTTCCAGAGACTGCGGTTTTCCCTTGTGGCTATGGTAAATACGCCGTTCGTGTTACTGGCATTGCTGCCCACGGGCAGGTCGTAACCGCCGTCTTTGGGTGCAAATGCATAGTTGATGTATTCGAACACGATACCCGCCGAATCAAAATCTTTTCTGAACAGGTAGGCCTTGCCCATCAGCAGGTAGAGCTTGTCTACCCAGTCGCTTCTCAGATCGTGCAGCACAATGCCGGCGGTTGTTTTATACAGGATGGTGTCCATCCTGTCTTTAAATGCCTCTGTCGGCTCATAATTATAAAAGGACAGCAGCTGTGTGTAGTCGTCTTTGTGCGCAAGTTTGGCACCGGCGATCACTTCATTCAGGATATTGCTGGCGTTGAAATAATAGTTAAACCTGCTGACGGTGTTGTTGTACAAACGCTTTGCGTACCCGAATTTGGTATCGGCCGATTTCTCCGAGGGCAGGCTTCGGTTTTCGTAATTCTTTGGTTTTTTCAGTTCGAAAGAAAGCAGCGATGGCTGGGCAGTAAGGTCGGCGGTCAGCAACACGAACAGGGCGAGGCAGGCGGCACAGGTCTTTTTACCGTATCGTCGGGATGTCATCAGGTACATAAAAAGTGACTAAAAATACAGTTATTTCTTCATAGCGGGGTTTCGGGAACAGTGTTTGCGCATTACCTTTAACCCGATTTAACAAAATGGCAAATATAGAGATCAATAATACGCTGAAACGGCTCCGCAACAGCTACCGCCTGGTGGTGATGAACGATGATACGTACGAGGAGGTGGTCACTTTCCGGCTTTCACGTCTGAGTGTATATATCGGCCTGAGCACGGTGTTCGTATTGCTGGTGGGACTGACGATTGCGCTGATCGCTTTTTCGCCGCTGAAATACTATATACCGGGTTATGGCACCCGCGAAAGCCGCACGGCGCTGCAGGTGCTCAAGATCCGCACCGATTCACTTGAGCAGGCCATCAAATACAAGGAGCAATACCTGGAAAGCGTAAAAAAAGTACTCACCGGAAATACCCCCTCTCAACTGGATACCATACCCTTGAAGGTACCGAAGACAGAGACTTCCAACGACTGACACGCTGCCTGTTACCCAAACCCCTGCTGCATGAACGCCCATTTTTTTCAGACCATAAGACCTTTGCTGGCGCTGTTTATCCTGTTTACCGTGCTGTGCGTTGTTTTCAGCGGCAGACTGCAGGGTGCGGGCATCGATGCACAGGTGGTGATCGTAACCAATCTTTTGCTCTTTGTTATCACTGCGGCAAACCTGTATTTGCTGAACAGGAATATCGCCAAAGCCAATCCCAATGCAGTAATCAGGGGGATGATGGCGGGTTCGCTGCTGAAACTGCTCCTGCTGGCCGCAGCTTTTTTTATCTACCTCATAGTGGTGCGTGAAAAACGCAATGCACCTGCGATCTATATCGGGATGGGACTTTATTCCCTCTACACTTGGATCGAAGTGCGTACCGCTTTACGGATGAACCGGAAAAAATAATGCCTGTTTCAGAACATCCTATGCATGCCCTGGTGAAGTTCCTGCCCGAAGGCAGTTTCGACCAGGTGGCGCAGTACCTGGATCACTACAAGGTGCACCTGACCATTACAAAGGAGCGCAGGTCGGTGCTGGGCGATTACCGGCATGCGGGCCGGGGCGGCAACCACCGCATCAGCATCAATGGCAATCTCAACAAATACGAATTCCTGATCACGCTGCTGCATGAGCTGGCCCACCTGCTGGTATTCGAACAATTCCGCAACAGGGTAGAGGCGCATGGCACCGAATGGAAGCACTGCTACAGCTCGCTGCTGGTGGATTTTGTACAGCAGCAGGTATTCCCGGCCGAAATTGAACGGGCCCTGCGTAAATCCATCATCAATCCCGCAGCAACCGCCAACGGCGAAACCGACCTGTTGCTGGTACTGCGCAGATACGACCTGCACAAAAAAGAAGGTTACCTGCCCGTAGCAGAACTCCCCGAAGGCGCCCTATTTCAAATGGACGATGGCCGTCTATTCCGCAAAGGCCCCAAACGCAGAAAACGGTACGAATGCGTGGAGGTGAAGACAGGGTATCGGTATACGTTCAGCCCGGTTAGTGAGGTGAGAATCGTGCGAGGTGAGTCAACGTGAGTTGTCTAACCCGAAAGATACAGTTGTAGCATAAGAAAGAGGCAAAAACACCTTGTTTTTGCCTCTTTCTTATATTTTGCACTCACGTTGACTCACGACAACTCACATTCACTCATGTGTTTTCTCACGCCACCGCTTTCTTCACCAGATCGGCGGCTTCGCTGAGGAGTATGGCGGATTGCACTTTCAGTCCGCTTTCGTCGATCAGTTTTTTGGCTTCGGTGGCGTTGGTGCCCTGTAAGCGAACGATGATCGGGATATCGATATTGCCGAGTTTGTTATAGGCTTCGATCACACCTGCCGCAACCCTGTCACAACGAACGATACCTCCGAAGATATTGATCAGGATCGCTTTTACATTGGGATCTTTCAGGATGATGCGGAAACCGGCTTCCACTGTCTGGGCATTTGCAGAACCACCCACGTCGAGGAAGTTGGCGGGTTCGCCGCCGCTGAGTTTGATCATATCCATGGTGGCCATCGCCAGGCCGGCGCCGTTCACCATACAGCCTACGTTACCGTCGAGTTTTACAAAGTTGAGGTTGTATTGTCCCGCTTCCACTTCGGTGGGATCTTCTTCGGTAACGTCGCGGAGAGCGGCAGTATCTGCATGACGCATCAGTGCGTTGTCATCGATGTTCATTTTACAGTCCACCGCAATGATCTTTTCGTCGCTTGTTTTGAACAGCGGGTTGATCTCCAGCATGCCGCAATCCAGGCCTACATAGGCATTGTACAGGCTGGTAACGAATTTCACACAGCTCTTGAAAGCTTCACCGCTCAGTCCCAGGTTAAAAGCGATCTTTCTTGCCTGGAAACCCAGCAGGCCGCCGCCGGGATGCACCCATTCCTTGAATATTTTGTCGGGGGTATTGTGAGCCACTTCTTCGATGTCCATACCGCCTTCGGTGCTGTACATGATCACGTTCTGACCTTTGGAGCGGTCGAGAAGTATGGAGAGGTAAAATTCTTTAACGGGATTGGGGCCGGGATAATACACATCCTGTGCCACCAGTATCTTGTTTACTTTCTTGCCCGCGGCGCCGGTTTGTATGGTAATCAGGGTGCCGCCGAGTATATTTTTGGCAATGTTGCTGGCGTCTTCCAGACTTTTGGCCACGGCCACACCGCGCTGTTCGGTGCCTTCTATTTTGCCTTTGCCACGGCCACCCGCATGTATCTGCGCCTTGATCACTGCAAAATTGTTCCCGGTCTGGGTCTTTATCTGGCGGTAAGCCTCTTCGGCAGCCATAACGGTGTCAACAGCAATGCCTTCCTGTACGGGTACATTGTATTTTTTCAGCAGCTCTTTCGCTTGGTATTCATGCAGGTTCATGGAGAAAATAGATTTGCCCGCGAAGATAAAGGAAACCTTTGGTAGAAATTCCCGTATCTGGCATTATTGTTGTAACATTGACCCGCATTTGCGGAAGTTCCGTATTTTTAACCGACTAAAAAATAAACCATTCATTTTATGAAGAAAGTATTCCTCGCAGCCGCGTTGCTGGCAGCTTCCGCCGGCGTTTTTTCCTTCTCGGGTAAATTTGCCGATTCGTACACTGTGGATCTGGCAAAAAGCAAGGTAGACTGGTCCGGTTCGGCCGATAACCGTTACCACCCGGGTACCGTGATGCTGAAAAGCGGCTCCGTTTCAATTGATAACGGAAAGATCACAGGCGGTAAACTGGTGTTCGATCTGACCACCATCAAACCAACCGACGGCTCCGGCGAAAGACTGGAGAACCACCTGAAATCTGCCGATTTCTTTGATGTGGCCCAGTTTGGCGAAGCTACTTACGATGTGACCAGCGTAAACTATACTTCCGACAATGTGGCACAGGTAAGCGGTAACCTGCTGGTGAAAGGCGTTGCTTTCCCACTCAGCTTCCCTGTTAAAGTGCGTGGACTGAAAGACGGAAAACTGTTCGCCGAAGCCTATTTCACGTTGGATTCAGCGCCTTTCAGCAAAAGACCCTATGGTGTTGAGATCGCTGCGCATCTTTTTGCCAATAAATAAACTTTTCGTGTATAACAACGATAAAAAGGCACCACCGTATAGGGGGTGCCTTTTTTGTGTTTGATCAAATACCAATTAATGGGAACAGATGAGCAAGGAACAAGGAGCAAGGATCAGATGATCGGATTTGAGATCGAGAAAATTCCTATCCGATCAATTGCTCCTCTGTTCTTTGTTCCTTGCTCATCTGTTCAGTATCCCCCGCTAAACGCCACCATCATGCCCAAAATCAACCTCCATTCCATCACCCCCAAAGAAATCTGCCCCGGCTATGCCGCGCGGTTTATTCATACCGATAACATGACTTTTTCCTATCTCGATGTAAAAGCGGGTGCATCCCTGCCGGAACATTCGCACCCGCACGAGCAGGTGGCGCATGTACTGGAGGGTGAGTTTCAGCTTACGGTAGACGGAGAGCCGCTGCGTTTCGGTCCCGGCACCGTGATCGTGATCCCTTCCCATATACGGCATTCCGGCCTGGCCATTACAGACTGCAAACTGCTGGATGTGTTCAGTCCGGTGAGAGAAGACTATAGGGAGTTGGGGAGCAGATGAGCAAGGAACAAGGAGCAGGGAACAGATGAACAGGTGATCGGATTTGGGATTGAGAAAAGGCTTAACTGATCAATTGCTCGTCTGTTCCCTGCTTCTTGTTCACCTGTTTTACATTGCCTTAAGCTTCCTGATTTCCTCCGTCAGTTTTGGCACCACTTCAAATGCATCGCCTACGATGCCGTAGTCGGCGGCTTTGAAGAAAGGGGCTTCGGGGTCTTTGTTGATGACAACGATGACCTTGCTGCGGTTAACACCGGCAAGATGCTGGATGGCACCTGAAATACCGATGGCGATATAGAGATTGGGTGCGATCTGGATGCCGGTTTGTCCTACATGCTCGTGGTGCGGGCGCCAGTGCGCATCGGCCACGGGACGGCTGCAGGCGGTTGCGGCATGCAATACATGTGCAAGGTCGGTTACCAGGTTCCAGTTCTCCGGACCTTTCAATCCGCGGCCACCGCTTACCACCACATCGGCTTCGGTTAAGGGCACTTCGCCGCTTACCTTGTTCACCGCTGTTATTTTTACCCTGGATGTTTCGGGCTGGATAGCCAGCGCCGTTACTTCCGCCGTGCCTGTTCCTTCGGTGACATGATAACTGTTGGGGTTCAGCGAGATCACTTTTACGGGGCTGGTAATACTTACATTGGCAAATGCTTTACCCGAGAATACGCTTTTGCGAACGGTAAAACCATTGCTGGTATCGGGCAGCGCGTTGGCGCCTGCAACGATGCCGGCCTTCAGTCTTACCGCCACACGTGCGGCAACTGCTTTTCCCGTCTGGTTGTGCGAAAAGATCACGATATCGGCACCTGTTTGTGTAACCGCATCGGCGATCGCTTTGGCATATACCTGCGCATCGAGGTGGTTGAAGGCTTCGTTGGCTGCCTGGTGTACTTTCTTCACGCCATACCTGCCCAGTGCGGCAAGATCGTCCTGTACAGTTCCCAGTACCAGTGCTTCGGCAGTTGTGCCAAGCTGTTCCGCCAGCTTTGCACCGTAGGTAAGTACCTCGTAAGAAGATTTTTTGATATGACCGTCGGATTGGTCGGTGAATATGAGGATCATGGTAATTTGAAAATTTGAAGATTTGAAAATTTGAAAATGACAATACTGTTTTTGCGATTCGTTCTTTTTTCGTCTCACGTCTCACGTTTCACGTTTGACCTTCTAAATCGCCTTGGCTTCCTCATGCAGTAACCTTACCAGTTCCGCCACATTATCCGGGCTGACAAGTTTAACGCCGGCTTTGGCTGGTGGCAGTTCGTAGCTTACCACATTGGTCAGTGGTTCTATGGCTGCGGGCTCAACTACTTTCAGGGGTTTGGTGCGGGCAGCCATGATGCCGCGCATATTGGGGATGCGCTGTTCGGCCACGCCTTTCTGGCAGCTTACCACTAATGGGAGATTTATTTCCGCTACCTCCTCGCCGCCTTCGATCTCGCGGGTAACCGTTGCCGTTGTTCCGTTCAGTTCAAATTTGGTGGCAAGGGAAATATAAGGGGCATCGGTCAGTTCGGCCACCATACCGCCAACGGAGGAGCCGTTGTAGTCGATGGTCTCTTTACCGGTAAATACCAGGTCGTATCCACCCTGTTTTGCGATCTCGGCTACCTGGGCCGCGATATAATAGCTGTCGCTGCTGTCGGCATTCACACGTATGGCCTCATCACCCCCGAGCGCCAGCGCTTTCCTGATCACGGGTTCGGTATCGGCGCCGCCAACGGTAACAAGATGAAGTACAACAGAAGGATCTTTTTCTTTCAGTTCGATGGCGCGAACCAGTGCGTACCATTCGTCGTACGGATTGATGATCCATTGAACACCGGCCTCATCGAATTTGGTATTGCCGTTGGTAAAAGCAATTTTCGAGGTGGTGTCGGGTGTTTTGCTTACGCAGACAAGTATTTTCATATGATCTGTTTATAAATTGGTTGCATAAACAACCATTGCAAATATAGGATTGAATTGAATAGACAAGATTTGAATTATTTTACATTTTTCAGGTTAGAAATGCAAAAAACGGGAAAAACATGCACAATCCAATTAAACTGACCCACTCTTTCCGTCGCAAACTGACCCACCTTTTTCCTGGCGTAAAATCCTCTGATCTCTACAGTTCATCTCTCGCTGTCGCAGCATAACATCAATTACTGCTGTTCTCTTAAATATACACTACTGTGATCACTGCCGCATCACTGCATCACACATAGCTGCAATGCACACAGATCAAGGCACATACGAGTATAGTTGTTACATCAATCCCAGGAGCAGCGGATTGAATGACCGCGGTCATTCAATTTTAAACGCGAAGAACAATCACTGCAGAAAAATAAAAGGGGATCAATTTAAAGCGGACAGGATGGGTCAATTTGAACTGGACAACATGGCTATATCAAAACCGGACAAGCTGGGTCTCTGCGATCGGATTTTGCATATTGATACAAATACTCATGAAGTGCTTTCTTTCATAGAGTGCATCTCAAAAAATGATACTTCATATAAGTATAAAATATTTAATAAGCGCAGAATGATGCGGGAGCCGGTAGGTAGTCGTGAATTGTATATAAATGCGAAAATGAATTTTAGTATTTTAGCAGCTTTCGAGAATTCTATTAATAATAAAAAAAAGTATCTCATTGGAGATAAGCTTGAATATTTCGATACGCGTATTCTGTTTCTCAATTCCGTAAAATCCAATTTGACGAAGGTAGCACAAATATTTAGGATCAAAAACACTGAATGGGCAAGTCCTTTTTACGAGCAGGAAGGAAGCGGATGCGAAATCTTAATCACTATCACGACGACAGATCCCATTTTGCAATTTTTAACCATTCCCATGCCCTTCTTTTTGAATTTTTACTTTTTACTTTTGAATTTCCCTACTTTTCCATCATGGACAAGATCGCGCGTATACAGGAATTTCTCAAAGACAATCCGAAAGACAATTTCCTGCGTCATGCGCTGGCGCTGGAGTATTTGAAATTGGGCGAAGATGCCGAGGCCCGCGGATTATTTGAAGCGGTGCTGGCGGATTCTCCGGAATATGTAGGATCGTATTACCATCTTGCCAAATTACTGGAAAAACTGGAAGAGCGTGATGCCGCAATAGCCTGTTATGAAAAAGGGATGTCCGAGGCAAAAAAAGCCGGTGACAACCATTCATACAACGAATTGCAGGCGGCTTACGAAGACCTTGTATATTAGAAAGACCAACGGTCAATTGCCAACCGGATCGTTTCATTGGCAATTGACCATTGGCAATTAATAAATGACCAACGATTGCCTATGTCAACTACACTTTCCCGTTACGACGCGGTGAAATACAAAACACCCACCGGAACACAACTGAACTGCAAGGGCTGGATACAGGAAGCCGCCCTGCGAATGTTACTGAACAACCTCGATCCCGCCGTGGCGGAGCGTCCGGACGACCTGATCGTTTACGGAGGTCGCGGAAAGGCTGCGAGGAATTTTGAAAGTCTTGACCTGATCATCAAAGCGTTGAAAGACCTCGAAGCGGATGAGACCCTGCTGATACAGAGCGGCAAGCCGGTAGGCATCCTCAAAACGCATGCAGATGCGCCGCGTGTGTTGTTGTCCAACTCGCAGCTGGTACCCAAATGGGCCAACTGGGAACATTTTACCGAGCTGGAGAAAAAAGGGCTGATGATGTACGGACAGATGACTGCCGGCAGCTGGATCTATATCGGTTCACAGGGTATTGTACAGGGTACTTACGAAACATTTGCTGCGCTGGCCGATAAACATTTCGACAGTTCTTTAAAAGGAACGCTGAGTATTACCGCCGGCCTCGGTGGTATGGGCGGCGCCCAGCCGCTTGCAGTGACCATGAACGACGGCGTTTGTCTTGTTGCGGAAGTGGAAGAATGGCGTATTGATAAGCGGATCGAGACCAGGTATCTCGACATGAAATTCACCGATATCGACGCTGCGATAGATCGGGCATTGAAGGCGAAAATTGCGGGGGAGCGCCTGAGCATCGGTGTATTGTGTAATGCCGTTATGTTATTGCAAAGGCTGATTGAAAGAAGCATTGCGGTTGATGTGCTGACCGATCAGACTTCGGCGCATGATCCGTTGATCGGTTATATACCGCATACGCTGTCGAATGAGGAAGCGAATGTTTTGCGGGAAAAAGACCCGGAGCAGTACATCGCTCTTGCCTATGATAGTATGAAACTACATGTGGAATTGATGCTCGAACTGCAAAAGAAGGGAGCGATCACATTCGACTACGGCAACAATCTCCGCGCACGCGCGCAGGAGCATGGCTTGAAAAATGCATTTGATTTTCCGGGATTTGTTCCCGCCTATATACGTCCGCTTTTCTGTGAAGGGAAAGGCCCTTTCCGCTGGGCCGCGCTCAGCGGCGATCCGCAGGATATTGCCGTAACGGATGCGTTGATCATGGAAATGTTTCCCGAAAATAAAAGCATGCAGCGCTGGATGGTCATGGCGAAAGAACGCATCGCATTCCAGGGACTGCCTGCACGTATCTGCTGGCTGGGCCAGGGAGAACGTGAAAAAGCGGGACTTGCCTTCAACGAACTGGTGCGTACCGGCAAACTAAAAGCGCCAATCGTTATCGGACGCGATCACCTCGATACCGGTTCGGTGGCTTCTCCCAACCGCGAAACAGAAGCCATGCTGGACGGTTCCGATGCCGTGGCCGACTGGCCGATCCTCAACGCACTGGTGAATACGGCCGGCGGGGCCAGCTGGGTGAGTTTGCACCATGGCGGCGGCGTAGGTATGGGCTACAGTATTCATGCGGGTATGGTGATCGTGGCGGATGGCACCCCCGAAGCGGCCAAACGCCTGGCCCGTGTGCTTCGCAACGATCCCGGTATGGGCGTGATCAGACATGCAGACGCGGGCTACGATATAGCGAAAGACAGTTTGCGGAAACATGGGCTTTCACTGGCCGACAGGTTGGGGGAGCGGTGATTGGATGAATGGTTTAATTGTTGCATGGCTATATGTTATGGCCGAATGTAACCGGCTACCTCTGCGAAACTTCACCACCTCGGCGTCTCTGCGGTAAAACATTCCGGCCACCGGGGATCTTTGATTTTCGGAAAGATTTTCACCGCAGAGACGCATGAGCAGCAGCGGAACGCAGAGATAATACAACCGGCCCTCTTTCCGCTCTCAATGCAACGTTTTCTGTTTAACTTGTGTCAGCCCAAAAAACTATACGCAATGAGAAAGTTATTCCTGATCGCCTGTATCGCCATGCTTGTTTCTTCCTGCGGCAAAAGTTTTCTTGAACCCAATGATGATTCCCAGGGAAGCCGCAAGCCGGTTCTTTCCCGCATACTGGTGGGAACACAGGTCAGCTCCGAATTCAGTTACGATGCAAAATGGCGGCTGGTTAAAATAACGCGGTATATGTCTCCCGGTTCAACGGCCATCGGCTCTGAAACGGTGTACAGGTACGACGATGCGGGCAGGCTGGTAAAAGTGGAAACGGCCGTCAACATCAGTTCCAGTTCAACCAGTCCGCAGTATGTGCAGTCTTACGCCGAAATGGTATACGATGCCGGTAACAGCTGGAAGGAAACACGCAACTATAACCTTGTCAGCGGTGCGGCGCAATACGTAAGCAAGGGCGTTACGGAATACAATGCAGACGGAAGACTGAGCAGCGTAACCGTATTTGCAGCCAACAGCACCAGTCCGGCAAACAAAAGTGTTTACCGGTATAACAGCCAGGGCAACGTGGTTTCGGATCAGTTTTTCCAGTATAATTCAGGGCTCAGCGGGCCCACCAACGAAAATTTTTACGAGTACGACCAGCAGAAAAATCCCTATCTCGGCACCTGGGTGATGCCTTTTGGCGCCAATGTCAACAACATCACCAAGATCACCAGCAACAACTATCTCAGCGCACCGGGCGCTCCCGCCAACCCGGTTGTAACCACCACAACCTATAAAACCTATAATGCCTCGGGTTATCCCCTGCAGCTAACGGAAAACGGGGTGGATTATACGTATGAATACAAATGAGGAATATCGAATATTGAACAGATGAACAAGGAACAGATGAACAGATGAGCAAGGAGCAAGGAACGGAGGAACAGATGAGCGAGCAACGGAAATAAAATAAAAAACAGACGAACACCGATCCAGCATTCCGATCGTTATTCATCTGTTCCTTGTTCATCTGTTCCCCTGTTCCCTCAGCTTCCGCGTGATCCGCCGGTTTTGATGGGCTTCTTGGCCGGGCCTGCGGCCTTGGTGCCGGGTTTGGCGATGAATTTTGAATTGCCTCCCATTACGGAAGACTTGCCGCCCTTGCCGGGCTTGCTGCTGTTCTTATTGTTTACCGGTAATCCCATAATAGATCGTTTTACAGTCTGAAAGATAAGATTTTTTGCGTTAAAGACAATCGGTAAAGCCCTTAATCCAACCGCTGCATCAGTTCATCATCTATTTTCCGGAAAAGGTGATAGGGTTTGTAGGCGCGCCATTCGGGTAAGGACATCAGTTCAACGAAATAGTTGAGTTTCTTTTTGCGAAACTCCTGCTGGGTCTGTTCGGGCATATTCAGCGCAACGATCCAGCCGTTCTCTTCGCTTACTTCATCATACCATTCCTGGTAATATTCCTTGTCGCTGCTGTGGAAATTCAATACGTTCTCGGTGATCAGTATGTATTTGTAAATACCCTGGCCGAATAAAAGATCCATCACTTCTCTTTTCAGTTCCATGATATCGTTCTCGATCGCATCGTTCCACTCGCCGATCAGCTCGATCACTGCAAAATGCAGTTCATAATCCGCATAGATGATCTTCAGGTACAGCGTTCTGCTGCCGAAATCATCCCATTGCGGATGGATATAATAATTGTAAACCGTTTGCGAGAACTCGAACTCACTGTACTTACGCCCAAAGAAAGGCGAACGGGGATCGTCTTCCGCAGTATAAATATGACGCCAGTTGTAAAAAGGTTCGATATCGTGCATAGGGTGGTCTGGGTCTGGTTTGTAGTCTGGGGTTTGTGGTTGTTTCCAGGATACGGTTATAACTGCAGACTACAGACGCCGGACTACAAACTGCCATTCATCGCCTGCACTGCTTTTTTAACGCTGCCATGTTTCAGCAAGAGGTCTTTGGCTTTCTCGTAGTCGGTAAGGGCCAGTTTTTCCATCACCATTTTTACACCACGGTCAACCAGCTTTACATTGCTGAGCTGCATGTTCACCATCTTGTTATCTTCCACACGCCCCAACTGTATCATAATGGATGTGGAGATCATATTCAGTACCAATTTTTGTGCCGTGCCGCTTTTCATACGGGTGCTGCCTGTCACAAATTCAGGTCCTACCACCACTTCTATCGGATAATCCGCCTCGCGCGATACCGGCGAGTTGGGATTGCAGCACAGGCTGCCGGTTAGGATTCCCCGTTTACGGCATTCTTTCAGTGCGGCGATCACATAGGGCGTGGTGCCGCTGGCCGCAAGACCCAGTACCACATCTTTATCGTTTATAAAATGTTTCTGCAGGTCTGCCCAGCCGTTTTCGGTGCTGTCTTCCGCAAATTCCACGGCCTGGGTGATCGCTTTTTCGCCACCGGCAATCAGCCCGATCACCAGCCCGTAAGGAACGCCAAAGGAAGGGGGGCATTCGCTTGCATCCACAATACCCAGGCGGCCGCTGGTGCCTGCGCCTATATAAAACATGCGCCCGCCGGCCAGCATTTTGTCTGCAAAAGCCGATACCAGTTTTTCTATCTGCGGAATGGCTTCGGCCACGGCATCGGGAACGGTCTTGTCTTCTTTGTTCATGTTCTGGAGCACATCCGTTACAGACATTTTCTCCAGGTGGCGGTAATGAGAGGTTTCTTCGGTAACCTTACGGAATTCAGACATATCGGTTTGTTATCGGTGGTAGTCAATCAATCCCTGGATCGGTGTTTTCACCACCTTACCCAGGTCCAGTTCATAAGACTGGCAAAGTTCCTTTAATACATCGCGAAAACCAAATGCAATGCTCCCGATAAAATGGATGGGCAGGGTCCAGGTTTCGCGGTATTTATACAAGTGCGTAAAGAAAAAATCGTTCAGACCGTCTTCGATGATGTTTTCGATCATATAATGCCCGCGGTTCTCTGCAAGAAAGATCGCGAAACTGGCCAGGTAACGATTGGCCAGCGGCTGTTTGTACACCCTGTCGAGTATTTCCACCTTAGATACCTGGAATTTCTTTTCAAAGCGGTTCAGCAGGTCTTCATCAAATGTATTATAGAGGTAATACTGCACCACTTTTTTGCCCAGGTAAGCGCCACTGCCCTCATCGCCGAGCACATAGCCCAGCCCCGGGCTGTTCTTCACGATTTTTTTTCCGTCGTAGTAACAGGAATTGGACCCTGTTCCCAGTATACATACGATACCCTTGGTTTTCCCGCTAAGCGCTCTTGCCGCACCAACCAGGTCGGTCTGCACTTCAACGGCCGCGCCGGCGAAAACCTTTTTCAGCACTTTCTGCACCGTACCGGCATTTTCCTTGTTGCTCAGTCCCGTTCCGTAAAAAAACACTTTTTTAACGGACAGGTTTTTGAGTTTCGGAAGCAGTTCTTTCTGTAAAAGCGCGTGGATCTGGTCGCCGGTGAGGAAATACGGACTGATACCCTGTGTTACGATGCTTTTTTTGCCGTCCTTTCCAATCAGTCTCCATTCGCATTTGGTGGCGCCGCTGTCTGCAATGAGTATGGCCATATCCTTAGTAATGAGTTACAAACATACGAAGTAAGGGGTATTCAAACACGATTTCAGCGGCAGAGAACAGAAGGTAAAACCCCCGGACCGGACCGGTCGTACTTTGTACTTCGTAAATCGTACTTTGAAGGCCTTACCTTTGCTGCATGATAAATAAGAAGCTGCAGGTATGGCTGCCTGTTTTGTTTGCTGTGGTAATGGTTGTGGGAATGGTCATCGGTTTTCAGCTAAAAGAAAAAACCCTCTCGGGCAAATTCTTCTCGTTGTCAAAGCGTGGTTCCCTGCAGGAGTTGATGGAACTGATCAAAAGCAGGTATGTAGACAATGTGGCAACTGACAGTATCGGTGAAGCGGCTTCCAATGAATTGCTTTCGCGCCTGGATCCGCATTCCATATACATACCCGCATCCCGCCTCAGCGATGTGAACGAAGAGCTCAAGGGAAATTTCCAGGGCATCGGCATCGAATTCCAGCTGATCAACGATACCGTGAATGTGATGACCGTATTGAAAGACGGTCCCTCCGAAAAAGCCGGCCTGCAGGTAGGCGATAAGCTGCTGGTGGCAAACGACAGCGTGGTTTTGTCGGGAAAAAAGCAGAAAATGGACGGTATCCGCCACCAGCTTCGCGGAGAAGCCGACAGCAAAGTAAAAATCAGCCTGCTGCGCAACGGCGTAAAAAAAGAGGTGGTGATCACCAGGGGAACCATTCCCCTATACGCCGTGGATGCCGCTTATATCATCGCACCCAAAACGGGCTACCTGCGTATCAACCGTTTTGCGGAGCGTACCTACGAGGAATTTATGCAGGCCATGGAGAAACTGCAGAAGCAGGGTATGGAAAAACTGATACTGGACCTGCGCGGCAACGGCGGCGGACTGATGAAAGAGGCAACCGATATCGCCGATGAGTTCCTCGAAGGCGATAAACTGATCGTGTATACCGAAGGCGCGCATGTGCCCAGGCTGGAATACCGCTGCAGACGCGACGGCATTTTTGAAAAAGGCCGGCTCGAAGTGCTGGTGGATGAAACATCGGCCTCTGCAAGCGAGGTGCTGGCGGGTGCGCTGCAGGACTGGGACCGCGCCACCATCATTGGCCGCAGATCGTTTGGCAAGGGATTGGTACAGCAACAGTTTCAGCTAACCGATGGCAGCGCTGTCCGGCTCACCATTGCCCGTTATTTTACGCCGCTGGGGCGCAATATCCAGAAACCCTATACCAAGGGAAAGGCAGAGTACCAGGCGGAACTGTCTGCCCGTTTTCACAACGGCGAAGTGGTAAAAGGAGATACTTCCAGGCCAGCAGGCAAGGCGTACAAAACCCCGGGCGGGCATATTGTTTACGGAGGGGGCGGCATTACGCCCGATGTGTTTGTACCCTTTGATACCACCCGGCTCGATCCGCTGATGGCGCGGCTGTATTATAAGAACACCTTATCCAATTTTATCTACCGGTATTATATACAGAACACCACGCTGTTCAAATCGATGCGTACCTCGGAGGAGCTGGCGCAGAAATTCGTTCCCGCAGAAAAGGAGTGGCAGCAGTTAACAGCTTTTGCACAGAAAGATACCATCGCGCTTGCTAAAATAAAGCCACGCGACAAATCGGAACTGCTGAAACGCATGCAGGCGCTGATGGGAAGACAGCTCTGGCGTGCGCAGGGGTATTTCGAGATCGCCAACAGGAACGATTCAACGGTGATGAAGGCACTGGAGCGGATAGGGCAGTAGGGGATGCGGGCTGGTCTGCCGATGCGTTAACGCCGGCCGGCGGGCGATTGTTCAATTCACACAGAAACCCTTAATTTGCGCCCAAATCAACGTGGTATGACAATTGAAGCTTTTAAAGAACTTACGGTGGAGAAGAAACTTTCCGAACTGAAGTACAATGGAGAACTGCTCGGTTCTTACGAGCGTAACAGCGAACACAACGGTCCCAAGACCCCCGGCGATATTTTTGCCCTCTACGATTTCTGGGTATACCTGAGCGAAGATGAGGAAACCATCATCCCCTCGCGCAGAAACCCGCTGGCAACCGCGGAAGAAGAATAATTCAAAAATCAAAAGTCAAAAGAAACGGCAAATGCATCCGGTGCCGGCCGGCTTTTGGCTTTTGATTTACAGCGATGCCCTCAGTGTCAGCGAAAACGGTATTTCAATATGCTGCACCGATTTTTCCAGGATCAGCTGCGCCGTTTTCTCCCCCATCATCTGGAAATCCGTGGAAATGGTGGTGATGCCGTTGAGGATCACTTTTTTCAGCGGTGTTTCGTTATAAGAGATCAGTCCCACATGTTTACCCAGCTTCATTTTGGTGGCCAGTATTTTTTCGATCAGCGTTACCAGGTCGTCTTCCATTAAATTGATATACGCTTCCCCCTCCTTGATCGGTTCGTTGGCGATATTGTGCACCACCTTGTAGTTGAATGCATATTGCTGGCAGAACCGGGTATAGCCTTTTACGATCTCCCTTGGATAATAGGTATAGGCGGGTACGATGATCTTGATGGTATGGTACTTGCTTAAATGCGGCAAAGCCTGCTCCAGCGCTTCATAGATATCCTTTTCAAAATTCTCGTATACCGCGCCGTATTGGCCCCTGATGCCGGGAATCAGTTTGTCGAGCAGGATCAGTTTTTCAGCGGGTATGGTATTGATGACATCATGCGCATTCTCACCGCCATCCATGAAGTGGGGGATGACCACGTAATGCGTATAGTCCCTGCTGGTATTCTGTATCAGCCGTTTAAAAAAATCGAAATCGTTGTTGTAAATGTAAAAATCAACCGAGGCAAGCTCTCCCAGCGAACTGACAAATGCGTCGTAGATGATCTTCTTATGCGGACTCAGTTTGTTGAACAGCAGGAATATTTTCAGCGGCTGCTCTACCTGGCTGTTCTGCACAAAATAACCTTTGCCGGGAACGGAACCCAGTACGCCGATCTTTTTCAGGTATTTGTATCCTTTCTCCGCGGTATCCCTCGATATCTCGAATTCAAAACTCAGTTCGTTGATCGAAGGCAGCACCTGGTCTTTTTTGATACGTCCGTCGCCAATGGCCTTGATCAGCGAGTTGGCCAGCTGCAGGTATTTGGGTGTGGCGGAATAATAATCAATCCTTAGATACTCGAAGACCGGGTTTGTTTTCATAACAAAGACAATGCAGGTCAAACTTAACAAATTTGGTCCGGCCAGGGGTTGATTTTTGAAAGCAGCTGCGCAAAGCGATGCCCGCAAACCACAGCCCTGCAGCCATACAGCCATGCAACCATACCTTACTCAACCAGTCACCCCTTCCATAAACCATCCATCCCCATGACAGTCCATGACAGCGGAAAAAAGGCCCCAATCTATTTTTGGAAGCTTTAACTTGTTGATTGCTTAGCTCGAAATTATTCATTCATGGGTATCATACTGGGAGTACTGTTTCATTTCATCGGCGGTTTCGCCTCGGGCAGTTTTTACATGCCCTTCAAAAAAATCAAAGGATGGCATTGGGAAAGTTACTGGCTGGTAGGCGGCCTGTTTTCCTGGCTGATCGTTCCGCCCCTTGCCGCATGGCTTACCGTTCCCGGATTTGCCGATATCATCAGGCAAACCGATACATCGGTGTTGTTCTGGACCTATCTTATGGGCATACTCTGGGGTATCGGCGGTCTTACCTATGGGCTGGGCGTGCGCTTCCTGGGTATGTCGCTCGGTAATTCCGTGGTGCTGGGTTTCTGTTCCGCCTTTGGTTCGCTGATTCCCCCCATCTATTACCAGTTCTCGGGTACAGAGGGAAAAACAACCATCGGCCAGATGCTGGGTGCGGATGGCGGAAGAATGGTGCTGCTCGGCGTGCTGGTTTGTCTTATCGGCATTTTTATCAGCGGACGTGCCGGTATGCGTAAAGAAAAAGAATTACCCGAAGAGCAGAAAAAAGCATCTGTGAAAGAGTTCAGTCTGTCAAAAGGACTGATCGTGGCAACGGTATCGGGCATACTCAGCGCCTGTTTCAATTTTGGCATAGAAGCAGGTAAGCCTATGGCCGAAGTGGCCAACCATGCCTGGCAGGCATTGCACCCGGGAGAGGGAAATTTCCTGTACAGCAACAACGTAACCTATGTGGTATTGCTCTGGGGCGGACTGACCACCAATTTTATCTGGTGCATTTTGCTGAATGCGAGTAATAAGAGTTTCGGCGATTATACCGACAAGCGAACACCGCTTGCCGGTAATTACCTGCTTGCTGCTATAGCGGGCACCACCTGGTTCCTGCAGTTCTTTTTCTACGGCATGGGCGAAAGCAAAATGGGTAACGGGGCAAGTTCATGGATATTGCATATGGCATTCATCATTCTTGTTTCCAATATGTGGGGTATGGCCCTTAAAGAATGGAAGGGTGTCAGCAGCAAAACAAAAACAACCATACTCATCGGTATCCTGACCATACTGGCATCGGTGGTGCTTGTGGGGTATGGCAATTCATTGGAAAACTAAAAAACTAAGTAAGGTGAATACAGTGGCGCAGTTTAAACATGTGAGTTATCTCTGGGATGAAGCAAAAGCGGCCGAGCTGGCGGGCGATGAAGTGGCTCTGCTGATCTACCGCTCCAATCTGCTTGGTGCCGATCTCAGGCTCACCAATTACGGAGGAGGCAATACCTCCTGCAAAGCGATGGCAAAAGACCCGCTCACAGGCGAAGCAACCGAAGTGATGTGGGTGAAGGGCAGCGGTGGCGACCTGGGTACATTGCAGAAAAGCGGGCTGGCGGCATTATATGTAAACCGCCTGCGCAGTCTTACCAATGTATACCGCGGCATAGAACACGAAGACGAAATGGTGGAGCTCTTCAATCATTGCATATTCGACCTCAGTTCCAAGGCGCCTTCCATTGATACGCCCTTGCATGGTTTTCTTCCGTTTAAACACATAGATCACCTGCACCCCGATGCTGCGATCGCGATAGCAGCGGCAAAAGACGGGAAAAAGGTCACGCGGGAAATATTCAAAGGAACGATAGGATGGGTTGAATGGCAGCGTCCGGGTTTCGATCTCGGTCTGAAACTGAAAGCCTGTCTCGATGCAAATCCCGGTATCCGGGGCATTATGCTGGGTTCGCACGGCCTGTTTACCTGGGGCAATACGGCTTACGAAAGCTACCTGAATACGCTTGAGGTGATCGAGCAGTGCTCGGCCTATATCGAAGAAAACCTGAAGGGAAAGAAGATATTCGGTGGTGAAAAGATCGCTTCCCTGCCCAAAGAGCAGCGCCTCTCGCAGGCCGCCGCACTGGCGCCCGTGCTGCGCGGACTCTGTTCTTCGGAGCGGCATATGGTGGGCCATTTTACCGATGATGAAAGAGTACTGCAATTCATCAATTCGCAGGACCTGGACAGGCTGGCACCCATGGGCACTTCCTGCCCGGATCATTTTTTGCGCACCAAGATCAGTCCGCTGGTACTGGCACTCGGCGCCGGTGATGACCTCAGCGACACCGAGCAGGTAAAACAGAAGATACGTCAGCAATTTGCCGAGTACCGCGACATGTATGCCGCTTATTATGAAGCATGCAAACACCCCGACAGCCCTGCCATCAGGGATGCCAATCCGGTGGTGATCCTGTATCGGGGAGTGGGTATGTTCAGCTTTGCGGCCAACAAACAAACGGCAAGGGTAGCTTCCGAGTTCTACCTGAACGCCATCAACGTAATGCGCGGCGCGGAAGCGATATCTTCTTACACCTCACTGCCCAGGCAGGAGGCATTCAATATCGAATACTGGCTGCTGGAAGAAGCCAAATTGCAGCGTATGCCAAAACCCAAACCCCTCTCGGGCAGGATTGCCATGGTAACAGGGAGTGCGGGCGGTATCGGCAAAGCCATCATCAAACGTTTTGCTGCAGAAGGGGCCTGTATCGTAGTGAATGACAACGACCAGCAAAGACTGGCCGCCACCACGGAGGAATTTAACAAACAGTACGGCAGGGATGTATTCATCAGCGTACTGCTCGATGTAACCAATACAGGCAACATCAGCAATGCCTTTACACAGGCATCGCTTGCGTTTGGCGGGATAGACATTGTTGTTAACTGCGCCGGTCTTTCCATCTCCAAACCACTCGAAGAACATACGGAGCAGGACTGGGACCTGTTATACGATGTACTGGTAAAAGGACAGTTCACCGTAACCCAGCAGGCGACAAACCTTATGCGCAAACAGGAGAAGGGGGGCGATATACTGAATATCGTCAGCAAGAACGCGCTGGTAAGCGGCCCTAACAATGCGGGATACGGATCTGCCAAAGCGGCGCAGCTGCACCTAAGCAGGCTGAACGCAGCAGAACTGGGCAAAGACAGAATACGCGTGAACGTGGTGAACCCCGATGCGGTGATCAGCGACAGCAAAATATGGGAAGGCGCCTGGGCTGAAGGCCGTGCCAAAGCCTATGGTGTGAAGGTGGAAGAACTGCCACAGTTCTATGCAAAGCGTACACTGCTTAACGAGATCATCAACCCCTCCGACATAGCCGATGCCTGTTTTGCTTTTGTGAGCGGGCTGCTGAATAAATCCACCGGTAACGTGCTGAACGTAGACGGTGGCGTGGCCGCAGCATTTGTACGTTAAACCATAGCAGTAAACAGAAACATATGCAGCGTCTGGCGTTTAAAATGCAGTTGCACAAAGGACAGGAAGCGGAATACAAACGCCGGCACGATGCGTTGTGGCCCGAACTCGAAACACTGTTGAAAGAAACCGGTATCGGGTCTTATTCTATATTCCTCGACAGCGATACAAATGCATTGTTCGGCGTACTGACTATTGACGATGCCACTGCCATGGAACAATTGCCCGCACACCCGGTAATGCAGCGGTGGTGGGCTTATATGAAAGACATCATGGATGCCAACCCGGATAACTCGCCGGTAAGCACACCGCTGCAGGAAGTATTTTACCTACCTTAGAAAGAACATATACGATTGTTTATGCCGATTGACCAGAACAAGATCATTGCACACAACGAATCGATTGCAGGCAAACATGCGACGGGATTAAGTCGCCTGGCAGATACATTGCCCAATACGGAAGCCATACTGCAGAAACTGAAAGCATTCCAGGTGGCCATCCCTTCCTGGGCGCTGGGTACCGGCGGTACGCGGTTCGGCAGGTTTGGCGGTGGCGGAGAGCCCCGTTCGCTCGAAGAAAAAATGGAAGATGTGGCCCTGCTTCACCAGCTTAACCGCGCAAGCGGCGCCATATCACTGCATATCCCCTGGGATATTCCCTCGGATGCCAAAAAGATCCGCTCGCTGGCCGATCAGTACGGTCTTCGTTTTGATGCGGTTAATTCCAATACTTTCCAGGACCAGCCCGGACAAAAACTGAGTTACAAATTCGGATCGCTGCAGCATGTGGACAAACAGGTGCGCAGACAGGCGATAGAACACAATATAGAAGTGATCAGGCATGGTATGGCACTGGGGTCTCAGTCGCTGACCGTATGGTTATCCGATGGGTCCTGCTTCCCGGGTCAACTGAATTTCCGCAGGGCGTTTGAAAACACACTCGAGGGTCTGCAGCAGATCTATGCTGCTTTGCCCTCCGACTGGAAAATGTTTGTTGAGTACAAGGCCTTCGAACCCAATTTTTACTCGATGACCGTTGGCGACTGGGGACAGTCGCTGCTGTACGCCAATAAACTTGGCGACAAAGCCTATACGCTGGTGGACCTGGGTCACCACCTGCCCAATGCGAATATCCAGCAGATCGTTGCCTTGTTATTGAGCGAAGACAAACTGGGTGGTTTTCATTTCAACGACAGTAAATATGGCGACGATGACCTGACCGTTGGAAGTATCGATCCCTATCAGCTGTTCCTGATATTCTGTGAACTGGTGGAAGGAATGGATGCAAAGGGAATGGATCATGCCAGCGGTCTTGGCTGGATGATCGATGCCTCGCACAATGTAAAAGATCCGCTTGAAGACCTGCTGCAGAGCGTGGAAGCCATCCAGCTTGCCTATGCACAGGCGCTGCTGGTAGATACCGCCGCTTTGAAAAACGCACAGGAATCAAACGATGTAGTGGCTGCGCAGGAAATTCTGCAGGGCGCCTTCCGCACCGATCTGCGTCCCCTTGTTGCCGAAGCACGGTTACAGAACGGTGGTGCATTGCAGCCGCTGCAACTGTTCCGCTCAGAAAAAATACGCGCACAGCTTATCGGTACCAGGGGCGAAAAAACTTCGGCTACCGGTCTATGAGTGCCATACCTGTCATAGCGGTCTTTGACATCGGTAAAACGAATAAGAAATGTTTTCTGTTTGATGAACATTACCGCATCGTACTGGAGCGTTCGCAAAGTTTTGCTGAGATTGTTGATGAAGACGGCGATGCCTGCGAAGATCTACAGCTGCTGGCAGATTGGGTGCAGCAGGTTTTTGACGAGGTAAACGCACTTCCCCAATACCTTATCCAGGCGGTTAATTTTTCCGCGTATGGCGCCAGCTTTGTACATATTGATGAAGCGGGCAATCCTGTTACGCCGTTATACAATTACCTGAAACCCTATCCGCAGGAGCTGCAGAACGCTTTCTATAAAAAATACGGGGGAGAAGACAAACTCTCTCTCGAAACCGCTTCGCCTGTATTGGGTAACCTGAACTCGGGTTTGCAGTTATACCGACTGAAAGAACAGCAGCCCGCCGTTTTTAAAAAGATCAGCTACTCACTGCACCTGCCGCAATACCTCGGGTTCCTGTTTACACAACAACCCGCATCGGATATCACCAGCATCGGCTGTCATACCTCGCTCTGGCATTTTGGCAAAAAACGTTACCATTCATGGGTAACACTGGAGGGCGTGGTTTCCAAACTGGCACCGGTGGTGCCGCACAGCGAGGCGTTCATGATGGAAAAAAACAAGAGACGCATCAAGGCGGGTATCGGTCTGCACGACAGTTCCGCCGCGCTGATCCCTTACCTGTCCGTTTTCAACGATCCCTTTCTGCTCATCTCTACAGGTACCTGGTGCATCAGCCTGAATCCTTTCAACGATACACCGCTGACCTCGTCGGAACTTAAAATGGACTGTCTTTGTTATCTCGCCTATAACGGCCGCCCGGTAAAAGCTTCACGTCTTTTTGCCGGTTACGAGCACGAACTGCAGGTAAGAAAACTGGCCGAACATTTTAAGGTAAATGTTGATGTTTACAAGTCGGTAGAGTTCGATCATTCCTGGCTGACGGTTACCGGTAAAAAACTTTTTTCAGGTGATGACCTCTCGGTTTTCGAAAATTATTCCGAAGCCTATCACGCATTAATGCAATCTATCATAGATAAGCAATGCGTTTCTTCGCTGCTGGTGATGGGTAATGTAAAACGCATTTTCGTAGACGGGGGTTTTGCCAACAACCCGGTATACCTGCACCTGCTGGCGGACGCATTTCCCCGTCACGAGGTATTTGCCGCCTCCGTATCGCAGGCCACAGCCGTGGGAGCGGCGCTGGTTATGCACGACCAGTGGAACCCGCAGCCCGTTCCGGGCGATCTTGTTTCCCTCAAATTCTATTCTGTAAGACAGCGGTAACAGCAGTCCGCCGCGTTGTTGCCGTTGGTTGTTTGTCAGCATAGTGCAGGATAGTAATGTTGCTGCAGCGTTCTATTTTTAAATGATGCTTGGCATCATATAAACCAAACGATTGCACCATGAAACCTTTCCCACGCCTGTGGCGAAACTGTATCCTTGTTTCGCTGCTCTCCCTTATTTTATCACAACTGCCGGTTACGCAGGCACTGGCGCAGCGTAAGACCGTATCGGGAAAAATTACCGATGATGGCGGGTTGCCACTGGAAGGCGCTGCCATTTCGGAGAAAAACACCGGTAACAGAACACTTACAAAAACCGATGGAAGTTTTGCGATCGGCGTTGGTGCCAATGCCGTGCTGGTGATCAGTTCTGTTGGGTTTACCACACAGGAGTTGGCCGTGGGCACACGTAACAGCGTTGCAGTTACCATGATCCGTTCGGTATCCAATCTCGACGAAGTGGTGGTGGTAGGATATGGTACGCAAAAGAAATCGGATGTTACGGGCTCCCTGAGCCGTATTTCGGCAGAAACCATACGCGAACGTCCTGCGCAGAACGTGCTGCAGGCTTTGCAGGGTAAGGCCGCGGGTGTGAGCGTGTCCACCAATTTCAAACCGGGCGAGCTTCCGGTGCTGCGTGTAAGGGGTAACCGTTCTATCGGTGCATCCAATGATCCTTTGTATGTGATCGACGGAATACCGCTGGTGAATGCACTTGGCGTAAACTCATTCAGCATAAGCGATCTTAACCCGAACGACATCAACTCTGTTGAAATATTGAAAGACGCATCCGCCACTGCCATCTATGGTTCACGCGGCGCCAATGGGGTGGTGCTGATCACAACGAAAAAAGCGCAGCGGGGCCGTACCTCGCTCAGCTATAATACACAGGTATCACTCGATTCCTATCATTCGCTTACCGACTGGATGAATGGGGGGCAGTACATCGACCGTTGGCGGCTGAGCCTGATCAACGGGCGTTTGTATCAGTCAACCACCAACACAGATCTTACCAAACCCGCCAGCACCTGGTACCCGGATCCATTTCTTGACAGGGATAAAATGAGCCTGTCTGCCGACCAGGTGGCGCTGGCTTCCGTGTGGAAAGGATATGAGTGGGATGTGTATGGCGTTACGCCGAAAATGCGTGCCGCCACACCGCAGGAGCAGGCGATGGGCTGGCCCGCCATGGTGCCGCTGTACAATGCCGCGAACATCCGCAGTTACGACTGGCTGGGTGCGGCGGTAAGACAGGGTGTATCGCAAAACCACCAGCTGGCGCTTTCTGCTGCCAACGATGTGTCCCGTGTGGCAATATCGCTTAACTATTATAACCAGCTCGGTGTGCAGCGCGACCAGAACTACAAACGTTATTCGGTTAACCTGAGCGGCGATATCACACCAACCAAATGGTTTACATTGGGCACCTCGGTGATCGCTTCGCTGTCAACGCAGAACTTCGGTATCAACGGGCCCAACACTTCCAACACCGGTTCGAAAGACCTGTATTCAAGGGCGTCGGATCAGTTTCCCTATGCCGTGCCAAGAGACGATAACGGCGCATGGATCCGCAATCCCGGTGGTAACCTGAGTTTATGGAATCCTTTGATCGATATCGACCAGGCCCTCAACGACAGGCGTTCGCAGGCGGTGATGGCAAGTTCTTATGCGGAAGTAAAATTCACACCCTGGCTGAAGTTTCGCAGCAATTTCGGTGTGCAGTACCGTCATTTCAGATCGGGTGCCTGGATGGGGCCTGATGCAACCAGCCATCTGACCAACAGGCCAAACACCGCCGGCTATGCGGCCGATGAGAATTTTTCCTGGGTGTTGGAGAACCTGTTATATGTGAATAAGGATTTTGGCAAGAACCATTCGCTCGGCATAACACTGCTGCAGTCTTCGCAGAAATCAAGACGTGAGAATGTGGGTGTGAACGTAACGGGAACCATCAATCCGCTGAGTCTCTGGTACGATCTTGCTTCCAACACCGCGGGCAATCCCGGATACGGCACCGGTTTTACGGAAAATACACTGGCTTCTTTTATGGGTCGTGTAAACTATACGTTCATGAACCGTTACCTGCTCACCGCTTCGCTGCGTGCCGACGGGTCGTCTGTGCTGTCGCCCGAAAACAAATGGGCATACTTTCCGTCCTTCGCGCTTGCATGGAAAATGCAGGATGAACACTTTATGCGGGGCATTGACTGGGTAGACGAGCTGAAACCGCGTATCGGTTACGGTATCGTGGGCAACTCTTCGGTACAACCCTATACCACTTCCGGACCGCTGAGCCGGAACCCCTATGTATTCGGTTCTTCCGCCGCCATCGGCTACCTGCCGCAGCTGGTGCAGAACCCCTCTCTTGCCTGGGAAAAAACGGCACAGACCAACCTGGGTATCGACTTTTCCTTTCTTAAAGGCAGACTGTCCGGCAGTATTGAGGTGTACAAACAAAACACTTCCGACCTGATCTTCCCCAAAACCCTGCCGGCGGTTTCGGGCTATGTGCAGAAATACCTGAATGTGGGCAAGACAAGCAACAAAGGGATCGAGATCACTTTATCGGGTGGTATCATACAGAAAAAAGAGTTCAGCTGGACGGCAGACCTGAACTGGTCGGCCAATAAAGAAGAGATTGTTGAGCTGGTGAACGGTAAGACCGACATGGTTTCGGACCGCCTGTTTATCGGTCAGCCAACGCAGGTATACTACAACTATGCCAGTGCGGGTATATGGGGCGGAGACAGCAAAGACCTTGCGGAGATGGCGCTGTTCAATGCCAACGGCACCAATTTCAGACCCGGTACCATCAGGGTGGCGGACCAGAACGGCGATAAAAAAATTGATGCATCCGATATGCTGGTGCTTGGCACGCCAAGACCTAAATGGACCGGAGGCATTACCAACACGTTCAGGTATAAGAACTGGTCGCTGAGCAGTTTTGTTTATTTCCGCTGGGGACAGATGTATTTTGGCGGTTATCCCAATTCTTACGGCGGGGTAAACCCGAACGGCCGTGTTGAGAACAATGTATGGTCTTTTGATAACCCCGCGGGTTACTGGCCCATGCCGAATGCCGCAACGAATATCACCAATATCACAGCGGCCAGGCAGTACAATAACGGATCATTTGGCGCGATCAGGAATATTTCGCTCTCGTACACTTTTTCAAGGAAGCTGATCGAGAAAGCGACACTGAAAGACCTGACGCTGAATTTCCAGGTGATCAACCCGCTGATCTTCGGACCGGGTGTGGTGAAATGGGGAATCAATCCCGACGATGAAACAAACTGGAGCATTGCTTCATCCAATACCAATCCACTGGGCGGAACCAATAACAATACCATACTGCCGCAGAGTTTTGTATTTGGCCTGAGGGCTTCTTTCTAAACCCATTACCAGTTATTCAAATAATTGACATGAAACAGCATCAAAAAAAATACATGGTAATAATAGGGTTGATGATATCCCTTGTTGCCTCATTGTCTTCCTGTAAAAAATTCCTGCAGGAAAAACAGGTATCCAGTCTTACGCAGGATTATTATAACAACGAAAGCGGTTTGAATTCGCTGATCAACGGTTTGTACGTGATAGCCCGCGTAAAACACGAGTGGGATGCAAACGGCGCAAGGCTTATAGAGCCTGAAACGGATGCATATATGACTTCCACGGCAGCCAACGCGCAGATGGTGTCGTCCGTATACGGCACGGATGTATCTACCATTGCCGCTGCCAATATGGTGAACTTTCTCGGCAGCGCCAACTCAAGCTATGCACCGATGGGTGTGTACCCGCATATCAATAACTGCAACATCGCGCTCAATATCATCGATAATATCAAACCCGGTAAATTTGGCAGCGATGAAACGATGCGTAAAACAAGACGCGCCGAAATACTGATGCTCCGCGCCTGGGCGTATTACCTGATATCAAACCAGCTGGGCGATGTGCCCCTGCTGCTGGATGCAAAACGCGAGGACAACGGTATCTACAATTACCCCAAGGCAAAACTGGAGGATATCTACAAACAGATCATCGGCGATATGCGTTATGCATTTGATAACCTCCCCGCTACCACCACCGACCGCGGTCGCCTGACCAAATGGGCTGCCGGGCATTTTCTTGCCAAACTCTACCTCAACCGTGCACAGGCGGCAGGTTTTGCAAACAGCGGCGAAACGCACCTGAAAATGCTCTACAAAGGAAATGTGACCACCGATCTGGATTCCTGCATCAATCTCGCCACACAGGTGATCAACGGCAAAGGCGGTGTATCCGGTCTTGCCCCGGATTACTGGACCCTGTTCAATCCCGCCGTATCGGAAACCAATCCCTCGACCGAAGTATTGTGGTCTGCACAGTTTGATATCAATATCAGTCTCGACGGACGTTTTGGCGGCAACCGTTCCTGTAACTACCATACCGGCGATTATACTGCCAATACAGGCGTCACCAGGTCGCAGGGCTACGGACGCCCTTTTGGAACTTTTAAGCCTACCGACTGGGCCTATGATAATTTCCGTGATAAAGTGAACGATTCGCGCTATTACAAAACTTTCCAGTACGAATACATCAGTAACATGCCCGCTGCAACCAGCACGTCCTATACCTGGTCTGCCGGCGCCGCCGCTTACTGGAACGCCAATAAACCTGCGGGTCAGCCCGCGGTGGTATCGGGTTCAAAGCGGATAGCTCCCGGTGCACGTGCGCTGATCTATCTTGAAAACCAGCCATCGGAGGCATTGGACTCCATGTCGGTGATGAGTTTGCCCTACCAGTTCATGGTGCGCTGGGTGAAATCTTCGGCCACGGGCAAACTGTATTACCGTTTGGGTATTACCAATAACAATATCGGGCTGGCCACAGGTGCATCAGCGCCTTATCTCTCATCCAGAAAATTTGTAGACCCTTTGAAAGGCGGCAGCTCCGATGAGGCAAATTTCAACAGCGAAAGCGGCACCCGCGATGCGATACTGATGCGTCTTGCAGAGACCTACCTGATCCGCGCCGAAGCATACGGCAGGAAGGGACAGTATGCAGAAGCGGTGAACGACATCAATGTGCTTCGCCAGCGTGCGGCCTACAAATCGGGTGAGAGCCGACCGAATGTACTGGTAGAATGGGAGCCTGCGGCCGCAGGACTTACTGCATCCGAAAAAGCCGGCCCTGCCTATCCTGCCAGCGGCAGCTCGTACACCAAGCTGCAGGTTACGGAAGCTGTTTTTACACCGGGTTCTCCCGAGGCAACGGCGGAAAAATACATACCGGCGGCAACATCAAAAGCGGATATGTTCATCCAGTTTATTTACAATGAGAAAGTGCGCGAATTTCTTTCGGAAGGCATTGCCTGGGAAGACCAGCACAACGCCGGTATTCTCTACGATCGCGCAATCTATTCGAACCAGATGGCATCGGACCGCGCCGGTTTATGGCCCGCGGCTGCCAACACCGCCAACGGAAACGGGCAGGACGGCAACGGCAAAGGACAGATGAAAAAGAACTATACGTTCAGGCCATGGCCCAACGCCTTCCTGGTTCAGTTAACAGACCCGAAAGGTGCGCCGCTCGATGCGGCGGCAAGGGCATCTTACCAGAACCCCGGCTATTAGTAAGCAGGCATAGTAGTTATAACGTGAAGGGGCAATCGCTGAGATTGTCCTTTCTATTTTTTAAATGGTAATTTCAAAGCAACAAGTCCAGTGAACCAGATGCGCTGTTTTTTTCTTCTCCTGCTGTTCGGCAACCTCTCTGCAGAACTGTTTGCTCAGTCGTACCGCTTTGATTTCGGAAACGGAAAAGCAAGACAGGGGTATACCAGGATACATACCGATGATCGCTACACTGCCGACAGAGGGTACGGATTTGAACCGGGTGCACTGCTGCAGGCCGTTGAAAGAAAGAACATGGATTTCATCACGGCGTCTGCGCCTTTTTTCTTTTCGGTAAAACTTCCCGAAGGAAACTATACTGTGACGATTGTATTGGGCGATACCGAAGCCGGCTCGGCCACCACGGTACGCGCAGAAAACAGACGGTTGCTGTTTGCCAATATCCGAACAAAAAAAGGCCAGCGTAAGAAAGTGATCGCTACGATCCATATCCGCGACAGCATCATCAGGGATGCGCAGGGAACAGCCATCGCAAAGGTCAGACTCAAACCACGGGAGATCAGCTACGCACACTGGGATAACAAACTCACCATCGAGTTCAACGACAGTTTGCCGAAAGTAGATGCGATGGAAATACAGCGCGACACAAACGCAGCAACCGTTTTTCTCGCAGGTAATTCAACGGTGGTGGACCAGGACAAAGAACCCTGGGCTGCATGGGGACAAATGTTCCCTTCGTTCTTTCGGCCGGGTAATATCTGTATCGCCAACTATGCAGAGTCGGGCGAAACACTGAAAGCTTTCCGGGGAGAGAGAAGGCTGCAGAAAATTTTCAGTCTTGCCAAACCCGGCGACTACCTGTTTATCGAATTTGCGCATAACGACCAGAAGCCGGGCTCCACACACCTGGATCCTTTTACAACCTACCAGTCAACATTGATGGAATGGATCACAGAGGCAAGAGCCCATGGTATGGTGCCGGTATTGGTTACCTCCATGCATCGCCGATCTTTCGATACTGGCGGTAAGATCAATAACACCTTGCTCGAGTATCCCGAAGCCATGCGGCAGACCGCACAAAAAGCGGATGTGGCATTGATTGATCTGAATGCCATGAGCAAAACATTGTACGAGGCATGGGGACCTGAAAAATCTGTCAGGGCATTTGTTCATTTCCCGGCCAATATATTTCCCAACCAGCCGCAGGCACTGAAAGACGACACACATTTCAGTACCTATGGCGCTTACGAACTTGCGCGTTGTGTGGTGCAGGAGATCAGAAGACAAAAACTGTCTCTTGCCAGCTACCTGAAAAAGGATACGGGCGCATTTGATCCATCTCATCCCGATCCCTGGGAGCAATGGTACTGGCCGTTAAGTCCCCTGTACGCTTCGCAAAAACCCGATGGAAACTGATACAGCAAACGATAAGCACAGCCGCAGAAAAATATGAAAAGAAAAGAATTTATCCGGTCGCTCACGCTTTTATCCGCTGGCGGCGCCATACCCGGTGCGGCGGAAGCCTGGTTTTCGGATGAATCGGCATTTGCAAAAAAACTGCAGCCGGTAGGCCGTGTGCTCGAACAGGAAGGGTATTATGTATGGTGCAACAGCCCGATCGAAGACGAAAATGGCAACACGCATGTGTTTTTTTCGCGCTGGGTGGCGAAGAAGGGAATGGGCGGCTGGATCAACGGCAGCGAGATCGTGCACGCGGTGGCAGAGAGGCCGGAAGGTCCCTATGAGATCAGGGAAACGGTATTGGCGCCCAGACCCGGCTATTGGGATGCCACCACCTGTCATAACCCATCCATCAAAAACATCGATGGCCTGTATTGCCTGTTTTATATGGGTAACGCCAATGGTAAAACCAATACGAAGCGGATAGGACTGGCTACTGCGTCCAGCCTGAACGGACCCTGGAAAAGACCCGATCAGCCTTTGCTGCTGCCGGGTGAAGCGGGCTGTTGGGATGACCATTGCACCACCAATCCTTCCGTTATCAAACACCCCGACGGCAGGTACTGGCTCTATTATAAATCGTGGAATACAAAAGAATACGAAGAAGCAACCGGCCCCATACGCGGTAACCGCAAATACGGGCTTGCCATCGCCGATAAGCCGGAAGGGCCCTATCAGAAACATCCGGATAACCCACTGATCGATTTTTCAACACGCGGCGACAACAAGCAACTCGAAGACGCATTTGTATGGATGGAGAAAAAGCGGTTCTGTATGATCGCAAGGGATATGGGTGTGTTCAATCACGAGAACGGTATCCTGATGGAATCGAAAGACGGGCTTAGGTGGTCGGATCCCCGGATCGCCTACTATGCGGCCGATCATTATATCCAGCAGCCGCCGGCCCCCGCGCACCTGAAAAAATACGGTCGCTTCGAAAGACCACAGCTGTTGTTACGCAACGGCAAACCGGCTTACCTGTTCACAACATCACAGGGCGGTAAATACATGACATCATCACCATTTATATTCAGGATCCGTTAAAATGCAGTCTATGAAAAAAACGCTATTGGCAGTATCGGGTGGGTTACTGGCGCTGTTTGCCGCAGCGCAACCCGTTATGGAAACAGGTAACCGGAAAATGCCCGATGAGTGGATTGATAAAAGTACGGGACACCGCGTGATAAGGCTGACAAGGATACCCGGCAGCAGCCTGAGTTTTTATTTTCACAACAATCCTTTTCTGGGCAACAACATGGTGTTCTACAACAGCAAACGCGAAGAGCCCGGCGCTGCCACCGATATGCGCAAACAGGAAACCTATAACCTGAATGTAAAAGACAAACAGCTGTACCTGCTTTCGCTTTCCACGCTTACCGCCACGCAGCTGACCCATCATCCCACACCCATGAACGGAGAAATCGTTTCGCAGCGTACCAAGAAGCTCTATTTCCAGGTGAAGGACAGTGTGTTTTGCGTGGATCCCGGGAGCAGAAAACAGGAACTGGTATTTGTATTTCCGGAAGATTTTAAAGGCGGTGTCACCACGGTAAATGCCGATGGCACTATGCTGGGCGGGGGATGGAGCTCGAATGAAGAAAAAGAACTGCTTCGGAAGAACCCGAACAAATCGGACTATTTTAACCTGATCTACGAAGCCAAACTGCCGCACACCCTTTTTACCATCGATCTGAAAACAAAAAAACTGACAAAACTCTTCTCCGACACCGCATGGCTCAACCATATCCAGTTCTCACCAACTGATCCCCAGTTGATGATGTTCTGTCACGAAGGCCCCTGGCACAAAGTAGACCGTATCTGGACGATCCATACCGGCTCAAAGAAAGTAAGCCTGGTGCATAAACGCACGATGAATATGGAAATAGCCGGACACGAATGGTTTGGCGCCAGCGGAAAAAGAATCTGGTTCGATCTGCAGATGCCGCGCGGCGAGACTTTTTTGGTAGCCGGCGTCGATCTTCAAACGGGAAAGAAAACACGTTACCGGGTGCAGCGGAACGACTGGTCGGTTCATTACACCAGTTCGGCTGATGAGACCATTTTCGCCGGTGACGGAGGAGACCCGAATGCCGTAGCCAAGGCAAAAGACGGCAAATGGATCAACCTGTTTCTTCCCGCAGGAGATTCCCTGCGCGCAGAAAAACTGGTGAATATGCAGCACCACCAGTACAAACTCGAGCCCAATGTACATTTCAGTCCCGATCAAAAATGGATCATCTTCCGTGCCAATTTTGAAGGCATTGAAAATGTATATGCCGCTGAAATAAAAAAAGCAAACAGGAACAGGTAAATTCCAACTATACAAATCCGCAAATTCATGAACCGAAACATCATTGTACTGGCGATAGCACTTATCGTATCTCTTTCATCCAATGCACAGCCATCCTGGCCCCGGA
This sequence comes from Sediminibacterium soli, assembly GCF_009939225.1. Taxonomy (GTDB): domain Bacteria; phylum Bacteroidota; class Bacteroidia; order Chitinophagales; family Chitinophagaceae; genus Sediminibacterium; species Sediminibacterium soli. The sequence continues at coordinate 505,272 of NZ_JAACJR010000008.1, read as the reverse complement.
TCACACAAACGGCCAGGCCGTGGACACGCTGGTGGTGGGAGGGAAGCGCTGTGGACAAAGCCGGTCTGACAGCCGCCATGCAGCAGTATAAGGAAGCAGGGCTGGGCGGACTGGAGATCACGCCGATCTACGGGGTGAAAGGATATGAGGCCAGGTTCATCGATTTTCTTTCTCCCAAATGGATGGATATGCTGGGGTATACCCTGCAGGAAGGCAAACGCCTGGGGCTGGGCATCGATATGGCCAACGCCACCGGCTGGCCCTTTGGCGGACCATGGGTAAAACCCGAAGACGCCTGCCGTAACATCAACTTCAGAACATGGGTATTGAAAGAAGGACAGCGCATCAACGATACGATCAGCTACCGGCAGCAGCCGTTTTACCGCTCTGAAAGCAGGATGAAGATCGATGTCAGCCAGTTGCAGCATCCTGTTGCCGCTAACCCCAACCTGCAATTGTACGCACTGGACCAGCTGCGGTATGAACAGGTATTGTTGCCATCGGCCGTAATAGCCTACGATACCGGCGGACAGGCGACGGACCTTACATCAAAACTCGGTGAGAGCGGAAGACTTAACTGGACGGCTCCCCGCGGCGAATGGAAACTGGTGGCGCTGTTCACAGGCTATCACGGTAAACTGGTGGAGCGCGCCGCCCCCGGAGGAGAGGGCGATGTGATCGATCATTTCAAAGCCGAAGCCCTGCAGCACTACCTCGCAAAATTTGATCAGGCGTTTAAAGGAAGGGACCTCCGCTCTCTGCGATCGTTTTTTAACGACAGCTACGAAGTGGACGATGCAAAGGGACAGGCAAACTGGACAAACAACATGCTGTCCGAATTCCGCAAACGAAGGGGCTACGATATCAGGCAGTACCTGCCCTTGTTATTGCAGCGCGACAGTACGGAAACCGGGCGCAGGGTGTTGGCAGATTACCGGCAAACGGTATCAGACCTGCTGCTCGATAACTTTACGCTGCCCTGGCACAGATGGGCGAAGTCAAAAAACAAAATGGTGCGTAACCAGTCGCACGGATCGCCCGCCAATATACTCGACCTGTATGCCGTGGTGGATATTCCCGAAACAGAAGGCGCGGATATACTCCGGTTTAAATTTGCCACTTCAACCGCGCATGTTATGGGCAAGCCGCTGGCATCCGCAGAAACCGCCACCTGGCTGAACGAACATTTTCAATCTTCTCTCGGCGATGTAAAGCAGGCTGTTGACAAATATTTTGTGGGAGGTGTGAACCATGTATTCTGGCACGGCACCAACTACTCGCCGCAAAACGATCCATGGCCCGGATGGCTGTTCTATGCAGCCGTGCATTTTACGCCGGCCAATCCGTTCTGGAAAGACATAAGCACGCTGAATAATTATGTGGCGCGCTGCCAGAGCTTTTTGCAGAAAGGAAAATCGGATAACGACCTCCTGCTCTATTTCCCCTTTAATGACCGTATCGTTGATATGGGACGCGATCTGCTGCTGCATTTTGACGGGATGGAAGGCTTTGATAAAACGGTTTTCAAAACCAGCGCCGAATGGTTGCTGCAAAAAGGATACGCTTTTGACCTTGTTTCCGATAAACAGGTGATGGATATCCGCACAGCCGGCGACCGGTTACAGACAAGCGGGGGTGGCAGTTACCGCACCATCGTATTGGCCGATGTAAAATACATTCCCATCGAAACCATGAGCAAACTGTTTGATGCCGCCAGGCAGGGAGCAACGATTGTTTTTTACCGTAATCTTCCATCCATGGTGCCGGGCTTATCAGATCTTTCCAAAAGACAGGCTTTGCTGCAGCAGCTCACGGGGTCGCTGTCGTTCACAAACAAGGGAACGATCAGACAGGCATCGATCGGAAAGGGATCGATACTGGTAGGCGACGATATGGAGCAATTGCTGCTGCAGGCCAAAACAACCAGGGAAACCCTGGTGGATAAAGGCTTGCAGTTTGCCAGAAGAAAATACGATGATGGCCGCCTGTACTTTATCAGCAACCCAACTGCAGCATCCGTCAGCGAATGGGTGACGCTGGAAACCAATGACAGGCATGCCTTGTTGTTTGATCCCATGACGCTCGAGGCAGGCGTTGCCAGAACAAGAAACCAGGGCAATAAACTCGAGGTATTGTTGTCGTTGCGCGCCGGCGCTTCCTGCATCGTGCAGTCTGTACAATCGCCGCCAAAAGCAGGCAGCTATCCCTATAGAGAAACCACCGGAACGGCAATACCCTTACGGGAAAAATGGCAGCTGCAGTTCACCGGCGGCAGCCCTGTATTGCCTGCAAGGCAAAACAATATCGCACCCGGCTCATGGACGGATGGTAACGATGCGGCCGCAAAAAATTTTAGCGGCACGGCGGTATACACCACCCATTTTTTATATCCTGCCGTGAAGGCAGAATGGTACGAACTGGATCTTGGTTCGGTGCAGGAGAGCGCCGAAGTGTTTGTGAATGGGAAACGTCTGGCAACACTGATCGGCCCGGTATTTAAACTGTCGATCCCCGCATCGCTGCTGACAGCCGATAATGAACTGAAAATAGCGGTCACCAACGGCATGGCCAACCGCATCGCGGATATGGACAAAAAAGGCATTCCATGGAAGAAATTCTATAACACGAATTTCCCATCGCGGTTGCCGCAGAACCGCGGTGCGGACGGTATTTTCACCGCCGCGCAATGGCAACCCAAACCATCGGGTCTGCTGGGCCCTGTTACCATACAGCCACTGCAAAAAATAAAATAAGTATGCGCATTTTCAATAAAACACTGACGGGTATAGCGGTAACCATGGTATTGGTATCCTCACTGGCCGCGCAGGAAAAACAGTTGCAATATTTATCAGGCACCGGCAGCGATCATACCGTTGCGTGGGACTTTTTCTGCACCGCGGGCAGGCAGAGCGGTTACTGGACAGAGATCGCCGTACCCTCGTGCTGGGAGCTGCAGGGTTTTGGCAATTACAACTATGGCCGTGACTACAAAACGAACGGAAAAAATTTTCGTTTCTACGATGAGAAAGGAATGTACAAACACCGTTTTACCGTTCCCGCATCCTGGAAGGGAAAACAGGTATCGATCGTTTTCGAGGGCAGCATGACCGATACGGAAGTGAAGGTTAATGGAAAATCCGCAGGCGCAGTTCACCAGGGCGCTTTTTACCGGTTTACCTACGATATCACCGATAAGATCGTTGTTGGCGGAGCCAACCAGCTGGAAGTAACCGTCAGCAAGATGAGCGATAATGCCAGTGTCAACAATGCAGAACGTTTGGCCGACTATTGGGTATTTGGCGGCATTTTCAGACCGGTATACCTCGAAGCGGTGCCAAAGCAGCATATCGAATACCTGGCTGTTGATGCAAAAGCCGATGGCCGGTTTGCAGTCAGAAGCCGTTTATCGGGTATCGGCGAATCATCCCTGCTGGTGGCGGAGATACTTGATCAGAAGGGGAAAAAAATTGCCTCAGTCAGCAAACCTGTCCATAAAGCCGATACAAGTGTATTGCTCGAGACGAATATTGTAAACCCGCTTACCTGGACAAGCGAAACCCCCAACCTGTACCAGCTGCATGTTTCGCTGCGAAAAGAAGGTAAGACGCTTTATACGACAAAGGAAAAATTTGGTTTCCGCACCATCGAAATCAGGAGAGGCGATGGTATTTACCTGAACGGCGTGCAGATCAAAATGAAAGGCACCAACCGCCACTGCTTCTGGCCCGAAACAGGCAGAACGCTCAACGATGCGATACAGCTGCAGGATGTGTTGTTGCTGAAGGAGATGAACATGAACGCCGTTCGCTGCTCGCATTACCCGCCCGACAAACGTTTCCTCGAGCTCTGTGATTCGCTTGGCCTGTATGTGCTCGATGAACTGGCAGGCTGGCAGAAATATTATGCAACAGAAGTGGGACGGAAACTGGTGAAGGAAATGGTGACCAGGGATATGAACCATCCTTCGATCATTTTCTGGGACAACGGTAACGAAGGCGGTACCAACAAGGAACTGGACAGGGAATTCGGTAAATGGGATCTGTCGGGCAGACCTGTGATACACCCGCATCACCGGCCCGGTAATGAATTCAGCGGTATAGACTGCAACCATTACGAAGATTATTACAGCACCAAAAAAATACTGAATGATTCACTGATTTATATGCCGACAGAATTCCTGCATTCGCAGGACGACGGCGGTGGCGCGGCAGGGATGAGCGATTTCTGGGAGCTTCACTGGAAATCCAAAAGAAGTGGCGGCGGGTTTACCTGGGCCATGCTCGATGAAGCCGTGGTTCGCACAGACCTCAACAATGTCCTCGACGCCAACGGTCTGAACGCCAACGATGGCATTCTTGGTCCGCACAGGGAGAAAGAAGGAAGTTATTTTGCCATGAAGGAGATTTTTTCGCCGGTAAAAATATCCTGGAAGGAGTTGCCCGCAGGGTTCGATGGAAAAATTCCCGTTGAAAACCGGTATCATTTCACCAACCTGGATCAATGTCATTTTCAGTGGGCGCTGGTGAATTATGTTTCGCCGCAGGACAGGCTCAACGGATACCATCTCGAGAAGAAAGGGATGGCGGCCACAGGCGCCGTTATGCCTGGTGCAAGCGGAATCATCTCACTTGGCCTGCCCGGCAATTACCGTGACTACGATGCCCTGGTACTGGTTGCATCCGACCCCGCGGGCAGAGAAATATACAAATGGATATGGAAGCTGAAGAGCAATGCCGAATTGCTGGCCGGTATCATACCTGCTTCGGACAGCGTCACTGCGGTGTCGGAGACGGATACCAGCTATGTGCTGAAAGGCGGTGAACTTACCATTACACTCGACCGGCGCACCGGTATGCTTGTGAACGCTAAGAACAGCGCATCCGATAATTTATCCTTTGCCAAAGGACCATTGCTGGTACAGGGCAGCACGATACTGACAGCTGCTTCTGTTTCCAGGGAGGGTAGCAACAGCGTCGCCGTTTTTCGGTATGAGAGAAATATGCGGTATGCAAAATGGACCATTTACGGATCGGGCTGGGTGAGCCTTGAATACGAATACGCGCTGAACGATGATTACCCGTTTGCAGGCATCAGTTTTCAGTACCCGGAAAATTTTATGCTGGGGGCGAAATGGCTGGGGAAAGGTCCCTATCGCCAGTGGAAGAACCGGTCGGACGGAACGCCTGTGAATGTATGGCAGAACCTGTACAACAATACGCAAACAGGGTATTCGCCCGTGGTGTATCCCGAATTCAAAGGCTATTACGGCGATATTACCTGGATGGAATTCAGTACCGTGGAAGGGAAATTTTACGTGGCAAGTAAGGATACGGGATTGTATGTGCGGTTATTTGATTTTTACGGGCTCACGGGGCTGAGACCGCATCCCGAACTTCCGAAAGGCAATATCAGTTTCCTGGACTGCATACCGCCGATCGGCAGCAAACTTGCTTTGAACATCAATTACAACACTGCTTCTCTTGGACCGGCAAGCGAACTCACCAGGATCAACAGCCCGGTAAAACGTACGCTGTATTTTTATTTCGGAACACCCAAAACAACTTCGGCAAGGGAAAAATACAGCAGGCCGGCAATCGATAATGTATTTTAAGGGTATGAAAAAACTGCTGCCGATCATCTGTGTTTTACTCGCCGCGATGCATACCAGTGCAAAACAGCCGGGAGACTCGGTATACCTTTTCGCGTATTTTGTCAACAACGGCGCAGACGGACTGCACTATGCCTGGAGCAGGGATGGGTTACACTGGAAAGCGGTAAGTGACAGTTCTTTTCTCAGACCGGTGATCAGTACGGACAAACTTATGCGAGATCCGAATATTGTCAGGGGTGCAGACGGTTTGTTCCATATGGTATGGACCGTTAGCTGGAATGCAAAAGGGATCGGGTACGCTTTTTCGAAAGACCTGGTTCACTGGAGCGAACAGCAATATATCCCGGTAATGGAACACGAAGATTCCGCGCGCAATTGCTGGGCGCCCGAAATAGCCTACGATTCCCGCCGCGGAGAATACATGATCTATTGGGCAACCACCCTGGCAGGCAGGGTTCCTGCCGACGGGAAAACCGAGAATGGCTACAACCATCGCATGTATTATACGGTCACCAGGGATTTTAGGAATTTCAGTCCCGCAAAACTGCTGTACGATAAAGGATTCAATGTGATTGATGCAACCATTGTTTCGGCGGGAGAGCAGTTCATCATATTCCTGAAAGATGAAACACTGGTGCCCGTTCCGCAGAAGAACCTGCGGACAGCCAGTTCGGACCGGCTCACCGGCGGTTACAGCGATCCTTCGCCGCCGATCACGGGAAACTACTGGGCGGAAGGGCCGTCCGCTCTGTATATGGGAGGGAAATGGATCGTGTATTTCGACAAATACCGCGATCATACCTACGGTGCGGTTGTTTCTGAAGACCTGGTTAGCTGGACGGATATTTCGGATAAAATAAGTGTTCCGAAAGGAATGCGCCATGGGACCGCGTTCCCTGTCAGCAGAGAGGAATTCAGCCAGTCATTTGGGGCGTTGGATATGAAATGATGCAGGACGCTTCAGGATAGACAGGCTTAGCAAACCCATTATTTTGCCCAAAACGGATGCTATGTCGTTACGAAAACCCGGGTTATTGCTTTTTTGCATCGGTATATCCGGATACCTGTTTCCCCAGCAACTTGCCTGGGTGAGTAAAGTGGGTGCCCGCTCTTTTCCGAAATCACCGAAAATCTTTCAGGCCAATCAATACGGTGCGGTAGGGGATGGCAGCACCGTTAATTCGGCGTTCATCCAGAAAGCGATCGATGCCTGCGCAGCGGCAGGTGGCGGCATTGTTACATTCAGGCCCGGCACCTATGTTACCGGATCGCTTTTCGTAAAATCGAATGTGGAACTGCGTATAGACAAAGAGGTATTGCTGCTGGGCTCGCAGGACTTTGCCGATTATCCCGAGATCGACACGCGTATCGCCGGCATAGAAATGAAATGGCCTGCCGCTTTGCTCAATTTCATCGATGTAACCAATGCTGCCGTTACGGGATCGGGCATTGTTAATGCAAGGGGTAAATTCTGTTGGGATAAATACTGGACCATGCGCAAAGACTATGATGCAAAAGGTCTGCGCTGGATCGTTGATTATGATGCCAAACGTGTGCGCACCGTACTCGTGCAGAACGCATCGGACATCACCCTGAAAAACCTGACATTTAAAAATGCGGGTTTCTGGACCGTGCAGTTGCTGTATTCGCATCATCTTACGGTGGATGGTCTTGTTATCAAGAACAACGAAGACGGTCATGGACCGAGCACAGATGGCATCGATATCGATTCTTCATCCTGGACGCTGATCCAGAACTGCGATATCGATTGTAATGACGATAATTTTTGCCTGAAAGCCGGGCGCGACTGGGACGGGCTCCGCGTGAACAGACCAACCGAATATGTTGTCATCAGGAAATGCCTGGCAAGAAGAGGCGGCGGTCTTATAACGCTGGGCAGCGAAACATCGGGCGGTATACGGCATGTGCTTGCCACCGAACTGGTGGCAAGGAACACCGACAACGGTCTTCGTATCAAATCGGCTGTTACCAGAGGCGGATTGATAGAGGATATTTATTTCAGGAATTCGCAATTGGATTCAGTGCGGAATGTATTCCAGTACAACCTTAACTGGAATCCGGCGTACAGCTATTCGCAATTGCCCGCCGGGTACGACTACCATACCATTCCCCCGCACTGGAAAGCCATGCTGCAGAAAGTAACGCCTGCTGAGAAAGGTATCCCGCATGCAAAAGATGTGTATGTTGACAATATCAGGGCAACACATGCATCCACCATCTTCGGCGCAAACGGTCTTGCGCAGTCGTACCTGTCTAATTTTGTATACAGCAACAGCCGGTTTTCCGGCAATGTGCTGGGCCAGCTTGAATATACCAGCGGATGGAAATTTCAAAATGTTTCCATCAGCGTGGAAAAAGCCGCGGCAGCGGCAAAACCGGTTTCCAAAGAAGTATCCGAACGACTGCAATAAACCCTTATGAGAGTCATTTCCTGTTTACTGGGATCACTGATTGCCCTGTCATCGATAGCGCAGTCTATCGACAGGCAAAAACTTGTGCGCAGGCATATCGTGCACAACAAAACGTACGATTCACTTTCTTCCCTGTCGGTTGGCAACGGGCGTTTTGCGTTTACGGCAGATATCACCGGTATGCAAACCTATCCGGAAGCCTATGCAGGCGGTGTTCCGCTCGGTACGCAAAGCCAGTGGGGCTGGCACAGCTTCCGCGATACAACCGGCTACCGTTTTTCGGAAACACTGCAATACTATGCTTTGAACGGCCGCCAGGTTCCCTACTCGGTGCAGGTAAAAGAACCGGCGCGAAACAGGAACGCGGTGGAATGGTTTCGCCAGAACCCGCACCGGCTGCAACTCGGAGCCATAGGACTGGAGATAAAAAAGAAAGACGGCACCGCAGCACAACTTACCGATATACACGATATCGACCAGCAACTGGATCCCTGGACGGGAGAAATACATTCCCGCTTTTCTGTAGAAGACGTACCTGTTGATGTGACCACCTACTGCCACCAGGAGCAGGATATTATTTCATTCCGTATCAGTTCATCACTGATGCAGCAGGGCAGGCTTCGTTTGCGGATACGTTTTCCGTATCCCAACGGAGAATTCAAAGATGCAGGTACCGGTTGGTTGGAGACCGGACACCGGACCGAGCTGCAGACCAGCTCGTTTGGCGCGGTTATCAAACACAGCCTCGATAGCACGGACTACTATGTACAGCTTCGTTCGGGTGAAATGGCTGAACTGGTGAAAAAAAAGGCGAACGAATTTTCGTTGCTGCCAAAAACCGGTGACATGTTTTCGATCAGTTTTCGTTTTGCGCAAAAAAACGATCGTTCACCGCTGCCCGGTTTCGAAGAGACGGCTGCCGACAGTCGTCAGCGCTGGCAGGATTTCTGGGTATCGGGAGGCGCCGTAGACCTGTCTGGCACAACAGACCCCCGTGCAGTTGAACTGGAAAGAAGGATCGTATTGTCGCAATACCTTACGAAAATCCAGTGCGCCGGCGATTACCCGCCGCAGGAGACCGGACTTACCTATAACAGCTGGTTTGGTAAACCGCATCTCGAAATGCATTGGTGGCATGGTATCCATTTTGCTTTATGGGGCAGACCGCAGCTATTGGAGAGATCAATGTCCTGGTACGAAAAAGTTTCAGCCGAGGCAAAAAACATTTCGGAACGACAGGGATACAAAGGAGTCAGGTGGCAGAAGATGACAGATCATGCAGGGAAAGAAAGTCCCTCTTCGATAGGCGCGTTCCTGATCTGGCAGCAACCGCATTTCATTTATTTCGCAGAACTGCTGTATCGCGAAAACAAAGACCTGGCAACAATCCGTAAATACAGCAAACTGGTATTCGCCTCCGCCGATTTTATGGCTTCTTTTGCTTATTACGATAAGCAAAAGAAAAAATACGTTCTGGGTAAAGGCGTGATTCCGGCACAGGAGAGATTCAAAGCCCTCGATACCTATAACCCCGCTTACGAACTGGCCTACTGGCATTGGGCTTTATCTGTGGCGCAGCAATGGAGACAGCGACTGAAAATGCCCGCCGATCCGGCATGGGCCAGGGTAATCACGGAGCTTTCGCCGCTGGCGATACAGGATGGCAAATACCTTTTTACAGAGAGCGCCACAGATTCTTATACCAACCCCGAATACCGAACGGATCATCCTTCCGTACTTGGCGCCCTTGGTATGCTGCCGCAGACGCCGCTGGTGAACAAAGTCTATATGCGGCGTACTTTCGACTGGATCTGGCAGAACTGGAACTGGCACAAAACCTGGGGCTGGGATTTTCCGATGACGGCCATGACTGCGGCCAGACTGGGTATGCCGGATAAGGCGATCGACGCGCTGCTGATGCCGGTGCAGACCAATACCTATCTGAACAACGGTCATAACTACCAGGACCAGCGCCTGACACTGTACCTGCCCGGCAACGGCGGACTACTGGCAGCGGTGGCCATGATGTGCGCCGGCTTCGACGGCTCGGGCGGAGACCATCCGGGTTTTCCGAAAAACTGGGTAGTCAGATACGAGGGGCTGCGAAAAATGCCCTGAGGATACAGGATGCCACAGGACAATCAATCAAGCCATCCATCGTAACATAGCATTCTAACATGCTTACCATGAAAAGAAATTGCCTGCTTGTTTTCGTACTGATTTCTGCAGCTGTATCTGCGCAGAAACTACCCTCCAAAAAAAATATCCTGGCGCCGATGCGTTTGGCCAATGCCTATTTCATGAGCAAATGGCCCGATGCGGGAAAACCGGTGGTTACCAATAAAGAAAGACCCAGCAATCTCTGGACAAGGGCCGTGTACTACGAAGGACTGATGGCCATGCATGCGATAGACAAACAGCAGGAATATTACGATTACGCGGTGCAGTGGGGTGATAAACACCAATGGGGCCTCTGGGGTACCACCAAAGTAAGGAATGCAGATATGCAATGCTGCGGCCAGACCTATATTGATCTGTACTTACTCGACAAAAAAGAGGAACGCATCCGCGATATCAAACAATGTATCGACAACATGGTGCAAAGCGAAAAGAAAGACGATTGGAACTGGATTGATGCATTGCAGATGGCCATGCCTGTTTTCGCCAGGCTGGGCCATATCTACAACGATACGTCCTACTCCGCGAAAATGTACGATCTCTATGCGTTTGCCAAATACAACCACGGCGGCAATGGATTGTACGATACGAAAACACATCTCTGGTGGCGTGACAAGGATTTTGTACCGCCCTACAAAGAACCCAATGGCGAAGGTTGTTACTGGGCCCGGGGCAATGGCTGGGTGGTGGCGGCCCTGCTGCGTACGCTCGAATGGCTGCCGAAAACAGATCCGCATTACAAAGAATACCTCGATAATTTCCGCGAAATGTGCGCCGCATTGCTGCCGCTGCAGCGTGAAGACGGTTTCTGGAATGTAAGCCTGAAAGACCCCGGCCATTTTGGCGGTAAGGAATTATCGGGCACCGGTCTTTTTACCTATGGTTTTGCCTGGGGTATCAACAAGGGGCTGCTGGACAGGAAAACCTATATGCCCGCTATCGTGAAAGCCTGGAATGCGATGGCAAAAGACTGCGTTCACCCGAACGGTAAACTGGGCTATGTGCAGGGCACCGGCAAGGAGCCCAAAGACGGGCAGCCCGTGGGTTACGACAGTTCGCCCGATTTTGAAGACTACGGGCTTGGCTGTTTCCTGCTGGCCGGCAGCGAGGTGTATAAGTTAAAATAGCCGGTTTTGCTCCATTGAAGCCGCCGGATTTTTATATTGCATTCCAATCTGCTTGGAATGAAAAGGATATTCGTACGCTTATCGGTTTTGCTGTTATGTATTGTTGCCGTCCAGTTGGTAAAGGCGCAACAGGTTGATTCGATGATGGCTGTCTACCAGGAACAGTACCCGGTGGAGAAAATGCATATCCACTTCGATAAATCGGTTTACAACAAGGAGGAGACGATCTGGTACAAGGTCTATATTCTCACCGGCTCCGAGCTAAGCGATATCAGCAGGAACGTATACCTCGAATGGTACGATACCAGCGGCAGGATGCTGAAGCAGACCGTTGCACCCCTGTACCAGGCAACCGCCAAAGGCGCATTTGAACTTCCGGCCGACTACAAAGGCGATTATATTCACGTGAAAGCGTTTACCCGCTGGATGCTCAACGATGATCCCGCATTTTCGTATGAGCGTGACCTGGGTATCAACAACACAACGCTCTCTGCGGCAGTTGTCAGGAAAACACCGGTGCTTCCGAAAACCAGGCTGGAACTGTTTCCCGAAGGAGGCTTCCTGGTGGATGGGATCAACAGCAAAGTGGCGTTTAAAGCCAGTAACCAGTTCGGTAATCCCGTTTTCGTAAAAGCAGTGCTCGCAGACAGTAAAAACAAAACGATCGACACGCTTAAAGTGCAGCATGATGGCATGGGCTACTTTCAACTGCAGCCGCAGGCGGGAGAAAGCTATAAAGTGAACTGGACGGACGAAAATGGTAAAACAGGCACCACCGCGGTGGAAGGTATCAAACAGCAGGGGGTGTGCATGGCCGTTGCCACCACCAACGAAAAAGCGATCGTAAAAGTGGAGCGCAGCGAAAACGTTCCCGACAACTTTAAAGTGTTCAATATCCTGGTGCATATGAACCAGCAGCTTTTTTTCAGGGCCCAGTTAAAAGGCGTTGAGAAAACAGTGCAGGTGGCCAATATACCCATCGAGGAACTGCCTACGGGGATACTGCAGTTTTCGCTGTTTACGGCCGACTGGATGCCGGTTGCAGAGAGGATACTTTTCGTAAACAATCACCAGCACGAATTCAACGCAAAAGTGCTGGCCCAGCTGGTTTCGCTCGACAAACGCGGTAAGAACGTACTTGATATCAGTGTTTCGGACACTGCGTTCACCAATATGTCTATAGCTGTTACCGATGCCGATGTTCCCGTTGATGAAAAGAACAATATCTTTTCCGATATCCTTCTCAGCGGTGAATTAAAAGGAAAAATATACAACCCCGCCTATTACCTGAAAAGCGATGCGGATACGGTTGCCGCACACCTCGACCTGCTGATGCTCACCAACGGCTGGCGCAGGTTTGACTGGGATAAGATCAAGGCAGGCACCAGGCCGGACTGGAAATACCCTGTTGAAAATTCGCTGATGAAGATGGGAGGAAAGGTATTGGATATGAAAGCGTTTGCCAACGCGCCATCGCCTATGCTGAACGTGATCATGGTGGGGAAAGACAGCAGCAAACGTTTTATGTTCCTGCCTATCACCAGGGATGGAAGCTTTGAAGATCCCCATGTTTTCTTTTATGATACGGTGCGCCTCTACTACAGTTTTAACGGCGCCAACAAATTCACCGAGGGAACACAGGTGCAGTTCGATAACGGCCTGCTGCGGCAGTCGCCAAAAAAAATCAGCCTGGGCACCAAAGACCCGGTGACGGCCTGGTCCGATAGCCTGGCCCGTTTGCGGATGAACCTGTTTCTTACCCAGCAGGAAGCCCTGAAAAAGGCGATGGCCGCCGCCACACTCGAGGAAGTGATCGTAAGAACCAAAGCAAAACGCGACCAGAGTCTGCAGAACCTCGATAAAACCTATGCATCCGGTTTGTTCAGCGGCGGAGACGGCTACTCTTTTGATATGCTTGACGACCCTTTTGCGAAAAGCGCCCTGAGTATCTTTACTTTTTTGCAGGGTAGGGTGGCAGGATTGCAGATATCGGGTTCAGGTATGCAGACATCGTTGAGCTGGAGAGGCGCATCCCCCGACCTGTACATCAACGAACAGCAAAGCACGGTTGATATGGTACAGTCTGTTGCCGTTACCGATGTGGCGTACATTAAAGTGTTCCGCCCGCCTTTCTTCGGATCCATCGGTGGAGGCAGCGGCGGTGCAATAGCCATCTACACAAAAAAAGGCGCTGACGCCAGGAAAGGGTCGGCCGACAGCAAAGGACTGGAGAATACCTTGCTGGGTGGGTACTCAAGGTTCAAGGAATTCTATAATCCCGTTTACGACAAGAGCAACGACAACACGCAAACGGATGTGCGTACCACTTTGTACTGGAACCCCTATATCATCACCAATAAAAAAACACCGAGGGCAAGGATAGAGTTTTACAACAACGATATCAGTAAAAAATTACTGGTGGTGCTCGAAGGCGTGAACGGCGACGGTAAAATGACCCGGGTGGTGAAACTGCTTGATACATCCACGAAAACGGAATAACCGTTTCTTTGTAAACTGATAACCTTCCATACCGACTGCTTATGCGATACGCTTTGGCCATATTTGCGCTGGCGACTGTATTCAGCGCCTGCGGCCCCGCAAAAAAAACAACCGTGCAATCCCTTGCTGCCAACCCGCCCGCGCCACAGGCGAACCGGGAGTTTCGTGCCGCATGGGTGGCCACGGTAGCCAATATCAACTGGCCCAGCAAACCGGGTCTTTCCGCCGAACAGCAGCAGCAGGAGGCGATATCGCTGCTGGATTTTTTGCAGGCCAATCATTTCAATGCCGTTATTTTCCAGGTACGCCCGCAGGCGGATGCCTTATACAAAAGTGAGCTGGAGCCATGGTCGTATTTTCTCACCGGGGCACAGGGCAAAGCGCCCGAGCCGTTTTACGACCCGCTGGCATTCTGGGTGGAGGCTGCGCATAAACGGGGACTGGAACTGCATGTCTGGCTCAATCCCTACCGTGCCCATCACAGGGACGGCAGCGAGATCAGCGGGCAGTCAATCGTAAAACAACATCCCGAGCTGGTGATGAAACTGAAAGAGGGTTACTGGTGGATGGACCCCTCAAGACAGGAAGTGCAGGATCATACGTCAAAAGTGGTGAGGGATATCGTGAAGCGGTACGATATCGATGGGGTACATTTCGACGATTATTTTTATCCCTATCCTTCCTACAATGCCCCCGATGATTTTCCTGATGAGGCAAGCTGGAACGCCTATAAAAGCAAGGGAGGCGAACTGTCGCGCGGCGACTGGCGCAGGCAGAGTGTCAATACACTGATCGAACGCCTGTATGGAGAGATCAAGACAGAAAAGAAATACGTGAAATTCGGACTGAGCCCATTCGGTATCTGGCGGCCGGGGTATCCTGCTTCCATACAGGGATTTGATCAGTATGAACAGTTGTATGCCGATGCCAAACTATGGCTGAACAAAGGCTGGATAGATTATTTTGCCCCGCAGCTGTACTGGCCGATAAACCGCATCACACAAAGTTTTCCCGTGTTGCTCGGCTGGTGGCAAAGCGAAAACACCTTGCAGCGGCACTTATGGCCCGGTATCAGCCTGGGGCGCGATACCAGTGCCAGGAATGTGAACGAAATACTGAGCCAGGTAATGATCTCGCGCGGTATGCTGCCGCAAAGCCCGGGCGTGATACACTGGAGCCTCTCATCCCTTACCGGTAATCCCAATATGGTAAAAGGACTTGTGGATGGTCCCTATAAGCAGGAAGCACTGGTGCCTTCCAGCCCCTGGCTTGGTAATGATGCGCCTGCGGCGCCCACGGTTTCCCTGTCGGGCGAAAACGGAACAGTTACCGTTTCGTGGACCCATCCGGATGAGAAAAATGTTTTTCGCTGGGTGGTGTATGCGCAGTATGGGAATACCTGGACAAATCATATTCCCGCTAAAGAAGTGCATAGCTGGCAATTCAATTCGACAGAAAAAAACAGGCTTACGAAAATCATTGTTACTGCGGTGGACAGGCTGGGTAATGAAAGCGAAAAGAAAACGATCGTTCTCTGAATGGGTTATTCTTTGTAGGTATCGGTCAGCCAGGCGGCCAGCTCTTTTTTGATGGCTTCGCCCAATAGTTTTCGTTTGGCCGAGTCCTGGAGAAAATCATAGCTCACGGAATTATCACCTATCTCGAGCAGTACGCGGTGGCGTGCGGTATTGATGTGTTCATCGAGGCTGTAGAAAGCCAGTTTGCCGGTTGATGCACAACGGTAATCGTTGCGGCCCGTGGTGCTGTCCAGCAGCACGCCCCTGTTTTCGAGACCGGTGGTTCGGGCGATAGCGGCGATCAGTCTGCCCGCAAGTACACGGTTTTCCTGCTCAAATGCATCTCCGTAATGAATATAACCCCAGACGGCATGCCGTTTGGTTCCGCCGTTATTGTGTACCGCGATAAATACCTGCGGTTTTTTTTTGTTGGACTCCTGCAATTCGTAAGCATAGCCGGAAAGCTGTCCGCCGATAACGGCCGAAGTATGCTCCGCCACGGTATTGCTGCCAACATCCGCATGGTGGAGATTGGGAACACCCAGGCTCCACACTTTGTATTCTTTCAGCTTCGGACCGGTTGCCATGGCGGCTTCCACGATCGCATGGCAGGTGGCCGCTTCGCTGAAATTGACACCGGTATTGGTTTGATGCGATGGCTGCCAGACGATAACAGGTGTTTTTTTACCGCCATGGTTTTCGCTGCCGGTTTTCGTTGTTGCGCATGCTGCGCAGAGCAGACAGGAAACGAGCGGAAAAAATAAACGGTAGGAATTGCGTTGCAGCATAGCCGGATTTTTGCATGAAGATACGGAGTGGCTGCCTGCAAGCACCTACATTTGTTGTATGATACGATCCGGCGAATTTCAGTTTGAATCGTCCGTTCCCTGGGAAGATGCCGGGAATGGCGTACAGCGGCAGGTATTTGGTTACGACGAAAACCTGATGCTGGTAAAGGCAAAATTTGTAAAAGGCGGTATCGGCGCCATGCACAGCCACCCGCATTCGCAGGTGACCTATGTGGCCAGCGGTGTGTTTGAAATGACCATCGGCAGCGAAACAAAGACCATCAGACAGGGAGACGGGTATTATGTACCGCCGGGTGTGGTGCATGGTTGTGTGTGCAGGGAAGAAGGAATGCTGATCGATGCCTTCAGCCCGTTTCGGGAAGATTTCGTGCAGGGGGATTGGTGAATTTGAGAATTTGAAGATTTGAAAATTTTGAATTAGCCGTGCTTTCGCAGGAAAATCATCCGCTAATCCACTAATCCGTAACCCGCCAATCCTTCGTCATAAACCCGCTTTCGCTCGTTTTCGTGAACTGTTTCGTTCGATAAGGTTGCTTTTCAGAACGATCTGTTCGATCCGGTTGCTGAAGTTCTTTTTTTCGATCATCTGTATCAAAAGCGTCGCTGCCTCCCGGCCTATTTCGAAAGCCGGCTGGGTGATGGTTGACAAAGAGGGAGAAAGCAGGGACGCCGTTCTCAGGTTGGAGAAGCTGATGATCTTTAGCTGTTCGGGCATTTTCAGGTTGATTTCGCTGCAGGCATGATAGGTGGCGATGGCCAGTTTCTCCACTGAAGCAAAAATGCCGTCGGGGCGGTTTTTGAGTTTGAGCATTCTTTTCAGCAATTCGATATTGCCGTTGTTGTCGTTGGTGCACTCCACCACCATTTTCGGGTCGAAGGGGATCCTGTATTTTTTCAAGGCTTCCAGGTAGCCGTTCATTCTCTTCTGGGTGATAGACAGGTGCCCGTTCATACGCAGGTAGGCGATGCGGCGGCAGCCGGCGAGCAACATATGTTCGGTGGCCCTGAATCCGCAGTCAAAATCATCCGTGGTAATCGTAGGGAACTCGCCTGATTCGGGCACACGGTCAAAGAATACAACGGGTACGCCCGAAGCCTGCAGCGCCTGCAGGTGTTTTACACTGCTCGAGTCGCCGCAGAGAGAAATGATCACACCATCCACACGCCCGCCCTGCAGGTGTTTAACGGTAGATTCTTCGTTTTGCGCGTCTTCGTGGCTGAGGTAGGTAAGCACATGGTAGCCCTTCTGCTGCGCGATCATCTGAATGCCGTCGATGGCGAGCGAAAAAAAGTTATTCGCGATCTCGGGAATAACAACCGCTATCGTAATGCTTTTCTGTTTTCGTAAACCCCTTGCAAATGCATTGGGCTGGTAATTCAGTTTTTCGGCCATTTCCATCACCCTTTTTTTTGTCTCTGCACTGATCTCATAGCTGTCGCGGAGCGCTTTGGACACCGAGGAAATCGATAATCCCAGCTCTTCGGACAATTTTTTCAGGTTTACACTCATGGTTACGAAAATGTTTGAAGAGGTAATTTACTCATTTTACGAAAACCACGATAATGATAAGGCATATTTACGAAAACAACGAAAACCGGTGGTGGGGCAGGGGCAAAAGACAAAGGGAATGATACCGGTGGCGGGCAGCGATTGCCTTAACCAATATGATTCCCTTTGCTGCCAAACCCCTGCAAAACCTGTTGCCGGGTTCTTCTGCCGATTCCTTATTTCTTTGCTTTCAGCGCTTTGTAACGCATCATCGCTTCTATATAGTAGTAGTCTGCATAGGTAAGCGGCACATCTATTTCGGAATTGCCGGGTATATTACCCACGCTGTGCTTCAGGATAAAACCACCGATCTGCTGCGGGGCTGCAGTATAAGTACGGGTGGCAAGTACGCCAAGTATCTTCTCCGCGGCAGAAAGATAAGCTGCACCCCTGGCGCCGGCATACCGGCTCAGCTCGATCAGCGCAGAGGCTTCCACGCAGGCCGCCGACACATCGCGGTAAGTGGCGGGAATGTCTACCGAATTGTAATCCCAGTAAGGTATTTTATCGGCAGGCAGGTTGGGATGGCCGAGCAGGAAATCGGCAATATGCATCGCCTGCGCCAGGTATTTTTTATCCTTTGTTTCGCGGTACATCACCGTAAAACCGTACAGTCCCCACGACTGTCCCCGTGCCCATGCCGAAGAATCGGCAAAACCCTGCGCTGTTTTTTTCGCCAGCACATTTCCGGTGTTCACATCATAATCGATCACATGCCAGGAACTGTAGTCTTTGCGGTAATGGTTTTTGATGGTGGTATTGGCATGCGTTACGGCGATCTTATAGAAGGAAGAATCGCCGGTATGCCGGGTTGCCCAGAAAAGCAGTTCCAGGTTCATCATATTGTCTATGATCACCGGCCATTTCCAGGCTTTGGAATCCCAGGAACGGATACTGCCCACCGTGGCATTAAACCTGGTTGAGAGCGACCTGGCGCTGTTGACCATGATCTCCTCGTATTTTTTATCGTGGAGCAACCTGTTGGCGTTGCCATAGCTGCAATACATCATAAAGCCCAGGTCATGGGTGCCCTTGTTGTACTGCTCTTTTTCCAGAAGCGCCAGTCTTTGCAGGGCTTCCTCTTTTACCGCCGGGTCTTTTGAATATTCGTACAGATACAGCAGGGAACCGGGGTAAAAACCGCTTGTCCACCAGCTGGTGCTGCTTGTTTCCAGCTTTTTAACCGGATAGTAGGTCTTGGGCATCACGCCCTGTGGCACCTGTGTAGCCAGGTATTTGTACTGTCTTATGGCATTGTTAAGTGCCGTGTCGATAAGGGTTAACAGCGGTGTTTTGTGCTGCGAAAAAACAGTGGCACTGAACAGCAGTGTTCCGATCAGGGTTAGAGGTAGTTTTCGTATCATAGGGGATAAATATAAAAAGATTTAAAAGAGAATGCCACACGCAGTGTGGCATTCCCGTATGATGTAAAAGAACGATACCGTTTGCTTATTCGGGTATCTTATCCAAAGCCGGAACATTACCACCCGAACCGGTATAACCCAGGTTTTGGTTGATGCGGCCATCGGTATTGGCCAGTATCGCTGCCTGGGGTACGGGCCATAACACATGGTATGGACTGATACGGAACTGGTCGCCATGCACCGTCACAAAATTCTTCGCATAGAAGATATTCTTTTCCAGGATGCGGTCAACCATGAAATTGGAGGTAGAGAAGTTCGCCAGCGTATACGTTTTACCGTTATAGGCCTGTCCTGTTTTTGCAAACAGGTAGGAGATCCTTGTCAGCTCTGTTTTCCGCGGTTCTTCGTAATACAGTTCACGAGCGCGTTCATCCAGGATGGTTCCGATGCTCATTTTGGAAGCAGGGTAAGGAGCGCATTTAGCTCTTGTGCGAACGGCATTTACATCAGCCGCCGCGTTTGCCGCATCTCCTTTCCACATATAGGCTTCTGCTCTCAGCAGGTACGTTTCCGCCAGACGGAATACATACCAGTCGCCGTTACCACCTCTCCAGGGCGTGTTGATCTGGTCGGGAATATAGGTTTTATACTGCGGCCAGGGGTACCAGTCGCGCAGGGTATCCAGGCAAAGCAGTCTGCCGGTTGGTCCGTATAACCTCAGGCGCAGGCCGTAAGCGGTATCGGTTCCCTTGAGTGCCGGGTTGCTGTAGCGTATGTTTTCCATGTACATCCAGTTACCTGAAGTGGAATCATGACGCTCGTCGTTCGGATCGTCCCAGATATCGTTGTAATAATAAGGAGTGGAACGGCAACGGCCGATGCCGCGTCCATACAGCATCATGTTATCGATCTCCACACCCTGCGAAGCAGATACGCCCGCTTTACCCGAAGGGGTTACCAGGTTGGGGGCGCCGATAGAAATAAACGGTGTTGCGTTACGCATGGTCTGCAAACCGCTGCTGAATGCACCGGGGGTGCCGAAACGGTCTGTTACCAGGTAAAGCACTTCCGTATTGGCTGCCGCCGCTTTGTTGTCGGGGCGATGCAGGTCCCAGGTTACATTCTTTTTTGCATTGGCTGCATCCACACCAAACCTTGTGGTCACCAGTTTGTAACTGCCCTGGCTGATCACGGCAGAACAGTTGGCAATGGCATCGTCGAACAGGCCGAGTGCCAGGTTGATTTTCGCCAGCTGGTGGTAACAGGCCGCGCGGTTGATATCGCCTTTGTCGGTAACCCAGGGCACCCATTTCACGGCAAATTCCAGGTCTGATTTCATGCGCTGCAATATCACTTCACGTTTTACAGAGAAGAAATCCGTTTTGGGTGAAGTGATTTCCTTCATAGGGCAGGGCACATCGCCGAACTGGTTCACCAGGCGGTAGTAGCTGTAGGACCTGAAGAAATAAGCCTGTCCTAAGATCACGTTCCTGGCAGAGTCGGAAATAGATTTTGCTTCCGGAGCCTGTATACGGGTGATAACCACGTTGGCGGCACGGATGCTTACATACTGTCTGTCCCAGAAAAAACCGATCTTATTGAAGTCGGTATGATTCAGCTGCGCATCCGGTCTGATCAGCTGGTCCAGGTTCTGCGCCGGGCCGGTCTTGTCATCCGTTCCTTCCACCGATTCTTCTGAAAAGATCTGCTCGGTGATATTGGGAGAGGCATCTCCGTACCACTCCGCTTTCAGGTTGTTGGAAATGGATGACAGGGCTGATTTGAATCCCTGAATGTCTACCAGTGTATTCTCAGGCACATATACCGAAAGCGGTTTCGGGTCGAGCCATGATTTTTTACATGAGGCCAGCGCCATCGTTGTGACAGTGATAACCGACACAACAAATGCCTTATTTGAGATATTTTTCATGTTCTTGTGTTTTCGTGGTTATCTTATAAAGTGATATTGAGACCAAGGTTCATCTGCATGGGAACAGGCGACATGTTATTGTTATTGCCGGTTCCTTTGTACTCAGGATCAAAATAGGTCCAGCCGGTGAATACCGCGGCGTTCACCATGTTGAAATAACCCTTGATACCCTGGAAGCCCCAGCGCTTGGCCGTTTCAGCCGGAACGGAATAAGCAAGACTGATATTGCTCAGGCGCAGGAAACTGGCCTTCTTATAGTAGTTCCAGCTAACCACACCACTGGCATTGGAGTTAATGGCAGCGTAATCATTGATCGGGTTGCTCGGTGTCCAGTACGGGCGCTGGTAGAAGTTGGCGCGGTCATAGAACCTGTCCACATTCTTCGCTTCGTTGAACTGGTAAATCTGTCCCAGCCTTGCATACAGCGTGAACGAAAAATCGAAATTCTTGTAGATACGGAATTCGTTACGCAGGTTCAGGCTCAGCTTTGGCGTGGTAGGACCCAGGAAAACCTTATCGGCGATGGTATACTGTCCGTCTCCGTTGGTATCCTGCAGTTTGAAATCACCGGGTTTGTAACCGTATTTTTTTGCATCGGCTGCTTCGGCTGCCTGCCATACGCCAACCACTTTGTAGTTGAACTGGTCGGAAATATTATGACCGATATACCATCCGTTATTGAGGTCATCTTTTTCAGACGTACCGATCTGTTTTCCGGAAGCATCGTAATCCGGCGTAGGACCGTACAGGTGCACGATCTTGTTGGTGTTGGTCCAGATAGAGAAAGTGCTTCTCCATTCAAAATTCGGTTTGCGCATATTCTGTGTGTTCACATTGAACTCGAAACCTGAATTCTGTACCTCGCCCAGGTTGGCGTAGATATCGTTGAAACCTGTTACGCTTGGCAGGGTTCTTCTAACCAGCAGGTCTTTTGTATGCGAATTGTAGTACTCCACCGAACCCGATACCACACCTCTGAACAGAGAATAGTCGAGACCAAAGTTGGTGGCCACTTTTCTTTCCCATTTCAGTTCGGGGTTAGCGAGGTTGGCGGAAAAAACACTGATCACGTTATTGGCGGTACCGGTGCCGTTCACATACACATAGCTGCCCGAACCGAGTGTTGCCAGGGCCTGGAAAGCATCGATCGAACTGTTACCGTTTTCGCCATAGGAAACCCTCAGCTTGGCATAATCCAGCCAGCGGTTTGTTTTTTTCATGAACGATTCATCGCTCAGCGTCCAGGCAAAGGCGGCAGAGGGGAAATAAGCCCGCTTGTTCTCTTTACCAAAGCCTGAGTAACCGTCGCGGCGTTCGGTCAGCGTCAGTGTATAGCGCTGGTCGTAGCTGTACACAAGTCTTCCCATCAGGGCGTCCCTGGTTACATAGGTGTCGTTGCTGCTGGCGGTATAGGGAATGGTGGCCGATTGTATCGCATCAAAGCTCAGGTTATCGTTCGGCGCAAAATTCTCTGCGTGAATGGTATGGTACCAGCGCTGGTTTTTCTCCGCGTTTATCAGAAAAGTGGCATTGAAAGAATGTTTTCCGAAACTGCGGTTCCAGTATAGGAGGTTGTCGTTTGTCCAGTTATACTCTGTCTGTGATTCCCTGTCCACAATACCTTTCCTTGAAGCGAGCACCGGGTTTGCGGCCTGCTGGTGGTTGAATTCGCGGTAGGTGTTGAATGTGGGCGCAAAACGGATCTCGTAAGAGAAGCCGAATGGCAGTTTGCCCTTGGCATACAGCGTGGCAAACAGGTTATCGTACCTGTACAGGCGGTCGGTATAGGTTTGCGGGATAAACGGATTGGTATTGTTACCCGGGTCATCGTTGGGACTGATGCGGAGCGTTTTTCCGTCGTCGGCATACAGGCTGCCGTAAGGCGTTGTCTGCAGCACATCGCTCAGCGGAATGGTTACCGCGCTCTGGTCTCTCTCGGCAAATTGTGTATTCAAACCAACCGTGAGGTATTTGGCGATATTGGATTCAAGGTTCAGTCTCACACGCAGGGTCTTGTACCTGTCACCAACCGTGATACCCATATTTTCGAGATAACCCAGTGAGAGGTAATAGCTGTAATCATCCCTTCTCTGCGAAACACTTACGGTATGATCCTGCTGTATGGCGCTTTGCTCATAGATCAGCTTTTCCCAGTCGAGCGATTTGCCGGCGAGGTAGTTGCTGATCTCGATCGGTTTCATGCGAAGACGGTTAAGCCATGCCGTGGCGGGATCACCGGTGGAACCGTCCAGCGCCAGCCATTGTGCAACGGTGATGCTGGAAGGCAGTTTGGCAGGATTGAGGAACCGGTACTGGATACCGGGTTTGGAAGTGGAGTCAAAACCGTTTATCGCCCAAAGCGCATCGGAACGGAAATTGAGGAACTCCTCCGCGTTCAGCAGGTGTGGCTTCCTCGACACCCTGTTCAATCCCACGTTGGAATTGATGGTGATGGTGGGTTTGCCCACCCTTCCTTTCTTGGTGGTGATCAGGATAACACCGTTTGATCCGCGCGATCCGAATACGGCTGCGGCGCTGGCATCCTTCAGCACATCGATGGTGCCGATATCGTTCGGGTTGATGTCTTCCAGTCCGCCGGGATAGATGGCGCCGTCGAGAATGATCAGCGGCGTGGTACCTGCGGTAAGACTGCCGCGTCCCCTGATCTGCAGGCTGCTGTTGGAGCCTTTGGTGCTTCCGTCAAAACCCACGTCAAGTCCGGGTGCGTTGCCGCGCAGGATATCCTGCACAGACCTCGGGTTTTCGTTTTCGAACTGGGTGGCCTTTACCTGTGCCACCGCACCGGTAAGGTCTTTTTTAGTGGCGGTGCCATAACCGATCACCACCACATCGTTCAGCCCGGTCACTTTTTCTGCAAGCGAAACCGTGATGGCCGATGTGTTCTTCACCGCCAGTTCCTGGTCTTCGAAACCGGTATAACTGAATACCAGCGTAGCATTCGCAGGCACGTTGTTAATGGTGAAGTTGCCGGTGTTATTCGTGGTAACACCGCGCTTGGTTCCCTTGATCAACACACTAACGCCCGCCAGCGGCGTATTCTTGGCATCGTTAACCTTACCCGTAATGGTGGCGGGAAAACCGGTTTGTGCAAGAGTTACATTAAATAGAAGGAGTAGGCCCGTCAAGCAAAGAGCCAAGCCCCTGAGAGCGCATATAATCGCCCGGGAGGTTGTTTTCATATACAGCAAGAATTGGTTTACGCAATTAATGAATATTTGCGAATGCACACGATTGTACCCTGTGTACGCATTGCAACTGTGACAATCGAAAATTGAATCTAAACCAGTTTTTCATTCTGTACAACAGATAACCGACGCAACCGTTTGTTTTTTTACGAAAAGGTTTTCGTAAAATAAAAGCGATCTGTACAGACGCAAAACACTAAATTAGTTGCCGCTTGCGCTAACGCTGTGCTATATGATAAAAAAAAGAATTGTTTCTGCTGACGCAGTAATCCGGTCATCGGAGTTTTTTTTCCGCAGCGTTTCGTTATTCTGGCCTGGAAGCCTCTTCGTTAGGACAGCCTTTTCCCGGGAAAAGTTGCACAACCGTATTTTTTTTCATCACCGCGCCGCAAAACCGATCCGTGTTTTCTGCCAGGCTGCCGGTACCTTAAAAAACAATTATGCGTAAACATGTATTTCAGGCAGGATTGTCGATCCTGTGCTGCCTGCTGCTCGTCTCGGCGGTTTTTGCACAAACAGATAAACTGAAGGGCAGCCGTGTACTGGTATATACCAAGAACGGAAAGGGATATGTACACGACAACATCGCCTCGGCGGTGGATGCCGTAAAAGTACTCGGTAAAACCCATGGGTTCCTCGTGGATGTAGCGGATACATCGCTTGTCTTTACCGAAGCCAACCTGCGTAAATACAAAATGCTCATCTTCACCAGTACCAACAACGATGTGTTTGCCACCGATGAAGAACGCGTTGCCTTCAGAAGGTATATCGAAGCGGGCGGCGGTTTTGTGGGTGTGCATTCCGTCACCGGTACGGAACGGAACTGGCACTGGTTCAAAATGATGATCGGGGAAACATTTTCCTGGCACGCAAAATACCAGCGGTTCACCGTCAGAAAAATAGATCCTTCGCATCCTTCCATGAAAGATGTGCCTGCTGAATGGTCCAGGGAAGACGAATGCTATTTTGGCAAGGAACTGTATCCCGGTATGCGCGTGCTGATGGCGCACCAGCTGAGTTCGCTCAACCGCGAAGACAAAGCGCAGGCAGACCTGATACAGAAGAACCAGGGACAATATGCAGACTATTACCCGGCCGTATGGTGGCAGCCTTTTGAAGGCGGCAATGTATGGGTTACCACCCTGGGTCACCACAAAGACAGTTATAAAGAACCGGTATACAGGAACCACCTGCTGCAGGGCATCCGTTTTATGGCAAACCAGTTCAAAGGACTGGACTATGCCAAAGCGCAGGCAACCACCAAAGACGATCCATTAAAAAAATAGCAGACAATGAAAGGAATCAAAACAGCAGGCCTGGCGGCGGCTGCAGCTTGCATCACCACCATAGGTATGGCACAGAAAAACATCAGACTCATTACACTCGATCCCGGCCATTTCCATGCGGCGCTGGTGCAGAAATCTATGTACCCGCAGGTAGACAATACGGTACATGTATATGCCCCCAAGGGTAATGATGTTACCATGCACCTCGACAAGATCAAAGGATATAACAGCAGCCCCAATAACCCTACGCAATGGAAAGAAGTGGTGTACGAGGGCAGCGATTACCTGCAGAAAATGCTGGCCGAAAAAAAAGGCAACCTGGTGGTGCTGGCCGGCAATAACCGCCTGAAAACAGATTATATCGCGGCTTCGGTGAAAGCCGGTCTGAACGTATTTGCAGACAAACCCATGGCCATCGATGACAGGGGTTTTGAAAAGCTGAAACAGGCATTTGTAACGGCAAAAAAGAACAAAGTGCAGCTGTATGATATCATGACGGAGCGTTATGAGATCACCACCCTGCTGCAGCGCGCGTTCTCCATGGAGTCATCGGTGTTCGGCGCGCTGAAAAAAGGCACGTTGCAGGAGCCGGCGGTAACCAAGGAAAGTGTGCATCATTTCTATAAATACGTATCCGGATCGGTACTCACCAGGCCGGCCTGGTTTCTCGACGTGGCACAGCAGGGCGAAGGTATCGTGGACGTAACAACACACCTGGTGGACCTGATCCAGTGGGAATGTTTTCCCGGCGTAACGCTTGATTACCGGAAAGACATCGCCATACAGCAGGCAAGACACTGGGCTACCAAAGTGTCAAAAGCGCAGTTTACCGAGCTCACAAAAGAAACCGTACTGCCGGCATACCTTGCCGAAAAAACCGATGCGGATGGTCATATCGGTATCCTCAGCAACGGAGAGATCAACTATACCGTTAAAGGCGTACACGCAAAAGTTTCGGTGATCTGGAACTACAAAGCGCCCGAGGGCACCGGCGATACCCATTATTCCATCATGCGCGGCACCCGTGCCAACCTGGTGATACGCCAGGGCGCAGAGCAGCAGTACAAACCAACCTTGTATATAGAACCGATGGCAGAAACCCCGGCTTACGAGGCAGCGGTGGAACAGGCGGTAAAAAAGATCAGCGCGCAGTACAAGGGCCTCACACTGAAAAAGCAGGCGAAGGGATGGGAAGTGATTATTCCGGATGCATTCAAGGAAGGACACGAGGCGCATTTTGCCCGCGTAATGGAAAAATACCTCGAATACCTGTCCAAAAACAATATGCCCTCCTGGGAAGTGCCGAATATGATCGCCAAATATTACACCACCACCCGGGCATTCAGGATCGCCAATAAAAAATAAGCATATGAAAACCTGGTTGCTTGCCATAACCCTCTGCAGTTGCTGCCACAGCCTGCGGTCGATGGCACAGGGTAAGGTGCCGGCTCCGATACAGGGTACCTACCGGAATATTTACGAGATGCTGAAAGACGTGCCCGGCCTCGAGGTTACGAGCGATAACGGGCGTACCGGCAGCGTTACCGTAAGAGGCGTAAACAGCCTCACCCGCCAGGGGCAGCCCCTGTTTGTACTGGACGGGGCGGTGTATTCCGGCGATCTGTCCGACCTCAACCCGGCGGATATCAAAAGCATCTCGGTGCTTAAAGACGCGGCATCGCAAACAGCCTACGGGTCAAGAGGTATGTTTGGCGTGATACTGATTACTTCCAAGGATGGAAAAGGGGCGGGCAAAGCGGCTTCCGTATCCAGTTACAACGGATCGGCCTACAGCTATTTTATCGAACACAAAACCATGCTGCGGGTATATGGTCTGGACGATAAGGTACTGACAGAAGGTGTGATCCAGCAGCAGCAGGACAGTGTGCTGGTATTTAAACAACGACGCAAGGAACTGCTGGTACCGATTAAGAACATCAAACGCGTGGAAATGATTCCCTCGGAAAATTGAGAAAGTGCGGGCAGACGCTGTAACGAAAAGCCCGCTATATCGTTTTCGTAAATTAATCAACACGATTTTGAATCCGGAAGGATAAAAAGAACCAATTTCACATTTTAACTAATTGCTATTTCGATGAACGATCTATTTTCTCTGAAGGATAAAGTAATCATAGTTACAGGCGGTACGGGTATATTGGGAGGTGCATTTGTGAAAGGAATTGCGGCAGCGGGCGGCACCGTCGTTATCCTTGGAAGAAATACGGCAAAAGCCGGGGAGCGTGCCAACGAAATAACCGCTGCGGGCGGTAAAGCCATGGCGGTTACCGCCGATGTACTCGACGAACAAAACCTGCAAAAGACCAAAGAAGCCATTCTTGAAAAATACGGACGTATCGATGGACTGGTAAATGCCGCCGGCGGTAATATGCCCGAAGGCGTGCTGGCTCCCGATGCGGATATTTTTTCCATGAACCTCGATGGCATGCGTAAGGCGATGGAGCTGAACCTCTGGGGTACCATCATTCCCACACAGGTATTCGGCGCCGCCATGGTAAAAGCAGGCAGGGGCAGTATCGTGAATATTTCCTCTGTCAGTTCCCAGCTTGCCGTTACCAAGGTGCTGGGTTACAGCATGGGCAAGGCGGCGGTGGACTGCTACAACAAATGGTTTGCCGTGGAAGTGGCCAACCGTTTCGGAGATGCGATCAGGATGAATTCGATCGCACCCGGATTTTTTCTTACGGAACAGAACAGAACATTACTTACACAACCAGACGGAAGCCTCACAGCAAGAGGCAGCCTTGTGGTGCAACACACGCCTTACAAAAGATTTGGCAAACCCGAAGAACTTATCGGCGCACTGATCTACCTGTTAAGCGATGCTTCGGCATTTGTAACGGGTATGCAGCTGGGCGTTGACGGTGGGTTTACCATCTTCAGCGGCGTGTAATTATCGATTAGCTTATGCAGGATTACATTTTTAACGACGATTTTCTCTTACAGGGAAAAGCTGCCAGGCGTTTGTATCATGATTACGCAAAAGACCAGCCGATCATCGACTACCACTGCCATCTTCCGCCCGATGAGATCGCTTCGAACAAACAGTTCCCCAATCTTACCGATATCTGGCTCAAGGGAGACCATTACAAATGGCGTGCGCTTCGCTCGCTGGGTGTGCCCGAGGCGTTTATCACGGGTGATGCTTCCGACGAGGAAAAATTCATGGCCTGGGCAAGAATGGTTCCGCAAACGGTACGCAACCCGCTGTTTCACTGGACACACCTGGAGCTGAAAAATGTCTTTGGTATCAACGAATACCTCAGTGAAAAAAATGCGATGAAAATATACGGGCAGTGCAACGAACTGCTTGCAAAACCATCTCATACAACAAAAGGGCTGCTTACGGAGTTCAGGGTGAAATATGTGGGCACCACAGACGAACCCTGGGACAGCCTCGAGCACCATCGCCGGCTGGCTGCGGAGAATTTTTCGGTCAGGGTATCGCCTTCTTTTCGTCCTGATAAGGTATTGTTTATCGGGAGCGATGCGTTTTTCACCAATATCGGTTTACTGGAAAAAGCAAGCGGCATAGCGATAAAAGACATTGCTTCGCTGCTCGAAGCGCTGCGTAACAGGGTTGTGTTCTTTCATGCCAACGGATGCAGGGTATCTGACCATGGTCTTACCCAGATGCCTGCCAAACAGCAGTTTTCCAAAGCGCTGGAGAACGAACTGGCCGGTTTCCTGGTAAACAAAAAAGGCAGTTTCTCAGACCCGGAAGCGTATATGGGGTATGTGTTGTCGGAACTCTGCAAAATGTACCACGAGCACGAATGGGTACAGCAGTTTCACCTCGGACCCATCCGGAACAACAATACACGGCTGAATAAAAAACTGGGAGCAGACAGCGGCTTCGATTCGATCGGCGACGCGCCGCAGGCGCTGCAGATGTCGCTGTTCTTCGACGCGCTGGACCAGGTGGACCAGCTGGCAAAAACCGTTATTTACAACATCAATCCCTCTTTTAACGAAGTGTTTGCGACCATGCTGGGTAACTTCAACGACGGCAGCGTCAAAGGCAAAATGCAGTTTGGCTCGGGATGGTGGTTCCTGGATCAGAAAGACGGGATGGAAAAGCAGCTGAATGCGCTTTCGAATATGGGATTACTCAGTACATTTATAGGGATGATCACCGACAGCCGCAGTTTTCTTTCCTTTCCCCGCCATGAATATTTCAGGAGGATTTTATGCAACCTGATCGGCGATGAGATGGAAAAAGGGCTGTTGCCGAATGATGAGAAATGGATGGGTGATATCGTAAGCAGGATCTGTTATGCTAATGCGAAGGAATATTTTAACCTGTAAGCGCCACCTAAAATCATATACAGCGTATAACCCAAACCGAAAACTTACAACTTAAATCGATAATGCCATGTCAAAATCAAGAAGGGATTTTATCAAAACATCCGCCAGGGCTGCTGCGGGCACTTATATAGCCTCTATAGGCTTCAGTGCACAGAGCTATGGGCGAATCATCGGTGCCAACGACCGCGTGCGGGTAGGTGTGGTGGGATTTTCCGACCGTCACCGCAGTTCGCATATACCGCCGTTCATGAAATTCCACAAGGAAATGAATTTCGATATCGTTTCCGTATCCGATCTGTGGAAAAAAAGAAGGGAGGAGGGCGCTGCTTTCCTGAAAGAGAAAATGGGACATGATATCAATGCCTACCGCAATAACGATGAATTGTATGCCTCCAAAACAGTGGATGCCGTGTTTATCAGCACAGCCGATTTTCAGCATGCGCTGCATACCATCGAGGCGGTGAAGGCAGGATGTGATGTATACTGCGAAAAACCTTTTGCCGAAACCATGGAAGATAACCGCGCGGCGCTCAAGGCGGTAAAAGCCACCGACCGCATCGTGCAGATCGGATCGCAAAGAAGAAGCGGACCGAATTACAAAGCCGCTGCCGATTTTATCAAAGACGGCAAATTTGGCCCGATCACAATGGTGGAGCTCACCTGGAACGTGAACCAGCCGGGTCGCTGGAGAAGACCCGATCTTGTGGCACAGTGCCACGAAGCGGATCTCGACTGGAAACGTTACCTGATGAACCGTCCCTTCGAAAAATTTGATCCGAGAAAATACCTTGAATACCGTTTGTTCTGGCCTTATTCTTCCGGTATGCCCGGCCAGTGGATGAGTCACCAGATCGACACCGTGAACTGGTTCTCCGGCTACCAGCATCCGCGCAGCGTTACTGCCAACGGCGGTATCTATGTATGGAAAGACGGACGCCGCAACTGGGATACCACCACCGCCGTATTCGACTACGGTCCTGCGGGAGATGCCAGCACAGGTTTCCAGGTTGTATTCATGTCGCGCATGCACAACGGCGATGAAAGTCCTTCCGAGATCTACTATTCAAACGGCGGCGAACTGAACCTGATCAACAACAAGGTATCGCCCAAGGGTGGACTGCGTGCACGCGAAGCTGCGGCCATGAAAATGCAGCCCAACCTGCTGCCCGAACTCAGCCTCACCGATATTGCGGTGAAAGTGGAAGCCGGTGCCAACACAGGCGGCGACCAGCTGACAACGGCACACGTGCGTAACTGGATGGAATGCATCCGCAGCAGGAAGCAGCCGAATGCACCCGTGGAAGCAGGATATACCCACTCAATTGCCACCATCATGGCCAACGCAGCGATACGCACCGGCGCAAAAGTTACTTTCAATGAAAAAACACAGGAAGTAATGGCCAATGGCAAACCGTTTAAATACTGACCCAACGTTTGTTATAAGCAAACGCCGTAACCAACAAAGCAGAAAGGGAATTGCCTGGCAGTTCCCTTTCCTGTTCCTGAATACGAATGCATGACCGACAAACAAAAAGCGATCATTGCCGTGCTGCTGGGAAATTTTTTCTTCGGCACCAGTGTCATCGCAGTAAAACACATTACCCCTTCCTTGATGCCGCCGATTGCATTAACGGCGGTTCGCGTTGTTTCCACCACCATACTGTTCTGGCTGATGTATGCGGTTAGGCCGGTTAAAACAGGTATTGTTGCAAAAGACTATCGCCTGCTTTTCCTCTGTGCGATAGCAGGTATTGTGATGAACCAGACTTTTTCCATACGCGGAATGTCTTTAACCAGTCCTATCCATGCCTCGCTGCTGATACTGACAACACCGATCACCATTACCCTGCTGGCCGCCTGGGTATTGAGGGAGAAGCTTACCAGGTTTAAACTGATGGGGTTGGCACTGGGGGTTTGCGGCGGTGCCCTGCTTGTATTTTCCCGCGATCTTTCCGATAAAGCCGGGGGGCAGCAGTTGCTGGGAGATCTGTTTGCGATCATGGGCGCCATCAGTTATTCCCTGTACGTGGTATTCATCAGACCCGTGATGCCCAAATACAAAGCGGCGCATATCCTGCAATGGGTATTCCTGTTCGGCTGCCTGTTCAGCCTGCCCCTTGGCTGGAATGCCCTGAAGGAAGTGCAGTGGCAGGCGTTTGATGCGCTTAGCTGGTTTTCGCTGGTCTATGTGGTGCTGGGCGCCACCTTTATTGCGTACCAGCTGATGAATTACAGCATCAACAAACTCGGTGCCAGCGGCACAGGCGCTTTTATCTACACACAGCCTTTTTTTGCCACGATGGCTTCCATGATCCTGCTGAACGAATCCCTGAGCCTGCCGAAAATACTGGCAGCAGCACTGATCATGGGCGGCGTGTTCCTGACCAACTACAGGAGAAAATGAGGGATTTTCGATTTCCGATTGCAGATTGGCGATTGCCGATTTTGAGTGATGGTGTGCAGTAAAGACAAACGGACAGGCAAATACTTTCGGATCCGATCTGCAATTCATCCATCCTCTACCGCATATAAACCCAATCGGCAATCGCCAATCTGCAATCGGAAATCACCAATCACTCCAATAGCTTCACCTGCACGTTCTTATAATACACCACACTGTTGGGGTCATGGCCCTGCAGGGCAAATGTGCCGTTGGATATTTTTCGTTGCTCGCTGCCTTTGCCGCGCTGTACATTATCGGGCTCGGTATAATCAACGGCAATCTTATCGTTCACTTTGATGATGATGTGTTTGCCCTGTACAATAATATGCTCGGTGAACCATTGGTTGTCCTGCGCCAGGTTTTCGCGTACATCGCTGATGCCATACAGGCTGCCTGTTCTTCTCCAGTCGGTATGCGAATTATTTACCTGCACTTCGTAGCCTTTGGCAGGCCATCCTTTCTCCTGGTACAGGGTATGGAAATAGATGCCGGAATTGGCGCCGGGTTTGGTCATCACATCGGCCCTGAATTCGAAATTGGTAAAACTATGCGCGGCAACCGGTCCCTCGTAAAACAGGTGTGCGGTATTGCCATGCACGATGATCATGCCGCTGTCTGCACGGAAGGTTTGTGCATTGGCGCCCACATGCCAGTTGCTGAGTGTTTTTCCGTCGAAAAGGGAGATCCATTTGCCCTGCCTGCTGTGATGCGTTCCTGCGCAGGAAACGATAAAAACGGCTGCAAGAATAAAGAGTAGGGGAATATTGCGTGTATTCATCATGTGCTGGGAATGATGAATAAAAATACACTATTTTAAAAAGAGCCAATGGGCCGGTTTGAAAAAACCGGCCCATTGGCAAAAAACGGCTTATTTACACATACCTGGTTACGCCGGGTACGGGAATATTGTAGAACCCGTCTGCATTGGGCACTACCGGCGGTGCGGCATCCCATGCATATACTTTCGGTTGTATGTTGATGCCGGAATGAATGGCTTTGTCCCAGCTGACCACCTGTCCGCTGTAGGTAGCCATCCGCCCCAGTATGGAGGTCATGGTGCTCTTTGCGCCGTTTTCGGCATCGGCAAATTTGTATTCGCCTTTGGCGATAGCGGCAAACAGTTCATCGTGTTCGGCCTGGTAAGGCTGGTTCTCCGTTTTCCTGTCGAACTGGTACAAAACCTTCCCGCTCGGATCGGTGATGGTGCCGCGGCCGCACTGTATTTTTCCCTTGGTGCCAACCAGCAGTTCGTCTACGCGGCTCATGGTACCGGGTATATGACGGCACTGGCTGTTCAGGATAGAACCATCGGCATACTCGAATTCAACATAGTGGTGGTCAAATATCTCCCCGTTATCCTTTCCCTTACGCACCTGGCGGCCGCCCATACCCTGCGCTTTTACAGGGTAGCCTCCCTTGAACCAGTTGATCACGTCCAGGTTATGGATATGCTGCTCGGTGATATGATCGCCGCAAAGCCATACAAAATAATACCAGTTGCGCATCTGGTATTCCATCTCGGTCTGTTCCGGTTTACGGGCGCGCACCCATACGCCATCGTTGTTCCACCAGGCCTGTGCCGAAGTGATGTCGCCGATCATATCCTTCCTGGCAAACAGCTCGCGGTAGGAAGTCTGGTAATGTCTTTGCAGACCCACCACCACATTCAGTTTTTTCTGTTTCGCGATCTCCGCCGTAGCCAGTACTTTCTGCACGCCGGCGGGGTCTGTGGCCACGGGTTTTTCCATGAACACATGTTTGTTCTGCCTGATGGCTTCATCGAAATGAATGGGACGGAATCCCGGAGGCGTTGCCAGTATGACCACATCGGCAAGCGGGATGGCTTTCTGGTACGCATCAAAACCCGTGAACTTTCTTTCTTCGGGTACATCGATCCTGTTTTTTACATCGGCAGGCGTTTCATCGGATGTTAACGATTTCAGGCATTTGTCGATATTGTCTTTGAAGGCATCCGCCATTGCAACCAGTTTTACATTCTGTTTGCTTCTCAGCGCCTGCATGGCCGCACCGGTGCCGCGGCCGCCGCATCCGATCAGTACCACCTTGATGGCATCATCCGCACCGGAAAAAAAGTTGGCGCGCGAAAGAAATGGCGCAGCGATCAATCCGCCCGCGATCAGCGAGGATTGTTTAACGAAATCTCTTCTCGAAGAGTTGTTGGCAGCATCGTTATGCATGGTGTTGGTTTTTTGTGATGGTTTATGGTCGTTTGTTATTCTTTTTCTGCGGACATATCCGTCATTCCTATTGCCCAAGGTATGCCGAAAAAAACGCATCTGCTGCTTCTTTCGAAGGCTGTTTGAACGGGCGCATGATGCGGAAGCCGACAGAACGCGCATCGGTGATCCACCACCGGCTTTTCGGTATCTGCGGATCGCGCTGGTTCCAGGACGGATCGGATTGGATACGGCCCGCAATCCTGAGCTCCCTTGCCGTTTCGGAAAAACCACCGCCCCGCAATGTCTTCGGATACCGCGTTCTGTTCGCCGCTACTTTACCGGAAGCCGGGTAGTGTTCGGTATAATGATCCAGCGTCCATTCCATCACATTACCCAGCATATCGAACAGTCCCCATGCATTGGGTTGCTTTTCGCCAACTTTATGAAATGCATCGTCGCTGTTGGCCGCATACCAGGCATAGCTGCCAAGCTGCGCAGAATCGTTTCCGAAAAAATAGGCCGTGCTGCTGCCCGCCCTGCAGGCATATTCCCATTCCGCTTCCGTTGGCAGGCGATAAAAAACACCTGTTTTCTGGTACAGCCAGCGACAGTACATCAGGGCGGCGTACTGCGACATGCTGTTGGCAGGGTAGCCGCCTTCCTTGCCCATGCCCCAGCTGAAATCTATGTATTGCGGGCTGGGCCTGGTAATGGCATCCACATCCGAGTTCTGGCTGGTGTTCTCGTCTTTGAGGAACACATCCAGTTCATCCCTGGTCACTTCATAAGCGGCCATCCAGAATGGGGCGATATGTATTTTCTGCTGCGGACCTTCGTCTGCATTGCGGCCTTTTTCAGCCGGCGCGCTTCCCATCAGCACATCGCCTTCTTTTACCGGAACCATTTTAAAACGAAAACCGCTGCCCGGTATGGCCTGTTCATAAGACTGAAAATTGCCGGTCTGTGCAAAAACACCATGAACAGAAAACAAAACAGAAATGCAGAGAAAACATTTTTTCACATCAGCAATTTTAGGGCTTTTCAAGATAGCCAATTTGTGTAATAAAATACCGCATCGGCCACGCGAAAAACAGCATTTTATAACAGTAAAAAATGCGCAACCGGTTGAGCAGGAAATACACCGTGAAAAGCCATGGACAACAGGCGGGCCGTTACGTCCGCACCGATCCGCATCAGCCCGTTCCTCAGTTGCCCGGGCGGGTGTTTTTCCAGTACCGTGCAAAGCCTTTGGTGGTATGCGTTGCCAGCTTTCCGGCTTTGCGTTCATTGATCAGCAGTTCTGCGTGACAGGCTTCCGCAAGTTTCCTGGCCTGCGCAACAGGCAGTATGCTGCAGGCGGTGGCGAGCCAGTCGGCTTCGGCACCGTTACCGGCAATCACCGTTACATTGCGCTGCGTGGTAATGCCATAGCCCGTGCGGGGATCTATGATATGTGAATATTTTTTGTCGCCATGTTCGATATACTGGTAAATATCCCCCGAAGTGGCCACCGCTATGTTTTGCAGCAGCAGTTTCTTCGACAGCAGTTCGTCTGTTGTTTCCGGTACGTTTACGCCGATGGTCCAGCCTGCGCTGCCCGGAGGCGCGCCGCTCATCGCCATATCGCCGCCTGCATCCACCAGTGCGCTGCGAATACCTCTCATGGTAAGCCGGTCCAGCACCAGCTGGGCAATATACCCTTTGGCAATACCGCCCGGGTCGAGCCGCATTCCTTTTTTGGTGAGCAGAACGGTATGCTTTGTCTTATCGAGCCGGATGGCATCGAAGCCGGTGGCTTTTTTTGCCGACGCAATTTCTCCGGCGGTGGGAAACTGCCGGGTTTTTCTTGCCTTACGCCATACCATGCTGAGCGGGCCCACCGAGATATCAAAAGCGCCATGGCTTTTGCGCCAGGCCTGTTCCGACAACAGCATCAGCTGCCAGAGCGCGGGCGAGAGCGGCTGTTCGGTCGACGTTCCTGCCGTATTATTGACAAGGCTCAGCTCGCTGCCAGGATCGTAGTCGCTGAATATGCGATTGAGCGAATCCACCAATCCGAAGCATTCGCCGGCCAGCTGCCCTGCCCGCACCGAATCGTCCGCAACCATAATGATAGTAAATGGCGATCCCATTTTCTGGTTCGGAAAAACATATTTCTTCAACTGGCCCTGCGCCGTTGCGCCACACAGCAGGGCGATCATAATAAAACCTGTATATCTTAACAAAGTTGATCGTTTATAGGGTGATAGCCGTAAATTTAGCGACAAATACCACGCTACATGCAAAGGAGAAAATTCATGCAGCAAAGTCTGCTCGCAGGCGGATCGCTGCTCAGCCTGTCCGAAACAATGGCCGCCGTAAAAAAAACGCATACCGCAACGGCCGCCCAGCCGTTCCAGTGTAACTATGCTTTTCACGACGGCATGTTCCGAAACCATGCCGGGAACGATTTTATCGATCAGATCAAATTCGGTCATGAGATGGGTTTCAGGGCGATAGAAGATAACGGCATGATGAGCCGCACCCCCGAAATGCAGCAGAAGATTGGCGATACGCTGGCCAAACTGGGTATGACCATGGG
Source organism: Sediminibacterium soli (assembly GCF_009939225.1). GTDB lineage: Bacteria > Bacteroidota > Bacteroidia > Chitinophagales > Chitinophagaceae > Sediminibacterium > Sediminibacterium soli. The sequence continues at coordinate 468,234 of NZ_JAACJR010000008.1, read as the reverse complement.
CGTATTTGTTAACCAGTTTGACAAATGGCCGCTGCAGATATCCATGACCGGCGGCAAGAAAGAGTGGAAGGACAAATTCATACAATACTGCAAGGATTCGGTGGAAGTGGCCAAGCGCTGCAATGCCAAATGGATTACCGTGGTACCCGGTAACTACGACCGCACCCTGCCCGAAGCCTACCAGACCGCCAACGTGATCGAGTTTATGCGCCGCGGTGCGGAAATACTGGAGCCGCACGGACTGGTGATGGTGATGGAACCCTTGAGCGATACGCCTGAACTGTTCCTGCGTCTTTCCTCACAGACCTATACGATCTGTAAGGCGGTGAACAGTCCTTCCTGCAAAATACTCTTTGATATGTATCATATGCAGCGCAACGAAGGCAATATCATCAGCAATATAGACCGGGCGTGGGACGAGATCGCTTATTTCCAGATCGGGGATAACCCGGGCCGCAAAGAACCCGGCACCGGTGAAATGAATTACCAGAATATATTCAAACATATCCTGAAGAAAGGCTACAAAGGCGTGTATGGAATGGAGCACGGCAATGCAAAACCCGGTAAGGAAGGAGAGGAAGCGCTGATCAATGCCTATCGTACAGCCGACAGTTTTTCTGTATAACCAATAGCCCGGCCCTGCTTGCGCCGTTATTGTAAAATATGCCATGATGAAAAAAATCTGCCTGGTACTTCTTACCGGAACGCTTACCGTATGTTCGTATGCGCAGCTGATGCTGCAGCAAGTACTCACCGAAAACAGGAAGGACCCTATCGGTCTTGATATTACCCACCCGCGTTTTAGCTGGCAACTGCAGAGCGATAAAAGAAATACACTCCAGACAGCCTACGCCATCACCCTGCAGGATGTGCAGCATCCCAAACAGGTGATATGGGAGTCGGGGAAAAAAAACTCCGGCCAGTCTGTATATGTTGCGTACAACGGACCGGCACTGCAGAGCGGGAAGAAATACCGGTGGACGGTAACGGTCTGGGACAACCAGGGACGCATGGCAGCCAGCGCCCCGGCATTTTTTCAGATGGCTTTGTTACAGGCGCAGGACTGGAAAGCAAAATGGATAGAGCCGGGATATACGGAAGACAGCGTTCAGCGGCCAAGTCCTTTGTTCCGGAAACAATTCTCCATCAGTAAGACCGTTGCATCGGCCACCGCATACATCACCGCGCATGGTTTGTACGAAGCCAGCCTGAACGGCAAACGCATCGGCAACGATTACCTTACCCCGGGATGGACCGCCTACCAGAAACGCCTGCAGTACCAGGCATACGATGTAACGGCAATGCTGGGTAAAGGAACGAACGCGATCGGTGTTGCGCTGGGCAGCGGCTGGTACCGCGGTTATATCGGTTTTTCGAACAACAAAAATTTCTATGGTAAGGATATTACCCTGCTGATGCAGGTGGATATCGTATATACAGACGGATCACGCGAGTCGGTGGTAACCGATGACACCTGGAAATCGGCAACAGGTGCCATCCGCTCTTCCGAAATATACAATGGAGAAACCATCGATGCGCGCGAGGAGAAACAGGGCTGGCGCCTGGCTTCGTATAATGATGCGGGTTGGAGCGGCGTAAAACCCGCCAGTCACCCCATGCATACGCTGGTGGCCACTTACAATGAGCCGGTCCGTAAACACGAAACTTTTCAGCCCGTAAAAATATTCCGTACGCCATCCGGGGAACAGGTGATCGATTTCGGGCAGAACCTGGTTGGCTGGGTAACGCTGAAGGCAAAGGGTAATGCCGGCAGTAAGATCGTAGTATCCCATGCAGAAGTGCTGGACAAAAGCGGCAATTTTTACATTACCAATCTGCGTGCGGCAAAATCGCAGGATGTGTTTATCCTGAAAGGCGGGGAAGAAGAAAGTTTTGAACCGCATTTCACCTGGCATGGCTTCCGTTACGTGAAACTGGAGGGTTACCCGGGAGAGATCAAACCGGAGCATATCAGCGCCGTGGCATTGTATTCCGATATGCCCGTAACGGGAGGTTTCGAATCGTCGCATCCGCTGATCAACCAGTTACAGAAAAACATTGTATGGGGACAGAAAGGAAATTTTCTCGACGTGCCTACAGACTGCCCGCAACGCGATGAACGGCTGGGCTGGACCGGCGATGCGCAGGTATTTGCGCGAACGGCGTCTTTTAATATGAACGTGCACAACTTTTTTTACAAATGGCTCAAAGATGTGGAAGCCGATCAGCAGCCCAACGGAAGCGTGCCTTTTGTGGTGCCGAATGTACTCGGCGCCAATGCAGGCGCTTCTGCAGGATGGGCCGATGTGGCCAATATCATTCCCTGGACGATGTACCTGGCCTACGGCGATAAACAAATACTCGAAAACCAGTACGCCAGCATGAAGGCCTGGGTGAGTTATATGCAAAGCCGCAGTAAAAACGATCTCTGGAACACCGGTTTTCATTTTGGCGACTGGTTGTTCTACCGACCCGATGACGATAACAGCGGCCGAGCGGCGGTAACAGATAAATACCTGATCGCACAGTGTTTTTACGCTTACTCAACACAGTTGCTGGTCAACGCGGCCACCGAACTGGGTAAACAGAATGATGCGGCAAATTACCAGGCGCTGCTGCAAAAGATCAAAAATGCGTTTGTAAAAGAATATGTAACAGGCAACGGTCGCCTGGTCTCAAGTACACAAACGGCATACGTGCTTGCATTGAATTTTGATATGCTGCCCGAGCCGATGCGGACACAGGCGGCAGACAGGCTGGTGGAAAACATTAAAAGCTACGACAACCACCTTACCACCGGTTTTCTGGGTACGCCTTATCTGTGCCATGTGCTGACCAGGTTTGGTCATGCCGATCTTGCCTATCAGTTATTGCTGCAGGAAACCTATCCCTCCTGGTTATACCCGGTAAAAATGGGTGCCACCACCATATGGGAAAGATGGGACGGTATTAAGCCCGATGGCAGTTTCCAGGTTCCTTCGATGAACTCGTACAACCATTATGCCTATGGCGCCATCGGCGACTGGATGTACCGGGTGATGGCCGGTTTGGATACCTATGAAGATGGTGTGGGTTACCGTCATGCGCGCATCAGGCCGGTACCCGGCGGCGGCTTTACCCATGCTTCAGCCTCCCTGCAAACCTATTACGGCAAACTCAGTAACAGCTGGAAGCGTGAAGGCAACAGGCTGCTGATGGATGTGGAAATACCCGTCAATACGCGCGCAACCGTATACCTGCCTGCAAAAAACCAGGCGGCCATTACCGAAACAGGCGGACTCGCCATCAATGGAAAACAGGAGGAAAGCTATGTGGTGATGGAATTGGGTTCGGGCAGCTATCATTTTGTTGTAAATAACTAATATGAAAAAGATCGGATGTATCGTGATCGGGTGTTTGGTTGGTATCTGTTTGCAGGCCCAGCCGGTAGCTGCGGATGTAACATTGCCTTCGCACCCAAGGATATTATTACTTGCCGGGGAAGAAAAAATGATCAGTGCTTCTTTGCAGGACCCTACCTGGAAAGCCATGCACCATGCCCTGCTGCAGGAAGCCGCATCGTTCGAAAGCAAGCCACCCGTTGAACAGATCAAGATCGGCAAGCGGTTGCTGGATAAATCCCGGGAATGCCTGCGCCGTGTATTCTTTCTCTCCTACGCATGGCGGATGACGCATGAAGCAAGGTACCTGGCGCGCGCAGAGAAGGAATTGCTGGCAGTATCGGCGTTCACCGACTGGAACCCCTCGCATTTCCTGGATGTGGCCGAGATGACGATGGCCGCTGCGATCGGTTACGACTGGCTGTACGATGGATTGTCTGCCGCTTCCCGTAAGACGATCAAAGACGCCATACTGGAAAAAGGATTGAAAGCATCCCTCGAGCCAAAGAACAATGGCTGGTTGCGGGTATCCAATAACTGGAACCAGGTATGCAATGCGGGCATGAGTTACGGTGCCCTGGCCATTTACGAGGAGGAACCCGTAATGTCGCATGAGATCATTAACCGCGCGATCAGTTCGGTTGAGATTCCCATGAAGGAGTATGCGCCCGACGGCGCTTATCCGGAGGGATACAATTACTGGGGTTACGGCACCAGTTTCAACGTGCTCCTGATCGGTGCGCTGGAAAAAGCGTTCGGATCGGATTTTGGTCTCGCTGCCAAACCGGGTTTTCTTAAGACGGGTGCCTTTCTCGAACATATGGTGGGTGCTTCGCACAAGCCGTTCAATTTTTTTGATTCGGGTGGCAGCGAGGAACTGCATCCCGCCCTGTTCTGGTTTGCAGAAAGAACCAGCGATCCCTCGCTGCTCTGGATGGAAAAACCTTTACTCAATAACCCGGCATCGAAAAGAAATCTGTCCGACAGGCTGCTGCCTGCGATCATGATATGGGGTAAGAAGATCAGCATGGCGGGCATTCATCCGCCCAAAGCCCTTTTCTGGAAAGGCAATGGCCGTAATCCGCTGGTGATGATGCGTTCTTCCTGGACCGATACAGCACTCTATGTCGGCTTCAAAGGCGGATCACCTTCATCCAGTCATGCGCATATGGATGCGGGCTCTTTTGTACTGGATGCGGACGGCCTGCGCTGGGCGATGGATTTTGGTATGCAGGATTATGAAAATCTCGAATCAAAAGGCATCGATCTCTGGAACATGCGCCAGCAGTCACAGCGCTGGAAAGTTTTCCGCTACAACAACTATGCACACAACACGCTTACCGTGAACGATAGCCTGCAAAGGGTGGAGGGAATGGCGGAACTGACGGATTATTCAGATGCCGCTTCTGACATGAATGCGGTGGTGGATATGAGCGCGGTGTACCGGGGACAGCTCGCAAAATCGATCCGCAAGATTTCTTTGCTGAACAAATCATCCGTGCAGGTGCTCGATCGGATACAGGTGGCAGACAGGCGGGCGGTGATCCGCTGGACAATGGCCACGCCTGCCACCCCGAAGATCATCGATGCGCATACCCTGGAACTGAGCAGGGACGGAAAAAAACTGTTGCTATCGGTTAAACAACCCGCCGCCATCGAATGGAAGACCTGGTCAACCTCGCCCGCAAACGCGTACGATGCCGCCAATCCCGGCACCACGCTGGTTGGGTTCGAAACAAGCCAGGCCGCGGGAGCAAACGCCGTGATAGAAGTGCTGTTGCGGAAAGCTGATAAATGATGGAAGTCGTTTTACATCCAAACAATTATTTTCGGATACCTCTTATTTTACGCTAAATAGTCACACATGAAATGCTTTCGTATTCTGATTGTTTTTTTGCTTGTTACAAGTCTCGCTTCCGCGCAAACCGTCGTCGGCAAAGTATGGCCGATCGAAAAAGCCAATGAATGGTATGCCAAACATGCCTGGCTTACCGGTTCGGACTATATACCTGCCACCGCCATTAACCAGTTGGAGATGTGGCAGGCCGATACCTTTGACCCCGCAACGATCGATAAGGAACTGGGCTGGGCCGAAGGCATCGGCTTCAATACCATGCGTGTGTTCCTGCATAACCTTGCCTGGAAACAGGATCCGCAGGGGTTTAAGAAAAGAATGGAGCAGTTCCTCGATATCTGCGCCAAACACAGGATAGAACCCATGTTCGTGTTCTTCGACGACTGCTGGAACAAACTGCCTGCCATCGGCAAACAGCCCGCGCCCAAAACAGGCATCCATAATTCGGGATGGATGCAGGATCCGGGACAGCCTGCGTCGAGCGACGAAAAACTGTTTCCTGAACTGGAGAAATACGTGAAAGATGTGATGACACATTTTGCGCACGACAAACGCATACTGCTATGGGACCTGTACAACGAACCCGGTAACAGCGGCAAGCGCGATTCGAGCATGAACCTGCTGCGCAGAACATTTGAATGGGCCCGCGCGGTCAATCCCGACCAGCCGATTTCCGCCGGGTTATGGGCATGGGATTTTGAAAAGCTGAATGCATTCCAGGCGTTGAACTCCGATATCATCACCTATCATAATTATGATGAGCCTGCACAGCACCAGCGTGTGATACAGTTGCTGAAAGCGTTCGGTCGTCCGCTGATCTGTACAGAATACATGGCGCGTACACGCAACAGCCGCTTCACCAATATCCTGCCCTTGCTGAAAAAAGAGAATGTGGGAGCGATCAACTGGGGATTTGCGGGCGGCAAAACCAATACCATCTATGCATGGGATACACCTATCGCCGACGGCAGCCAGCCGAACGAATGGTTCCACGATATTTTCTTCGCCGACGGCAGGCCTTATCGCGAAGACGAAGTGAACCTGATCAGGAAGCTGACGAAGAAATGATCACCTGTATTATTGGATGGCTGGGATAACGCGGGATAAACACCGGGTTACTCTGCGCCATCCCGACAAAAAATATGCTGAACCTGCTCTTATGAAAAAAATACTTGTCGCACTGCTGCTGTTCACAGCAGAACTTGGCGCACAGCCGGTCAATTCTTCTTTGCTGCATGGCTCCTGGCCGGCATCCTGGATCACCTGCCCCAGGGTGCCGCAGCGCGATTACGGCGTGTATCATTTTCGTAAGACCTTTTCGCTCGACAGTAAACCGGAGCGGTTCATCGTGCATGTTTCTGCGGACAATCGTTACCGCTTATTCGTTAACGGCAGGCAGGTATGCGCAGGCCCGTCTCGCGGTGACCTGTATAACTGGTATTTCGAAACGGTTGATATAGCGTCTTACCTGCAGAGCGGCAACAATACCATTGCGGCGCTGGTATGGAATATGGGTGTGTATGCGCCCGTGGCACAGGTAACCAACCAAACGGCTTTTGTATTACAGGGCGATGGCGAAAAAGAAAAATCCGTTAACACCAACAGCAGCTGGAAAGTGCTGCAGGATACCGCCTATCATCCCTGCTCTACCGATAACGGCGCCCGTATGCGTTCGTATATGGTGATTGGTCCGGGCGATGAGCTGAATGCATCGGCCTATCCCTGGGGATGGGAGTCGGCAGATTTTTCCGATGCGGGATGGCAGCAGGCAGCACGTATTGCCGGTGCGGTTCCGGCAGGTTACGGTTCCGATAATTTATGGACACTGGCCCCGCGCAATATACCGCTGATGTTCGAGAAAGAACAACGGATAGGGTCTGTTCGAAGGGCCGATGGCATTGCTGCGGATCCCGCTTTCCTAAGGGGAACAAAACCCCTGGTGATTCCCGCCGACCAGACCGTAAGCATCCTGCTCGATCAGTCGTATAATACCGTGGCCTATCCGCAGCTGGTCACAAGCAGGGGCAAAGGCGCTTCGGTTAAACTTACCTATGCCGAGGCATTGTATACAAAAGACAACCGGAAGCTGAACCGTAACGAGGTCGATAATAAAACCATTATCGGCAACTACGATGTTTTTCTGCCCGATGGCGGCGATAAAAGAAGTTTTCGCCCGCTATGGTTCCGCACCTACCGGTATATGCAGCTCGACATCGTCACCAAAAGCGAGCCGCTGGTGCTGGAGGATCTGTATGGCATAGCCACCGGCTATCCCTTCGAGGTAAAAGCCTCTTTCCGCAGCAATGATGCATCGCTGCAGCAGGTATGGGATATCGGGTGGCGTACCGCACAGCTTTGTGCAGGTGAAACCTATTTTGACTGTCCTTATTATGAACAGCTGCAGTACGAGGGCGATACACGCATACAGTCGCTGATATCGCTGTATGTAACCGGCGACGACAGGCTGATGCGGAAAGCCCTGCTTGATTTCTATCATTCACGGGTGCCCGAGGGACTGACACAGGGCCGTTATCCCAGCAGCCGTTTGCAGGTGATACCGCCGTTCTCTTTATTCTGGGTATCGATGATACACGATTATTGGATGCACCGGAAGGACGAAAAATTTGTATCCGGGTTCCTGCATGCGGCGCAGGGTGTGCTCGACTGGTTTGAGAAAAAGATCGACCCTTCGAAGCAGATGCTCGGGCCGATGCCATGGTGGAGTTTTGTTGACTGGAACCATGCTTTCCCCGGCGGAACGCCGGATGGCGCCATGGACGGCCATTCAGCGATCATCACGCTGCAATACGTAAATACGCTGCAGCAGGCAGCCGAATTATTTACGGCCTACGGCAGAACTGCGGACGCTGCGCATTATACCCAGCTGGCCGCCACACTCCGCGAAGCCACCTACCGGCAGTGTTTTGATGCAGCCAAAGGTGTAATGGCAAATACACCGCTTAAGAAAACATTCAGCCAGCATGCCAGCATCATGGGTGTTATCACAGGCGCTATACCGGAAGCAGCCCGGAAGAAAGTAATGGAAAAAGTGTTGTATGATACTTCGCTTAGCCAGGCAACTTTTTATTACCGGTTCTATCTTAACCGCGCGCTGAAAAAAGCGGGTATGGCCAGTCTCTATTACTCGCAGCTGACCCCCTGGCGGGATATGATCGCCAACGGACTGACCACTTTTGCCGAAAACCCTGATCCCACGCGTTCCGATTGCCATGCATGGAGTGCAAGTCCCAACTACGATTTCCTGGCCACGATCTGTGGCATCGTGCCCGCATCGCCGGGCTTTGCAACGGTTCGTATTGAACCGGCGATGGGAGAGTTGCAGACGGCAGAGGGAAAAATGCCTCATCCGCTCGGAGAGATAGAGGTATCGCTGACGCGTAAAGGCAAAACGGGGGTGGAAGCCAGCGTAACGCTGCCGCAAAACCTGCGGGGTACGTTTGTATGGCGGGGAAAATCTGTTGTTTTAAACGGGGGAAAACAGAAAATCAGCCTGTAGTTCGGTACACATCAATTCTATTTTACCTTCGTTGTATCATGTCATCCCCAGCGGAGATACCAGCCGATCTGTTTCCAGGCATCGCCAGGACCGAGCTGCATTCGTTTCTCGAAAAAGAAACGAACGGGTATCGTTTTCTTTCGGAAAAAACGGTCCGGCAAAAGATACAGCCGCGCGATCCTGCTGCATACAAGCACCAGTTTGGTCATGCGCTGATCATAGCCGGCAGCGAAGGAAAAGGAGGGGCCGCGGTGCTGTGTGCAAAAGCAGCGCTGCGAACAGGTTGCGGACTGGTAACGGCCTGGGTTCCCCGGAATGTACAGCAGGCGCTGCTGGTGGCCCTGCCCGAAGCCATGACGCTTACCCGTAACGCTGGCCAGGACAAAACACCTGACCTGTCCGTTTATCAGTCGATCGGTTTTGGTCCCGGCGCAGGCATGGATGCCGCCGCTGTCTTACGAGCGCTGCTGCCGGCGGAACGGCCATTGGTGATAGATGCAGACGGGCTTACGCTGTTGTCACAGGACCGCCAATTATATATGCAGCTTTCCGATCGCGTCGTACTCACGCCACATGCGGGAGAATTTGATCGGCTGACGGCACCGCATGCCTCGGCCTGGGAAAGACTGCATACACAGATCGGGTTTTCAAAAAAATACGCGACCAACCTGTTGCTGAAGGGGCGGTATACTTCGGTTACTATGCCGGATGGCAGTGTCTGTTTTATTACCAGCGGTAACAGCGGCATGGCCACAGCGGGTTCGGGTGATGTATTAACAGGTATCATCACTTCCTTGCTGGCGCAGGGATATGCGGCGGCGGATGCGGCCTGCATCGGAGCCTGTATACACGGCGCCGCGGGGGATATGGCGGCGGCGGAAATATCGATGCAGGGCCTGATCGCATCGGATATCACGGAAGCGCTGGGTAAATGGTTTGCTGCAGGCGAATAAGGAGCGGGTTTTGCCGGACACCGGCAAAGACAACAGCTGCATTTCAGTCACAAAAAGCAAGACAACCGGTTACTGCACCAGTTGCAATGCGCGCAGTTTCCGGCTGATATGCGGTCTTGAATCTTTTTCGAGCAACATAAATGTCTCTGTCCAGTCGATCAGGCTGTTCGGGTCTTTCGATTCGATCAGCAATGCGATCCGGTACAGTTCTTCCATGGAAAAAAGTCCGGTCTGCTTCAGCCGCAATACCTGGTAAGACAGGAATTTATCGCCTACATGCGTTTCCTTGCCAATAAATTTAACGGGAATAAAACAGGAAATACCTTCCTGGTTGCTCACTTGAATTGTTTCGGGTTCCATAGCACGCAGCTTTACCGTTTATAAGATGGGCACACCCGCCGGTCTGCTGCTTTGGTCCGTGTTAACTTATACACAACTTCCCCGGGTGCTGGTCTTCCGGTTATTATTTATACACAGGCAACTGATTAACAGGCAAAATCCCGGGTGCAGCAGTTACACAGACAGGGGCGGATACTAACGAAGATTCGTTTGGAACAAAAAAAATGAAAAATATTTGTCCAGTGATCTTATAGACTTTATCTTTACCCCATTGTTTTGGTAGACTAAATCATTTTATGAGAACGGAAACTATTTTTTACATGCCTGTTCCGTGTTGTTGCTGATCCGGCGACCCGATTGCCTTTTCCTTCATCACAACAACTTTTCTCATGCAAACACCTTCCAAAGAATACCTTGATCAACTTGAACAGCAGCTGGCTTCTCTTCCTGTAAAAGAGGCATTGGCATTGCTGGCTGAGCAGTTTCCCGGGCAGGTCACTTTTTCTTCCAGCTTCAGCTTTGAAGACCAGGTGATCAGTCACGATATCCTCTCCAACGCCCTGCCTGTTTCTGTATTCACACTGGATACCGGCCGTTTGTTCTCCGAAACCTATTCGGTATGGAGCAGCACCAACCAGCGCTACCAGACCCATATCAAAGCCTATTATCCCGATGCCGGTGCGCTGGAGGCGTTTGTGCTGGAAACAGGTCCCAATTCTTTTTATGAATCAGTGGAAAACAGGAAGAGTTGTTGCGGTATCCGCAAAGTGGAGCCGCTGAAACGCGCACTTGCCGGCAACGCCGTATGGGTAACCGGTTTGCGCGCGGAGCATTCGCCCGTAAGAAAGGATCTGCAGCTACTCGAATGGGACGAAGCAAACCGCCTGCTGAAATTTCATCCGCTGCTGCATTGGTCAACCGAGGCGGTGCGTGCCTATATCGATCAGCATAATATTCCGTATAACCCCCTCCACGACCGCGGTTTTGTGAGTATCGGCTGTGCGCCGTGTACCCGCGCGATCAGGCCCGGCGAAGATTTCAGGGCAGGAAGATGGTGGTGGGAAGACAGCAGCCGCAAGGAATGCGGACTGCATGAAAAACAACATTCGATAACAAATGATCAACCTGTGATAAGATGAGCAAGTACCGTTTAGACCATTTGGACCAGCTGGAATCCGAAGCCATACACATACTCCGCGAGGTGGCCGGGCAATTCGAACGTCCTGCGCTTTTGTTCAGTGGCGGAAAAGATTCGATAACACTGGTGCACCTGGCACTGAAAGCGTTCAGACCGGGTAAATTTCCCTTTCCACTGGTGCATATTGACACCGGTCATAACTTCCGCGAAGCGCTCGATTTCCGCGACACGCTGGCGGAACGCATCGGTGAGAAACTGGTGGTGCGCCATGTGGGCGATACCATCAAGGCCCAGAACCTGACCGAGCCAAAAGGAAAATTTGCGAGCCGCAATGCCCTGCAGACATATACCCTGCTGGATACCATCAGCGAATTCCGGTTTGATGCCTGTATCGGCGGCGCCAGGCGCGACGAGGAAAAAGCGCGGGCCAAAGAACGCATCTTCTCCGTTCGCGACGAGTTCGGTCAGTGGGATCCCAAACTGCAGCGCCCGGAATTATGGAACACCTATAACGGCAGGATCCATAAAGGAGAGAATGTCCGCGTGTTCCCGATCAGTAACTGGACGGAGCTCGATATCTGGAATTATATCAGGCGTGAAAAGATAGAACTGCCTTCCATCTACTTTGCGCACCAGCGTGAGGTGCTGGAGCACGAAGGACAACTGGTGGCGGTATCCGAATTCATACAGGTGGAAGAAACCGACAAAGTGAGTGTGAAAACAGTGCGTTACCGCACCGTAGGCGATATGACCTGTACCGCGGCGGTGGAATCCGGCGCGGCAACGATAGACGATATCATCAACGAGATCATCGCCACCAAAACCAGCGAAAGAGGCGAAACCCGTATCGACGACAAAGTCTCCGAAGCCGCTATGGAAGACAGGAAGAAAGGAGGATATTTTTAAGGGCTGGGATAAAGACAGACAGCGTATAGGAATCGTGAGCGGAAACGGAATATTCTCCGCCAAGGTCTCACAACTTTAACTTTTTAACCGTTTACAATGGATATTTTAAGATTTATCACCGCAGGAAGTGTTGACGACGGGAAGAGCACCCTGATCGGGCGTTTGCTCTACGACAGCAAATCGATCATGATCGACCAGCTGGAAGCGATAGAAAAACAGACAAAGAACCGCGAAGAAGGCGATATCGACCTGGCATTGCTGACAGACGGTCTTCGTGCAGAGAGGGAACAGGGTATCACCATCGATGTGGCCTATAAGTATTTCTCAACACCCAAAAGAAAGTTCATCATCGCCGATGCGCCCGGTCATATCCAGTATACACGCAATATGGTTACCGGCGCTTCCAATGCAGACCTGATCATCATTCTGGTAGACGCACGCAACGGCGTGATCGAGCAAACGCGCAGGCATTCCATCATTGCCGCGTTGCTGAACATTCCGCATGTGGTGGTGGCGGTGAATAAAATGGATATGGTGGGGTATTCACAGGATACCTATAACAATATCGTGATCGATTACGCCAACCTGGCGCAGTCGCTGGGAATTAAAAACGTAACCTATATCCCTATCAGCGCACTTGACGGCGATAACGTGGTGGAGCGCTCGGCCAATATTCCCTGGTACGAAGGAAGGGCCCTGCTGGATCTGCTGGAGACGATTGAAGTGGAAAGCGCCACCAACCTGAGCGATGCACGTTTTCCGGTGCAGTATGTGATACGTCCGCAGACAGAAGACCTGCACGATTACCGGGGTTATGCGGGCAAACTGATCAGCGGTATTTACCGGAAAGGGGATGCGGTAACGGTATTGCCCTCGGGTCACCGCAGTAAAATACAATCCATCGAGATCGGCGGACAGGAAGTTGCGGAAGCTTTTGCGCCGCAGAGTATTGTTCTGCACCTCGAAGACGATATCGATATCAGTCGCGGCGACCTGATCGTTCCTTCTGCCAATCTTCCCAGGCTGGAGCAGGAGTTGCTGGTGGATCTTTGCTGGATGGGAAGCAAGTCGCTTAATGAAGGAAACAAATACCTGTTGCAGATCAACAGCAAAAGGGTAAAAGCGATCGTAAAAGAGATCGAATACAAACTGGATGTTCATACACTTGAAAAGAAGGCGTCTGCGGAAGCGGGACTGAACGATATCGTTCGCGTAAAGATTAAAACGGCAACACCGGTGGCCTACGATCCCTATGATGATTTCAGGGCAAACGGCGGGGCCATACTGATCGATGAAACCAGCAATGTAACGGTGGGCGCGTGTATGATCCGGTAATTGTGTAACGGGTATCGAATTTTAAATAAACGGCATTGAAAAAGAACATTGGCAAAGTAATACTTGCGGGAGCGGGACCGGGCGATCCGGACCTGATCACGGTGAAGGCGGCTGACTGTCTTCGCCGGGCCGATGTTGTGTTGACAGACCGGCTGGTGAGTGCAGAGATCATCCGCCGCTATGTGCCCGCGGGTGCAGAGCTGGTGGAAGTGGGTAAGCAATGCCGCCGGGGTATATCCACGCCACAGGAAACGATCGATGCGCTGCTGGTTAAATATGCAATGCAGGGAAAATATGTGGTGCGGTTAAAAGGCGGTGATGTTTCTTTTTTTTCCAATATCCTGAACGAACTGAATGTGCTTGCGGCAAATAAGATTCCCTACGAGATCGTTCCGGGCGTAACGGCAGCGTCGGGCGCCGCAGCCTATGCAGGAATGCCGCTCACCGCCAGGGGATATGCAACCGCCGTTCGTTTCCTCACTTATTACCAGTCATCGCTGATCGGCGATGCGCAATGGAAAGATCTTGCACAGACAAACGATACGCTGGTATTTTATATGTCGTCGGAAACCCTGAACGGTCTTGCTGACAAACTGATCGAACATGGTATCGGCAGGGACAAACAGCTTGCCGTAATAGAGCAGGCAACCACGCCTTACCAGCGGGTATACACCGCGCCGGTTCATGAATACGCGTCTAAATTGCAGGGTATCGAATTCCTTTCGCCTTCGCTGATCGTAGTGGGAGATGTGGTCGGTCTCCACGCATCGCTTCAGTGGCAGGAAGAATCGGAAGAAAGAAAATATTATTTCCAGCCTTTGACCGCCGCTGTGGAACCAATAGCCACGGCTACAAAAAACAAACGTTATGCTGACAGGGCCTAAACAGAAAATATGGGAAGAGTTTGCCGCCTCCTGCAGTAAGGAAGAACTGGTATGGATCAGCGGATATCTTTCAGGCATACTGTCTGATGTTGCCTTATTGCCGTCACAGGCGGTCAAAGAGAACGCACCGGCATTGTCAAAGAAAATGACGGTTGTTTACGGAACGGAAACAGGTAATGCCAAAAAACTGGCAACCGATCTTGCCGCAAGGGCAAAGAAAAAAAGCCTTCCGGTGAAACTGCTGAGCCTCGACCAGTACCGCGTGAACGATATCACCAAAGAGGAAAACCTGTTTGTGGTGATCAGCACGCAGGGAGACGGAGAGCCGCCGGCGGCAGCGCAGAAATTTTACGATCATATTCACAAAAACGGTTTCCGCCTCGATAACCTGAAATACAGTGTGCTGGCATTGGGCGACACTTCGTACCCGTTCTTCTGCAAAACAGGCGAGGATGTTGACCAGCAGTTGCAGAAACTGGGTGGCCGCCGCATCATTCCCATGCGTAAATGCGATGTGGATTATGAAACCGATGCGGAGCATTGGTTTGAACAGGTATTGCAGACCTTTGACACTGCCACCGCAGCCGCCGCCCCGGTTGTTGCCGTTAAACCCGCAGCCGTTGCTGCGCAGAAATCGAATAAGAAAATTTACAGGGGAACCGTACTCACCCATATCAACCTGCATGATACCGACTCTCCGAAGGAGACTTGGCATATTGAACTGGGTATAGACGAAGAAGTGGACTGCCTTCCCGGTGATTCCATAGGCATCGTTCCGGAGAATACAACGGCGCTGGTGGAGCAGATCATCGGTTTGGCCAACGCAGACAGGGAGAAAACCGTAAAACACAAAGACCATGAATACAGCGTATACGATCTGCTGAAGAAAAAACTGTCCCTAAACTACCTGCACGAACGGGTGGTGAAAAAATACGCGGAGATCGTACAGCAGTCTATTCCCGAAACAAAGATGGATCTGCTGGACCTGCTTCGTATTTACCCCGTAACAGGCGGCAGCCAGTTTGAGGAGGTATTACAGGTATTGCCGGCACAGTCGCCCAGGATCTATACCATCGCATCCTCACCGGCTGCGCATAGCGGCGAAGTGCATCTTACCGTGGAGAAAGATGTTTTTCTCAGCGGCGGCCAGCAGAAAACAGGCGTTTGCTCTGAGTATTTTGCCGGTTTGCACGAAGACGATGCCATTGAATTTTTTGTGCAGAAGAACAAACGCTTCAGGTTGCCCGAAGCGGATAAGGATGTGCTGATGATCGGCCCGGGAACAGGTGTTGCGGCGTTCAGATCGTTCCTGTCGGAGCGCGATGCCACGGGGGCGGGCGGCAGAAACTGGCTGTTCTTTGGCGAAGATCATTTTGTATCCGATTTCCTGTACCAGACAGAGCTGCAGAACTGGTATGAAACAGGTGTGTTGAATAAACTCAGTCTCGCATTTGCAAAAGACAGGCCTTATACGCGCGTACACCACAAACTGCTGGAGCAGGGCAGGGAAGTGTTTGAATGGATCGAAAACGGTGCTTACCTGTACGTGGGCGGTAAAAAAACGCCGATGAGTGTGGATGTGGAATACATACTGCTGACCATCATTGAACGATATGGCGGATTGTCTGCAACGGATGCCGCCGCTTATTTTGAAAACCTGAAAACAACAGGACGGTACAACAAAGATGTGTATTGATACCTGATTGCAAACAAACCACCCGCTTAACCAGAACCCGATGCCTGAACCAGGTAACCTTTCCCAGATAGAAAAGATCAAAATGGCCAGTGACGGCCTGCGCGGCACCCTGAAACAGAGTCTGCGCGATGAACATACCGGTGCCATCCGCGAAGACGACCAGGCCCTGATCAAATTTCATGGCATGTACCAGCAGGATGACCGTGACAGAAGAGAGGAGCGCGCGGCCAGGAAGCTCGACAGGCTGTATTCTTTTATGATACGCCTGCGTTTGCCCGGCGGCTTTTTATCGGCCGAAAAATGGATAGCCGTGCATGATGTTGCCGGTCAGAATTCAACGGGTGTGATCAAGATCACTTCGCGCCAGACCATACAGCTGCACGGTATACTGAAATCATCGATCAGGCCAACCATCAAGGCGTTTAATGCTGCCCGGCTGGATTCCATCGCCACCTGCGGCGATATTAACCGAAACGTGTTGTGCAGTTCGCATCCCGCGCAATCAGCCATACACGAACAGGTATTTGGCTATGCAGCTAAGATCAGCAGCCTGCTGATGCCCAAAACAAAAGCCTATTACGAAATATGGCTGGGCGATCAGCAGCTGGTTGACAAAAAAGAAGAGGAAGATCCGCTGTACCAGGACCGCTACCTGCCGCGTAAATTCAAGATAGGCATTGCCATACCACCCAATAACGATGTGGATGTGTTTGCCAACGATATCGGTCTTATTGCGGTGATCGAAAACAACGAACTGAAAGGGTTTAACATTGCCATCGGCGGCGGATTATCGAGCACACATGGCAATGCCGAAACTTACCCGAGACTCGCCACCCTTATCGGGTTCACCGATACGGAGGAAAAAACACTGAAAGCGATTTACGAGATTGCCACCATACAGCGCGATTACGGCAACCGTTCAGACCGTAAGCTTGCGAGACTGAAATATACCGTTGACAAATACGGCGCCGACTGGTACAGAACGGAACTTGAGAAACGGACCGGTTTTGCGCTGGAGCCTGTGCGCGACTATACCTTCACCGAGAGAAAAGATCATTTCGGATGGGAGCAGAGCGAATCAGGCGACTGGCATTACACGGTGTTTATTGAGAACGGCCGGGTGCTGGATGATGAAAAAATCAAACTGAAGTCGGCCCTGCTCACCGTTGCAGAAACCGGTAAAACCAATTTCCGTTTCACCTGCAACCAGAACGTGATCATCAGCGATGTAAAAGAGGCAGATAAGGCCTCAATCGATGCAATGCTGGCGCAATACGGGGTGATAGCCCATACCGAAACAACCTCACTTATCCGCAAACATTCCATGGCCTGCGTGGCCCTGCCAACCTGCCCGCTGGCACTGGCCGAGGCGCAGCGATACATGCCTTCGCTGATCGATAAGATCGAATCGCTGCTGGACAAACACGGCCTGGCAAACGATGAGATCATCATCCGGATGACCGGTTGCCCCAACGGCTGCGCACGTTCTTATGCGGCCGAAATCGGTTTTGTAGGCACAGGCCCCGGCCGCTACAACCTGCATATCGGCGGCGACAGACTGGGTGAACGGCTGAACCGCATTTACAAAGAGAACATCGACGAAACGGAGATATTACCCGTGCTGGATGATCTTTTTGCGGCTTATTCCTCCGGCCGGAAACCAGGCCAGACCTTCGGGGATTTTGCGTTGGTAACGGTATTACGCAACTGATTTTTTCCGTAACATTTTTCCTGCTTTTTATGTGATAAAAAATAATTGACTAAAAGTCTACTAATTTAGTAGAGAATTAATATTTTTACGCCGTAATCACACAAACCCCATGTTATACCTGTTTCCGGTCATCATTTTCCAGCGCCGATGTTGTTTTGTTTCCCAGCGGACAGACAGCCAGACTGCTTCCGGTTCAATATAAAACCCGAATACACACAGCAATACCTACGCTTATCATCGTCAGCATACGATGTGGCAGGTTATTGTCTCACAAAATACTGTTATGAAAAAACAATGGATATTATCGCTGGTGCTGTTTCCTTTTTTCGCCCATGCCCAGCTCAACGGCGCGCTGATCATCAGTGGTAAGATCGTGGGCGAGAGCCACGAAGCATTGCCTTCCGTGGCCGTTTCCGTAAAAAATACAACAAAAGGAACGCTGACCGATTCAGCCGGCAGGTTTTCGCTTATCGTGAGTCAGAAACTGCCTTTCCGCCTGGTGATAACGGCAATCGGTTTTGCACCGCAGGAACTGGAGATAAAGAACAGCAGCTCGCAACTGACCGTTCAGCTTACGGCGCAAACATATATCGCCAACGAAGTGGTGGTAACGGCCAGTCGCACTGCCGAAAAGCTGCTGCGCTCACCCGTTGCCATCGAAAAGCTAGATCTGCGTGCTTTGAAAGAAACACCCGCCGCCAGTTTTTACGATGCACTGGGCAATGTAAAAGGCGTGCAGCTCACCACTTCATCGCTCACATTCAAAGTGCCGAATACAAGGGGATTCAATATCCCCAATAATTTCCGTTTCATGCAACTGGTGGATGGCATCGATATGCAGGCGGCTACTTTAGGCGTTCCCCTGGGAAATGCCATCGGTCCCACCGAACTCGATATACAGAGTATCGAGATCACGCCGGGCGCGGCATCGGCGCTGTATGGCATGAACGCGATCAATGGTATGGCCAACCTGATCACCAAAAATCCTTTTACCTCGCAGGGGCTAAGTGTATACCAGCGAACGGGGGTGAATCATGTAAATGGAAAAGACCATCCGCCATCGCTGCTGACTGAAACCGCTATCCGGTATGCAAGAGCCTTTGGCAACCGTTTTGCGTTTAAACTGAACCTGGATTATCTGCGCGGCACCGACTGGATATCGGATAACCGGAACGACCAGAATCCCAACAGCAGGATAACCGCAAATCCTTCTTATAGCTCCCTGAACGGCGCCGGGAACATTGCTTTTGACGGATGGAATAAATACGGCGACGATGCACTTGCCGGAAGCAATACGGTGTCTGTTACGGGTCTGACCATCGACGGGCAGACAAACAGAACGCTTACCGTGGCACGCACCGGTTACTGGGAAAAAGACCTGGTGGATCCAAAAGTGGACAACCTCAAGTTTGATATGGCGCTGCAATACCGTTTCAGCGAGGGTGCGGCCATAACCTATTCTTACCGTGCAGGAAAGATGGATGGCGTATTTCAGCGGGGCAACAAGATAAGGCTGGACAATGTGGTGGTGCAGAACCACCAGCTGGAACTGAAGACAAGGAATATTACGGTGAAAGCATATGTTTCGCAGGAGAACACCGGCAATTCGTATAATGTAAAACCGCTGGCCGATAACCTTGACCTGTATACCGGTGGCAGCGCATCGCAATGGGGAGCCAAGTACAGGGATGCACTCAACGCCTATGCCGGATCGCATGGCGGAGCGCTCACCTCGGCCAATCTTGTCGCAGCCACACAGTATGCCCGCGAGCAGGCGGATCTTGGCAGGGCTGAACCGGGCACTCCGCGTTTTGCAGCGGTGAAAGATTCCATTATCCGCATCAATAACTGGGATATCCGCTCTTCGTCCATTCCCAACGCACCGGTAACCGGCGGTGCGGCGCTGGTGCAGAAAAGTAACCTGTATCATATCGAAGCGCAGTGGAATCTTACACCCTACCTGAAGTTCGCCAATGTACTCACCGGTGCTGATGTAAGGGTATATGAACTGATTCCCGACGGAAATAACTTTGTCGACTTCAGCAGACCCATCGCAGACCGCAACACACCCTTGCCCGATGGAAGTTTTGGTGCCAGGACCTATTACCGGAAAGCAGGCGGGTTTATTCAGCTGACAAAAAATCTGCTCGAAGACCGGCTGAAACTGAATGCTTCGCTGCGTGCGGATGGCAACACCGCTTTTCCCGTACAGTTCACGCCAAGAGCGGCGGTGGTGTATACGATCGCCAAAAAACACAATATCCGGTTCACTTTCCAGAAAGGGTATCGTTTTCCTGCGCTGTTCGAGGCATTGTCGTATGTTAACAACGGCCGTGTAAAACGCGTGGGTATTTTACCGGTGATCAACGAAGGACTGGGTTACCGTGAGAACAGTTATACGCAATCTTCGGTGGCTATTTTCAACGCCGCGGTAAAAGCTGCCGGCAACACAGATGCAGCGGCGCTGGCCAACCGCAACCTGTTACAGGCAGCCAACCTGCCCGATGGCAGGCCCGAAGGCATTGTATCGTTCGAGATCGGTTATAAAACGGTGTTGTTCGACGACAGGTTGCTGCTTGATATCGACGCCTATACAAATGTGTATGACGGTTTTTTGGGACAGGTGCAGGTTTTTGTACCGACGGGAGAGCAGATCGGTTCCGATGCCGCGGTTATCGCTATGATCGATCGTAACCGCGATGCAACCGCAGCCGCCAATGGCAATGCGGCCAGCAAAGGGCAGGAACGGTACAGGGTATATACCAACGCGGTAAACCATTATACCAGCTACGGTTCTTCGCTGGGCATTACGTATCGCTTTCAGCAGGGGTATGCACTGTCGGGAAATGCGAATTACAACGGTATCAGGGGCAATCATACACCGGATCTTTTTGTGACCGGGTTCAATACACCTGCCTGGACATCCAATCTCTCGTTCGGTAACAGGGCTGTTACGCGCAACATCGGTTTCAATATCGTATGGAAATGGCAGGATGGTTTTTTATGGGAGAGTCCGCTGGTGAACGGAAGGGTTGAAGCCATCAGTACGGTTGACGCGCAGCTGACTTTCCGTTTGCCTGCATTCAGGTCAACGGTCAAACTGGGCGGCGCCAATATACTGGATACGCGTCACATACAGTATGCAGGCGGACCAACGATCGGCGCCATGTATTATACAGCGATCACCTGGGAGGGATTGGCGGGCAAATAAAAACAGGAACGGCATCATCCGGAAGTATTTGTTGTTCTTTGTCTGCATGCTACTTCCGGTACAGGTATTTTTCAATACGTTATTGCACGAAATTTGCGCCGCCAAGACCATATCTTCATAACCTGGACCTGCGGAAAAAATAAAAAGTCTACTGATTTGGTAGAATGTAGTATTTTGCGTCAGGCTGCGGCAAATCCGCGGTGATACCTGTTTGGAAGCATCCTCGGAACCTATCGAAACGAACAAACTTTTTCCCGTTTTTCTCAAACTGGAGCAATTACGCGTGCTGATCGTCGGCGGGGGTAATATCGGTCTGGAAAAACTGCAGGCCGTTCTGGGTAATTCGCCCGATACCCGGGTAAGGGTGGTGGCACCGGTTTTTCATGAGCGGGTGCAGTCGGTAGCGGCATTGCACGCCAACGTAACCCTGCTGCAAAAAAAATATACGGTGGATGACCTGGATGCAGCGGACATAGTGATCGTTGCGGTAAACGATCTGTCGGTATGCGAGCAGATAAAGCAGGATGCCGATCAGCGTAACCTGCTGGTGAATGTTGCCGATACGCCGCTGTTATGTGATTTCTATCTCGGGTCGGTTGTCAGCAAGGGCAATCTCAAGATCGCCATTTCCACCAACGGCAAATCGCCCACCATCGCCAAACGGATGAAGGAAGTGCTCAACGAAATGATACCGGGCGAGGTGGATGATGTGCTGCACAATATGGAGCATATCCGCCGCGATATACAGGGCGGGTTTTCGGAGAAAGTGAAGCAACTGAATGACCTTACCAAAGTGCTGGTGGCCAAAAAAGCCACGCTGGAAGATATCAGTCTCCAAAAACCCAGGGAGAAAAAAGGCCAGCAGATCGTTAAGTGGTGTCTGTTCGCTTTTGTGTTTATGATGATCGGTCATACCGTATTGCCTTTTTTCCCATCGGGCGAGTTTTTTGGCGCCATCCGTGCCATTCCCAACTATGTTGACACCTCTTCTTTCCTGATGATGCTGCTTACCGGTTTTATCGCGCAGATGGTAGATGGTTCGCTGGGTATGGGCTATGGCACCATATCAACCACTTTTCTGCTTGCCAACGGTGTAAATCCCGCTATCGTCAGCAGCCGGGTGCATACAGCCCGTGTATTTTCGAGCGGTGTATCGGGATACAGTCACCACCGTTTTGGCAATATCAACAAAAAACTTTTCAAAACACTGGTGATACCGGGTATCGTCGGCGCCGTTACGGGTGCATCGATCGCATACATCGGCCAGCGGTACTCTATGTACGTGCGCATACCGCTGGCGTTTTACACCACCTATCTCGGTTATTTTATCATTCGCAAAGCCCTGAAGAAAAAATCAGGACAGGAAAAAGTGAAACGGGCCGGCTGGCTGGCCGGTATCGGCGGATTTATGGATGCATTTGCCGGCGGCGGCTGGGGCGCCCTGGTTACCAGCACGCTGATCTCCAAGCGAAAAAATGCACGCTACGTGATCGGTTCCGTTTGTCTCGCAGAATTCTTTGTGGTATTTGCCAGCGCGCTTACTTTTTTTATACTGCTGCAGCATATACCCATCGCCGATGTGATCGGTTTGATCCTCGGCGGCATAGTAGCCGCACCGATAGCCGCCAGACTGGTGGGTAAACTTCCGCTTAAAACAACTTATTACGCGGTGGGCGGACTGGTTATTGTAACAAGCCTGTTCACTCTCTGGAAAGCCCTGAAGATACTGTTGTAAACGGCGGGCGGTCGCTTACCATCCTATGCCATAATCTTCGCCGTTGTTGCTGCTGCCGCCCCACAGGCTTTTGTGTTTTGTATCGAAATAAATCGCGTTGATCGGGCCGCTGGTACGGTCGCCGTACTGGAGGGTATAGCCCATCTGCTTCAGTTCACTGCGTACCGCATCGGGTGTGGTGCGGGGTAACAGGATATTTCCTGCCCTCGGTTTCCTGTCGGCCACCTGTGTGCCGCCCAGCGAAAGCCATAACTGGTTGGTGTTGAAATTAGCCGCTTCGGTTGCCTGCTGCACCGTCATATCGAACTCTGCCATGTTCAGGAAAAACTGCAGCAGGTTCTGGTCCTGCGTATCGCCGCCCTGCACGCCAAAGCAAAGGAATGGTTTGCCGTTTTTCAGTGCCAGCGAAGGAGTAAGCGTTACGCGGGGCCGCTTGCCCGGCCGCACCACGTTGAAGGGGTCAAGTGTGGAGTCGAGTACAAAACTCTGCATGCGCTGGCTCATACCCACACCCGTATTTCCTGCAATGCATGCCGGCAGCCAGCCGCCGCTCGGCGTGATCGATACCACCCAGCCCGATGTGTCTGCCGCTTCAACCGAAGTGGTGCCGCGCCATAACCGGTCCATATAGGCTTCATCCATGGGCAGCGCAGACACCTGGCTTGTCTGGTCGTGTTTGGGAATGGCGTTTCCCTTACCGCCTGTTGTATCGCTGCTTCGCTGTTTCAGCAGCGACAGGTAAGGGTTGGTCTTTCCTTCAAAAGGATAGGGGTCGCCCGGGGCGGCAAAAGCATCGTTCTTATCCATGCGTATCTGACCTGCCCGCTCTTTTGCATATTCCTTGCTCAGCAGGCCCCTGATCGGTTCCTGCGGCGGAAAATTCGGGTCGCCATAATAAAAATCGCGGTCTGCGAATGTGAGGTTCAGTGTCTGGTAAAGCGTATGAATATACTTCGTGCTGTTGTATCCCATCGCTTTCAGGTCAAAGTTCTCGAGTATGTTCAGCGATTGCAGCAGCATGGGCCCCTGTGTCCATTGCTGCAGTTTGTACACTTCGATGCCTTTGTAATTGGTGTGCAGCGGTTCCTCTGCCACGGGCTTCCATTTTGCCAGGTCTTCGAGCGTAATCAGTCCGCCCTGTTCCCTGCTGCCGCGTACAAATTCCTGTGCGATATCTCCTTTGTAAAACCTGTCGTAGGCAGCCATGATCGCTTCTTTGCGGGATTTCCTGTTCTTCAGCGCGGTCTGTTCTGCTTCCACCATTCTGGTTAAGGTGCGCAGCAGGTCCTGCTGTACAAAGATCTCGCCCGCCTCGGGCGCTTCTCTTTTTTCACCGCTATGCGTCAGGAAGGTTTTGGCTGAATAGGGCCAGGTTCTGATCATGGCTTTGTTACGCTCGATGCTGTTTGCCGTCTGTGCATCGATCGGGTAGCCCGCAGCCATCTGCATGGCGGGGGCAAGCACTTCTCTGAGACTCAGGCTGCCGTATTCCGCGAGCATCAGACAGAGTCCGCCGGGTGTGCCCGGCGTGGTGGCCGCAAGCGGACCATATTCAGGAGGAAACTGGTATCCTTTGCTTTTGAAGAACTCGGGTGTGGCACCTGTGGGGGCCACGCCCATGGCATTGATGGCGATCACTTTTTTCAGTTTGGGATGATAGATCAGCGCCTGTGTTTCGCCGCCCCAGCTAAGCACATCCCACATGGTGCAGGTGGCGGCCAGCATGGCACAGGCCGCATCCACCGCATTGCCTCCTTTCTGAAAGATCATGGCGCCCGCTGTTGCCGCAAGCGGCTTGCCCGTTACGGCCATCCAGTGTTTGCCATGCAACGGCGGTTTCTGGGTGGGTTGGGTAAACGACAGTAGTGCGGACAAACATCCGGCAACCGATAAAGCGATCTTTGTTCTCATGCAATCAGGTTATCCGACAATGTACGAAAGAATGGTAAATAATGCGGAGCCGCAGGCTTACTGATCCATCTCTTTCTCTTTACGGAAAACAGTGCTGCGTGGCAAGGCGTATCAGTAAATACGAAAATCCCTTCTGTACCACTCCTGCCGGGCGGGGGCTTTGCCCGACTTCATATCCCTGTCGAACGGACGGTTGAGGTTGTTGCCCGCAAGGTCTTCCAGTTTTGCATCAACCACCAGGCTGTATGATCCGGCCTGCCAGGGTTGTGCGGGTATAAAACGGACCTGCCGGTCTTTATCGCCGGTTTTGATACTGCCCGGTATTTTTTTTCCGTCGGCGGTCTGAATGCTAATCGATTCCTGCAGCAGAAAATGATCCAGCGTCTTGTTCAGACCGATCGACAAAGCCGCAGATGTACCGGCCGCCGGTACGGAAAGCTGCCATTGCATGGGATCGGGTAGCAGGCTGTCGCGCCCACCGGTTACCAGTGTTTTGCGATAGGATTGCCCGATGGCCAACCCATGGGTATTCTTCCATCCGGCAGGTATGTACAGTGTGTAACGGGCTTTCTCCGCCAGCGGTGCGCCCAGGCGTTCATTGGGCTGTAGCGCGCGTTTGATGCGGCCCGGATCAAGCCATAGTGTCAGCACCGTTCTGTCTTTGTTCCAGAGCTCGGGTTGCAGGTCCAGGAATACCTGCTTCATGGTATCGCCGCCATTATCGATCAGCTTTACCATATCTGCCGACCTGTTCTCCTGCATCGGTTGTGAAAACTGCAGGTAGATCTTCAGGAGGTTAACAGGCACGGTATCTGTTTCGGGATATACCCTTGCCAGTTCCGGTTTTGCCGTATCTGCCGGGGTAACGGTAAAACTGCCGATACCCGTCTGTTTGTAGAACACCCGGTACACCTGTCCCTGTGTAAAAGGAACCAGCGGTGAAAATACCCATCCGTTCTTAACCGCTGCACTGCCGAGTATATCGGTATTGCTGTACTCCAGCCGCAGTTTTGTGTAGGCGAGCAGCGAATCGGTATTGCTTACCGGCAGCATTTGTTCGGGAACGGCTACCGAAACAGGTTGCCCATCCTTCCAGCCGATGGCGATGCCCTTGTTTGCCGTTGAATGATTTCTACAGGAGAGTATGCCGGTGCATACAAAAAACAGCAGGTTATACAAGATGCATAACCTGCTGCGTGAATGCGATATGCCGGATCCGGTTGGCGATAACATATTTGTGTCCTTCAACTCAATGGACGGTTACAGGGTTTCATTTGCTGCGGTCAGCACATCGATATCGCCATTGTCTTTTTTCTGCATGATCACCACTTTGCCGTTATCGAGTTTATCCAGCTGCAACACTTTGGTAAGCGATGCCACTTCGTTGAACGGCGTTCCCGCCTTGCCGGCTACGCGCTCGGTAAGTGTGCCCTCAAATGCGGCGATCGTTTGGTAGTTCAGTTCCGAAACCGGGCGCGCCGTATTACCCATGATGAGGTAGGATTGTCCGTTCTTTGTAATAGTGGTCAGATCGATCGGTGTATTGCCTGCGCCCATTTCGGCAACCGTTCTGCCTTTTACATGTGTACCGGCTTTCAGCTCGTCGAGCGGAAACAATACCAGCGGTGTGCAGGTATAGCTGGCAATCAGGTAATCCTTTCCGTTCACTTTGCTGATGGTAAAACTGCGGATAGGAGAGGTGGTTTCGTAGCGGCCATGCGAGGCATGGTACATTTCCAGCGAAGCCTGCTCCTGTTTGTCGCCAAAAGGAAACGGTATGCTGCGGAAAGTGGAGCTGAATTCTTTATTGGATAAACCGCTTACATACACTTTCCCGTTGGCAAAGCTGAGATCGGATATGGCAGACATGCGCAGCGGGCGGCCACGGCCGCCTTTGGCATCTTCCGCCACCGCATCGTTCAGCACAATGCGGGAGAAATGGATGTCTTTTAACACCACCGGTTCAATGCTGCGGCTGCTTACCGTCAGCAGCGCGGGTGTGCCGTCGGCATGCTGCACCGCCACATACAGTTTCTTGGATACGGGGTTCACGGCCATATCGGTGATGGTGATATTCTGTTTTTGTGTACCCAGCGCCTCGGCTATTTTCTGGTCGATACCGGTTACGGCGATATCAGCGGCCTGGTCGTTTTTTGCGTCCCTGGTCTCCACGGCATATACAGCGGCGTTTTTGGAATCGCCGATAAACAGGATACCGTCCTGGCCAAAGCCCAGGGCGCTGATGGAACCGATCTGCGGCGTTCCTTTAACGAACCCGTAGGGATTTGTAAAGAAAGGCCTTGTTGCAGAAAGGGCAATACCTGCCAGCAACAAGCCTGCGTAGATATACTTTTTTGTCATCGTTAGGTATTTAAAGGTGAAGGATAAATGTTGATACGCGGAATAAGCGGAACAGGTTGTTTTGCGGAATGTCAAGTTACGGAAACCGGGGCGATATCGGTTCGCTATGCCAAAAAATGATGGGGCTGGAACGGGTTTTTTGCGATGTTGACAAATATACACAGCCATGAAAACGATCCATCATACAAGCGGGGCAGCATTGGTGCTGCTGTTGCTGGCGGCCTGCGCCGCACCGGTTCATGTGCAGCAGGATCCTGCCCTGAACCTTGCCGATTACCATACCTACAGCTGGGTGGAGACCCGCAGTAACCAGGATGACAAAGCCTCCCGGGCGATGGCCTATGCCGATATTTCGGTGCGCAATGCGGGCTCGGCGGAACTGCAGCAGAAAGGATGGCGCGAAGCGGCCGATAACCCCGATCTGATACTGAGCTACGATGTAATCGTGGAGCGCTCGAGAGAGGAAAGATCGGACCCGGTGTATTCGCAGCCTTTTACCAGGATGTATTATAACCCCTATTCAAGACGCTGGGGCTCGATCTATTATCCCTCGCAGTTCATCGGCTACCAGAATTATTCGGTGCCTGTTCGCGAAGGCACGCTTACGATTACGCTGACCGATGCCAAAACCGATAAGACCATCTGGCAGGGCTGGACCACCGAACGCATGAATTATACCCGCTTCACCGAAAACCAGCTCAACAAAATGGTACACAATATCCTGAAGAAGCTGCCATAACAGACGGACCGCTATAATGGGTTTGCGGAAGCCTCATCCTTCAAGGGAGCGGTACGTTATTCCTTGTCCGTTTGCTCTTTCTCTTTCTTCACCGGCTTCTCCGGCGGCGGGTTTTGGGGTACGGTTTCTTCCTCCGAAAAATCGGCGCCGGATACCTGTGGTTGCGGGCGCGGATCGCCGAGTTCTTCGGCCTCGGTCTCGTAGGGCTTTTTCTTGTTGCTGTGTTTGTCCATGATCTTTTTACCTCAGTACCAAAAAATCCATGCCCCTGGCACGCGGTTTTTGCTGATTGCGTATGCGCTATGGTTGTTTACTGGTTGTTCCCCTGATCCTGTTGGTTACCGCGTTTACCATGACCGATGCCGGCAGCATCTATGGCCGCGTTATTCCCTATAACGCCGCCCTGCATGTCTGGGCCGTATCCGATAACGATACCGGCCGTGCCGTGATCCAGAATGGCATGTACGAGATCCGAAACCTGCGGCCGGGCAGGTACCGGCTGATCGCAGATGGCCGCTATCCATATAAAGTCACTACCAAACCCGATGTGATCGTATATGACAGCAGCAGCACGAATGCGGGAGAGATCATACTGGAGAAAACACCGGCGGGTGACTAACGCGCCGGGTCGGGGAGTGGTTTGTAGTAGCGAACGTAGTCCACCTCGTAAGTAATGGGAAATCTTGAACCGGACGGATCGCCGCCGTTCTCCCCCAGGGCCAGGTTCAATAACAGGTATTGCGGTTGCAGGAAGGGATTGCTGCCATCGGGATTGGTGGTTTGCTGCAGGCGCTGGCTGTTCAGCAGTTCGCCGTCAAGATAAATGGAGAGGGAGTCTTTTGTCCAGTCCATGCTCCATACATGAAACTTCTTTGGCCAGTCGGGGTCTTTCGCCAGGAAATGTGCCAGGGCCGTCCGGCCCGTATTCCACACAGGCTGGCCGTTCTGCGCCCTTCCCCACGCAAGATTGGCGAGAATGGTGGGCTGGCCGCCCACACGGTAAAATTCCATGATATCCACTTCACCGCCAGCGGCCACCTGCCGCCGGTGCCCAAGATCCAGATCGCCGGCCAGGAACCATTGCTGGTATCCACCCGCGCCCTTATTTCAAAATGCCCGAACAGAAACTGCCGCAGCCCCTGCGTTTTGAGACTGGAAGAAGTATAGTCAATATTAACGCGGGCCGAGCGCCAGTCGGTGCTTTGTTCCCGGTAACGCGGGTTCGGTCTTGTTTCTTTCCTGGCCTCTATCCGCAGTACTCCGTTGGCACAGCGGGCATTCTCTTCCTGGTACCACTGCAGTTCGCGGTTGCGTTCAAAACCATGTTCAAAAGTCCAGTTGGCGGTATCGGGTCTGCCCGTGGCATTGAATTCATCGTGCCAGGCCAGTTCCATACCCCGGACGGATCTGGCCTGACTGAAATCGGGCCGGTACGGATCTGTTGTTTGCGCGGTTAGTGTTTGTAAACCGCATAGCAGCGTCAGCAGCGTAAAGCAGGTTTTTTGCATGGTGTAAACTGGTTGCGGATAAAGCCCTGCGGTTATCAGAGGCTGAGTTCGGTTTTTTTTCCTGTCTTAACCGCTTCGTAAATGGCATCGATGATCTTCATATCCTTCAATCCCTCGCGTCCGTCTACCGGCACCACAGGTTGTTTGTTATCGAGGATGATGGCTGCCATTTCATCCATCTGGATCGTTTGGTGGGTGATATGCGGCTGCGTCAGTTCTCCTTTGTGGGTACGGCCTTTGATCGGACCGTAGCCGGTGGAAGGCAGCATTTCGGCCCAGCCTTTTTCTCCGTCGAGAAAAAAGCGGTCCAGGTTATTCAGGGAGTAGGTAGACAGGCAGGATGCCACGGCGCCGCCGGGAAAGCCCAGCTGGAACTGTATGGTTTCATCCACGCCTTCCCTGAATTTTACAAAATCGGTCTTGGTTTCCTGCGCGGTTACCCATACCGGGTCTTCGCCGATCATATACCTTGCGCCGTTGATCGAGTAAATGCCGATATCCATCATGGCGCCGCCGCCAGCCAGTTCTTTTTTCAGCCGCCATTGTGTGGGATCGCCGATATTGAAACCGGAAAGTCCCTGGAAGAATTTGATCTTCCCGAAATCGCCGGCTTTGCGCATACGGATCACTTCGAGGGTCTTGGGTTCAAAATGCATGCGGTAGCCCACAAGTAATTTTACACCAGCCTTATCGCATGCCGCTACCATTTCGGCGGCCTGCTTTGCGTTGACGGCCATCGGTTTTTCGCAGATCACATGTTTGCCCGCTCTGGCTGCGCGCAGCACAAAATCGTGGTGCAGCGCATTGGGAACGATCACGTATACCGCATCTATATCCCTGTTGTTCCTGATCTCATCGAAATTGTCGTAGTGATAACAGTTCTTTTCAGCAATACCGTAGCGGCTTTGCCAGGCAGCCAGTTTGGATGGCGTGCCACTGATGGCGCCTGCCAGTTTTGCGCGGGTGCATGCCTGCATGGCTTCGGCAACGCGGTTGCCATAACTGCCAAGACCCATGATGGCCACTTTCAGTGCGGCGCCCTCGGGCTGGTTACCGGCCATAAGTGCCTGGGGTACTGCTGCTGCGGTGATAGCCGAACCGGCTATCTTACGGATAAAATCGCGTCGGGTAGACATGGCAAACCTGTTTCCGGTAAGTTACGCAGAATTTTGCAACCGGATAAAATACAGGGTGGATTTGGGCGGTGGCTCAATAGGCAAAATAAACCAGCCGCACTTTGTCGTTATTGGCGCCGGTGTACCCCAGATCGATTTCGTTGGCCGAAAGTTTGTTAATGGTATTCACGATCGTGGTATTGCCACCGGGGTTATTGGTGATGATCTCGGTAAGCGTACGCAGATCGGTCAGTTTCCATAAGCCCTGCATACCATCCGAGTCTACGAATGTGCCGGTGTGGTCGTCGGTAAATGGTTTGCGGGTATAGGTTTTGGTGTATTTCTGCTGGCCGGAGGTGAGTGTAACCCGGGTGCCGTTTACATAGATCTCCTTAATATACCAATACCGGTTGCCCATTCCCGTAATATACTGCATGACTTTTTCTTCGGGGTCTATGTCTTCTTTTTTACTGCATCCCTGCAGCCACACGCAGGTGCCTGCCAGTAAACAGAAACAGAGAAACAGGTTGTTGGTTGCTTTTCCGGTGAGCATATTACCAACAAAAATAAGGGTCTGCATCGGATCGGGAAAACCGGCGGTGTCTGGAATAATTTTTTTACCTGCCAGGAAAACGATTCCTATGCGTGACTGGTTGCGTACACTGATCGCCGGGTACGGCGCTTATAAATGGGGTGGTGGCTGTTTGGGAACCATCCTGGTGTTTATCATCCTGTACTGGCTGTTGGGGCATGTGGGCTGTAATTAATTGGCAATGCCATGGTTTGTGTGGATCTTTAGGGCTGATTACAAAAACAGCCATGTATGACAGAGATCCAGCATGAAACAACGGAAAAAGGCGGTTCTTTCTATTATGAAAAAGACGGTAAACGCCTGGCCGAAATGGTGTATGTGCTCGCCGGCGCCCATAAAATGATCATCGAACACACAGAAGTGGGTGAGTCACTGAAAGGGCAGGGCGTTGGCAAAAAACTGCTCGAAACGCTGGTCATGTATGTGCGTGAAAAAGGCATTAAAGTGGTACCGCTTTGCCCGTTTGCCAAAGCCACTTTTGACAAGGTAAAAGAATGGCAGGACGTGCTGTTCTGATCAGGAACTCAGTGTTCCGAACAGGCCCTGCCGGTAATCGCTGATGGCCTGCTCGATCTCCTCCGCGGTATTCATCACAAAATTATCCTTTGCCGCTACCGGTTCATCCAGCGGTTCAGCGGAAAGAAACATCAGCTGGCTGTCTTTGCCGGCGGTCAGCGTAATCGTATCATGTTCGTTTTCGAATACCACCAGGTGGTATTGCGCCACCTGCTGTTCACCGATAACTATCTCGCCACGGATAACATACAACAACGCCCAGTATCCGGGAGTGGCGTTCAGTGTAAGCGTTCTGCCCGCCTCCACTTCTCCTGTCATGGATATCACCGGGGTAAAATGCCGGATAGGACCGCTGAACCCGTTGTAGTCACCGCTTGCCAGCCTGAACCTGATACCGTCTTTTTCTATCGCCAGCGGCAATTGCTCCTGCGAAGCAGACTGGTAAAAAGGCTTACCCCATTTCTCCGATCTGGGTGCGTTGATCCATAGTTGCACCATTTCCTGTATGCCGCCATTGTGCAGCAACCGGGGTGTGGGCCCTTCGCTGTGCAGGATGCCGCGGCCGGCAAACATCCATTGTACACCGCCCGCGCCGATGATCTCGTTGTTGCCTGCATTATCACGATGAAACCCTTCACCCTGCAGCATGAAGGTATACGGACTGAACCCGCGGTGCGGATGGGGGTGTATGCGCATAGTGGCACCCGGCTTGATATATTCCGGTCCGATATGATGGAGCACGATAAACGGATTGGCAAACCGGAAATCCTTATGCGGCAACGGCTGACGCACGGTCTCGTCTTCCGTGATCTTTTTTTCACGCCCGGCCAGAATATGGAGGATGGCTTTTTCCATGATGATAGGGTTGGGGAGGATAAAATTACAGTAAATGGCTGCATTGTTTAATTGTTTAATGGCTGGGCTAACCATTTAGCCATAAAACAATTAAACAATGCAGCTTTTTACCCCTCCTCCTTCCTTAGAATTTAATTAGAACCTCCACCCGCTTAAACTGGAATAGATACCTTCGCCATCAGATAGAAAATCCGCCCTGCATGCTACGGTCAGACCAGTTTATCCGCCGCAACCTCAAACACTATTTCGATAAGATCCGCAATGAAAAGATCAGGCGCCTGATATTGCAGGCTTTTCCCTTCTGGATCGCTTCGCTGATAACAGGTGTGTTTGCCGTGATTTATGCAAAACTGTTTGCCTATGCTGAAAAAGGTGCGGGGTATCTGTACCAGCAGGCGCACTGGTCGTTTTTTATCGCCACGCCCATCTGTTTTTTTGTAGCGGTATGGCTGGTGAACCGGTTTGCGCCGCTGGCAAGAGGAAGCGGTATTCCACAGGTGATCACGGCGATAGAACTTGCCACGCCCAGGGAACATAACCTGGTTGATAAACTGCTCAGTATCCGGATCATTGTGGTAAAGGTTATTTCGAGTTGCATCATGGCAATAGGCGGTGGTATTATCGGACGCGAAGGTCCCACCATACAGATTGCAGGATCTGTTTTCCGGAAGATCAATAATATGCTGCCCGAGTGGTGGCCGCGGATATCCAAGCGGAATATGGTAATGACAGGTGCGGCCGCGGGACTGGCAGCGGCCTTCAACACACCATTGGGCGGTATCGTGTTTGCGATGGAAGAACTCAGCAGAACCCATATCAGTTTTTATAAGACCGCGATCTTTTCGGCGGTGATCATTGCCGGTCTTACCGCGCAATCGATGCTGGGATCCTATCTGTATATCGGGTATCCCGATCTTCAGCATCTCTCCCTGTCGATGGTTTTTGTGGTAGTGATCGTAGCGCTGCTGTCAGGCCTGTTCTCCAGTATGATGTGTAAACTGCTGCTGAAGATCTTTCGCTGGAAAATGAAATTGACATCGGTGTGGAAAAAACGGGGGTACCTGTTATTATGCGCGATGACGGTAGGGGCGATGGCTTATTTCGTAGGACAGCACACATTGAATTCAGGAAAAGACCTGATGACACAGCTGTTATTCACAGACGAAAAACAGGTGGATTGGTATATGCCCCTGCTTCGCATGCTCGGTTCCGTTGTTTCGTTTACGAGTGGCGGCGCAGGCGGGGTGTTTGCTCCCGCACTGAGCGCCGGCGCCGGCATCGGTGCTGTGGTTGCCCATTGGTTTCATCTCACGCCCCAACATATCAACCTGATGGTACTGGCCGGAATGGTGGCGTTTCTCACGGGGGTAACGCGGTCTCCTTTCACTTCGGCCATACTGGTGCTCGAAATGACCGACGGACACACGGTAATCTTCTACCTCATGATCGCAGCGCTTGCCGCTAACCTGATCGCTTATTTTGTCGATAAGCATTCGCTCTATGATCAGCTCAAGCACGGTTATATCCGCGAACTGCAGTCCGCGCAGTAAAGATGATTCCGCAATCGTGGATAAAGAATAAAAGAAACACGAAAAAACCGGACAGTTATACGTAATCGAACAGAAAACGGTTATGCCTGGAAACGCCCTGGTAATCGAAACTGAAGAGCCGGTTGGTGAGGATGATGTCTGCCCCCACTTCTTTTGCATAGCGGAGAAAACTATGCGTATGGTTCCCGTTCTGCTTCAGGCACCTGCATTCCACCTGTATATTGCCCAGGGGTTTTAACCTTTTGAGGGTTTCGGTGAGAAAATAGAAATCCTGGTCGGGGTTGCTGTGCTGCGCCGGCACGGCGATCAGGTGCACTTTCAGGCGGAAGGACCTTGCGATCTCGGCGATGGTGCGGATACGGGTTTCGGGAACAAAATCGGTCACCGGCATCACTACCTGTTTCCACTGACCGATCGAGGTGGTATCTGAGAGGAAGCTCACTACCTGGCAGTGACTTTCCTCGATCAGGTATTCGAGGCATTGTTTCCCGAATACGTTTCGGGCGGCGAAATTCGTGGCTTTCAGGGCGATCATGTCCACCTCCAGCGAGTCTGCATATTTCAATATCCCTTTCTTCCGCTGATCCCAGTGCACCTGCACCTGTACCCTGATGCCATAGTCTTTTTCCAGCGATCTTTTCCAGGTATGGAGCAGCTCGCTTTTTTCTTTTGTAAGGCGATCAAAAGCCTCGGCTCCTTTTCCTGTGAAAAATGAGAGGAACCGGTTGGGGCGTTCGCGGATGTCGGCAATATGCAGCAGTACCAGTTCGGCATCATATTCCCTGGCAAGTTCTGCAACCTGCCTGGCAACGGCCAGCGAACGGCTGTCTGTATCAACGGGCGCTAATATCTTTTTCACGACATCTTTCAAAGGATACGCTTTTATCGAAAAAATAAAATGCCTCCTCAAAGTATAACGCCGCTCTTGGACTGAGTTTAAGTACCGATTAGAATGCTATTAAAAAGAAGAAGTCAGCACCGCCGAGATCAGTATTTTGCCCGGTTGGGGTATTTCCGCATTGATCTCCCCTTTGTGCAGCAGGATGATGCGCCTGGTAAGCGAAAGCCCGAGACCGTATCCCGGCTCGGCCTCCGCATTGCTACCGCGCTGAAAGGGCTGGAAGATGGAATGCAGCTCGGCCGGGTTGAAACTTTCGTAGTTATTGCTGAACAGCACAACGATCCGGCTTCCCACGAACGAGAGCGAGATCTGCACCGTATGGTCCGGTGAATACTTGCAGCCGTTCTCGGCTATATTCCGGAAAGCGGATAAAAGCAGTTCGTAATTGCCCTGTACGGTGCTCAGGTTTTCGTCGTCGGGCAATTCGTCGAAATGAACGATGGCGGTATAATCGGCCGATATTTTTTTCAGCAGGGAGGGCAGTTCCATCAATATCTCATCCACCCTTATCGGGCTTGTCTGCACCGCGCCGCCGCGTGCGGTGCGCGCCAGGGTAAGCAGGTGTTGCGTGAGATCGGTCATATGCTGCACATCGCCGCGTATCGATTCCAGTACGGCCAGATATTCCGTGTTGGTTCTTTCTTTCTGCAGCGTTACATCTATCTGGTTGCTCACGGCTGTTAACGGTGTTGACAGCTCATGCGATGCATTCGAGATAAAACGTCCCTGTATCTCGAACGAATCCTGCAGCCTCCGCAGCAGGTTGTTAAAAGTCTCTGCCAGCCGCTTCCATTCGTCGTTGATGCCGGGCACCGGCAGGCGCGCCTCGATATTGTTTGCAGAGATGCTGTTCACTTTCTCCGAGATCTTGGTGAGCGGCTTCAGCAGCTGTCTGCTGAAAAGCCAGCCCGTAACAATCGCCAGCAGCGTACCTGCCACAAACGCGATCACCATTGTCTGCTGCAGGTCCAGCAGGTTTTTGGTGCCGATCACATCCCGGGCGGCGGCCACCACTACGATAGGCTCTTTACCCTGGGCATAATACAGGGCGATAATGTGTTTTTCTCCCTGTGCAACCCGCACTTCTTCCTGCAGCCTTGCATCGCTGAGCGTTTTGGCCTCCACAAACAACCTGTCGGATTTATTGCGGTCGAACTCGTATATGATCTCGTTCTTTTCATTATAAACGTTGATGTTCTCGTACACCAGCGTATTGCTGTCGAGCGTGGAGAGCATTTCATTGCCATTCTTGGGCAAATGCGCCAGCATGGTACCGGCGGTAAGCGCCCTGTTACGCATACGCAACCGGAAATCACGCGCCTGCTGTTCGGCGGTGATATAATAGATCATCAGGCAAAGCGCGGCCAGCACCGTCATGGTGAGCAGCGTAAATGCCATGGTTATGATATAGCGTACCCTCATCCTTCTTTGAGAATATAACCAAATCCCACCTGGGTGTGTATGAGCTTCACGGGGTTGTCTTTGTCGATCTTCTTACGGAGGTAGTTGATGTACACTTCGATGGTATTGGTATTGGTGTCGAAGTCGATATTCCAGACATTTTCGCCTATATCGGCGCGGCTTACCACTCTTTTCTTGTTGCGCAGCAGGTATTCGAGCAGCAGAAACTCTTTTGCCGTAAGCGCAATGGGTTTGCCCGACCTGCTCACCTGTTTGGTATCAAGGTTCATTTCAAGATCGGCGAACTGCAGGAGATTACCTACGGGCTGCACATCCTGGCTGCTTCTTTTTAACAGGGCGCGGATGCGCACCACCAGTTCGGCAAACGAAAATGGTTTGACCATATAATCGTCTGCCCCGGCATCGAAACCTTCCACCTTGTCGGCAACAGAACCAAAAGTGGTCAGCATCAGTATCGGCACCTGTTTGTTCTGCTGGCGTATGTGCTGGCACAGATCCAGTCCGTTGATACCCGGCAGGTTGATGTCCAGTATCATCAGGTCGAACCGCTGCTGGAAAAACAGTTTCTCACCGATCTTGCCATCATAGGCAACGGTTACCTGGTAATCAAGTTCTTCCAATCCTTTTTGCAGGGAATCGGCGATCTTTTTTTCGTCTTCTACGATCAGTATATGCATAATTCAGGCTTGGGTTGGGAAGCTGCGCCCCGGTAAACAAATATCGTTCAATGACAACGGGCGTCAAAGTATTTTATGGGCCGGATCGGAGCCCACCCGACAAAAAAAAGCCAGGAGAAGAATCTCCCGGCGGGTGTATTCCTAAACACTGTATAAGAGAATTGGCTATCCTCGGGCCCGTTTCCGGCCCTGCAATGCGATAGTGGCATGGCTAAAATCCAGACAAACTTATTCCCCTGTCATAAACGGCAGATAAGGAACAGATTAATTTCGGATTAGAAAGAGGGGAGGGTGGATAAA
This sequence comes from Sediminibacterium soli, assembly GCF_009939225.1. Classification (GTDB taxonomy): domain Bacteria; phylum Bacteroidota; class Bacteroidia; order Chitinophagales; family Chitinophagaceae; genus Sediminibacterium; species Sediminibacterium soli. Next base: position 431,127 of record NZ_JAACJR010000008.1, on the reverse strand, counting down.
TGGCTGCATGGTTAACCAGCTGAATGGGGAACTCCCAGCAAACCAGCCATTTAACCATCCCCTCACCTCAACCTGTTCTCCCGGAAGAAATCCTGCGCAGACAGGAGTTGGGAGTCGGTGAGACCGATGGCTTTGAATTTGGTATCGGCGGTACGGTGCATCTCCACCGTTTTGCGGATGCGGTTGAAATCGGTTGCCGGCATGGCGGAAAGCGCCAGCATTTCCTTCTGCTTCCATACCTCTGCATCGAAAAGCATATCTGCCTGGCGGCCGTTGATATCGAGTTTGTCGATCAGTGTCTTGCGGTATTTTGTTTTGTATAGCTGTACCGCCCGCTGGGGTGTAAGCGTATCGAACTGTTTATCGGGTGTAAGCGTGGTAACGGCGCAGGAACCCATTCCATCGGGATTGGCCTGCCGGCATTCTGTCAGCGCTTTTACCTGGTCGCCCGACAGTTTCAGCGCTTTGTATTTCTTGATCACATCTTCTTCCACTTCGTTGGGTGTGGCATAAGCGGCATTGGTGTTGGCGGCAATACTGATCTTTTGCTGCAGCGCCCAGTAATGTATCTCGCCGATCCGGTCGGCGGTTTCTTCGGATAGCTTCAGTTGTTTTACCAGCTCGGGTTTTTCGCAATAGGCAAACAGTTCTTTCAGTTCCTCGGGTGTCCATTCTGCCTGCCAGCAGCGTCAGACCCAGCGCAAGCCGGGAAACGATTTTTGAAAATGCAAAACTCATAACAACGCGTTTATCTCCAAAAATACAATAACCCGTAAGACCCGCCTGCCTACCTGCCGTTAATAAGTTGAAAAATCAGCCTGTTTGAGTAACTTGTCTGAACAATTAATACCCCATGCGCAGACTTTTCACCGTACTGCCGCTTGTATTGTTATGGGCCGCCGCCGCGGCGCAGCACGGCAGTTTACTCGTGGCCAATAAGTCGGACAATACCGTTTCTGTTTTTGATGTGGCCACCAAAAAACAACTGGCGTTGCTGCCGGTGGGAGAGGCGCCCCATGAATTGGCCGTTTCGCCCGATGGTAGAACCGCCGTTGTCTGCAATTACGGGGCGGCCACACCGGGCAATTCGGTTACCGTTATCGATATATCCGGCAGAAAGGCGCTGCGCACCATTTCAACAGGACAGTATACCCGTCCGCATGGTATCGAATTTACCAGCAACCACGAACTGGTCATCACGAGCGAAGCCACCCGGCAGCTGTTCAGGCTGAACCTGCAAACGGATAAGGTATCGCGGGTGGTGCATACCGCGCAGGAGCGCAGCCATATGGTGGCCTGGTCGGCTTCTGATGCCATGGCTTATGTATCCAATATTGTCTCGGGTTCGGTCAGCGCCGTCGATACAAAACAGGATACCGTAGTGCACCTGGCAGCGCTCAAGCAGGGTATCGAAGGCATTGCCGTTTCGCCCGATGGAAAAGAACTATGGGTGGCCAACCGCAACGACAGCACCGTTACGGCCATCGATACCAAAAGCTGGAAACAGCTTGCCATACTGCCCGCCCATGATCTTGCGTACCGCGTAAGGTTTCTGCACAGCGGAAAATATGTTATGGTCAGCAATGGCAATGCGGGTAACCTCAGCATATACGATGTGGCTAAAAAACAGCGGATAAAAGACATCGATTTCAAAACGCTGGTGCCGTATGCACAGCCCGACAGTAAGGGACAGCCACCTGCACAGCCTGTTCCCGGAGGGATTACCGTCAGCGAAGACGACCGCTATATTTTCGTATCCGTAACCGGGTACAAACTTGCGGCCATGATCGATACCCGATCCTGGACCATTACCGGCAGTTTCCAGACGGGCAACACGCCCGATGGCATATATTATTCCCCTCTTACCCTCAAACCCTGAAGGGTCGAGGGGCTTTGCCTGTTGAACGATTAACCTGAACATTCCATGGATGCTGAAAAACACTACAACATCAAAAGCGGCTGGATCAGGGCCGCGGTACTGGGCGCCAACGACGGCATACTATCCACTTCGAGTCTTGCCATCGGTATCGCCGCGGCGGGCAGCGCGCGGCAACCGGTGGTACTGGCTGCGCTGGCCGGTATAGTGGCGGGCGCCCTGTCGATGGCTGCGGGTGAATATGTGTCCGTCAGTTCGCAATCCGATATAGAACAGTCGGATCTTGCGCGCGAAAAACAGGAACTGGCTGCCATGCCCGAAGCGGAGCTCGAAGAACTGGCGGCCATCTACCGGAACAGGGGCCTGGATGAATCGCTCGCAAAACAGGTTGCCATACAACTTACGGCGCATGATGCGCTGGCCGCACATGCAAGAGACGAACTGGGCATTAACGAGATCACACAGGCCAGGCCGATGCAGGCCGCTTTTGCTTCCGGCGCATCGTTTATCTGCGGCGGTGTGTTGCCCCTGCTTGTGGCCCTGTTTGCACCGCTGCCGCAGATGGTGATCAGTCAATATGTTTTCGCGATCGGGTTTATGGCTTTATCGGCATTTGTTGCCGCCAAGGCAGGCGGCTCCCCGGCGGGCAAGGCGGTGACCAGGATCTGCTTCTGGGGTACCGTGGCAATGGGCGTAACGGCGCTGGTGGGTTACCTGTTTGGCGTACAAACGGCATAGCCGCACCGTATTACCCCGCGAAACAAAAAGCCCGGAACGATTGCTCCGGGCTTTTTCGGGATAGGCTGTGCCAGGGTTACCAGAACCGAACATACAGCGCGGTAAGTAATAACAGCGTTACCACGATCAGTACGATCACGCGGTTGCTGACTTGGAACATACCTTTCTCGAATATAAATGCTTTCGGGTTTACTTTCGGACCGCCGAGGCTGATCAGTACCATCGCCGCGATCGTAAAGAAGAAAGACCAGCCCATATTGATCAGGAACGGTATCTCGTAACCGCCTTTTCCGTTCGGGAAAGCGGTGTACAGGATGGTTTCGTTGCCAAGCAGCGCAGGGGCGTAGTTGTTGAAGAAAACCGACAATACAAATCCGAGGATCACGCCCACCACCGCCGCAGCGCCCGTGGTTCTTTTCCAGAACATACCCAGCAGGAACAGGGCAAACACCCCCGGGCTGATAAAGCCGGTGTATTTCTGGATAAAAGTAAAACCACCTTCGCCGCCGATACCCAGCGTATCGTTCCAGGTGAACAGCAGGCTCACGAACATGGCTGCCACAATGGTGATGCGGCCTGTCCATACCATTTTCTTTTCACTGGCTTCGGGTTTGATGTATTTTTTGAAGACATCGAGCGTAAAGATGGTGGAGATGCTGTTGGCTTTGCCGGCAAGAGAAGCCACAATGGCCGCGGTAAGCGCAGCGATCGACAGTCCCTTCAATCCTGCGGGCAGAAAGCCCAGTATGGCTGAGTAAGCGCCATCCTTGCTTCCGCCTTCGAGCTGGGGCAGGTGCCCGTTCTTGTGCAGTACATAGGCGGCGATACCGGGCAGCATAACGATTACCGGCATCATCAGCTTCAGCAAACCTGCGAACAGGATGCCGGTGCGCGCCGTTTGCAGGTTGGCGCCCAGGGCCCGCTGCGTAATGTACTGGTTGCAGCCCCAGTAGTTGAGGTTCACGATCCACTGTCCTGCAAAATACATGGCAAGGCCGGGCAGCACCAGGTATTTGTTGATCTCTTCCTGTGAAGCGCCGGGACCGGGTTTGCTCAGCATCATATGGAAGTGATCGGGTGCTTCTTTCAGCAGCGTATTGAAACCGGATAGCACGTCTCTTCCCAGACCAAATTTTTCGCTTACGATCACCAGCGCCATATAGGTCGTTGCCAGACCGCCGATGATGAGCACCGCTACCTGTATTACATCGGTGTACCCGATCACTTTCATACCGCCGAGTGTGATCAGCAGTGCAAAAACAGCAAGCAGTATCATGATCAGGTGCAGGTATTGTCCGCCTATCAGTCCGTTGATCGCCAGTGCGCCGAGGTACAGGATCGATGTCAGGTTTACGAATATGTACAGGAACAGCCAGAATACCGTTAATATCAGCGCCACGGTCTGGTTATACCTTGTGGTAAGGAACTGCGGCATCGTGAAGATCTTGTTCTTCAGGTAAATGGGCATGAACCATACCGCTATGATGATCAGGGCCAGTGCAGCGATCCATTCATAAGCTGCAACAGCGGTGCCCACAAAGAAGCCTTCGCCGCTCATGCCGATGAACTGTTCCGCTGAGATATTGGACGCGATCAGCGAGGCGCCGATCGCCCACCAGGTAAGCGATCCTTCGGCCAGGAAAAAATCCTTGGTGTCGGTTACCGCTTTCTTTTTGCGCCGGTAGATCCAGTAACCATAACCGGCAACGATGACGAAATAAAAAAGGAATACGACAATGTCGATAGTGGCAAGCCCTTTCATGTGTTTTGTTTAGGGTGATGAATAAGCAATACTATTGGTAGAAACGTTCGTTCCAGCGCAATTCGTTCTTGAACTGGTGAAGTCTTGTTTCATTGTTGATGAGCACATACTCTATGCCCGCGATCTCGGCAAAGTCTTCCATCTGTGCTGCGCCGATATTCTGTGAGTAACAGGTATGGTGCGCGCCGCCGGCGAGTATCCAGGCGGCACAGCCGGTCTGCATATCGGGGTAAGGCTTCCATAGCACCCTTGCCACCGGCAGTTTGGGAACGCTGTTGATCGGCGCCACGGCCATCACATCGTTCACCAGCAAACGGAAGCGGTTACCCATATCCACGATCGATGCATTGATGGCCGGACCCGAGCCTGAGTTGAATACCAGGCGCACCGGGTCTGCCTTGCCGCCGATACCCAGCGGATGCACTTCGCAGCCGGGTTTGGCATCGGCGATTGAAGGACATATCTCCAGCATATGCGAGCCCAGCACCAGTTTGTTGTTGGGGTCAAAATGATAGGTATAGTCTTCCATAAAACTGTTGCCGCCTTCCAGACCCGTGGCCATTACTTTCATGGCGCGCACCAGCGCGGCCGTTTTCCAGTCGCCCTCGCCGGCAAAGCCATAACCCTTTGCCATCAGGCGCTGCGCTGCGATACCCGGCAACTGTTCCATCCCGTGCAGGTCTTCGAACGTGGTGGTAAAGCCCTTGAACCCGCCGCTCCGGAGAAATGTCTCCAGTCCCAGTTCAATACGGGCCGCTTCGCGCAGCGAATGATGCTGGCTGCCTCCGGGCAGAAGGCTTTCCGAAAGCTGGTACGATGCCGCGTATTCCTCCACCAGTTGTTTGAGGTCCGCTTCGCTCACCGATCTGATCACCTCCACCAGATCGCCGATACCGTAGGTGTTGACAGAATAACCGAACCTGATTTCCGCCTCCACTTTATCGCCCTCGGTAACGGCAACATAACGCATGTTATCGCCAAACCGAGCAAATTTGGCGCCCTGCCAGTCATGCCATCCGGCCGCGGCGCGCATCCAGCCCACGATTTTGTCAACACTCTCCCCATCACTCCAGTGTCCCACCACCACTTTTCGGTTCAGCCGCATGCGCGTCATGATAAAACCGAACTCGCGATCGCCATGCGCACTCTGGTTCAGGTTCATAAAATCCATGTCGATGGTGTTCCAGGGAATATCGCGGTTGAACTGCGTATGAAAATGCAACACAGGTTTCTGCAGTATTTTCAAACCGCCTATCCACATCTTGGCAGGCGAAAAAGTATGCATCCAGGTGATGATGCCGATACACTGCGGTGTCTGATTGGCTTCCTGGCAGGTGGCGAATATTTCTTCGGATGATTTTACCGTTGGTTTGTACACCACTTTCACCGGAACCGTTGGCCATTGATCAAGGGAATTGGCAATAACGGCCGAATTGGCTGCTACCTGCCTGAGCGTTTCTTCTCCATACAAATGCTGGCTGCCGGTAACAAACCACACTTCCAGTTGTTTCAGATTGGTCATAGTAAAACGATTTATGTTCTGTTTATTGTCCGTAATAAGAGTCCGGACCATGTTTTCTTTCGTAATGTTTTTGTATCAGTGCGTCTTTCAGCAGGGGTGCGGCGGGATTGATCTGCAGGGTGAGGTAAGCCATGCGGGCCACTTCTTCCAGCACGGCTGCGTTGTAAACCGCTTTGTGGGCATTTTTTCCCCAGGTAAACGGCGCATGATTGCCTACCAGTATCATTTCCACTTCTGCGGGTGACAGTTTTTTTTCGGTAAAACAATTGAGTATCTGGAAACCTGTTTCCGTTTCATAATCGCCGCGGATCATTTCATCGCTCATGGGCGGCGCGCAGGGTATGGATACCGTGGTATGATCGGCATGCGTTGTTCCGAAGATGGGGATATCGCGCTGTGCCTGCGCCCAGGCCGTGGCATAGGTGGAATGCGTATGCACGATGCTGCCGATGCCGTCCCAGTGTTTATACAGCACCGCATGTGTTTTTGTGTCGGAAGAAGGCCGCAGGTCTCCTTCAACGGTATGACCGTCAAAATCCACGATCACCATTTTTTCGGGCGATAACTCCTCGTATACCACACCGCTGGGTTTGATGGCGAACAGTTTCTGTTCCCTGTCTGCAACGCTTACATTGCCAAAGGTGAAAAGCACCAGTCCCAGTTTCGGCAACTGCATATTGGCATCGTAGGCCTGCTGCCTGATTGCTTCGTACTTGCTCATGGTCTATTGTTTTTTTGTATGCTGCTCGGTAAAAGCGCCCGCCTCCCGGTATCGGCGGTAGCGCGCATTATAATGTGCCACCGTATTGGTCTGCGGAAAATAAGTGGTGTCAAAACCCTGTCCCATATGTTGCATCGCGTCTTCCACCTTGCCGTATACACCCGCGGCGGTGGCGGCAAACATGGCGGCGCCAAGCGCACAGGTCTGTTCGCTTTTGTGAACACGGATGGGCATGTTCATCACATTGCTCATCACCTGCATGATATAGGGCGATTTTTTTGCCACACCACCCAGACCGATCAGTCCTTTTACTTCCACGCCTTCTTCGCGGAAGCGCTCCACGATGCTTCTTGCGCCGAAACAGGTGGCTTCCACCAGCGATTTGAATATCCTCGCAGCATCCGTTGCCAGGTCAAGCCCGTGCAGACTGCTTTTTAAATACTGATTGGCATCCGGCGTGCGTCGTCCGTTGAACCAGTCCAGCGCCAGTTCATCGTTTTCCGCCAGCGGTAATGCGGCAGCCTGTCTGGACAGATGCGGCACCAACTGTTCATCGAGGTACTGTATCGTTTTTTCGCTGTCTTCCATTCCCGATTGCTGCAGCAGTTCGCGCATGGGTTTGATGAGCATATTACGGAACCAGGCATAGGTATCGCCAAAAGCGGATTGTCCCGCTTCCAGTCCCAGCAAACCCGGTATCACCGAGCCATCCACCTGTCCGCAGATACCTTTTACGGTATTGCCTTCCAGGTCTTTTTTCGGTGCCACCAGTATATCGCAGGTAGAAGTACCCATCACTTTGCTGAGGTGGTAGGGTTCTATCTGTCCGCCCACCGCACCCATATGCGCATCAAAAGCGCCTACGGCCACCACCACGGTCTCGGGTAAGCCCAGCCGCTGCGCCCATTCTTTTGACAGGGTGCCGGCGGGCTGGTCCGAAGTATAGGTATGTTTACCAAGGGTGTTCACATAACCGTTGAGCAGGGGATCGAGACCGGTAAAAAATTCGTTGGGAGGGTAGCCGTCAAAGACTTCAGACCATAATCCTTTATGACCTGCCGCGCATACGCCGCGTTTCAACTCGGAAATATGTTTGCCGCCGGTCAGTAAAAAAGGGATCCAGTCGCAATGCTCCACCCAGGAATGGCAGGCTTTGCGAACGGCTTCATCGGCACGGAGTATGTGCAGCAGTTTTGCCCAGAACCATTCGGACGAATAGATACCTCCTACGTACTGCAGGTAATTGGTGTCAAACCTGCCGGCATGCTGGTTGATCTCTGCGGCCTCGCCCACGCTGGTATGGTCTTTCCATAACACGAACATGGCATTGGGGTTTTTTGCAAAAGCCGGACTCAATGCCAGTGGCTGCCCGCTTTCGTCTACGGCAACAGGCGAGGAGCCGGTGGTGTCCACACCAATGGCACATACCTGTGCGGCAATTCCGGCGCCCGCTTTTTGCAGACAGGCCTGTATGGTTTGTTCAAGACCTTCGATATAATCCTGCGGATGCTGGCGGAACCGGCTTTCGGAGGGATCGCAGTACAATCCCTGTTTCCAGCGTGGATAATAATAAACGGCGGAGGCGATCTCTTCTCCCGTGGCGGTATCTGCGATGATGGATCTTACAGAGTCTGTTCCGTAATCCACCCCGATGGCATACTGTTGCTTTCTCATCTGACAGCAAATGTTTTTGGTCGGTTAATTCGTGTCAAAGTAACACTTAAAATTTATAATCAAAAAAAACAGGAGAAAAATCCTGTTATTTCAGGTTGCCGGGATTGGGAATCAGGTTCAGGAACGCATGAAAATTGGCCGCATACCGTCTTTTGTCCAGTTTGTAATAATAAGCGCCTCTTTTGGAGCTCAGTCTTTCCTTGTCTTTTTGCCTGATCAGTAATTTGGTAGACTGCAGCTTCCGGCTGAAATTTCTTTTATCAAAGCTGCAGTCGAAGATGCCTTCGTACAGGCTCTGCAGCTGCGGCAGGGTGAACTTCTCGGGCAGCAGCTCAAACAGGATGGGGTGGAAGGCCGCTTTGTACCGCAGTTTTTCCTTGGCCATATCCACCATCTCCTGGTGGTCGAAAATCAGCCGCGGGGTATCGTTGATCGGGAACCATTCGGCATGGTAGTCGGCATTCAGCTGTTTCTCGTACTGGTGAATATCGATCAGCGCAAAATAGGCAACGGATACCGTACGCTCATAGGGATCGCGTTTTACATCGCCGAAGGCAAAAAGCTGTTCCATGTATACGCCTTCCAGTCCGGTCAGTTCTTTAAGGATACGGGCCGAGCCTTTTTCAAAATCCTCGTCCTTCTGCACAAATCCCCCCATCAGGCTCCATTTGCCTTTTTCGTACTCCAGTCCGCGCTGCACCAGCAGCAGCTTCAGGTCGTGTCCGTCAAATCCGAGGATGATACAGTCTATGGCGACCAGTATCCTGGTCTGCTTGTGGTATCTGAGCATGGTGGTCGGTTTTCCTGTTACGGTATTTATAAAAATAGACATTCCCGCGTAATAAAATAATAAGTGTTTTTTCTACAATTAATATTTTGGCTATTTTGGTTACCCATTTACCTGCCGGAAAGGCTGCCATATTGCCCCTTCAACCGCCAGGACACCAAACAAACCCGATGAAACATATGAAAAAGTTTTTTGCCATTCCGTTCGCAGCAGGCGCATTCCTGCTGTCTAACTGCAGTAATCCGCCTGCTGCCGGCACAACACCCGCGGCAGACACGGCCTCTGTGAAAAAAGCCTATCAGCAAACGATCGGCGGCAAGCCCGTATCGCTTTACTTCCTGACCAATGCATCAGGTGCGCAGGTGGCCATCACCAATTACGGCGGAAGGGTGGTATCGCTGGTGGTACCCGATAAAAACGGCAAGCCGACAGATGTCGTGCTGGGTTACGACAGCCTGTCTCATTACCTCAGCAAACCCGAAGCCTATTTCGGCGCGCTGATCGGCCGCTACGGCAACAGGATCGCCGATGCCAGGTTTGCACTCGACGGAACCACGTACCGGCTTGCCGCCAATAACGGCAAAAATTCGCTGCACGGCGGTCCCAAAGGTTTTCATAACCAGGTTTGGGAGGCGGTTCAGGCAGGTCCCGGCACGCTGTCTTTACAGTATGTATCAAAAGACGGCGAAGAAGGATACCCCGGAACGCTTACCGTAAAAGTGAGCTACACGCTTACGGACAACAACGAACTCAAGATCGATTACCAGGCCGAAACAGATAAGAAAACGGTGGTGAACCTTACCAACCATGCGTATTTCAACCTCAACGGCCAGGGCGATTCAACGATCACGGATCACCTGCTGAATATCATGGCATCAAAATATTCGGCGGTAGACAGTACGCTGATACCGACCGGCGCCCCCGTGGATGTGGCGGCAACGCCTTTTGATTTCCGGAAAGCAAAACCCATCGGCCAGGATATCGGTGCAGACAATGTGCAGATCAAAAACGGTTTGGGATACGACCATAATTTCGTGCTCGACAGGGTGGATGCCGTTTCTTCCGTACAGGCCGCGCATGTGCAGTCGGTGAAAACGGGTATCAGTATGGAAGTGTTCACCACCGAGCCGGCGATCCAGTTCTACAGCGGCAATTTCCTCGATGGAACACTGGTGGGTAAACAGCAGAAAAAATACGGGCACAGGTCCGCATTCTGTCTCGAAACACAGCATTTTCCCGATTCGCCAAACCAGCCCGCCTTTCCGTCTACCGTACTGGAGCCTGGTAAACAATACCGCAGCACCACCACCTACCGGTTTGGCGTGGTGAAATCATAAAATAGAAGTAGAAAAGGTTAATATCCGGCAATTGCGCTATAAAAAATTATTCAAAATTTGACCCGTATGAATCGATACAAAACCCGAGGAACGATCATCGCCGTGCTGGCAGGTGCTGCGGCATTTGCGCAGAACAGGGATTATCCTATACAGCCTGTTACCTTTAATCATGTGCATGTGCACGACCGTTTCTGGGCACCGCGTATCGATGTGAACGCAGACATTACGATCCCCTATGTACTGCAGAAATGCCGCGAAACGGGGAGGATCGATAATTTTCTGAAAGCCGCCGGTAAACAACCGCCTGGGAAACAGACGGAATATCCGTTCGATGATTCCGATGTTTTCAAAGTGATCGAGGGTGCTTCCTATGCGCTGCAGGTAAAACCCAATCCGCAACTCGAAAGATCGCTGGATACACTGATCGCCATCATTGCCGATGCGCAGGAGCCGGATGGGTATCTTTATACCTTCCGTACCATGAAGCCCGCAAAGCTGCACGACTGGATAGGCGCCAAGCGCTGGGAAAAAGATCCGGACCTCAGCCATGAGTTGTATAACATGGGTCACCTGTACGAAGCGGCCACCGCGCATTACCTGTCAACCGGTAAGAAAACCCTGCTGGATATCGCCACCCGCAATGCCGATCTGTTAATAAAGGATTTTCTCTATGGTAAAGCGCCTTATTTTCCGGGTCACCAGGTGATCGAGACCGGTTTGTCCAAGATGTACCGGGTAACGGGAAAAAAAGAATACCTCGATCTGGCAAAATATTTTCTCGATATACGCGGTAACGGACAGGTGAAAGGAAGCCAGTACAGCCAATCGCACAAGCCGGTTACCGACCAGCACGAGGCGGTGGGCCATGCCGTTCGCGCTGCCTATATGTATACGGGCATGGCGGATGTGGCTGCCCTGACCGGCGATGCCTCTTATATCAGGGCCATAGACGATATATGGTCGGATGTGGTCACCAAAAAACTATACCTCACCGGCGGCATCGGCGCCACCGGCGCGGGAGAAGCTTTCGGTGCCGCATACGAGCTGCCGAATATGTCGGCCTATGCAGAAACATGCGCTTCCATTGCCAATGTATTCTGGAACAGCCGCATGTTTATGCTGCATGGCGATGCGCAGTACATTGATGTGCTGGAAAAAGTATTGTATAACGGGGCATTGTCGGGTATTGCATTGAACGGAACCAGGTTCTTTTATCCCAACCCGCTTGCCTCTATGGGGCAGCACCAGCGAAGTGCCTGGTTTGGTTGCGCCTGCTGTATTTCCAATGTAACCCGTTTTATGCCTTCGGTGCCGGGGTATGTTTATGCGCAGGATCAAAACAATCTCTATGTAAACCTGTATATGTCTAACGATGCGGTGGTAAACCTGCCCGCTTCAAAAGTGAAGATCAGACAGGAAACCCAGTATCCCTGGCAGGGAGCTGTGAAGCTGGTGGTGGAGCCCGAAAAAAAATCCGAGTTCACCCTGCGCGTACGCATACCGGGATGGGCAAGACAGCAGGCGGTGCCCGGTGATCTTTACCGATTTGCAGATACCCGCAGCAACGACATCCGGATCAGCATTAACGGCAAGCCCGTTGCCTATTCGCTGGAGAAAGGATACGCGGTTTTCAAAAGGAATTGGAACAGGGGAGATGTGGTCGAATTCAACTTACCCATGGAATTGGAAAAAGTCATCGCCAATGAAAAAGTAAAAGACGACAAAGGCCGTTATGCCCTGCAGCGCGGCCCCATCGTATACTGCCTGGAAGGAGCAGACAATGCAGATAATTCGGTACAGAATATCGTGGTTCCGCAGCAGGCTGTTTTAAAGGAAAATTTTGAGGACGGTCTGCTCAATGGCGTGATGGTATTGAACGGACAGGGCAATGCCACCAGCCGCCAGCTGAATTCTGATGCACTGCTGAAAAAGGAAGTGCCGGTAAAAGCGATCCCCTATTATTCATGGAACAACCGCGGCGCCGGCGAAATGCTGGTATGGATACCCTATGAAGAATCGGGTGCAAGACCCAAACCCGCGCCGACCCTTGCCTCCCGCAGTAAAGTGAGTGCATCGATCAGCAATGCGCGTATGCTGAATGCCCTGAACGATCAGTACGATCCGTCGGGATCGGAGGATAAATCGGCGCTTTACCTGCATTGGTGGCCGAAGAAGGATACGAACGAATGGATACAATACGATTTCGATAAGGAAGAAACCGTATCCGAGTCGCGCGTATACTGGTACGATGACGCGCCGTTCGGCGGATGCCGTATCCCGGCTTCCTATCGCCTGCTGTACAAAAAAGGTGAGGAATGGGTGCCGGTGGAACCGGTATCGACCGATGAGATGTCAAAAGACAAATACAATAAAGCCACTTTCAAACCGGTAGTCACCAGGGCCATCCGTATGGAAATACGCTTGCCCAAGGACCATGCCACCGGTGTGCACGAGTGGATACTCAAGTAAAACACCATGAAACGCATTATCTGTTCTGCCGCGGCAGCCGTTATCGGATCTGTTTGTTTTGTTCCTGCCCATGCGCAGCAGAAAGCGTTGATGACCGTTCAGACCGGTAAAGTAAAGAATACGGTATCGCCCACGCTGCACGGTATTTTCTTCGAAGAGATCAGCCATGGCGGAGAGGGCGGTCTGTACGCGGAAATGATCCAGAACAGGGGTTTTGAAGAAAGCCGCATCCCGCCGGGATCGGTTGTGGAGAACGGGATGCTGAATGCCAACCCCGGTAAAAAACCGCATTACAACCTCAACGGCAAACCCAGCGACTGGCGTATGCCCTGGCCCGTTAAAACGGACATGCCTTACTGGCACCTGCAGACAGGCGAGGGCGGTGCGATGGAGGCCGTTCTCGACAAAGCGCATCCTCTGACCGGCGCAACACCGCAGTCGGCATTGGTGCGTATCACAAAACAATCCGCCGGTGGCAAAGACTATTTTGTCAACGAAGGTTTCTGGGGAATCAATGCGCAGAAAGGAGAAAGCTATTCACTGAGTTTCTATGTCCGCAATGGTGGTTCGTACAAAGGGCCGTTGACCGTTGTGCTCTTATCGGCCAGCGGCAAAGAGATCGCCTCGCATACCTTCCCCGCTATCAACAATGCGGAATGGAAAGCATACAGCTGCCGGCTCGTACCCGCCGAAACGGATGGAAAAGCCAGCTTCGCTTTCCGTTTTGGATCGGTTGGTGAGATCGGTTTTGATTTTGTATCGCTGTTTCCCGCAAAAACTTTCCGTAACAGACCAAACGGCCTGCGCGCAGACCTGGCGCAACTGCTGGCAGACCTGAAACCCGCATTTGTGCGCTGGCCCGGGGGCTGTTTTGTAGAAGGCGTGAATGTGGAGAGTGCACCCAATTGGAAAAACACGATCGGTCCGCTTGAAAAACGACCGGGCACCTTCAGCGTATGGGGTTACTGGTCCAGCGACGGATTCGGTTACCATGAATACCTGCAGTTTTGCGAAGACATCGGTGCAGCTGCCCTGTACGTATTCAATGCCGGTGTTTCCTGCGAATTCCGCAGCGGCACTTTTATCAGCGATGACGCGCTGCAACCCGTGATCGATGATGTACTCGATGCCATCGAATATGCCGTAGGTCCTGTCACTTCCAAATGGGGAAAGCTGCGGGCGCAGAACGGGCATCCCAAACCTTTTCCCCTGAAATACCTGGAGGTGGGCAATGAACAGCATGGTCCCTGGTATGCGCGCCGCTATAACCGTTTCCACGATGCCATCAGGGCAAAGTACCCGGATATCAGGATCGTATCGAGCATGGGCATCGGTGATATCAACCGCCGCACGCTCGACAGCATCCGGGTTACCGATGTGGCGGACGAGCATGCGTACAAAGCGGCCTACTGGTCGTTCGCCAACTACGATCATTTTGACCGTTACAAACGCGGCGATTACGATGTGTATGTGGGAGAGTACGCCACCAATGCAGGCGTAGGCAACGGCAATATGCAGGCGGCGTTGAACGATGCGGCCTATATACTCGGCATGGAAAACAACGGAGACCTGGTTAAGATGTCGAGCTATGCACCCCTGTTCGAAAACGTGAACACCCGCCACTGGCCGGTGAACCTGATCAAATACAAGTCAGACAGCAGTTTTGCACGGATATCTTACTACGCCATCCGGATGATGAACGATCACCGTGCCGATGAGAACTATCCCGTTACACTGAACCTGGCGCCGCCCGAGGTTGCCAAACCCAGACACAAAGGCAGTATCGGGCTCGCCACCTGGGATACGCAGACGGAATACAGGAACATAGAAGTGATACAGGAAGGAAAAACCGCGTACAAAAGCGATTTTGCCGCCAGACCCGATGAATGGGAACGGGTGCGCGGTGTATGGGAGGAAAAAAATGGCGCCATCGCACAGACAGCGCAGGGCCCGCAACGGCTGATGATCCTGAAAGACCATTCCTTCGATAGCTATACGCTGACACTCGAAGCAAGAAAGACCGGGGGCACCAATGCGTTCATCATTCCGTTTGCAGTGAATGGGCAGAAATCCATGCTGCGCGCACATATCGGTTCTTATGTGAACCTCAATACCGTATTTGAAATTGTACAGGATGGGTCGGTGGCCAATATATCCCAGTCGAAAAGACTGTCCAGACCCATCGAAACCGGTGTATGGTATAAGATACGCCTGGAAGTGGGTACTGATAAAGTGGACTGTTACCTCAACGACACCCTACTGCTTTCTTACCGGGAACCGCAGAAACTGATCGGTATTGCGGGCCGCGACAAAGACAATGGCGATATCATCATCAAGGTGGTGAACGGGTATGATGAGGATTACACCACAGGCATCGACCTACAGGGTGCGGTAAAAACGGCCGGCCAGGCCACGGTATACACTTTGACATCGGGTGATACCGATGGCGAGAACTCTTTTGCAAAACCACAGCAGTACATTCCCGTGAAAACCGGGTTGGATGGAGTACGCAGCAACCAGCTGCAATACACTTTTCCCAGGTATTCCATCACGGTGCTGAGGATACCCACCAGATAAACCAAACAGCCTTATGAAAAGACATTTTCTAACAGCCTCACTCGCCTGTTTTACACTGGCGGTGCAGGCACAGAAACAGCCGTTGCCGAGATTCTTACCCTCGCGCGAAGAGATGCTGAAACGTTATAACCGTGCAGAGGACCGCGACAGTCTTGCACGCCGCACCGCCTTCCGGTTAAGCGTTACGCCTAACTGGGTGGGCCCGCATGCCTTCTGGTACCGCAATGCATTACCCGACAGCCAGTCGGAATACCTGTTCGTTGATCCCGTAACCACACAGAAAAAACCCTTGTTCGACGCCGAAAAAATGGCGGCTGCACTGGCTTCGGTCTCTGCACAGAAGATCGATGCCGGAAGATTACCGATACGCAGCGCCTACGTATATCCGGATGCGCGGAAGATAGCCGTTGCCATTCCCGCCGGAACCTATGATGTGGATCTTGGCAGCTACCAGCTTACCAGGATCGACTCCTTGCCATCCGATAAAACGGTCTATCCCGAGCTCACGCGTCAGCCGGGCCGCTGGCAGCGCAACCGCGGCGAGCGTGTATCGCCGGATAAGAAATGGAACCTGCTGCTGAAAGACAACAATATTTTTCTCGAACCCGCAGGCGGCGGCGATGCCGTGCCATACACTTCAGATGGCAGCGCTGCCTCGGCCTGGGGAGAGGCCACCTGGTCGCCCGATGGCGCTTACCTGGTGGCGTACAGGATCAAACGCGTGGCAGACAAACCGGTTTACCATATCCTTACCTCGCAACCCGGTACCACGCGGGGCGAGCTGAAACAGCAATCGTATAAACAGCCGGGCGACGATTTCTCCGCCTACGAGATGTACCTGATCCATGTGGCGGATAAAAAACTGGTAAAAGTCAATACGGATATCATTGATTTTTTTGACGCGCCGCGCCTGCGCTGGAACGACGGCGATAACGGGCATTTCCTGTATGAGAAAGTGGATCGCGGTCACCAGCGTTTCCGCATCATAGAAGTAAATGCCGCCGATGGCAATACACGCAACATCGTTGACGAGCAGACCCCGACCTTTATTTACGAGCAGCGTATCTTTACGCAATATCTTCCGGCAACAGCCGAGATCGTATGGGTAACGGAAAAAGACGGCTGGCGGCATATTTACCTGGTGGATGCCAGAACGGGTTCGGTGAAGAACCAGGTAACCCGGGGCGAATGGGTGGTGCGCGGCATCGACAGTGTTGACAGGGTAAAAAGAGAGATATGGTTCCAGGCCAGCGGTAGGAACAAGGCAGAGGATCCCTATTTCGTGCACTATTACCGCATCGGTTTCGATGGAAAAAATTTAGTAACGCTTACCAGGCCGGGATTCAACCACCGCATAAGTTATTCGCCTGACAAGGAATATTTTGTGGATACCTATTCCACGGTAGACCAGCCACCGGTTACGGTGCTGGGCCGCGTTCTGGATGGCAAACAGCTGATGGAGATAGAACACGCCGATGTATCCCGGCACAAAGCGGCGGGATTTCGTTTGCCCGAGCCGTTTGTTGCCAAGGGCCGTGATGGCGTTACCGATATATGGGGCGTGATCTGCAGACCCTCCGACTTCGATCCCTCCAAACGGTACCCGGTCATCGAGAATATCTATGCAGGTCCGCAGGATGCATTTGTCCCCAAGTCCTATATGCCCGCAGGCGAAATGCAGAGCATGGCCGAACTGGGCTTCATCGTGGTGCAGATCGATGGCATGGGCACGGCCAACCGCTCCAAGGCTTTTCATGATGTTTGCTGGAAGAACCTCGCCGATGCCGGTTTCCCCGACAGGATCGCCTGGATGAGAGCGCTTGCTGCCAAATATCCCCAGGCCGATACCACGCGCGTGGGTCTGTACGGCACTTCTGCCGGCGGACAGAATTCGCTGGGCGGTTTGCTGTTTCATCCCGAATGGTACAAAGCCGCCGTGTCTGCCTGCGGCTGCCACGATAACCGCGTGGATAAGCAGTGGTGGAACGAACAATGGATGGGTTACCCGATCGGCAAACATTACGAGGAGCAGTCGAATATCACCAATGCGGCCAAACTGAAAGGCCGGTTGTTACTGATCGTAGGCGAAGCCGATACCAATGTGCCGCCCGAATCTACCTACCGCGTGGCCGATGCACTGATCAAAGCCAAAAAATCTTTCGAATTCCTTTCGGTGCCGGGTATGGGGCACAGCGATGGCGGTCCTTATGGCCGGGCTAAGAAAAGGGATTTCTTTGTAAAGAGTTTATTAGGCGTTGATCCGCCAGACAGGAACAACGACGAACTGCAGGAGCGCAGAGGAAAATAAAACAACAGGTCCCGCCATGCGGGACCTGTTGTTTTATCATTCATAAGTGCTGCGGAAATAATCGTCCAGGTATTCGCTGGGCGATTTGCCTATCACCGATTTAAACACCCGGTTGAAATTGGTGACGGTGTTAAAGCCGCAGTTGTAAGCTATGGCGGAAATGCTTACGCCGTCGGTATCGCCGGTGGTCAGTTTCTTGCAGGCTTCGTTGATGCGCACTTCGTTCAGGAACGAAACAAACGTATGCTGGGTTCTTTTCTTGAAATAGCGGCAGAAGGCCTGCGGCGTCATATGCGCCTGCTGCGCCACATGTTCGAGCGTGATGTTCCTGGCGTAGTTGCCCATGATATAATGGTAGATATGGCTGAGCCGGATACCATCGTTCTCGCTCACATTGGTAAGATTGGAAATGCTCGATAATTTTTTCAGGTTGGGGATGCTGCTGAATTTGCGCAGCAGGTCTATCAGCGCCGTCAACTGCTCCGAGCCGGACAGGTTTCCGATCTGCATCATTTTATGCGAGATATCCGCTACGTGTTTTGACGGAACGATAAAACCGTTGTTGTGTTTCTCCAGGAATTGGTGGATGTTCTTCATCTCCGACAGCTCGAACAGGCTTTGCAGTTTGCCGTAAGGATTGAAATGGATCGACAGTGCATGCACTTTCCGTTTGCTCTTGGGCGAGAAATACACAGGATCGCTTTTAAACACATGCGGCTGGTTGACGCCCAGGAAATAAATCTCGTTGGGACCGAACAGGTGCATGTTGTTGTCTACCACCAGCGTGCCTTCTCCTTTCTGCACCCAGGTAAGCTGCACTTCATCATGCCGGTGCAGGTGCTGGTAAAAATAAGGCAGCACATCGCGGATGATGATGATGTTCCTGTCGCTGGGAACCGGAATGGTAAACTGAAGTACTTTCATACAAAGCTTTTCTTTACAAAAATTCTCTATTTATATGCCTGTTTTCAGGAAAGGCAGTTAAAATAGGGGATATGCTGCACATTTCGGAACCGTTACCCCCGATTTTTTGAAGAAGGTTAAAATCCGGATAGAAATGGCTAATTTCTGTTGGTCGGCAGAAAACAGCCCGGGTTATATTTAGTGTCAAAAATACGCTTATTTTTCCGGTATGAACAGGGCAACAAGGTATTTGTGTCTGTATTTTTAAAAAATACCTGCGGGGAAAAACCCGGAGGATTATAGGACCAATGGTTTCGGCGATGGCGGCATACTATTGTGCCGTTATGAGGCAGATCGGTGTGCTAGCCGAGAACAGTGTGCAAAATGCCGTTCCGAACCGGTGGATGACAGGGTGAAATTATTGGAAGAAACCTGTTTTCCCGGGAAACGGCTGTAAATTTCCGGGGGTGTTTGCATGGTGGAAGCAGGTTGTCCGGTTGCCGCCCGCGGCGGAGAAGAAGTTAAAATATGTAAACTATTTATTAATACTTGAAAATACCCGCCCTGCAATCGTTGGTAGTTTTGCAGGCAAACAAACAACTCAGTATGGCAAATGTATCATGGAAGGGTGTTTATCCCGCAATGCTTACCCCTTTTAACAGTGATGAATCGGTGGATTTTGACGGCTACAAACGCAATCTGCAGGCGCAGCTCGATGCCGGTGTCGATGGTATTATCATAGGCGGATCGCTGGGTGAAGCCAGTTCTCTTTCCAACGAAGAAAAACGCGACATGCTGTTCTTTTCCAAAGAGCTGGTGCCCGCAGATTTTCCCGTGATCGTGAACATAGCAGAGCAGACAACCCGGGCTGCTGTACAGTTGGCCCAGGACTCGGAGAAAAACGGTGCGGACGGTTTGATGCTGCTGCCTCCGATGCGTTACTATGCCGACAGCCGTGAAACACTTGCCTATTTCAAAGCGGTGGCCGGTGCCACATCGCTGCCGATTATGATCTATAACAACCCGGTTGACTATAAAATCATGGTCACGCTCGATATGTTTGAGGAGCTCCGTTCTTTCGAGAACATCAGGGCGGTGAAAGAATCCACCAGGGATGTATCGAATGTAACCCGCATGATCAACCGTTTCGGTGACCGTTATAAAATACTTTGCGGTGTGGATACCCTTGCCATGGAAAGTCTTTGCATGGGTGCAGACGGATGGGTTGCCGGTCTGGTAGACGCATTCCCCAAAGAAACCGTGGCCATCTACCGCCTGGTAAAAGCCGGCAGGATAGAAGAGGCGCTTAAGATCTACCGCTGGTTCCTTCCGGTGCTCGAGCTGGATATCCATCCCAAACTGGTACAGTACATCAAGCTCGCTGCTTCACATACGGGCATCGGCTCTGCCCATGTACGTGCGCCGCGGCTGGCAGTGGAAGGAGAGGAACTGCAGGCTGTGACCAATATCATCAAAAAAGCACTGGCGGTAAGACCAACACTGCCGGATTACCTGAATCTCAAAAAGAAAGAAGATGCTGCATGGGTATAATGTGATCGGAGCGGAAACCAGTGCCGCAGGCACCGATGTTTTTCAATCCTTCAGTACCGTTGAAAAAAATTATTTACCCGAACGTTTTCATGTTGCTACACAGCAGGAGGTGGATCATGCGATAGCAAAGGCCGTAAAGGCTTTTGCTATCTTTCGTAATACCACTTTCGTGCAGCGGGCATTATTTCTTGAAACCATCGCGGAATGCATTCTCGAAACAGGCGACAGCCTGCTGCGGCGGGCGCACCTGGAAACGGGTCTGCCGCTGGCCAGACTTACCGGCGAACGCGACCGTACCATGAACCAGCTGAAACTGTTTGCCGCTTTGCTGCGCGAAGGTTCCTGGACCGATGCGGTGATCGATACCGCCCTGCCCGAACGGAAGCCTTTGCCCCGAAGCGATCTCAGGCGCATGCTGCAGCCACTGGGGCCGGTGGCTGTGTTTGCCGCGAGTAATTTTCCGTTTGCATTTTCCACTGCGGGCGGCGATACGGCTTCTGCGCTGGCCGCCGGATGCCCGGTGATCGTGAAAGCGCATAGCTCGCATGCCGGCACCAACGAATTCATGGCGCGGGCCATACAAAAAGCCGCCGGCCAGACAGGTATGCCCGACGGCGTATTCTCTTCGCTGAATGGCGGGGGGGCCACGCTCGGTCAAACACTGGCCGCCGATCCGGCCATCAAAGCCATCGGTTTCACCGGCTCATACCGCGCAGGCATGAGCCTGTTTGCCACCGCCACCCAGAAACGCGAAACACCGATACCGGTATATGCTGAAATGAGCAGCATCAACCCCGTGGTACTGCTGCCCGGAACACTGGCAGCGCGCGTGCAGGCAACAGCCGGCTCACTGGCCGCCTCCATTACCCTGGGCGTAGGGCAGTTTTGTACAAATCCCGGTTTGCTGTTTGTGATACGCGATGCGGCAACCGATTCCTTTCTTCAGGCACTTGCCGCCGCATTGCAAACCGCTGCACCCGGCATTATGCTGAATACCGCCATCTGTAAAAGTTATTACACCGACCGCACGCGTCTCACCGGCGCAGCGGGCGTAACCCTGCTCACGGCGGGCGAAGACCTCTCCTTAGAATACAAAGCCAGCCCGGCCCTGCTGCAGGTGCCCGCCAAAGCATTCAGGGAACAGCCGCAGCTGCAGGACGAAGTGTTCGGTCCCTGCTCTCTGGCGGTGGTATGCGAAGACCGTGCTGAACTGGAACAAACACTGGATACGCTGCATGGCCAGCTCACCGGTTCGCTGTTCGGAACAGCAACCGAGTTATCGGCATACCGTTCGGTTGCGGAACGATTGCAGCAGAAAGTAGGCCGGCTTATTTTTAACGCCGTTCCCACGGGTGTGGAAGTATGTCATGCCATGGTGCATGGCGGACCCTTCCCCGCAACCACCGATTCGCGCAGTACTTCTGTGGGTACGGAAGCGATACGGCGTTTTGTTCGCCCGGTATGTTACCAGGATTGTCCGCAGGAACTGTTACCCCTGTACCTGCAGGATACAAATGAAGCAGGTATCTTACGCAAGGTAAACGGCAATTATACAAGGGAGCCGATCGGCAGTAACCAACAGTAAAAACAGACATGGCACATAAAAAATTCTTTTGCATCGATGCGCATACCTGCGGCAACCCGGTTCGCCTGGTGGCGGGCGGGGGCCCCCTGCTCGAAGGCAATTCCATGATGGAAAAACGCCTGCATTTTTTGCGTGAATACGACTGGATCCGGAAGGGACTGATGTTTGAGCCCCGCGGGCATGATATGATGAGCGGCAGCATTCTTTACCCACCGCACGACCCGGCAAACGATATCGGCGTATTGTTTATCGAAACCAGCGGATGCCTGCCTATGTGCGGGCATGGTACCATCGGCACCATCACCATCGCCGTGGAAGAAGGGCTGGTGCAGCCCCGCACACCCGGCCACCTGCGGATTGAAACGCCCGCAGGACTGGTGCTGATCGACTACCGGCAGAAAGGTAAAAAAGTGACTTCCGTTAAACTCACGAACGTGCCTTCTTTTCTCTATGCGGAAGGGCTCGAAGTAAACTGCCCGGATCTGGGCAGGCTTACACTGGATGTGGCATTCGGCGGCAATTTTTACGCCATCGTGGATCCGCAGGAAAATTTTCCCGGGCTGGAAGCGTTTACCGCAGACCAGCTGGTCTCCTGGAGCCGGCATTGCCGCACGGAACTGAATGAAAAATATGTTTTCGGGCATCCGGACAATGCCAATATCAAAGGACTGAGCCATCTCTTATGGGCGGGTAAAACCATCGATACGGAAGCCACCGCAAGAAACGCGGTATTCTATGGCGATAAAGCCATCGATCGTTCTCCCTGCGGTACCGGCACATCGGCGCGTATGGCCCAATGGTATGCAAAAGGCAAACTGAAAAAAGGAGATGCATTTGTGCACGAGAGCATCATCGGTTCCAAATTTACCGGACGCATAGAAGAAGAAACAACCATCAACGGTAAGCCGGCCATTGTGCCCAGTATAGAAGGCTGGGCCATGGTAACAGGCTACAATACCATTATCATAGACGATGATGACCCTTACGCCCACGGCTTCCAGGTTATCTGATGTAGCATACGATGAAAGCAGTAATTATAGGAGGAGGTATTATTGGTTTGAGCACGGCTTATTACCTGGTCAGAGATGGCTGGGAAGTAACCGTTGTTGACAGATCCGATCTCAGCGACAATTGTTCTTATGGCAACCTGGGTATGATCGTACCGAGTCATTTTGTGCCACTGGCGGCACCGGGTATCGTATCGCAGGGGCTGCGGTGGATGTTCAGCTCCAGCAGCCCGTTTTATGTAAAGCCTTCGCTGAATGCACAGCTGGTGGGCTGGGGATGGAAATTCCTGCGCTCTGCCAATGCAAAGAATGTGGCCGCATCCGCGCCGCATCTGAAAGCCATCAACCTGTTGAGCAAACAGCTCTACGAGGATATGGCAAAAGAACCCGGCTTTGAATTTGGTCTCGAGAAAAAAGGGATCATGATGTATTTCAAAACGGAGAAAGTTGCCGAAGAAGAGATCCATATGGCGGAGACCGCCCGGAGTATGGGACTGGATGCGGTGGCGCTTACCGCAGCAGAAGCCCGGGCCCTCGAGCCGGATATGGACCTGGATGTGCTGGGTGCGGTGCACTATCGCTGCGATGCCCATCTCTATCCCAATAAACTGATGGAGCAGATGCAGCTATGGCTCAAATGGAAAGGTGTGCAGTTTGTGACCGGTTCGGAAGTGCGCCAGGTATACAGCAGGGCCAACCGCATCACCGGTATACAAACCGGCAGCGCAGGAATTGCAGGGGATGTGTTTGTATTTGCCGCGGGATCCTGGATGCCGCAGTTGCTGAAACTTGCCGCACTGCAGCTACCGCTGATGCCGGGTAAAGGATATTCTTTTATGCAGCAGCCCGCGCGGCAGCTGAACATTCCCGCCATTCTCTGCGAAGCAAGGGTGGCCATCACGCCGATGGGTAACAGCGTTCGCTTCGGCGGCACCATGGAGATAGCACCGGTGAACAGCCAGGTGAATATGAACCGGGTCAAAGGCATTGTGGATTCCGTTCCCGCCTACCTGCCCGGACTGGCGGTGCAGATGCCGGAAAAGGACAAAATATGGTATGGTTTCCGACCCTGTTCTCCCGATGGGGTTCCTTATATCGGCTACGGCGCCAGATACGAGAACCTGCTGTACGGGGCAGGTCATGCCATGATGGGTTTGAGCCTGGGGCCCGCCACAGGACTGCTGTTATCCGAGCTGGCTTCCCGCAGGAAAACGAGTATCGATGTACACGCATTCGATCCGGCGCGGTTTGACTGATCAACCAATTATAACTGCTATATGAAAAGACATCACGCTTGTATCTCCCTGCTGTTTGGCTGCAGCCTGCTGCTGACCGTTCCGCAGACCACCAGGGCGCAGGTATCCAAAGACGCCTATGTTCCCTGCCAGGAAATGCCCGCCCTTATCCAGGGGTTCGGCACCGACAGCAGAACACTTAACCGGTTTTATTCGCCTGCTGTAACAGGTCGCGGCGGTTTTGGTTTTGGCGGCGGCGGGGCAGATGCCGCGGCGGGTTCTCCCGAGCGCAATAAGCGTTTGCAGGAACTGGTGACGGAATACCGGAAGAAACTGGCCGCTGTGAATTTCAAGAACCTTTCACAGGAATGCAAAGTCGATTATATCCTGTTCAAACGCGATCTGCAGGAGCGCATGACGCAGTTGCAGTCGGAGGCGGAGGAAGTGGGCAGGATCAGGCCATGGATCGCTTTTGGCGATAAAGTATATGCACTCGAACAGAAACGGCGCCGCGGTTTTCAGCCCGATGCCGAAAAAGTAGCCAGCGAATGGGCTGCCATGGCGGGCGAGATCAAATCGCTTCAGGCCAAACTGAAAGACGAAAAATCTTTCGACGCAAAATCGGTTGCAGTTGCGGGAGAGGTATTGAACAACATTAAGCAAACAGCGCAGAGCGTTTACGATTTTTACAACGGGTACGACCCGATGTTCAGCTGGTGGGTGCCATCGTCGTATAAATCGTTCGACGAAGCAGTTACCGCCTATGCCGCCGCATGGAAGGGCAAGGCAACTGCCTTGATACCCACCGACAAGAGCGGTATCACCGGTGTGCAGGCAGGCAGGGAGAACCTGATCAGACAGCTGCAGCGCGAGATGATACCGTATACACCCGAAGAACTGATCGACATTGCCAATAAGGAATTTGCCTGGTGCGACGCCGAAATGCTGAAAGCCTCACGCGAAATGGGTTTTGGCGATAACTGGAAAGCAGCGCTGGAAAAAGTAAAGAACACTTATGTGCCCGCGGGTAAACAACCCGAAGCAATCTATAAACTGTATACCGAGTCGATCGATTTTCTGAAAAAAAATAACCTGATCACCGTTCCGCCGCTGGCAGAGGAAACATGGGGAATGAATATGATGTCGCCCGACCGGCAGCTGGTGAACCCCTTCTTTACGGGCGGTGCGGATATTACGATCTCTTATCCCACCAACACCATGGGTTTTGAAGACCGCATGATGAGCATGCGTGGCAACAATCCCCATTTTTCCAGGGCAACCGTACACCACGAACTGATCGCCGGACACAACCTGCAGCAGTTTGTGAACCAGCGTAACCGCACTTACCGCAATTTCGGCACGCCGTTCTGGACAGAGGGCTGGTCGCTGTACTGGGAGCTGATTCTCTGGGACCTGGGTTTTGCCAAAACACCCGAAGACCGTATCGGCATGCTGTTCTGGCATATGCACCGCTGTGCACGCATCATCTTTTCGCTGAACTATCATATGGGGAAATGGACACCGCAGCAATGC
The DNA here is from genome assembly GCF_009939225.1 of Sediminibacterium soli. Lineage (GTDB taxonomy): Bacteria > Bacteroidota > Bacteroidia > Chitinophagales > Chitinophagaceae > Sediminibacterium > Sediminibacterium soli. Next base: position 405,542 of record NZ_JAACJR010000008.1, on the reverse strand, counting down.
GTGGATTTCCTGGTAGACAGGGTAGGGCATGAACGCGCCAATGCGGAAGGAGAGGTGCGCCGTTCTTTTGTGGGAAGTTATCCTCCGCTGTACCAGCTGGCATACCTGACGGGCGGCAGACAGTTTTACGCATTGAAAAAAGAACTGGTAGACGGCGGCAAGATGAGCTATAAGCAATACCACGATGCGGTAATGAGTCTCAACGCCATGCCGGTTGAGATGATCAGGGCCATACTGACCAACCAGCCGCTGACAGAAGATTTTAAAACAAGCTGGCGCTTTTACGATAAACAGTAATAACGGAAAGAGCATCTGTACACGGGTGCTCTTTTCATTTAACAACACTGCAGCATAGCTGTCCGGAAGAAAAAGAAGGCAAGCCCCCTCATCTCTGCGCGCCTCTGCTCCTCCCGCGTCTCTGCGGTAAAAAAACTCAACACCTTTGCATATCGTACCAATAAAACAGCCGAACAGTTGTAGCATATAGCGCTACTTTACCCTAACTTGATGCCCGTTTGTATGTTCAGGAAAAAATGGATACAGCTACTGACTGCGCTCTGCCTGCTCGCCGTATTATTCCAGTACTGCGTGCAAAAGCAATTGCCCGAATTCAACGATCCGCGGGGAAAAGCCTATGCCGGATCTTCGAATTGCATGAGCTGTCATGCAGAAGTGTTTACAACCTACCAGGCCAATGCGCATATGCACAGCTCGGGGCCTGTTTCGCACGAAAGCATGCGGCGGTACATGGCAAAAGGAGATAACCGTTTTGTGTACCGTTCTTCGCTGGAGGTTCGTATCGAAGAAAAAGAGAACCGTTATTACCAGACAGCCTATGACAGCGGAAAGGCAAAAGCATCTTTCCCGTTTGATATGGCCATCGGGTCGGGAAGAAAAGCGCAGACCTTTTTATACTGGTACGATGCAACTATTTACCAGCTGCCCATCAGTTATTCGCTGGTGGGACAATGCTGGGCAAACAGTCCGAACTATCCCAAAGACAAAGCGCGTTTTGACCGTTCGATACCGGTGGGTTGTTTTGAATGCCATGCCTCTTATATTGAGCGAACGGGTGTGATGGAACAGAGAGGCTACCGTATCGATGCATTTGATAAAACCAGGCTCATTTACGGTATCGACTGTGAACGGTGTCATGGCCCCGCTGCGGCGCATGTGGCGTACCAGCAGGATCACCCGGCGGAAAAGACGGCGAAATACATTGCCGCCATCAAATCGCTCACCAATGTGCAGCAGATGGAAGCCTGCGCCACCTGTCATTCAGGTTTGCACGAGCCGCTGCGCTCTCCCTTTCTTTTCCGTCCCGGCAATACACTGAAAGATTTTTACCGCGCCGATACCGGCAAATTTCCCGCATCGGAACTCGATGTTCATGGTAACCAGTACCAGCTGCTGATGGCCAGCAAATGTTTCAGGGCATCGGTAACCACCATGTCGTGCAGCACCTGTCATAACCCGCACCGGACAGAGCGCAGCAATATGGAAGTATATTCTGTAAAATGCATGAATTGCCACCAGCCCGGCAGCAAACATTTCTGCACCCTTGCAGCAAAGGCTGGCGCCACTATTGTGAAGAACTGCATCGACTGTCATATGCCTTCCGTGCCCTCGCGTATCATCAGCCTGGAGGGTGCCCAGCACAGCAATATCGCCAACCGCGTTCGTTCGCATCTGATTGGAAAATATGGTATGAAGGAAAGCGGACAGTTCAGCAAATAAGTGCTGCCTGCTGTAGATTCCCAATCCCCCAAATCCCCGTCCTGTATCCCCAATCTCAGGTTTTCCCCGCCGTTACTGCCTGTTTCGTCTTCCCTGCCTGCCGCCGTTCATAAAAAGGTTAAAATATGTTCACTATTAGTTAAAATATTAGCTTATTCCCTCGGGCAGAGAAAATAATTTTAAGTGTCAATTTGACCATTATTAAAACAGCTTGCTTATGAAAAAGGTATTTGCCTTTCTGTTTATGCTGGCCATGTTCCTGTCGGGACTGGTTCAGGCTTCTCCCGGAAAAAGATTTTCCGCTCCTCCCCGAAGCGTATCAGGTGTTGTGACCGATGCAGGTACGGGCTCGCCTTTACAGGGCGCAACCATCGCTGTCAGGAATACATCGACTGCCACCAGTTCCGATGTTGACGGCCGGTTCAGTATCACCGTTCCTTCTGATGACGCGGTGATCGAAGTTTCATTTGTAGGCTATGTGAAAGTATCGCTGCCCGTAAAAGGACAGAATGTTTTCAGTGTTAAATTGAACAAAGACATCAACAGCCTCGACGAGGTGGTTGTGGTTGGTTATGGTACACAGAAAAAAGGCGACCTTACCAGCGCTGTATCCAGCGTGAAGCAGGAAAATTTTGTAAAAGGTTTTGTAAGGGATGCGGCACAGCTGATACAGGGCAAAGTGGCCGGTTTGTCTGTGTCCACTTCCTCGGGTTCTCCCACCGCAGGAACGCAGATACAACTGCGTGGTATCACTACCTTAAACTCCTCCACGGCGCCGCTGGTACTGATCGACGGTGTGCCGGGTAACCTTAACTCCGTTGCACCCGAAGATATTGAAGCGGTGGATGTGTTGAAAGACGGTTCTGCCGCCGCTATCTACGGTACACGCGGTACCAATGGTGTGATCCTGATCACCACCAAACAGATCAGGGGTGGGGCCACGCGTTCCGTTGTGGAATACAATACCTATGTAAGTCTGCAGACCATTGCCCGGAGGCCCCGTTTCCTGAACGGCTCCGAGTTCCGCAAATTTGCCGCAGAAGGATATCCGTTTATTGATTATGGGTTGAATACCGACTGGTTCAAAACCATCTCACGCGATGCGCCTTTCAGCCAAACCCATAACCTGAGTTTCCAGGGTGGTAACAAGAACACCAACTATACCGCTACGGTTAACTACCGTAACTGGGAAGGTATGTTTCTGAAATCGGTGAACCGCCAGGTAACACTGCGCGCCGATGTGAACCATTCCATGTTCGACGGCAAAGTGAAAGTAAACCTGAATGTTATCAACCGCCAGCGTAATGATGACGGCGGATTCAACAGCTATGTATACCGCCAGTCGGTTATCCGCAACCCCACAGACAGTATCTACGATTTTATGGGCAGGTGGAAAGAGCGTAATATCTATTTCTATGATAACCCGCTCGCCTATATCATGGAAACCATTGCACGCAACGAGAACCAGGAAACACGTTTGTCGGGCAGCATCACCGCCAGCCCGGTACGCGGACTTAACCTTAAGTTGCTGGCAGCTTCGGTGAAGAACCAGTCTATGTCGGGCTCTTCGGAAACAAAGAAGCATGTGTCTACCACCAAGAACGGCCGCAATGGCAATGCGTCTAGGAGCACCAGCTACAGCCTTGATAACCTGCTGGAGTTTACCGCCGATTATACCAGGAGCTTTGGCAAGCACAGGGTAACCGCGCTTGCAGGTTACAGCTACCAGGATTCGAAAGACGAAAACTTTGGTGTTTCCAACTGGGATTTCCCGACAGATGCCTATTCTTATAACAGGCTTGAAGGCGGTAACGCACTGGGCCGCGGAGAAGCGTCTATGTCCAGCTTTGCCAGTTCCTGGAAGCTGATCGGTTTCTTCGGCAGGGTGAACTATAATTTCGACGACAAATACATGCTCTCTGCAAGTATCCGTCGCGAAGGTTCTTCCAAGTTCGGTGCCAACAACAAATGGGGTACGTTCCCCGCGGTATCCGGTGCATGGCGCGTAAAGAACGAGCCGTTCATGCGCAATGTATCGTTTATCAGCGATCTGAAACTGCGTGCGGGTTTTGGTGTAACAGGTATTGCGCCAAGCGCTTCTTATCTCTCACTGACCAGTCTTAACTACGGCACCCGTTTCCTCGATAACGGCGTATGGATCCAGTCGCTCTCTCCCGTAAGGAACCCTAACCCCGATCTGCGCTGGGAGCGTAAGGAAGAGTTCAACTTTGGTGTTGATATCTCCGTGCTGAAAGGCCGGCTGAGCGCCACCGTTGATGTGTACAACCGCACCACACGCGATATGCTGTACAACTACAGCGTACCCGTACCGCCTTACCTGTTCAACAGCATCCTCGCCAATGTGGGTGTGATGGAAAACAAGGGCGTGGAAGTGCTGGTAAACTATAACGCTGTTCAGAAAAAGGATTTCCTCTGGGAAACCAGTGTGAACTTCTCCACCAACTCCAATAAGCTGGTGAGTCTGTCCAACTCGCAGTTCCGTACCACATCCAACTTCTTTACGGCGGGTGGTACCGGTGAGCCTGTGCAGGACTATACGCACAGGGTGGATATCGGCGGACCGATCGGTAATTTCCATGGCTACAAATCTGTAGACATCGATGCCAACGGTCTGTGGATCATCGAAGGCGCCGATGGCAAACCCAAACCTTACAGCCAGGCCAAACAGGACGATAAGAAAATCCTCGGCAACGGTCTGCCCAAGTACTATGCAGGATGGAACAACACCGTTCGTTATAAGAACTGGGACCTGAACGTGCTGATGCGCGGGGCATTCGGTTTCCAGATCCTGAACTTCCAGCGGATGTTCTACGAAAATTCACAGCCGCAGATACTGGGCAACTACAATGTGCTGCTGTCTGCCTTTGATAAGGTATACGGTAAAACAAGGCTGACCAATTCCCAGGCTTATGTAAGCTACTATATCGAGAACGGTGATTACTGGAAGGTGGACAATATCACGCTTGGTTATAATGTCAATCTGAAAAGCACCAAATACGTGAAATCGCTGCGTTTGTATGCATCCGGTCTGAATATGTTTACGATCACGGGCTACAAGGGCATCGATCCGGAAGTGAACAGGGGCGGTCTGGCACCCGGTAACGATGAGCGTGACAAATATCCGACCACACGTACATTCACGCTGGGAGCGCTGATCACACTTTAACCAAAAACACTAAGCAGATTGTTATGAAAGCATATAAAAACAAATGGATCCTTACAGCCGCGCTGGCGGGTTCCGTTATCATGAGCGGATGTACCAAACTGGATGAAAAGGTATATTCCGAGTTGCTGGCGCAGAATTTCCAGGCCACCCCGCAGGATGTGCCCGCACTGATTGCGCCTGTTTATACCGTGCTGCGCGCGCAAACGGCCAGCTGGCAGGCATTGTTCGACGTAGAGGAAGAATCGGCCGACCAGATCGTAACACCGGCAAGACCCAACGGCTGGGTGGACGGCGGAACCTACCGCCGCATGCACGAGCATGTGTGGACGCCCACCGAAGGACAGCCCAACGGCGTATACAACCGATCCTTTACCGGTATCAACAATGCCAACCGTGTATTGTTCCAGATCAATTCGGGAGAGATACCCGTATCGAACGGAAAAGACGCGATCATTGCCGAGCTGAGGGCGGCAAGGGCATACTATTATTACCTGCTGCTGGATAACCATGCCAATGTGCCTATCGTAACCGATTTCAAGGATACCAGCCTGCCCAAGCAGAGCACGCGCCAGCAGGTATACGATTTCGTGGTGAAGGAATTCACCGAAGCGATGCCTAACCTCACCACCGAAGTGTCCAAACGCACGTATGGCCGTATGAACCGCTGGGCCGCGAAAGCGTTCCTGGCGCGTGTATACCTCAATGCGCAGGTGTACACCGGTACGGCCAAATGGGCGGAATGCATACAGCAGTGCAATGATGTCATCGCCTCCAATTCCTATTCGCTGGCTGCCCGGTATAAAGACAATTTCACGGCCACCAACGATGCCTCTCCCGAAATGGTCTTTGCCGTACCCTACGATGAGATCATGGCAACAGAGAACAACCTTCATATGAAAACACTCGACCCGCTGATGCAGCTGGTATACCCCATGCAGGTACAACCCTGGGGTGGTAACTGTGCTGTTCCGCAGTGGATCGATACCTATGATGCAGACGACCAGCGTTTGAAAGATACCTGGATCATGGGGCCGCAGTATAACGCAACCACCGGTGCACTGGTGATCAATTATGTGAAAACCGTAACCAGTATCGCCTCCAGCACCAGCAACCAGGGTTTCCGTATCGGTAAATACGAGATCAAACCCGGTATGCGCGGCGGATCCAGCGTAGACTTCCCGCTGATGCGTTATGCAGACGTACTGATGATGAAAGCAGAATGTTTGCTGCGCACCGGTCTTGCCACCGAAGCAGCCACCATCGTTTCGCAGGTGCGTGCCCGCAGCTTTACGGCAAACCCTGCAAAAGCAACGGTTACGGCTGCACAGCTGCAGATGGGCAGCAGCTACAATTACGGCGAATGGGCCGCCGGCGCCCAGACGACTTTTGAAGGCGGCGCCGATATTCCGTTCGGCCGTATGCTTGATGAGCTGGGATGGGAATTTGCGGCAGAAGCAAAACGCAGGCAGGATATCATCCGTTTTGGTGTGTTCAACCGCAAAAGCTGGTTCTCGCATAAACCATCACCTGCTTACAGGAGTATCTTCCCGATACCCAATAATTCACTGTTGACGAACTCGAACCTCAAACAGAACCCCGGCTACTGATCCGGGTATCTGAACAGGTTCGCATTCAAACGTTTGTTTTTGGTATAAGCAATAGCAATGGCAGAGGCCTGCAGCACTTGTTGCAGGTCTCTCCATTCTGAAAAACGGCTCATCATGAAAAATTGCATGCATCAGAGAAACATCGCACTGGCGTTGTTACTGGCACTGCCTGCTGCCTTTGTCTCGGCGCAGCCGGTAAAAAATTACACGCAGGCAGATACCCTGCGCGGCTCCATTACACCCGAACGCAGCTGGTGGGATGTGCAGCGATACGATCTTTTTGTGCAGCCCGATTATCCCGGCAAATCCACCAGAGGCATAAACACCATCAGCTACCGTGTACTGGCGAAAGCCGCAACGGGTAAAATGCAGATCGATCTGAAAGACCCCTTGACGATCGACAGCGTCTTTGACAAAAACAACCGCCCCTTGTTATTCGGGAAAAACGAAACCGTATGGTATATACAAACCCCTGCGCAGACGGTGGGTACCAGCCAGTCGGTCCGTATTCATTTCAGCGGCAAGCCGCATGAAGCCATCCGTGCGCCCTGGGATGGCGGCTGGACATTTACAAAAGACTCCCTGAACCGTCCCTGGATGACGGTTACCTGTCAGGGACTGGGCGCTTCCATCTGGTATCCCTGCAAGGACCACCAGAGCGATGAGCCCGACAAAGGTGCTTCGCTGACCATGCGTGTCCCCGATACACTGATGGCCGTAGGCAACGGCAAACTTGTACAAACAACAAAACACGGAGACGGTACCGCCAGCTATCGCTGGGAGGTGGTCAATCCCATCAACAATTACAACATCATTCCCTATATCGGCAAGTATGTACACTTTACAGAAACCTACAATGGTGAAAAAGGGAAACTGCCGCTCAGTTACTGGGTACTGGATTACAACGAAGCGAAGGCAAAAAATTACCTGCCGCTGGAAACGCATAATATGCTCAGAAGTTTTGAGCATTGGTTTGGTCCCTATCCTTTTTACGAAGACGGTTATAAACTGATTGATGTGCCCCACACGGGCATGGAACACCAGAGTGCAGTTGCCTATGGTAACTGGTACCAGCCGGGTTACCGCAAACGCGACGGATCGGGTACGGGCTGGGGACTGAAATGGGATTTTATCGTGGTACACGAAAGCGGCCACGAATGGTTCGGCAACAATATTACCAGCAACGACCTGGCCGATATGTGGGTGCACGAAGGCTTTACCAATTACAGCGAAACACTGTTTGTCGATTATATGTACGGCGTACAGGCCGGCAACGAATACAACGCGGGTATCAGACGCGGTATCAGGAACGACCGTACGGTTATTCCCGTGTACGGCGTGAACGCGCAGGGCAGCGGAGATATGTATCCCAAGTGCGGGAACATGTTGCACGCCATCCGCCACAGCATGAACAACGATGAACTGTTCCGCGGAATTTTGCGCGGTCTTAGCAGGGATTTCTATCATAAGACCGTGAATTCTTCGGACATTGAAAGATATATTTCGGCCAAATCCGGCTTTGATTATGGTAAGGTGTTTGACCAGTACCTGCGCAACACAAAAATTCCCGTACTGGAATTCCGGCTGGCGAACGGGCAGGTAACGTACCGGTACACCAACTGCATAAAAGGATTTAACCTGCCGATCGTATTACAGAAAGGAACCACGCTTGTGAAACTGCCGGTAACGGACGAATGGCAGACCACGGCCATCAGCACCGAACAGCAGACGCTGATCACCGGTGCCGGTATCAAAAGCATGTATTATATCGAACCTATCGAAACCAAATAAATTGTAACCGATGAAAATTTACCGATTGCTTCCCGCCCTGCTTTGCCTGGCCCTTGGGATACCGCTTACAAAACCGGTGCAGGCGCAGACCGTTACCGATAAACCCAATCTTGCCGTAGTGGCCAAAGCAACCGTGGAAGGCCGCGGCGGATTTGGTGTCAATGGCCTGAACGACGGCCTTACCCCTGTGAACATCGGCAATTCAAGACCAGGTGCCGCAGGCGGCAACGGTGCAGGGTTTAACAGACCCCCGCGTACCAACCTGGCCGTTCAATACGAATGGAATGAACCGGTAACCACCGGCGAAATCGGTTTGTACTGGTGGAACTATAACAGCAACCTGCGTCTCCCCGAAAATTACCGGCTCAGCTACTGGAACGGAAGGGCATTTGTTCCGGTGACCAATGTAAAAGGACTTGGCAGGGAAAACAACCAGCTCAACACAACCTTATTCGATCCCGTAACCACCACGCGCATGAAACTGGAACTGGATTCTGCAGACCGAGGTCTTGCCACTTTGCTCGAATGGGTGGTGGTAAAAGCGCCGGGGTCTCCCAATCCAAAACCGCTGGTCAATGCGGGGCTCGACAGGGATGTGCTCATCAACGGCAAAACCTACCTGGATGCCTCTGTGCGTTCGGTATCGCCCGTGTCGGCCATTGCATGGAAAAAAGTATCCGGTCCGGGTACGGTCAGTTTCAGCGATGCTTCAGCTATGAAGGGATCGGCAAATTTTTCGGCACTGGGCGATTATGTATTGTCGCTGGCGGCCAACGAAGGCAGCCTTACACAAACCTCAACCATTCATGTAAAAGTGCATAACCCGCCGCCGCCCAAACGGCTGGATGTGGTGTACACTAAAAAGTACAGGATCGACAACAAACTCTGGAACGATCGCGCCAAGGCGATGATCGTGAACTGGATACCGTATTGCATAGACCAGAACGAGAGAACCGATCTTACCGTGGGACAGGGCGGTCTGGATAATTTCATCGAAGCGGCCAAGGCGCTGAAAGGCCAACCGCATGAAAAACACAAGGGCTATGTATTCTCGAATGCCTGGGTGCACCAGACGGTTGAGTCCATTTGCATTGCCTTGATGGTGGATCCGCAGGGCGATAAAGAGATCATTGCCGCACAGGCTAAAATGAAGCAGGCGCTGGAAAGATGGATACCCATCATCCTTGCCGCACAGGAATCCGACGGGTACCTGCATACTGCCTATACCTTACGCGATACCGCCAGGTGGAAGGAACGCTGGTCACCCCGCAACCGCGGCGACCACGAAGGGTATGTGGCGGGTTATTTTATCGAGTCGGCGATCAACCACTATACACTCACCAATGGTAAAGACAAACGCCTGTACGATGCCGCAAAAAAACTGGCAGACTGCTGGGTGAAAAACATAGGAACGGGAGCGGGACAGAAAGAATGGTACGACGGCCACCAGGAAATGGAACAGGCCCTTGTACGCTTCGGCCGCTTTGTAAACGATATGGAAGGCAATGGCCGGGGCGACAGCTATGTGAAACTGGCCAAGTTCCTGCTCGACAGCCGTCGTAACGGTACAGAATACGACCAGAGCCATGTACCGGTGCAGCAGCAGTACGAAGCGGTGGGGCATGCCGTGCGCGCCACCTACAACTATTCCGCCATGGCGGATGTGGCGGCCGAGACAGGCGATGTAGACTACCAGAGCGCGGTAATGTCGCTTTGGAATAATTTGATCAACCGCAAATACTATTTCACCGGCGGAATCGGCAGCGGTGAAACATCGGAGGGTTTCGGCGGTAACTATTCGCTGCGCAACAACGCTTATTGCGAATCCTGTTCCAGCGCGGGACTGATCTTCTTCCAGTACAAAATGAACCTTGCCTACCACGATGCACGTTATGCCGATCTCTACGAAGAAACCATGTACAACGCATTGCTCGGCTCCCTGGATCTCGACGGCAGGAGTTTTTATTACACCAACCGGCTGGCCGAAGCCCAGCCGCGCGATCCCTGGCATGTTTGTCCCTGCTGCGTGGGCAATATCCCCAGAACCCTGCTGATGATACCTACCTGGACCTATGTTACGGGCGATAAAGCCATTTATGTGAACCTGTATATCGGCAGCACCATCAATGTAGAGCGTGTGGCAGGCACGGATGTGGAGATGGTACAGAAAACAGACTATCCCTGGAATGGCAATGTGGCCATTACCGTTAACCCCAAACAGGAAAAATCATTTACCGTATTTGTTCGCGTACCAAACCGCACCACCAGTGAACTGTATACACCCGACAGGGAAGTAAAAGGATTGAAATGGATCAAAGTGAACGGTAAAAACATGCCCGTGCAGGCAGACAAGGGCTATGTGGCCATTACCCGCAGCTGGAAAAAAGGCGATAAGATAGAACTTGAAATGCCGATGGAAGTGCAGCGTTTTAAAGCCGATGACCGCATCGAAGCCGATCGCGGAAGGATAGCGCTTCGTTATGGTCCGCTGGTGTATAACGTGGAAACCGCAGACGGACAGGACATCAACAAGACGATTTCCGATAAACCGCTGACCCTCGAATGGCGCGACAATTTCCTTCGTGGTATGGCCGTGATCAAAGGCGAGTGGTCCGACGGGTCTCCTTTGATCGCCATCCCCAACTACGCACGCACCAACCGCGTGGATGGCAGGGAACCGGCCGTGACAACCACCACCATCCCCAGCCAGACAAACGAGCCGCCGCAGCGCATTGCCAACAGGCCGGTATCGTCGCTTATCTGGATCAAGGAAAAATAAGACAATCAATACCAGTATACAAACGCCCGGATCAGTTCCGGGCGTTTTTTTTGACAGACGCTCATGCATCAGTTTCCTGATTGCGTAAACCGTTTTTCCCGATACGGGGAGGCATCATCGGGGCGCGCACCCAACTTTGCGCGCAAATTAACCCTTATGAAAAGATATGTATGGATGGTACTTCTGTTGCTGGGATCGGTTTCCCTCAAAGCGCAGACGGGTATACTGAAAGGAAAAATAAGTACAACCGATGGCCGGGAAGCGGAAGGCGTTACGATACTGGTTAAAGAAACCAGGAAATCCGCACTGAGTTTTGATAACGGCAGTTTTGTTATCCGGGGATTAAAACCCGGTAACTATACGATCGAAGTGTCGCACGAGGGACTGCAGACCGTTACCAGTACCGTTCGTATTTTGGCAGACCAGGCAACGGAGCTGAACCTTTCGCTGAAAGAAACCGCCCGGCAGCTGGAAGAGGTGATCGTGCAGGCGAAAAGAACCGCTAACGACAAAGCGGTTACGATAGGTAAATCGGGTATTGCACCCAAAGACCTGCCCCAGGCCGTGACGATTATTAACCAGGAGCTGATCGATAACCAACAGGCGCAGCGTTTGAGCGATGTGTTACGCAATGCGAACGGCGTATACCTGGCCACCACCCGCGGCTCCACGCAGGAAAATTTTTCCGCCCGTGGCTATGGCATCACCTCCAATAACCTGTTCAAGGACGGCATCCGGATCAACTCCGGCGCTATGCCCGAAACAGGCTCGCTCGAAAGGGTGGAAGTGCTGAAAGGAAGCGCGGCCATATTGTTCGGCAATGTGGCGCCGGGCGGCGTCGTAAACATGGTAACCAAACAACCCCGGTTCGTTCATGGCGGTTCGGTGGGCATACGTGCAGGCAGTTTCGGTTTGTTCAAACCCTCGTTCGATGTATATGGTCCGCTCAGCCAGTCGCTGGCTTTTCGTCTCAACGGCAGTTTTGAAACAGCAGACAGCTACCGCGATTACGTGCACAGCAAGCGGTATTATGTAAATCCTTCGTTTCTATTCAAACTCGGCAGTAAAACCGAACTGCTGCTGCAGGGCGATTACCTGGATCATTCATTCACGCCCGATTTCGGTATTGGCTCTATCGATAATACCCGTATCCCCGATGTGCCACGTTCGGCTTTCTTCGGTACGCCATGGCAGTATGCACATACCAGGCAGACCAGCGCCACGGCCACCATCAGGCACACGCTCAATACGGCATGGATGCTGAACGGATCTGTATCTTACCAGCGTTATAACCGCGATTATTTCTCCACCGAACGCATACAGGCATTGGCCAGCGGAGACTGGTACCGTCCGCTCGGAAGAACCCGTAACCTCGAAGACTATTATACGGCACAGGTAAACCTTACGGGCAAATTTGCTACGGGCTCTCTGCAGCATGTACTGCTGCTGGGCATGGATGCGGATCAGTACCATGCAACGGCGTATACCTACAACCAGCCGGCCATTTACGATACGATCAATATACTTAACCCGAATAAATACAGGGCCAGGACCGATATACCGGTGGTGAAAGAAATCCGCGTGGTGAAAACACCGACCTTCCGTTTCGGCGCCTATGTGCAGGACCTGATCAGTCTGACAGCTCAGTTGAAACTGCTGGTGGGACTCCGTTGGTCGATACAGGAAGCCAAAGCGGCCGCAACCACCGACCTGAACACCGGTCTGACCACCCTGGGCGCGGTAAAAACCGACAGGGCATTTTCTCCCAGGGCGGGCCTGGTGTATCAGCCAACAAAAAACACCAGTCTGTTTGCTTCCTATGCCAATTCATTTGTGGTGAACAGCGGCACGGATGTTTACGGCAATGCGCTGAAGCCTTCAATTGTTGACCAGTACGAGCTGGGCATCAAGAACGACCTGATCCAGGATAAACTAACGGCCAATATAACCGTATACCGGATCATCAACAACAACCTGGCGCAAACAGCGCAGTTTGCAGCGGATGGTGTAACTCCCAACAGCAATACCAGCCTGAAAGCGCTTACCGGAAAAACACAAAGCGACGGACTGGAGATAGACCTCAGCAGCCAGCCGGTAAAAGGTCTTTCGCTGCTTGCAGGATACAGCTACAACTATATCCGGTACACCAAGACCCCCGATGTAAAAGGCAATTTTGTGGAAGGAGAGCGGTTACAGAATTCTGTTGGCAGCACCGCCAATGCAAGCGTGTTCTACAGCCTGCGCGGCTGGAAGTTCGGTGGCGCGTTCTTTTATACCGGGCCCCGCTATGCCGGCTTCAACAATACCAAGGGACAGGCGCAGAACTACAACCGGATGTTCCGTGTGGAAGGATTTGCAACCGTTGATCTCAGCGCAGGATATACCTGGCAGCGGCTGGCTGTTCTGGCCAAGTTGTCGAACATCACCAATACCTTCAATTATAATACGCACGAAAACTACAGCATCAATCCCATACCTCCCACGCAGCTGATCGCTACGCTGAGTTACCGGTTTTGAGAACGGTAAGCGATACCGGCGTACCGGTAACTGCTTTGCCCGTAAAAAAAGAGAAAGGAGCCCGGACTGCCTTTCTTTTTTTTTACCGGTGGCCGCCGCAGTTCGGCGCTGGACATACGGTTGATAAAAATTGTATCTTGAAGTTCTATGAGCAAATCACCGGGTGCAACCATGCCGGAGCTGTTGCAGCAGTTCAACTGGCAGCAGACCGCTGTCGGCGCTATGGGCAGCTGGCCCCTGAGCCTGCGGATTACGGTATCCACGATCATGGCGGCGAGGTTTCCCATGCTGCTTTTGTGGGGGCCCCGGTTCATACAGATCTATAACGATGCATTTCGGCAGTGCCTGGGCGATAACGGCAAACATCCCGCAGCGCTGGGAGCCGGCGCGGCAGATACCTGGTCAAAAATATGGCCGGTGCTGGAGCCGAGGTTCAAAGAGATACTTGCCGGCCAAAACGCCCTGTTCCAGGAAGATGCGCTGTTCCCGCTTACGCGCGACGGCGAGGTAAGCCAGGTATACTGGACATTCAGCTGCAGCGCTGTGCGCGACGAGAACGGGCTGGTGCAGGGTATCCTGGTGGTGTGTTACGACAGTACGGAAAAGATCCGCAATATGGCTGCCGAGGTACGCTCGCGTGAGCAGCAGCAGAAACTGCTGACGCTGGTCGATAACAGCGTAGACCTGATGTCTATCCTGGAACTGGATGGCACCAACAGTTATATCAACGAGGCCGGCAGGAACATACTCGGCATCGATGCCGATGCGGATGTAAGAACCATTCCGATCGCAGATTTTCATACCCCCGAACAACTTGTTTTTGTGGAGGCCGAGATCATACCCAGTGTAATGGGTAAGGGCAGGTGGGCCGGTCAGTTTGCCGTGCGCAATGCCAAAACGGGCGAGATCATTCCCTTATTCAATAACTGCCACCGTATCACGGATACGGTAACCGGTCAGCCGATCGGTATCGGCGCCGTGATGCGCGATATGCGGCCCGAACTGAACGCGCGTAAAATACTGGAGGAAAAAGTGGCAGAAAGAACGCAGGAACTGCAGCGCGCCAACGAAGAACTCGAAAAGATCAACAAAGACCTTGCTTCGTTTGCTTATGTGTCGAGCCACGACCTGCAGGAGCCGCTTCGAAAGATCAATACCTTTGTTTCGCGTATCGAAAACGAGAGTATAGAGAACCTTACAGGTAACCAGCGTGATCTGTTTGAACGCATCAAGCGGTCTGCCTACCGTATGCATACGCTGATCAACGACCTGCTGAGTTTTTCGCGCACCAGCTCTGCCGAGCGCATCTTCAAACCCGTAGACCTGCAGGAGATGGTGACCGAACTGGCCGCCGGTCTGCAGGAACGTATCCCTTCCGAAGAACTGGTGTTTGAGAGCGATATGCTGCCCGTGATCAATGCCATACCCTACCAGATGCACCAGCTGTTCGACAATCTTTTTTCCAATGCCATCAAGTTCAGGAAGCCGGGTGTGGCGCTGGCACTTCGCGTAGGTTACCGGAAAGTTTCGGGCAAACACCTCATTACGGTGGAGGACAACGGTATCGGTTTTGAACCGCAATACAACGAACGCATTTTTGAGGTATTCCAGCGTCTGCACGGCAGGTACGAATACGATGGAACCGGTATCGGCCTGGCTATCTGCAAGAAGATACTCGAGAACCACAGTGGTTCCATTTATGCCGAAGGACAAAAAGGAATCGGTGCAAAATTCATGATTACCTTACCGGAACGTTAGCATTGCCAGGGAGTGTGAATCCCAGGTGCACCAGTATTTTGTGGATGGTAACAGGCCAGTGATCCGACAGGAGGCTTTCTGCGATCGGGAACACTTTGATGCCGTATTCACTGCGTAATTCTCCCGCCATTTTTTCCAGACCAATGAGGTCATTCGATACCAGAATCAGGTTCCTGCCGCATTGTGCAAATAAATTGGCCAGTTCCTGGCCCATACAGCTTGTGGCATGTGTGATCAATCTGAATTGTTGGTGCCGCAAATGGTTTTAAAGATTCAGGTGCAATCGCTGTGCCAGGGAATGCCGTTGTCTGCACACTGCCTGCAATATTTTGCTACCTGTCTGTGTTTCAGGGTAATGAAGAAAAATAAAAACCATTAATCTGCCCGTCGTCCGGATGCTTTCGCGATAAAACATCGTTTGCCGGTGCCTATATCTTTTCTTCTTCGGTACGCGCGGCAATTTCACGTATGGTCTGGTCCAGTTGGTTCGCGGCATTCTTCAGCAGATTGAACATATGCCGTGAATGCTCATCCGTCAATGTTGTTTTATCGATCAGCCCGAGTATGCCCACAATATTGGCCACATGGTTACGAACCTGGTGCGACTGCATCCAGGCGATATCGCGGAGACGTTTGTTTTGTGCCTGTATCCGCAGCAGGTTTTTTTTCTGTATGGTAATATCGTGAGAAAAACAGCTGATGCCCGTTACTTTTCCTCCCCTGTCGTAAATAGGATTGAAGTTGATGTCTGCATAACGGGTCTGACCCTGTATCTCCGCTTCGTAAACCATGCCATAGGATTCGCCTTTCATCGCGCGCTCAAAAAGACTTTTCCATTCAGCCAGCAGACTGCTGCTGTAATCGGCATTGGTGGCTTTGGTTTCCGTTTTGCCGGTGATCTCCGACACCCTTTTCCAGAATGCATCATTGCCCACCTGTATGTTGTAGTGTTTGTCTACCGACCAGATGATATCGGGGGTATTGTTGATAATGGCCAGCAGGTGCTGCTGGTCGTCGAAAACCTGCTGTTCCAGTCTTTTCTCCTGTGTGATATCCATAAAATACACCGCCACGCCGTTATCGGGACCGGGATACGCATTTACGCGAACCCACATATCGCGCTGCGGGACATATTCTTCAAAGTGTACGCCCCGCAGGGTTGTTTTTACTTTCTGGAATTCGTCATAGAATTTCAGCTCTTTGCCATAGGGGAAGACATCCCATACCACTTTGCCGATCACTTCGCTGCTGGGTCTTTTGTGGAGCCGCTCGTAGGCTTTGTTCACATAGGTATACCGCCACTCATCGTCAACCGTATAAAACGCATCCGTGATGCTGTCCAGTATCGTCTCATTCTGTTCAATGCTTTCTTTAAGCCTGTTCTCGGTTCTTACTTTTTCGTCGATATCGATCGCGGTCACCAGCACCGCTGGCCGCCCGGCAAATACGGTTCGGTAGGCATACACCTGTACAAAGAATTCTTTTCCGGCGGCGTTGGTATGCAAAAACCTGCCGGCGTCGTAGTATTGCCCGGGAGATGCATCCGTGGCCTTATAAAAAGCGGGCCATTCGCTTTTGGGGCGTAAATCCAGGGGAGTCATCCCCAGAAAAACTTCCTTGGTATAGCCATACTGCCTGAGTGCCGAATGGTTGGCTTCCAGGAACCTGTAATTCTCGCTATCATAAATAAACATTGGGGAGGGATTGTCTTCGAACAGTCGTCTGTAATCCTGGGTTTCTGGCATAAACATCTCTTAAAATTAATGAAAATCAGCAGTATGCGTTTCTTGAAGACCGGCTCAAAAAGCAAAATCCTACTTTTGTATGGTTCCCCCCGTACCACAATATCCGACTATGAGCCCTGTCTTACGTCTGTTTCTTGTCATTTCCGGCTGTATCCTGCAGTCATTTCTCTTTGGGCAGTCCACCATTTACCAGCTGCAGGAGCAGGCCCGCAGGTATGAACAAAAAAAGGATACCAGCAATGCGATCGCACACCAGAAAAAGGTGCTGGCGCGTGCGCAAAACGCCGGATTACCCGAACACGAAGCCAGGGCACTGGTGCAGATAGCCAGGTTATTGCCCGCGGAAGAAGCCGACAGCAGCCTGGAACACCTTGCCAACGCGCTTCGTATTGCCAGACGCATCGGTCACCAGCAGCTGGCGGCGGATATTTTCCGTGCCATCGCCGATATACACAAAAGCCAGCGTAACTACCGCGAGGCGATATTTGCGCTCGAGGAACACCACAAACTGCTCGATACCCTTTTTGCCCGGCGCAAGCAGGAAGAAGTGCGGGTTTATCAAACGAACCAGCGACTGGCCCGCGAAAGAACCCTGGTATGGACCATCCTGATCACCGCTGTTTTGTTAAGCCTGATCTCGCTCCTGTATTCGAGAAAGCTGAACAGGCTTAACAAGGAACTTCGCGCGCTCAACTATGTAAAAGACAGGATTTTTTCTATCGTGAGCCATGACCTGCGCGGACCGGCAAACAATATTGCCGAAGCGCTGGCCCTGGTGGAAAGCGGTGAACTGAGCGAGGCCGATCAAAAAGAGATGCTGCACCTGCTGCACCGGCAGAGCGTTCCTTTCCGCGATACCATCGATAACCTGCTGGCATGGGCGCTGACCCAGCTGAAAGGTGCGGGCGCCCGCCCAACAGTGGTGCATCCCGCAGCCATCGTACAGCAGTCCTGGAATGCGATGATCGCACAGACCTCCGCAAAACAGCTGAGCCTGGTTAACCGGATCCCACCCGGTACCCGGTTATTTGCCGACAAAGACCAACTGGAAGTGATCACCCGCAACCTGCTGAACAATGCCATGAAATTTTCTTTTGAAAACGGTCTTGTGGAAACCGGCGCGTCTGTGGAAGGCAACCGGGTAACGATCAGTTTCCGCGACTCGGGCGCGGGGATGTCTGAAGAAAAACTGCAGCAGTTCAACAGCCGGGGATATGTCGACAGCAGCTACGGTACCAGGCAGGAAAAAGGCATCGGTATCGGGTTGGCGCTGGTGAAGGAATTTGTGCGCACCAACGGTGGCACCATCCGCGTGCACAGCGAACAGGGCAGGGGCACCGTGTTTTTGCTGACCTTTCCTGTGCCCGAACAGGCATAACCTGCAGTCAGTCCATCCTCATCGGATGCGTCGGGCAGGAAATAAAACAAAGGATTAATTTTGCAGAAAGACAAGGGATGGTATTGCATATAAAGAACATGGTCTGCGATCGCTGTATCATGGCTGTCAGAAATGAACTCGAAAAATTACCGTTGCCGTATTCCGACCTGCGTTTGGGTGAGGTAACGGTTGCTGCCGATCCCGGACCGGATACCCTGCAGCGGTTTGCCGGAAACCTGCGCTCGCTTGGTTTTGAATTGCTGGACGACCAGCGGTCGCAAACGGTGGAGCGCATTAAAAACACCATCATCAACCTGGTGCATCGCAGCGGCGAAGTGTCGAACCTGAAACTGTCGGCCATCCTGGAACAGGAGCTGGGCATGGATTACCATTATCTCACCACTTTGTTCTCTTCTGTGGAAGCAATGACCATTGAGAAGTTTGCGATACTGCAGCGTATCGAAAGGGTGAAGGAACTGCTTACCTATAACGAACTGGCCCTGGGTGAAATTGCCGACCAGCTCGGCTACAGCAGCCCGCAGCATCTTTCACAGCAGTTTAAAAAAACAACCGGAATGACGCCCTCGCAGTTCCGCGGACTCACCGAAAACACACGCCAGCCGCTGGATAAACTGAAGGGCTGATAATTTTATACAGGCAGCTAATAATTTCATGAGCACGGACCGTGCCTGCATAGCTAATTTGCATGGGTATTTTATTGCTTTCTTGCCCGGTACACTCCGGGTGTATCAAACAGGACTATGCAAACAGGAACGCTGCGAATAAAAGGTATGGTATGTGAACGTTGTATCTCCGCCGTAAAAAACACATTGGATACACTGGGTCTGCATGCCACCGGCATTACCCTGGGAGAAGTGGCACTCGGCGCCGTACCGCAGGAAAAAATAGCGGAATTGCGGGAACGTCTGCATGTTCTTGGTTTTTCCCTTGCAGAAGACAAAACCTACCTGGCTGCAGCGGCGGTAAAAAAACTGGTGGCCGAAGTGTATTCCGGCGGTTTTGATTTTCCCGCAGGTTTCCGGTTTTCCCTATATGCCGCCGGTAAACTGCGGATGCCCTATGACCAGTTGAGTGCCCTCTTTGTGGCAGCGGAGAAAACAACCATTGAAGCGTATATACTAAACCGGCGTATGGAAAAAGTGAAGGACCTGTTGTTGCAGGAGGATCTTACCCTGGAAACCATCGCGTTCAGGTTGGGCTTTACCGGCAAAGCGCACCTGGCCAGCCAGTTCAAAGCGCTGACCGGCACGACCACCTCCCGTTTCCGCGAACAGGCCGCCCCAAAAATTACCGTCGCCCCAGAAAATCCATAAATCCACATCGGCAATCCGCATTCGGCAATCCACCAATCTCTTCCCTGTTGTAAAAATCTTGTACAGATAACTTCCCCTGTTGTAACCGGGTGCCATCGATGCGGGCTGAGCTTTGTAAAAAAACAGATGCCCGCAAAAATACCAACAGTCAACGCTCCCAACCTGGTCAGGAAAGAATTCCCCGTATTAGACATGACCTGCGCCGCCTGCGCGGTAAGTGTTGAATCAACGCTTCTTTCGGCGCCGGGCGTACAGGAGGCCGGCGTAAACTTCGCAAACCAGTATGCATGGACTTTGTACGACCCTGCGGTAACGGATGAAACCAGACTGCGGGAAGCGGTTCGCGCCATCGGTTACGATATCGTCATCAGCGAGGGCGACAGCCAGGATATCGTGGAAGCCGCCGCACGGAAAAAATACCGCGCGCTGGTGAAGCAAACCATCTGGTCTTCCGTACTCTCGGTGCCGGTTGTGGTCATCGCCATGTTTTTTATGGATATGCCCTATGCCAGCTGGATCATGCTGCTGCTGACAACACCCGTGGTGGCTTACCTGGGCAGACATTTTTTTATCAATGCATGGAAACGCGCCAGGCATGGCACCGCCAACATGGATATCCTGGTAGCGCTGAGCACGGGCATTGCTTACCTGTTCAGTGCATTCAATACGCTGTATCCCGCATTCTGGCATAACAGAGGACTGCATGCCCATGTTTATTTTGAAGCGGCGTCTGTGATCATCGCCTTTATCTCGCTCGGCAAACTGCTGGAAGAACGTGCCAAAGCAAGTACGTCTTCTGCAATAAAGAACCTGATGGGTTTACAACCCAAAACAGTCACCGTTGTGCATGAAAACGGTCACCGGCAGGAGATTCCCGTAGCGGCTTTGCAGGTAAACGACCGTGTACTCGTAAAACCCGGTAACAGGATAGCTGTTGACGGCACCGTGGTATCGGGTGAATCCTATGTGGACGAAAGCATGATCAGCGGCGAACCTGTTGCCGTGCTCAAAACACCCGGAACAAAAGTGTTTGGAGGCACCATCAACCAGAAAGGAAGTTTTGAATTCCGCGCCGAGAAAGTAGGGGCCGATACCCTGCTGGCGGGCATCATACGCATGGTACAGCAGGCACAGGGCAGCAAGGCGCCGGTGCAAAAACTGGTCGACAGGATCGCAGGCATATTCGTACCCATCGTGATCGGCATAGCCCTGCTTACCTGGGTGGTATGGATGTTTTCCGGCGCCGACAATGCCATTACCTATGCCCTGCTGAATGCCGTAACCGTGCTGGTGATCGCCTGTCCCTGTGCACTGGGTCTTGCCACACCCACTGCCATCATGGTCGGCATCGGCAAAGGTGCGGAAAACCATATCCTGATCCGGGATGCCGAAAGCCTGGAGATCGCGCATAAAGTGGATACCATCCTGCTCGACAAAACCGGAACGATCACCTACGGCAAACCGGAAGTGGTGGCAAGGAAGATATGGGACAGGTCAAGAACCGCTTACCTGGAATCGGTGTTAAAAAGTATCGAAGCCAGCTCTGAACACCCGCTGGCCGAAGCCGTGGTGGCCTCGCTTGGAACGGCACCCCTGCTGCCCGTGACAGCGCTGCAGAGTATTACCGGAAAGGGCATCACCGCTGTGGCGGATCAAAAAAAATACCTGCTAGGCAACCCTGCGCTCATGCAGGAAAATGCGGTTGTGCTGACAGCGGAACAGCATGCGCTGGTGGATGAATGGCAGGCCGCCGCCCGGACCGTTGTGCTGTTTGCCGAGGAAACTGCGCTGGTTGGTATCATCGCCATTGCAGACAAAATAAAACAGGGTGTGCACGAAGCCGTTGCCTCGTTGCAGCGCGCGTCTATCGAAGTGTATATGCTTACCGGCGATAACCGCCATACCGCCGCGGCCATCGCAAAAGAAGCGGGCATCGTTAACTATAAAGCCGAAGTATTGCCGGCAGGTAAATCGGATTTTGTACAGATGCTGCAGCGGCAGGGCAGGATAGTGGCCATGGTGGGCGACGGGATCAATGATTCACAGGCGCTGGCGCAGGCAGACCTGAGCATCGCCATGGGAAAAGGTTCCGATATAGCCATGGACGTAGCGAAAATGACGCTGATCACGTCCGATATCGGCAGTATTCCCAAAGCGCTGAAACTGTCGCGGAAAACCGTTGCCGCCATACGCCAGAATCTTTTCTGGGCGTTCATCTATAACCTGGTGGGTATACCCGTTGCGGCAGGTCTGCTGTATCCTGTAAACGGTTTTTTATTGAACCCGATGATCGCCGGCGCGGCCATGGCGCTCAGCTCTGTCAGCGTGGTAATGAACAGCCTGCGGTTAAAGATGGCGAGGATATGAGTACTAACAAAGCTATACAATCGGTCCGCTAAACTATAACGGCTGCGGCCCGGGACCATACTAATTTTATCGTCAAAATACAACAGACATGGAAACACTTCAATTTAAAACAAACATCAAATGCAGCGGCTGCGTAGCCAAGGTAACACCTGTACTGGACGAACTGGCCGGTAAAAACAACTGGCAGGTGGATACACAGGCTCCGGAAAAAACGCTGAAGGTAACCAACAGTTCCCTCAGCCCGGCAGCACTGGCCAAAGCGGTGGAAGATGCAGGGTTCAAAGCGGAATTTTGGCAGTAACTTAAAAGAGTGATCTCTTCATCAAGGAAAAAAACATTCTTTCACCAAACTCTTTTTTTATGCTGAAGTACCTGGTATCCGCCGCACTGGTTGCGCAATTATTTTGTACTGTAACCGCCGTATCGGCGCAGAACCGCACCGCGGATCCGCTGACGGTATATTATTCACTCAAGAACGCACTGGTGCAGGGCGATGCCAAAACAGCCGCCGTTCAGGCAGCTGAACTGGCAAAAATGCTGCAGTCCGACGAGCCCGCGATAGCGAAAGAAGCAGACGCGCTGGCTTCGGGTAAGGACATTGCCAAACAACGCGCTTCGTTTGCGCTGCTGTCAGCAGCCATGATCGGCTGGGCAAAATCCCACCAGCAGGCATCGCCGGCTTATGTTCAGTATTGCCCGATGAAAAAAGCCTACTGGCTAAGCGAAGAAACCGCGGTCAGAAACCCTTATTACGGATCAGCCATGCTTAGCTGCGGATCCGTTACCGAAACCATTCCGTCTAAACCCAAACCATGAGATTCCGCATCCTGTTCGTTTTTCTTTTGACCGGTCTTTTTACAGAAGCGCAGCCGTACGGCATGCAGCACCAGGCTCCGCAGCGGCGACTGCCTTTTTATACCAGATCGGGAAATAAGGTTGTCTATCACCTGTATGTAACAGACACCCTTGTCAGCTATACGAGCCGCCAGGCCAAAGCGGTTGCGATCAACGGGCATATCCCTGCGCCGGAACTGCGCTTCACGGAGGGCGACAGCGCAGAGATCCATATACACAACCTGATGCATATGGAAACATCCGTTCACTGGCATGGACTGATCCTTCCCAACGAACAGGATGGCGTTCCTTACCTCACCACGCAGCCGATAGCGGCGCAAAGCGATTTTGTGTACCGCTTCCCGATCGTTCAGAACGGCACCTACTGGTATCATTCGCATTCGATGCTGCAGGAACAGTCGGGTATGTACGGAGCGTTTATCATCGATAAAAAAAACAGGGAGGCAAACGAAGTAAAGGAGCATACGGTATTGCTGAGTGACTGGACCAATGAAAAGCCGGAGCAGGTGGAACGATCGCTGCACAATGCAACCGACTGGTATGCCATTAAAAAGAATGCGGCGCAGGATTACTGGCAGGCCATCAGGGAAAAGAAACTGGGTGTGAAGATCACCAACGAATGGAAACGCATGCTGGCCATGGATGTAAGCGATGTGTACTACGACCTGTTTACCATCAATGGCAAAGCTTCGGACAGCGTGGCGGATCTGCGGCCCGGCGACAAATTGCGTTTGCGTATCATCAATGGCAGTTCGTCTACCTATTTCTGGCTGCGCTTTGCAGGAGGAAAGATCACCGTGGTGGCTACTGACGGAAAAGAGGTGGAACCGGTTGCGGCAGACAGGCTGATTGTAGGTGTATCGGAAACCTACGATGTGGAACTCACCGTTCCGGACGGTGGCAGTTATGCGTTTATGGCCGGCTCGGAAGACAGAACCAACCAAACCCTGCTATGGATCGGCAACGGAACCAGGCAGGCCGCTCCCCCGCTTCCCCGGCTGAAATATTTTGAGGGGATGAAGATGATGAACGATATGATGAACATGGACGGCACCATGAACGATATGGGTATGAAGATGGGTCTGCAGCAGATGGATATGAACACGGTGATGTACCCGGAAATAACAGACAGCAACCAAACCATCAGTACGCTGAACTATGCCATGCTGCGCTCACCGCGCTCCACCAGGCTTCCTGAAGGACCGGTCAGGGAGCTGTTCTTTGAGCTTACAGGTAATATGAACCGGTATGTATGGACCATTAACAACAAAACCGTTTCGGAAACGGATAAGATACTGATCCGTAAAGGCGAAAACATACGCATCGTTATCCGCAACAATTCCATGATGCGCCATCCCATGCACCTGCATGGTCATTTCTTCCGTGTACTGAACGGACAGGGCGATTATTCCCCGCTGAAAACCGTACTGGATATTATGCCGATGGAAACGGACACCATCGAGTTTCATGCATCGGAGCAGCGGGGCGACTGGTATTTTCACTGTCATATCCTTTACCACATGATGGCGGGTATGGGAAGGATATTCAGCTACGAAACAACGGCGGCCGATGCACCGCCCGTTTACAGGCAGGATATCCGCAAAGTGTACAGCGACGATAAACGGTTTTTCCCCTACGCGCAGATCGGGCTCGAAAGCAATGGCAGCGACGGCGAGTTCCGGATGGGTAATACACGCTGGTTACTGCAGACCGAATGGCGGCTGGGCATGAGTACTGAAAAAGGATACGAGAGCGAAACGCATATCGGCCGGTACATCGGCAGAAACCAGTGGCTGATGCCCTATCTTGGATTCGACTGGCGTTACCGGCGCGGACACGAAGCCGAAAAGAACCTGTTTGGCCAGACAAACACCAAAGACCAGCGCGCGGTGATCTGCCTGGGTGTTCAGTATACACTGCCCATGCTGCTCAGGGCCGATGCAAGGATCACCGGCGACGGCGGTTTGCGCGTGCAGATCGGCAGGGAAGACATGGCTTTGACAAAAAGACTGCGTTTCAATTTCATGGGTAACACCGATAAAGAATATATGGCAGGGTTCCGTTACATACTCACCAAATATGTAGCACTGTCTACCCATTACGACAGCGATATGGGATGGGGCGGTGGTCTTACCATTACCTATTGACGGTTCATCGGTTTAGTCCGTCAGTCTTCCGGCATACGAGATCGGCTGCCGGGTGGTGCTTGTTACCTGCAGTAACCCCGTTCCGTCGTCGAACAGCGTCAGCACCATCTGCTGTACATCGGTTGCATCTTTGGGTTTGATGGAGATCACCCATTTACCTCTCTTACCCTGCTCGGCTGTGTAGTCGAATTTCCGGGAAACAAAACGGATACTTCCGTCGGTAAGTCCGGTGCTGGGTTTGTACGACTGACCAAAGTAGGGCAGTACCACCGAAATACTGTCCGGACTGACATCCATCCGGTATTCTGTACTCAGCACCCTATTGGAGCCATCGGCCGGCCGTGCCAGCTGCGCCTGGAAGGCAAATTTTTTCTGACGCATACAATTCGCGATATAGATCTGCGTATCCTGTGCACAGAGCTCTCCGGTAACGGTAAATGCCGCAACAAGGCATACCAGCAGTGTGGAATAACGGTGGGTTCGCATAAAAAGGTTTTGAGTTATTGGATTGGAATACAATATAAGCAAAAGACGGGGTAACGCCCCTGGCCTGTATTAGCGGCTCATCCCCATGCGCAACGGTGTTTGTGTATCTTTTTACCCGCAATACGTTGGTAAACTGGAATATTTTTTGTGCGACAGCGGGTATGGTAAAAGCGGATATTGATACGGAGAAACAGCAGCGGCTGCGGACAAGGCTGATGGATACACTCAGAAGTAAAGGCATACAGGACACACAGGTGCTGAATGCAATAGCCAAAGTGCCGCGACATTTTTTTGTAGGAGAGGAACAGCAGCCATATGCTTACGAAGACAAGCCCCTGCCGATAGGCGAAGGCCAAACCATATCGCAGCCCTATACCGTGGCATACCAGACGGAACTGCTGCAGGTGCAGCCGGGTCAGAAAGTACTGGAGATAGGCACGGGCAGCGGTTACCAGTCAGCCATACTCGCCAGTCTGGGTGTGCACCTGTACTCACTGGAGCGGCAGCGGAAACTGTTTGAAAAAAACGAATCGTTTGCCTACCTGCAATCACTGCCCGATGTTCATTTTTATTATGCCGATGGTCATCACGGACTGGCAGAAGAAGCGCCGTTCGACAGGATACTGCTTACTGCCGCCGCACGTATCATACCGGGTAATCTTCTCGAACAACTGGCGCCGATGGGTCTGCTGGTGGCGCCGGTTGGCGGAACCGAAGGACAGCAGATGGTGCGTATGCACAAAAGTCCTGATGGCAGCATCCAGGAAGAGCTGTTCGATCTTTTTTATTTTGTACCCATGCTCCCCGGAACGCAATAAACAGCTGTCACTGTTTCGATGGCTCGCCCCTTAGATTTCTTGTATGCAGCTGCGCCAGCGTATAGGCGCCCACGGCCAGAACAAGATCACGCACGGCCACATCGTAATACCCGCCGCCCGCGATCAGCTGCAGCGCAATACAGATAAGCCAGGCCATAACAATAAAACCTCCTAACCTGGGATAAACAAACACAATAAGACCTGCGATGATCTCTATTACACCCACGATCCGCATGAAAACAAGGGGTTCCAGCGGTAGCAGGTGCCTGTTGTTGCCCAGGTAATCGGCCCAGTTCGTAAGCAGGTTCGTGAACTTATCAAGTCCTGCCGCGATCGCCAGCAATCCGTAGGTAAACCGCAAAAGGGTTTGAAGGTGTTTGATGGTTGACATAGGCAATCATTAAGAATGAATTTCAGCAATTGGGAAATTTGAATGCAAAGACATGTAATCGAAGCACAAATGCGGTGCCGGAACGGATGCGGTCTTTTGAGACCGCTTCGGGGAAAACGGACTACAGTGCGGCCGCGTTGCATGGCCCTTGCGAACGGTTGCTGTGTAAAATAATGCCCATCCGGCTGGAATGTCTTTTTTGCGAACAGGGTATGGCATTACTACCAAAGGATCGCTGTTTGCCGTTGAAGAGCGATGCAGATCTTACGCCTTTGCTGGAGCAGATCGGCGATGCGCGCATTGTGATGCTGGGCGAGGCATCGCATGGCACACATGAATACTATACCTGGCGCAGCCATATCAGCAAAAGACTGATCGAAGAAAAAGGCTTTGGGTTTGTGGCGGTGGAAGGCGACTGGCCGGACTGCTACCGGCTGAACCGTTTTGTCAAAGGATATTCGAACGAAACATCCGTGGCGGCGGTGCTGGCTCATTTTCGCCGCTGGCCCACCTGGATGTGGCGTAACTGGGAAGTGGCCGCTTTTGCCGAATGGCTGAAAAGCCATAACCAGTCGCTCCCTGCCAACCGCAGGGCGGGGTTTTACGGGCTTGATGTGTACAGTTTATGGGAATCGATGGAAGCGATCATGGACTATCTCAGGAAAACAGATCCCGATACGCTCGGGCTCGCGGAACAGGCCTTCCGCTGTTTTGAACCCTATGGCGGGGAGGATGGATACAACTATGCCTCTGCACTGCGTTTTGTGCCCCGGTTATGCGAGCAGGAAGTAGCGCAGCTTTTGCAGGAGATACAGACACGCAGACCGCAGTACGATCACGATATGGAAACAGCATTCAGTACGGAACAGAATGCGCATGTGGCGGTGAACGCCGAAGCCTATTACCGGGCCATGCTGAACGGCGGCGCAGCTTCCTGGAACGCGCGCGACAGGCATATGCAGGATACGCTGGAGCGGTTACTCGGTTTTTATGGTGCGGAGGGCAAAGCGGTTGTTTGGGCACACAATACCCATATCGGCGATGCGGCCTACACCGATATGCGCAACGATGGTATGTATACTATCGGGCAGTTATCGAGAGAAAAAATCGGGGAGGAGCAGGTTGTGCTGGTAGGTTTCGGAAGCTATTCTGGTACAGTAACGGCAGGAAAGAAATGGGGCGCGCCGATGCAGGCAATGGACATGCCGCCTGCCATGCCCGGCAGCTGGGAAGACCTGCTTTACCAGTCAGCCGGTGAGGATGCTTTACTGCTGATGAAAGACATCGCGGATACACCTTTCGGTAAAAAACCGATACCCCAGCGCGCCGTAGGCGTAGTGTACCAGCCGGCTGTTGAAAGACCGGGTAATTATGTGTCTTCGCTGATCACGAAACGGTATGATGCCTTTCTGTTTATCAGCGAAACCAGGGCGCTGCATGCCATGCCGGCAGACGCGGTTGACAGACACGAAATGCCGGAAACCTATCCATTCGGGGTATAGACAGCACGTTAAAAGTTGTTTTTCGGACGCGCTATTTTGGAACGGCGGCGTATTTTTCTGTCAGGCAATCGTCCAGCAGCCGCAGGGTTTCGGTGGTAAAGTATACCTGCGTTTCCCAGCCATCTTCCTTGTCGGATACGATGCGGTCGGTTCGCACAATCTTGTTGCGGAAAGCAATGCTGGCATAGGCGTACAGTATGCTGTTCGAGTCTGTCCGGGCGGCAAAACCCGTGATCGCGATCGCCCAGTCTGTACAGAACATCTGCAGCGCGCCCAATGCCATCTGCTCCGATACTTTCGTCGAAACCATGTGTACGGCTTCCGCATGAACGGGTTCCACATCCAGGTGTTTGGTTTTCTGGCCAAGCTGGTAAACGGTGATGCCGCCCTCAAAAAAACAGCTGGCATCCTTCGCCTGTGAAAAAGCGCATTGCATCAGACCTGATGTAACACTTTCGGCCACGGTAATGGTTTCGTTGTTATCAATCAATCGTTCCCTGATACGCTCGAGTCTTGCTTTATCAAACATAACAGGATGGCAGTAAAAAACATGCCAATGTTTCGGTCGGGGGTAAAAAAAGCGCCATCACGCAATGCGATGGCGCCCTTGTTTCAGGAATGCCGGTTAAAACGTATACCGCAAACCCGCCTGCATCTGGTATCTGGATCCAAACAGGTCGATAGAATAAGGAGCACTCGGGTTACTCCAGGTATAGGTCGGATAAGCGCCCGCGGTGGCCGGTGCCGTTACTTTCAAACCTGTTGAAGCCATAGAGTTAAAGGTATTGGGCGAGAAATACTGCTTGCCCCAGCTGCTGCTGAGCAGGTTGGTCAGGTTGATGATATCATACGTAAAAGTAAGCGTATGTGTTTTCTTGCCTGCACGCAGGTTGATGTCCTGTGTAAACCTGAAGTCGAGCTGTGTATTCCAGGGAGTGCGCCCGCCGTTGCGCTCCGTAAAATCTCCGCGGCGTGTACGCAGGTATTTGTCTGCATCCACATACGCATCGAAGTTGGCAGCCTGTACGGGGTCAGCGAAGAATTTGGAAAGATCCGCCTTGGCCGGTATATACACCAGGCTCTGCGCCTGCCCGGTTCCGTTATAAGTGGTATTGATCAGACCGTAAGAGAAGGGAAGTCCCGATGCCGTGTTGAAGAACAGCGAGAAACCTGAGATCGATTTTCCCTGTTTGTTCCAGTCGATCCGGTAATTGGCCGTAGATACGATCCTGTGACGGATATCGAAATTGGAGTACGCAAGCGCGGGACTGTTGGGGCTGAGCGATTGGTTCAGCTGCCAGTTGGATTCCATGGAATTTCGTATGCCGTTGGTGATATCTTTTGAATAACCATAGGTATAGGCAACGGTAAAGCCGAGTCCGAAATGGAAACTCTTGTTCACCTGCGCCGTCAGACTGTAGCGGTAACCGTCTTTTGTGTTGCTCAGCAGGTATGCATTGGTGTACAGCGGGTTGATCTTGGCGCCGGAATAAATCGGCTGCTGGCGTTTGGTATCATACACCCAGTAGGTCGGATTGTCCACATAGTTCACCTGCTGGAATTTCAGGTCGTAGATCACTTTGGTATAGATGCCTTCCAGTGTAAACTTCCAGCGATCGGCTGTGGTATAGTCGAGCGCCAGGCTGCTGCGCCATACCTGCGGCATTTTGAAATGGTTGTCGATCAGGTCAACCTGTGTTGCCCCGCTGGGGTCGTTGATGTTCCTGCCCTGGTTCTTCACAAAATTGGCCTCGCCGATATTTCCGCTGATCGCATCTTTTACAGGATCTGATCCCGCAGCATATGGCGTGGAGGCACGCTGGTCAAATGCACCGTAGGTTACACCGTTGTTGTAATAGGCATAGCCCAGCCAGGCAAACGGTATACGGCCGGTAAACACACCGGTTCCGCCGCGAAGCACCCACTGCTGGTTGCCCTTGATATCCCAGTTAAACCCGAGCCGGGGCGATACCTGTACCTGTCCGAGAAAATCGTTCCTGATATCTTTTGGCAATGTATAGGCATAGGTAGTGCCGAAATTCGGGTCTACCGGTGCATTGGTGGTCTTGCTGCTCAGCAGCTGTTTGTTGGGCATAACAGCCAGATCGGCACGCAGTCCCGGCATCAGTTTCAGCCGGCCGATGCGTATCTCATCCTGCGCATACACGCTGTACAGGTTGATATGAAAAGCCGCCGGCGGGTTGCTCATGATGTAGTCGCGGGTATTGTCGGCATAGTTGTAATTGGTGCGCACCCTGTTCGGTTTGTTGTTCAGGAAATCGCTGACACTGCTGTACGAAGCACGCCCGTTCCATGAGTTCACAAAACCGTACGTGATATCGTAAAACTCGTTGTGCGTGCCGAACGTAAACGTATGGTTTCCCTTTACCATGGTCAGGTTATCGGTAAACTCATAGGTCTTCTGTTTCATATTGAATACCGCGCCTTCCCTGTCGGTGCCCAGAAAGATGGTGCTGCCGCCACTGGACGCGATCTCGATCTGCGGCAGGGCGGGGTTGGAGGCCGGCTCCCTGTAATCGTGGATATTGGAATAACCGAGCACCAGGCTGTTCGACAAACCGCTGTGGAAATTCGTTTTCAGCTCCGCAACGGTCGATGTCTGGTTGTTCACCTGTTTGAAATCGATGCTGCCAAAACGGAAGTTCTGCTGGTCGCGTTCCAGGTTGGTGGCCTGCGACCTGATCGTATTGTTGCGGATCGACAAACGGTTCCTGCTGTCGATCACCCAGTCGATGCGGTTAAAGAACTTGTTGGAATTGGAATAGATGGAAGTGTTGCCATAAGCACCTGCGCCGTTGGCAAGACCGTATTTGTTCCGCATCACCGAATCGATCGACTGTGCCTGTGCCAGGCTGATCACGGTATTGTCGGACGAGCCGGCCGCCAGGATCACGGGATCTACGCGGCGGGTGATCTCTTCATTGGTGAAGAAGAACAGTTTGTTTTTGATGATCGGGAAACCAAGACGCACCCCTGTCTGGTAATCGTGAAAATCGGTGGGTATCTTGCTTTTGTCGCCTGCATTATTCGGCCCGATCAGGAAGGCGGATCTTCCGTAACCATACACCGAGCCATGCAGTTCGTTGCTTCCGCTGCGTGTTACCGCGTTGATGCTTCCGCCGAGGAAATTGCCGATTTTAATATCGTAAGGTGTCAGGTATACCTGCACATCCTGTATCGCATCCAGCGAAACAGGATTGGTACGCGTACTGCTGCCGGGCTGTCCGGATGCATTGGTTTGTCCGCCCAGCGAAGGACTGAAGCCTATCGCATCGTTATTGATCGCGCCGTCAATCGTTACGTTGTTGTAACGGAAATTGGTGCCTGCAAAAGAGTTGTTATTGCTTTGGGGTGTCAGCTTGGTCACATCCTGCAGGCTGCGGTTCAGCGAGGGGATGGTTCTGATCTGGTTCTGACCCACCTGTACGTTTGCGCCCGATTTGAGTCCGCCGCTTCTTGCGGCAACCGTTACCTCGGTAAGCGTATTGTTCAGTTCCTTCAGTTGCTGGTCAAGCGTATTGGAACCCAGGCTGAGGTAATAATTGTTTTTTTCTTCGGTGCCAAATCCCACATAGCTGATGCTGATGGTGTATGGGCCGCCGGGTTGCAGGTTGCCGATAAAATAATAGCCTTTGTTATTGCTGATGGCGCGGCTCACAAAACCCGTGGGCTCATGTCTCAGCGAGATGGTGGCGCCATCGATGATGCTGCCTTTGGCGGTTTTAACGGTGCCGCCCAGCGATGCCGTCGTTTCCTGGGCAGATACACGCCCCAGACCGAAAAACGCGGTGATGATCAGCAGCAGTGTTCGGAATACATGTTTTGGGTACATAAATCAGTGTTAAATGGTGTTTTGCAGAATTGCTGTGGTTTATTTGCGGAGGTATTTTATTTGTCCCTCACGCAACTTGATCCTTGTGTTTTTTTGAAGGTGCTGGTATTGGTCAACCAGTTGTCTCAATTGGTTGTTGATGAGATCGAACTGCGAATAGAAATACTCGAGCAGGGCGATATCGTTCTTTAATTCAGTCAGAAAACGATCGGGCGCGGTTTGCGCCGGTGGCAGTGCTTCCAGCTGTCTGATGGAAGCATCTGCGCACCGCACGAAACTGCCGTGCCGGTACGCGGTGATGAGTCCCATATACCTGTGTTTAGGAATAAAAAATCCAACAGCGCACACAATGGTGCCGCCGTTGCTACAGAACGGTGATCGGGTTAGATAAGGGACTGTTCGGGAGGGGGAGAAAATACCGTGGAATGGTCTTCCTGTTGCAGGTGGGTATTGCGGGGCAGCTGCAACTGGCGGCGGGCGGGCTGCTGCCATCCGGTGATCTCCTGTTGCGGAGCCGTGCTGCTGAAGGCGATAAAAGGTGCGTATTTATGGGCAAGCTTCTGCAGCGGATGCCTGTCCTCGTTGGGTCGCTCGGCTATTGCGTTGTTATTGCCCAAAACGGATTCGATCAGGTATTCCGAAAAGGAATCGGTATCGTCGAACCGCTCCAGGAATACACAGGCAAAACCGTTGCAGGTATAATCCACATCAACACTGACGTCGAGAATATACACCGCTAACAGCAGCACCATCAGTTTTGCCAAACCATATCGTATCCTGTTGATCAAAATCAGCCGCAAAGCTACCGGCGTTTACCGGCAGCATCACCCGTTATGCGTTAACAATTTGTTTCCCTGAGGTTACCAAATTGTTACCTGTGATGACCGGATAAATAAGCGGATTACCTGGGACGAACGGGTAAACCGCCCTCATATGGGGGAAATTATTCATCAATGAACAGCGGCAGGGCGGTAAAAGCCCATTGCTGCCGCTGCGTACAAGGAAGCGCATCATGGCATATCGTTTGGATGATACCTCAAAACATTGTTATGAAAAGAGTACAGATGCTTGGCTGTAGCCTGGTGCTGCTGCTGGGCCTGGCCTGCAACAGCACGTCTTCTGACGAAGTAAAGGAAGCCAAGCAGGATAATGCCCGCAAACTCGACAGCCAGCAGAGAACCGATGGCAACGGTGTTAACCCGATTCCCGAAAAAGGCGATATGAACTTCCTGGTGAATGTATACAGTATGAGCCTGTTTGACCAGCGGCTGTCGCGTATGGTAGCCGAGAAGAAGGGGCATATAAGACTGCAACGGTTTGCTTCGATGCTCACCAAAGACCACCAGGCGCTGGATAAGCAGGTCACCGGTCTTGCCGCGGCCAAGCAGGTAACCCTGCCCGCCGATATATCCAACCGGCAGCAACGCGAGATAGACCGTTTGCAGCGTACCGCGGGCGATGCTTTCAATCGCTCCTGTGTGGATGTGCTGTACGATGTGCACCGCCGGATGATCAGGGATTTTGAAAACCAGGCAAAGAATGCCGGTGATGCGGTTATCAAAACATTTGCCGCAGGTGCCTTGCCCGGCCTGTACTCGCACCTGGATTCACTGGGCAGCCTGCGAAAACAGTTCCCTCCGTTAAAAGATTCCACCTATATCCCGGTGCTGCAATAACCTGCGGCACCGCTCCGGGTTATTTTTACCGGAATACTGAGGGCAACAATTTGCCGGATGTCTGCAGGTGTTTTTTTGCTTTTTTCTGCCAGTGCCGGTGCAGGTAGTCGAGACAATGCTGCTCGTCTGTATTTAACGCCAGCCGTTGTTTCGCCCGTATCAGGTGGTCAGACACTACGCATGCATCGTGCCATTTGCCCAGCTCATCGGAGATACGCTCTGCCGAGGGCAGCGAAATCTTTTTGTTTTTCAGGCCTGCCGCTTTTTCGGCATAGTGCAGGGCCTTGATCCTTTTTCGCAGTAAGTGAAAATTCGCTTTGTTGAAATAGCCGCTGTCCGCTTTTTTGGCGAGCCGGCGTATTTTTTTGTCCAGCCAGGTTTTCGTTTCTTCGCGGTTCATTTTTGTCAGCGCCAGTTCCAGTTCCCGCGGTGCCTGCCGCAACGCTTTTTCGATGTTTTTTTTCAGCAGCAGGAAACGGCTTTTTTCTTTTGCCAGCTGCGCTTCCAGGTATTGTGAAAAACTGCTGGCATCCATAGAGGGGGGTAACCCGCCGATATAGCCGATCTCCAGCTGCAGTTCGCGGATGCATCCCGCCTGTTTAAACAGTTTCCGCAAAGCGGTGAGGTAAGAGCCGGTAGCGCCCTGCCTGCGGTCCGTACCGGAAAGTCTCACCACCGCCCGGATCTTTTTGATACTTACGCGCAGGTCGTGAAACGTATCCGGCGTATAATGCGCCATCCGCTTCTCCGATAAACCGGTTATCGCGGCCATTTGTGTATGCAGGTAGGTAAGAAGCTGTTTCACGGGCGTAGGTTCTTTGGTAAAGTTACCGCACCCGGCTGCGGGTAAAGCTGATGCATATCATGTCTGCGCATGTTGTTAGCGGTCGGTGGCGGTATGTTTTCGCGCCGGACCCGGCTGCAGCATATAATGTCCGTAAACATGGCTACAGCCTGCGCAACGGCCTGCTTTTGATAAAAGAAAAAGGTGTTTGCCGTTTACGGTGGGCAGGGTTGCGCATCTCTGCCTGGTAACGCTGCAGCAATTCGCTTGCAAGGCAGAAGGAATAATCGCATTCGATAAAGAAATACATGGCCAGTTCTTCCGTGCAATGGAATTTATCGGCCAGATACCTGACACCGGCGATACCGGTATTATCGGTGATGGAATGGGAAATGGGTATCACTGTCATAAAGTGCATATAGAAAATCCCATGCCCCGCCGTACCGATGACAGAAACAAGGGAGCAGGATTGCCCGCCGATAATTTTCCACACTAATAAGGAACAGCGACCCATATATTGCCGCTGTTCCTGAAGCATTAAGTCGTCTGCTGCGGATTCAAATGCCGGACAAAACGCAGCAGCCGCCATTCGGGGCAGATGAGCCGAATCCGAAACGACTATTTTTTTGCGTCTTCTTCTTCCTCGTCTTCATCCGTATCCTCCTCCGGCTCTTCCTCCTGTTCTTCTTCGTCTGTGTCTTCTTCCCCGTCTTCTTTGTTTTCTTCCGCAGCCTGGTAGTTGATATCGTTCTCTGCAATACCGGTAAGTGTTTCATCCGCCTCTTTTTCTTCTTCGAGGGTGGTGTTCAGCAGATCGGCAATGGTCTGGAGTCCCATGGTTGCTGCCAGCTGGCGCAGACCACCGTAGGTGGCGATCTCGTAGTGCTCCGCTTTCTGTGCCGCCATAATCACCGCCACATCGCGGGTGGCCGTGCCCTGTTCGGTGTCTTCGATCACCGATTCGGTTTCGGCGATAATGCCTTCCATCGCCTCGCATTTTTTGGCCTGCGCTTTTTCTCCCAGCTGGCCGAAAATATCTTCGAGGCGGGCAACATGTTCCCTGGTTACGTCCAGGTGTTCGCCAAGTGCATCCTTCAGTTCTTCCGAACCGGCGGCTTTCTGCAGCCTGGGGAGGGAGGTAACCAGTTTCTTTTCCGCCCAGTAGATGTCTTTCAGCTCGTCTATGAAATACTCTCTCAGCAGTGGCTCGGTGTTTTCGGTCTGCCTGTTCTTTTGTGTTGCCGTTCTGGTTCTTGCCGGCGTCTGTTTCTTTGCAGTAGATTTTCTTGCTGTCTTTCTGCGTGCAGTGGTGTTTACCATGATTGTTTTTTTTGTGTGAAGTGTAATGATATAAGGAATGCGCTCACAATATTGTGCCATTGGTCAGCTGGTGCAGTTTGCCGGGATTTGTAGCGTATTTTACACGCTGCGGTCTTTTTATACCACAGCTGAACAGCCTATTCTGTGGAAACCCCAACAGGGGCGGTCATCAATGAACGGGTATGCCGTTTTTACAGCGGGTAGCACAAAGGATATGAAGAAAAGAAAAAAGCCGCGGGGCACCGCATGGCAAAAAAAGACACAAAAGAAAGTTGCGGACAAAACAACTGCAAACGCTGCAAATGCCCTGTCTGATACAGACAGAAAAATATTTGAAGCCAGCCTGCTGGTGCAGAAGGAGTTGAAGGAGATTTCCGCAAATTTCCCGCAATAACGTTGCTGCCGTTTATTCTGCCGGTGGCACTGGTAGCGCGCCCGATTGCGGCTTGCTGTAGCGTAATGTCTACACCAATAAATACAATGTGCGGACATCGAATAATAAATTTTCCAGCCCGCGGAAATCAGATACCTTTATATCGCCCTATCGCTTCAGATAGCGCGTCAGCTACATAACTTATTCCCGGGCCGTATGGCTTGCTATTTACCACAGACCACGACCCGGTCTGTGCACGTTCATTATTTGTTGCATAAATCCAAAATGTATGAAAAGACACATATTACTTATCGACGATGATAAAGACGAGATGATCATTCTCTCGGAAGCGCTGAAATATGCCGGTTCAGGTCACAAATGTACCTGGGCCCAGGGTGTGGATCATGCACTGAAAATGCTGAACTACCTGAAACCCGATATGATATTCATTGATATGAACATGCCGGTAAAAGACGGTATTGAAGGCATTGCCCGGATACGCGCTGTTCACGGGTTGAAAGCCGTTCCGGTTGTTCTGTATTCCAACCATATAGAGTATGCTGCGGGAATGGCCATTGAAGCGGGCGCGGATTTCTGCATACAGAAGCCGTCCTCGCTCGAAGGGTTGTCTGTGGTGGTGCGGGAACTTTTTGAACATGTTGATCATTCTGTAAAACGATTGTATGAATTACCTTGATAACGCTATTGCCGACCTGCCTTTCAGCGAAGAGATGAAAACGGCCTGTCTGCAAAACCATGTTCTTACCCTGCGCCAGCTGCTGTCGTTGCCCATTGAACAGGTGATACAGGATACCTGGCTTACCATGCCCATGCTGGAAGAACTGCAGCAATTTGTAAAAAACAGCGCGATTATCGTTCCGGGTATGAACGGAGAACAAAAAAACGGGAACGAATGAACAGATAATTACTTTCTCCTGGGTTTACCAAGTAATTCGGTGGCGGTCGTATCCAGTGCAATAGACAATTGCATCAGGGTTAATATGGTGATATTGATCGTTCCTTTTTCAATTTTGGATATCTTGCTGTTGTCGATTCCGCATCTGTCCGAAAGATCGCGCAGACTCCATCCTTTTTTTTCACGCAGTCGCCGGAGGTTGTTGCCGAGCTTCTGCAGTACAACCGCTTCATTGATTTCCATAATGAAAAGATACGGCAAAAGCCGTAACGTTTGGATCCGCGAACCGGGTCCAAACGGAAAATTCCTTTGTTAAATAAACGGGTTGCGTAAACAGATGCTATAGGCTTCGCTTCTTTTTGATATAGGTATTTACGAGGAAGTATGTATTGATCCTTCCCTTGATCGCACCCAACTCCCCCGCCACGCGGAGTACCTCCTCGCGGGTGACGCTGTATTTTTGCTCTATTTCCTGGAAAAAGCTTTCCAGTCCTGCATAAATTGCATCGCGTTTTTGACTACCTCTTTGCCTGGTTGCCATAAGA
The DNA here is from genome assembly GCF_009939225.1 of Sediminibacterium soli. GTDB lineage: Bacteria > Bacteroidota > Bacteroidia > Chitinophagales > Chitinophagaceae > Sediminibacterium > Sediminibacterium soli. The sequence goes on along the minus strand of NZ_JAACJR010000008.1, from coordinate 367,676 downwards.
TTGATTTAAGTGATAACAATAGTGAAACTGCCAGCAGTTGCCGCCTGCTGATTGCAGGGGCCTGAGGATATGTAGCTACCGGGCGCTGACAGCGGCCGGGAACGGCCGGTTGGCCGTTTGTTTAATATGCCAAATAAATATGCCGCCCGTTTCTTCCACAAAACAGGCCGGAAACCGCCGGTTGGCTGCCCCGGGGTGACCCTTATTTTCCGCAAAAAAAACCGGCATAGGGTTTGCGGTTTTAAAAGTCCGCACGGTCAGGCAAGATTCTCTTCAAGGTAGCAATGAAACACACTGCCTTTCCCCGGCGCACTTTCCGCTTCAATAAAGCCGCCGTGCAGTTCGGTGATCTTTTTGCAGAGCGCAAGCCCCACGCCCGATCCTCCGAACCTTTTCTTATCGATACGCATAAACACGCGGAAAATATCTTTTGCATACTGCGGGTCGAAACCGATGCCGTTATCGGTAAACCGGATGACCAGGTAGGTGGCGGATGGATCTGCCTCTTTAAAGGACAAACCGGTGCCGCTTACGCTTTCTGTGCTGATACCGATTACGGGCCGGTTACCCGGTACCTGAAATTTCAGCGCATTGCCGATGATGTGCTGGAACAGCTGCGCCAGCATTACCTGGTTACCCCTGTACACCGGCAGGTTAGCGGCGTGTACGATGGCGCCGCTTGCGGCAATGGGTTCCTGCAGCCTGCTTACGGTAATAGACAGCACGGTCTGCAGATCAACATCGGCGAAGCCGGAAGACTGGCGGGAACGGCCGGACAGGTTCAGCAGGTCGTCGGCCAGTAACCGCATGCGCTGCAATGCCCCCTGTATGTGCCGGAAGGATATTTTTCCGCTTGCGGATAACTTCCCCGATTCTTCCGTCAGTAAATGCTCTACGCTGGTGTAGATATGCTGCATCGGTTCCTTGAACTCGTGGCTTGTGAGATGGGAATAGGCCTGTAACTCGGCGTTCTGCCGTTTTAACTCCCTGTTCTTGCCGGCTAAGGAACGGTTCAGTTCTTTGAGCGAGGTTTCGGTTTTTATGCGGTGCGATACATCGTGAAGCACCAGCATGATGGCGGTAACCGTTGCAGTGCCCGTTCTGATGGGAATACAGTGGCTCTCATATTTTCCTTCCGGGTACGCCGAATGTTCAGCTGCAATAAAAGAATGGTATCCGTTTTTTGCCTGCTGCAGCGCATCAAGCGAGGGCTGGTGAGTGCCGATGCCGGGAAGAACGGAAAAAAAATGCCTGCCGACCGCATCCGCTTCGCTGATACCGGTAAACAGGCTGCACTGCCTGTTCCATAATTGCACGCGGTAATCGGGATCGAGTACGATGGTACCGTCGATAGTGGCATCGATCAGGTATGCCGTAAAATCATTGGTGAAACGTTGGGTTTCCTCTGGCATATTGGATGTTCGCTTAGCGATGTAAATGATCCATAACGATCGTTTTGACATGCGGTCTTGCAAGACCGCAGCAAAGATGGCGTTTTTTTTGGGCAGAAAAAAGATAACTTCACCGGCCCATACTTGGTATTTGTCCTGAAAACAGGAACCGATCATGAAGAAACTTCTGGTTGTGGAAGACGATGAAGCGATCAGGGATGCCTTATCCCTGGTGTTTACAAACGGCGATATAGCATTATCCCTCCACGAAGAAGGCTCGCAGATACTCTCTGAACAGGTGATGGCGCCCGATGTGTTCCTGATCGATAAAAACCTGCCGGGTGTAAGCGGCACCGATATCTGGCTGTTCATCAAACAAAGCAGCGCCTACCGCCATGTTCCGGTGGTGATGTTTTCTGCAAGCCCTTCCATCGTGCTGCTGGCCGCCGAGATCGGCGCCGATGCGGTGATCACCAAACCTTTTTCCCTTTCGGTGCTACGCGATACCATCGCTAAACTGATCGGCTGATCCTGTTCCCCACCCGATATTTTTTTCGTAAACTTCCCCCATGGCGGAGCAGCAGCCCGGCATTTTGCTGCATCGCGGATTTTATTCCACCCTGAAACCGGCATTCTGCGGGCATAATTTATGGACTTCCCGGTAAGCGCTGTCGTTGCTGCGATGCACAGCCGGCAACCGGCAGCGAAAAAATAAAAGCAACACAACAATAGGAGAACAGTTACGAAACGGACCCCTGTGTTTATGGCGGGTCCCTTTTTAGCGCCCGGGCATGGGGGCACCGATAAAAGAAAAGCGCTTTGCCTCAACAAAACGCTTTCTTTTATAATAGACCTGGTGTCTTTTACGCAGGTTCCCAGAGTTCAATTGCATTGCCCTCGGGATCCAGGATATGCACGAATTTGCCGTAGTCGTAAGAACTGATCTCGTCGATAATGGTTACGCCCTCTTTCTTCAATGTCTCTACCAGTGCTTCCAGGTTGGCAACCCGGTAATTGATCATGAATTCTTTTTTGGAGGGATCAAAGTACTTTGTATTTGCCGGAAAAGTATTCCAGGCAGTATAACCCAGCTGCTCTGCATTGTCTTTTTCCCGCCATTCAAAACCGCCGCCATATTCTCCCGACTCGATGCCGAGGTTCTTTGCATACCAGTCTTTCATTTTTTGCGTGTCTTCGCATTTGAAAAAGATGCCTCCTATGCCGGTTACTTTTTTCATGATCGGAACGATTTGTATGACCAAGGATACGTATTTAAATGAACAAAACAAAGCCCGGTAAACCAGGCCGCTATCGCATCTGTTCGCTGCGGTAATGGCGGCGTCCCGCGATCAGCGGGGAAAGGAAACGGCATGCCGGTCCACGATCGCTTTGATGGCGCTGATGGTAAACGGTTTTTCCAGGTAACCGTCCGCGCAGCTGCCCGCCTCCGTTTCAGCCAGGTCGGGACTGGCAGACAGCAGCAGTACCGGAATGTTCCGGTATTTTGGTGCCTGTTTGATAAAGCGGCATAGCTCGCCGCCATCTGTTCCGGCAATGTTTTTATCGAGGACAAAGATATCGGGGGATGCAATGCCGGTATTCCATATGGGCTCCCCGGTATCGAGTGCGGTAAGTTCGTAGCCGGGCGGGGTAAAGATGGCGGAGAATGCATCGCGGATTGCATAGTCGTCTTCCACGAGGATCATTTTCATCATGGCCGCGGGGTTGAATAGGGGAGTGAAAAAATGAAAGTGGATCCTTTGCCGGGCGCGCTGCGGAGCCAGAGTTTTCCATGATGGCGGGTTATGATCTGTGATGCGATATACAGACCCAGCCCCATACCCGGGTAGGTGCTCCTGTTCTCCGAAATCACCCGGTAAAAGCGGTCAAAGATTTTTGACTGATCCGATTCGGGTATGCCCAAACCCTGGTCGCTCACGCTGATCTCGGCGGTATGTTCCCGCCGGGTGCAGGTAACCACGATCTCGCTTGTTTTGGGAGAATATTTGATTGCGTTGGACAGCAGGTTGGTCAGTACCTGGCCAATGCGTTCGCGGTCGGCCGGCAGGCGGGGCAACGGTTGCTCGGCCTGTATAGTAAACCGGTGACCGGTGGTGGGTCTTAACTCGTTTACGCGGTCTTCCACCAGTTCGCAGAGATCCAGCGATTCAAGCGCCAGCCGCAATTGTCCCTCTGCAATACGGGTGGTATCGAGCAATGTGTTGATCAGATGGATCAGCCGGTCGATCTGGCCATTGAGTTTTGACACCATATCGGCATCCTGCGGGGTACCGATCAGTTCCATTTTTTCCTTTACGATCTCGCCGTAGACCTTCATGCTCGTAACAGGCGTTTTGAGTTCATGGCTTGCCACGCCGATAAAATCATCCCGCAGTTTCAGCAATCGTTTCAATTCGATTTCACTGGCCTGCAACGCTTCGTCGGCTTTTTTGCGTTCGGTGATGTTTTCCGACAGCAATAGCAGCTGGTCATCCGCCACGGGGTAGGCATATACCTGAAACCATTTGTCCATGGCAGCAAACCGGTGTTCGATGCGCTGCGGGGTGTTTTGCGTGATCACCTGTTCATAGACCTGTATCCAGGAATCTTCGATCTGGGGAAACACTTCCAGCAGTGTGCGGTTGATTGCTTCCGACACCGGTATGCCCATCAGGCGTTCAAAGGCCGGGTTCAGTTCCAGCATGCGTGCATCCACGGCTTTGCCCGATTCATCGCGGATCATTTTGACCATCGAATAACTCTGGCCCATGGTTTCAAAAAGGGTGCGGTATTTGATCTCACGCTGGCGCAGTGCATTTTCTGCACGTGCGCGTTCCGCATCGGCCCAGGTTCGTTCCGCCACCTCCCGTACCAGGCGTATTTCGTCCTCGGTCCATTGTCTCGGTCCTTCGTTGTGAAGACCGAAGATCACCTGCTCGCGTCCCTGTTTATTGAGCGCAAGCGATACGGAGGCACGCACCCGAATGGTACGCCAGGAGGCACGCACCGCTTCGTCGAAACGCGGGTCTGTTTCCGAATCGGTTACCACCACGGTCTGGTCGGTGCGGTACAGCTCGCCGATAAATCCGTCGCAAAAAGCCACATAGGGAACTTTATCCGGAACAGGGGGAAGATCGCGTACATATTGCCGAACGATGGCCGCAACGGTATCGGGCCCCTCGCCTTCCACTTCCACATACAGTGCGCGTCCTACCTGCAGGTGTTCGCCCAGCATACAGGAGGCGGTGCGTTGTATTTCGGCGGCATCCGACAGGTTACGCAGGGCATCGCTTAACCTGAGCAGGAAATCCTGCCTGGCTGAACTGCCGGCGGCAGGGGAGTCGTTGGATGGGTTTGTATTTTTCAGTGGCGGATGTTTAACGGCCCGGTCGGGTTTATCAGTGACTGCAAAATCTGCACCAAGGTACGATCAATTATCCTAAAAGCCCGTTCCGGCATACAGCGGTCTATCGGTAAAGGCTCTTGCCCCAGGTTCCATTTGAAAAATGTACCCAAAGTCTTTGTTCAGCCTTCAAACCTTTCCCAATGATTTATTTTTTGTATTTCCAGATAATATGCGTTACAATTACTTTTGTTCTATGTCTGCATCAGTACTGATAATCGACGACGAAGATGCTCTTCGGAAACTGCTTTCCCGGATTATCGGTCTGGAAGGCTTTACAGTGGAAGAGGCAGCCAGCATTAAAGCAGGTCTTTCGGTACTCGGACGAAGACAGGTGGATGTAGTACTCTGCGATGTAAAGTTGCCCGATGGGAACGGTGTTGACTTTGTGAAACAACTGAAGGCAGCTTATCCTGTTATAGAGTGCATCCTGCTTACCGCCTACGGTAATATCGGTGATGGGGTACAGGCCATCAAGAATGGCGCATTCGATTATATTACCAAAGGCAATGATAACGACAGGATCATTCCTTTACTGCACCAGGCGGTAACACGGGTTTCGGGTAATCGCATAAAGGCCGTCAGCATCCGCGAAAAAAGCGGGTACGATTTCGACAATATCATCGGCAACAGCCCTGTCATCCATGAGGCGATGCAACTAGCCAAGAAAATTGCCTTGTCTGATGCCGCCGTATTGTTGTTGGGCGAAACAGGAACCGGCAAAGAGGTATTTGCCGGCGCCATCCATTCAGGATCAAAAAGGGCCGGTCATTCGTTTATCGCGATCAACTGCAGCGCATTTACCAAAGACCTCCTGGAAGGGGAATTGTTCGGACACAAAGCCGGAGCTTATACGGGAGCATCCAAAGACAAAAAAGGACTCATACAACTGGCAGATAAAGGTACCCTGTTCCTGGATGAAATAGGCGAGCTGCCATTGGAACTCCAGGCCAAGTTGTTGCGGGTACTCGAAAATGGCGAGTTCATACGGCTGGGCGACGAAAAGACCACGCTGGTAGACATCCGTATCGTTGCCGCTACCAATCGCGATCTTGAAGCGGATATACGCAACGGACATTTCAGGGAGGATCTTTTTTACAGGTTAAACGTGTTTAGTCTTACGCTGCCGCCATTAAGGGCCAGACCCGATGATATTGTGGCTTTATCGGATCATTTCCTGAAAAAGTATGCACTGAAAGAAAACCAGCCGATACTAAAATTAAACGCGGGGGCTCTGCAACTATTGAAGCAGCACCAGTGGAAAGGTAATATCCGCGAATTAAAGAATGTATTGGAGCGCGCAGTCATACTTACAGAGGGTGAAGAGATAACACCAGCCCAGTTGCCCTACGATATTCAAAGGCAGGGAAACGCAGGACAGCATCATCTTTCATTGGCGGCCGTGGAGAAGATGCATATCAGAAGGGTTTTACAGATAACGAACGGAAATAAGACCAAGACAGCAGAACTCCTGGGTATCGGGCTGACCACTTTATACAGGAAGATCGAAGAATACGATATCCGCTGATCCTTTCATTTTGATATACGACCCTTCCATTTTGGAAGGGTTTTTTGTTGTAAGTGCCGGTCTGTAAAACAATGATTAATCAGCGAAACCATTGCCTGGCGTGGATTTCGGGGCTTTGCGCTGACTTTCATCGATTTTAGGCACCTGGTTTGGCGATCTAAAGCCAAACCGTTCAACATGCTTACCATCATTTTACTGTTCGCGGGCATACTTGGATTTGCCCTGTTCTTCAAATTCATTCACTGGTTCGAAAAAATCTGACACATGATCTATCTGTTCATTGTAGCGATACTGGTCTTTGTATACCTGGGCTACGTACTAGTAAAACCTGAAAAATTCTAATTATGAACACAGAGATACCAGGCGTGGTTATCATGTTTGCCGCCACTGTGCTGCTGGCCCTGCCCCTGGGCAGGTACATCGGAAAAGTATACCTTGGCAACCGAACCTGGGCCGATGCCATTTTTAACCCTATAGAGCGGGTGATCTTCAAAATAGCAGGCATAAAACCTACGGCTGAAATGAACTGGAAGCAGCACCTGGCGGCACTGCTTACCGTCAATTTTGTTTGGTTTCTTTTTTCCATGTTCGTGCTGATGAACATGGGTTGGCTGCCGCTTAATCCGGATAGGAACCCCTCTATATCGGCCGATCTTGCATTTAATACCACGGTCAGTTTTGTCAGCAATACCAATCTGCAGCATTACAGCGGAGAATCCGGTGTTTCATACCTGGGACAGATGGTATTGATGTTATTCCAGTTCATCAGTGCCGGTGCGGGTATGGCTGCCTGTGCAGTTGTCTTCATGGCCATGCGGGAGAAGGCAACTCATCAACTGGGTAACTTCTACAATTTTTTTGTGAAAAGCTGCACCCGTGTATTGCTGCCATTATCAATCATGGTGGCGCTGATCCTTTTGTTCAACGGTACCCCGATGAGTTTTAAGGGTAAAGCCCAATTCATTTCCCTCCAGGGAGATACGGTTAATGTTTCACGCGGCCCCGCCGCGGCCATGGTGGCGATCAAACAACTTGGAACCAATGGCGGCGGTTTCTTTGGCGCAAACTCCGCACATCCGCTGGAAAATCCCAGCTACTTTACCAATATGGTGGAGAATATGAGTATCATCCTTATCCCGATAGCCATGGTATTTGCACTGGGGTTCATATTGAAACGCAGTCGTTTTGCATGGATGGTATTTGGTGTAATGACGCTTGGTTTTGTATGGTTGCTGGTACCAACCATATACCAGGAACTGGCCGGTAATAAGGCCATCGCAACCATGGGCATTGCACAGCCACTGGGCAGCATGGAGGGTAAGGAACTGCGGTTTGGATCAGCGGCCTCCTCTTTTTGGGCAATAACAACAACCTGTACGTCGAATGGCTCTGTGAATGCGATGCACGACAGTCTCACGCCGCTCTCGGGTATGTTTGCGATGCTGGGTATGATGATCAACTCGTTCTATGGAGGAGTGGGTGTTGGGTTTCTCAACTTTTACATTTTTATCATCATTGCCGTATTTATCAGCGGATTGATGGTAGGAAGGACACCAGAATTCCTGGGAAGAAAAATAGAAGCCAAAGAAATGAAGATAGCGGCTGTCATTGCGTTGCTGCATCCGTTGCTTATACTGGCCGGCACTGCTTTATCATCGTACCTCTACGCACATAACCCGGCCTTTTCGGCCGGATGGCTCAACAATCCCGGCAATCATGGTTTCAGCGAAATGCTGTATGAGTATACCTCCTCATCTGCAAATAACGGGAGCGGTTTTGAAGGTCTGGGTGATAATACCCCTTTCTGGAATATCAGCTGCGGCATTGTTATGCTGTTGTCACGTTTTCTTCCCATCCTCGGGCCGGTTGCCATAGCGGGCCTGCTGGCCAACAAAAAGTATACCCCAGAAACCGCCGGCACACTGAAAACAGACACGGGCACTTTTGGCATCATGGTATTTGCCGTCATTTTTATTGTGGCGGCACTCAGCTTCTTCCCCGCCTTATCGCTGGGGCCGATCGCTGAATATTTTGGAATGAAATAAAAACAATGTATGAGTAATCATAAACAGAATAAGGTGTTCGACAGCAGTATTTTCAGAACGGCGATCAAGCAATCGTTTATAAAGCTCAGCCCCAGAACCACGTTCCGCAATCCGGTCATGTTCACCGTTTGGATCGGAACATTGATCATGATGGCTGTATGTGTTTGGATCGCGGCAGGGGAGGCCGCGCAGGGCAGCCTGGCTTATAACATTATAGTCACTGTTGTTCTTTTCCTCACATTACTTTTTGCCAATTTTGCTGAAGCAGTGGCAGAGGCAAGAGGGAAGGCCCAGGCGGATTCCCTTCGGAAAACACGCGAAGAAACGCCTGCCAAATGGATACAGGCCGTAGGGGAAGTGTTTGTTGATGAGATCAAAACAGTTCCGTCTTCGCAGCTAAAAAAAGGCGATGTGTTCCTTTGTGAACCGGCAGATGTGATCCCCATGGACGGGGAGATCATACAGGGGCTTGCGACGATAGATGAATCCGCCATAACGGGTGAATCAGCTCCCGTGATCAGGGAGGCCGGGGGCGATAAATCTTCGGTAACAGGTGGCACAAAGGTATTATCAGGTCGTATCAAAGTACGGGTGACCACGAAACCTGGCGAGTCTTTCCTCGATAAAATGATCGCGTTGGTGGAAGGTGCGAGCCGTCAAAAAACACCTAATGAAATAGCGTTGACTATTCTGCTGGCAAGTTTTACCCTTGTATTCATCATCGTGTGCGTAACGCTGAAACCGTTTGCTGATTATGCCAATACGCCGATCACCGTCGCTGCTTTTATCTCCCTCTTTGTTTGCCTGATACCGACCACCATCGGCGGTTTGCTTTCCGCTATCGGTATTGCGGGTATGGATCGCGCATTAAGAGCCAATGTTATCACCAAAAGCGGAAAGGCGGTTGAAACAGCCGGTGATCTCGATACGTTGCTGCTGGATAAAACAGGTACCATCACCATTGGCAACAGGAAGGCAACACATTTTCATTTGGTTCAGGGGGTGAGTAAAGAGGCCTTCATCAAGGCAGCGGTGCTGTCTTCTTTTGGTGATGAGACACCTGAAGGCAAATCCATTATTGAATTGGGCGGCATCAACCCCCTGAGTTACCAGGCGGTTAACCCGCATTTTATCCAGTTCAATGCCGAAACCAGGTGTTCCGGCATCGACTTCGAAAGTACACGAATTCGTAAAGGCGCTGCTGATGCCATAAGGAACATTGTTGAGAAGAGTGGTCACCGTTTTCCCGCTGAAGCAGATGCCTACGTTAAGCAGATTGCGGAAAATGGAGGTACACCGCTGGTGGTAAGTGAGAATGGAAAGGTGTCAGGGGTGATCGAATTGCAGGATATCATCAAACCTGGCATCCAGGAACGTTTCGACCGTCTGCGCAGGATGGGGGTGAAAACGGTGATGGTAACAGGTGACAATCCACTGACCGCAAAATACATCGCACAGAAAGCCGGAGTGGACGATTTCATTGCTGAGGCAAAGCCTGAGGATAAGATGAACTATATCCGAACGGAACAGCAGTCGGGCAAACTGGTGGCCATGATGGGCGACGGAACCAATGATGCGCCTGCACTCGCGCAGGCGGATGTAGGTGTGGCTATGAACAGCGGAACACAGGCGGCAAAGGAGGCGGGTAATATGGTTGACCTGGACAACGATCCTACCAAACTGATCGAGATCGTTGAGATCGGCAAACAATTGCTGATGACACGCGGTACGCTCACGACATTTTCTATTGCCAATGATGTCGCCAAATATTTTGCCATCGTGCCTGCCTTATTCATTGCATCGCTTCCATCTTTGCGGGGAATGAATATCATGCGGCTGCACAGTCCTGAGAGTGCGATACTGTCTGCGGTAATTTTTAACGCCATCATCATTCCGTTACTCATACCGCTTGCGCTGAAAGGGGTGGCTTACAAACCCATCGGGGCCAGTGCCTTGCTGCGACTTAACCTGCTTATCTATGGACTGGGTGGCATACTGGTCCCTTTTATCGGAATCAAATTAATCGACCTGGTAATCAGCACCTGGTTCTAAAACGATCTTTATGAAGCAACATATTTTACCGGCCATTAAACTCACGCTCGTTTGCGTGCTGTTATTCATGATAACCTACCCTGCACTGATCTGGGCTGTTGCCCAGGCAGCCCCTGCAAAAGGAGAAGGCGAAACTGTTACGGTGAACGGCAAAACAGTTGGTTATAGACTTGAAGGGCAGATGTTCAACAACGGGAGGTACTTCTGGAGCAGGCCTTCGGCCGTGGGGTACAATGCCGCAGGTAGTGCGGGCAGCAACAAAGGCCCGTCCAATCCCGATTATCTCAAAGAGGTCCAGGCAAGGATCGATACTTTTTTGGCCCATCATCCTGGAGTCAGTAAAGCCCAGCTGCCATCAGATATGGTCACTGCCAGCGGCTCAGGTCTGGATCCCGATATATCGTTGCAGGCAGCAGGGATACAGGCCGAAAGAATAGCCAAATTCAGAAATATTGCAAAAGACAAGATCGATGCCCTTATCCGGCACCATATTGAAAAATCGATCAACGGTATAGAACGGATCAATGTCTTAAGTATCAATATTGCACTCGATCAATTGAAATGAATCAAAAGATGAGAAAATTATTGTGTTTATCATTTCTGCCACTCTGTTTTCAGGCAAAAGCGCAGGACTCGGTTTCCCATCCCGTAACTGTCAGCGGTTATGTTGAAGCCTATTATTTGAAGGACTTCAACAATCCCGTCAAACATATACTGCCGGCTTTTATGTATAGTCATAACAGGTCTGGAGAACTGACTGTTAACCTGGCTTTCGTTAAAGTGGCTTATGCGGCTGCGATGGTGCGTGCCAATGTTGCAATCGCAACAGGAACCTATATGAATGCCAATCTCGCAGCGGAGCCTGGTGTGTTTAAAAATCTATACGAAGCCAACGCGGGTGTTAAGCTGTCGCGCAGCAGCGATCTCTGGCTGGATGCCGGTGTTTTTGCTTCCCATATAGGCTTTGAAAGTGCTGTAGGTAAAGATTGCTGGACACTTTCCAGGAGTATGCTGGCAGATAACTCGCCTTACTATGAATCGGGTGCTAAATTGTCCTATACCAGTCGCAACAGCAAATGGTACCTCTCGGCGCTTGTATTAAATGGATGGCAGCGGATCACACGCATAGATGGGAATACCACGCCTGCATTTGGCACACAGGCAACATTTAAGCCAAACAATAAACTGACTTTGAACAGCAGCAGCTTTATCGGAAACGACAAGCCTGATAGTGTCAGGCAGATGCGCTATTTCCATAATTTTTATGGAATAATCCAGTTGACCCAAAGACTTGCAGCCACTGCCGGCTTTGATATCGGAATGGAACGGCAGGCCAGGGGAAGCAATAAAATGAACAGATGGTATGGTACGGTTCTGATACTGAAATATAATATCTCGCAAACAACAGTATTCGCTGTTCGTGGTGAATACTACAGCGATAAAAACGGTGTGATCATTGCAACGGGCACGCCAAATGGTTTTCAGACCTGGGGATGGTCGGCTGCCTTTGATGTGGCCATCGGCGGCCATGCGCTTTGGCGTTTGGAAGCGAGATCATTGAACAGTAAGGATATGATCTTCATGAAGGATGGGAAACAGCCTGTGAATGGGAATGGTTTTATTTCAACAGCTTTAGCAATCAGCTTTTGATATGTCGAACGATGCGGCAAATAAATGGCTTGAAAAGCTTTCCCTGCGAACCAAGGGGAAACTGAAGATCTATATCGGTATGAGCGCCGGTGTGGGTAAAAGCTATCGCATGCTGCAGGAGGCGCACCGGCTGACCGCAGCGGGTGTTAACCTGAAAGTTGGTTACATAGAAACACATGACCGAAAGGAAACACAGGACCTTCTGCAGGACCTGCCCCTTGTGCCGCGGCGCGAGGTGTTTTACAAAGGGAAGCGCCTGGAGGAGTTCGATCTCCAGGCAGTCTTGCTGTTGCATCCCGATGTTGTGATCGTTGATGAACTGGCGCATACCAATATTCCAGGCAGTAAGAATGAAAAACGCTGGCAGGATGTACTGGACATACTGGAAGCCGGTATAGATGTGATCAGTGCTGTCAATATCCAGCACATTGAAAGTATCAATGATGAAGTGAAACAGATCACTGGGGTAACTGTTCATGAGCGTGTTCCCGATAAGATATTGCAGACAGCTGATGAGGTGGTGAATATTGATCTTACTGCTGATGAACTGATCACCAGGTTAAAGGAAGGAAAGATATACGATCAGCAAAAAGTGCAGCAGGCGCTTTCAAACTTCTTTCAGCCGGAAAAAATACTGCAGCTGCGTGAACTGGCGCTGAAGGAAGTGGCCGGGCAGGTGGAGCGGAAAGTGGACTATGAACTGACCACAAAAAAAACAGCATACAGGCACGAGCGTTTTTTGGCCTGTATCTCGTCCAATCATGAAACGGCGCAGAAAGTGATCAGGAAAACAGCCAGGCTGGCATCCTATTATAACAGCCATTGGTATGTATTGTATGTCCAGACACCGAAAGAATCACCCAGTCGTATCCCGCTGGCTGCACAGAGATACCTGATCAACAATTTCAAAAACGCCACCGAACAGGGGGCAGAAGTATTGCAGATAAAGGGAAATAATGTGGCCAGGATCATCATGGATGTGGTATTCGAAAAGAAGATCACAACTGTCTGCACGGGCAAGCCGCATTTCAATCTTTTCCAGGTGATACGTAAAACCGGTGTTTTTAACCAGTTACTGAAAAATCTGTCGAAGAACGAAGTAGATATCGTTATTTTATCATAGTGGCGCTTAGTGTTAAATATAAGATACGGTTTGGGACCCTGTTCCTGCTCCTGCTGCTGGTGGTATCCAGTGGGGTGGGGATCTATTACCAGTTAACGCTCGCAAAAGCCGCTAAAAATATACTGGTGGCTAATTATGAGTCGTTGCAGTATGCCCATGATATGCAGGAGCAGCTGAACAGCAGTTCCGCTTTTCCGGCCATTGCGCTGGCCCGTTTCGACAGCAGCCTGAAAAAACAGGAGCGAAACGTTACGGAGCCCGGCGAATTCCAGACTACGCGCGACTTGCGGAATGCTTATAATAGTCTTCAAAAGAATCCTTCCGATACAACAGAACGGCAGATCATCAGGGAAAGGCTTGGCCGGATACTTTCGCTGAACATGCGTGCCATTGAACGAAAAAACAAGGAGGCACAACAGGCTGCGCAAACAGCCTATACGTTTATCATACTGGTAACCTCGATATCGCTTTTGATCGGCCTGACCTTTGCCTTCAATTTTCCGTTTGTGGTAGTGACCCCTATCCGCAAACTGATGGATGCCATCAAGGAAATTTCAGTCAAGAACTATCGCTATAGGATACACCTGGAGCGTCAGGATGAATTCGGGCAGTTGGCGGCGGCCTTTAATATCATGAGTGAAAGACTGGAAGGATTTGAGAACAGCAACCTGAACAGACTGATCTTCGAAAAAGCCAGGGCTGAAGCGGTGATCAACAGTATGAAAGACGCAAGCATCGGCATCGATAAGGACAACAAACTCTTGTTCGCCAACCAGCAGGCCCTGCAATTGCTGGGTATGTCTGCTGAGGAAGCCGTCGGAAAAAAAACTGACATATTGCGCGGGCAGAACGACCTGTTCCGTTTCCTGGTAGAAAACGACAGCACAGCGCCATTTAAAATAGTGGTGGATGGCAGGGAGAATTTCTATATAAAGGAACAGGTGGATGTGGAGCAAGGTGGATCGACAAGCAAAGTGATCGTACTCAAGAACATCACTTCCTTTAAGGAGATGGATGTAGCCAAGACGAATTTTATTGCCACCGTATCGCATGAGCTTAAAACGCCGCTGGCATCTTCAGATTTCAGTTTGAAATTGCTGGAAGATAGTCGTGTTGGCAACCTCTCCGATGAACAAAAGCAATTGGTGGATCAGTTGAAAAACGACAACCAACGAATGTTGCGGATATTGAGTGAATTGTTGAATATGTCGCAGGTGGAAGCCGGGAGGATACAGCTTACCATCAGCCGCATCGATCCTTACCAGGTAATTGCCGGTTCAATTGCGGCAGTGGCAGGTGCTGCGAGAGAAAAACAGATCAGTATTGTACAAAACGTACCAGCCGGGCTTGCTCCGATCAATGGCGATGCTGATAAGATCGGGTGGGTATTAAATAATTTTTTCACCAACGCCATCAAATTTTCAGTCACCCAAGGCGTAGTAAGTCTTACTGTTGAGGATACAGAAAGCGGGTTGGTATTTTCCGTAATGGATCGTGGTCCTGGCATACCCGCTGAATACCTTATCCGGGTATTCGAGCGGTATTTCCAGGTGCCTGGCCGGCAGGATATCAAGGGCTCAGGTATCGGATTGGCCATTTGTAAGGAATTTATTGAAGCAATGGGGGGATCGGCCTGGGTGGACAGTATGCCCGGTGAAGGAAGCGTCTTCAGTTTTCGTTTGCCGAAGGTTTGATCTATCAAAACCGGGCAGATTTTATTTTAGAGCGTATCTCAAAAGTAAATTTTTGTAATAAGGTGATTGTTTTTGTCGTTTTTTAGGAAACGACAATTATGGACATTACCAATGAGCAGTGGGACATGATCAGTGTATTGATCGAGAAAAACGTTCCTGATAAAAAGATAGCAGGCCGTCCGCGAGTAGATGACAGAGATATTTTGAACGGGATATTATGGATTTGCAGAACGGGGGCACCATGGAGTAATCAGTGAAGGAAATGCCAACAAGATAACGAATGGTACGACTAATGTTCTCCAGCAATATTTTATGATCACATTATCCTACTTCCCAAGGAAGTTTGGCAACTCTACAACAAAGTGAGTTTGCCAATTTTGTAATTGGCTAAAGATCGATCCAATTACATTACATCGATATCCTTAACTTCTTTAACAACAGAACCACCAATGCAGCAGCTGAATCTTTCAATGCAAAAATCAAAGCTTTTAGAGCCCAATTTAGAGGCGTAAAAGACAAACTTTTTTTCCTTTATCGAATAGCTAAACTCTATGCCTGAATATATCCCCCAAGTTTTGAGATTGATCCTCTTTTCTTCTACAGATAGACAAAAATAGACAAGAAATAAAAATACCGTTGATTTTCAACGGTATTTGATGCAAGAAGTGAACCCTGTGGTACAAAACTCGAACCATTTTTTAAGTGATTTAAGGCTACTTAGCGAACTTTACTGACTAAGAACCAATAGTATAGGAATTTTACCTACGCTACATAAAATGACGATAATCGTAGGTTTTCCCTTCAAAACGGTCGAGTAACCAAGCTATCCTTGCAATCTCATTGCATGATTGAAGGGTGGCGGGCAATTTTGCATACATATCGAATGTGTTCCAGTTTACTTTAGTAAGGCCGAGAATCTCATTAGCAATGGTGTCAATGTTGCTTGAACCATAATGTTTGATAACTTTAAGTGGAATTGGGATGCTTTTACCACCAAGAAAATAACTTCTTTTGACTTCATCTTTTACCGACGGGGCTACACCATGCGTCCAAAGTAAAGCAGAACTTCGGTCAAGCACAAAACATGAGCCACGACGGATAGGGAAATAGTTCGGAGACATTTTCTGCTGAAAAATACTTTGAAGTGTAAATCTTGCATCATCTTCGAAACTAATTTCAATGAGGTCAATCTGATTTATTCCTGACTTCCTGAGGCTTTCAACAATACCTTTTATCTCGTCTTCTTTAAAATGCGTTCTCTTGTGTACGACAACCCTTTTAGGTATTTGTCCAGAATTTGTAAAAAAAAGCTCCCTAATCATATTGCCAAATTTATACGCCTCTGAATAGGACAAAAAGGGGTTATTTTTTTTATCGAAATGGCAGTCTTCAACTTTTGTCAGCCGATATTTTAAGCCTTGCCCATAAGCATTATATATATGACTGCAGCCTAATGCTACATGGTTGTTCCTGTCCTTTTTCTTTACGCTGTACCCAATTCCGACAAATGCAGTTTCCTGATCCAGCCCATGCAATACCCAAGGAGTTCGATGACTTTTTACATAAAATGATAAAGACAACCACCAATTAACTTGACAAGTTAAAGTGTCGGCAAAAGTACTTTCCCGCAGAAACTGCGTGGCGAGTTGCTTTTGTGCTGCGTAGGCTTTGATGTAATCATGAAGATCAAATACCTCTGTCTCAGTTTCTACATGGGTGTATGGTTCATATTTATCCGGGATAAAAATTACGACTACCTGACGCCTACTAATGCCATCAAAATGGTTTAATGCGTTTTTGATCTTGTCAGCTAAATCTCTCGCTGTTGTCATTTCATCATTACCGGTAGGATCTGCAAGGTGTTTCCATAAATCGCTTTGCGAATCAGCAATGTTAAGAGGGACACCGTAAGCCGCATTAAAGCCTGGGTAATCGATTAAATAATCAGGATTGTGGCCGCCAGCCGCTTGCACACGGTTTAGGCGGTTTAAAAAGTTGAATAATGGAGTTTCAAATCCATGTGGGCATACTATTCCTAAATTTACCTCGGCGTTAAACAGGTTCCCATTCAACAAGTAATCATATGGCCCACGTTTAATAAGACCCCTCATAGGGTGAAAGTCTGTTTCCATACGATTGGTAGTCCTGTCCATGAACTGCATCAAAGGCTCAATATATTCGATTCCATGATGTAGAATTACTCGCTTGTTAAAGTCAGGAGGATAAGTAATATAATAACCACCGTGCTGTTTGGTGAGAGCAACGTGCATTGTATTGGCTGAAAGAGAGAACCGGAAGTCGGAGACTTGTTCATGCGGAAATTCCAGGATTACAGACTTGCCTTCGGGAAAAATGGTGTTCCGCCAAGTCTCTATTTGATTATAGTAACCGACGTTTGGTTTCGCTCCCAGTAAATTTTGATGGTACACTTTCCCTAAAGAGAACTTAACCTCTTTGGTGATCTTAATATCAGCGGACAGGTGAAAAGCTGGTTTTACGCTAAGGTATGCAAAGGACTTTCCCCCAAACGCGTTCTCATCAAAAAAAAGTGATAACTCGAAGCCATCGTACAAATCATAGTTTATTTTTTCACGCAACTTTTGTTTTTTGCTTTGCGGAAAATAAACGATGCTTCTGCCATCTGTAGATAGATTATAACGACTACAAATTGACTGAATAATTGCCGAAAGATAGAGTTTCCGGAATTGTGTACCGTTTCTCACTTCTTTGTACGTCACAGGCGTTCTTTGTATATCTCCTATTATGGAAGTTCCGAAAATCTGTCGAATAGTCGTTTGAGTACTAAAACAGTAAACCATACCTTTTAAGGGCGTGGCCAGAATATTGCTATTGGTAGCATGATTCTTAATAAACTCCCACAGCACCTGTTCATTTGGATGGTTTGTTTTAAACTGATACAACTCTGTTGGGAAAGTTATCGGGAATAAATTACTTTTTAGTAAGTGATGATGTGGACCTGTGGAGATGCTGAAAGGAGTATTTACCCTTGCCTCATCAGGGTTATCCCTGATTATTTTTTCCAGAGCTTCTTCGAAAGGAGGATTACCCCTGAAACAAGTCATAGCTGCATGATACATGGTTGTATCAAATCCCTCGGTGGCAATATAATATGCACTACGACCGTAAATTCTGGCATGGTCAATCAGACTTTTTACTTCGTCATTAATATATGTTCCATATCCACACCAAAAAACCATCCCTGAGCCAGGCGCTTCATAAGCAGTCCTTAATGCTGACATCAATGCTTTATCTCTGCCACTATAGCCACAGACAATCAGGTGCTTGTTTTTAAGATGGTCAGTAAGAGCATGGGCAAAAATTTGGTGTTGAGCATCTAATTCTTGCTCGGTATTCTTCAAGGGTCCATATTTAAAATCACCATGTAAAGCGATTGTGAGCACATGATCCTTACTTTCAGCCCTATGGATCTCCTGAGGATTCGCTAAGGATACTGCAAAGGGAGTAATATTGGTTAAATGCGCTGCTTTTTCTACGAGCCCATCGAAGTTTGTAGTAAATACCGACTTTACCATCTGGAACTTTGCTAAGAGACACAGGATCATATAGCCTGTGTGAGGAATCTTGTTCAGACAGATATTCTGAAAGTATTTACGTCTTATATCCTCTATTGGATATGCTTCCTGTGCATAAAAGGAGTATTCTTCGGAAGCCCCTTCCTTAGGGAAGCGCCCCTGTATATCCAACCACTTTTGGACGCTTCGTTGCACGGTTTCACTTTTATACTCGTTATATTCTTTTGGAAGATGAGGGTTTTGAGAGAGAAAAATGTTCTTTTTCCATTCCCAAATACAGTCTGCTGCGGATTGTATACCTGAACTAATTGAGGCTCCAGCACCTAATAGCAGAACATGACTGGTATCTGTGTTTTGTTTTAGCGCCCGTAAAAAAGCATCATACGGCAGTTCGTACTCCATTAAATTGATTTTTCCTTTAATTTCTTCTCAGCAATTTTTAGGCTTGCTAAACCAAAGCGTTCATTTTTAATAATATCTAATATTTGATCTGATAACCAGAGCGGCATCAATTCATCTTCCTTCACTTCCAATAATTTTGCAAGCTGCAAAACTTGGCCTCTTTTTGCACGCCTTTCGCCCCTTTCTATTTTGCTAAACATGGGAGTATCTATTTGCAACTCCGCCGCTAAATGTCTTTGAAGCAATCCCTTTTCTTCTCTTAAACTTCTGATTTTATCGCTAAAATTCATGACTTTTCAATAATTGACTTGTCAGGTTTTGGCAATATACATTATTAACTTCAAACGAACCATCAATCTCGTAATTGTTTATTCATACTGGATCAATAACTTCATTTAATGCGACAGTCTGTTGTCCGCAAGCGGATAGCAAGGTATGTGATTGTTGGAAATCCGGTTGCGGACAAGTGGCTGTACCGCTTCCCGCACAGCGGCGTTCCGCCTACGGGGAAAGGAATGCCGATGTGCCGCCTGGGAGAGCTTTAGGCGACCTTTATCGGTTGGGTAGTGAAGTTGTCAAGGTTGTGAAAGAAGCCTTTATTTTCGGTCATTCCGTGGCGGAAAAGGTTCCATAGCAGGGAGCAGCCCATTTGGGCAAGGGAGGAATTAATGTACAGGTCTTGCTTTTCCAATGCTTCAGCCAGTGAACAGCTTGGGGTATTATCTATTTCTTCAGACCGTTTCAGCAGTTCGCCATATTCATCTGTAATAAATGGCAGGCTTGCCACCGCCTGATATTTTTCAGACTTTGGTTGCCTGATACTACCGATAGTGGATAGCAGCACCTGCCCTGTGGATTGGCTATTGCCGAAGTCCATCCAGTATTTTGCTTGGTTGCGGTATGCCCTATTATTGTTTAGCCCTTTAAGTATTTCAGCTATTTCAAACCGTGCCTTCACGCTGTCAACGCAGGAGATGTAAATACCTGCCTGTGCATGTTCGGGCAGCCTGTCTAAACTATCCCGTTCAAACTTTGTGGTTTCAGCTTTCCAGTTCGTGCCAGCCCATCTGTTGGAACGGTTTATCAGGGCAACGGATTTATATAACCCTACCTCACATTCAGCAAACCGTTGTCTGCCTAAATTGGCATCTGTTACTATATCATCATCCCAAAGCCTCACCGCTATCCCTGCATGTCCTAATTCATTCAGGCTGTAATTCATTTCTACCAATGCGGTTAGCACCTTTGAACCTGTGCCTCCAGCCCCTATCAGGTTTACCTCAATGGGGTTGGTTGGGGCTATCAGGTCGTTGTCTGTAAAGTGTACTTTTATTTTATCCGTTTTCATCGTAGCATATTTTTTATTGTCCTGTCTGTTTTTTTCAATACCTCTTTTGGGAATGGCTCTCCAGTTTTCCGCAGCTTTTTCCATAGGCTCACACAGTTACCGTGTATGGGGTTATGGTTTTGCATCAGGTGGCTGAAATAGCTGTTAAAGAAGTAGGCTTCCCATGCGGCTGTAAATTCCTCTAATGATGCTGACTTCCTGATATTGACATCCACTTTACCCATACATACGTTTCCTTCTGTATAGACATTGAAAAAGGGAGCATGATAAAGTGGTGTGGTTTCGGTCGGTTTCCTGTCACTTTTCAGGGCATAGATATGCAGCTTTTCTTTGTTGGCTATCCAAAGTAATGCGGGTACGCTCGCATTGCCATTTGAAATATCTAACCCTTCAACGAAAAAGAGATTTTTACAGGTCGCCTTTGTAAACCACATCACAAAACCGTTTTCCGATGGGTCTGTGTAAAGGATATTTGCAGCGATAATGCTTTTAGGTTTCAGAAAAGCCTTGCTCCTTTCGCCCGTTGTGTCCAGTGCTTTTGATAAACGCTGTGCTTCCTTAACGGTTAGGGGATGTGCATTAATGGGGCTGCCATTTTTATCCATATCAAAATATTCTACATAGACTTCTGCATCCATTCCTTTCGCTTCATAAAATACCAAAGCCGTTTTTGGATGGTAAAGTGTGCCGATATTTTCCATTACATCTTTCATGGTAATTGTTTAATCGTTATTCAGCAGGTAACATAAATCGCCTATCAATGGGAATAACCTGTTTTCAAATTCAAGACTGCAATCGGTGATTGCTGTACCGTTAAACTTTTTTAATACGGTAGGTTCTTCTGTTGTACCACATTCATTGAACTCATTGTTTACACTTTCAGCAAGCGTTTCATAAAGCCATCCCTTTGCATCTGCTATAAAGGAGATATACTTTCTCATTGCAATTACTTCGTCCTCCTGTTCTTCATCATCCTGTACATATTTTGCGTTTTGGAAAACCGTTGTTGCAGGATAATCAGTATAAAGTGTAAACATTCCCTTCGCTACATTCAGGCACTCCTGCTCAAAATCGTTTGTAGGTATGAATGCCTTTATCCGTTCTGCAAACACATCAAGGTTTTTACGGTTGAATATTTTCTGCTCCATCTTTTCACCGCACCATTGAGCAACCTTTAATTCTTCTTTACGGCTGTCCAATTCTGCTTCATCGTCCTGCTCTATCCAGTCGGCAATCATTTCGTATTGCCAATAGATGTACGCATCCCCCTGCCTGTAATAAGATATATCAGCTACATGATACAGGTAAGCGAATACTGATAATAATAGTCGGGCTGCCTTTTTTGTCTTCGGCTCTTTAAGCATTTTATACAACGGTATCACAGGGATGTAAAACAAGGTTGCACCTGTATTATATTGTTCCTCGCTTATGAAAAAAGTCTTTCCCTTATCATCCTGTACCAAACGCAAACTGTTCCAGTTTCTAATGTTCCGTTTTAAATGGTTCTCCACTTCCCATACAGAAAGGGCGATACTATAGGGATAGCCGAACGCCCTTGTATCCATAGGCTCGAAGCCGCTGTAATGCCTGGCAACTGCACACAGGGAGCAATAAAAATCAGCTTCTATTTTCTCCACTTCGGTAGCAGGTTGTACCGTTTTTATCGCTTCCAGTTTAGGCAGGAAAGTGGTTCTTAAAAAACCATTGGCAACATCTGTTGCGGTACTGACCTGCGTTTGTCCTTGCTTATTTCGTGTGCGTCTTTTGTCCTTTGTGCCCATGCTGTGAACTCGCCCAACTGTTTGTAGAGCTTTCTTTGCCTTTGCTTTTGGGGCATTTGAATGATGCCCGATATAGTATTGTGCTGCATATTCCATTGCTTTAAATTTTAAGATTAACCTTTTGTTCCCATCACACTTTCAAAACGATACTGTACGGTATCGTCTTCAATTCGTGGTGCGGATATTTTGGCGGTGGTGAGTATGGGATAGGTATTGGCATAAAAATTCATCACCGCTTCCACGCTCCATGAAGGTTCAGGGTCTGTAAGCCTTATATCCGTTCCGTTTTCTTTGAGCAGGAAAATCCTGTCTAATTGTTTTGCTATTAACATGACTTTTCGTTTTACAGATTATTGATTTGTTTCTTCGTCTTCTTCCCAATCTTCTTCGGTTGTTTCGGCATTTTCTTCGTTGCCTTCTTCTTCCGCATTCGCTTCATCCTTTTGTGGCTGTCCTTCAGCTACTGGTATTGTACTACTACCAAACAGGTCAGGTGCAAACTTTGCGGATAAGGATGATTTTCGTTTGCGGATGGCTTCTGCCTGTTCGGGATAGTCTGATGGGTCAGGCACTTTCATCCATGCATCCCTGTATTTTCCCTCTTTCTCCAGTTCATCTACTTTCTGCATGGCTTCTTTGTATTTCTTCTCTCTGGCTTCTTTTTCCTTTCGCTCCCTGTCTGCCTTTTCCTTTTCCATAGCAGATTGTTTTTTCACTTCTTCCAACTGCTTCATAAAGCCTTCCATGTCCACCATTAAACCTGAAGCGGTCTGTATTGGTGCAGTTATCCGTTCAAAGAAACCGTTATCCAGTTCTTCGGCACTTCCTCTAAGATTAAGAGGCGGTATCAGTTTCCTTGCATCGTCACCGCATTGCTCATTGTTGAGCATAACCGATACTATCCAGTTGCTTTCTGCTCCCTTGCTTATAGTTACCTGCAGGTCGCCTGTTATATTCAATGCAGCTACGCTGCTGAAAAAGTTTGTTGTTTCCATTGTTCAATTTTTTTTGTCATTAGAATTTCTGTACAGCCCTGTATAGTTTTGTTTCAATAATGTTTTATCGAAACAGCCATCCCCACAGCCCAAACAGCATCAGGGCTAATGCTGCCCATTTCAATACCCATTCTATTGCAAGTGTGATTAATCCCACGAAATAGTTATTGAAATGCTGTAACCCACCTAAGCCCCTGCGATTGAATTGTCGCATACCAACGAACAACCTGATTGCTAAACCGACAAAAATCATAGTCGGATATGGCATAGCTTCTAATAGTTTTATCAATGCTTCCATAACCTTGTATTTTTATGGGTTAAATAATAGATCAATGGCTAATGTGAACTTAGGATTGCTGTGCTTCCTTATAGTGGTGTATAAGGTCATACAATGCACCATATACAATGCGACATAGCCATCAAAAAGTTGGTCGGCAAATAAGGGGCTTTGCGTATGCAGTCGTTTCCCATACCTGCTTATCTTATTCCTGACTTCTTCAACAAAGGATAACCATGCTTCAATGGTCAGCAAGCCGTTTTCCCATTGGCTGCGTATTAACTGTTCGTCCTCCTGAATAGTAAGACACATATTGTTAGTGTACTCCAATAAAGCGGGCATTTCCTGCGGAAATAGCTCATGCAGCAACTTTGCTTTCTCTACGTTTATTAAATTATTTAACGGTTTCATATACCTGATTTGTAAGTGGATAATAAGGACAGGCATTGCTGCCTGTCCTGTTACTTTAGTAATGCAAGCACATCTGCACCATCCTTTGCAAACTGGCTGCACAATTCAAATGCTCGCTGTGCTTTACCCTGTGCCGTGCCACCCATTACAATGGATTGCAGTTTGCTTTCATCATCCTTGTAATTGCGTACATTCTGATAGTAGCCTGTTACTGCATTGTATGCCCCGAATACGGTTCCTTTGGTTGTATTCATCTGTTGTGTATCTGCCATCATTGCATAGGCAAAGGCATCTTCCACCGTATTTTTAAACAAGGTTGACAGTTCATCGTCTGCACCTTTTTTTAGTGCGTCCAATGTTTCCTTGTTGGGACAAAGTGCCAGTTGGATAAGTTTCTTTACTTCTTCATCACAGATATGCACTTTTGACCATTGGTTAAATATTCCCTCCAGTTGAACACTTAGCTGATTAGCCAGTCCCATTACTTTATGAGCGTTTTCCAAACGCTGCTTTGCACCTGATGTATGGCGAATGCGTACCACGTTGGACATACTGCCTAATGCAGCATTGAGGGTGTTTTGACAAACGATACGCACAGGTGTAAACGCTGCGGTAATGCTTCCCGTGCCATCATGCGAAGTGGTCAGGAAGATGTATTTTTCTGTAACATCATCGCCGTTACCTACACGGATATAGTCAGGGAGTTTAGCTGTTATAAATATGCGTTCCCCGTTACCTAATGCCCCTGCGGTTTCGTACAGTATGCCATCATCGCCACCTACAATAGCATCGAAAAAGGCAAAGGCATCTGCATTCTGTATTATCTGGTAATCCTTTCCCACTACGCCAAATACAGTATTGGTATCGGTACGCATGGTTGCGAAATTGTCGGGCAGTAAGATGTTGCCACCTTCTTTTATTTCACCGTCATTGCTGATGCTTATCCCTGTGCCACGGGTGTATAAGGGTGATTTAACAACCTCGAAATCAAGCCCTGCGTATTTGATAGCTTCGGCACTGGTAGGATATTGCTCTACTATCTGTCCCAAATTGTGCCATGCTTTCTGCTGTACGCTAAAGAAACTGTATTTGCCTGTACGTTCATTATAATTAAGATTATGTGCCATGATTGTAATTTTTAAAAGTTGATAAATGAAAATGAATGATTAGAAAGGCAAATCGTCTGTGCCATTGTTAGCAGGTACTGCGGAGTTGTTTCTGTTACCACCTGTTACGGTTTCAGACCGTTTACCACCTCCATACAATTTGATTTTTGACGTATGGAAATTGAGTGCTGCATGTGGCTCACCATCTCCACCAATCCATGCTCTTGCACTCACCCTGCCATTGAGTTCTACCAATGTCCCTTTGATAAGTACCTTCGCCACGTTTGTTGAAAGCCAGTAAGCACAGTTGAAATACTCGGTGTGTTCCACCCGTTCGCCTTGTTTGTTGCGGTAGCTTTCGTTGACTGCTACAGAAAAGTTCACTACCTGTTTGTCGCTCGGCAAGGTGCTGATTTGTGCATCCTTCGTTAATCTGCCAATGATGTTCATGATTTTTAATTTTAATTGTTAAACCATTTTGTTTACTTCCTTTTTCACCCGCCTGCCCTAAAAGCATTTTTCCAAAAGAAAAAACGGAAAAAAAGAAAGCAGCGACAGAGTGTAGCCGCAGGTGCGAAGAGCTATAAGTCCCGAAGGGTGCAAGCGCAGCGCAGCATTATGCGCTCGTAGCAACGAAGGCGAAACTATCTTAGCTGCCTTTTTATCCGTTTCGATTGGAAAATGCCAAGCAGGCTGGTTGCTATTTCAGCCAATGCAGACTTGATGGTAGCTTATTCAATGAAGCATGAGGGGGATGTAAGGCGGTGAGGAACGAGCCGGTCACGATGAAAGAGTGACGGGAGCGAAGCGTACCCTGGAATGACCCGACCCGAAGGGGCATGCACAAAAAAAGCCGAAGGTTAACTCCGGCTTGAAATAAGAATATTTTCTGCTAATCATTATTAAACGCCAGGCTTGAATTAATGTAATCTATTAGCCCGTTTAGAAAAGAATCAAAGTAACTGCCCGTATTAATAAAATCTTGGTTAATAACCCCCCTATAGTCAACAAGCTTTACCGTAGAAGATTGATCACGCTCAGCGGCAAGATTGTTAGTAATTAGGGGTTGTATATTTTGCCCAATATTATTCACAACTTTTATTAACGGGATAATCTCTTCTAAAGGAAGCTCGTATCGGTTACTATTACCTTGATATTTGGTAACGTCAACAGAGATAAGCGAATATTTTTCAGAGTTTTCGGAAGCCTTTTCTAATTGCAGTTTACTCATTGATACGGAATTTCTGGAATCCCATCTTGATTTAACTTCGATATAATACAAAGGAATCTCCTCATAGTATATAATAATATCTTGACCTGCCTGAACGTCTTCTGCGTCCAAACTACGATCCTTGTCAACAAGAATTTTAGACGCTATCGCTTCATTTAATTTCTCACGTATTTTATTTTCGATGTAAGTTCCAATTTTGTGCTTGTGAGCAAAGTCTGATTTTTTCTCTTTTTCCAATCTGACGGCATTCTCCGCTTGAGACAATATCTCATCGAAATTGGGCAACTGAACTATTTTTCCTAATTTCTTTAATTGTTCTTCTTTCAGTGTGACAATTGAAAATATATCATCTTTGGTATTTTCGTTGGTAACTATCTCTAACATCAAATTAGCTTTTCTACCGTCGAGGCGAGGAAAAAGTTCCTTATAAAAAGAGGTGTTCAGCTTTGATATAATATTGAGAATGTCTTCCTTAAAAGGATGCTCATTAATATCGTGTATATCTGTTTCAAAGAAAACTTCTTCAATTGCAGTTGCCAGGCTTTTATTCGTAACCTCTTCGTTATCTATGAGTAACTCATTGAAGTTGACAGGAGCAATTGACGCTTCAATAATTTTATTGGATGTTCTATTGTATAAATCGGAAATCTTATTATCAAGGGCTATTCCTTTTTTAAGATCGGACAAATAGGTAAGCTTGTGGACTTGGTTTGGGTATATTTTTGATCCTAAGTACACGTCTTTATATCTGTCTTCATTGTAAATTGCAATATCATATAGCAAACCAATATTTCTCTCAACCCACTGTTCGGTATGCATCAATAGTGTATTGAAAAATACTTTTACGAGTCTTTTCTGAGCTTGCCTTACATCAAGGTCATCTTCTTTATTGCCTACGGGGTCGACTTGGATAAGCTCTTTATTAATATTGTAGTACTCGCTGATTAACCCCATAAGTTTTGAAGGTTTACTTTGCGAGTTGGCATTATTGTGCAATTTGCAGAAATCTAGTACCTCTAAAAATAATACTGGGTCAAGCTTAGTAAAGTTGGATTTTCCCAATGTTATATAATCGTTCTGATCAAATACTTCCGGCAGGCAAATATGGCTATCTGTAAATTCGGCGTTCAGTTTGGTATTAACACTATTCGAAAAGTCTTTCCGTGTATATGGATCAAATTTAAAGTCGAAGGAAAAATCTTTGTTAACTAATTGCGCAACGGAATCAGATATTACGCCTTTACCTATTTTTATCAATGTATTATCTAAACCCTGCGGCATCTTCAATACATTTAGGTATTGGAAGTTCTCTTCAATATTTGGCAGCAATTTAAAGTCTGTAAAAAGATTGCTATGTTTTTTTTCCAATAGGTATGTATAGTACTTTTTGAGTAAATCCTTATCAAAGTCGGCTAGAGAACATTCCTGTATTTTCTTAGCGAGGTCTTCGTTGCTGATAAAATTGGCTTCAGCATATTCCCATTTGCTTACGAAGTAACTCCAATATTTGATTGTTTGCTGAGAAGGTACATCTATGTAGAATTTGTCAAAGAGAGTATATATGCTATCAAAGTAATCATCATTTTCTAATAAAACAGGGTTAAGAAAAGTTACGTCAGTGACTTTTTTATACCCCATTTTTGTTTCGACTATCTCAAGGTTTTTGAAGTTTTCTACCCACTTTTCTTGCAAGCTAATAAAGTACTGGTTGAGCAATAAATTATCCGAATTTCTTTTAAAGTTAATGTTTGCGTATAATAGTGGGTTCTTTACAGGTAATATATTGCTATTTAAAAACTGGAACAGTAAAGTAGAAGCTTTCTCTATAAGTTCCTTATTTGCTTCTTCCTGGTCTTTGACTTGGTCTTTGTTACTGTTTATATGTATACCATCTCTCGGCTCTGTGGGCAGGAAGTGATTGCAATTAATAATGAAATTGATTCCGAAATCTTCGGTGCCAATTAACGGATAATAAAGAAATAACTTGGCAATCCGTTTTGGAAATTCAAACAAAAATAAATCCTTGTTTACTGGTAGGATTATCTCAATTTCGTTTATCGGATCGACCACTGAATAAATTACTCGATCCTCTTTGTCTTTTTTGATTGATGTCTTATACAGTTTTATTCCTACCTCATTTGGAATCTCCTTCTTACTTGACAAAGTAAACTCCGTTTCAAGACCAACCGGTGAAATGATCTTCACATATTTTAGCCTGCTATTTATAGTTAGTACAATAGGAATATATTCTTCAAGATCTCTGAAGGACTCAGCAACATACTTCTTTTCCTGATCGGTTTCTGGTAGGTATGTAAATGCCGTAATCTGTTCCGGGTTATCAACGATCTTGCCTGTTTTATCAATTATGTCAAATACCTTATCTTTTTGTATTCTGATTTGATCACTCAATTCTTCCCATTTTCTGGGACTGCGATCTATAAGGAAGTCTTTTACCTCAATAAAATGGCCTGATGAGGATTGTAAAGTAGAATTGATGATGAATTTTCTACCTAGCGAATGCGTGGTTAAAAAGCCTGTTCCGTATTTTCCTACTGGTGGTATTTCACTATTTTCATCCTTGTCACCGGATACTTGCTTGATGAGTGATATCAGCGAGTTAGAATTAAATGGCCGGCCATTATGTATAAAGGAAAATTTTTCATCTCTGTAATCTATTATAGCGCGACAGTCAGTCGTCAGGTCGCACGCGTTTTGTACAAGCTCCCAGATGGCCCGATTAGATGAAAAGTCATTGAACTTTTCAAAGTCCCGAAGCATCTTATCAGCATGTTGTTTTAAATCGGATCTTTCGGATTCTTCTTTTGCTTTTTGCACTTCGTGTGTGCGGTCAAAGATGCTATTATTATCCACTTTACTTTTGCTTTTGCGCTAACTTATGGTGTTAGATTATTTTTAAACGGCTTGAACGATGTTAATTTATTTTATGATCCATTCGTTTTACTATCCAGTCGCCAACAGGTATTTCTGATTCAAAATCTTCGAATTTGAGGACAGGCCCTGCAAAAAAGTTTTCATTTATTTCCTGAGAAACATCATTGACACTCCTGCCTTTTTGAACTGCATTTTTAACACATTCTGTAAAGGATTCCAGATCGATAATCGGGATCTTATTTGATTTTGGGATAGGAACGGGAAGAGGTTTATGGGTAATAATCAAACCGGAAATTGAAAACTCTTGAATGTTGACCTGACCAATATTAGGCAACTTGGTAAGATGCTCAATATAATTTTGCACTTGATTAAGTCCTTTTTCAAGTTCTTTCATTTTATAAACAACTTCTGAAGCTGTAACTGGTCCAATAAAATGCTTATAATCGGCAATCAATAAAAATTTGTTTGCTGAGTCAATTAGAATTAAGTCCGGGTGAATCTGGTTACCATTTATTTTTATAAGCTTTTCTATATAGCAAATACAACCTTTAATTCCATTTGCTGATTTATAGATTGAGTTAAGGTTGACCTTTTCAATTATATTAATTAGAGCATCATACTTTTTTTTCTTTCCCCCTTTATTTATGGCACCTAGAATCATCCTTGAAGGCTCCAGCAGGGCAAAAAGGTTCGGTAAGATATAATACTTCCCAGAGGCTGACCGAATAAAAGGTTGGATAGAAACACTTGTATGGAAGCTTCCCGGATTAAAAGTTAAGTCAGCAATAATTGCACACGATATGTTTACTTCAAGCCCTGTTATTTCGGAAATGAGTTTTTCGAACTGCTTTTGCTCAAATTCAAGTGGATTTGATCCAAAAGATAATTTGTCTTCTCCTGCTTTCGAATCCAATACCGTTTCAACCCATTTTATAAAGTGAAAACTTAGGAAAACAAGTGCGTAAAATTGGCGAAGTTCTTTGAGATTATAACCTTGAAAGTCTGTCGTTTCATCAAGTTCAGGAAACAATATGTCTTTCATTTTCAGATACAAGAACGGGTATGACTTTGAAGTTCGTCCTCTTTGCCACCTAATATGATTAGCTATCGGTGGTTGTCCAAAATCAATTTCTTTTACCCATTCATTAAATTCAATCTCCATTTCTTCATGTGGATAGCTTTCGAATACCGCGGCCATTCGAGCGGCATACAACAACTGGTTGCTATAAATCTTGTTGTAACTGAAACCTGTGGGATTTAGGAAAGTAATTGTTCTTGTTTCTTCATTAAGGGAAGCCTCTTTTATATTACGAGACCAGGTAACAAACTCTTGCGCAATCATGTGGTACCCGGTTCCCCACCCAAGAAAGTCTGCGGCCATCTCATGTATTTGCTGATAAGTATTTCCAGAAGCGTCTTTACTTTCCAGATTATCTTTATTAATCATCCATCTGATGCAATGCCCTATTCCATGCAGCATGTTGTTCAAATAGAAGGATAAATTGGTTTCATTGTGACCGTTGCGAACTAAATTGTCTCTGTGTCGCTCGGTATCGCCATACGTTTGTAACAAATACGGAATTACTATATCTTCAGAAAATTGACAAAATAAATAAGTCTGATGATGTTTATCCAAAACATCATACTCAAAGGCTCTTATTTTATCATAGTCACTCAACATTTATGTCAAACTTTCTTTAATAGTTCTGAAGCTTAATAGAGAGCTTTCAATATCCTCTATAATCTCATCGATTAAAGTATCAGGATTTGGTAAATTGTCAATGTCTATTACGCTATCGTCTTTAAGCCATGTTATATCAAGATTGATTTTGTCTCTAGCTTGAAGTGCTTTGTAGGAATATTTTTTCCAGCGTCCAATATCATTTTTTGAGGTCCATGTTTCTCTTCTACTAGTTATATCTTCTGCATTGTAACAATTAATAAATTCTTGTAGATCTTCCGCACGCAGGGGATTTTTCTTGGGTGTATGACGAATATTTGTACGATAGTCATAAAACCAAATCTCTTTGGTTGCGGGTTTATTAGTTTTTTGGGGTTTCTCGAAGAATAATACGTTGGCTTTGACTCCTTGAGCATAAAAGATACCCGTAGGTAACCTCAAGATTGTATGCAAATTAACTTCCTCTAAAAGTTTCATTCTAATAGTTTCTCCGGCACCACCCTCGAATAGTACATTATCTGGCAATACAATTGCTGCTCTGCCATTTTCTTTCAGCATCGAAACAATGTGCTGTAAAAAAGCTAACTGCTTGTTACTAGTGGTTACCCAGAAATCTTTCCTGAGAAAATACCCTTCTTTGCTTGCCTGCTTTTCATCTATAGTAGGAATGTCGCTGCTGCTTTTTCCAAAAGGGGGATTTGCCAATACTATATCTACTTTTTTTTGAGGTAAAACTTTTAAGCTGTCAGTTACTTCAATGTCTGGTGTGTCTTTTAAATCGCCAATTCCATGAAGAAATAAGTTCATTAAACATAACCTAGCTGTCGAACTTTCAATTTCCCAACCATGAAATGTATCGAATTTTAAAAATTGTTTTTGCTTGTTATTGAGCTTTTTGCTGGCCAAAAAATCCAAAGCCCCAAGAAAAAAACCGCCGGTGCCGCAGGATGGGTCTGATATGGTTTCGCCAATTTTAGGTTGAATGCATTTTATCATTGCGGATATCACTGGACGAGGAGTAAAATATTGCCCAGCTCCGCTATTTTCTGCATTCTTTTGCAAAAGGGATTCATAGATTTCACCTTTTATATCAGTTTCCTTTGAAGTCCAGTTTTCTTCGTCAATAAGTTTAATAAGCTTCTTAAGTTTAGCTGAATCGTGTATTTTATTTTGCGCTCCGGAAAATATTTTTTCAAGCATCCCACCTGCAGAAGATAGTTTTTTTAATATCACTTCATAAGTGCCGATTAGCTCGCCTTTTTCCTTTGCTTTTAATGTTTTCCAGTTACAATTCAAAGGCAAGTTATACTCGTTGATATTCTCATCAGCCATTTTAAGAAATAACAAATAAGTTAGTTGTTCTAAGTAGTCACCATATCCGAGGCCATCGTCCCTAAGCGTATCACAGAACGACCAAATTTTCGCAATTAATGTATTTGTTGTCATATAGCTTTTAAATTAAACTTGATCTAACGAACCGTTTTAACCAGTTATACCCATTCAGTTCTGAATGAACCATTATACAGGCTTTAGAAACGGCCAAGTAAGACCTGTCTGGGTTACCAACGTATTCTTTTAATCTAGAAAAGCAATGGTTTAACATAAGCCGTTTTGCAGCCTCATTTGGGGCTTCGTCTATAGTCTTTTTTCCATTCTTTATTTCTTTCTCACAATCATCCCATGCAATTTTCCTTTCCCTATTCAGTTGTTCAAGGTCAAGGTGATAGTAGAATATAGAATGCATCACTCGTAAATCTTCGTATGCATTCTCTCCCGCACTCATTACCTCACCATTTCCATCAAACGTTAAAAGCCCAACTTCGCCTTGCTGCGTTGGGTCTAATAATATTGGAATTTCGCAAGACACGTTTTCTTCATCATTAGCAATTCGACCGCCATTTGTCAAGTCTAAAGGAAAGTAGTTGCCCTTACCCTTTACGCCATTTTTTGGGTTAAGTCTATCAGTTCTTCTAATGTTTGATAAATTTCCAGTTAATCTGAAGTTATCCCAATCATATGCCTTCCACCAGTATCCATTTGCTTTCGTAACTACTAGTTTAGATTTAGGGTTCTTTAAATCGGTTGAGTAAACGGCCCTGTTTTTTGGACGAAAGTGATCTACATTAAAGTCATTATTACCAATTGGCCCTTCAGAATACCAGCATTTGTTGTTGGATAGTGCCATCATTGCCGGTTGAAATTCATTCCAGTCTGGATTATTATTTATGTAGGTCTTCCTTTGTTTAGGAGTCATATTGCGCATTGCATCTAGATGAGCTTGCCGCTTGGCTGCCCATCCAATATTATCGGAAGTTTCCTGCAATTTATTTATATCAATAAATCTCATTTTTGTGACTCTTCTTTTAGCATTTCTTCTAATACTTCTTTTGCAATTTTGTCTAACTCCTCTTCTTCTTCTTTTGAATAGTTTCTATTTACAAACGCGTCTTTTTCACTAGTTAACTGTAAATAACGATTGTAACGGGAGTCCACGGTATCATCGTTAAATCCAATTCGGTCAAAATAGTTCTTTAATCTTTCAAATACTTTTTGCTCGTCATTACTCAAATCTCCATGCACTAATTTGGCTTGAAGATGCCTTTTTTCATTCAGCAAGTCCTCAAGTTTTTTGCTCATCAGTGAAGGAATGCCAAACAATTCACTTGTCAGTATTTTAGAAACACTCATTTCCCTAGGACTGATAAAAGGGTTAAATGCTTCCGTTTTTCCATTCTCTTTATTCCGTTTAAATATCTGAACCTGGTTTTTTTTCAGGTTCCCAATTACTAGCGGATCATGAGAGCAAAATATTATTTGAGTAGTTTCTGGCCTTTTTACAATCTTATCCAAATAGTCCAAATACTTCCATTTCCACAAAGGATTTAAATGGGTGTCAGGTTCATCCAGAAGTATGAGTGTTTCATCATCTTTTGTAAATTTTAAAAGACCGAGTACTGTAAGCAACTGCTTTTCCCCTTCACTAAGCTCATTCATAGAAAGCCCGCCTTTTACATCCTCTTTTTCAACTTTAATTTTGACATCATATAAAAGATCAGATAAGTGAATACTTTCTAAGGCATTAAACAATTGAATTTTATTTTTATATTTTATATCTACAATATCTTGTAGCACTTGTTTATTGTTTAAATAGAGATAAAGATGATTTTGAGTTTCTGATTTCTTGTAATTTGTCTGTATCCTTTCTTCAACATAAATAGGGGCTACCGCAAATCTGATTAGATCATTAATAAACCTCTCTACTAATCCTTGTGCTCCCCAAAGTTGGTTCACGTTCTTTTTAGGTCTTGCCCAAGTGGGCTTTTTAATAACAAATAAGGCTGAACCAAAATCACTTATTTTCAATTCTTCCTTTAAAAATTGGAGCGTCTCCTGTTCATTTGAGGCATCGTCAAATTTCATAAAGAATGCAATCAATGCAAAACTTGCGTGAATATTCTGTACCAGGAAAATGCGTCTTATACTATCAAACTCCTCATAGGTAGCGTTATCCTTTTTAATATCATTGTAATAAGCTTTTTCATGATCTGAATAGAGGTCTTTAACCCTATCGCTTATTCCTGAATAATATATAAATACATGTTTAGGAAGGTATTCTTCCTTTTTTGAAAAAAAAGAAGATTTATTTTTTAACTTCTCTCCGTCAATAACGAAAGTATATCCGCTCTTAGTTGAAAACTCAACTTCAATATCTTTATTTCTGCATTCGTATTTAATATAGTACTCTAAAGGTTCTTTCGATTTTGGTAATTGGGGAGGCCTTTCTAAATCCAAATCTCTAAAAATCACCACTAATGCCTCCATGAAATTGGATTTGCCAGTAGCATTTAATCCTATCAATACAGTTTCCATTGATTTTTCATCAATGTCAATCTTGAAATCTTCAAGGTTCTTAAATTTACTTTTTATATGTACTTTGTCAATTCTCATTTCTTTAAAGATAAAAGTGATTCGGTATCTGTTTTTACTTCCTTTATTTTTGAGAGTATCTCTTTTAGTTCTTCGTAGAATTCTTCGATATTGTCTTTGTGCTTTGATTGCTGCCAAAGATCTTTCGCCAGAATAGCTCCCTCCGTACTCGCTAATATTTCAAGAACAGACAGATCGCTTTTTCTTTGCCTTTTGATATTTTTTGGTTTCAATTTATTTTCCTCCTTTTTATCTTGCAAGTATTGTTTTTTTTCTGTTCGAATCTTCTGTAATAAAACGCTTACCGGTTCATCGCTTGAATCATTCTCTACAAGATCCCCTTCGAATGCTTTTCTTAGTATTGAAGATTTAAATATTTCAATCTTTTGCAATCCCCTATTTATGGCTTTTTCCAGGTTATCGACTAGAGTAATCCTTGAGTCAAGTTCTTGGGTAATTAAATCTTGCTCCTCTAAAGTGCAAATAGGAATAGGATAATTAATGAGCTTCTCGCCATTAATATTAGATTGATTGACACCATTTGTTTTAATGCTATTGCCATATTTCTTTGCAAATGGGCTGTTTAAATAATAGTTTATATACTTCGCTCTAATTATCGTTTTAATATGATTGATGCGAATTAAGTACCCTGCAAAAATTGCATTTTGTTCTCCATTGTAAACAGCAGATTTACCAACTAACTCGGGGCTATTTGTTCTATTAAATAGAACATCTTCTTTATGCAATTGATATTTCGCTATTTCGCTGGTACTATTTGTAAAAACTAGGTCACCCCAATCAAAAATACCGTTCTGAATATTACCCATCCTCAAGACTGGCACCTTTCCTGTTTTTACGGATTTAGCCGATGATCCATATTCAACACCCAGAGTGATTTCGTTCAATTTTATCCACTTCCATTGGGATTGCGGTAATTTTGGAAATGACACCAATTGTGATTCTGAAAATGGCTCAACTGATTTTATAATCGGTGGTTTGATTGGTTTTTTCCCCTTTTTACCTCCTTTGATATACGCCTTTAATTTTTTGTCCCAACTTTCAATTTTACTTGCATATTCTTCTTCCTTTTTCTTCTTGATCCATTTGTATATTTGATATTGAGACTTATTTTCTTTTCTCCAGGATTGTGTAAACTTACCTTCGAATGCATTTTTAAAAGATGCTTGCTTATACACTTCTAACTGCTTATATGCTTTTTTTAAGGTTGTGACGCCATTATCTAATTCGCTAAATAATTCCTCTATTCTGGACACAATCCGGTATTGCTGTTCAAGGGGTGGCAAAGGAATTTTCTGTTCTAATATAATTTTGCTAGTTACTGCTGGGTAACTTGTTCCCTTTGCAAACTTATTAACTGAATCTATAAAGGACTGATTAAGGATGTAGTGAAAGATATATCTCGGATTTACCAAGAATGGTCTTATAATACAAAATCCTGATGAAGCGATAGCTCCGTTGGATTCTTGTGGAATTGTAGCAATATTTTTCAAATAGGGACGAATTGTAGCAAATAAGATATCATCTGTTTTTACAACTTGTTGTGCTCTCGAAGGTGCATTACCCCATGTATATACCTTGGCTTCCTTTAGTTTATAATTAACATTATCTACAGTTTCAATATCAATATATTTAAAATATTCTTGGGCGGGCTGATACTCCCTATTAACCCTTACAATAGGTAAAGTGATTTCTTCCAGAGAAACTAGCGCCCAACTTTCAGGCTTTTTATATTTAGCAATTTCTTCACTCATCTTAGTAACAATCTTTCTGTTTTTTCTGGGTATCTAGTGTGCTTTCCATTCTAAATTGCATTCTCATTTATATGATTATTTTTTGTTCGATACAATTAAATCTTTAACGTCAACATTCAGTATTTCTGCAATGATATTGAGTAATTCGAGGCTCGGCTGTCTGCGATTCTGCACGTAGGAGTTCACCATGTTATAACTCTTACAAAGTTTCTCAGCTAACCAGGTCTGTTTTATACCCTTTTCTTCCAGTACTTCTTTTATACGATTCATTATTACATTAATAACTATCGATAAAAATAGCCTTTTTATCCAAAAAACATCTCATTAATTGAGATATTTTCAGGGCATATGATCATGTCTTTTTTACAACCAGATGTGCAAGTCCTGGATTATTTAACATTCTCTCCATTTCCGACTGAATAATGTCCTGTACGTCCTGCTTAATTTGGAAGTAATTACGCTGTACCATGTTACTGTCCAGCTTACGGATAACCTCTATTTCTTTATAATTTTCTTCCTCTTTTTTCAGCGCCTCATGGTCATTGATAATCTCACAATGGAAGGCTTTCAGCTCTATCTTATTATCGGGATCGTCAGCGACCATTCCCACAAATTCACCGGAACTCAGTGCAGATATTTTTGATGGCGGTATAGCGGTTTCCAGTTGCTTTGAGCGGCTAATAGAGGTATCACCGCTATTGATAGAATAACTTTCTCTATCCTGCATGATTTTCCCGAAGCGTTCGGAAAGTTGCTTGGCTGTATCACCTGTAACTTGCCCGGCTACAATGTTGCCCGTGATATTCATAATTACATCTGCCTGCTCCCTGCCGTAATCTTTACGAAGCTGGCTGAAATCCTGAATACCTAAGCAAGTAGAAACCTTGTTGCTCCTTGCTGTGGCTATAAGGCTATCCATGTTGTTCAAATAGATAGTTGGGAACTCGTCAAAAACCAAACTGCTTTTCAATTTTCCTTTCTTATTGACCTGCTTTACAAGACGGGTTACATAAAGAGAAAGAACCGCTCCATAGATCTGTATCTTTTGCGGATTATTACCCATGCAAACCACTTTCGGGTCATCAGGATTATTCACATCGAGATTGAAGTCATTGCCCGATAAAACATAATACAATTGCGGTGAGGAAAGCCTTGCCATAGCCACTTTAGCAGATGCTATCTGTCCTTCTAATTGCTCCATCACATCATTCAGGTAGGCATTCAAAAACGGATTGATCAATACCTCACATTCTTTGGCAGCTTCGGTTCTGAACAATGTAAAAAGGCTGTCATAATCTGCCTGCATCAATTCTATGACGTGTGGCAACGTGCAAAATTCTCCGTCCTTATATTTCTTCAGATACCATATCACAGCCGTCAGGAAATTAATTGGCGATTCCACGAAAAAATCGCCCTGACGCTTTATCCACTCTCTATTTAATCCCATTAAAATGGTGCGGGCTGATTCCGCAGCATCAGTAATATCGGTCATGGCTGATGGCTCCAAAGGATTGCACCGATGGCTTCTTGTTAAGTCGTCAAAATTGATCACAAAAAATCGCGGAGGCTTGGCGTACCTGTGCTTGTTTTTCAACCAGGAATTGTAGGCAATCCTTGAAAGATCATCGAACTTAAAGTCGTACACAAACATGGTAAACCCCTTACGGATATGTTGGGTAATGACGTGCCTGATTACGAAATAGGATTTACCTGCACCGGGAGTACCTAATACCATTATCGCCCTGAAAGGGTTAATG
The DNA here is from genome assembly GCF_009939225.1 of Sediminibacterium soli. GTDB lineage: Bacteria > Bacteroidota > Bacteroidia > Chitinophagales > Chitinophagaceae > Sediminibacterium > Sediminibacterium soli. Next base: position 329,656 of record NZ_JAACJR010000008.1, on the reverse strand, counting down.
ATATTTATCCAGCTATTGCGAACCTTGTTTTTAAGGCGGTAGCGTGCCGGCAGGTTGATGGAAAATTCATTTTCCAGTAAACGTTCTTCCTGCGGAAACGTCTCGTTTTCCTTGTTAAAAATATCCTTGTTGTTGAACTTGCTTTTAATGATCCGGGAAAGCAATGTACCTCCAGAAAGTATCAGTAAAAAACCTATTGCGGTAATGCTTATATAAACAATTGTCTTCTCCTGTGCAGGCAATTGAAGCATCATGGAAAGATAGCTGGCAAAATAGAGCAACAGCCCAGTTATGAGATAGGCAAAAGCTGTTTTATAATTCAGTTTCTCATCCTTACGGCCTTTTGCTCCGAGCAGTGAAATCGCCAGGAAGCCTAAAGCAATCAGCTTACTTTTAACGAAGTAGCTGAATATACCTGTTCGGTAAATGTTGCCTAAAATACGGTCGCTGAAAGTGCTGCTCAACTCCCATTCCTGGAATGCAGCATAGCAATAATAATAAAAGTGGATTACTAAAATAACGATACTGATCAACCTGGTCATGTCCAGAATTTTCCTCAGCGCCTGTTCATTTTCACCTGTCTGTGCAGCCATTGTTTTAAGTTTTATTGGTTATTGGAAATGTTTTTTCTCTTTCTCTTTTTTCTGCCCTTTTTCTTTAGTTGTCCGGGTATATAATCAGCCGCCTGTTCGGGTTGTAAAAGGGAATCCAGCAGGTCGCCACCGGCTATTGTAACCGGGACCGTATTACTATTAGTGTCCTGGAGAGTAGGGGTAATGTCAGGCTTGGCAGCTTGTGCCGGCAGGGAGGTACTTCCGTTTTTTTGAACTGGCGGTGGTAGCAAGCCAGGTTTCACGGTTTCTTTGAAATCACATCTCTCTTGTATGGCTTTAGCACTGTATTGCTTGCCTAATGCACTTCCGTTGAAGACACTTTTGGTTTGGTGATCCACGTAGGTTATACCGTATATCAATCTGGCATCATTTTGACGTAGGGCAACGTGGATGCCCCTTCTTTCAAGTTGCTTTACCAGTTCGTCCAGCGTTGGCGTTTTACCAACAAACAACTTGTCTATCTCATTTTTTACACGGCTTTTAAAAGGCTGTCGTTTGGTATCATTCAGGGTATATTTTTCTTCCAGAAATTTCAGTGTGGGCTTATCGTAAAAGTCACTGGCTTTTATCGGTACGCCTACCGGCTTTCCATCCTCGTCCAATATGCGGTAAACCAATCCGCCACCCTGAAAAATCTTTGACTGTTCGCTGCCACGATCTGCCAGTACATTGTACTGTTTCAATACTGCATTCAGCTCCGGCAAACTTGTGTAATTATATTTGTATAGCACCGCATCGAGCACATTGGTGATAGCTCTTTTTGTTTCTGTACGCCCGTATTGCACCTTCTTTACGTCAATAGGTTTTAACCGGAATGCCTCCCTTCTTGCATGGGCATCGGCCACTACAAGCCCAAACATTTTTTCAATCTCTTTTCTTGCGGGTTCTGACTTGCGAATGCCGAGGTGATGCAGATCAATACGATTGCCGTTAGACTGGATATTAGTAGTGACTATATGGATATGAGGGTGCCCTGCGTCATGGTGCTGATAAACAAGATAGGGCTGTTCGCCAAAGCCTAATTTTTGCATATAGACATTGGCAATCTCCATCAACTTCTCCTTGCCCAGATGTGTTTCCGAAGGGTCAAAATTGAGGGAAATATGTACGCTGTTTCGTTTAACATTCTCTCTCAGTTCTATCCTTTTCAGCAGATAGCCCAGCTTAATTTTCAGGCTCATTTCATCTGCATTCAGCGGAAAATTTTCTGCTCCGATGCACTCTGCTACACCCTCTTTAACTTTGTTTTCATTGTAGTTGAAAATACGGTGCATAGAGTGGCCGGGCTTGATCACTGCAACCATATTTCCAGTATTTTTTTTACGTTTATCCTAACCTCATCTACCTTATTGCTAAGAATCTTTTTCTCCACTTCATAGGCTATCAACCAGCTTTTAAATTCAGCGATCTGGCTGAGTGTATGGAGCTTTTTAACGGCCTGATTGAAGTTGTTTCCTACTGCATTTAGCTCGCTGCGAAGTCGGGTAAGTTCTGCCATTAAGTCATCCTGTGAGCTGTTGCGGTAGGTCGTTACAACGGGTTTATCGAATAGGCTTCGACGTACATAATCGCTTAGCTTACGACAGGTAGAAGCCTTCCACTTCTTTTCAATTTTAGCATACTCATCGGGTGTCAGACGCAGCCCGACAATGCGGGTCCTGTTTGAATTTTGTTCTTTCATCACTAATCATTTTCACGTTTTCAAACTCATTTTCACCTTTTAGACGCCCTGCCCACGAGTTCCGAGTGATGGGCAGCCAGATCCGGTTGTTTAACAACCGTTCATCTGGCCGATTGCGGGAAAGTTGCAATCTTTCAGCTTTTAGAACCTCTTTCAGACATTCATAAGGCTCTAAAACATATAATAGGCTAAAGCACTTTAATGAAGCTAAAGCGGCTCTTATAGTTCTGTTATTACTTATTTCAACTTCTGTTTTTGATGTTTCCGTTGCGGCTTACCGAAATTCACTATCCAGTCGTTGAAGTCTTTGTGGTTTTGATACAGGCTGCTTTCGTCCTTGTATTTACTGCTCAGGGAAAGTGCATACCGGCTGCAATTTTGTCCGGTAGTATCTCGGTCCAGATAAAGCCTGATGGTATCATGTTTTTCCAAAAAAGGGCGTGCAGTTTCAAAGAAGGATACAGAGTTCAGCACTACAAAATCAAAGCGGTCTTCGGGTTCTTGTTGGTGGGTAGCCTTGAAGGAAAGGAAGTCAGTGAAGCCCTCAAAAACGATAACCTCACCGGCACTGTTATCAATGGTGGTGATGCCTTTGGGCGAGCTGCTGGCTTTGAAGTAAGGATTGCGTATTTCAAAGCCTCCCAGGTCATTTTTGAAGCCGATACCATAATAGACTTTTCCATTGAGTTCGTAACGAACCTCACGGCAATAGCGGTCAGCTATATCAACGGGTATGCGGCGTTGCTGCAAGTAGCGTAGAAGGGCGGTCGAGGAAAGTATGAAGTCTCCCAAAATCTTTATTTGGTTCTCAGGTTCAGATCTGGTAATAGACTGCTGAAGTGGGGGCTTTTGAAGGGAAAGATTACCGCTTAAATTCTGTAGAAATTCAGAAACGGTGCAGCCGTGATAAAGGATAGCGAAATCAACCAGGTTACCACCTTTACCGAGGCCATGATCATACCAGCGGTTCAGCTTTCGATTAACTTTGAAGGAAGGCGTTTTTTCATCCCGAAGTGGTGAAAAATACCAATAATCGTTGTTCCTGATTTTTGATGGTTCATAACCTAAGTCAGCAAGGAAATGAACAATGTCTATTTCTTTGGCTTCACTAACGGAAAGCCTTTTATTCCTGAAATTCATAATCACACATTTTCAAACACACATTCAGTTCTTCTATGCGAAGTTAAACAGGCGTTATCGCATTAACCTATCCTCATCATATTTTGATGAGGATGCAAAAACCTTTGTCATTTACTTTTGTGCAGTGAGTATTGTTTAAATTAAAACCGTGTGATTATGCTAACAACAAGTGATGTAGCCAAAGTGTATGATACTATTCTCAGTATCCCTGGCATGAGTGAAACAGTGAAGATTGACATGAGGATTTCCCGCAAAAATGTATTGTTATTGCACAGTGTCCTCAAACGTGGGCTGATGGCAAAAGACGATGATAAATCGTCTGCCTTACTGGAAAGCATTCCGCAGGAAGCGTTGCAGGAATTGCACGGAATTGCTGATGATTATCTTAGCAAATCAGGTCTTACAGAGCTTAGCGAGAAACTGAAAAATTTAGGAAGCTCTAAATGATTTAAAAGAGGCTAGTTATTTGATAGCCAGCCTCTTTTTCATGTGAATATTGTATGCTAAAGTGATGAGTGAATACAGAGGTAGCTATGTTATGGTCATCGTATTGACGATAAAATTTGCTTTCCAACCTCTGATGTTATCATGATTATTTGTTGAGCTTTTGCAGTTAATTGCAATAGCTCATCATTTCCTATTTGGTAGCCTTCTTTGTATCGTGGGTCTATGTAAGCCTTTTGCAAAAGAGAAAACAGACGCTTATCAGCCTCAGTCTGCTGAGGAAACACGTCAGGCAATTGATATGAAACCAAACCTGTATAGCGTATTAATCTATCAATACTGTGGGTATTGGAATGATAGCCAGTTCCAATTTTCAGAATTGTCCGTAATGATTGTTCAACAGATTGATGCAACATAAATGCTGCCATAGCATGTTGCTTTCTGATCCTGAATAACTCTGATCCGGCAAGGAACTCCTTTGATTTTCTCAACCCTTCAAGATGGAACATTTCGAGTGATTTAAGTTGTTCTTCGTTGTTTGTAGAAATGCGATCCGGAAGACAGAATTGTTCCGATTTGTAAATAATTGGTGCTATCTCCTGAACATTTGCGGCAAAAGGGTGGCCATTGGTTAACCATTCTTCAAAAGATGATTGTTGCAGGACAATAATGGTAACAGGCAACAACGTTTTGCAGTTATTTTCTAACTTATCTTGCCAATCGTGCGTCTCTTTGTTTCCGAGATCTTGCATTAGGATGAGTAGGAAACAACTGGAAATATGATGGGATGTCGGCGCAGATTGTTGAAAAATGCTTTCGGTTCTACGTCTGCTGATGGAAGCACCCAATAAGTATATAAGATCAGGGTTTGCTTCCCTAACAATAACATTAACCAAAGACTGCTGGACGGACAAGAACAAGTTGTGAAAGAGATGATAGATTGTAAAAGGCTTCATCGGTTATTTGGTATTTTAATGTAAGTGTAAATTGTCTTTATTCGATTACATCAATTTGACGTGTGCAATAAGAATTGGGATGTCATTTTTGAAGTTTTCTCCTGGGTTTCCTAAACCATTTTTTGAACCAGTATTTGTAATGTTTGTCACGCCAATTTGCATACTTGTCAACTAACTTGCTTTTTCCCTCCTTCGGAAATAACAATCCCAAAGCGTCCATTTCCTTAAAGATTTCGCGTATATCATCTTCGCTATAATGATGTTGTCCGTAGCCATGTTCTATAAAATAATTAATGAGATGTTCTTTTATTTTATCTCTTCCTTCTCTTTTCCAACTACCACATGATAAGTTGTCTGTAAAGTCACGTACAACATCCTCCGGTGTTACATCTAGTAGTTTACATAACAGAAGAAACTGATAGGGCAAGAAGTAACTAAATTGAGCATGGCGGTCATACTTACCAGTTTGCCACATTAGTTCTGGTTTTGGTTTTTTAGGTGCAGATTTTTTAGCTGAAGTTTTTCTCATGATGATTAATTTGAATAAGACTAAGTGCAATTATCTGTTAATCAGTATTTACCTAGGTCAATTAAAGCGAACAATAGTATAGAAAATCCTATTTAAAGTAAGGATAAACATTCCATATTTCCAAATATTAGTATGTTTTTTCGGCCCTTTTATATCTTTAACGCTCACATAAGTATAGAAAAGGCGAATAATCAATGACAAAACTCGGATTGTATTTAGCGCAGAAGTCTGTAAACAAAGCTGAGGTAGCCAGGAAAACGGGATTAACGAAAGCTCGAATGAATGAGCTAACGTTAAACGAGCGTAGTCACTTAAGAGCAGAAGAACTTTACCTTATTGCGTTAGCAATAGGCGTAAAACCAAGCGAATTATTAGATGAGTTCTATGGAACTACTAAGCTGCCAGATTCAGGAGGTAAATCGAAAAAAGCTAATTAACCATAGTTGGCATAAAATTCAATTCCTTTGTTTTGCTATAATAGTAGCGACCATTAATTTCTTATTATCAGTGTCACGTTGAACAACGTCTATTTCGTCTATCCACATAATATCAATAGCGTTATAAGAAATCGGAACTCCCCGGTGCGTGCGTCACCACACGTCAATTGACGCAACCTGCCGTCTGGCTGCACATAATAATAGGTATTCCATTTACTTTTGTAAGTGCTTTGCGTATATAAAGTTCCAGATGCGGGAATTTCAAAAACTCTTCTCTTCCCATCCCGTTTTTCCGGCATACCGTCAGGGTCATTAAAGATTACGGTAGCAGTTCCCTTAAAACCATCAGGCATTAGGTACATATCGGCTTTTTTCGCCCAATACCCTGTCAATAAAATGACACCGCCAAAGATCACTGCACAGCAGTCAGAATAAGCAACATCGTGCGGTTATCTATAATGGAAGCAATCTTGAATTTCATTAAATAAGGAAGTTCGGATTTAATATTTTGGGGTCGAATTTTAAAAGAAGAGAGGTAGCAGCACGAAGGGGGGAAAGTACTTTTTCAAGGCTTCTTCGTGATCACCCATCCTTCCTGCGTCCGGATGCTCGGTATGTTATTTTGTTCTAACCACTTGTGGAAAGCAGCTACGTCTTTGGGGGTAAAATGAATAATGTGACCATCTTTGAGCATAATGGTGAAAAAGTCACTTGCAGCAAGAAACTTTGCTAATTGTCCGGCGGTATACTTAAAATCCGGGTAGTGGTTGGCTGAGGTCATACTATGTTGCTTTTAGTAGGTTCCTTTTTGACTCGCCGCCTGCACAAAAAAAGAGCGCAGGCAACAACTCACCGCACTGAGGTCTTAGGAAACCCGGCAACGATAAGTGCGCCCACGCCGTAGCATGAGCGTTCTCACTTATGTCCCATTGCCATTTGAAAGTTCCTAAGTTTCAGTGCAGGACTTAAAGCTAAAACGCTTCAAGAATATTTTGAACAAAGGTAACTTTTTGACAGTTATTTCAGGGATGCTATTGTAAAATGTTTATACATGTAGAACTAAGTACTTTTAGCTTTCTATCGCTCCTCCATTCAAAGTTTACTCATTCTATGAAAATCATTCGCTTACAGGGTAATAGGGGCATAATTATTGGAGAATAAAAATATGAACAAATGTCAAGGGGAATTGTAGTCCAATAAAAAGTCGAGATGTCACTGAGAGCTTTTGCCACAGGGAGTTTTGCAACATTATACCTGCTAATTGCAACGGGTACATTTGTCTGTATTGTCCATTGCACAGGAGACTTTATACTCAATAAAAAGGAAATTGCTCGTAAACACTCGGATAAATCACACGAAAACGGGGAAAAAGAATCACATAAAGAAAAAGGAGATTGCAATGGCGACAAAAACTGCTCCTGTTGCAATCAACACGGAAACTATGTCGTAAGCGAGAATATTAAAATTAATTTCCATATAAAAATTCCTCATCCGCCGGCATCTATCTTTCCATATCATTATCAATATCCATCCTATAGTGCTATCATTTCATTAGTTGATTCTTGGCCTGAAACACATGGGCCACCTGGAATTTCAGGTAAAGATATATCTATCAAATTTCGCTCCCTTCTTATATGATACCCACCTAATGTTGTAGCTCTCACAACACAAAATTGTATTGTCTTTTACGAGACAAAAAATAATCATCATATCATTCATCGGCTTTATGAGCTACTGTGCTGGCACATGTTTACTGCGGGTTAGCAAGTAAGGTCGAGTTTTCACGACTGGCACTGTACACACGTTATGAATAGATGAAAAAACGGTGTTGAAGAATTGGATTTAGTACCAATGACGTATGGTGATCATGCTCCGGAAAAGTTTCATTAAGAATATATCAATCACTGATGAAATCTAACGTGTAAACATTAACAATAAACAATATTACAATTATGAAAAATGTATTAAAAGTTTTAGCGATTTTTCTCTTTACCATTTCAATTGCGTCTTGCAGTAAAGATGATGATACCATCAAAATTCAAAAACATGATGATAACCAGATGATGTCCATTATGCACAGTATGATGGATACCATGATGGGCATGCAAAAAACAAATGACGCGGACAATGATTTTGCAATGATGATGCGCATGCACCACCAGGGAGCTATAGAGATGTCCAATGCCGAACTGAAAAGTGGCGATGATGCACAAATGAAAGAAATGGCGCAGATGATTATTGACGCTCAAGCAGCGGAAATCGAACAGCTAACCACTTTTTTAAATGCCCATTCACCACATGGGAATGTCCCTGAATTCAGTATGCAGCAAATGGCCAATATGGAAAGGTCAGGAAAAGTTACTGACCTCCAGATCATCAATGGAGACACAGATCACGATTTTGCCATGCTGATGATACAGCACCATCAAAGCGCCATCGAAAATGCAAGGCTGGAATTAATCTATGGTCACGAGGATGCCATGAAAACAATGGCAAGGAATATCATTGAAGCTCAGGATCAGGAGATCAAAGATTTGCAGCAATGGATTTTATCAGACGGAAAATAATAATAACAATTCATTATCTAACTAAAAAAGTAACATTATGTCACATCAACAATTCAAAGATTGCATCGATGCCTGTGTAGCATGTGCAGTAACCTGTAGCCACTGCGCCACGGAATGTCTTAAAGAAGAAGACGTAAAAATGTTATCGAAATGCATTCAACTTGATCTTGAATGTGCGGCAATATGTCGCTCTGCAGCAGAAGTTATGAGCTTGGGCAGTGAATACAGCCATCACCTTTGCCGTGTTTGCACAGACGTTTGTAATGCCTGCGCCGCAGAGTGTGAAAAACATGCTCAAATGGGTATGGAACATTGCAGGGAATGTGCTGAAGCCTGCCGGAAATGTGCGGCTGCCTGCGAAGAAATGGCTACTGCCGCATAACTCGATAATTCCTGCCTGAATTCACTAGGCAGGAATTATGTAACTATTTCACATAATTGTATAATATCCATAAAGCGGGCTATGTTATCTTTGTTGTTGATTGAGATCATTTTATAAAAGAATAACTATATTTGTGTAGTTGATGAAAAGAATCCGCCTCATACAGATAAAAGCAGTTTTCCTGTTAATTGTATTCTCTTTGAATACAGTAGTAGGGTTTGCCTGCTCTGTGGGTATGGATATGGGCTTTAACAGTTCACACCACCAGGAAGAAACTTCCGCTGTTCAATCGGTTTCGCATCAACATGCTAAACCGCATCATGAGCATAAAGAAGTATCTGATGCACACCATTCATCGCACGATGAAAAAAATAACTGTTGTAAAGATGAGGTTGCCAAGCTATCAAAGGTTGATAAATTAACGCCTAAGTCGCTTGATATTGTTATCCATCAGGTATTCGTTGCCGCGTTAACTTCCACCTTTTATCAGTTTAATGTTGTCCCTTCGGATCTACATACTCCCGACAACAAATTCTTCGTCCGAAGTCATCATCCTCCCATACCCGATATAAGGGTAGCTATTCAGAGTTTCCAGATTTGATTTAATGTTTTTTGCCTGTTGCATGGTGATTGTATCGTCATGCCTATAAATATTGCATTAAACATTAAAATCAATTAAAATGAAAAAGATACTTTTCGTAGTTGCTTTGATAGCAACTGCATTGGGTCAAAATAGCTTTGCCCAAAACAATGCGAGTAAAACGCAGCCTTCTGAATTACTTACCCAATATTACGCAGTCAAAGATGCCTTGATAAAAGGCAATGCCGGAAATGCGTCTGCAAAAGCTGCTGAATTTGTTACCACGGCTAATGCTATGGACGCTTCATTCCTTCCTGAAGCAAGCCGAACCGCTTTGGTAAATGATCCTTCAAATATTTCAAAATCAAAAGACATTGCAAAGCAACGCGAATATTTTACTAATTTCTCGGATCACCTATTCGCATTGGCAAAAACAACAAAGCTCAGCGACGGTCCGGTTTACAAAGCCTATTGTCCGATGAAAAAGGCGAGCTGGCTGAGCAACAGTACGGCCATTAAAAACCCCTATTTTGGAAGTGCTATGCTAACCTGCGGCAAAGTGGTTGAAACGTTAAAGTAAGGTCTGGCTTTTATCAGTCTATTAAATTCCTGATGTTTTAATTTACAATCATGGGAAAAATCATTGCAATCGTCAAAAAGATTTTTAAATCTCTTTTTGTAAAAAAGTGTTGCCGGTAGGCCATGCATATAACATATTCTTTATTATATATTTAAATAATTCGCAAATAAAATGAAAATATTAATCTTTAGTATAGCGCTGTCCACTTTGTTTTTTGCAGCGTGCAACAATGGCACGACTAAGAACCAGTCGTCAGAAGAACCTTCATCAGCAGCCAACAACCAGGAAGCACCTGCTGCCACGGTTAATCCTGCCGGAGAATTGGTAAATAATTACCTCCAACTTAAAGACGCCTTGACAAAAGATAATGACAAGGATGCCGCCACTGCCGGAAATGAAATGGTGAAGGCATTCAACAATTTTGATAAAGCATCTTTAACACCTGAGCAGGCCAAAGTCTATAACGACATAGAAGAGGATGCAAAAGAACATGCGGAGCATATCGGTGCCAATGCAGGCAACATCGAACATCAAAGAGAACATTTTGAAACGCTGAGCGAGGAAATGTATGAACTGGTAAAAAGCGTAGGTGCTGGTCGAAAGCTTTATTATACGCACTGCCCCATGTATAACAAGAATAAGGGGGCTGATTGGCTGAGCCAGACAAAGGAGATACAAAACCCCTATTTAGGCAAAGCCATGTCCACTTGTGGGACTGTTAAAGAAGAATTAAACTGATTGTAATGAGCCGGATAAAAATCACCCTCTTAGCGCTGCTGCTGGTTTTTATTCTAATCCAGTTTATAAGGCCTGCCCGTAACGAAAACGGGCAGGCTTCAACTGATCAGATCGGCAAAGTTTATGCAGTGCCAGAGAATGTAAAAGCTGTTTTGAAGGCATCCTGTTATGATTGCCATAGCAACAACACCCATTATCCCTGGTATGCAGAAATACAGCCTGCGGGTTGGTGGCTTGCCTCGCACATCAAAAAAGGAAAATCAGAGCTGAACTTTGACCTGTTTGGAGAGTATTCAAAACGGAGGCAGGATAGTAAGTTAAAGTCTATTGCAAACAGCATAGAGGATGGAACAATGCCTTTACCTTCTTATACATTAATTCACGCAGACGCAAAACTTTCAAAAGACGAGAAAATGCTTATAAAAAATTGGGTTAAAACGACTAGAGATAGTCTATCTAAAAAGAAATAAACAATGAATAGAATAATAATAGTTGTGCTGCTGCTTTGTTTTGGGCAATTAGCATTTGCGCAACACGAGGGGCATGATCAATCAGCCCAGAAAAACAAACAAAGTGAGATCTATACCTGTCCGATGCATCCGGAGGTAAACTCATCGAAGCCCGGAAACTGCCCTAAGTGCGGAATGAAACTGGTTGTGCAAAAGCAGAAAATCGTTCAGTCCAAAAAGAAAGTTCCTGCTAAAAAAAGTGTTCCGGAAAAGATGGATAACATGAAAATGGATCCAAAAAAGGAGGCGTCCAAGCCTGCTCAATCGGTTACCTATACCTGCCCAATGCATCCTGAGATCCATGCCAGCAAACCAGGCAACTGCCCTAAATGCGGAATGAAACTGGTAAAAGAGGAACCTAAAGAAGTACCGGAAAAGCATGACGGAATGCAAATGCCAGGGGACACATCAAATGGAAAGATGGATAGCATGGAAGACATGAATGGTATGCAGATGGGCGATAATGATGCCACGCTGGAAAACATAAAAAAAGCGAAAGCAAACTTAGGGCCTATAAAGACGATTACAAGTAGCCAACCACCAAGAACCGTCCGCTATGATTTATACATCCGTGATACTATAGTAACTTATGGCAAAAAGCCAAAGCGGGCTATAGCGGTGAATGGCCAGATACCTATGCCTACGCTCACATTTACACAAGGCGATACAGCCGAAATTTATGTCCATAACGAGCTGGATGAAGAAACATCGCTGCACTGGCATGGATTGTTTTTGCCGAACCGGATGGATGGCGTTCCATTTCTTACGCAAATGCCAATAAAGCCGGGAGAAACCTATCTATACAAATTTCCTATTGTTCAACATGGCACACACTGGTACCACAGCCATAGCAAATTGCAGGAGCAGATTGGCATGTACGGTTCGTTTATCATGAAAAAAAGGCAAGAATGGAGCATTCCCACAATTCCGGTTATGTTGAGCGAATGGACAGACATGAAGCCGGAAGAAGTACATCGCAGCCTGAAGAACGCCACCGACTGGTTTGCGATCAAGAAAGGCACTACCCAAAGCTATTTTGAAGCGATAAAAACCGGACATTTCAAAACGAAGGTTAACAATGAATGGAAACGCATGAATGCCATGGACGTGAGTGATGTTTATTATGATAAATTCCTGATCAACGGAAAAAATCAAAGCACCTATCCCAAATTTAAAGCAGGCGATAAAGTACGGTTGCGCATCGCTAACGGAGGCGCATCCGATTATTTCTGGCTCACCTATTCTGGGGGGAAGATCACGGTCGTGGCAAGCGATGGTAATGATGTGGAACCTGTGGAAGTTGACAGACTGATTATTGCAGTCTCGGAAACCTATGATGTGGTGGTAACCATTCCTGAAAATAAAAGCTACGAATTCCTGGTTACCCCAGAAGACCGGACTAAATCCGCCTCCCTGTGGTTAGGAGACGGAGAAAAAGTAGTGGCTAAGAAACTTCCCAAGCTGAAATATTTTGCCGGAATGAAAATGATGAACGATATGATGGATATGCAGGGCAATATGATCGAAATGGAGGGTATGAAAATGCAGAACCAGGTCATGGATATGAACACGGTAATGTATCCTGAAATTACCGGCCCGGAAAATCCGGGTGATACTGCAAAAGCAGACCGAATGCAGATGAACGGTGGTATGCATGACATGGCTGCTATGGACAACTCCAGCTCCGATATTGTAACGCTTAATTATAATATGCTTCGAGATCCAAAGAAAACAACGTTACCAAAAGGACCCTGGAAAGAATTGAAATTCGAGCTTACCGGCAACATGAACAGATATGTATGGTCACTGGACAATAAAACCGTTTCCGAAAGCGACAAAATCCTGATCAAAAAGGGAGAAAATGTGCGGATAATTATGTTCAACAACAGTATGATGCGTCACCCGATGCACTTGCATGGCCACGATTTCAGGATATTGAATGATCAGGGAGAGAATGCCCCAATGAAAAATGTACTCGATATTATGCCCATGGAACGGGATACCATCGAGTTCGCAGCCTCAGAGCCCGGAGGCGACTGGTTCTTCCATTGCCATATTTTGTACCACATGATGAGTGGCATGGGCCGTGTTTTTAGCTATCAGGATACGCTGGTTGACAAAACGGATATCACAGATTCCAAAGTAGCCAAGCGGGGTTTAAATTCTGATGACAGGCAATTTCACCCAATGGCAAGAATTGGTCTGGAAAGTAATGGCAGCGACGGCGAAATTATGCTGGCAAACACCCGTTACAAGCTTTCTACCGAATGGCGGATTGGGTTAAATAAGGATATGGGATACGAAAGCGAAAGCCACTTTGGAAGGTATCTTGGCAGAATGCAGTGGTGGTTTCCGTACATAGGATGGGATTTCCGGAAAAGGACAGTTGATCCAAATGAAAAAAACCTGTTCGGCCAATCACTTGCCCCAGGAAGGAACCTATTCGGGCAAAGCAACACTAAAAACTTCCGACAGGTTTTCCATATTGGTTTACAATATACCTTACCCATGCTGATTATTGCTGACGCCTCGTTGGACAATAAGGGAAATGTTCGTTTCCAGCTCATGCGTGAGGATATACCGCTTACAAGCCGGTTAAGAATGAACTTTATGGCCAATACCGACAAAGAATACATGGCAGGCTTTAGGTATATCGTAACTAAATACTTTTCGTTGTCTACCCACTACGATAGTGATATGGGCATTGGGGCCGGGTTAACAGTAACTTATTAAATACAAGAACATGGAACATACCTATAAAATAACCGGCATGAGCTGCAACGGCTGCCGTACAAAGGTTGAAAGTGCGTTGAACGGCATTGATGGGGTTTCCGCAGAGGTTACATTGGAACCACCACAAGCAAGGATCAAAATGGACAAACACATCCCAACAGAGAAATTGCAGCAGGCGTTGTCTGCTGTTGGAGACTATACTATAAATATGTCTGTGCACCAACTTACTGATAAGAACCATCAACATGCAGAACACAGTCATGGAAGTGCCATTTCGCATATACATGGGACACCTGCTTCAAAGCCTGCCTCCGGAAATAGCGGTGGCAAGTATTATTGCCCCATGCATTGTGAGGGCGATAAAACCTACGATAAGCCTGGGAACTGCCCTGTTTGCGGTATGGACCTCGTACAGCAGCCTTCGGTAAAGAAAGCTGCAAAATACACCTGCCCTATGCATCCTGAGATTATCCGGGATGAACCCGATTCCTGCCCGATATGCGGCATGGATCTGGTGCCTATGGAGGCCGACGCTGAGGAAGAGGATAAAGCCTACACCAGTCTGCTGCGGAAATTTAAAGTAGCAATCATTTTTACAGTCCCTATTTTCATCATCTCCATGTCAGAGATGATCTCAAACAATCCCTTGTTTGAAGTGATGCACCTCAAATACTGGAACTGGGTACAGTTCGCCCTGTCCATTCCGGTCGTGTTCTATGCCACCTGGATGTTCTTTGAGCGGGCATGGCGGTCACTTATCACCTGGAAGCTGAATATGTTTACACTTATCGGTATTGGTGCCGGAGTGGCTTGGCTTTTCAGCGTTATTGCCTTGTTGTTTCCCGGTATTTTCCCTGACCAGTTTAAGGCCCATTTGGGAACGGTTTACGTCTACTTTGAAGCAGCCACGGTCATCCTTGCACTGGTATTATTAGGCCAGGTATTGGAAGCAAGGGCGCATGGAAAAACCAACAGCGCTATTAAAGAATTGCTGAAACTAGCGCCAAACAAAGCCACCAAAATTGTGGGAGAAAAGGAATTGCTCGTAAACATTGATGATATCCAAAAGGGCGACTTGCTTCGTGTAAAGCCCGGTGAAAAAGTACCGGTTGATGGAAGCATCAAAGAGGGAGAAGTAACGATTGATGAGTCTATGATCTCTGGTGAACCGATCCCTGTTGATAAAAGACCGGGCGACAAGGTAAGTTCAGGCACCATAAACGGGAACAAGACTTTTACCATGCTTGCCGAAAAAGTAGGCTCTGAAACTTTACTGTCCCAGATCATTGAAATGGTCAATTCTGCAAGCCGTTCAAAGGCGCCTATCCAGAAACTGGCCGATAAAATTTCTGGCTATTTTGTACCGATAGTGGTGTTGATAGCGATCATCACCTTTATTGTATGGGCAATCTATGGACCGGAACCCGCATATGTATATGCATTTGTAAATGCAATAGCGGTATTGATCATTGCCTGCCCCTGTGCACTTGGCCTTGCCACGCCAATGTCTGTTATGGTGGGTGTTGGAAAAGGAGCAAAATCCCTGGTGCTCATTAAAAATGCAGAATCTCTGGAAAAAATGAATGCCATTGATGTAGTGGTCATTGATAAGACGGGAACGGTTACGGAAGGAAAACCATCTGTTGAAAAGGTCATCAGCGTAAAACCCGAACTAAGCGAAAATGATATTCTTCAAAAAATAATATCACTTAACAGCAACAGTGAACACCCATTGGCGCAGGCAACGCTTCGCTACGGAGAAGAAAAGAAATTAAACGTTCAACCTGTTTCAAACTTTGAAGCGGTTACGGGGAAAGGGGTTGTTGGGATGCTGGAAGGCAAAAAACTCGCTTTGGGCAACAGGAAACTGATGGAACAAGTAGAAGCGGAAGTTTCGTCTGAATTGCATGAACAGGTCAAAGCGGAGCAAAAACAGAGTAAAACAGTATCTTATCTCGCCGTTGATAACGCAGCCGTTGGTTTTGTAGTCATTTCGGACAAGATTAAAGAATCGAGCAAAGATGCCATCCGCAAATTACAGGAAGAGGGTTTGAAAGTGATGATGTTTACAGGCGATAATGAAGATACTGCGAGAGCGGTAAGTGAAGCATTAAACCTTGACGGATATAAAGCCCAAATGCTGCCCGAAAATAAACTGGAAGAAATAAAGCGTTTACAGTCTGAAGGAAAAAAGGTAGCAATGGCTGGCGATGGCATTAACGATGCCCCGGCATTGTCGCAGGCGGATATTGGTATTGCCATGGGCACCGGAACCGATGTGGCCATAAAAAGTGCCGCAATTACATTAGTAAAAGGCGACCTGAATGGGATTGCTAAAGCCAGGCTGTTGAGCCACAAAGTGATGCGGAACATTAAAGAAAACCTGTTTTTTGCGCTTGGGTATAATGTATTGGGGATTCCAATTGCAGCAGGAATTCTATATCCATTTTTCGGTCTGCTGCTTTCTCCAATGATCGCTGCCCTGGCCATGAGTTTCAGCTCGGTATCCGTCATCCTGAATTCCTTACGGCTGAGAAGCGCAAAGCTCAATTAAAACATGTTGGTTCGGATTAGACGCAAACTAAATAAAAAAAACATAGATCATGAAAAGCGAAAATCACAAAAACACAAACGAAACAATGGCGCATGGTGGACATCCATACAGGAAGTTATTGGTTATGCTGGTGCTGTCATTTATTTCCATGTATATTCTGATGTATGCGATGGTAAACCGCCTGGAAAATGTGTATCCTAATATTAACCAGTTCTACATGGCCTCTTTGATGACCATGCCGATGATGATTATTGAACTGGTTTTAATGCGTAAAATGTATATGAACAAAAGACTGAATGCGGTTCTTATTTCGCTAAGCTCGATAGGGCTGATAGCCTTTTTCTTGCTTATACAGTTTCAAACAGCAGTTTCGGATAAACAGTTTTTGAAAGGAATGATCCCCCATCATGCAGCAGCCATCCTGATGAGCGAACAATCAAAATCACAAGATCCGGAAATAAAAAGATTGCAGGAGGAAATTATAACCAGTCAGCGAGAGGAAATAAAAGTAATGAAAGCAAAGTTAAAGGAAATTGAAAAGTGAGGCAGCTCATTTCCGTTATGAACATCATCTGTGAGATGTGAGTGTGAAATTTAATACAAAAAGACTTGGAGTTATATAAAAATATATCAAGAGCAGAATGGGATGTAATGATGACACGTCCAATTAAAAATCTTTAAGAAATCAAAACCATTGCTCAGCAGATATTGGATGAAGTGAAAGCCGAAGGGAATAAGTCCGTTCGAAAGTTTACAAAGCAATTTGCCGGTGTTGATCTCGATGCATTTCAGGTTAGCCGACAAGAAAAAGAAGGAGTTTCCGGAAAAATAAATGAGCGGTTAAAAGCATCCATTCAACAGGCGGAAAAAAATATTTACAAATTTCACGAGGCACAGCGGGAGCTTAAGATAGAAGTCGAGACAATGCCTGGGGAAAGATAAGTGCCGGAACAAGCGTTGCTGCAACCGAAGGGTTATATGCACACAGCAATGCAGTTTCTATCCGACTTAAATCAATTAGCAACAAGGAGGTTCCATGAAAAAGAACATCAAAAGAGGAAACAGATAAACGCCTCATTTAAAACCAGGCACAAGCAGTCCTAAACGCAAACCAAAAAAGAAGCCATTAACTTTTTCTGATGTTTTAATCTTTATTTTTTGTTTAATTCTGTTCGTTGCAATGGTTCTCTTTATTTACGAGCATCTAATGCTCTTTTTTCGATAATCTATAGAGTAAAATTAAAGGATTGCAGTCAGTTTACGCGACTTGGTTCTATATTGTTTAGCTGTCATCCCATATTCATTCTTAAATATCTTGTTTAAATGGCTTTCATCGGTAAAGTTCATTTCATCTGCAATTTCTGATATAGTAAGGTCACTGAATTTAAGCC
This sequence comes from Sediminibacterium soli, assembly GCF_009939225.1. Lineage (GTDB taxonomy): Bacteria > Bacteroidota > Bacteroidia > Chitinophagales > Chitinophagaceae > Sediminibacterium > Sediminibacterium soli. The sequence continues at coordinate 311,821 of NZ_JAACJR010000008.1, read as the reverse complement.
TTGTTTGGATCAGGTTGAGTTTATATCGGATGATATAGTCTTTAATCGTGTTGCCTGTCTCGCTTTTAAAATACCGGTTCAGATAGTCCGGAGATTTGTTAAACCAGGCAGCCAGATTTTCTAATTTAATCAGTTCCTTATCATAAATATGTTCCTGGATATATGCCGTTATTTCATGAATTTTACTTTTCGGATTTTTCTTTTTTGAAAAGGTGGTCATACTTTCCTGAATGTTTCTGGCAATAAGATGAAGAAGTAAAAAAACGATATTCTGGAGAATGATTTCTCCGAAGATCTGATTCTTCTCTTTTTCTTTGATTAACTGATAAATCAAAACCTTGAATAGGCTCCGGTCGGTGTTGGCTATAATATTTCCCTTAACATTATGATGATTGTGGAAAATATATTCCAGCCTTTTGAAAAAGTCACTGACATCCATTTTCTCCTCATGCCTGTGGACACTTTTACAGAAAAAACTCTTAGTAAAATCAACAATACAAAATTTGGTTGAAGTAACAATCTGAAAAGTATGGGCATCTTCCGGTGTCAGCAAAAACACGTCGCCCTTTGAAAAATCGAAATGGTTATTGTTGATATTATGAACGCCCGTGCCATCAAGAACGTAAATCAATTCAAAAAAATGATGTTTGTGAAGTCCTGACTTATTCGTAGCAACCTCCTTGACAGTCACTTCTACATCCTTAAAAAGCTGTACAGATTTCATAACGCAAAGCTACCGAAAAATGTCGGTTTTTTACCTGTTTTACCGCTGCCGACTTGGTTAATTTTGTAGATATATGTATATAGAAAATCGAGAGGAAACAGGAAGCGATATTATCATTTATCAGTGTGTTGGCCCCAACTGTAAAAAGAAGAAAGGCAAACTATTGGAAAACTATATTAAGAAGTACAGGTTGCAGGATAAAATTAAAACTGACGTAATGGGCTGTACCGACAGGTGTAATGCTGCACCCATCCTCCATCTTCATCCAGATGATATATGGTTTTCGGAAAGGGATTTAGGAACCGTTTTTAAAAAACATATTCTCAACAAGTAATAATAAAATTATGGAGCAAACAGCAACTTTAACTCAACCTAAAAAAGGATTGTCTTTTGGCAACTGGGAGCGGAATGGGGCGGCAGTCGTTACCGGCTTATGCCTTTTGTTTATCGCATTTGCCTGGTGGGCAGGAAAAAATGACATGAGAGGAGTAGAAATCGGTTTATATATTCTTGCCTATGTAATTGGCGGTTATCAAAAAGCTAAAGAAGGACTTGAAACCCTTTTTAAGGAAAAGCAGCTTGACGTGGACTTGTTAATGGTGGTGGCTGCCATTGGCGCTGCTTCTATTGGCTACTGGATGGATGGCGCTATTTTGATTTTTATTTTTTCATTGAGCGGTGCTTTAGAAGGCTATACAATGGAACGAACAAATAAAGCCATTCAATCTATTATGAAGTTACTGCCGGAGGAAGCCATGTTACTGCAAAATGGTATGGAACGAAAGATAAAAGTGAAAGACCTGAAAAAAGGAGATATTATTATTGTAAGACCTGGCGACCGTATTGCTGCTGATGGAATTATTATTGACGGATATTCTGCAATTAACCAGGCATCCATCACTGGCGAAGCCATTCCGGTAGACAAGAAAAAAGATGATGAGGTTTTTTCCGGAACGATAAACGGACAGGGAGCTTTACAGATTCAAGTAACCAAACCGGCAAAAGAAACGATGCTGGCAAAAATAATTCACTTAGTTCAGGAAGCACAAAATGAAAAACCACCCACACAGCTTTTTGTAGAACGATTTGAAGGTGGTTATGCAAAGTTTGTAGTTGTCGCTGCCATTCTACTTATGACCTTTCCCCCTTTTTTTATTAACTGGACATGGAGCGAAACTATTTACCGGGCTATGATCTTTTTGGTAGTTGCTTCACCCTGCGCTTTGGTATCATCCATCATGCCTGCCTTTTTATCAGCTATTTCCAATGCAGCAAGAAAAGGTGTTCTATTCAAAGGAGGTGTCCATCTTGAAAATGTAAGCGGCGTTAAAGTGGTTGCTTTTGATAAAACCGGAACGCTTACCAGTGGAAAACCGAGAGTAATGGATATACTTCCTTTGCAAAATATCACGGAAATAGAACTTTTTCGTTTAGCGGCTTCTATTGAAACGCTTTCTCAACATCCTATTGCCAAAGCCATAGTGCAAGCAGCCAACGAAAAAAAAATTCCATTAGAAAGACCAAAAGAATTACAGGCTATTCATGGTTTGGGCGTTCATGGGTCTTTAAATAATATAGTATATAAGATAGGCAAGCTGGAGATGTTTGAAGATATAACTATACCACCGGAGCATTTACAAAAAGCCGATGAACTGGAAGGGCAGGGTAAAACAGTAATATATGTTTCGGCAAACCAGGAATTAATAGGCTTACTTTCTATTCAGGATACCATTCGCCCCCAGGCAAAAAAAGTGATGGATGATTTAAAAGCAATGGGCATAAAAGTAGCCTTACTAACTGGCGACAGTGAAACTACTGGTAAAGCAGTGGGCAAGCAGGCAGGCATTGATGAAGTTTATGCCGAGCTTTTACCAGAACAAAAAGTAGAAGCTGTAAAAAAACTGGAAGCCAAATACGGCAAGGTGGCAATGGTAGGTGATGGCGTAAATGATGCACCGGCTTTAGCTACTGCCTCGGTCGGAATATCAATGGGAAGCGGCGGGACGGATGTGGCCATGGAAACAGCAGATATTATTTTAATGGCAGATAACATTGAAAACATTCCGTTTGCTATTTCATTAGGAAGGCGTACAAACCGTGTGGTAAAACAAAATGTGGTGTTTGCAACTGCAGTAGCACTTACCTTAATTACACTAAACTTCATTGGCGGTGTTATTAATTTACCATCGGGTGTGGTAGGTCATGAAGGAAGTACGGTGCTGGTTATATTAAGCGGGTTAAGATTATTAAGGTAAATATGAAAGAAAAAAAATATAACGCAGAACAATTAAATTCTATCATATTGCATAGGAGAAGTATATATCCCTACCAATATGAGAAGGGCAAAGTGGTGCCCGATGAAATTATCTGGCAGATATTGGAAAATGCTAATCGTGCTCCAAATCATAAACAGACGGAACCCTGGCGGTTTACCGTTTTTTCGGGTGACGGGTTACAATATTTTAGTGCGCTTCAGGCCACGATTTACAAACAACATGCTGGCAACGATTTTGATGAAAGCCGGTATAAGAAACTATTCGATTATCCCTTGATGTCTTCTCATGTTATCGTTATCGGAATGAAAAGAAATGAAACAAATAAGCTTCCGGAGATAGAGGAAATAGAAGCTACTGCCTGCGCAGTTCAGAATATGTTTCTTTCTGTGACCGCCTATGGTTTAGGTTGTTATTGGAGTACTGCGGGGATTACTTACTTTGAAGAGGCAAAAGCGCATTTTCAATTAACCAAGATGGACAGATTGTTGGGCTTTTTCTATATCGGTCACATAATGAAGCCTCCGGTTGCAATTTCTAAAAGAAGGCCCGTTCAGGAAAAAGTAACATGGATTAGAAGATCCGCAGGAAACACATTATAAAATTTAAAATAAATATTGTAAAAGGCTAAAAGGTTGATAGCGGAAAATTAGAAAATATTGCTATCTTTAGCCCTTAAATTTGGCAAACTGTGTTTATAGCATAATGAAGCAATTCAGGTATATCACTTTTATTTTATCACTCATGGTAATTATGGGGCACGATGTTGTACCCCATTTTCATGTTGATGAGAATGATTTACTTGAGCACTCCGCTACCATACCACATCAGACAAATAGCGGGTTGAAAGATATTCAAAATGCATTTTCTCATTTTCAGCACAGCTCAGCCGAAAGAAATCTGGTGTATTTAGGCGCAGTTGAAAAGAAAATCAACCCCCAAATCAAAGCGCTTGATTATATGCCTTATCTGGTGTCGGTTGAATACTCCTTGATTTGGTATGCTAATTACAAAAAGCAGCGTTTTTGGGAGATAAATGTTACTCCCGATAATTACCGATTACACTCTTTCTCTCTCAGAGGTCCTCCTACCTGCTAATTCCTTTCTTACAATTAATGCCTGATTTGATTTAGGCGTCGAATTGCCTATTCTGGTGTCCGTCGTCCTATCTAATGTCACTTTGGGCGCAACAGCCGTCTTGCATTAATGCTACTTCATTAAGGTAATCATATTTTCCAGTCAGGCTCGTAAGCCGTGACATGTTGTTAGAAACGGATTCAGGATTTACTGCTGCAAATACCTTTTTAATGTCACTTAACTATATAAATAACTAATGTTAGATAAAATCATTCAATTCTCGATAAAGAATAAACTTCTTATCGGGTTATTTACTCTCGCTCTGATTGGTTGGGGTACATATTCCCTGACCAAGCTCCCAATCGATGCTGTTCCAGATATCACAGATAACCAGGTCATGGTAATTACGGTATCGCCAACATTAGCGGCACAGGAAGTAGAGCAACTGGTCACCTTTCCGGTGGAGCAGACAATGGTGAGTATTCCGGGCATTAAGGATATGCGCTCCTTTTCCCGCTTCGGGCTTTCCATCGTTACAATCGTGTTTAAAGAAGATGTGGACTTGTACTGGGCGAGGCAGCAAGTACAAGAACGCCTTACAGTTGCCGCAAGCAACATTCCTGAAGGCATCGGGAAGCCCGAAATGGCTCCGGTCACTACAGGACTTGGAGAAATATATCAATACGTGGTCCATCCAGTGAAAGGATATGAAGACAAATACGATGCGACCGAATTGCGCACCATTCAGGACTGGATCATCAAGCGCCAGTTATTGGGTACTCCCGGAGTTGCTGAAGTGAGCGGTTTCGGCGGCTTTGTAAAACAATATGAAATAACCATTGACCCTGATAAGCTTCGCAGTATGGAAGTTACAATCTCAGATATTTTTACTGCACTGGAGAAAAACAATCAGAATACAGGTGGTGCGTACATTGATAAAAACCCAAATGCTTACTTCATACGAAGTGAGGGTTTAATAAAAAATCTTGATGAGTTAAACAAAATTGTAATCAAAGCCAATGAGGATGGAACACCGGTATTGATCCGTGACGTCGCAGGAGTTCAGTTTGGACATGGTGTACGTTATGGGGCGGCGACACGAAACGGGCAAGGCGAAGTGGTTACCGGTATTGTGATGATGCTTAAGGGCGCAAACTCTTCTGAAGTTATTACCAATGTAAAAGAGAAAATTGAGCAGATTAAAAAGACGCTTCCAAAAGGCGTAACGATTGAGCCTTACCTTGACAGAAAGAAACTGGTAGACAGTGCAATTGCCACAGTGACCAAAAATTTAGCTGAAGGCGCCTTAATCGTAATCTTTGTCCTCATCTTATTCCTTGGGAATCTTCGTGGTGGTTTGGTAGTAGCCTCCGTTATTCCACTTTCCATGTTGTTTGCCGTGGCCATGATGAACTTGTTTGGAGTATCAGGCAACTTGATGAGTTTGGGGGCAATCGATTTTGGGTTAATAGTGGATGGTGCCGTCATAATAGTGGAAGCAGTTATGCACAGGATCACACAAAGCAAACATCATCATCCTGGAATAAAAAAATTGTCTTCTACTCAAATGGATGAAGAGGTTCGGGAGTCTGCTGGTAAAATGATGAGCTCCGCTGCCTTTGGTCAAATTATTATCCTGATTGTTTATTTGCCGCTTTGGGCTCTTGTAGGTGTTGAAGGGAAAATGTTTAAGCCAATGGCGCAAACCGTATCCTTTGCCATTCTGGGCGCATTCCTGCTTTCTCTTACTTATGTTCCCATGATGTCGGCACTTGGGTTAAGCCGCAAAACCGAGCATAAACCTAATTTTTCAGACCGAATGATGAATTTCTTTCAACGGATGTATCGTCCTGTAATAGAAACTGCCATCCATAAAAAGCTTTTAGTGGTGATGATCGCTGTTGGACTTTTCATCATTACGTTAATTACATTTTCCCGCATGGGAGGCGAGTTTATTCCGCAACTGGACGAGGGAGACTTTGCAGTTGAAACCAGGGTTCCCGTAGGAAGCTCTATTCAACAAATGATTGATGTTTCGCAAAAAGCACAAACCATCATCCTTAAAAATTATCCTGAAGTACTTCAGGTTGTCAATAAAATTGGATCAGGCGAAATTCCCACAGACCCCATGCCGATTGAAGCTGGTGATATGATGGTTATTCTCAGACCTAAAAAGGAATGGAAGAGTGCGGAAACAAGGGAAGAGCTGATAGAAAAGATGCAGCAATCTCTTGCTGTCATTCCGAATGCCACATTTAGCTTCCAGCAGCCCATTCAAATGCGCTTTAATGAACTACTGACCGGAGCAAAACAGGACGTTGTGATTAAAATTTATGGAGAAGATTTGAATATTCTTTCTGACATGGCAAATGATGTCGGCCGAAAGATAAGATCGATTGATGGGGTGGAAGATTTGTACATAGAGCAAATTACCGGTTTGCCGCAAATTCAAATACAGCTTAACCGCGATAAAATCGCCCAATATGCGATGAACGTGGAAGATATAAACAATGCTATCGAAACGGCCTTTGCAGGCAAATCAGCCGGTGTGGTATACGAAGGCGAAAGAAGATTTGATCTGGTAGTTAGATTGGATAGCGCATATCGTACAGACATTACCGATGTGAAGAATTTATATGTAAGTACGCCATCCGGTCAGCAAATCCCGCTTAGCGAGGTAGCTTTAATATCTTACAAACCAGGGCCCGTTCAAATTCAAAGAGATAATGCTAAAAGAAGAATAACCATTGGATTTAATGTTAGGAACCGCGACGTTCAAAGCATTGTAAATGATATACAGCAGGTAATAGCGTCAAAAGTAGATTTGCCAGCCGGGTATTATGTTACTTATGGTGGCCAATTTCAGAACTTAAAAGAAGCTACTCAAAGGTTGGCGATAGCGGTTCCGGTGGCATTGCTGCTCATATTGCTGCTGCTCTACTTTACATTCGGTTCAGTTAAGCAAAGCTTATTGATTTTTACCGCCATTCCTTTGTCGGCAATAGGTGGAGTTTTTGCCTTGCTGGCAAGAGGAATGCCTTTCAGCATTTCTGCCGGTGTTGGATTTATTGCGCTGTTTGGTGTGGCGGTGTTAAATGGTATTGTATTGATTGCGGAGTTTAACCGGCTCGCGAAAGAAGGCGTTGATGATATTTACGAACGTGTACTTAAAGGAACTAGGGTAAGATTAAGACCGGTGTTGATGACTGCTACGGTAGCCTCACTCGGATTTTTGCCGATGGCGATTTCGACTACTTCGGGAGCTGAAGTACAACGCCCCTTAGCTACAGTCGTTATTGGTGGTTTACTTTCTGCTACGTTATTGACGCTTATTGTGCTGCCTGTTCTTTATATCTACTTTACTACAGGGAAAGTCAAATTGAAGAAAAAAGTCACCATGATTACAACCCTGCTCATAATAGGCAGCGTTATAGCTCCTTCCCTGAATGTCCAGGCGCAGAATATTAATCCAGGGCTGGAAAGAAAACTTTCTTTGCAACAGGCAATTGATGAGGCTTTAAAGAATAACAACATAGTTAAGATTGCACAATACCAGGTAGAGTTGCAGCAATCCCTTAAAGCCGGTGCCATTACTATTCCGAAAACCGACCTGTTCTATACACAAGGCGTAGTAAGCAATCCCACCATACAGGATAATCTTCTAAATGTTACACAGCGTTTAGACTTTCCTACATTATATAGCAGCCAGTCTAAACTGGCAAGCGGAAGGATAGAAAGCAGCAAGCGGTATAAAGTGATACAGGAAAATGATCTGATAGCTGATGTAAAATTTGCCTACCTGCAATACCTCTATGTAACTGAAAAAAGGAAGTTGCTGCTTCATCAGGACAGTGTTTACAGCAACCTTGATCGATCAAGCAAACTACGATATGAAACAGGAGAATCGACAAAGTTGGAAAGCGTTACATCCTCTGCCCAGTCGATGCAGATAAAAAATAAGATAGAGCAAAATAATGCAGATTTGGCAATCGCGAAAAAGCAATTACAAACACTGTTAAATACTTCTGATAACATTAGTGTGGCAGATTCGGGACTAACCCAAAAGCGTCTAACACTTCCAACTGACAGCAGTGCGGTTGCTAAAAACCCCTTAATTCAATACCTGCAACAAGAATTAAAAGTCAATGAACTGCAGACTAAAGTGGAAAAAAACAGAATGTTGCCCGACATTATATTAGGTTATAGCAGCCAAACTTATAAAGGCACTCAAAACGTCAATGGTACTAACCGAACTTTTACTGGCAGTGATCGCTTCTCTTTTTACCAGCTTGGTGTAGCCATTCCTATTTTCCCCGGAGGTTATCGGTCTCGGATAAATGCTGCTAAAATCAATGAAAACATAGCAGAAACACAAATAGCCCTGACAAAGACTACGCTTCAAGGTGAGTTGCAAAAGCTGGTTCAACAGTATTATAAGCTTCAAAACACGATAAGCTATTACCAGAAACAAGCATTGCCACAGGCAGAATTAATCATTAATAATTCGGAGAGAGGGTTCCAGAGCGGTGACATATCATACATACAGCACTTTCAAAACCTGACTTTGGCAATCAGCATTCAATCAGATTATCTGGATAATCTATACCAGTATAATCAGTCGGTCAATGCAATCGAAACACTTATAGGCAATAAATAAACACGATACAACTAAAATTAAATAACGATGAAATTAGCATTCAATAAACTTGTTCCGGTTGCATCAGCGGCACTTTTGTTTCTGGCAGCCTGTGGGAATAAGCAAACAGATAAAAAAGAAGAAGCAGCTCTCGAAGAAACTTCTGCTACGGTGGATAGCACTACCACAATAACAAAACAAATAACCTTCACGTCAGATCAATATCGGCTCGCTGGCATTGAAACCGGAAAAATCGATATGCGCAATCTGAGCAATATTATTAAGCTAAATGGTGTAATTGACGTGGAACCAAAAAGCATGGCGTCTGTGTCAGCTCCTTTGGGGGGATATATCAAAACTGCGGGTATGCTTCCGGGCCAGGCAGTAAAAAAAGGTCAGGTTTTGGCTACCATAGAAAATCCTCAATTTATTACGATGCAGCAGGAGTACCTGGAGAGCAAAGGCCGTTTGCAATTTCTTGAGCAAGAGTATAACCGTCAGCAAAAATTAAGAGAGGAAGACGTTAACGCGGCAAAAACCTTTCAGCAAGTTGCGTCAGATTATAAGGTAATGCAGGCTCGTATTGCAGGCTTGGAACAACAGCTTGCTTTAGCAGGTATTAGCAGATCTGCCCTTCAATCGGGAAAAATTACCAGAACAGCTAACCTGTATGCTCCAATCAGTGGATTTATTAAGACCAGCAATGTAAATATCGGTAAATACGCGACGCCAACAGACATCTTGTTTGAGATTATCAATAAAGATGATCTTCATTTGGCACTCAATGCCTATGAAAAAGACTTGAGTAAAATTCAAACTGGTCAAACGGTCAAATTCTCTTTAGCAAACGAAAATAATTTTAACCGTATTGCGAAGGTTTTCCTGATTGGCCAGGCAACCGGCGACGACCGGATTGTACCTGTTCATTGTCATTTAACAAATGAGCGTAGCACTGGGCTTTTACCGGGAATGTATGTGAAGGCATGGATAGAAACGGGATCAGAGAAGCAGTATGCCGTTCCTTCAGAAGCAATCGTCCAGTTAGAGGGTAAAGACTATGTGATTTTACAGACTGCTCAATCTTCAAAAGAATACACATTTCAGTTAGAGCAGGTAAAGATGGGCGTTGAGCAAGAGGGATATACAGCTGTCATCATGCCGCAAAATGTAGACATACAAAAAGCCCAAGTTGTAACAAAGAACGCATACTCCATTTTATCCGCTTTAAGGAATTCTGAAGAAGAGTAAATGCTTCACCATCTAATTTTTAAAACATGAATATTACGAAAGTATTCTTTTCAAAGCAGTTTTTCTGGGAGATCATCAGTATTCTCGCCGTTGGATTAGCCAGCCTGCTATTTTATTTAAAGATGATACCATTGCCTGTTCTGCTTGCCTCAATGGCTTTCGGGCTCTTCTCTTTGGTAAAAACTGCGTTGAAGGATCTAATCAAAGAAAGAAAGATTGGCACCGAGCTGTTTATTACTATCGCTGTCATAGTCTCCGTTTTAGGTGCAGAGTACCTGGCTGGCGCTGTAGTCCTGATGATCATTCTGATTGCAGAATATATTGCCAGCGCAAGTGGCGAAAGAGCAAGAGCCTCTATAAAAGAATTAATTGGCTCTGTTCCCCAAACGGCTCTGGTAAAGCGCGGCGACAAAGAAGAAACCCTTCCGATAGAAGATTTGCAAATTGGTGACATAATCTTGGTGAAAGCAGGCGAAAAAATACCGGTTGATGGGAAGGTAATCAGTGGTTCAGGATCAGTTAATCAGGCTCCAATTACTGGAGAAAGTACCCCGCAGGAAAAAATAACAGGGAGTGATGCATTTGCTGGGACTATTGTTGAATTAGGAGCCCTCGATGTGAAAATGACGAAAGCAGGAAAAGACACCGTTTTTTCACGTATTATTTCATTGGTAGAAGAAGCGGAAAGCCAGCAGGCTCCTATTGAAAAACTGACAGATAAAGTTGCGTCCTGGCTAATTCCAGTCGTCTTTGTTTTTGTCGGCGCTGTTTATTTTTTTACCCGTGATGTAAGGCTTGTTATTGCACTGCTCATCTTTACTTCCCCGGCTGAATTAGGATTGGCAACACCTTTGGTTACCATTGCAGCAATTGCTCGTGCTGCGCGGGAAGGTATTCTTGTAAAAGGAGGAAAATTCTTAGAGGAGCTTGCTAAGGTCACTACGGTTGTTTTTGATAAAACTGGAACGCTAACCGTCGGCAGTCCCACCGTAAATCAAGTTGAATTAATCAATAGAGATTATAATGAAAATCAAATTGTACAACTTGCTGCGGCGGCTGACAGACGTTCAAGCCACCCGCTTGCTAAAGCAATTTTGAGTTATGCAGACAATCTCAAACTACCATACAAAGAACCAAGCCAATTTGAGGTAGTAAAAGGCCGGGGGGTAACAGCAGTTGTCGATAGTCAGATGCTATTATTGGGTAATAAAGAATTTATGGAAGAACGAGGAGTATCTGTTTTAAGAGCGACAACCAATGTAACCGATACTGCAATATTTCTTGCCATTGAAAAGAAGCTTGCAGGAATATTCTACGTGTCTGACGCTATTCGAAGTGGAGCCAAAAGTATGATTGAAGGACTTAGGAAAAGTGGCGTAAAGAACATTGTTATGCTTACAGGAGATAATTCTGAAACCGCGAAGCATGTATCTGAACAAGTAGGGATTACTGACTACCGGGCTAATTTATTACCTGAAGACAAGATAAAAATAATTAAAGAGTTACAAGGCCCTGGTGCAAAAGTAGCAATGGTAGGTGATGGCATAAACGATGCCCCTGCCCTGGTACAGGCTAATGTTGGCATCGCAATGGGTGCTATGGGAACAGAAGCAGCGATGGAAGCCGCTGACATTGTATTAATGGAGGACAAGCTGGAAAAGATTGCCAGGGCCAGAACCATCAGCAAGCGGTCTTTTCGCACCATAAAGGAGAACATTATTGTAGGCGTGGGTGTAGTACATGTTATTGGCATTACACTCGTATTGCTGAGAATACTTGGCCCAGTCGAAGCGGCTGCTATCCACTTGCTTCCAGACACATTGGTATTCCTTAATTCCATAAAACTTTTGAGAATAAAAATTCAGGACTAACAAAATTCCTGCAAGCGATAAAAAATACTAATTATTTCAATCACTAAATCAGACAAAATGAAACAGATCAAGTCAATTGCCATTTTCTTTGCCTTCTTAATTATCGGCTCGACAATTTCTTTAGCACAAACCGCTAAGCAAACAAGCAAATCCAAGTACGGAGGTATAATTCAAACAACCGGAAATTATACCATAGAAATGGTCAAGGAAAAGAACATCATTCAGTTTTACGTAAGTGAATCCGGAAAAAAAGAAATATCTGATAAGGATATTGCAGGGTCTGTTTTGTTTGAATTTCTGAATAAAACAAAATCTACAGCTTCGCTTACTAAGACAGGTCAAAACTCATTGCAGGTAAATACTCCCAAAGCCAATGTTTTCACCTACTGCACTGTTTCACTAACCGTGAAAGGCCAAAATATTAACGCAAAATTCAAGAATAGTGATATTTCCCAAGAAGATATTGAACACGGGCATCAACACTAAACTTCTATGGTTAATCAAATTATTAATAAACAATTAGAAATAAACATGAAAAAACTAATCATCATCGCATCAATGGCCTGTATTATATTCTCGGCCTGTTCAAGCAATTCTAACAATAAATCTGATACATCCACACAAAGTGAACAAGAGACAATGGATGTAGATACAAGCATGAGTTCTACAGACAGCACAAAAGCTGCCGCCGAAAAAATGGCAAAAGATAGTGCGGACGCTGCTCATGGACATACCCATTAAATTATTTTGAGCCAACTCTTCTCTCTATACAATTAAAGAGAGAAGAGTTAATGAAAAAAAATAAAAATATGAATTTAAAGAAAATAGTATCACTCGCTGTAATTCTTATATTATGCGGGACCGGTAATAATGTTTTGGCTCATGGCGTAGATGGGGATACGCAGACCTTTCTTTCAGGTAATGACGGCGTGGCTTTTGGACCTTTCCTTTACATTGGCGCCAAGCACATGCTCACAGGATATGATCACCTACTGTTTTTGATAGGAGTGATTTTCTTTCTGTATCGCCCTAAAGAAGTATTGCTTTATGTAAGTTTTTTTACTATCGGACATAGCCTAACTCTCCTGCTTGGAGTAATGGCCGACATTTCGATTAATTCCTACCTCATAGATGCAATTATAGCGCTTTCTATAGTGTATAAAGGCTTCGACAATTTAGGAGGCTTTAAGCGGTTCTTTGGAACCCAGCCTAATACAAAAGCGGCAGTTCTGATTTTTGGTTTATTTCACGGGTTCGGGCTTGCTAGTAAACTGCAGGAATTCAAATTCGACAAAGAAGGTCTATTCACAAATCTCCTGGGATTTAATATCGGCGTTGAGATAGGTCAATTTATCGCATTGGCTTTTGTTCTGATAATTATCACGCTATGGCGAAGTCACTCAAGTTTCATTAAGTTTTCTACACTAACGAATACTATGCTGATGGCAGCAGGATTCTTACTGTTAGGATATCAATTAACCGCTTACATCACTTCTTAAAAACGAACATAATGGCAGAAATAAATCATCCGATACCGGAGAAAAAGAAAATTATAAAGGCAACTGTCCTTTCATTGATCATTGGATTTGTCTTACTCATAACAGCCGTACTACCAGCCGAATTTGGCATTGATCCCACAGGCGCAGGAAAGCTATTTGGTTTTAACAGGTTGTATATTCCTGATAATTCAAAGCCTGAAGTTGGTCTTAACACTGCAACATCATCAAACAATTTTCCAATAATAAAAATGGAGAAAGCTGGTTCCGGACCAGATGTTCAACGGCCTTCAGAAGCAGACAATCCTCCACCTGAAGTTCAGCTCGCTCTAAGAGATGACAGTGTTCAAGTCACTGTGCCGGCAGGGAAAGGCATTGAATACAAAATATACATGCTTAAACACGGAAAAATGAAATACGAATGGGTGACTGATAACGGAGTGCTTTATTTTGATTTTCACGGTGAAGTGAAACAAGCAGCAGCCTCCAATGATGTATATTTTGAGAGTTATACCATCGCAAATTCTAATAATATGGTAGGTACTTTTCTATCACCATATGAAGGAAAGCATGGCTGGTTCTTTAGAAATTCCGGAAATAAGGATATTACTGTAACTCTCCGGCTTAAGGGTCAATATGAACTATAAATAATCATACAACATGAACCGAGCATAGATTTTAGTAAATGTTACAACTGTTAGATTTTACCTCCAAGAATATTATTGCTACAAAAGCCGATGGGCAATTGAGACGAATGGATTATGAGAAAATATATCCTCTCGTTCATAATATACTGCTCACTGGCAAAAAGGTGCGTTGGTATTTGGAAGTAGAAAATTTTGATCAATGGTCTCATTCAAATTTTATTGACGGAATAGTGCACGCCGAAGATTTTGAAAAAATAAGTTGTGTAGGGGTGTCAAAGGGGGATAAACAAATTAATGAGATATTAAAACCCTATAAAAATGCAGAAATCGAATTTTTTTCTGTCGCGGATAGAGAGAAGGCAATAAGCTGGATTAAAGTATGACAAAAATAGCAAGGCCATGAATTTAAACATCAAACTCCATGAATTGTCAGAGCCTTATATAGGAGCTAAGTACACAAACTTCATTCTAAATTAAACGAAGGATCTAATGAAACATAAAAAACTACCACACGTACAGCAAGCTAAAAGGAAGACCGAACCGGTACCCAAAAAGGTATCTGTATGGCGTGTAGTTTTCATTATTCTATTAATCATAGGGTTTATTGTCGTCCTGTTAATGACTTATTTTCTTTCCAGCATATCAGTAAACACAATACATAAATAGCCATTAAAGAAAAGTTTTTATGAAAAAGGCAAAATACAATGACAAGCATTTGGTGATTGACATTCTCGCCGAATCGTTCGACGCTAATTTAAGTGTCAACTACATAATTAAACAAGACAGAAAAAGGGAGAAGAGAATTCGGGCATTAATGGATTATTCTTTTGAAATATGTACAGCATTTGGTGATGTGTTTATTTCCGATGATAATAAGGCATGTGCGCTTATTGTTTACCCCGATAAAAAGAAGGTTACGTTAAAATCAACAGTGTTGGATGCGAAACTCATTCTTCAAGCTGTTGGCTTAGGCAATATAAGTAAGACGTTAAAAAGAGAAAAGCTGATAGGTAGCATACAGCCTAAAATACCAATGACGCACTTATGGTTTATCGGTGTTGACCCTGTAGCGCAAGGACGTGGAATTGGAAGTACACTACTTCAGGAAATTATTGAGTACAGTAACAGCAACAATCGCCCTATTTATCTGGAAACTTCAACGGTTAAGAATTTACCCTGGTATAAGGAATTCGGATTTGAAGTTTATAATGAACAGGATTTGTCATACCATTTGTATTTCTTCAAGAGAGATGTAAAATAATTCGGCAATGCTGGTATTCGGGACACAAATGCACATTGTCACATTCTTTTTCGTGAGCATAGAAATAGTTATCTTTTTCTATCTGGCAATATTTCGTTTAGCCCGACCAGATGATAAGACCACTACACTCAACCTTATACTTATTTTTCTACTGCTCATCTATAACATCACAGGAGGTCTGCTTCCTGATCCAAAACTGCCGGGATCATTTTTCTTACAAGAAGTTATTGCATATGCAACAGGTTTCATCACACCCTGCTATTTTCCCTATTACGTCTATAGAGCCTTTGGCTTAACTAAGCTGAAGTTTCACGTCTATAAGGGTGTCTATCTATTCCTAATTCTGCCATACTGCATTTTTGTCTTTGTTTTTTGGCTTACCGGAGATTTAAAAGACACACAAAATTTGCTTATCATTCCTGTACTTTATGCAGTTTGGGTAATTGTTTCTTTGGGTAAGGCTATTCGCCATAAATACAACTATGATTTTTCAAGCTCCGAAGCCCGTCAGGAAATGGTTGTGTTGCTGTTTAGTTTGACGCCGTGGGTAGGTTTGCCAATCACTACTTATTTTGATTTAGGTCAGGCAGTTGAGGCGCTAATTACCAACATAGGATTTCTGCTGTTGTTCGGATTACAGGTGATGAGGCATGTTCGGGTGGTAAGATTCGAGCATGAAAAACTGATGGAATCAGAACAGCGACTGAGAAGCTGGAATGCTGACCTTAAAGATGAAGTTAATAAACGTACTAAGGAACTTGAGAAGATCAATGAACAAAGAACAAACAACTTCATCAACCTTGTTCATGAAACAAAAACGCCGCTGACATTGATAAAAAACTACTTGGATGAGTACATCACGAAATATGGGACTGTTGAAGAATTGAATGTTATAAAAGGTGGCGTAGATAAACTGACTGCTGATGTTATTAATCTATTCGATCTCGAACGCTTTTCTAAAGGAATTGATACCTATAAACATAACCAGGTTTCTGACTTCAGCGGCATCCTTCGGGACAGCCTTCCTCTGTTCAAGCATTATTGTGTAAAGCATAAGATCGAGTGCTCCACCTGCCTAGACGAGGATATTTTCGTTAAAGCAGATCCCAATGCTATTCACAGGATAGTAAATAATATTGTTGAGAATGCCATTAAATTCACTGATCCGGATGGCGAAGTGCTCATTTCATTGACAAGTCAGGAAGATGAGATTATCTTTTCAGTAGTGGATACTGGTATTGGTATTCCGGAAGATTTGCAAAAGAAAGTTTTTGAGCCGTATTACCAAATTGGCTATAAAAATACCAGTCTTCAAGGCATGGGACTTGGTTTGCCGATAGTGAAGAAAGTAGTTGAAGGTATTGGCGGCACTATTTTTATAGAGAGTAACCCGGCTAAGATGCGGGGCACAAAAATTGTCATTACACTCCCCCGTTATAAGCCAACCGATAAAGACGAACCTGTAAAGGAAGTAGACAGCTTAAATAAGCTCAATTATAATTTTAACTACGATGAACTAAGTGACAGTGATTATGATGCGCAAAAAAGAACAATATTGCTGGTGGAGGATAACATAGCAATGATTAACTTCCTTTCCAATAAACTCCGGCTTACCTACAATGTATTTGGCGCCCGAAATGGCTCGGAAGCATTAAAGAAGCTATTTGAAATGTCTGTGATGCCTGATCTGATACTTTCCGATGTTATGATGGACAAGATGGACGGTTACGCTTTTGCCAAAACGCTGTCAGAACAAGACAAGTATAATCACATACCTATTATATTTTTGACCGCTAAATCTACGCCTACAGACCGACTGAAGGGCCTGCGGCTTGGCGCAATAGATTTCATTTCAAAACCATTCTCGTTTGAGGAATTAAGTCAGAAAATTGAAACCATACTCGACAGTATCGTACGGCAGCAGAAGGCAATACTTAGCACATCTATTGCCGCCTTAAAAACAGGCAAAACCCAAGAGGCTGACAATATGGCTCAGTCTTCGCTTTTAAGATTTGAACAGAACAGTAAGTTATTTCACCTCACGTCACGGGAAACAGAAATAGCCCGACTTATATTCAAGGGCAAAACATATAAGAACGTAGCAAAAGAGCTATTTATTTCAGAAAAAACAGTAACAAAGCATATCCAAAACATCTTTGCGAAAGTAGACGTTTCCAACAAAGTAGAGCTTCTAAATAAGCTGAGTAAATAGCTGAAAGCCACTGATTTACTACTAATTGAGTACGAAAATAGTAGAAATGCCGTATATGTTTCCGTAGTAGCCCATCCTACCTTTGTAGTGGCGAATAGTCGCCAAACTAAAGTAGAGGGTATGTGTGAAGGTTATGTATTGGAATGGCTGGATACTTTGGTTACCGTAACATTGAACCCGGCAAAAAGCAAGGTAGATGTTATCGTACCTGGTGATATTGCAAAAATCAAGGATCAGGTAATATCTCAAAAGGACAAGGTTCAGACTGCCATTAAGTCCAACGTGTTTAGTCTGAATGACGAACCAAAAATCCGATGTCTGATAAAGAAATATCATTCAAGCCTTATTACGTTATTAGATCAGGCATTGGAAGACTTGGAACTGGTCAAAGATAGCCTCCCCGTAAGACAGGTGTTAGACACCATAATTGTCTGCATTGATGAGCTACTCTCTTTAATTGAGCACAGATTTACAAGCTACTTAAGCGTAGATGAAAGAGTACCTGCTACATACCTCGCCCTTTTAAAAAAAGAACTGACAAAGCGGCTATTGTCGGTTGATAGTACGCTCCGTGGTTATGAGCCTTACCTCACGACCTTTAAAATATTAAAACAGGAATTGGAAAAATTTCTAACTCAGCCTTCCGATAAGCATACATATATTTTTCAGGAAATACTTTATGCAAAAGACCTAGTTTTAGAATTGGAGCGCCTCGAACCTGTGGATGAGGCTGCTGTTTACTCCAGGCTTGATGAATTGCTCATCAATATGAACTTTAATAGCAAAACTTACATTTATAGCCTTACACAAAGATTAGCCGCCAGCATTAACGACCTTGACCAACCCGGTGAAAAAATGGACAGGTTACTTTTTTATCTTAAACTGTTTAAACAATATCACAAAAAGCCAGGGATAATTTTTAATCGGAAAGATGCGGATCTGCATAAGCACGTTTCTAATTGGTTTACACAGGAAGTATTCTATCTGGAAAAGCAGATACATTATTCGATAGTTCCACTTAAAGGAGTTGAGAACCCCAAAGAAGTTGTTCAGAAGGAAAAAACAAAACTCCTATCTGTTCTTTCTGTTGATCAAATGGCATTGATATTAAGAGCGGCGGACGACCTGAAAATCGTTATGGCACGTTCTCTGAATAGCGTATTCAAAAATATTGTTCCGTATCTGTCAACTCCCTATCAGGAAAACATATCGTATGACAGTATGAGAAGCAAGTCCTATTCAGCAGAAATGAGAGATAAAGAAATCGTGATAGAAACGCTTCAGCACATGATTAAGAAAATAAATGAATATTGAAATCTTAACGCTGCTTATCGAGTTTCCAGCCAGTATCGAAATGGAATAGGCTTGCGCGTTCAGTTTTCTTTACGGATAGATCACGTTTCATCAGCTTGGCAAAAGGTGTGATGTTCTTATAAGCTACGGTATATTCCACTGTAGCATTTTTATTGTCTTCCTGCAATTGAATGCTCGTAACTTCTGCTAAGTCCATATCTGCCACCTTCACCACCTGCACATTATCATACTTCTCGTCTATGCGAAGAAGGTAGGGCTTTGCTTTCTCCATAAAATGGACGATAGGTTGCCCGGCATCTTTGAGTTTTTGCGTTTTATCTACAGTTACTAATCCTTCCGCCTCCAGTCCTGCATCCAATAGCTTTCTGGCGCTTGCCGGATCAGTCATGTTGATTTCATACTCATACACTTTGGGATAATTCTTCTCGGTACGGATTACCGATGCCACTTCTTCTTTTTCCAGTTTGAGCTGACTGCAAGATGTGAGGAACAATACAACAAGTCCGAATACACTTACTGTTTTCATAACAATGCTTTTTAGCTATTCAAAAATAATGGTCAATCAAAATTCCGACTACTAATTTAAAAAAAATAATCGGTACTCAGCACTCTGGAATAGCTGATAATCATAGGGGTACAAAGGGTACAACTTTAAGTACATAAAAAGTTGGACTTGAAACGCCTTGATCGTCTTCGTTCTTTTGCTATCAGAAACAACAAAATGCAAACGGCTTTAAAGAGTCGGATTGAAAAGTGTTAAACGAAAAAAGTAAGCGTATGTTAAAGAACATTTCATGGAGTGACTACATTATTGCAGTTGCCATACTATTAGCCATTTACTACCTGTTTGTAGGTGTAAGGTATTTTTCTGCTGAAATCAAAGATCTGCTATCGGGAAAACGCAAACTGAAACTCAGAACGGTATCTTCTGATAACAACGGCATGTCTTATCCTGGCGATGAACCAGACCAGCAAGAAATGGTCGGTTTTGAAAAAACAACGGACGATGAGTTTACAGAAGTGGAACATCTCATTGAACGTCTGAAAGCTGTTGTTGCTGACGCTTCCCACAGAAAGTTAATCCCGCAGGAATTTAAACAATATCTGAGTATGGTACTGAAGGAATATCCTTCCGTGCGATACTCGCCTATTCGGTCGTCAGTCAACGAACTGATTGTATCTGAGTGTCAAAAATATGGTGCTGTTACACTCAAAGAGGATGAGGTGGAACTGTTGTGGAAAGAAGCAGTGTAGCGGCCCATTAACGGAGCGTGTTTCCCTGTCCCTCCTGGTGCGTAAGGGCAAAGTGTGGTAGGAATAACAGGTTGTGTGACGGCGAAGCCGCTCCGTTTTTTTAAAAGAGTTGATTTCAAATTTTAATAAACATGTGTTATGGAAATGTGCAGCAGGAAAACAAAAGGAAATAACCGCAAAAGGGTTATCATGATCTGTGTCGCTCTGGCACTATTGGCTATCCACTACGGGGCATTCGCTCAGGATGGCATTCAGGGTATCAACGAAGCCAACACTAAAGTACGCAGCTACTTTTCCGCAGGAACGAACCTTATGTACGCGGTGGGTGCATTGCTCGGTTTGATTGGCGCAGTGAAAGTTTACCAGAAATGGAATGCCGGTGATCAGGACACTGGAAAAGTCGCAGCCGCCTGGTTTGGTAGCTGCATTTTTCTGGTAGTGGTTGCAACCGTTATTCAATCCTTCTTCGGTGTTTAAAAATCAGGAAGTATGCAAAGTGTGCTAACAGAAAAGTTGTGGGCGTATATCGTCCACAACAATCCTGACCTCATGATCAGCTTGCAGGAGGACTATTCAGTCACCCGTTATCTGGAAGAAAAGGTGAACGCAGTGATGCCGATGGTTGAGCAGCTTCTTGTTGAAGGAAAGCCACCCTATATCATCGAAGAACTATGCCTCAATGCAATGACGGTGGAATTACAGCCATCCCGCTACCAGTACATACGCTTAGTTATAGAAGAAGAATTTAATGGGGACTACGAGCGGATGAAGGAAAACGGAACACTCACCTACGAAGTGGTAAATCTCATCGAAACATGCAAAGGCATTTTTAGTGATTTTGATTTTAACAGTGAAAACGAAACGAACAGGCATTTGAGATATGCCATTATAGGACAGGTGCATGATTACCTGGCCTGAGCCAATAGAAAAGTGAAGAAAGAAAATGTGTGATTATGGCTTACAATGTTTCCCAAAAGCTGCATGATAACCTTCGTGCTATCCGTACAGCGTTGGATTATCAGAACGGTCGTCCGCTTAGTGCGGAAGATGTCGCCAGCTTGAAAAAATATGCAGGTTTTGGCGGCATCAAGGCCGTTTTATATCCTTATGGATCACCGGAAGATTGGCAGGCTAATGGCGCTACAAAAGAGGATTTGAAGCATCACGCGGAAATGATGCAATTACACGACCTGCTCAAAGAAAACTACCCTGAAACAGCTTACAAGGAAATCATTGCTTCATTACGCAATAGTGTTCTCACCGCATTTTATACACCGGAAGTAGTACCTCAAACTCTGTATAGCGTCCTCGCAGCACAGGGCATTCAGCCTAAAAGATTGTATGAGCCTTCAGCCGGTTCAGGTGTGTTCATCAGCGAAGCGGTTACATCATTCCCTCAACTGGAACAGATTACCGCAGTGGAAAAGGACAGGCTAACCGGATTAGTGTTGTCTGCCATCAACAGTACACTTCCGGTAAAAACAGCAACGCATATTACGGGCTTTGAAGAAGCACCTGTAAAAGACAATGGCACTTATGACCTGGTGGTGAGCAACATCCCTTTCGGGAATTTTTCGGTATATGATGAAGCCTTTCCCGATAAAGAAATATCGGGTAAAATACACAATTACTTTTTCGCCAAAGGTCTGGACAAACTGGCTGAAGGTGGGTTGATGGCTTTCATTACAACAGATGCTTTCCTGAACAGTCCATCTAATCATACGGCAAGAGAATACCTGTTTCAGCGGGCAGATTTTGTGAGCCTTGCAGTGATGCCTGATAACCTTATGAAAGATACCGGCAATACCGAAGCGCCAAACCATCTGTTGATTGTTCAAAAGAATACAGGAAAGGAAAAGATAAGCTGGGAAGAAGATTGGCTGAATGAAGTAAGGGAAAGGGAAAATGAATTTGGTCGCTTTCCCTATAATTATTTTATCTCCACTCACGATCACGATGTGGTCATGGGCAATGTGCGTAAGCCAGGCAAAAACCAATACGGCAGAGCTTCAGAAGTGGTTTGGCAGGATGGTGACATCAACCAGATCAGGGAAAGTCTTCATGCCAGTCTAATCAATCAATTTCAAAATCGCTTTAACACTGAATTATATCAGAAGGCGCAAACGATACTATTACCTGTTCCTGAAAATGAGGGTAAAAAACTCACCTACCTGCCGATGCCGGAAAACACAACGGAAAGCACTTCGGTACAATTGGGATTGTTTGATTCAGTCCCGGCAGAGCAGATCAACCGGTCAATGGCATATATCAATCCGCTCGATGAAACAGTTGTGCAAAAAGCATCAGCACGCATCATCGGCACGATACGCACCACAGATAAGCCCAGTCATGAGAATGTTGTATTGCTTACAGCAAAGCAGCACAAAAGCAATCGTTTTCTATATAAGCTGTATTCTAATGTCAAAGAAGTAGATCATCTGTCCGCAAACTGGATGGATGCCCGTTTATTGGGTCATGAGCTGACGGGTATTTCCAATTATCTTAAACAGTTTGACCACAGTTTCAGGTACGAGGGCGACCAAACGCTGGAAGGCTTTTTCCGGTTTGAACAAAAAGTACCGCTTCCTTTTATCGGGCTAAAGCCTTACTACCAGGAAGGGACGCTGGTGGTACACATGGGTAGTGTCGGCACAATTGGCAATCCCGATCCCGAATACAAGCAAGCCGAATTCCAGCCCCTGGGTCTTCAGGGAAATATTCATTTCTATGAAAACTATGCGGCACTTCGTGATGCTTATCTCGAATTAGCAGCCAAAGAAGTATCAGGTGAAACAATCAGCAATGCAGACAGGGATCAGCTCAACAGCAAGTACGAACATTTTGTTGTTGAGTATGGCCTTTTAAACAGCCCTGATAACCGCAGGCGTATTCTGGAAGATACCGCCTTCGGGGTTATTGCATTGTCCTCGCTCGAACGCAGAGAGGGCGAACGGTTTGTCAAAGCAGATATATTAACTCATTCCATTCATCAGGTTAAGGAGCGGTTCATAACCGATGATCCCATTGAAGCCCTTGCTCATAGCCTCAACGATACAGGAAAGGTAGATACAGGCTTCATTAGTGCAGCAATGGGGTTAGATGAAAACGAAGTCATCAATCGCCTCGGTAATCATGTGTACATGAATCCTATCAGCAATGAGTGGGAAACAGCAGATCAGTATTTGAGCGGTAATGTAGTTGAAAAGCTGCGGCAGGCAGAACACCTGTACGGTCAGTTCCCGGATAACCTGCACTATAAAAGAAGTTCGGAAGCCATTGCAAAGGTGCAGCCGGAGCGTATTCCGTTTGAATTACTGGATTTTAATTTAGGAGAACGCTGGATACCTAATTCATACTACGAGCGATTTGCTACATCGCTGTTCGAGCTGGACACTACCATTAATTATTTTCCGTCGCTGGATGCCTTTAAGGTAAACACCGGAATGAATATCAAAGTGTCGAGGGAGTTCGCTGTTACACCTAAAAGCGGACGCACCACTTACGGATACACTTTGCTGGAACATGCACTGGAGAATACAACTCCTTTCTTTACTTATGAAGTGAAAGGGTCTAACAATACAACCATCAGGGTCCCCGATAATGAAGCCATACAACTGGCTCACCAAAAGATCGAGCAGATAAGGAGTGGTTTCATCAACTGGCTGAATGAAATACCCGATGATGAGAAAAAGAACTTGGAAAACCTGTACAATGATACGTTCAACTGCTATGTATTACGGGAGTTCAACGGCAACCACCTCAATTTTCCCAGCTTAGATAAAAAAGCATTAGGCATTGAGGATTTATACAGCTCACAAAAGAATGCAGCCTGGCGAATCATACAGAACCGGGGAGCATTGGTTGATCATGAAGTAGGATTGGGCAAAACACTTACCATGATCGTCTCCGCACAGGAGATGAAAAGATTAGGTATCGTGCATAAGCCTATGATTGTTGCACTGAAGGCTAACGTCAATCAGATAGCAGAAACCTATAAAAAAGCCTATCCTAAAGCACGCATACTTTTTCCGGGACAAAATGATTTTACACCCGCCCAACGGTTGCGACTTTTTCATGAAATAAAGAACAACAATTGGGATTGCATCATACTTACACATGATCAATTCGGAAAAATACCACAGTCACCGGAGATACAAAGAGAAATATTTCAAACGGAATTGGACAATGTAGAACGTGACCTGGAAACTGTCAAAGATCTTGGAGGCGACATCTCTAAGAAGATGCTCAAAGGGTTGGAGATACGGAAAAACAACCTTGAGGGAAAACTAAAATCAATCCTGAAAGACATCGAGGAAAAGAAAGACACAGGTATCAATTTTAAAGAAATGGGTATTGATCACCTGTTTGTGGACGAATCGCATAAATACAAAAATCTCACTTTCACTACCCGTCATAACAGGGTCGCTGGTTTGGGCAATACAGAAGGTAGCCAGAAAGCACTCAATATGCTGTTCGCAGTACGTGAGCTGCAAAGCCGGTTTAACAGTGATCTATGTGTAACCTTCCTTTCCGGTACGCCCATATCCAACAGCCTTACAGAAATGTATTTGCTGTTTAAATACCTGCGCCCGAAAGAAATGGAACGCCAGCACATTGAAAATTTTGATGGTTGGGCTGCTGTATTTGCACGTAAAACAACAGACTTTGAATTTTCAGTCACCAATGAGATCATTGCCAAAGAACGCTTCAGGCATTTTATTAAAGTACCGGAGCTGGCTTTGTTCTATAACGAGATCACCGATTACAAAACAGCAAAACATATAAACCTTGACAAGCCTGAGTTGAGTGAAACGCTGGTGAACATAAAGCCAACGCCTGAACAAAGTGAGTTCATTAAAAACCTGATGCAATTCGCTAAAACAGGGAATGGTGAATTGATTGGGCGTGGCAGGTTGACGCCAGAGGAAGACAAAGGCAGAATGCTGATCGCAACCAACTACGCTAAGAAAATGTCGGCTGATATGCGATTGATCAACGAGTGGAAGTATAGTGATCATCCTGATAACAAAGTAAATGTCAGTGCCCGGAAGATTGCAGAGATCTATAAAGAAACTACTGAGCATAAGGGTACGCAGATAGTCTTCTCAGACATTGGTACACCCAAACCTGTTGAATTTAATATCTACGATGTAGTTAAAGAAAAACTGATCAGGGATTTTAATATTCCCGAACGGGAAATCACTTTTATTCATGACTGGAAAGATACAAAAAAGCCCGAACTGTTCCGTAAGATGAACAGAGGTGAGATACGCATTTTATTGGGCAGCACAGAGAAAGCCGGAACCGGCCTGAATGTGCAGCAACGTGTAGTGGCAATGCACCACCTTGATATTCCCTGGAAACCGTCAGAGCTGGAGCAACGCAATGGCCGTGGCGCACGCCAGGGCAATCTTATTGCCAAAGAATATTACGGCAACAAAGTGCAGAACTATATATACGCAGTAGAGCAGTCACTTGATAATTACAAATTCAACCTCCTGAAGAATAAGCAGACGTTCATTTCGCAAATGAAAAATTGTGAGTTGAACGTGCGTACCATTGATGAGGGCGCGATTGATGAAAAGAGCGGGATGAATTTTTCTGAATACATAGCCATTCTTTCCGGTGACACTTCATTATTGGAAAAATCGAAACTGGAAAAGAAGATAGCTGTAATGGAAAGCCTGAAAGTATCTCACTTCAGGGAAATCGCACGCAATAAATACCAATTGGAAAATCTGCAAAACGAACAGGCATCCACCGTTAAAACGCTCGATAAACTTGCAGCAGATAAAAAAGTGTATAAGGCCAGCCTTCAACTGGAAAAGGACGGTGTAAAAGTTAACCCTATCAAACTGGATACTATCAGTTCAACGGACAGTGAAGTGATTGGCAAACACATCATCAAGCTGTACCAGGACTGGAAGCCTGCTGTTGCAGATGAGCATACAGCGCAGATAGGTACACTCTATGGTTTCAGCTTGTATATCCGCAGGCAGCAGGAAGCCTGTGAGGAAAACGGAGTTTTTGAATACCGCTATTCCAATAGCTTTTATGCGCAACGAAGCAGTGACGGTATTAAATACACCTACAACAACGGGCTTCCGAATACAGATAATCCTAAGCTGGCGGCAAGACATTTCCTTAACGCGATTGACCGGGTGGAAAGCCTGAAAGAAAAGTATGAGCATACTTTAAACGAACTAAAAACAGAGATACCCAAACTGGAGCAGCTTACTACCAAACCATTTTTACAGGAACCAGAATTACAACAAATGAAAAATGAATTGGCTAATCTGGAAAGGCAGATAGCCATCAAGATACAGGAAAACCAGTTGAAGCAGCAACAGGTAGCGGAAACAGAACCTGAAGAAGTTATTGATACACCTGTCATTCACCTATCCGAAAAAGTGAACGGGCATACTGTTCCAAAAGAAGTGATACTCGCTTCACAGCAGGTAGCAGAACGCTCCCGTAGCAGGATGCGATTATGAAATAATTAAAAGGAAATATTATGGCAAATAGTGTTTATCAAATCAACAAAGGAATTAACCAGAGCATCGAGTTTAAAGGCTTGAAGGCGCAATATATCTGGTATTTAGGCGGTGGTGTCGTGGCGCTGCTCATTGTCTTTGCCGCAATGTATATCATCGGCCTTCCTACTTACTTGTGCATCGGTGTCATTCTGACCACAGGAACATTCCTGGTTATGAAGATTTACGGCATGAGCAACAAATATGGCGAACATGGTTTGATGAAAGCCCTTGCCCGGAAGCAGGTTCCTAAGCTGATCAAGTCAAGGAGCAGAAAAATCTTTATGGGCATTAAAGACAAACAATCATGAAAAGAGAATTGCCGGTGTACAACATCGAAGGAACCGATTTTATCGTGGACGTTGCCAGTTTGCAACTCTGTGAGAAGGCAAATCCAGAGAACGTAATCCCTCTATTTGACATGCGGGATGTTGGTGATGGATATGTATTTGATTACAGTCCTAAAGAGAAAAACATACCGAGATTGTTCAGCGATGATACGGATGTTACCACTGTAAAGATACCGGAACTGGTACAGCTTGATCCCGTGGGGATGGCAGAGAAATACGGTTATTCCGTTCACGAGGTGCAGGGAAAAACAGATTTCGCTTTAATGGTAGATCAGCAGGCGCTTGGAAGAAGGCTCATGGGGCAATTGCCCACCGTGGACATAGCCGGTCACACTTTCTATGTAGATATAACAATGGATATGCTGCGTCCTAAAGATGATTTCGCTTCCAACGGCATCGTGTTCAGACAGATTGACCATTACTACGATGATGATAAAGAGGCTTACGTGATACCATACAATCCAAAGAAACATGAGTTTCAGGAACTGGACTATGAAAACATCACCGCCATTCCTAAAGATCTTATCGTTATTTCCTTCCCGCACGAAATAGCATTAGACACGGTAGGCTTCAATAGAAAGGGAGGTTGGGACGAAACAGACGGGTTGAAGCAAAAGAACATCAAATCTCATTTCGAGGCGAAGATTATTGACTGGAATGAAACCGGCATTGAACAAACCATAAAGGAGAATATAAAAAAACAGCAGCAATCGAAACAAGCCGATGAAAGTCGGAAGACCAGCAATCGGCATCGCAAAGGGCCAAAGCTATGAGGTAACAATGCCATCAGTGCATTGAAGTGATAACAGGTAAAAAAAGTGAGATGGAAAAAGTGTTGGATGATATTTTACCAATAATGGATGTAGAGCATGACTGCATCCTGAGCAAGCAGGGCGACATGACGGTTGTCTTTAAAGCAGACCTGCCGGAAATCTTTTCGCTTTCCGATCAGGAGTACGAAGCCTTTCATCAGGCATGGATAAAGGCAATCAAGCTACTGCCCAAATACAGCGTATTCCACAAGCAGGATTGGTTTTTGGATAGCAGCCATAAGCCGGACTTTACAAAGGAAGATACCAGCTTCCTTAGTCGGGCCAGCGAGCGGTTCTTCAACGAGCGTCCCTTCCTGGCGCATAGCTGTTACATCATGCTCACCAAAAAGCCTGAAGGACGTAAAACAGCCAGCTCCATGTTTTCAAGCCTCCTGCGTAAATCCATAGTGCCGGAAGAAACTTTAAAGCCGCAACTGTTGCAGGACTTTCTGGACAGTGCGGGTCAGTTCAGGCGCATTATGGAAGACAGCGGTTTCGTGAAGCTGACCAGGCTTAAAGAAAAAGAGCTGCGGAGCCATAGCCGTAAGATGGGTTTGATAGAGCAGTATTGCTATCTGTCCGAGCGAAACGATAGTTTCCTGATGGCTGACATCAGTTTTGATGAAGGAATGCGTGTGGGTGACAAGTATTGCCAGCTATATACGCTGGGAGATGCCGCAGATCTTCCTGCACTGTGCGGTAGCCGTATCAATTACGACAAATACAGTACCGATAAAACAAAGTTCAGCGTTGGCTTTGCTTCTACGTTAGGACAACTTCTACCATGCAATCACATATATAATCAGTACCTCTTTATTGAAGATGCGCAAAAGACTATTCAAAAGCTGGAGAGCAAAAGATTACGCCTGCAATCCCTTTCGGCATACAGCCGGGAGAATTTGATTGCAAGGGATGCTACCAATGATTTCCTGAACGAAGCAATAAGCCAGCAACGGCTTCCGGTTAAATCGCATTTCAATGTACTGGTATGGACGGATAACAAGGAAGAACTGAAGGACCTGAAGAATATGGTGTCCTCTGCATTGGCGCAGATGGACGCAGTAGCCAAACAGGAAACCGTTGGCGCACCGCAGATATTCTGGGCGGGCATTCCCGGTAACGCGGCAGATTTTCCCATGAACGACACCTTCGACACATTTGCGGAACAGGCTACGTGTTTTCTGAATCTGGAAACCGGGTATCGTTCTTCAGTAAGCCCCGTAGGTATTCGCATGGGTGACAGGCTCACCGGAAAACCTGTTCATGTGGACATCAGCGATGAGCCTATGAAAATGGGCATCTGTACCAACAGGAATAAATTCATACTTGGCCCCAGTGGTTCGGGCAAGAGTTTTTTTACCAACCACATGGTACGTAGCTATTATGAGCAGGGCACGCATATAGTCTTGGTGGACGTAGGGCACAGCTACAAAGGATTGTGCGATATGGTGAATGGTTACTATTTCACCTATAGCGAAGACAATCCCATCCGCTTCAATCCCTTTTATATAGGCGAAGGCGACAGCCTTGATACCGAAAAAAAGGAAAGCATTAAAACCCTGCTCCTTGCATTATGGAAAAAAGATGATGAGGAATTTAAGCGCAGTGAGTATGTAGCCCTGTCCAATGCTATCGGAGGTTATTACAGCTACTTGGAAAAGAATACCAAAGTATTTCCCTGCTTCAACAGCTTTTACGCTTTTCTGCGCGACGAGTACACGCAGGTGCTGGAAGGCGACCGGGTGAAAGAAAAGGATTTTGATATAGACAACTTCCTCTACGTGCTTCGCCCTTACTATGAAGGCGGCGAATTTGATTATCTCCTCAACGCTACCGAAAACCTGAATTTATTACAGGAACGGTTTATCGTATTCGAGCTGGACAACATCAAGGATCACCCGATTTTATTTCCCGTGGTAACGATCATCATCATGGAAGTCTTCATCAACAAAATGAGGAAGATGAAGGGCATCCGGAAAATGATATTGATTGAAGAAGCCTGGAAAGCTCTCATGAAAGAAGGTTTTGCCGAATACATAAAATACTTATTTAAGACCGTCAGAAAATTTTTCGGCGAAGCGATAGTGGTAACGCAGGAAGTGGAAGATATTATTTCTTCTCCGGTGGTAAAGCAGGCCATCATCAACAACAGCGATTGCAAGATCCTGCTTGACCAAAATAAATATCAGAACAAGTTCGACCAGATACAGGAATTGTTGGGACTAACAGAAAAGGAAAAGGCATTGGTGCTGTCCGTTAACAAATCCAACGACCCTACTAAAAAATACAAAGAAGTATTCATCAGCCTTGGCGGTATGCTTAGCAAAGTGTACCGGACGGAAGTAAGCCTGGAGGAATACCTCGCCTATACTACTGAGCAAACAGAAAAGGTAAAGCTGATGGAATATGCTGCAAAGTTTGATGGTGACATCCGCAAAGGCATTGCAGCAATGGCAGAAGATATAAGAAATAAAAGCTAAACAGCTAACCAATGAAACTGAATAAACTGATATATGACCTGCGCTTAGCCATTAAAATTATCCTGCACTTTGGGAGGCAGCACCATGCTACGATCTCGATGATGGAAGGTATATATGTAAGACAGCCGCCACACAATGAAAAGATTGCTGGAGTGGATACCACCCTTACCATAAAGCCCTGTGGCAGCTTATACCAGGTTACCCGAACAGAATATGTAAGTAACACTCCTGAATCTGAAGAAACATGGTTGGCTACCTATGGATGGCATTCCAACGGCCACCTGATTGAAATAGGCGGAGATCGGTATTGCATTTTCGAGACAGTTTCAAAATCACTATATCTCGAAGCACTTACGGAGCAAGGCAAAACAACGATTGAATTATTTATTAAAAATCTATAAGGCATGAAAAAGATATGGTTCATCACAATGTTAGCTACCATGTTACTGGTGGTAGCACCTACGCAACAAAGCCACGCAGTGGTTTGGGTTGTAGTAAAAGCTGCCGTCAAAAAAGTGATCAAGGCAATTGATTTGCAAATTCAGCGATTGCAGAATAAAACGATCTGGCTGCAAAATGCTCAGAAAACCTTAGAGAACACTTTATCCAAATTAAAACTGGATGAGATTTCAGACTGGACGGAAAAGCAAAAAGAGCAATACCGGAAATACTATGAGGAACTGGCTAAGGTCAAATTCATTATATCCTACTACCAGCGCATCCGGGATATTACAAAGAAACAATTACGCCTTGTAGATGAATACAAACGCTCATGGTCGCTCATCCGGCAGGACAGTCATTTTACAGCAGAGGAAATTTTTTACATGGAAAAAGTGTATTCCGGCATTCTTGACGAAAGCCTGAAGAACATTGACCAGATCAACCTCATTATAAAATCCTTCACCACAAAAATGAGCGATGCCAAAAGGCTGGAACTGATTAACAATGCAGCCGACCAGGTAGATGCCAATTATTCGGATCTGGTGCAGTTCAACAGGCAAAATACTTTACTAAGCCTTCAACGTGCTAAAACTGAAACCGAAGTGCAGGCAGTAAAAAAATTATATGGGCTTCCTTAAATCAGTACGTATGAAAAAGATACTCTTATTTCTATTGCTGTTCGTGTCGGCAATGAGCAGCCTGCAAGCACAAACATTTGCAGAGTGGTTTAATCAAAAACAGACACAGCGTAAATACCTGCTTCAGCAGATTGCAGCTCTTCAGGTATATATCGGCTATGCTAAAAAGGGCTACAACATAGCCAAAGAAGGGTTGAACACTATCGGCGGCTTCACCAGGGGAGAATTTAACCTGCACACAGATTACCTCAATTCTTTGAAGTCCGTCAACCCGGAGATCAGGCGGTACGCAAAGGTTGCGGATATAATCGCCTTACAGGTAAAAATTGTACAAAACTATAACCGCACTTACGGCAGGCTTAACAGAAGCGATGCCTTTAGCAATGATGAGCTGGCCTACATCAGAAGGGTCTTTGGTCGGTTGCTGGACGATTGCGATAAAAGTCTGGACGAGCTGATTACGATTACAACAGATAGCAAACTGGAAATGAAGGACGATGAGCGCATAGCAAGGATTGATAAGTTATATCTGGACATGCAGGACAAATACACTTTCTCACAAAGTTTTTCCAACGATGCAAAATCGCTTGCGGCATCCAGAATTAAAGAAAAAACAGATGTACAAACCAGCCGTGTATTACAGGGCATTAAAAACGAGTAACTATGAAAAAGCTGATCATAATGATATCGCTATCCTTCCTGGGCATATTTCCTGCCTTTCGTGCATTTGCGCAGGCAGATGAGATAGCGCAGCTCATACTCAATATTGAGAAGCTGGCGCAATTCAAGCAAATCCTCAGCGACATGAAGAAAGGCTACGAAATTCTTAGCGGAGGATATAACACCATCAAGAATATTTCAGAAGGCAACTTCAGCTTGCATAAGGCTTTTCTTGATGGCTTAATGGAGGTAAGTCCGGCAGTACGCAATTACCGGCGTGTAGCAGACATTATCAATTACCAGATAATACTGGTTAAAGAATACCGGAAGGCTTATGAACGCTTCCGGCAGGACAACAATTTCAATGCAGATGAGCTGGCTTATTTGGGTCGTGTATATGATAACCTTTTTAAAGAAAGTCTGCGCAACCTCGATGAACTGCTTACAGTAATCACGGCAGGCAAAGCCCGTATGAGCGATGATGAACGCTTGCAGGCCATTGACCGGATATATGCAGACATGCAGGACAAATTAATGTTCCTGCGCCATTTTAATAACAATACTACAATATTGGCAGTGCAAAGGGCGAAGGAGCGCAACGATGCACAGACCATCCGAAAAATCTATGGGTTAAACAATTAAACAGATAAATATGGCAAAGTGTAGAAAGGCCGCCTGGCTGGCGGCAGTGGGCTTGATATTGCCTTTTATAAGCCATGCGCAGGGAATAGCCGATGAAATGAAGGGTTTGCATGGTGTGCTGGAGCAACTGTATGATGAGATGATGCCCCTGTGCAGTCAGTTAATCGACGTAGGACAAGGATTAGCAGGCTTTGCAGCTATGTGGTATATCGCCTCCCGTGTATGGGGCCACCTGTCAAGAGCGGAGCCTATTGACTTCTATCCGCTCTTTCGTCCTTTCGTGATTGGCTTCTGCGTGTTATTTTTTCCAACAGTCGTTCTTGGGGTGATCAACGGTGTGATGAAGCCTACGGTAACTGCAACCGCAGCTATGGTGGAAGGTTCCGATAAGGCTATTGCAGTTCTCTTGCAGAAAAAAGAAGAAGCCATCAAGAAAACCGATGTATGGCAAATGTATGTTGGGGAAAGTGGCAGTGGCGACAGGGATAAATGGTATAAGTACACGCACGATAACGAAGATCCTTCAGACGAAGGCTTCTTCGAGAGCATTGGTAATGACATCAAGTTTGCCATGTCCAAAGCCTCTTACAATTTCCGCAACTCTGTAAAAGAATGGATGAGCGAAGTGCTGAGGGTACTCTTTGAAGCGGCATCCTTGTGTATTGATACGCTACGAACGTTTCAGCTAATCGTGCTGGCCATCTTAGGGCCTCTGGTGTTTGGCATTGCAGTATTCGACGGTTTTCAGCATACGCTCACGGTCTGGATAGCAAGGTATATCAATATCTTTTTATGGCTGCCCGTGGCAAACATCTTCGGGAGTATTATCGGCAAAATACAGGAAAAGATGCTGGAGCTGGATATATCGCAGGTGCAGGATTACGGCGATACATTCTTCAGCAGAACGGATATGGCCTACCTGGTCTTCATGATCATTGGCATCATCGGATACTTTACCGTCCCCTCTGTAGCTAATTATATTGTTCACGCCGGTGGTGGTGGCGCATTAGGTCACAAGGTCACCAGTCTGTTTGGCAGTTCTTCCAGAACCGTGGTGAATACTGCCTCTGCCGGTGCAGGCATGGCGGTGGATGCTATGGGCAGTGCAGCAAACCGTATGTCTCAAAGCATGGCAAGCAGCGGTTCATCTAATCCTTATTTCGGCGATAGCAGTAGCGGCAACTCCGGTTACATGAACGACAAATTAAAGGGCAATTCATAAAAATCTAAAGGAGGATATATGTTCAAAAAGATGAAAAATATTGATACGGCATTTCGGCACATCAGGAGCTTTACGCTGGTAGTGATCATCGGCTGTGTATTGATCTGCTGTTTTGCATTGTACAAAAGTTTCAGTCTGGTATCGCAGATGCAAAGCAAAATATACATTCTTGCTAACGGCAAAGCACTGGAAGCCTACGCATCGGAACGAAAAGATAATATACCTGTTGAGGCAAAGGATCACGTCAAAACGTTTCACAAGCTGTTCTTCACACTTGACCCTGACGACAAAGCCATTACCGCAAATATTACCAAAGCATTGTATCTGGCCGATGGAAGTGCGAAACGTGCTTACGATGATCTGAAAGAGAACGGCTACTACGCCGGGCTTATTTCCGGCAACGTCAATCAGACTATTGTGGTGGATAGCGTGGCGGTAGATATCAACGAATATCCCTACAAATTCCGGTGTTACGCTACACAAAGCATTGTACGCCCTACCAGCATTACAACCCGCAGCCTGGTAACCGATGGGGCGTTGCGAAATGTATCACGCAGTGACAATAACCCGCATGGCTTTCTCATCGAACGATGGAATACGATTGACAACAGGGATTTAAAAACAGTAAGCAGACGACAATAAAAACAACGGTCATGAAACTATTTCCTAAAAGAAGAGAAAGCAATACCGAAGCTAAGCCCAATGCTATTAGCAAAGGCATGGCAGCAGGCTATAAGCGTTTGCAGGGTGGTTGGGCAAACTGGATGATGAAGCGCACGGAAAAATTCTCGCGTCGCACATGGCTTGTACTGCTTGCGCTCTTTGTACTGTCCACCAGTACCTACAGTGTTTATCTGGCAGTCAACGCTTTTACGGGCAAGAAAGGTAATTCAATCACAATAACGCCTATTAAAAAGCCGAAGCACGCTACTGAAACAGGAGAAACAAAAACAGAAGCTGCCGAGGTATCGGAGGCGGAATACAGCCGCATCAAAAAGTTCAGGGTGTATATGGATAGCCTGGCGCGAAGTCCTTCTGGAAAAGCCCTGTACGACAGCATCAATAGCCATCGTCCGGGGCTGATGGATAGTGTGAGGTTTATTGAAAATTATTATCAACAATTAAAACAAAAATAGAAATGGAAAAGCAAGTGAAAACTCCGAAAATGATCAGGCAGCGCAGGTTCTTACTGGTATTACCGCTGCTCGCATTGCCTTTTA
This sequence comes from Sediminibacterium soli, assembly GCF_009939225.1. GTDB lineage: Bacteria > Bacteroidota > Bacteroidia > Chitinophagales > Chitinophagaceae > Sediminibacterium > Sediminibacterium soli. The sequence goes on along the minus strand of NZ_JAACJR010000008.1, from coordinate 276,810 downwards.
TGACCATGATATTCTGGGCGCTTGGCGGTGGCAAGGTTGAAAAAGTAGAAGCACAGGCAGCAGTAAAAAAAGGCTTCAACATTAACCTGCCGGATGCTAACCTGAAAGATGACAAGCCGATGGATAAAATGAGTTACTACGATCAGGCGCAACTGGATTCAATCAAATTTCTTGAACTGGTTAAGAATGATCCCAACTACAAGAACATTAGATTAACAGATACGGATGAATACCTGTCAGGGAAAGAAGATACATTTCAGCTTCCTGCCGATGAGAGAGGGCTGAACACTTCTCTTTACGGTGGCCGCGGGGGTAATGATCCCCATACTGACAAGATATATCGGAAGCTGGCAGAACTTGACAGGGAAATGAGTAAGCCTGTACCTGACGCGAGGGAAGATGAGCCTTATGATAGGTATCAACGCACTCCCGGCAGAGGTAACAATAGTGCAGGCGTTAATTCATCAGACGTGGACCGGCTGGAGCAAATGATGAACATGATGAATCAACCGGCTGGCGAAGATCCCGAAATGAAGCAACTGAATGGAATGTTGGATAAGATACTCGATGTGCAGTATCCTGAACGTGTGCAGGAAAAACTGAAGCAGACTTCCCAGGCAAATAAAGGACAGGTATTCGCAGTATCGTCACAAACAAAAGAAAACAACATCACATTGCTCAACGCCGATCTATCTGCGGGGGGTACAACAAATGGCTTCTATTCGTTCACCGGGGCGACCGCTATAGAAGATTCACAGAACGCCATACAAGCGGTCATCCACGAAACACAGACTATCGTTGATGGTTCCACCGTCAAATTGCGATTGGTAAATGATGTATTCATTAATGGGGTTCGTATTCCTAAAGACAACTTCATATATGGTATCGCTTCGTTACGTGGTGAAAGGTTAAGTATCAAGATTACCAGTGTGCGGTATAATAATTCATTGTTTCCAGTTGAATTAGCGGTGTACGATATGGACGGACTGGATGGTATTTACATTCCCGGAGCGATTACGAGGGACGTTGCAAAGCAGTCCGCAGACCGATCCATGCAAACCATCGGCCTGACTTCACTTGACCCTTCGTGGGGAGCGCAGGCCGCAAGCGCAGGCATAGAAGCTGCAAAGACCTTGTTCAGCAAAAAAGTCAAGCTGATTAAAGTAACTGTAAAAGCAGGCTACCAAGTGCTTTTACGTGACGAAAAACAAAAACAATCCAACTAAATATTTGAATCACTTAAAAATTCCAAAAGATGAAAAAGATCAGTGCAGTAATGGGAATGGGAATTTTCCTGCTTATTACAACTTTCAAAGCGCAGGCGCAAACAAATTCAACCTGGCAAACAAAAGCAATTGAATCGTATCATGTGGCAATTGCTTTCTCAAAAACAACCAACATTATCTTTCCCTATTCTATTGTCAGTGTAGATATAGGAAGCAGGGATGTGTTGGCTCAAAAAGCAAAGGGAGTGGAAAATATCTTGCAAATAAAAGCCGCAAAGGATAGCTTTCCTCAAACCAATATCAGCATCATTACTGCTGACGGAAGGCTCACATCCTTTCTGGTTGATTATGCTGAACAGCCTGCTATACTCAATCTTTCATTAGCGGGCCTGACAAAGCAAAACACCATCTCCATTCCTTCAGAAAGTATCAACCAGGAACAAATGGAGAATTACGCTTCAATGGCTTTTGAATCGAAGAAAACGATACGGGGTATAAAGGATGAAACTTTCGGCATTCGTCTTAAACTGAACGGCCTGTTTATTCATGATGACATTATGTTGATGCGATTCAATATTGCCAATGAAACAAATATCAACTATGATATTGACCAGCTCAGGCTTTACATCCGTGACCAAAAGAAAAGCAAAAGAACTGCTACGCAGGAGATAGAAATAGTACCCGTACTTGTACATAACAATACAACCAAAGTAATCGGGCAGTCAGATACTACCATCGTTTTTATTGTACCAAAATTTACTATTCCTGATAAGAAGTATCTCGCAGTTCAAATGATGGAGAAGAACGGCGGCAGGCATCTGGAACTGTATATAAAGAACAAGAAAATTGTAAAGGCAGCTCCGATTAATTAAACCTGAACGCTCCATTGAAACTGTTCCATTCAATTTCAATTATTCGTTTTCGCTAAAAGATATGTTATGAAAATAAGGAAAGACGACTACAAGGATATTCTTGAATACCTGACTAAAAAGCGTTGGGAAGGTGAGGAATTTGTCGCCTTTCTCGATGATGTTTCTCCAGTAACTAAAGAAGACCTATTCACATTCTCCACGGAATATGATGTTAGGGAGTTCTGCTACGAAATGTCAACCGACATAGATTTTTACAACTTTCTGTCAATACGGTCGGCATATAAGACAATGCAGGAAGCTGCCGAGAACAGCAAGCTAATGATTGAAAGGGAAGGCATCGTTGACGTGTCCCTGATGGTAGCGGTTCGTTACGAGAGATTAGAAAGAGAACAATTAAATAACAATCAAAATTCAGAAGTCATGAATCAGAAAAATTTTGAATACCTGCGTGACCAGATAAAGTACACGGGGTTCGGTGAAGGGTTGGAAAATGACCTGAAGCAAAAAATTCAGGAAGGAAACCCTGAGTTTAAATTGGCCTATGAAACGAAGTATGGCAACGATACTGTAAACGCTACATTGAATTTCAGCCAATCGAAGCAAAGCGATATGTATTTCTTTAATTCCTATCAGGTGAATGTGCAAAAGGAAAATAGCTCTGAAACAATGGAGCAAATCTTCTACATCAACAAAGGCAACAACATTACCCTGAAGGAAGGCTATAACCTGATGGAAGGAAGGTCAGTGAATAAAGACCTCACCAATAAAGAAGGACAGGTGTACAACGCCTGGGTACAGATGGACTTTAAACAAAGTGATAACAACGGCAATTTCAAGCTGAAGCACTACCATGAAAACTACGGCTACGATTTGGAAGCGGTTTTATCTAAGCATCCTATCAGGGAATTAGGTAACGAGGAGTACAAATCCAACCTGATGGATTCCCTTAAAAAAGGAAACCTGCAATCTGCCACGTTTCAGGTCAACGGTGCGGAGCAAAAACAATACATCGAAGCTAACCCTCAATTCAAGACAATCAACATATATGATAGCAGTATGCAAAGGGTGGATAACAGACAGGCGAAAAAAGAACAGCATTCTGAAGGTGAAAGCCAGTCAGCTAAACAAGATGGTAAAAAGGAAAGGCAGACACCTGCTGAAGATGATGGCCCTGAGATACCGAAGGCATCTAAGAAAAGGAAAAAGAACCAAAGCATCAGCTAAAGACTAAGTAGCCTCATCTATCATAAATAGTCGTGAAGTTGAAATGGTGAAAAAGAAACTATTTATAACGTAAAAACAGATTGAAAAATGAGAAGTCAAATATTAATGCTGCTGGTATTTATAATAAGCCTTTCAGCATGTACGAAAGATAATGAAGCTGTAATAACAGAAGGCGAAAATAAAACTGCGCTGTTAAGATCAGCACCTTGCGAAGCCAGTCCTGAAAACCCGGAAAATGCCTACGATAGCATAGGCTATTGGCATAATCAGATCGTGGCATACGTGCAGAACTGCAAGCCTGTTACTAACACACCTAATGCAGAGGTGTCAACGCAATGTGTACTTCGCTTTTGCAGGGAAATGGAACGTGTTGAGCCGCCTCTATCATTTTTCTCAACAGTAAACCAGACGGTAAGGCAAAGCAACGAAAGCATCGAAACGCTTATAGCTAATTGTCCTTATGAAGAACCAGTAAAGGCCGCCCTGGATTCGCTGGTGCAATTGATCAAACGACTTTCGGATAGCGATAGTCCCTATCCGGTGATTAAAGCCATGATTGTGGACTTTGAGAGCAGGGTAATGCAAAATAACCTGCTCCGTCCTGAAGGTCGTGAAATTGCCCTTAAAGCGGCATCGGTAGCACGTTACTCCATTTATTATTGGATGAATACGCTCCAGCCCCCGGCTCCGGCGGCGGCCTTTAAGTTTAAAAACATCGTTAAGTGGATTGCCGCCGTCACGAGTGATATAGGCGGCGCTATCGTGAGCGGCAGTGTGGAATACGCCGCAGATTGCAGCACCTATGCCTATGATCTGGTGACGTACAGTATGCCTTAATTGATCCTTAAAAATCAGGTTATGAATAACAGTCTTGTAAACAGAGTGGAAGCAGAACTGAACCAATGGCGTTCGAGAGAGGAAAGGTTTAGCAAGCTGTTTTCTTTCAGTCTTTCAAATAATAGGGCACTGCTAAAAGAAAAGCTGGATTACTACGACCGTATTGCTGCAAAGTATAAAGGCACGCAGGATCTGGACGAGCGGTTTGCGCTCAGGTTGCTAAGGCAAGAGCGCAATCGTATTGGAAAGCAGCTTTATCCTAATCTACTGATAAGGCTGCTGCGCAGGTTATTAGTTGCACCCGTTAAGGAACAAATCGTAATAAGGCAGGATAACAGGAAAACAGAGCAAAACAGCCAGGCGTTGCACCATCAGGTGCAGCGTGCTGGCTTTCCTGACCTTTCTGCAAAAATTGATGAGCAGATGAAACTTGGGCAGCAACAATTTTCCATTCCTGTTTCCTATTACCTCAATGATAAAGAAAGGTTAGATCACCAGTTATCGTTCGCCAAAGATCAATCCGGTACATACCAGCTTGAAGGGTATAAAACAACCCTGTATAATGAATCCAAACCGGATGAAAAACGGCAGCAATACTTTACCATGCGTAACGGTAATAATGTAAATGCCACGGAGTGCTATAATCTTTTATCCGGCCGTTGCATTCAGAACGGTGGAACTTGGATGCAGCTTGATTTTAATGACAAAGACCCAAACGGCAATTTCCGAATCAAGCAATTCCATTCCGACTACGGCTACCATCTTGAAAAGGCTTTGCAACAGCTTCCGTTAAAGGAATTGCTCAATAAAGGTGAAGCAGATAAGCTGCAATCAGAATTAAAAAATGGAAACCGCGTGTCGGTGAGCTTTGTGAAGGATGGAAATGAACAACGCTTCTATATTGAAGCTAATCCACAGTTTAAATCAGTAAATATTTACGATGAGCATTCCAGGAAAATAACGCTTCATACAGCATTGGGCAATAAAACAATGGATGCCATGAAAGTGACGCATAAGGTCAATGAGCAGCAGCAACAAAATCACGCAAAAAAGAACGGAATGAGATTAGGGTAATAAAAAGCATGCGCAATGGATAGGCTGTATTACTTGTCGGATTTTTTTGAAGCCATAGGAACTGATGCCCGCATCAGCATTACTCATATAGGCATTTATGCGGCTTTGTTACAATATCGCATACAGAATGGCTTTGCCAATCCTATCCAGGTCTTCAGTCATGAGATATTAAGCATTGCAAAATTGTCCTCCGCTATCACCTACCACAAATGCGTTAGAGAACTAAGCGAATACGGCTATATAAGGTATGAGCCGTCTTTTAATCGTATGAAGGGAAGCAAAATCTATTTTGCTGAAAGAAGCGATTAAAATAGAAAAGTGATTTGGAAAGTTTTGCAAAAGTCCTCAATGGGCTTTTGTCATCTAAAAAGGAGGTGTGAGATGGAAGATGATGTGTTGATGAGGATCACTCCAGACAAGGCGATAGAAATTTTACGTAAAGATGGAATTGATGTCAATATCGAAGAAGCACAGATTATACTCGACTTTTTATATAGCATGGCGAACATAGTAGTTGAGCAATACATAAGTATGCGGCATTGCAATGCCGAAATCGTAACACATACTGTAAAGTAAAAAAACAGCTATGAAAATTGCAGACCTTTATATCAGGGTGAGTACAGACGAGCAGGCAGACAAAGGCTATTCCCAACGGGATCAGGAAGAAAGGCTGCGTAGGTATTGTAACATCAACAACATTCAAATACGCAAGGTAATTTTTGAAGACCATTCCGCAAAGACCTTCAGGCGACCTGCCTGGCAGAACCTGCTGGTAGATTTGCGTAAGCAAAGGGGACATTCAGACTTAATTCTTTTTACGAAGTGGGATAGGTTTAGCCGGAATGCCGGGGATGCTTATCAAATGATCAGCCTTCTAAGGCATCTCGGAGTAGAGCCGCAGGCAGTAGAACAGCCATTGGATTTATCTATCCCTGAAAATAAAATGATGCTGGCTTTTTACCTCGCAGCACCGGAGGTAGAGAATGACCGCAGGGCCTTAAATGTATTTAATGGTATGCGCCGTGCTAAAAAGGAAGGGCGTTGGATGGGCACAGCTCCGATTGGTTATGTAAACAGAATTACAGAAGATGGCAAGAAATATATTGCGCCGAAAAATCAGGACGCTAAAATCATGAAATGGGCATTTGAAGAAATCTTTCGCAACAAACTGAACACAGAACAAATCTGGAAGCAAGCCAGGGCGAGAGGATTGAAATGTAGCAAAAATAATTTTTGGGTAGCGATAAGGAACCCTATTTATTGCGGATTGATTTTCGTTCCTCAGCATAAAGATGAACAAAGCCAACTTGTACAGGGACAACATGAACCAATTATTACCGCTTCACTATTCTTTGATGTGCTGGATGTGCTGGACGGCAGAAAGAGAAAAGCAGTAAGTAAAAAGGTAATTGCACAGGATGATATTCCATTAAGAGGTTATTTGATTTGCCCTAACTGTGGAAGGTTTTTGACCGGCAGTGCTTCAAAAGGAAGAAACAAATACTATCACTACTATCATTGCAGTTCCGAATGCGGTGTACGTTATAAAGCAGATGACGCAAACAAGTTAATGATAGAAGCCATCGGGAATGAAGTTCACAATGTTCCGCAACTTAAACTGTTTCGGGAAATTATTACAGCTACTTTCATGGATGTGAACCGTGTTGAGAAGGTAGATCAGAAACGCATGGTGGCTCAACTGGATCAGATAAAGCAGCGGCTTTCAAAGGCTCGTGAATTATTGCTGCGTGGAGAAATTGAAGGCGAAGACTATCGTACCATTAAGTCAGAAGCCAATGAAAGAATGACTGATATTGAAGTAAAACTACAAACATCCATTTCATTTTCAGACAATATGGAATTACTATGGGATCTTCCTATTTCCAAATTGTCGCATTTAGAAGAGTTGTTTCAAAATGGAACTGTTATACAAAAACGAAAAATCGTAAGTACACTGTTTCCCGATAACCTGACGTTCAACGGTGAAAAACTTCATCGCACGACAGTGAGTACAGCTATCAGCTTATTGACCAAAAGCAGGAAATCTCCACAGGAAATAGAGTCAAAAAGTAATGAGAACTATCAGGCTGAAAGTGTCCATCTGCACCGCAAACATGCTGTAGCCGTGCTACGAAATAGGATGTAGCCTTTCTACTTAGCGTCGGGCAACTTAGCCACGATTTTCCCTTTTAACCGCTCGTTGACCAGATAAGCAAGGAAAGTGGCAAACGAAGTAATATCCTGCCCTACGCTTGCCTGCTCCAATGCCTGCATATATTCAGTTCTCCTTTCCACAGGTATAACCGTCCACGGGTATCCACCCGAAGCCAACATTGCATTCATCAGAAACCGTCCTATTCGTCCGTTACCATCCATGTACGGATGGATAAAAACAAAAACGAAATGACCCAATACTGCCCTGACCGATGGCTCCGGTTCTTCCTCCAATAATTCAAACAGAACGGGCATGGCATCTCTCATACCATCCACGTTCAGAGGAACGTGTTTGGAGTTCCCAATATATACCTGGTGGTTGCGATACCCTGCAAGGTCCGCCGCTTTTAAAAGCCCGGCGGTAACGCTTGGGTCGAATAGTTGCCTGTACCATTTTGCGTGATCTTTATCCACCTGCTTTCCTGCATTGGCTCCCTTCAATATTGCTGTGATGGTTTCCTTCACCTGCAGAAAGGCTTGGTAGTAGCCTCTGGCAGCCATAGCATCCCTTTGCTTGCGATCTTCCTCATGCGCCTTACTGTTCCACTGACCGCTGCTTACTCTTTCTATAAGTTCCGGTGTCACCCGATACCGTTCTATCGAGAGGGAGTGATAGGCATCTGTTATGTAAATGTCGTCAACGTCCTTCAGGTAGGCTTGTGAATCATCGGGTATGCCGGGAGCTTTGGGAAAGCTGGAAATAATAATCTCACGCATCTGTTGCCACATGAGCCTGATGCGATTGGCGTAGGGAGAGCGTTCACGGGAGGATAGATTAAGGTTCAGTTTGGTTTCAAAAGGATCTTCTTCCCGTATATCGTAATCAGCTTGCTTAACAGTATCTACAATCTGATCGGCTATTTTATCCCTGTTAATATTTCTAAAAGCGCCTGCTAACCTTCCCGCAAATGTGGTGTGACCGTTTTCCAAAAGGATAGGTAGTACCTCCGAAGCATCTCTTATCAACGTAAGGGCTGTGCGGGCATCTATGGCATTCCTTGTATAAATGCTTGGTGAGCTGTAAACCAAAGCAGCCGGCAGATTGTACATCCTGATTCCATTGGTTACGATGGTTTGATCCGCTGGCGGAATACCAGTCCTTAAATTGAACAGGGACGTGTTATGTGGTAAGGGCGTAGGGTTATTATTTCCTTGTGGCGAACGTATCATCAACTGTTGAGGTACTGCGCTGTTTCCCGCATGGATAAGCAGCGACTGGTCTGCTGACAAGCACCAGTCATCGCCAAATTTGTGATTCAGGAACTTTACAATAAATTCCCAATAGGAACTGTACCAGGACGTGGTTTCACCTTCCTTTTCAGCAGGATCGGTAGGTATGTACCATCCCTTTGTCACCTCACGGATAAAGCCGTTTTTAAGCAGTATCTCCCTGTATTTCCTGTTGGGCATTTCATCGGTATGGATACCGACTACACCGTTATCCTGTAATTCTTTCAGGAATTTAAGCGATTCTACCAATCTTTCGCGGGGTGTGGCCATATCGAATAGTTTGAATTTATGCGGCTAATAGGCTATTGTGTGCCTGTTATGTTATTAAACAGGGGCGTTCAATTCCTATTAAACCTTGTCGGTTTTATAATATTAAACAAAGATGTAACAAATTTAGTAAATTTTGACGTGATGATACTATTAAATATTGCTCATTTTCATTTTTTCTTCTTATCTTTACATAGTACCACACTTAATTTTTTAGTTATGAAAATAGCAGACCTTTATGTACGGGTAAGTACGGACGAACAGGCCGATAAAGGCTATTCGCAACGTGACCAGGAGGAACGTTTGCGGAAATACTGTGAAATCAACAATATCCGGGTTAGGAAAGTGATCTTGGAAGACCATTCGGCTAAGACTTTCAAACGACCGGCTTGGACAGGCCTATTGGGTGATTTAAGGAAACATAAAGGACATACCGACCTTATCCTGTTTACGAAATGGGACAGGTTTAGCCGTAACGCAGGGGATGCGTACCAAATGATCAGTACCCTTCGGCGGTTAGGTGTAGAACCACAGGCTGTAGAGCAACCCCTTGACCTTTCAATTCCTGAAAATAAAATGATGCTGGCGTTTTACCTCGCTGCACCGGAGGTAGAGAATGACCGGAGAGCGTTAAATGTGTTTCATGGGATGCGGAGGGCTAAGAAAGAAGGGCGCTGGATGGGAACCGCACCCATTGGTTATGCCAACAAGGTTAATGAGAACGGTAAGAAATATATTGCCCCGAAAGAAATTCAGGGTGATATAATGAAATGGGCGTTTGAAGAACTATCCCGCAGTAAGCTCAATACTGAACAGGTATGGAAAAAAGCAAAAGAAAAAGGATTAAAGTGCAGCAAGAATAACTTTTGGGTTGCCATACGAAACCCGATATACTGCGGATTGATATTTGTTCCCAAATACAAAGAAGAAGAAAGCCTCCTGGCAAAGGGGCAACATGAACGTTTGATCTCTGAAGCCCTTTTCTATGATGTTCAGGATGTATTGGATGGACGCAAACGGATTTTGGGAACAAAAGTTACAGCCGATGACAGCATTCCATTGAGAGGTTTCCTAATCTGTCCAAAATGCGGAAGGATGTTGACAGCCAGTGCATCAAAAGGGAGAACACAATATTACCATTACTATCATTGCAGTTCTGCTTGTGGTGTTCGTTACAAAGCAAAAGACACGAACGATAAAATGTATGACGAGATCAAAAAATATGTTTGGCCGCTCTCAAGACTTGAAATGTGCAAAGACGTAATTACGTCAACATATAAGTCAAAAGAACGTGGAGAAAGAGATGAACAAAAAGATTTAAAGGTACAATTGCAGGAGGTAAACAACCGGGTTGTAAAAGCAAGAGAACTGCTTTTGTGCGGCGATATTGAAGGCGATGATTATCGGGCTATCAAATCTGAATGTGAGGAAAAGATCAATCGGCTGGAAGCAAAATTAAAGGCCGCTGTAAATTTCCAAACAACGGTAGAGCCTTTATGGAACAAGGCGTTTAGCAACATCGCACAGCTTGAAACATTGTATAGAGAAGGTACAGTAGAAGTAAAGCGAAAGATAGTTGGTTCGATGTTCCCTGAAAATCTCGTATTCGACGGTTGCCAACATCGAACCAAAAGATTGAATGAAGTCATCAACATTATATCCGTAATAGACAAGGAATTGAAGCCCAAAAAAAATGGGACAAGTCGTTTGAATTTTGACTTGTCCCATATGGTGATCCCGCTGGGACTCGAACCCAGGACCCATACATTAAAAGTGTATTGCTCTACCAACTGAGCTACGGAATCTGACCATTCCCGCACAGGGCCAGGGGCTTCTGTTTTGGGAGTGCAAAAATAGGCGAAATAAAAAACCAGCCAAATTTTTAAGCAAATAAATTATGGATTGGTACCCATTATGTTGATAACTGAGCGGCGAACTGTTTATTTTTGTCCGACAAATTATCCGGTATGGGCATGTTTGATAAAAAAGTGGTGGTGATTACGGGCGGATCTGATGGCATCGGCAAGGCATTGGTGGAGCTTTTTCTCCGCGAGGGCGCCAAAGTGGCCACCTGCGGCAGGAACTTCGATAAATTGTACCAGCTGCAGTCGAGTCATACCTCGCACCCGCTGATGATCCATACCGCCGATGTAAGCAAGGAGTCCGACTGCCGCAATTTCATCGATGCGGTGGTAAAGACCTTTGGTACGATAGACATACTGGTCAACAATGCCGGTATCTCCATGCGCTCGCTGGTGGCCGATGTGGAACTGGAAACCATCCGCAAAGTGATGGACATCAATTTCTGGGGCACCGTTTACTGCAGCAAATTCGCTTTGCCCTATATTACCCGGAACAAGGGCACCATCGTGGGGGTATCTTCTATTGCGGGTTACCGCGGTCTGCCGGGCCGCAGCGGGTATTCTGCCTCCAAGTTCGCGGTTAACGGATGGCTCGAAGCCCTGCGCACCGAACTGATCGAGACCGGCGTGAACGTGATGTGGGTTTGCCCGGGTTTCACCACCTCCAATATCCGCAATGCGGCGCTGAACAAAGACGGTATTGCCCAGGGCGAATCGCCTTTGGAAGAAGGCAAACTGATGAGCGCGGCAGAATGTGCGGAGCATATCGCACAGGCCATCATCAAACGCAAACGCACCATCGTACTTACCTCGCAGGGAAAGCAAACCGTCTTCATCAACCGCTTCTTTCCATCGGTGGCAGATAAGCTGGTCAGGAAATTTTTCTTTAAAAATGGGGAGCTGGTGAAATAACCTGCAGCGCCATACGTTTATTTTTCGGCATGCCTATCCTAACCCTGACAACAGACATAGGTCAACGGGATTATCTTGTTGGCGCTATCAAAGGCCAGTTCCTCAGCCTGTTGCCGGCATGGAGTATTGCGGATATCACGCACTACCTTTCCCAGACCAATTTTCCGCAGGCGGCGTATACCTGCAACAATGCTTTCCGGTATTTTCCGGCAGGCAGTTTTCACCTGGTGATCGTGAACCTGTTTGATACCGCCGTGCGTTACCTGCTGGTGGCGCGGTATAACGACCAGTATATTATCTGCCCGGATAACGGCATCCTCACCATGATCACCGGCGCCAAACCCGCAGAGATGGCTGCCATTGCGGTAGACAGGCGGAATACCCTGCTCGAGATCACACAGCTTGCCGCCAATGCCTCGGCGGCGATCACGCATACCGGTAATCTTTATGCTGCGGGCGAGTCGGTAAACAATATCGTTGAAAAATACCCGCTGCGGGCCACCATCGGTCCAAACTGGATGGAGGGACAGATACTGTTTATCGACAATTTCGAAAACGTGGTCATCAACATCACCAAACAGGAATTTGAAGAACAGCGCAACGGCAGGCGCTTTAAGATCGTATTCAAACGGAACGAGATCATCGATACCATCAGCGATAACTATACCTCCGTTTCGGAATCGGAAAAATTAGCCTGGTTCAATTCCGCGGGATACCTCGAGATTGCCCTGCGCAACGGAAATATGGCCGGTCTGTTCGGTCTGCAGGGTTTTAACGAACACATGCAGCAGGCGGGCGCGGCCATGGACAATAAATGGTTTTACCAGACCGTACGTATTTTCTTTGAATAGCCCCACCCTGCTTCAGGGCCGTTACAACAACGGGCCATTTTCAAAAAGCCCCCCAGACAACCCGTTTTTACAGCCTGTGGCGATTCTAAGCCTATTCTAATTTCTGCCTTATTCTGGGCTAATCCCGACAAAGCATCTTGCAGTTTCTCGTGTCTGGTTTTGGCGATCCGGAAGATCGTCATCCATAAAATCCAATATCCTTTATTAACCTCTACAGGATATGTACGCTACCAGGGATTCCGTTTCGTTTGTTTTCTTTAAAAAATACCGCATCGCCGTATGGCTGGTATGCCTGATGGGCTGTCTGCAGGGCATGCAGGGATATGCCGCCACACGCACTTCCACCGCTGCCGGCGGCAACTGGGGAACCACCACTACCTGGGTGGGCGGTATAATACCCCTGGCAACAGACAATGTCATCATCGCCACCACCGGTTTGGGTAAGGTAACGGTGAATTCCATTGCCCGCACCTGCACGGGGGTAACGATTAGTGCCGGCGCCACGCTGGAATGCACCACCATCGCGCTTACGGTAAATGGTCCCTGGGTAAACAACGGCTCCTTCACCAAGGGAACGGCCACCGTTACTTTCGGTACGGCAAACGCAGCCATCAGCGGCGGTGCCAGCATCACCGCTTTCAATAACCTGGCCCTGACAAGCGGCGCCAGTCTGGCGATCAGCGATACGGTTACGGTATCGGGTAACTTCACCATTCCGGTTGCGGCGGCTGTTACGCGCGTACTTATCGCGTCAACGGGTTCGCTGGCTGTAACCGGCGCGGTAACGATGGCAAGACCCAATGCCGGCTTTACCAGCACCATTTCAGTGGGCGACGGCAGTTTCTCTGCCGGATCGCTTACCATGAGCGCCACCACGGCCACACGTAACGACAGTCTTACCATCGGCAACGGCTCCGCCACCATCGCCGGCAATATCACCCACGGCACCACGGGCTGTGTGTTCCGGTTCTACGGCTCGGGCTCGCTGGCCATCGGCGGCACGCTCAGCGGCACCACCGTGGGTTTTACCGCGGGTGCGGGCACCGTAAACTTTAACGGGGCGGCCGCGCAGACAGCCTGGGCCGTTACCTATAACGACCTTACCCTGTCGGGCGCCGGCGTCAAAACGGTGACCGGCGCTACGGTAAACGGCACATTGTCTAGGCAGGGCACCTCAACCGTAACAGGCACGCCAACCTATGGCGCTTCTGCCGCGCTGGAGTACAAAGGCGATATTGCCCAAACCACGGGCACTGAATTTCCGGCAACCTGGGCGGGCGCCGGCGGCATACTGATCGACAATGTAAACGGCGTTAAGATGAACGCGGCCAAAAATATAGGCACAAGACAGCTGCAGATCGGTTCACAGGTTGCCAGCAGCCTGTTCAGCGATGGCGGTTTCCAGTTAACGGCAACGGGAACCATCAACCTTGTATCCGGAATTTTTCAACTGGGATCTGCCACTGTGGCCACCGGCTACCCGGCATTCGGCACCAACAGTTTTGCAGCAGGCACAACGGTTGAGTATGCGGCCGGCGTTGCACAAACGGTATCCGTAACGCCCACCTATAAAAACCTTTCTTTCTCCGGTAACGGCAATAAAACAGTGGCTGCGGGTACGGTGTCGGTCAGCGGCAACTGGGATATCACGGGCGGCACCGCTTTACTTTCCGTGAACAATGCCGGTGCAAACATCGCAGGCAATATTACAGGCACCGGTGCGGTAACCATGGGCTCGGACACCATCAGTCTGCAGGGTGGCTGGACCAACAGCGGAACCTTTACCCCCGGAACCGGTACCGTTAATTACAACCTGGCTTCGGGCGGACAAACCGTTGGGGCAATGACTTATTATACGCTTGCCATGGGCAATACCAGCGGCGTACAGACAGCCTCAGGCAATATCACGGCCACCAATCTGACCTCCGTTGCGGGCAGCAGCCTGGATATGGGGATCAATACCCTTGCGGTAACCAACACTGCCACCGGTCACGCGGGCCGGTTGCTGACGCAGAACACATCGGCAACACCCATCTCTGTCGCCAAAACCTGGGGTGGCACCGTTCTGTACAACAGCGCATCCCCGCAGACCATTGTACACGGGGATTATACCGACCTGGACGGCAGCGGCGGCGCAAGAACCCTGAGCGCTCTGGGCATCATTGGCATTGCCGGACTGTTTACCCCCGGTGCAGGGGCCTATACGGTTACCGGCAGCACCGTTAACTTCAACGGTTCGGGTACACAGGATATTCCTGCCTTTACCTTCGGCAACCTGGTGATCAGCAATGGAGGAACCAAGCGCATACTGGGCAATATCGTAGTGGGTTGCAGCAGCGTAAGCATGCAGGGCAGCGCCTCCTTACAGATCAACGCCAGCAATGCGGGTAAACTCAATATCGTACCCTGATTAGGGAATCCTTCATATGGTGAAGACGATAGGAGCGGGAAGATCCGATAGTCTAACCAGCGGCCTGTCAAACCGGCGATTCACTGCTGGCGATTTACCCGGCACCGCCCCCAATCTGTTTTTTCCGTTTGCCCAATAGCCAGTATTTTTGCCTCCGCAAATTGATTTCCAATCATCTCAATTCAATCAATTCCCTATTATGGCTTACGACGTAATTGTACTTGGCAGTGGTCCCGGTGGTTACCCCGCGGCAATCCGCGCTTCCCAGCTGGGTTTTAAAGTAGCGATCATCGAAAAAGAAAGCCTGGGCGGTATCTGTCTCAACTGGGGCTGTATCCCAACCAAGGCCCTGCTCAAAAGTGCGCAGGTATACGAATACATGAAACACAGCGCCAACTACGGTATCAACGCAACCGGTGTGGAAGCCGATTTTTCCGCGGTGATCAAACGCAGCCGCGGCGTAGCCGATAAAATGAGCAAGGGTATCCAGTTCCTGATGAAGAAGAACAAGATCGATGTGGTGATGGGTTATGGAAAGATCAAGGCAAAAGGACAGGTGGAAGTTACCGCCGCCGACGGAAGCAAACAGGCAGTGGAAGGAAAATACATCATCATCGCCACGGGCGCCCGCAGCAAGGAACTGCCCAACCTGAAACAGGACGGCAAAAAAGTGATCGGCTACCGCGAGGCGATGGTACTGCCCGAAAGACCCAACAGCATGATCGTGGTGGGCAGCGGTGCGATAGGCGTGGAGTTCGCCTATGTGTATGCCAGCATGGGCACCAAGGTAACCATCGTGGAATTCCTGCCGCGTATTGTGCCGGTGGAAGACGAGGATATTTCCAAAGAACTCGAAAAACAATACAAGAAATTCGGTATTGAAGTGCTTACCAACGCTTCTGTTGAATCCGTGGATACCAGCGGCAGCGGGGTAAAAGCAACCGTGAAAAAACAGGACGGCACCGTAACGCTCGAGGCGGATGTGGTGCTGAGCGCCGTGGGCGTGGTAGCCAATATCGAGAACATCGGTCTGGAAGAAATGGGTGTCAAAACAGAAAAAGGGAAAGTGGTGGTTGACAAATACTACCAGACATCCGTTCCCGGTTTTTACGCGATCGGCGACTGTGCGCCCGGCCAGGCCCTGGCGCATGTGGCTTCTAAAGAGGGTATTTCGGCTGCGGAACATATCGGCTATAACGAAAAGAAATTCCAGCACCTGCCCGAGGCGATGGATTACAACAATATACCCGGCTGTACCTACTGCACACCCGAGATAGCCAGCGTAGGCTATACCGAAAAAGCCGCCAAAGACGCAGGTTATGAAGTTAAAGTGGGTAAATTCCCCTTTGTAGCCAGCGGTAAAGCCACGGCAGCGGGCGCAACAGAAGGGTTTGTAAAAGTGATCTACGACGCCAAATACGGCGAATTGCTTGGCGCACACATGATCGGTACCAATGTTACCGAAATGATCGCCGAAGCAGTGGTGGCCCGTAAACTCGAAACCACCGGCCACGAAATACTCAACGCAAGTCACCCGCACCCGACCATGAGCGAGGCTATGAAAGAAGCCACCGCTGTTGCTTACGGAGAAGCGACAGATATTTAATGATCGATCAACCTGTTGCAAAAGGCCGCGGATGCGGTCTTTTGTTTTTTGGGGGAGGGAGGGGAACAGGGGAGCAAGGAACAAGGAACAGAAGAACCTGTCTGCCGACAGGCAGGCAAGGAACAAGGAATAATGAATGTCGAATACAGGAATGGAGGGGGAAGGAGCAGAAGATGAGAGAAGGAACGGATAGACCGGGAAGATGTATTTCTGGAATTTCCCTATATTTCCTGCTGATAATGTTGTTATGTCAGAACAGCAACCAAAACCTAACACTGCAGCCGCCGATTTATTCGGCAATGAACAGTTTCGTTTATTGATCAATCATTTACCCGGGGCTATCTATCGCTGCTCGGGCGACGAATGGCTGACGCTTGAATTTTTCAGTGATGAAATAGAGAACCTTACCGGATATCCTGTGGCCTATTTTCTCAGCGACAGGCGCCAGGGCTACCTGAACATCGTTCATCCCGAAGACCGCCCCGCACTGATCCGCCGGATGCGCGATGCGCTGGCGCACAAAGAGCGCTTTGAATTTGAATACCGCATCGTACGACAGGATGGTACGCTGCGCTGGGTGTCGGAGCGCGCGCAGGGTATTTACGAAGAGGGAAAACAGATCCGGTATGTAGACGGCTGTATCTTCGATATCACCCACCACCGCCGCATAGCCGAAGCGCTGGAGAAAAGCGAAGGACAGATACGTTTGCTTTCAGATCACCGCAACCTCTCACAGGTACAGCAGGAAGAACTGCTGCAGCGTTTATCGCTGGCCACCGATTCTGCATCGATAGGGATATGGGAGATAGACCTGGTGACCGGCCAGGTGATATGGGATAAGCGCATGTTCCATATGTACGGTTACCCCGACGGAACGGATATCAGCCTGTACCAGGTGTTTAACAATGCCGTGCATCCCGAGGATACGCCAAGGATGATCTCGATCATACAGGACCTGATGTCGGGACTGCGCGAGATCAACGGCGCCATCTATCGCATCATCCTGCCCGGCGGGCAGATCCGTTATATCGATTCGCATGCCATTATCAAACGCTCGGAAGCGGGCAAGCCGCTGAGCCTGATCGGCACCAACCGCGATGTAACGGAAGATATTGTCAGCCACGAAAAAATCAAAAAACAGAATACACTGCTGCGCGATATCGCTTTCCGCCAGTCGCACCAGGTGCGCAGACCGCTGGCCAATATACTGGCAGTGCTGGAAGTGCTGCGCAACAGCGGCTCGGTAGGCGACCTGGAACTGTTTCATCACCTCGAGGAAAGCGCCGGCGAACTCGATCAGGAGATCCGCAGCATCGTGGAAAGAACCCATTCCATCGACGACGAGCCGTTTCGCTGACCGCTATTTGGCAAATACTTTTTTGAGCATATCGCTGGTCCTGGCAACAGGATTCTCGCGGATATTCTTTTCTTCAGCAGCCACCTGTACAAAAATGCCGTTCAGGGCTTTTTCCGTAACATAAGCGGTGAGATCGGGATTGATCTTCTGCAGGCTGAAACGGTTATAGGTTGTCATCAGTGTATTCCAGTAACGGGTGGCATCCACTTTGGTGAGCGACTGTTCGATAACCGGCCGGAAAGCGCTGGTCAACTCGGTATGGGTGCCGGTTCGCAGGTAGGCCGTGGCGGCGGTATCGCTTCCCCTGAGTATGCCCAGCGCGTCTTTGAAGCTCATCTGTTTTACGGCGTTGATGAAAATGGGTGCCGCGCTTTTGCAGGCATCTTCGGCTGCACGGTTCATACTGAGGATGGCATCGTCGGCCTGTTTGCCCAAACCGGCTGCACGCAGGGCGCTCTCCACTTTCTTGGCTTCTGCCGGCAGCAGGATCTTCAGCGCTGCGTTGGCAAAAAAGCCGTCCGCCTGCGAAAGCGCCGCAGCGCCTTTGGCAGACCCGGTGGCGAGGGCCTCTTTCAGCCCGGCAACAATATCCTCATTGCTTAAGCCCGCGGCGGCGGTTTTACCGTTAATGGTTTCCCTTGCTTTGTTCAGCAGGCCTTTTAATCCCTGCGCCTGCGTTTGTCCTGAAAGGAACAATATGGCAGCGACCGCGATCAGTTTTTTCATAGTAAATAATGACTCCTGCCCCAAAAATACCCCAATACCCCCAGGCAGCCTGTGAAAGATTTGTGATAATCCCCGGGAGGTGAGGCGTGAGTTGACTCACGACTGACCTCTCACGACGCATGTCTGACGTTTCCCGTTTCCTTACCTTTGCCGCCGCATTATGAAATACGAAAAAGAGATCCACAGGCGCAGAACATTTGCCATCATTTCGCACCCGGATGCCGGTAAGACCACCCTTACGGAGAAACTGCTGCTGTTCGGCGGCGCGATACAGGTGGCGGGTGCTGTAAAAAGCAATAAGATCAAGAAGCATGCAACAAGCGATTTTATGGAGATCGAACGGCAGCGCGGTATCTCCGTGGCCACATCGGTAATGACCTTCGAATACCGGAATATCCTGATCAACCTGCTCGATACACCCGGTCACAAAGACTTTGCGGAAGACACGTACCGCACGCTTACGGCGGTTGACAGTGTTATTCTTGTGATAGACAGCGTAAACGGGGTGGAAGAACAGACAAGAAGACTGATGGAGGTATGCCGTATGCGTGATACCCCCGTGATCGTTTTCATCAATAAAATGGACCGTGACGGCAAGAACCGTTTTGACCTGCTGGAAGAGATCGAGAAAGAGCTGGGTATTTCGCTGCATCCCATGACATGGCCCATCAACAGCGGTAAGGATTTTAAAGGCGTGTATAACCTTGACGACAAAAGCCTTCGTCTGTTTACGGCCAGCACCAGGGCGGATGAGGAGGATGTGATCGGCATACGGGATCTGTCTGAGTCCCTGCTCGACGAGAAAGTAGGGGAGAGAGACGCCGCGCAACTGCGGGAGGATGCGGAACTGATCGAAGGTGTTTACGGAGACCTTGATACCGTTGCCTATCTCGAAGGAAAAATAGCGCCGGTATTCTTTGGCAGCGCGGTAAACAATTTTGGGGTAAAGGAAATGCTGGATACGTTTATCCGCATCGCACCCATACCGCGCAGCCGCGAAACATCCAAACGCGCGGTAAGTGTGGAGGAAGACGGGTTCAGCGGTTTTGTTTTCAAGATACATGCCAACCTGGATCCCAAGCACCGCGACCGTATTGCGTTTATGCGTGTATGCAGCGGCAGGTTTGAGCGGAATAAATATTATCACCATGTGCGGCTGGACAAGGATATGCGCTTCAGCAACCCGTACAGTTTTATGGCGCGCAGCAAAGATATCATTGAAGACGCCTATGCGGGTGATGTGGTGGGTCTGTTCGACACCGGTAATTTCAAGATCGGCGATACGCTGACCGAAGGAGAGGATTTTTATTTCACCGGTATCCCCACTTTCTCTCCCGAGATATTCAAGGAGCTGGTGAACAAAGACCCCATGAAAACAAAACAGCTCGAAAAAGGGGTGAGCCAGTTAACCGACGAGGGCGTAGCGCAGTTGTTTACGCAGTTCGGGGGCAACAAAAAGATCATTGGCTGCGTTGGCGAACTGCAGTTTGAGGTAATACAGTACCGGCTGCTGCAGGAATACGGCGCCGCCTGCGAATTCCGCGCCCTGCCTTTTTACAAAGCCTGCTGGCTGACCAGCAGGGACCAGAAAAAGCTGGACGATTTTCTCCGTTTCAAACAGCAGAACTCAGCCGAAGACAAAGACGGCCATCCCGTATACCTTGCCCAAAGCGAATGGTTCCTCAATACCGAGATATCCAATAACCCCGATATTGTGTTCCATTTTTCCAGCGAAATTCATAAATAAGGAACGGGCGCCTGTATTGGTTGAATGAAGTGTGTTGACGCAACCGAACAGTCGGCCCGGTCTTCGAATCAGGAAATAAAGTCAATCCCGCATGTTTCATTACGATACCATCATTATCGGAGCAGGTCCCATAGGACTGGCCTGTGCACTGGAAGCAAAAAACAGGGGACTGCGTTACCTGGTGCTGGAAAAAGGTTGCCTGGTGAACTCGCTGTACCATTACCCGGTTAACATGACTTTTTTTTCCACCTCTGAACGACTGGAGATCGGCGGCGTGCCTTTTGTGAGCAATAATGCAAAACCCAACCGCAACGAAGCGCTCGAATATTACCGCAGGGTGGCCGTGGCGGCGCAGCTGGATATTCACCTGTTCGAAAAGGTATTGCATATAGCGCAGCCTGAAAATGGCTTCCGCGTGGAAACGGCGAAAGGGCATGCTTACCAGACCCGCAGCGCAGTGATCGCCACGGGGTTTTATGATTTGCCCTATCTGCTTAATGTGCCCGGCGAAACACTGGATAAGGTAACGCACTACTATAACGATCCGCATTTTTACGCATTTCAGAAAGTGATCGTGATCGGCGCCAATAATTCGGCCGTGGATGCGGCGCTGGAAACCTGGCGCAAAGGAGCCGAGGTAAGCATGGTGATCCGGGAGGGAGAAATCGGCAAACGTGTGAAGTACTGGGTACGTCCCGATATCATCAACCGCATCGAAGAAGGTTCTGTCAAAGCCTATTTTCATTCGATGGTCAGGGAGATACGCGAAAAGGAAGTGGTGATCCAGACACCCGATGGTGAGCGGACACTGCAAAACGACCGCGTGATCGCGGCCACCGGCTACCAGCCCGATCTTTCCTTCCTGCAAAAAATTGGGATCCGTCTCTCGCCCGATGCCATCCGCACACCGCTATACAACCCCGATACACACGAAACCAATATTCCCGGCATCTACCTCGCCGGCGTTATCTGCGGGGGTATGAACACCCACAGCCTCTTCATCGAAAACTCCCGGGACCACGCGGTAAAGATCATGCAGCATGTAGCGGGGGGACAGGATTAACCGGCCGAAAAGGAATTCGGAATCCAGAATAACCAACCGGCCCGTCAGTAATCAATCAAAGCTCATTTGGCTGATTTTCAATCATTTTAATGGTATATCTTCTAATTGCATTCAATGCTAAATCGATAATTCTCCACGAGCAACCCTCCGAAACCAATTGGCAATCAAATCAATCTTATTTGATTGATTTTCAAATATTAACAATATTTATCTTCTGATTATTTTGAATAAATAAAAGCTGCGCAACAATTAATTCAAATGCATTCAATTGATTTTCATAATATAGTAACATTTACCTTCCAATCATTCTCAATCACCAATCGGCAATCCCCAAATCGGCAATCCCGCAATCCTCCATTCCCCTCATATGCCTACCTTTGCGGCCTCTATGAAATCGAAGACGTTACGGAAAGACAAGGTGAACATCATTACGCTCGGATGCAGTAAGAACCTGGTGGACAGTGAAGTGCTGAGCGGGCAGCTGGCTGCAAATGATATTGCCGTGGTGCATGAGAATGCCAGACTTGATCATAATATTTCGGTGGTGAACACCTGCGGGTTTATCGATAAGGCAAAAGAAGAGAGCATCAACACCATCCTGGACCAGCTGGAACTGAAAAGAAGGGGTAAGCTGGACAAGGTATACGTAACCGGCTGTCTCAGCGAACGCTACCGTTCCGATCTCGAAAAAGAAATGCCGGAAGTGGATGCCTGGTTTGGTACGCTGGAACTGCCGCTGATACTGCAGCAGTTCAACGCCGATTATAAAACCGAATTGCTGGGCGAACGTTTGCTGAGCACGCCCAAACACTATGCATACCTCAAGATCAGCGAAGGGTGTAACCGCACCTGTTCGTTCTGCGCCATTCCGCTGATGCGCGGGCAGCACATCAGCAAACCGGTGGAACAGCTGGTTGCCGAAGCCGAGGCGCTGGTGAAAAAAGGGGTGAAAGAAGTGATGCTGATCGCGCAGGAGCTGACCTACT
This sequence comes from Sediminibacterium soli, assembly GCF_009939225.1. Lineage (GTDB taxonomy): Bacteria > Bacteroidota > Bacteroidia > Chitinophagales > Chitinophagaceae > Sediminibacterium > Sediminibacterium soli. The sequence continues at coordinate 254,346 of NZ_JAACJR010000008.1, read as the reverse complement.
ACGGACTGGATATTTATAAGAAAAGAGAATTGCCGCGCCTGCTGCATGCACTGGCCGATGTAAAAGGACTGGAATGGATACGCCTGCATTATGCCTATCCCAGCAAATTTCCGCTGGAAGTGCTCGATGTAATGCGCGAACGCGATACTATCTGCAAATACCTCGATATACCACTGCAGCATGCCAGCAACAACATGCTCAAAGCCATGCACCGCAATATTACCCGGGAGGAAATGACCGAACTGATCCATACCATCCGCGAAAAAGTGCCGGGTATCTGTCTGCGCACCACCCTGATCGCCGGTTTCCCCGGCGAAACGGAACAGGATGTGGAAGAGCTCAAAGCCTTCCTGCAGGAGCATCGGTTCGACAGGGTGGGTATCTTCAATTACAGTCACGAAGAGAACACATCTGCCTACGAGCTGGAAGACAATGTTCCCGCAGAAGAAAAAGCCCTGCGTGCACAGGAGATCATGGAAGTGCAGCAGGAGATCAGCTACGAGAAAAATCTCGAAAAAGTGGGCCGGGTATTCAGGGTGATCATCGACAAAAAAGAAGCCGGCCGTTACCTTGGCCGCACCGAATTCGACAGCGTGGAGGTAGACAACGAAGTGGTGATCCACTCCGCTAAAAAACTACCCATCGGCGAATTCGTTAACGTAAAGATCACAAAAGCCTACGATTACGACCTGGAAGGCGAATTGGCGGAGGAGCAGTAGCACAACGGTGCAGGGCAACCGCAACGTTTGCGTTTGGTTATCTTCGCGCTTCAAAATAATGCACATGATCCACTGGAAAGGCGTTTACCCTGCCATTACCACCAAGTTCACCCCCGACGACCAGCTCGATATCCCGCTTTTTGAAAAGAACCTCCGTGCCCAGCTCGATGCCGGTGTGGCCGGCATCATCCTCGGCGGCACCCTCGGAGAAGCCAGCGTGCTTACCACCGGCGAAAAAGAACAGCTGGTGCGGTTTACCGTAAACAATGTGGCCGGTAAAGTGCCGGTGATCCTCAATATCGCCGAAGGCAGTACCAGCGAAGCCCTGCAGCAGGCACAATACGCAAAAGCATGGGGCGCCCAGGGTATCATGCTGCTGCCGCCCATGCGGTACAAGGCAGACCACCGCGAAGTGGTTACGTATTTCAAAACCATCGCCGGTTCCACAGACCTGCCCGTGATGATCTATAACAACCCCGTTGATTACAGGATTGATGTAACGCCTGATATGTTTGATGAATTACAGGTATGCGCCAATATCCAGGCCATCAAGGAATCTACCCGCGATGTAACCAATATCACCCGGCTGCGCAACCGTTTTGGCAGCAGGTATAAAATTCTCTGCGGTGTGGATACGCTTACCGTGGAAGAACTGGTGCTGGGCGCTGACGGACTGGTTGCGGGACTGGTTTGCGCTTTCCCGAGGGAAACTGTGGCCATCCACCGGCTTGTCAAAGCCGGACGCATAGCAGAAGCCATCGATATTTACCGCTGGTTTATGCCTTTGCTGGAAATGGATATCCATCCCAAACTGGTGCAGTACATCAAACTGGCCGAGCAGCAGGAAGGCATCGGATCGGAATATGTGCGTGCACCGCGACTGACGCTGATCGGCGAAGAAAGGGAACGCATTTTGCAGATAATAGAAACAGGGATTGCCGGCAGACCCGTGCTGCCCGAATACCTGCACCTGGAAGACTAAACACCGAACCCCTATGCAAACAATAGACGATACCATGCAGCGGTCATTGCGCGCCTTTGATGACTACCGTATAACCACCCCGCAGGCAAGAGCCGTTTTCCTGGAAACGATCGCCGCCAATATCGAGGCCCTGGGTGATGCGCTGATAGAACAGGCATCGAAAGAAACCAACCTGCCCGCTGCCCGTTTAACGGGCGAAAGAGGCAGGACCACCATGCAGCTCCGTATGTTTGCAGAGATGCTGCGCGAGGGCAGTTGGGTGGAAGCATCTGTTGATACGGCTATACCGGATAAAAATCCAGCCAAACCCGATCTGCGCAAAATGCTGGTGCCGCTGGGACCCGTGGTGGTATTCGGCGCAAGCAATTTTCCGTTTGCCTATTCCACTGCAGGCGGTGATACGGCCAGTGCATTGGCTGCGGGCTGCCCGGTGGTGGTAAAAGCGCATCCGGCGCACCTGCAGACATCCGTTATGGTTGCCGGTGCCATTGCCCGCGCGATCGAAACCTGCGGCATGCCCAAAGATGTTTTTGGCCATGTGACCGATGGTTCTTTTGAATCAGGCAAATACCTGGTAGAGCATGCAGCCACTGCGGCGGTTGGTTTTACCGGCTCTTTCAAAGGAGGAAAGGCGCTGTACGATTATGCCGCGGCAAGAAAGAACCCGATACCGGTCTTTTCCGAAATGGGCAGCACCAATCCGGTGCTGTTCCTTCCCGATACCATCCGGCAAAACGGCCAGGCGCTGGCCCGGCAATACGCCGCTTCGATCACTTTGGGAATGGGACAGTTCTGTACCAATCCCGGTCTGCTGATCGCCATGCAGGGAGAAGGGCTCTCCGTTTTTTTACAATCTCTCGAAACGGAGATCGCGGCTGTTGTGCCGGCAAAAATGCTGCATGAAGGCATCCACAAAGCCTATTATGAAAAGATGGAAGCGGCGTTGAAGGAAAAAGGAGTGAGCCTTGTTTCACGGTCCTCGCGCCAGCCCGAAACAATGGAGGCATTGCCGGCCGTTGCCACCGTTGCCGCAAAAACATTCCTGAACGATCCGCTGTTGCACGAAGAAGTGTTTGGTCCGTATTCCCTGCTGGTGCAGTGTGCGGGTATTGAAGAAATGAAAGCTGTCTGGAAATCGCTGGCCGGCCAATTAACCACTACGCTGATGGGTACGGATACGGATTTTTCGGAGCACCGGTCCCTGCTTGATCTGGCGCCATCCATTGCAGGCCGCATCGTTTTCAACGGTGTGCCTACCGGAGTGGAAGTTTGTCCCAGTATGGTGCACGGAGGCCCGTTCCCGGCCTGTACAGACAGCCGCTTTACGGCAGTAGGCAACGGCGCGGTAAAAAGATGGGTGAGACCTGTCTGCTACCAGAATTGTCCCGACTCAATGCTGCCCGACGCTTTAAAAGACGCCAACCCGCTTGGCATCTGGCGATTGTTCAACAATACGGTGGGGAAGAGATAGGGACGCTCCGATACTACCCGTTTTTCAGCAGGTCGTTGATGAATTTCCCCAGCTGCTCCGCATCCACGATATGATCTACGGCCACCTGCCGGATCGCCTGTTCGGGCATATAGGAAACTTCTGCGGAGAGCGGATTTTGCACGATGCATATACCTCCCAGTTCCTTTGTTCTTTGCATACCCGCCGCACCGTCGGCATTGGCGCCGGAGAGCAATACGGCGGTAAGGTTTTCACGGTAGGTTTCTGCCGCAGACTCAAAAGTTACGTCGATGCTCGGGCGGCTGTAATTCACTTTTTCAGAGTCGTCGAGTGAAAGGGTATGGTCTTTTTCAACCAGCAGGTGGTAATCTGAGGGCACCAGGTATACATACCCGGGAATTACGGGTTCTTTTTCTTCGGCTTCCTTTACCACCCAGTCTGTTTTGGTGCCGAGTATATTGCCCAGCAGGGAATCCTGCTGCGAGCGCCGGTGAATAACGATGATCACGGCATAACCGAGCTGTTTGTCCAGCCCGGGCAATAGGCGGATAATCACATCCAGACTGCCCGCAGAGCCGCCGATGGCCACCACTCGCTTTGCCGTTATCAGTACATTTTCCGCCATATCTTTTCCCTTCCGTTTACCGGTTGATAATTTTTGCCAATGGGTGAGAATGTAAGATGCTCCTTGGCGCCGAGCGCCAGAAAGCCCAGTGTTTCCAGGCTTTCGTCAAACAGGCCAAGCACTTTGTCCTGCAGCGGTTTGTCAAAATAGATCAGCACATTCCTGCAGAAGATCAGCTGGAACTCATTGAACGAGCGGTCCGATACCAGGTTATGCGTGGAAACGATCATTTTGCTGTTGAGCGATTCGTTGAATTTTGCCAGGTTGTATTTGGCGGTATAGTATTTAGAGAAATCGCCGGTGCCGCCGGATTCGATATAGTTCTCCGAGTATTGCCGCATCTGCGCAATAGGGAAGATGCCCGACTGCAGTTTCTGCAGTACCCCCGGGTTGATATCGGTGGCATACAGCAGGGATTTGTGCAGCAGGTTGGCTTCTTCGAGCAGGATGGCCATCGAATACACTTCTTCACCGGTACTGCATCCTGCATGCCAGATACGGACAAAAGGGTGGGTGGCCAGTACCGGCAGCACCTGTTTGCGAAGCACCCGGTAAAAAGAGGGGTCGCGGAACATCTCGGTCACATTTACGGTGATCTCTTCCACAAAACGCTGCAGGTAGGCTTCGTTGCTGAGCAGGTGATGCCTGAACTCGGCAAAAGAAGGGAACCTGTCGATCGATACCAGCCGGTCGATCCTGCGTTTCATAGAGGCTTCGGAATAGCCGAGAAAATCATAGCCGTATTTCTGCATCACATCGTTCAGCAGCAATTGCAGTTCATCGTCCTGTATGTGCAGGTTTTTTTCCAATCGGTTATTTTATATGCGTTGCCAGCAGGGGCAGCAGCTCGTCTATGTTTACGGGTTTGGACAGGTACCCGTCGGCGCCTGCCCGCAGACATTTTTCCCTGTCGCCCGCCATTGCCTGTGCGGTTACGGCAATAACCGGGATGGAAGCCGACCGCTCCTGCTGTTTTAAATGCGGCAGGCCTTGATATCCATCCATATCGGGCATCATCATATCGAGCAGGATAGCGCGGATGCCGGTTTCCTGCCGCAGTATGGCAAATGCATCTTTCATACCCGTTGCAGACAAACAATCATACCCGCGTGAACGCAGTACCGCGGCCAGCGCAAATATGTTCCGCGCGTCATCGTCCACGATCAGTATTTTCTTTCTGTCGGCCATGGGTTTATTTTTGATCGTACAGCCATACCCGCAGCAGCGAGAGCAACTGGTCGATATCCACGGGTTTGGTGATATAATCCGAAGCGCCCGCCTCAATGCATTTTTCCCTGTCGCCAAGCATGGCTTTTGCGGTTACGGCAATAACGGGTATACGTTTATAATCCTGCATGTTTTTAATGGTTCGCGTGGTTTCGTATCCGTCCATTTCGGGCATCATCATATCCATCAGTATGATATCGGTTTTGGGTGTTTGCTGCAGTTTCAGCAGGGCTTCTTTGCCGTCTGTGGCCGAGATCACCTGCATGCCAAAGCTTTCCAGCGCCCGTGTAAGCGAATAGATATTGCGTACATCGTCATCGGCGATCAGAACGGTCTTGTCTTTTAAGACTTCGTTAAGCGCACCCAGTTTTTTGTACCGCGTGGCGTTATCCGTTTTCCGGTTTTCTTCCACCAGGTGAAGAAAAAGCGATACCTCGTCTCTGATGCGCTGGTAGGAATACGCGGTCTTGATGACCACCGAATCCGCGTACTGCCGGATGCGCATTTCTTCGGTCTTCGAGAGACTCTTGCCCGTGAAGATGATGATGGGCAGGTTCTCCAGTCCCGGTGTGCTTTTAACCTCCTCCAGGGTATCATATGCTTTCTGGTCCGGTATACCCATGTCGAGGATCACGCAGTTCACTTCTTTGCCTTTGAGCGTTTCGATGCTTTCCGAAACATTTTTCCGTATCTCCGTGTTCACGTTATTCGATTCCAGGAAATAGGCAAGGGCTTTGGCATGTTTGGCATTTTCCTCTACGATCAGCACCTTCTGCGGGTTGCCGCTGAGTACGTATTCGAGTTTCTCAAAAATATCCCGCATCTTTTCAAAAGCCACCGGTTTGTTGATGAAGTCAATCGCTCCCCGGGAAAGACTCTTGTATTTCATCTCGTAAGACGACATCATATGCACCGGTATGTGTTTTGTCAGCGAATCGGATTTCAGTTCATCCATCACTTCCAGCCCGTCTTTGACCGGCAACTGTATATCGAGCAGGATACCGCGGGGACTGAATTTTTTTGCGAGGTCAACGGCTTCGTCGCCCCTTACGCAAACAATGCCTTTGTAGCCCTGCTGCCTGGTAAATTCCAGCAGTGACTTTGCAAAATTCGTATCGTCTTCCACGATCAGTATGGTTTTATCGGCAGGCTGTATCCGGTAACGGTCATCGGGCACTTCCATCGGTATTTCGGTGCTGATGTATTTGGGCTCCCGTTCCTTTTCCGCCTCCGGGGGCTGTTCTTCCTCCGCCAGGCCGGCGGTCCCGCCTGTTATGCCCGATGTGGTGATGGCGGCGCCGGGTTCCATGGGCAAAATAAATGTGAAGCGGCTTCCTTGGCCCGGTTCGCTCTGGAGCGTGATCTCACCGCCAAGCAGTTTGGCCAGTTCGCGGCTGATGGAAAGTCCCAGCCCGGTGCCGCCGTATTTTCTTCTGGTGGACCCGTCTTCCTGCTGGAATGCCTCGAAAACAAGGTGTTGTTTTTCGCGGGCAATGCCGATACCGGTATCTTCCACGGTAAAGCCAAGCAGGGCGGGGTTGTTCTCATACAGATCCAATTCCATCCGCACCTGTCCCTCCGAGGTAAATTTGATGGCGTTGGATACCAGGTTCTTCAACACCTGTTCCACACGCATACGGTCTGTGCTGAAGACCGCCGGTACGCGTGCCTGGGTCTCGATCAGGAACCCGATCTTTTTGTCGGCCGCAACCGGCGCAAACAACGCGCTGATCCCGTTTACCAGGTCCTGCACCTGCACCGGTTCTATATGCAGGTCCATTTTACCCGATTCGATTTTGGAAAGATCCAGTATTTCGTTGATCAGCGCCAGCAGTCCCTGTCCTGAATTCTGTATCACTTTTGCATACTCGGTCTGTTCTTCCGAAAGATTCTGCGTGGGGTTCTCCGACATCAGCCGCGATAACAGCAGGATGGAGTTCAGGGGTGTGCGCAGCTCGTGCGACATATTGGCAAGGAACTCCGATTTATACCTCGTGCTCAGCGCAAGCTGCTCGGCCTTGGCATGTATCTCCTGGTTGCGCTCCATGATCACCTGGTTTCTTTCTTCGAGCATGCGCGAACGTTCTTCGAGTTCCTGGTTGGCCTGCAGCAGTTCTTCCTGCTGCACTTTCAGTTCTTCTTCCGATGCCTGCAGCTTTTGCGCCTGTACTTCCAGTTCTTCGTTGATGTTTTCCATCTCGCGGTGCTGCGCCTGCAGTTCTTCGGCCTGCGATTGCGTTTGCTCGAACAGGTTCTGCAAACGCGTCCTGTTTTCGGCAGTGTTCACCGCAATGCCTATGGGGTTGGCTACGCTCTCCAGGAAAAGCAGGTCGTTATCCGAATACTGGTTCAGCGTTGCCAGTTCCAGCACGCCCATCACATTCCCTTCGTGAAATACAGGTACCGCCAGGATGTTTTTTGGGTTGGCTTTACCGGTGGCATAGCTGATCAGTATGTCTGAATCGGTTACCTGTTTCAGCAGCATGCTTTTACCGGTTTTGGCAACCTGTCCTGCAATGCCTTCGCCGATGGCAATGGTACGGTTGCTTTCGCTGGCGGCAAAGGCAAACCCGCCGGCGTATACCAGCCCACTGGTTTCTTTCAGGTATAAGACAGCCACCTGACTGTTGGTATAGCGTGCGGCAAACGCGGTTGTTTTGACGGCAAGACTGCTCAGATCGGTTTCCCCGATCATTTCCGTATTCAATCCCGCCACACCTGTCTGCAGCCATTCTTTATCCGACAGCAGGTTGAAGGAGTAGTCCAGTGATTCCGCCATTTTGTTAACGGATATCGACAGACTGCCCAGCCCGTCTTCTCCCGAGTCCTTTGTTCTGATACTGTAATCACCCGCAGCGATCTTTTCGGCGATATCCTGGATAAGGGTGATCCGGCGCGAGACCTCCTCTTCTTTTTTCTGCAGGGCTTTTTGCAGCACGCTCCGTTGGTTGAAGTCGCTGGTGATGCGGATAAAGAAAATAACGGTGATGATGATCGACATGGTGGCTGCCAGGATGATCAACAGCGGCGTATTGATGGCCAGCTTATTGAGTTCGCCGATCCGGTCTGTCAGCAGCGAAGACTCGCTGTCGGTCATTTTTTTTACGATGGCACGTGTCTCATCCATGTACCGCTTTCCTTTATCCAGGTTTGATTTGTCGATAGGCATTCCCTGCCGTTTGTAATCGATCAGTATGGCCAGTTGCTGCAGTCGCTGTCGTATGGTTTCAGACAGTGCTTCGGCATTTCTTTGCTGCGCGGGGTTATCGGCTGTTAGTAACCGGATGTTTTCCACCTCGGCCAACGCCTTATCGTACGCGCCTTTGTAAGGTTCCAGGAAACTTTCGTCACCGGTAAGCAGAAAGCCGCGCTGGCCGGTTTCCGCGTCTTTCAGGATCGATAAAGTGTTTTCGGTGGCATGGATTACCTGCGTGGTATGCTGTACCAGGTCAGCAGTTTTGAGCAGGTTGCGTATGCTGATGAAAGAAGCTGTTGAACTCAGGATCAGCAGCAGCAGCGAAACACCGAAGGCCACCAGCAGGTTTCTTTGGAATGTTGATTTCATAAAACGTTTGTTTCGGCAGTGACAGGCGGCTCCCGCAGCGGGAGTATGATGGTAAAGGCAGACCCCTTATCCGGTACGCCGTGTGCATTGATCAGCCCGCCATGGTTGTCAACGATCTTTTTTACAATAGCCAGGCCAATGCCGGTGCCTTCGTATTTTTCGAGCGGGTGCAGCCGCTGGAAAATGGTAAATATTTTATCGAGGTATTTTTCGTTAAAGCCGATGCCGTTATCGCGTATCGTAATGCGACAGTAGTCCGCGTCTTTTTCATCCGTCACCACAGGCGCGTCAAACGATTTTTCCGCCAGCAGCGCCGATTCGATACAGATCACCGGCGGTATACCCGGTTTGGAGAATTTGATGGCGTTGCTGAGTATGTTCTGGAACAACTGCTGCATCTGCGTGCTCACCGATCTTACCCTTGGCAGCGTTTCTGCCCGTATGGTGGCGCCTTTTTCCTGTATCAGCAGGTCGAGGTCGGTGAGCACATCGCCGAGAACCAGGTTCAGGTCAAGCTCTCTGAAATCGGGCTGAAAAGAAAGTTTCGAGTACTCGAGGATGTCGTTGATCAGCGTGGTCATACGGCCCGATGCGGAAATGATCTTATGCAGGTAGCCAACGGCATCAGGGTTGTCTTTCAGGTAACGCTGTTTGATCAGGTCGCTGAATATCTGGATCTTTCGCAGCGGCTCCTTCAGATCGTGCGATGATACATAGGCGAACTGCTGCAGTTCCGAATTTTTTTTCTCCAGTTGCTCGTTGCTGCGCCGCAGTTCTTCGGTACGCTCCTGCACTTTTTGCTCGAGCAGGGCATTGAGTTCACTGAGGTCCTTCTCTGCATGTATACGCGTATCTATTTCCCGGCGCAGCTGCTGTTGAATATCCTTCAGTTCTTTTTTCTGTTCATAGAGCCGATAAAAGGTCTTTACCTTGAGCAGCAGGATATCGGGATCGAGGGGTTTGGTAACATAATCGATACCGCCCGAGGCATAACCTTTTGTGACAAAACGTTTATCCAGACTGACCGCTGTAAGAAAAATGATCGGTGTGTCTTTTGCCTTGCTGTAACCGGCTATGGCTTCGGCAACTTCAAAGCCGTCCATATCGGGCATCTGCACATCAAGGATGATCAGTGCATAGGTGGTATTCAATATTTTTTTCAACGCCTCTTCACCCGATGCCGCCGTATCGACCCTGAACTGGTGCAGCTCAAGAAAGCGCTTCAGGGAAAGAATATTTTCCCGCAGGTCATCGACGATCAATATCATTTTTGAAAAATAGTTATTATTCGCAAGCCGTAAACATTCATACCGATGTAATTGGCTGGCACGATTTTTTAGTTCGGCATGCGCCGGAAAAAAACGGTTCCGGGACAGATATGGCCGATGAATGACAGTGGCGGAAAGCTATCAGGCCGATGTTACCGACCGTTGTTTTTTCAGGAAGAATACGGTGATCGCGGGCGATGCAATAAAATACGCGGTCAGCAGGTAACCGGCCCAGTCGGGTAAGCCGTACCAGCCGCCGTTATAATACAGGATAGAAAGACCGTACAGCATTTTGGCGGTTTCCCATCCCCATGCATTGATGTTGGCATCCATCAGTTCTGTCATGGCATACACGAACAGGAAGATAAAAGCGCCATAGACAAATATTCCCGGGTTTCCCACGGCAGCAATATTGCCAAACAGGTAGCTTACAAAAAGCAGCAGCAATACCATCTGTATCCAGATCCATGTGGTAAAAGCCGGGGTTGTTTTTGTTTCGTATTTTTCAAAAGCATACACGTCTTCGATCTTGTATAACGGATATCGCTCCGGCATATCCGCGGGCCGCCAGCCCGTTGGCATCAGCCAGATGCGGAGTTTGTCTCTCGTGTTTTTGGTACGCCAGGCATCCTGAACCAGCAACCACAGGTGCATAAAGTTGATCTTGATCGGGTTCCAGGTGCGTACGGGCCGGGTAATATCGTATATGGGTGTAACGCCCGGCAGTTCTTCCTGGAAAGAGCCGAACCATTTGTCCCAGAAAATAAATATCTGTCCGTAGTTTTTATCGAGGTATTCCTTGTTGATGGCATGGTGTACCCGGTGATGGGAGGGGGTAACGATGATCTTTTCCAGAAATCCCATTTTGCCGATATGCTGTGTATGGTACCAGAACTGTGCAAACAGGTGCAGGGGCGCCACTACGGCGATCACCTGCGCAGGAACACCCAGCAGTGCAGCGGGCAGCAGGAAAATCGTGAACATGCGAACGAATATCGACACGTTCTGCCTGAGCGCACAGGCCAGGTTAAAATCCTCGCTGCTGTGATGAATGATATGCGAGTTCCAGAAGAAATTGTACTCGTGGTCGATACGATGGGTGAGGTACCCTGCCAGGTCCAGTGCCACAAACGCGATAAGATAGGTACAGAAACCCGCGGGCACATGAATAACCGCCACATGCCGCAGCAGCCACTGGTAACTGATGATGGCAATACTCAGTCCCAGTACATCCTTGGTGGTATTGGTGATGCCCGAGGCAAGACTGGATACCATATCGATATGGCGCACGGTATCCCTGCCTTTGCGCCATCCGTACCATTTCTCCAGTAACACCAGCGCCAGGAAAAACGGCATCGCTATCAACAGTATCTTCCCGTATGTTTCCATATTGCAAGCAGTCTGTACAAATGTAATCGATTGCCCGAACCTGCAAAAGCGAAATGCCCCACCCGAAAACGCCCCCTCTTCCGCCCCCTGCCCTCCGTTCCCTGTTCCTCTGCTCTTTGCTCCTCTGTTCCCCATTCCTTGTTCCTCTCTTCCCAATCCCCTAAGTTTACAGCATGAAAGTGATCGTTATCGGCGGCGGCATCATTGGTTTGAGTGCTGCCTGGTATTTGCGTGAAAGCGGGCATGAGGTTACAGTGATCGATAAAACGGATATGCGCAACAACTGCTCTTATGGTAATGCAGGGTATGTTTGTCCCAGCCATTTTATCCCGCTTGCCACGCCCGGCATTGTCAAACAGGGATTCAAATGGATGATGAACCCGCAGAGCCCGTTTTATGTGCAGCCGAGATTCAGCAGGAGCCTGATCGACTGGGGACTTAAGTTCATGCGTTCCGCAACGCCGGAGCATGTGGAGCGATCGGCGGTGCCGTTGCGTGATATCGCGATACTGAGCCAGCAGTTGTACGAGGACTGGAAAAACCTTCCCGGGTTCGGGTTTGCCTATGAACACAAGGGGCTGCTGGAATTGTTCCAGACTGCTGCCGCAGCAGAGCATGCGCAGCATACGGTTGCCAAAGCCCACGCGCTGGGATTGCTCGACACGCAGCTGCTGGACCAGGCTGCGGTGCAGCGGATGGAACCGCAGACAAAGGTCAACGCGATCGGCGCGGTGTACTTTAAGTGCGACGCGCATCTCTATCCCAATAAACTGATGCAGCAACTGATTGCCGGTCTGGAAAGCAGGGGTGTACGGCTGGTGACCGGCCAGGAGGTAACAGGTTTCGAACACAGCGCCGGTAAGATCCGCAGACTGAAAACCGGAAGCGCTGTTTACGAAGCCGATGCCGTAGTGGTAGCATCCGGTTCGTGGACCCGTGAACTGGCGGCTGAGATGGATATACGCATACCGCTGATACCCGGCCGCGGGTATTCGCTTACGCTGGAAGATGCACCTTATCGGATCAACCATCCCGCCGTGCTGGTAGAAGGCAGGGTGGCGCTGACGCCGATGGATGGCAACAAGATCCGTTTTGGCGGCACCATGGAGATCACCTCCACCAAAACACCGCCGCGTATGAACCGTGTGGCGGGAATACTCAGGGCGGTGGAAAGATTCTATCCCGAATTCAGGATACCAATGCCTTCCATCGACAAAGTATGGTACGGGTACCGGCCCTGCTCGGCAGACGGATTGCCGTATATCGGCCGCACCAAACGATGGAACAATGTGGTCATGGCTACCGGTCATGCCATGCTGGGACTGAGTCTTGGCCCTGCCACCGGCAAACTTGTCAGTGAGGTGCTGAATGAACAGACACTCAGTATGGATATCGCACCGTTCGATCCGGGTCGTTTTGACCGATAAGACATTCGGGCACCGGGTTTGCTGTAATCAACTGCCCGCCGTTACTGTTAAAAAGTAGGAACGGGAACAGCAGTCGGGTGTAAATCGTATTTTTATTCCTTATGACGGATCAGCCAGCTAACTATCTACCTTATCATAGCACCGGGTATTTTTCGAAGATCGTAACCGACTATCTTTCTTACGCTGCACCCCTGCAAGGCTTTTACCTGCATACACCCGATATCAGTGGTATCAAAGATGCCGTGGCGGCACGCAGGGCATTCGATACGCCCAGGCAGTTGCTGGTTGATTCATTGACGCAGCAATATGCGGGAATGGCTGCCGGTGAAAAAGTAACCGCCAATATACAGTCGCTCGCCCACCAGCATACCTTCACCGTTACCACCGCCCACCAGCCCAATATTTTTACGGGGCCGCTTTATTTTATTTACAAGGTACTCCATGTGATCAGGCTTGCGGATGAGCTGAATGAGCAGCTGCCCGGACATCATTTTGTTCCTGTGTATTATATGGGCAGCGAAGATGCAGACCTTGATGAACTCGGCTACCTGAATATTGGCGGTAGAAAACTGGTATGGCAAACCAGCCAGAAAGGCGCCGTGGGCCGCATGAAAGTGGACAAGGCCCTGACCGGACTGATCAGGGAAATATACGGGCAAACGGGCGTGCTGCCCTATGGCAATGAACTGAACGAATTGTTTGTTCGATGTTATACCGAGGGAAAAACCATCCAGCAGGCCACGCTGGAACTGGTGAACGCCTTGTTTGGTGCTTACGGACTGGTGGTGCTGGTACCGGATAATGCCGGTTTGAAAAAAGCCTTTAGCCCGGTGGTAAAAAAAGAACTGACCGAAGGTTTTTCGCATAAAACGGTAAGCGAAACGATAGCGCGTCTTCCGAAAGAATACAAGGTTCAGGCCGGTGGGCGGGAGATCAATTTGTTTTACCTGCTGAACGACAAGCGTGAACGGATAGAGCGCATCAACGGAAAATACGAGGTAAAAACGCTGGGTCTTTCCTTCACCGAAGCAGAAATACTGCAGGAACTGGAATCGTATCCCGACAGGTTCAGCGCCAATGTGATCCTGCGCGGCGCTTTCCAGGAAACGGTGTTGCCGAATGTGGCATTTGTGGGAGGCGGGGGAGAACTGGCTTACTGGCTCGAACTGAAAGACGTGTTTTCCGGGGCAAAGATCCCTTACCCGGTCCTGATGCTGCGAAACTCGTTCCTGCTGATGACAAAAGAGCAGTCGGAGAAGATCGGTAAACTGGGATTTTCCCTGACCGATATGTTCCGCGACGAACAGTTCCTCCTGAACAAACTGGTTAAAAAAGAAACCCGGCACCAGTTAAGTCTTGCCGAAGAAATAAACCAGGCGCACACTTTCTATGCGCAGCTGAAAAAGATCGCCGAGGCGGTTGATAAAAGCCTGGTGGAGCATGTGGCTTCCCTGGAAACAAAAGCGGTGAAAAAAATAACCGGTCTGGAAAAAAAACTGCTGCGTGCGGAAAAACAAATGTTCGATTCGGAGCAGCAACAGATAGCGAAGCTGAAAACAGCACTGTTCCCGAACAACAGTCTGCAGGAGCGGATCGATAATTTTTCGCTGTATTATGCCAGGGAGGGAAGGGCCTGGTTGCAGAAGATCTACGATCATTCCGGCGGTTTCAACAAAGGCTTTGGCGTGATCGGATAAACTTATTCGTCAAAACCGTTGGGCCATTCGCTTTTGAGTTTGCCCGCTTTGCCGCTTACTTCATGTCCCATTTCCTGTTTGTAATGTGCAATCGACGCCGAAATATTTTCGTCGTGTGCAGCCAGTATCTGTGCGGCAAGTATACCCGCGTTCTTGGCTGCATTCAGGGCAACCGTGGCCACCGGTACGCCATTGGGCATCTGCAGGATCGACAGAACCGAATCCCAGCCATCTATCGAGTTCGAAGATTTGATGGGAACACCGATCACCGGCAGGGTGGTGATAGACGCCACCATGCCCGGCAGGTGCGCCGCGCCGCCCGCACCCGCAATGATCACTTTCAGTCCCCTTTCTTTTGCGGTACTTGCATAATCCACCATACGCAGCGGCGTGCGGTGTGCCGATACAACGGTCAGTTCAAAGGGAATACCGAAATAAGCCAGCATATCGGCTGCGGCTTTCATCACCGGCAGATCGCTGTCGCTGCCCATGATGATGCCTACGGTAGGAGTGGTTGTCATGCTGCAAGTTAAGGAATTGCACGGTTATGGATTGGCGGATTCGCGCATTATGGATTGGCGGATTCCTTTTTTTTCCGGCGTTGAGAAGCGTTTTTCCGTGCCACAAAAATAAAATAATCCGCCAATCCACTAATCCTACATACCGAAATGATACGCCGAAATCCCCCTGATCACCGGTGCGGCTTTGGCACCGGTAAAGGTTACGCGCAGCTGTTTTGTTTCGGTCTCGGGAAACACCGCGATTTTTTTGCGGCCGATGGTGGTGCCCTCGAATACTTTCCGGAAGACGCCGTTTGCTTCGGCCTCGATCGTAAAGCTGATCACCCGCTGCCCAAGGCTGATCATTTCTTCCAGCGCCACTGCATTGATCTTTTGCCTGGCGGGCAGCGTAAATGACAGCCCGGCATTGCTTTCCGCCTCGGCGGCCCAGTAGGTATTGTTGCGATGATCGGTAATATGTTTCAGGTTGCTTTTGTTCCTGTCGGTGGTATGTACCGCAGCGCCGCTGAGCAGGTCTTTGGCAAAAGCCTGTTCCCTCAGTTTCCGGAAGTTTACCAGCGCCGCAGAATCCGCTGCATGAAACCTGCCTGATCTGTCGGGCGGCACATTCAGGAGCAGGTTGCCGCCATTGCCCACCGAATGCAGGTACAGGTTGAACAGGGCTTCCGCCGATTTTACCTTGCTGTCTTCCGATGCATGATAGAACCATCCCGGTCTGATCGATACATCTGCTTCTGCGGGTATCCAGTTCTTTCCGTATACATTGCCCCTGTTCAACGTATCGGTCGGGGGTGCGCCATGACCGCGCTGAAAACCGGCGGTGTCAAGCAGGTTCCAGTTGGTGTTGCCGATAAAACCCCGTTCGTTGCCGCACCAGCGTATATGCGGACCGATATCGCTGAATATAACCAGCTGCGGCTGCCATTTGAGCGCTGAATCCTGGAAGCGGCGGAAATCGTATACCTGTTTCTTTCCGTTGGGGCCTTCGCCGTTGGCGCCGTCCCACCACAATTCAAAATACTTTCCGTACTGGGTCAGCAGTTCTTTCATGGTGGCAATGTACACATCGTTGTAGGCCGGGGTTCCGTAGTCAGGGTGGTTCCTGTCCCAGGGAGAGATGTATATACCCATTTCCAGTCCGGCTTTTTTACAGGCTTCGGACAGTGCTTTTACCACATCGCCTTTCCCGTTCATCCATTTGCTTTCCCTTACGGTATGCGTGCTGTGTTTGCTTGGCCACAGACAAAACCCATCATGGTGTTTGGCCGTGAGGATGATGCCTTTTGCACCCGCCTGCCTGGCGATCCTTACCCATTGGGCGCAATCCAGACCGGAGGGATTGAATGCAGAGGGATCTTCCTTGCCATCGCCCCATTCCTTTTCGGTAAATGTATTCGGGCCAAAATGAACAAAAAGATAAAATTCCTTCTCATGCCATTGTAACTGCTGTTTGGTGGGTAGAGGCCCCAGGGGTTTCACTTGTGCAAACGAACATACCCAGACAAAAGAGAAAACGATAACCAGGATATTTTTCATAAAAACAAGATAACAACGATTGGTGAATTCTGGTTTTGCGGATCCGGGATGGGGGGAGTTGTCGCCGTAAAAAAACGGGATCCGCGATCTGTCAGTCCGCATCCCGCAACTGCCGTTTGTACAGCTGCACCGTATTCTCGTATCCCAGATAGATCGCATCGGAGACCAGTGCATGCCCGATGCTCACTTCGTCGAGATAGGGGATACGCTGTTTGAAGAATCGCAGGTTATGCAGGTCAAGATCGTGCCCGGCGTTGAGGCCCAGCTTCAGTTCTTTTGCGCGTGCGGCAGCGGCTGTATAAGGCGCCACCGCTTCTTCGTGTTTGCCGCTGGCGTAGACAAGCGCGTAGTGCTCGGTGTACAGTTCTATCCTGTCGGTGCCCGTTTCCAGAGCGCCGTTAACCATGGTCATCACGGGATCCACAAAGATCGACACGCGTATACCGGCTTTTTTGAACACCGAAACGATCTCATACAGGTAGTCTTTGTGGAGCAGCGTATCCCAGCCATGGTTGCTGGTGATCTGCCCGAGTGCATCGGGCACCAGGGTTACCTGGTCGGGTTTGGTTTCGAGTACCAGGTCAACAAATTTCTGTTCGGTGGGATTGCCTTCGATATTGAATTCGGTGGTGATGATTTTTTTGATCTGTCTTACATCTTCGTAGCGGATATGTCTTTCGTCCGGTCTCGGGTGCACGGTAACGCCATCGGCACCAAAACGCTGCGCATCCGCCGCCGCCTTTACTACATCCGGATTATTACCGCCCCTGCTGTTCCGCAAAGTGGCAAATTTGTTGATGTTCACACTGAGCTTTGTCATGCTGTAAAGGTAGCTGGTTTGGGCAGATTGATGAAGGGTTGTGCATACGTTTGACCGCAGTACAACTATAGCCGCTCCTGATTATCTTTGCGTATGCCTTATTCATCGCTTGAGCAATGTTTGGCCGATCTGGAGAAGAATGGCCAGCTTGTCCGTATCAAAGAGGAAGTGGATCCTTATCTCGAAATGGCGGCTATTCATTTGCGGGTGTATGAGGCAAAAGGCCCTGCCTTGTTGTTTGAGCGCGTAAAAGGCTCAGGGTTCAGGGCGGCTTCCAATATTTTCGGAACGATTGAGAGAAGCAGGTTTATCTTCAGGGATACCCTGCCTGCCGTGCAGCAACTGATCGCTCTGAAGAACGATCCCCTGCAGGCATTGAAACATCCTGTCCGTAATCTCCGCGCCGGACTGGCGGGCATCAGGGCTTTTCCGCTGAAGAACCCGGTATCGCAACCGGTGCTGCACGAAGAAGTGCGGATCAGCGACCTGCCATTGGTTCATCACTGGCCAAACGATGGCGGCGCATTTGTTACGCTGCCGCAGGTATACACCGAAGACATGGATGAGCCGGGCATCATGAAATCAAACCTGGGTATGTACCGTGTGCAGCTTACGGGCAATGCGTATGTGCGCGACAGGGAAATAGGATTGCATTACCAGCTACACCGTGGCATAGGTGTTCACCAGACCAAGGCCAATGCAAAAGGACTGCCGCTGAAAGTAAGCTGTTTTGTTGGCGGGCCGCCCTCCCATTCCGTATCAGCGGTCATGCCATTACCCGAGGGTATCAGCGAACTGCGGTTTGCCGGCGTGCTTGGCAACAGGCGTTTCCGCTATACTTACCGCGACGGTTTCTGCATCAGCACCGATGCCGATTTTGTGATCACCGGAGAGGTATTTCCGAATGATAACAAACCCGAGGGACCGTTTGGTGATCACCTGGGTTATTACAGTCTTACCCATCCTTTCCCCGTAATGCGGGTGCACAAAGTATACGCAAAGAAAAATGCCATCTGGCCTTTTACCGTGGTGGGCAGGCCGCCGCAGGAAGACACCAGCTTCGGAGAACTGATACACGAAATAACCGGCGACGCCATTGGCGAAGAAATTCCCGGGTTGAAAGAAGTGCATGCGGTGGATGCCGCGGGTGTGCACCCGCTGTTGCTGGCCGTGGGCAGCGAACGGTATACACCCTATGCGCCAACGCGGCAGCCGGCAGAACTGCTGACCATTGCCAACCATATTCTGGGAACAGGACAGCTTAGTCTTGCCAAATTCCTGTTTATTACCGCTGATGATAAGCGCCGTTTATCAACCCGGCCTGTGCAGGGTTTCCTGGAGTATGTGCTCGAAAGAATCGATTTCTCACGCGATATTCATTTTCATGCAAAAACCACCATCGATACACTCGATTATTCCGGAACGGGATTGAATACGGGCAGCAAAGTGGTGTTTGCAGCATACGGCGAAGTCAAACGAACACTCGCGACGGAGGTCCCGGGTTGCTGTAAGGAGTTGCCCGGACTGGTTAACCCGCAACTGGCCATGCCGGGCGTACTCTGTCTGCAGGGCGATAAATTTGTTTCTTACGACACCAGCCAGCGGGAAATGGAACGCCTGAACGGCGGGTTGCTGTCAAAGACAGCGGAGCTGGCGGGTATTGCCCTGATCGTTGTTTGTGACGACAGCGGGTTTACGGCGAAGCAGCTGTCAAATTTCCTCTGGGTAACCTTCACACGCTGCAATCCTTCACACGATATCTATGGAATAGCATCCTTTACCGAATACAAACACTGGGGATGCAGGGGACCGCTGGTGATCGACGCACGTATCAAACCGCATCATGCGCCCGTGCTCGAAAAAGATCCTGCGGTGGAAAAGCGTATCGACCGGTTGTTCGCCAAAGGCGGCAGTCTTTCCGGTATCGGGTAAGGGCATAGTTTTTTTGCGGCAGGGATGCCGCAGGTTGCGGCCACGGCTTCATCTTCACAAACCGCCTTATGCGCGAATGGTTACAGGAACTGAAAAAAAGAAATGCGCTGCTGTTCGGTTTCGGATGGCTGTGTATGATTGGCTGTATGGGCTGTTGCCTGATGCTGCTGGCCGGCAATGCTCCCGGCGCATGGATACGACCGGCCAGGTTCCTGGCAGAGACCACGGTTTTTGTCTGGACCATCGGTTGGCTGATGGACTACCTGCACCGGAAGCAAAGCATACAATGGTTCAGCTGGGTGCTTGGGGTCATACTTCTTTTTGAAGACGGCTACACGATTGTATTTGCCCTGCACGAAGAACTGACGCATACTGTTATTGACCAGCAGTTGAACGAACTGCTGATGACCATAATGGCACTCGGTGTTGCGGTCATCTCTTTGTATATTGCGTATTTTATGTGGCTGTTCTTTGTGCTGCCCTTACCGCATATCAGGCGGCATTATCTATGGGGCATACGCCTGGGTTTGCTGGGTTTTGTGCTGTTTTCCATATCGGGAAACCTGATGACGGCGCTGCCCGGCTGGAACATAGGCTCGCCCGACGGGCGTTCGGGTCTTCCGTTTGTTAACTGGAAACAGCAAAGCAGTGAACTGCGGCTTGCCCATTTTTTAGGCATGCATGCTTTGCAGGTATTGCCCCTGGTGGGTTGTTATATTGCCAGGAGGAGTATCCTTACCATTCTTTTTTCGGTCCTGTATTTCCTGGCAGTGATCGCCATATTCACACAGGCGCTGCTGCACCAGCCATTGATAGAATTGTATTTTGGATAAGGTTGGTTTGTCCGCATAGACAGCAGACAGGCAGCAGAGGCTGACTGCAGTGCCGTTGTGACCGGTTGTACCGGTAACCATCAGTTCAGTACCGGGAAATCGGGTCTCCGGATCAGCTGTGTCTCGTACCGGTAACGCAGTTCGCTGTTGAAGGTGATGTTCCAGGGACTGATACCGCCGGTGGTGCGGGGGTAATAATATAGTTTCATTTCCATCGTGCCAAAAACCAGGTTCTCGTTGCGCGTGCGTACGCCGCCGCCGATGGCTGTATAGATATCGCCGGTAGTAAAATACCTGCCGATGGATTTCAGGTAGGTAACATTGGCGAAGCCAAACGGCGCAAAGCTGAATCCCAGTAATTTCCAGGTATTGTAGAACACCGATTCACCGTTCAGTGTAATGCGGGTGCTTGCCCGCAGGTTGGGGTCGTTGAGTCTTGGTATACCAAAATCACTTGCAATACGCAGCACTTCGTTCTGCATGGTATTGGCCAGCTGCGTAATGCTTCCGCTCAGAAAATGCCGCATATACCAGTGGCCGCTGCCCAGTTTGCGCAGCTTGGTGATAAAATCCAGGCCCGTCAGGAAACTCAGGTCTTCAAAACGATCGCCGTTAAAATAGCCGCCCAGGCTCAGTCGGTAATTAATGTAATCCTGCCTGCGCGAAAAATAACTCCTTCGGTATTCAAACCCGCCGTATGCCCTGGAAATATTGTCGCGTTTGCTCCAGCCGCCTGTAACGCTGATATTGAAACCCTCGGGCAGATCCTCATTACGGCCAAAGCCATACAGGAAATTTGTATGGTAGAAATCCTGTTCAAAAATATTGAACGATGCCAGCAGGCTGCTCAGGTTGGAATACCCGATGTTATACGTGCCTTTGTAGGCATCCGGCAGATCGTCGAATACCCGGTGAATGGCACGCACCGCTACCAGCTTGCGGTACCTTGAGCGCAGGTTGTCTTTGAGATTCCTTCTTGCGCCGATATTATGACCGATCCATCCGTCGAACAGGCGGTAATTGTATTTGAACGCGGCATTGTATAAAGAGTCTTCGCGGTACCCGTTAAAAGTGGTATGCCGGGCCAGTTCGAAAGCGCCGGTCCAGGAATGGTACGGGCTCACCAGGGGCAGTTCTCCCCGCAGGTACAGCGCTTTCTCTTCGCGCCGGCCGCTGTTGTAGGTGGCAGCCTGGTTCTGGTAACCTACGGACAGGTTGATAAAACTGCCGTTGATATTCCTTTTCAGGAATTCCACGCCAAAGCCGTAATGGGGAGCACGATCGCCGTCTACCAGCTGTTCCAGTTGCAGCCGGTTGCCGGTACCTACCAGGTTATCGTCGTTGGCTTCAAAAGACACACTGTTTCCGGTGGCCGACTGCATGCTGCCGCCAACCGGGAATACATCCTTGCAGACGACGATCAGGTCTACGGCGGCACTGTCGCTGGCGATCTCTTTCACCAGTATCCGCGCATCCTGAATATAGCTGAGCTGTCGCAGGTAGCGTTCGTTATCGGCCACAAGCGCGGGATAGAGCGTATCGCCTTCCGTCATAAAAAGATTGTTCCGAACGATCTTTTGCCGGGTACTGGTATGCAGGGCATCGCCGATACGGCTGAAAATATTCCTGACCACTTTTACCGTGTCGTTCACATTTTTTTCGAAGCCGATCTTCTGGATAAAAATATACCGGATGCGTTTTCCCCTGAACGGCGCAAATGCATCCTCGTTCTTTTTGGCGCTGTCCTGTACGGGAAGATCGGGGTTGTTGACGGACAGACTCTTGCCGATCCTGCCGAGCAATCCTTTTTTATGTGCCAGGAAAAAAACGGTATCCGCGGGAGCCGGATCCTGGGCGCAGGTTTCCATACCAAATGCACCTGCCATGAAGCAAACAAGAAGTATGGTTTTGATATTTCGCAGCAAAAAAGGGATCATTTCCGCACGCACCGGTTTTCTGTGCTGAAGATAATTAATCGGTATCGAATACGGGTTTAATTAACAGTAACTTATGCTGCAATAACTATTCCACTAAAAAAAGACCCTGCCTGGAAAAGCGGGGTCTGATACTATCAATGTTACTATTCCAACTCTTTTACAGAATAGGAAGACCCGCTTCCCGGAAGGGGTGGAGCTGCGGGGCGTCCTGTTCAAGCTCGGTGATCAGCACATCGATCTCGCTGATACCGCAGACGCGTACACGCTGGGTGGTATTCAGTTTCTCGGAGATCGACATCACCGCGGTCTGCGAAGCCGATTCGATCATGGCTTTTTTCACCTGCACAATATCCCAGTCGTTATCGGTAACACCATGCTGTATATCGATCGCATTGATGCCTAAAAAACAAAGATCCGCCTTGATGTGTCTGATCCGGTTGATCGCTTCACCGCCCACCGCTATCTGCGATTTTTTGGCGATCTTATCCCCGATAAAAATCAGCTCGATATTCGGATGCTGCGAATACTCATAGGCCGCCGGTATGCTGCCGGTAAAAAATGTGGCTTTCAGGTCTTCCGGCAACAGCCTCGCCATTTCAATGATCGTAGTGCCCCCGCCCGTGATCACAAACATGCCGTCCTTGATCATCGACACCGCTTTTTCGGCGATCCGCTTTTTATTGTCTACATTGTACACATCGGAACGGAGGTAAAAACTGTTGAACGATTTGGATAAAGCGCCTCCATGTACCTTGATCAGTTTTCCGTCATCGGCCAGCTCGTTCAGGTCGCGGCGGATCGTGTCTTCCGATACATTGATCGCATGACTCAGGTCGGCCGACAAAACACTGTTGTGCAGACTCACCTGGTGGAGGATATAAGCCTGCCGTTCTTTCTTAAGCATGTAAGCATTGTTGAAGAACAATTTGCGGATTTTTTTTTAAAAAGCTGCAAATTCTGGCAGATATTTATTTAAAAGTCATCAAAAAGCCGCAGAAATGAAGCAATCGATTGAGCAATTATGCCGCATTGCGGGCAAGGAAAACAGGCGGATACTGGGATTGATGAGCGGCACTTCGCTTGACGGACTGGACCTGGCCCTTTGCCGTTTTACCGGCAGCGGCACGGGCATGCACCTGCAGTTGGAAGCATTTTCGACCATTCCTTACGGGGATGCGTTCCGCGCCGAGATCAGGGAAGTGTTTGCCAAAAAACAGGTAGACCTGGAGAAGCTTTGCCTGTTAAACGCATGGGTTGCCAGGCAGCACGCGGTCATGATCAACACGTGCCTGGCTGAGTGGAACAGAAAAGCGTCAGATATAGACCTGCTGGCCAGTCATGGCCAAACCATTTACCATGCGCCGCTGCATCAGCATGGCCTGCAGCAGTTCGGTAACGCTACTTTACAGATCGGCGATGGCGACCACCTGGCCGTTGCCGCCGGCATCATTACGGTCAGCGATTTCCGGCAGAAACATATAGCGGCAGGAGGGGAAGGAGCACCGCTGGCAGTATACGGCGACTGGCTCGCATTCAGCAAACAAAACGAAAACCGCATCCTGCTCAATATGGGTGGCATTGCCAATTTCACCTGGCTGCCCGGCGACCTGGATGCGGGAAAAGTATTCAGCACCGATACCGGGCCCGGTAATACCCTGCTCGATGCTTATACGAGAAAATATTACCAGCTGCCCTATGATGCAGACGCGGCCATGGCATCCCGGGGAAAGGTAAACACCGATTTGCTGGCGGCTTTATGCGAGCATGCATTTTTCCGCCAGCCGTTTCCAAAAACCACCGGTCCCGAGCTGTTCAACCTGGATTACCTCGAAAAAGCGCTGCAGCAAACCGGTACCGGCAATGCCGTCGCGGATGATGTCATGGCCACGCTTACGGCCTTTACCGCAAATACGATCATAGCTGCCGTTCAGCAAACCATACCGCAGGGCATGTCCTGTGTGCTGTATGCAAGTGGCGGTGGCATTCACAATCCCCTGCTGATGCAATACCTGCGCAGCGGACTGAGCCCGCACCGCATAGATACCACCGCGGGTTTGAGCGTTCCTCCCGATGCCAAGGAAGCAGTACTGTTCGCCATCCTCGCCAACGAAACGGTCGCCGGCAGCGGTTTCCCGGCAACGGGCAACCGTTCCATACCGGCGGTTAGCATGGGTAAGATCAGTTTTCCGGTGTAACCTGTTTCGCTGGTACAAAAAGTCCCGCCTTACAGGGGCGGGACAGATGTATGGGAAGAAGAAATTGTCGGTTAACGGGTAGCGAAATATTTCAGTCTGCCGTTTTTGCTGATCTCGTATACAACCGTGTCTTTTTTGTTCTGGAAAGAAACAAAATAAGAAGTGTTGCTGGCGCGATCGGTGAATTCGATGCAATCTGTAAGACGGTACTCGGGGAAAGTGTATTTGGTGGTGATGGTTTCGATGGCAGACTGCGGCAGTTTGTCGAAATCCATACCCCTGATGGTGCCAATCAGTTCGCCGTCGGTATCATAATAAGCGTCTACTTTCTGTGCGCCCACGGTAAAACTGGCCTGGTCGTATTTTTCAGCGGTTGTCCAGGTTACGTTCTGCGCATTTTTAAAAGCAGAAGAAAAATGATCACTGATTCTGGCGCTTTTTGTGTTGGGTCCGGCAAAAGCACTTGTTCCGGCTGCAATGGCTGTTAAAGCCAGTAAGAAAAACTTTTTCATGTTGTTAAGGTTACTGTTTTTAAAGAATGTATTTGTGTTGTTTTGTTTCACATTGACAAGTCAAAAGTAGAAACGGACAATTAGTAGACGAAGCGTATTGTGATTAGTTACAACCCTGCGGCGGGGGTATGTATGAATGGTGTTAACGGTAATGTTAACGTATGTTAATGATGACCTGTAATCCAATACCAGTAAGGGTTTGGGCAGGTTGGTTAAGAAAATCCTAAAGGCCTTTTTTGTGTGATAAAGGATATGCCGCAACAACCCGGTTCTGGATGAACGGTAGGGGCGCAGGTGAACAGGGGTTCATTTCAAACGGGAGTGTCCCTCCTTCGGTCATCGGTTTTCTTTGTCGGACATTTTCACCATGATCCGATAATAAAAAAGCCTGTCCGGATCAGGGACAGGCTTTTTTATTATCGGATGCGAAGGGATTTACTTCCGTCCCTGCACCATCGGGTAATGGTCGATGGTTTCAAATACGTTGCGCGGATCCTGTTTGAGCACCGATATAAAACGGCGCAATGAATCGGCGTACTGTGGTTTTTCAAATAACCGGTCGTGCGAAAGGATCACGATCGCATTCTGTTCCATGGTATTGCCGTCGTCGAATTTCTGGTTCAGTTTCTGGATCATCTCCGTTACGCTTTCCTGGGGGTATTTGCCACGCTCATGCCATTCCAGGTCCCAGCCGATGATCTTGTATCCCAGCGAGTCCAGCGCTTTCACCAGCAGGTTGCTGGCTTTCTGGCCCTGTATCTGTCCGTTTGCCGCCCAGGTATTGTTTCCCGGGAGACGGATGATTTTCACAGGCACTTTCAGCAGGGCCTCGTTCTTCAGGAAATCGTTCAGCGCACTGTCGCGCATGGCGGGCGAATAGAACTTTCCATACTGGTTCCGGAAACCATGCGAGAAACTGTGGTTGGCCAGCAGGAACTCGGGGTAGGCGCTGCGGAGGGAGTCTATAATCCTTTTTTTCAAGGGTCCCACCTGGTTAAACCCCACCGAGAAGAAAGTGGCTTTTACACCCGCTTCATGGAAAATGCCTTTACAGATGGTGGTGCCGGGTGGCTGCGGTGAATCGTCCCAGGTAAGGAAAATATATCTTTTGGAACTGTCGTATTTAATGGGCGTGCCGATGGCACCGGGTGCGGCGGCCGCTGCTTTTGCCGAATCCGCAGCCGCTGCTTTTTTCTCTTCCCCGCTGTTACAGGAGGCGAGCGCTGCAACAGCGAGCGCGGCGATACCGCTACGTTTGATCAGGTTCATTGCATTCATCATGGATGGAATTTTGTAAAACAAAGATAATCTCCCTGCAATTTTTATACCGGGGCTACTTATCCTCAATTGTTGATATGATGGCAGTGCCTGCGCATGCCCCGAATTGTTACCGGCCAAAGGGTACGGACCCTCTGACCGCCGGTGTTTTACCGTATGCTGCACCACAGCTACCGGAATTTACCGGAAATGGTATAGCATACTTTGTCGTTGATACGCCGGAAAGTTTCGCCGTTGATGCGTCGTACCCTTCGCAAACGCTGTCCCTGCAGCAGCTGGCCGTCGGCGTCATAATACTGCGGCTGCGAGTAGAAAGTAAGTATATAGTATTTCTCCGTGGTGAATGGCAGGTGTATCGCCACGTTGCGGAACGACATATACACCAGCGTGTTTTTCTGGTTATTGGCGTAATAGTCCAGCCTGTTGATCCAGATGCATTTGATCGATTTCATTTTGCCGATCATGTCCATAATACCCGCCACCGGCGCGCCGTATTTCTGCAGGGTATCGCGCAGTCTTGGCTCCTGGATGCCGAATGCATAGATGTATTTGATGGAATCGGTCATGATCTCTATCGAAATATTGCTGAAGCTCCTGTCGGTAAATTCAACCGAAAAAGGCCGTATCGCATACAGCGCCCGGTAGGCGTTTTCTATCTGTGTAATGGTTACCTGGTTCTCGGTATAATAATGCGTGGAGATCAGCTTTCTGGAGCAGGAGCAGAGTGCGATAATACCCATTGCCAGCCATACCATATATGCCCGCTTGCTACCTTGCATCTGCTTTCTTTTTGGTGATATGCGATACGCCGAATATGATCTTCTTCAGAAACGAAGGCGATAATATCTGCAGGCTTTTGCCGCCGTAATCCCAGTATGTGATGGCGATATCATCCCCCACTTCCTCCACATTCAGCAAAATGATAAAATGGGTGGGAACGCCCAGGCGGATGGTTGCATGGCTTTTTTTATAGAGACTGAGGTTGTTCACGAACAGCGCCACATTGCCTGTTGCCAGTCTGTCTGACAGATACTCATACACATCCCTGATACCCGGTTTGAACAGATCGGATCCCACGGCATCTACCCGGTAATTGAACAGCAAACGGATCATCCGGTTGAATTTGGCGAAGTTCACCGCGGCCCAGAGTTTGTTCTCATCGCCCATATCGAAATGCCTGTCAAAAAAATTGAGATAGCCCTTGAAATGATCCGCGAGCAGCAGAAACCAGAGCTGGTCTGCCGGACGAACATCCAGTTCGCCTTTAAAGCTCAGCCTGCCCGCTGCCTGCAAGATTTCAGCGGAGGGAATAAAATGCACAGGCCCATAATTGCCTTTTCCCTGTGTGTACACCTGTACCAGGAACCTGACAAAATGCAGCGGGTCATCGTGCAGCGGCAGGTAGGAGAGCGCCGAGTAAGCACAGAAATTGGTGCTGATGCCTTCATAGATCTCCAGCGGCGATTCTATGTTCCTGCGCAGGTTGCGCATAAAAGCCGCGGGTGCCACATTGGGCCAGTACTTACTCTGTGCGGGAATACCCGTTTTATCGAGAAAAGCCAGCGCCTGTTCCTTGCTGGAAAGAGGCGTGGTGTCTGACGGGTAACCGGCTGCAAAACCCAGGCAAAACGAAAAGCACCCGATGGCGATCAAACACAAACTGATATGTACCTGCCTGAACCGATTCAGCAATGAGCGATTTTTAAGTGAATATAAAAAATCTATACCGAATAGGGGGGATTGGGGATTAGTGGATTGCGGATTGGCCGCTGTTGGTTGCTGACAGGCTCGTCGTCGCGGTTGGTCGCTGACCAACAGCCCAAAGGTATACGGTCGAATCTTCCGAACACCTGTGGTCATGTGCCCAACGGCAAATAATCCGCCAATCCGTAATCCACTAATCCATAATGCCCCAAAAAAAAGCCGTCCCAATCGAGACGGCTTCTATCATCATAGATCACTCACGGATTAATAACGGTACAGGTCGGATTTGAACGGTCCGTTTTTCGGTATGCCGAGGTATTCAGCCTGGGCATCGCTCAGTTCATCCAGTACCACACCGATCTTGGCGAGGTGCAGGCGGGCCACTTTCTCGTCGAGGTGTTTGGGCAGAACGTATACTTTGTTCTCGTAGTTCTTGTGGTTGCTCCAGAGTTCGATCTGGGCAAGCGTCTGGTTAGAGAACGAGTTGCTCATCACAAAGCTGGGGTGACCGGTTGCACAACCCAGGTTCACCAGGCGGCCTTCGGCCAGCAGGATCAGGTCTTTGCCATCAATGGTGTACAGGTCAACCTGCGGCTTAATGGTATTCTTGGTATTGCCATAGTTGTCGTTCAGCCAGGCAACATCGATCTCGATATCGAAGTGACCGATATTACAAACGATCGCTTTGTCTTTCATGGCGCGGAAATGTTTTTCCGTGATCAGGTCGCGGCAACCGGAAGCGGTAACAACAATATCGGCTTCCTTCACGGCTTCGGCCATCGGCTTCACTTCAAAACCGTCCATAGCGGCCTGCAGTGCGCAGATAGGATCGATCTCGGTAACGATCACGCGGCAGCCCGCACCACGCAGGGAGCCCGCCGAGCCTTTACCCACATCGCCATAACCACCAACCACGGCAACTTTACCGGCCATCATCACATCGGTGGCGCGGCGGATGGCGTCCACCAGCGATTCCTGGCAGCCGTATTTGTTATCGAATTTGGATTTGGTAACGGAATCGTTCACATTGATCGCAGGGATGGGCAGCGTGCCTTTTGCCATACGCTCATACAGACGGTGAACACCGGTAGTGGTTTCTTCAGACAGACCCTTGATGTTCCGGATCAGCTCGGGATATTTGTCGAATACAATATTGGTCAGGTCGCCGCCATCATCCAGGATCATGTTCAGCGGACGGTCGGCAGCGCCAAAGAACAGCGTCTGCTCAATACACCAGTCGGCTTCTTCGATGGTCTGACCTTTCCAGGCAAATACACCGATACCGGCAGCGGCAATGGCAGCAGCGGCATGGTCCTGCGTGGAAAAGATATTACAGGAACTCCATTTTACCTCGGCACCCAGTGCCACCAGCGTTTCGATCAGCACAGCGGTCTGGATGGTCATATGCAGACAGCCCGCAACACGCGCACCTTTCAGCGGCTGGTTTGGACCGTATTCTGCACGGATAGACATCAGACCCGGCATCTCGGCTTCGGCAAGACGGATCTCTTTGCGGCCCCAATCGGCAAGACCAATATCAGCCACTTTGTATTTGAGACTGAAATCGATGGATGTTGACAGTGTTGACATGTAGTAGATTTTATGGTGCAAATGTAGGTTGATAGGATAAAACGCCAGTAATTGTTTTATTTTTTGGAATAAAATGGTATTTTTCTGTTGTTTATCAGGATAAATATCATTTTAATCATGGCAAAACAGGTTAAAAAAGAAGAAACCGCGGCTGCCAGCCTGGTGTTGGACGACAAAGATCTGGCCATTCTGCGGATCCTGCAACGGAACGCCCGTTCTACGGTCAAGGAAATCGCCGAAAAAGTGCACCTGAGCACCACGCCAGTGCACGAGCGGATCAAGCGGATGGAGGAAGATGGCGTGATCACGCAGTACGCCACGCTGCTGAACCATGCCCGCGTACGGAAAGGGCTGATGGTGATCTGTTATGTGTCGTTAAGACAGCACGATAAAAAAGAAGGTACCAAGTTTATTCACAGCATCCTGGGCATGAACGAAGTGATCGAATGCTACAATATCTCCGGTGAATTTGATTTCATGCTCAAAGTGGTGGTGGAAAGCATGGATGCGTTCTACGATTTCCATGTCAATAAACTCAGCCAGGCAGAGAACATAGGCCATGTGCAGAGCGTGTTTGTGATGGGGATCATCAAACAGACGCATGTGCTGGTGCATTGAGCGGGTGCCTGGTTTGTGGCAGCGTTGTACGCGTTATAATTGCTTTCCCATGATGTAGTCGTTCATATAAAACCCTTCACCCACAGCAAGGTCTATTTCTTCCAGCACCGTGAAACCCTGTTTTTCGTAAAAGCCTTTTGCGGGGTTATCGCGGTTTACCTGCAGGATGAGCTGCACGCCGTTGCCGGCCCTCGCAAACGCGGTGCAATGCTCCAGCAGTGCTTTGCCCGCACCCGACCGCTGGATATCCGGAAGGATATAGAGTTTGTTGAGTTTGAACACCCGGTTGCCCTCATCCGATACCGAGGCAAATCCAAGGACGGTGCCCGCAGCTTCAGCTATGTAGAATTGGTGACCTTTTGCCAGCTGCTGCCGCAGCGAATCGGTGCTGTACATCATATCGAGCATATATGTCAGCTGCGCGGGCGATAATAACGCACCATAGGCGGAAGGCCATATTTTATTTGCCAGTTGCTGTATCAGCAAAATATCCTTTTCCGATGCGTCGCGTATGGTTAATAAGGGTTGCATGCGGCGGCAAAATACGGATTTGTGGGGATGGATTAGCGGATTGTGGATTGGTGGATTAAGGAAGGGGCAGGGGGCGTAGCGCCTTTTGCAGTGTGAAGTTGGGAGGAATGGAAAGGGAAAGGGAGTATTTTTTTACCGCGGAGGCGCAGAGGATGCGCAGAGTTTCGCAGAGAGAGAAAAAAAAAGAAAATCCGTGAATCCGCTAATCCACAATCCGCTGATCCGCAGTCCGCGGATTAGCTTTCTTCCCGAACAGTTTGCCGCGAAGCCAGTGGGCGGCCCAGGCGCTGCCGATACCGGTTAGGGCGGAGCCCAGGATATCGGTGGGGTAGTGCTGTCCCATGTACAGGCGGGAATAGCCTACGGCTCCTGCCCAGGCAAATGCGGGTACGGTGATATACCATTTTTTGTATTGCAACGCCAGCGAGGCGGCGGTTGAAAAAGCCACCGATGCATGCCCGGAGGGAAATGATTTTGCATCGTCAAAAGAATCGGGGTAAATATCGGTATAGCGCTGGTAGGGGCGTTCTCTGTTCACTGTGCTCTTGATACCCGCCGTGGCCACGGTGGTGATGGCTAGCCCGGCGGCCATTTCCAGTGCATTGTTGCGCAGACTGGTGTTCTTCTCCAGTAAAGCCACCGCCAGCATCCCCGCGGGTACGGCTACCGATAAGGGCTTGGCGGTATTGGACAGGGTTCTCCAGGTGAAACTCGCGGCAGGGTTTTGCGGGTTGATGGATCTTACCATATCCACCTCCCATCCACCCTGTGCAAAACAGGTGGCGCATAGCATAACCGATAGCAATGATAGGATTGTCTTTCTCATCCGAGGTTCTGCAGGCTTTCCTGAATGGTTTTGATACGCGCTTCGGCATCGGCCTGCTTCTTTCTCTCCAGGTCCACCACTTCGGGTTTGGCATTCTGCACAAAGCGTTCGTTACTGAGTTTTTTCTTTACGCTTTCAAGGAATTGCTGCTGGTATTCGAGGTCTTTCAGCAGCTCGGCTTTCAGGTTGCCGGTGTCCAGTTCTTTCTCGGATACGATAAAGAATTTGTCTTTTTCCACCGCCACCACAATGCTGTCGGCAATGGTTTGCTCCGTAAACGCAACGGAGGAAGCATTCACCTGTTTGGCAAGTATGTGTTCAATGGCTGCAAAACCGGTTGTATTGGCCGTTTGCACATGCAGCTGTATGGTATCTTTTGGTTTTAACTGGTTGCGGTTGCGTGCATCGCGCAGCGCGGAGATAACCTGTTTCAGCAGTTCCCCGGCTTCGAGCAAATGCGGGCTGGGCGGTGTTGGCGCGGCAGTCAGCTTTACACAGAGGTCATCGTTCCGGTCGTTCAGCAAATGATAGATCTCTTCCGAAATAAAAGGCATGAACGGATGGAGCAGTTGCATCAGTTCTTCAAAATAACCGATGGTTTTCCGGTAAACGCCTGTATCCATCGGCTGTTCAAAACCGGGTTTGATCCACTCCAGGTACCAACTGCAGAAATCGTCCCATACCAGGGAATAAATGGTTTTGAGTGCTTCGTTTAGACGAAACTGTTCCAGCATTTCCTCCACTTCGGCTTTTGCCTGCTGCAGTCTGTTGGCAAACCAGTCAGTGGCAAAATCGGGTGTGGTATCTGCCGTGGCCGATTGTCTTCCTTCCCACATTTTGACCAGCTTCAGCGCATTCCAGAGTTTGTTGTTGAAATTGCGGCCCTGCTCGAGCGAGGATTCATCAAACAGGATATCGTTACCGGCAGGCGAGGCGATCATGATGCCAAAACGAACCGCATCCGCGCCATACTGATCGATCAGTCCCAGCAGGTCTGGCGAGTTGCCAAGGCTCTTGCTCATCTTCCTTCCCAGCTTATCGCGTACGATGCCGGTGAAATACACGTTCCGGAAAGGTTTTTCACCCATGTATTCATATCCCGCCATGATCATCCTGGCCACCCAGAAGAAAATGATCTCGGGTGCGGTAACCAGTGTGTTGGTGGGATAGTAGTAGGCCACTTCTTTATTACCCGGGTGGGAATAGCCCCTGAATACCTCGAATGGCCATAGCCAGCTCGAGAACCAGGTATCGAGTACATCATTGTCCTGCCAGATCTCATCCATCCGCACCCCCGATCCCTGCTGCTGGAATTTTGTGAATGCCTCATCGATATTTTCCGCCACCACAAAAGATCCATCGGGTGCATAGAAAGCGGGAATACGGTGCCCCCAGGTAAGCTGGCGACTGATACACCAGTCCCGGATATTCTCCATCCAGTTGCGGTACAGGTTCCTGAATTTTGGCGGAAAGAAGCGGATCGAATCTTCCATTACCGCGTTGAGGGCGGGCTCGCTGAGTTTTTGCATGCTCACCCACCACTGCAGGCTGAGACGGGGTTCTACCACCACATCGGTTCTTTCGGAATAACCCACCTCGCTGGTATATTCTTCTGTTTTCACCAGGTAGCCGCCCTGTTCGAGCATCGGGATAATATTCTTCCTGGCTTCAAACCTGTCCTGCCCCACCAGTATCTGCGCAGATTCGTTGAGAGTGCCGTCTTCATGGAAGATGTCCACCACTTCCAGCCGGTGTTTCTCGCCCAGCTGGTAATCGTTCATGTCGTGCGCCGGGGTAACTTTCAAAGCGCCCGTGCCAAAATCCATGGCCACATATTCGTCGGTGATAACGGGTATGGAGCGGTTGATCAGCGGAACCAGCACGCGTTTGCCATGCAGGTGTTTGTAGCGTTCGTCTTTGGGATGCACGCAAACCGCGGTATCGCCCATGATCGTTTCGGGGCGTACGGTGGCTATGGTAACGTATTCAGGTGTAGTTGCATGGCTGTCCACCACCTGGTAACGGAGATGGTACAGTTGCTGCCGGGTTTCTTTGCGGATCACTTCTTCATCGCTCAGCGCGGTTTTTGCCTTTACATCCCAGTTGATCATGCGTTTGCCGCGGTAGATCCAGCCTTTCCGGTGCAGATCGATGAATACCCTGATCACCGACCGGTAGTATTCCTCATCCATGGTGAAGGAAACCCGGTTCCAGTCGAGACTGCAGCCCAGTTTCTTCAGCTGCTGCAGAATGATACCGCCGTATTTGTCTTTCCATTCCCAGGCGTATTTCAGAAACTCGTCGCGGCTGAGGGAGGATTTGGTGATCCCTTTTTCGCGCAGCATCTGCACCACTTTGGCTTCGGTGGCGATGGAGGCATGATCGGTGCCGGGTACCCAGCAGGCGTTTTTTCCCTGCATGCGGGCGCGGCGGATCAGTATATCCTGGATGGTATTGTTGAGGCAATGCCCCATATGCAGCACGCCTGTTACATTCGGCGGCGGGATGACAACGGTGTAGGGTTCACGCCCGTCGGGCTTGCTGTTGAAATAACCTTTTTCCAGCCAGTGTGCATACCACCTGGCTTCAGTTTCGTTGGGGATATAGTTTTTGCTCAGTTCCATGCAGTCATCGGGAAATTAATTGACGGACAGCATCCGTCCGATCCGGAAAGTGCGCAAAAATAAGGAATGGGGTGGGATTGCCGATTGCCGATTTTTTGATTGCCGATTGCCGATGGAGTATGGTTAAGCGGAAGGGGAAGGGTTTCGGCACAAGGTCAATGCTGCAAATCCGATGACTTCAATTGCTAAATCCCAATCGGCAATCGCCAAGCAACAAATCGGCAATCCCCAATCCTCCCCTACCAGGTAAGCAGTTTGCCCGTTCTTTCGGTTAGGGAGAGCGAGATCACGGGGATGGCGTTTTCGGTTGGAATCAATCCGTTGGTTGTAAGTTCGGGTGTCTGGCGGGGGGAAATACAGAGCGTGGCGCAGCATTGGCCCACACCGCTGCAGATACGTTTCGCCGTGCTGCCTGTGCTGAGACTGCAGCCCGACAGTATGGCGATCAGTAAAATGCAAACTATGTATTTCATAAGCGTTCTATTGCGGATCAAAAGTAAACAGCGTATCCGTTAATGACTGTTAATTATGACTAACGTCTGTTTATACAAAAGGTTACAGCATCTGTCGTTTTTTCGCTAAAATTCTTACAGCATAACCTTTTTTTCCGATTTTGCAGGCCGGATATGCAGTACGCGATCGTTGATATAGAAACTACAGGCGGATTTCCGCAGCAGCATGGTATTACAGAGATTGCCATTGTATTGCATAACGGAAAAGAGATCGAGGGCAAATTCGAGACCCTGGTCAATCCCCACCAGCCCATTCCGCCTTTTATCGCCAATATGACCGGCATTTCGGATGCCATGGTTGCTGTTGCACCATCGTTTGAGGAAGTGGCGCCCAGGATCTTCAGTCTGCTGAAAGACAGGGTATTTGTGGCACACAATGTGAATTTTGATTTTGCCTTTGTCAAATACCACCTGCTGCAATCGGGATTTACCCTGCAAACGCCAAAACTCTGCACCATCCGGCTGAGCCGGAAAGTATTCCCGGGTTTTCGCAAGTACGGACTGGGGCATCTTTGCCGCGAGCTGGATATCACCATAGAGAACCGCCACCGCGCTGGGGGCGATGCCCTGGCTACCACAAAAGTGCTGGACCTGGTACTGCGTAACAACGGTTTTTTGCTGGTAAAGGAAATGCTCAAAAAAGAGAACAGGAACCAGACCCTTCCCAGCAACCTGCCCGAAGACCAGGTAAAACTGCTGCCCGATCAGCCCGGGGTGTATTATTTTCATGATGTAAAAGGGAAAGTGATCTATGTGGGCAAGGCCAAAAACCTGAAGAAAAGGGTGGTCAGCCATTTTACGGGACTGGATACCTCGGAGAAAAGACAGGAATTCCTGCGTAAGATCCATACCATCACCCATACGGTGTGCCCTACGGAGTTTATCGCCAGTCTGCTGGAAAGCGTGGAGATCAAACGCCTGTGGCCGATACACAACAAGAGCCAGAAACGCTACGAGCAGCTCTGGGGAATATACCTTTTTGAAGACAACCGGGGTTACCTGCGGCTTGCCATCGACAAAAAAAGAAAATATTCCTCGCCCGTGGCCAGTTTTGCCATGCTGGCCGATGCGCACCGTTTTCTCTGGAAAATGGTGAACGAATACAGGCTTCACCCGGTATTGTGTTTCCTGGATACCACCGTGGCAAAGGAACTGCCCGAGCCGTTGACATACAATGTACAGGTACAGCAGGCACTTGGCTGGATAGCCGATCAAAAAGAGACGTACGTGATACGGGACAGGGAAGGCTGTGTGCTGATAGAGCAGGGGAAATTTTATGGTATGGGCAGTCTCAGCACGGATCATACGGATCTTTCGCTCGACACACTGAAGGAAAGACTGATCGAATACCCCGAGAACGAAGTGATACGCTCGATGATCCGGAATTTTGCGGAACGGTATCCGGGGAAAGTGGTGAGGATTGCGTGAGACGTGAGACGTCGTGAGAAGTGAGTGATAGCAATAACCAACAGTTAAGATGTAACGTCTAATCAACCCCTATATGAAAAAAATACTCTTTCTCGGTAATCTCTTATTGCTTGGCCTGTTTGCGGGAGCGCAGCAGGGCAAACTGAATCCTGTGATCAAACAGTACGGTGCGGTGAACCCGATTCCCTATGCGGTGGAGAAACCCGATCCGAAGATCGATTACAAAGTGGTGGTGGAAGTCAATACCGATAATCCCAAACCGGAGCTGGTACACGAACTGCTGGAGAAAACAGCCTCGGTGGTAAACCTGCATGCATTGGGTGGTGTTCCGGCAAACAAACTGCATGTGGTGCTGGTGGTGCATGGCCCGGCCGCGCAGTACGTGGTAAACAATGCCGCCTACCAGAAAAAATTCAACACCGACAATCCCAACCTGGGTTTGTTCAGGGAATTGCAGGAAGCGGGCGTGAAACTGTTTGTCTGCGGGCAGTCGCTGGTAAAACGCAATATCGATCCGGCCACCGTTTCGCCTGATGTAAAAGTGGCTTTATCGGCCATTACCACCCTTACCACTTACCAGGCAAAAGGCTATTCGCTGCTGAAGTTCTAAGCTTGTTTTTTTCAGCGGGACTGTATGATCCGGGGCCTGAGCAGTTCGCAGGTAAACCCCGTGACGGTAAGGGAAATCCCCCAGCCGATGGCCCCTGTTTTACCGGTATCGAACACAAAATACGCGATCAACGCAGTTGCCGCTCCCATCAGTACCGAAGCGATAAGCAGTGCTGCAACAGGTTTCATGCGGGTTGTTTGCCCCATGATATACCTTTTTCTGCGGCCCGCTAATAAGGTATCTCAATACCTGTATAGCCGGAAGGCGTAATGGCTTTCAGTTCTTTTTTCAGTGCGGCGCTTATTTTCAGCCTGCCGATAAAAGCATGGATCGATTTTTTATCGATGGCCTGTTTACCGCGTGTCAGGTCTTTCAGCGCTTCGTACGGGTTGGGATAGTTTTCGCGACGCAGGATGGTCTGTATCGCTTCGGCAACCACGGCCCAGTTGTCTTCGAGATGCGCTTTTAGTTTGGGTTCGTTCAGCACCAGTTTGTCGAGCCCCTTGGTAAGCGATTTCAGGGCGATAACGGTATGCGCCACCGGAACACCCATATTCCGGAATACGGTTGAATCGGTGAGGTCGCGCTGCAGGCGGCTTACCGGCAGTTTGGCAGAAAGATGCTCAAACACCGCGTTGGCGATGCCCAGATTGCCTTCTGCATTTTCAAAATCGATTGGGTTTACTTTATGCGGCATGGCCGAAGAACCCACTTCTCCTTTCTTGGTCTTCTGTTTGAAATATTCCATGCTGATATAGGTCCAGATATCCCGGCTCAGATCGATCAGGATGGTATTGATGCGTTTGATGGCATCGAAATGTGCGGCAAAGCTGTCGTAGTGTTCTATCTGCGTGGTAAACTGCATACGCTGCAGCCCCAGTACATTCTCGGCAAAGGCATTGCCCAGCGCGTTCCAGTTCTTTTTTGGGAAAGCGGCTTTGTGTGCATTGAAATTGCCCGTGGCCCCGCCGAACTTGGCTGCATAGGGTATACCCGAGAACTGTTCTACCTGGTTGTTGATGCGTTCCACAAAAACCATCAGTTCCTTACCCAGCCTGGTGGGCGAGGCGGGCTGGCCATGTGTATGCGCCAGCATCGGTATTTTTTTCCATTGCACGGCAAGCTGGTGCAGGTGGTTGCGCAGGTTAATTACCGCCGGCAGGTACTCGTGTTCCATGCAGTGCTTCCAGCTGAGCGGTATGGCGGTATTGTTGATGTCCTGCGAGGTAAGCCCGAAATGGATCCATTCTTTCAGCTGACCGATACCCGCTTTCTCAAGCTGCTCTTTCAGAAAGTATTCCACGGCTTTTACATCGTGGTTGGTGATCGCTTCGATCTGCTTGATCTGCTGCGCATCATCAATGCTGAATTCATCCAGCACTTTCTTCAACTGCGCCCTGCCTTTTGCCGGCAGCTTGAAAAATTTATTATCGGCGAGGAAGAAGAAATATTCCACCTCAATCAGCACCCGGTATTTGATCAGGGCATATTCGGAAAAAAATTCATCGAGATGATGCACCTGTTTGCGGTAACGGCCGTCAACAGGGGAAATAGCGGTAAGATTGGTTAACTCCACGGGAGATTGACAATTAGTAATGAACAATGAATACCGAATAACTGGCCCATCTGCGGTAAACCGGTTGTTTTGTCACCGAATTCCTGGGCAATTACTGGTCAGGTTTTACTTCCTTTGCACAAAATTAGCCGAATTGGACAAGATACGCGTTGGCGCGGTGAGTTATTTAAACACAAAGCCGCTGCTGTATGGACTGAACAGGACCGTGTTGGGGGATCATATAGAGATCAGGGAAGACTATCCTGCAAGGGTGGCACAGATGCTGCTGGACGACCAGATAGATGTGGGACTGGTGCCCGTAGCCATCATCCCGAAGCTGGCCGATCCGCATATCATCACCAATTATTGCATCGGCACCGAGGGAGAAGTGGCTTCGGTGGGTATTTTCAGCGAAGTGCCGATGGAGGAGATCCGGACCGTGCTGCTCGATTACCAGAGCCGCACTTCGGTAAGGCTGGCCCGCTTGCTGCTGAAGGAATATTGGAAAAAAGAAGTGATCATTGAACATGCATCAGAAGATTTCCGGTCGAGGATCAACGGAACAACCGCTGGTGTGGTGATCGGCGACAGGGCTTTGGAGCAGCGTTCCCTTTCTCCCTGTATGTACGATCTGGGTGCTGCCTGGAAAGCACACACCGGTCTGCCATTCGTATTTGCCGCCTGGGTGGCCAACAAGCGCCTGCCTGTTTCTTTTGAAAAA
The DNA here is from genome assembly GCF_009939225.1 of Sediminibacterium soli. Lineage (GTDB taxonomy): Bacteria > Bacteroidota > Bacteroidia > Chitinophagales > Chitinophagaceae > Sediminibacterium > Sediminibacterium soli. The sequence continues at coordinate 215,714 of NZ_JAACJR010000008.1, read as the reverse complement.
GATTTTTCGGCTGTAAACGCGTATGGGTTGGCGCATATACCGGAGGTGGTGGCGGCCCATCCATACCCCGTTTATGATCTGCTGCACTATTACACCCAAAACATCAGCTACGAGCTGACCGATCAAAAACGGGAGGGATTGGCGCGGTTCCTGGATTGGGTCAGGTTGAATGGGTAATAGCCTCCGTTTGTTTACCGGTCAGCCGGCAAAAAGCCAGTATTTTTATTTCATGAGCGATATAGCCGTCATCACGATTAGCTTTAACAACCTCGCAGACCTGCAGCGTACCTGTGCGTCGGTGGACAGCCAATCTGTTAAGCCGGAAGCGCACTGGATCATCAACGGGTCCACCAGCGATGAGATCGCCGGCTGGCTTGCCGCCACACCACAGCCTGCTTACCGTAAATGGATCAATGAGCGCGATAAGGGAATAGCCGATGCCTTTAACAAAGGCATCCGCCATGCGGCTCAGCCTGTTCTGCATTTGCTCAACTCCGGCGACTGTTACGCCTCTGCCGATGTACTGGAAGCGGTAACGGCTTTTCTTTTGCAACACCCGCATGCGCAGTGGATCAGCGGTAATATCGCCATTACCAGGGCGGGTAAACCTGTTGTGGTGGGCAAACCGTTTGACAGATCGAAATTGTACCGGGGTATGCGCAGTGTATCGCATCCTACCTGGTTTGTAAAAAAAGCGGTTTACGAGCGGGTGGGAGGGTTTAACGGAGCCTACCGGATTGCGATGGACTATGATATGATGTGCCGTATTGCCGATGAACCGTATGCTTACCTCGATAAGCTGATCGTTCAGTTCGATGATACGGGCATCAGCTCCGCGCAGTACCTGCCATCACTGAAAGAGAACAAACGGGTGTACACCATGCATTTTGGCCCTTCGTTACTGTTGGAGATATGGCAACTCAGGCTCAAACTGCTGCATTACCTGTTGCAGACCGCTTTTGGTAAATGGCTGTTCCATCTCAAGAAGAAAGCGGGAATGGAAAACTGGTGAATCAGTCCAGCATTTTTTTCAGCTCCTGCAAAGCCTGTTCGCCGCTTACCGATGCATAGGGTTGGTCGATCACAAATTCATATCGCTCCCGAACAATATGCGGGTCCTGCAGATCGACTTTGATCTCTTCGGGATAGATCGCATGAAAATTACCGGCCAGTTCTTTTGGATAGGGCGCAAAACGTCCGTACTGTGAGCCGTTGAATATGCCAAACACCCGGCAGCCTGCCGCTGCCGCCATATGCACAGACCCTGTATCCACCGAAAGCAGGCATTGCGCCTTTCGGAACAAAACCAGCATATCGGTAAGTGTGGTGGCGCCTGTGAGGTCAAGGCTGGGATACCGGTATTGCTGCAGAAATTGATCCGTATAGGGTTTGTCCGCAGCGGTGCCGCAAACCAATGCCTTCCATCCGAAGCGTTCGTACAGGTAACCGGCCAGCTGTACAAATCCCGCTGCAGGCCATATCCGCGCAGCGCTTCTTGAGCCGGGGAAAACGATAAAATATTCCGGTGGCAGCTGCTGCTGAAAAACGGGCAGCAGGCCTGTATCGATACGGGTATCCGTTACCGCAACATTTCGTTTTGCCACAAAAGCGGCAAACAACTGGTTACGGTAAAATTCAAAAACAGGTTTTTCTGGATGATCGAATAGATGTGTATACAGGTTTCTGTCGTATCCATGTTCATACGGCCGCATGGCTTCTCGGTTGGCCACCATGCCCCAGGTTTGTGTTGCCCTGGCTGCCTGAACGATACAGTCATCGTAACGCCTGTCTCTCGAGAAAGTGGGGTTGACAACAGCCGAATAGCCCTCCCGGTATACCTGGCTGATCAGACCGCCGCGGTAACGCAGGTCTTTTTTGAAACGTATCTTATCCATCCAGACAGCCTTGTTTACAGCGTCTGCATGCAGTGTTTCGAATAATAGTTTCCAGCTTTTGTTGCCCAGAAAATGGACCGTATACCCCGGGAAGGCAGCGATGGTTTCTTCCAGGAATTTATGCCAAAGCATAAAATCGCCGATCTCGTCAAGGCGAACGATCAGCAGTTTTGGCTGCCTGGGTTTTTGCCGCGGTCCGGTTGCGGCAAGGAACGATACCCATCCATATACGATATCCTTTAGCCTGTTTGAACCAAGCACGGCATTTATTTTGATTTTCTGAAAAATGCACTGCCGCATTTATCCGGCATCAGCACAATATATTCATTGTGTTCGCGACAAAACTCATCGATGGCTTTTTTAGATCCATCCCAGTGCATGCTCGAATAATCGTGCAGTAAGAAGATACCGCCTTTGGGCATGCGTTCGTAAAAAAAAGCCAGTCCTGCTTTTGTTGGCGCATACAGGTCGCAATCCAGGCTTACCACGGCATACTGTCTGGACCGGTGCTCTTCCCTTATCGTGTCGGGAAAGAATCCCTTTACAAAAACGCAGCTGCGGATATCGCCACCAATCACCTGTTTTACAAGTTCGATCGAGGTATTGTTGAAATCCGTATCCTTGGTTGCGTCAATACCGGTAAGGTCTTCCGGGGTAAATCCTTCGAATGTGTCGAACAAAAAAACTTTTCTTTCCGTTGCCGCGGCAAACCTTGCGAGAATGGCCGATGTATTGCCGCGCCATACGCCGAGCTCGGCAAAATCGCCCGGAACACCATCGCCCAGCACCTGTTTGATGTTAAGGATAAAGGACCATGCCCTTGCCGTATCGCCGCCATTGTTCCAGGCATTGCTGGCAGAAAAACGGCGGAACAGTTCCTTAAATTCAGGATGCGCCCGGAAGACATAATAGGAATCGGGATGGTACGCCGTATACAAAGGACCGGAACCCCATAGTCCCGCCTTGAAACGCAGTCCCCTGAACTCCTGCCAGTGAATACGGGCCAGCACGCGCTGTACCGCGTTTTTTTTACGCAGCTTGTCTTTCAGGATGGTATAAAAAAGTTTGATCACCCGCATAATGCTGTTTATAAAGCTTTCTCCTGTGCAATAAACCTGTCGGCCAGGTCCTGATCGGTATGGTGAAACAGGCAGATATCGTAATAGGCGATACCGCTTTCGCCTTCCGCTGCGTACTCGTGCAGCTGCCTGATCAGTTCGTGCTGGTTCAGGGGGGCAGTCAGCAGGTAACGTCCCTTGTTATCAAAGAAAGTGATGCTGTGGTAGCCGTATTGTTCGAGTGAGAACAGGGTGGGCAACCCCAGTTCGCCGATCGCGTCCATATTGGAGCGGTTGTATTCAAAATAGATCACCGGTTGCCGGCGCTGCAGTAATTCCTGCGCGCCGCGCAGTATGATCGTATCAAATCCTTCGGTATCTATTTTCAGCAGTTTCAGGGTTCGGTCTGCCAGCTGCTGCTGTTGCAATACCTGGTCCAGCGTTCTGAGTTTGATGGCCTGCCCTTTTTCGGCCGAAGGAACGATGGTGGTGTTCCATCCGGTTTTTTCAAGCGAAGCCTGAACGGTCTCTTCTTTTTCTCCGAGGAATTCTTTTATCAGGGTAACCTCTTTGAACAGCGGCAGGTTGCGTTCGAGAAACCGGTAGGCGAATTCATCTCCTTCAATACCTATTACGGGTAACTCGGCGGCGGTTTTTACGATAGCGATCGTATCGCCCACATTGGCGCCGATATCGATCACGGTAAGAGAGGGATATTTTTCGGCGATACATGCGGACAATCTTCCCAGCTGGCTGTTCGCCGCGGGATCGTATCTATAGGTATTGATCTGCGGTGTATTGCCGGGCATATCGAGCAGGTAATTACCCACTTTCACCTTGCGGATCTTATGCGCCATGCGTTCGCTGAAGGTATTGACCTTGATGATATCGTATCCCGCTTTATTCAGTAACTGCCTGATCAGTTTGCGCATGCTGCTTGCATTTTGTTTTTAGCCCGCCAGATCTTTTACGATCTTTTCAAATTGCGGCTGGTAACAGAAATCATAACCGTTGGCACCTTCCACGATCACATTGGGAACCTGGTGGTATACTTCCAGCGCTCTTTTTGTTTTCAGCGCTTCCGCCAGTGAAAAAGGAAAAGACTGGTTGCCGATGAATAATTTACTGCCCGCTATCACCGCCGCCATTTCCGCAAAGTCTTTTACCGGGCGGTATTGTAAAGATGGCAATTGTTTTTTCATTTCCGCATATTCCTCGGGCACGCCTATGAAAAACAGTTCCGGGTATTGCTGTAAAAAACGGTAATCGACACCGGGTGCATGGTAACGGCTGCTCCTGGCGATCACGATCGCTTTTGCAAAAGAAGGGTCAGGTGTAACAGACAGCCAGGGTTTGCCGAGGTCGGAACTGACGCCGAATGTCAGAAAATACCACCTGGCGATACTGCCCATACGGTAATCGAACGGAAACCGGCGGTACATGGTAAGATCGTAATGAATGGGCTGCCCCTGCCAGGCTTCGCAGCCGATAAAACCGGCCTGTGCCAGCAACAAGGGTGCCAGCAGTTCCACGCTTTTTTCGTTCAGCATCAGTTTGCCGTTCGGATGCTTCATCGAGGGCGTGAAATCCTGTGCAGGCTGGTGTAAATGCAGGTAGAGACGGATTTTTCTTCCGCCGGCCAGGGCATACATGGCGGGAATGGAATAGATGATATCGCCTGCATGTCCGTTGTGCAGGAAGCTGATCTCCGAGCTGCCCAGCGGATGCTGCGGTGTAAGCGCATCCGGTGCAAGCGACAATCCTTTCAGGAACTGCCCATGCTTATGGCGCAGGTTGTATTCCGCTTTCCAGCCGGTGAGTATTTTTCGCCACAGGCTCATGCGGACTGCTTGTTTATTTTGAGCACCATCACCACATTATAATCCACTTCGCAGTTACTGCGGAAAAGGATATCATAGGCAACAGGCAGCCCGTTCAGTTGTCTGAGCATATAATCGTAACCCATATCGGCATGTACATGATAGGGGTTCATCGGTATGCCAAGTTTTCGGCAGTACACTTCGTATACCGGCTGGTCGGGGAAGACCAGGATCAGGTTACCGCCGTTTTTCAGGATGCGGATAAACTTGCGGAGCGCATCCTTTGTATCGGCAAAATCTTCGATCAGGTGACTTGTATACACATAGTCATAGGTATTGTCTGGAACGGGGATCTCGTTGTTGATCACATCGCAGCCGATATCCACTTTGTCCTTGCCCGTATAGGTGTAAGGCTGCGGGAAATCGATGCCGTCGCAGTTGGATTTCACCACTTTGTCTCCGCCAAAGCCGATATCGCAGCCTTTTCCGATGCAAAAAGGCAATACCCATTTCCGCACTTTGGAGGTTTCGGACGGTGTTTTGAATTTCAGCCCGAACCACCTGCTGAGGGTTCCCTTGATCTTTCTTTCCAGTGTCAGTTGTATGCTCATGCGTTCATCAATGGTTGAATAGTCCTTTTAATGCATCTATCCGGAACCTGATCACGGGTCCGGCTTTTGCAGGTGTCCCCTGCAAGGTATATTTTATTCCAAGCACTGCCGAAGCGCCCAGTTTGAAAAAATATTCGGCTATTTTTTTATAGTAACTGGCCTGTCCTTTCTGCAGCATGCGAACGCGCTCGCCGCGGCCGATGCCGCTGGCAACGCGGTACAGGTACTCTTTTGTGAGTTTGGCCGTCTCCACCACATGGTGAACGCGTATGGCGGGGTCGTAATAAATGGTCCGGCCCAATGCCTGCAGGCGAAGAAAGAAATCCTTTCCTTCGCCGCCGATACGCAGCGTACCCATAACACCCGGCAGGGCAGAGTTGAATCCGCCGATCGCATCAAAATCCGCTTTCCGGATGATCATATTCGATTCCAGCGGGTATTTGCCGGGTTTGAAGGGCGTTACTTCTTCGCTGTAATGAAAATGGCCTACCAGCGACGATACATAATGGCTCATCCACTTGGGCTCGGCAGGCAGGTACCGGGGTATGATACGGCCGCCCAGTCCGCCTGCACCCGGATGGGTTTCAAAAAAACGAACGATCCTTTCCAGGTAGTCCTGCTCGGCCACCGCGTCGTCGTCCATAAAACACAGCAGCGGGGATTGCACATGCCCTGCGCCGGTATTCCTTGCAAAAGAAGCGCCCTGCTGCGGCTCGTTGAAATAATAAAAACGGGCATCGTTATGAGATCCGATAAAGGCGCGGCAAATCAGTTCGGTATTGTCCGTGGAATTGTTATTGACAACGATCACCTCGTACGCATCGCGGGACAGGGTCTGCGTATACAGGCTCTCCATGGCTTCCTGTATATAGGCAGCCCGGTTGTAGGTACAGATCACCACGGATATCTTAAGGGTACCATTCATAAGGCCTGCAAAGATAACAGCGCCTGGCGTACAATGTTGCTCCAGGTATGGGCGGTATAAAACCCGGCCGGTACCGGCTCCGATGCAGGCAGTTCGGGGGCCAGCATGGCGCCGGCAAATGCTTTCCAGTCGTAGTCGGGCACCACGATCAGTTTGTTGCCGGCCGTACCGGCGGCCACGCCATGCGCGCTGCTCCTGGTAGAGATCACGGTCTGGTGATGCGCCAGGGCCTCGATCATTTTTGTGCGGATGCCGCCGCCCAGCGTAATGGGGTTGATCAGACAGTCGGCCCCGAGAAAATAAGGGCGGATATCGGCAACAAAACCGGCATAAACAACTTCGGGACAGGCATCCAGCTCTTTTTTCCATTGTGTATCAAGTCCGCTGCCGCATATGATGATACGGAAAGAGTGATTTTTTGGTCTCAGCAGGGGTAATAGCTCTGTCAGTATCACACGCAGTGCATCCGTATTGGGCAGGTAGTCAAGCGTGCCGTTGAACAGGAAGATACGGGTATGAGGCGGCAATGCATGGCGGCGAAGCAGTTCCTGTTTTGCCGCCGCCCGCTGGCCCGGCAGCACTGCGGCAATATCGGTGCCATAGGTGCTGACGGAACATTTCTCGGGCGTCAGCCCCCAGTGCCCAATCGCCCAGTCACTGTCTTCTGCCGTAATAAAAAAATTGTGATCGGCTTTTTTGTGCACCCACCGCTCGTAACGTTCGTACAGTCGCCACCATGGCCTGCGCAGGTCGCGAAAGCGGTGGGCTTCTATGTTCTGCGAGCGGATCGCATATGGTTTGCCCGTTAGTTTGCGAAGCAGGATGGCCAGAAAGCCGAAATAGGAATGCTCCACCAGGATAAGGTCCACTGTATGCGTTCTGATCAGCCTGCGCAGCCGGAACAGGTAAAAAATGTTCAGCATGCCTTTCCAGTGATTGTATAAAAAAGGGAACACCGGGAACAGTTCGTTCCCGGTGCCGGTATTTTCTCTCGCGGCAGCCACCACCAGGCGGGTCTGTTTGGCGAGCGCCCTGTAAAAGTCAACGATGTGTTTTTGTCCTCCCATCTGCGCCGGAAAGACTTTATACGATACCAATCCCAGTATTACCGGGCTTTCCATCAGGCGGTCTCTTTCGGTTTACGCAGGCTGGCAACAGCCGCACCGATCAGCATCAGCCAGATAATCGCCGAAGCGCCGATGGCAGCGGTATTGCCGCGATAAAAAGAGGCGGGTTTGAATGCAAAAACAATCCTGTGGTTGCCTGCCGGCACCTGCAGACCGCGAAGCACATAGTTGGTGCGGATGATCGGCGTCTCTTTGCCATCGATAGTGGCCACCCAGCCTGCATCGTAATACACTTCGCTGAATACGGCAAATTCGGCGGCTTTGGATGACGACTGGTACTCGATGATATCATTGTCGTTATACACCAGTTTGATAAAAGCCGAACTGTCTGTAGCGGGCGTCGCAGCCAGGTTCTGCGCGCGTGCAGACTCTTCCACCAATGCGGTATCCCTTGGATTGAAACCGGTCAGTGCATCCATGATCTCGGCACTGGTCTTTTTATAAGTGATATTCTTTACAAACCAGGCCGCACCCAGTGCATTGGGGTTTACCTGTGCTATCTCCTGGCCATTCTGCGCCGCGATAATGTATTTGGTGTTCAGCATATCGATCACGGGCAGGCAGTTAGGAAAATTGTAAAGCTGTTTTTCAATCAGGTCCTGGTAGATACTGAGTTTGGCAGGATGGTAACCGCCGATCGATTTATGAAAATAGGAGGGGGATGCCCCGCCGTTGAATGCATTGCCTGCACCATACCTGAAGTCAAATATGCGGTAATAGCCGGTGTCTTTCAGTATCTGTTCGTCAACGGCTGAGGGCTTGAAACTGTTATCGTATTCGGCAGCATCCTGGTAATGTTTTTCATTCAGGTAAAAAGTATCGATCACGATCAGGTCGACAAATGAGAATATGCCCAGCACAACAGTAAGCACAAGCGCGCTGATCTTGCGTTTAAGATACAGGAACAGTGCCGCCGCCGCGATCACCACAAACAGCAATGTACGCAGTACGGAACCCATGAACAGATCCTTCCGGTCTTCGCGCAGTGCGCTGAAAAAAGATTTGGTGGATTCCTGGATAGCTGCTTTCTGCTGCTGATCGGGAATAGAAGCAATCTGCGGACCGAACTGGTCATTGAATTGTTTGTCGCTGAGACCGGTAAAATCGCTCATGAAATAAACCAGTAGTGCCAATGCAAATACGGCTGCCACGGCGATCAGTCCTTTTTTGTATTTCAGGAAAAGCTGTTCCCTGTCGGGGTCACTGATGATCCTGTTCAGCGTCAGTATGGCCATCATGCTCAGCAGGAGTGTGGGGATCACGATGATCATACTGGGCGCCCTGAACTTATTGTACATGGGAAGGGTGGAAAGCAGGAGGCTGTTGAACCCTTCAAAATATTTGCCCCAGCTCATTAAAATGGCAAGGATACAGGCGGTGAGTATCCACCATTTGTGTTTGCCGTCGAGTATCACAAAACCGATCAAAGCCAGTAAACAAACGATGGCGCCGATATAGGGTGGTCCCGATGTACCTCCGTTCTCATAGATCCCTCCCCAGTAAAACTGCAGCGCGCCCTGTACCACCTGTCCCAGTTGCTGCGGCATCTGCTGCAGTGATTCGATCGCTTTGGATTTGGTTTCTGCCACTTCCAGGTTACCCGAGCTGCCACCGTACAGGCGGGGGAACATCATCACCAGCGGTTCGGTCTTGTACATGCTGTAGCTCATCGCATAGTCTTTGGTAAGACCGGTTTTGGTGGTGGCGCTTTTTGCATCGGCCAGTTCACTGCCGCCGCGTATGGTGCGTTTGGAATATTCATAGGTGGTGAGCAGCGAAACGGCGTTCACCATCACCCCCAGCAAAGCGGCAACGATCACCAGTCCGACAGAAGTGGCCAGTCGTTTGTATTCTTTTTTCTTCAGCCAGTCGATCCCGAAACTGATACTGATGACCAGCGCGATCAGCATACCGTAATAAGTGATCTGCAGGTGGTTGACCGATATCAGCAAACCGGTGAACAGGGCCGTAAGCGCCGTTCCCCAGCGGTATTTCTTGTTATAGAGCATCAGCAGCGATGCCACAAACGCAGGCAGGTAGGCGATCGCCATCATTTTGGTATCGTGTCCCACCGAAACAATGATCGGATTATAGGTGGTATAGGCATAGGCCAGCGCACCGAACAGCCCTACATACGGGTTTACTTTCAGCACCTGGCTCAGGAAATAAAAACACACGCAGGCCAGGAAAAAGAAACTCACCGGTTTGGGGAGGTTCAGTGTAAGGATATTATTGGCATATACGATAGAGACCGGGTTGGTGCCCACGCTGGTGATCTGGAATGCAGGCATACCGCTGAACATACCGTTTGACCAGAGGGGGAAATACCCATGTTTCTCTTTGTACACAAACGAATTCTGGGCCATGCCCTTCCATTGCGTCACATCATGCTGCTGCAATACCTTGCCTTCGAGGGTGGGTTTGCAATAGACCAGCGCCACCACCAGGAAAACAGCGATGGCAATAAGATGGGGAACCAGGGATTTCCACTGAAATGTCTTCATTAGTATGTTTTAAGCCTGACAAACCTAAGGAAAAGGCAAAATTCAAAAGACAAAATCCGAAAAAAGTCCTAAGTTGTACGTTATACGTCATTTGAATTTGACTTTTGAATTTTGACTTTTCCTTCTCATGCGCCTGACTGCCTTTCTTTCCCGTTTTGCTTTTATCTGTAACCTGCTGTTTGTGGTATGCCTGCTGATACAGCATACACGCGACTTTATACAGAACGACGCCATCAGCGGGGTCATCATTGTGCTGGGCTGGTTTCCGGTAGCGCCTTTACTGAATCTTTTTGTCTGCATATTGTACCTGACAAGGGCGTTGCGCAAATTACCCCTGGGTGTGAGGCCCTGGCTGGTAACGGTTAACATACTTTTTTTTGCTGCGCAAATACTCGTTCATCTCATACTTGTTTAAATGATACACGATATCCTGAAAAGTAAGTCCACCAAGCTCTTCCTTGGTATCTCCGCTTTTTTCGTAGCCAACGCGCTGATCGCCGAATGTATCGGCGGCAAGATATTCTCGCTCGAGAAATTTTTTGGCTGGAAACCGGCGGATATCAGGTTGTTCGGACAGTCGGGCCTGTCCTTTAACCTGACCTGCGGCGTGCTGTTATGGCCGCTGGAGTTTATCATCACCGATATCGTCAACGAATATTACGGTCCGAAAGCGGTGCGGCGGATCAGCTATACCGCGGTGGTGCTGATCTCTTATGCTTTTATCATGTTCTATGCAGCCATGCAGATACCGCCTGCGGATTTCTGGATCGGCTCCAAAGCGGAGCAGGGAGTACCCAATATGCAATATGCATTCAGCGGTATTTTTGGCCAGGGCATGTGGATCATTTTCGGCAGCCTGACGGCATTCCTGGTAAGCCAGATCATAGATGTTACGGTGTTTCACCGGATCAAAAAAGCAACCGGAGAAAAATGGATCTGGTTACGCGCAACCGGCTCCACGCTGGTATCGCAGCTGGTAGACAGTTTTATCGTTTTGTTTATCGCATTCAAGATCGGCAACGGCTGGAGCTGGCAGCTGGTGCTGGCCATCTGCCTGGTAAACTACTGTTACAAATTCTCCATGGCCATTATTCTTACGCCGCTGATCTATTTTATTGAAAAACGGATTGAACGCTACCTTGGTAAAGAAACCGCCACAAAAATGAAGAGAGCGGCGATGGGGTTGGATAGGGAGTAGTGGGGGGATATGGTTGAATGGGTGCATGGTTACATTGTTGAAGGGGTTGTTATCACCCCGGTCATACAGCCAGCTAACAATACAGCCATTTAACAATGTAACCATGCACCCATTTAACATTCAATTCCCCCCTTCACCAACCCAATCACCACCTTATCTATAGGCAGGGTCATCGAGGCTTCCGAGAGTTCACTCCAGGGAACCCACCTGAACACTTCGCTTTCGCCGCCGGGGTCGGCTACCTGGTGCGGCGCAAAATCGAATAAGGCCGTTTTGGTTTCGAGCGCGAGCGGGGAGACCGCTCGAACATGGTAGTAAATGGATATGATCTGGTCTTTTCTGTTGAACGCGGATATCTGGAAAAAATCGGTGGTATAGAGATGGTCGCCGATTTCCACTTCCAGCCCGGTCTCTTCCATGAATTCTCTTTTCAGGCAATCCCTTGTGCCTTCCCCGAATTCAAGTCCGCCGCCGGGCAGTTTGGTGAAGTATTCGCCCCGGATGAATTCATCACTCACCAGTAATCTTTTTTGTTCGTCGAACAGTAAACCGTATACCCTTACATTGAACAAAGCCATATCAGAACCATTTTTTCTTCATGAAATACCAGCTGATGAAAAGCGAAAGTCCGATTGAAAGGATCACCGGTATGTAAAACGCATGGTTAGAGCGCTGGAAGGGGATGTCTACGTTCATGCCGTAGATACTGGTGACAAGGATAGGTAAGGAAAGTATCAGCGTAATGGAGGTCAGCCTTTTCATCACGTTGTTCAGGTTATTGCTGATGATGCTGGCAAACGCGTCCATGGTGCTGCTGAGGATATTGGTATAGATATTTGCCATTTCAAGCGCCTGGCTGGTATCAACGATCAGGTCCTGCAGAAATTCCCTTTCCTCCTCGTTCAGTCCGAGAAAATTGGTTCTCTCCAGCTTCATCATCAGCATTTCGTTGCTGCGCAGCGCCGTTACAAAATATACCAGGCTTTTCTGTATGCGCATCAGGTGCAGCAGGTCTTCGTTGCTGTTGCTGCTGTACAGGCTGGTTTCGTACTGGTTGCGGCGGTGATTGATCTCTTTCAGGAATTCCATGAAATTCTGCACCACTTTCTCAAATACCTTCAGGATCATCATATTCTTTTTATCGGGATGACGTTTCTGAAAGGAATTCAGGAATTTCTTGATGGCGCCGTTATCAAAAGAGTTAACGGTAACGATCTGGGTATGCGTAAGGATGATACAGATGGGGATGGTGATATAATACGCGTCGCTGTCGTTGAAAGAATTGTTCTCGGTGGGGGTTTTGATGACCACGAACTTCACATTGTCTTCGGTCTCATAACGCGGCCGCTCGTCAATATCCAGCGAGTCGCGGAGAAATTCGATCGGTATATCCAGTTGTTTGCCCAGTTCAATGAATTCCTCTTCCCTGAAAGGCGGCACCAGGTTTACCCAAACGCCGCTGTCGGGCCTGTCTATCTCTATTGTTTGTCCTTCTATATTCCTGAAGTACTGGATCATGGAAAAGGTTTAGGAAGTGTACGAACCACCGAGTACAGGTCAGAAATGCGACCGTACTGCCTGCTTCGTAAACCGTACTTATATGTTGATGATTCCTTTATACACAAAAGTGGCCGGTCCGCATAACCAGATGTTCTCGAAGCGCTGTTCGCCGGTCTTGTCAAATTCAACGGCCAGGTTCCCGCCCTTTGTCTTCACCTCCACGCGGTTAAAACCGTTGTCGTTATGCGCAAATACCAGCGCCGCTGCCGTTACCCCCGTGCCGCAGCTGAAGGTTTCGTCTTCCACACCGCGTTCATAGGTGCGTACGATGATACGGTCTCCGTGGTTCTCCACAAAATTCACGTTGATGCCTGCTTCCTGGTAGTCTTTGCTGTAACGGATGCCCCTGCCTTCCTCAAAAACATCCAGCCCCATTACATCCGGTACGGATTTTACATAGTGCGGCGATCCCGTATCGAGCACGGCATCTCCATGGCGGTTTTCGATGGTGTGCACGTTTTTCATTTTCAGGTTGATCCAACCGTGATCGGCCATCGCTGCCTCGTGTTCTCCGTCCACGGCCAGGAAACGGAATTTGTCCTGGTGCATGCCCATATCGTAGGCAAATTTCGTCAGGCATCTCCCGCCGTTGCCGCACATACTGCTTTCGCGCCCGTCGGCATTGTAGTAAACCATCTCGAAATCATAACCCGGCAGGGTCTGCAGCAGCATCAGTCCGTCTGCGCCGATGCCGAAACGGCGGTCGCAGAGGTGTTTAACCTGGTTAACGGTGAGTTCGATATCTCCCTTGCGGTTATCGATGATCACAAAATCGTTGCCGGTGCCCTGGTATTTGTAGAAAGTGATTGTCATGTGTATTACCCGTTTCCCTGCTCACCCGCGTGGTTGATGCGCAAAGCTGTTTGAAGCGAATTTCTGAAATTATTTGATACCGGCGATAATGCCCAGGCTTTTGACGATCAGGTCTTCCACCGCTTTGGTACCGTCTTTACTGAAATTCCGGTGAATGCGGTTGGCCACGATGGCGCTGAGACTGAGGCAATGGTGTGCCAGTAATTTACCCAGACCATATATACCGCTGGTTTCCATTTCAAAATTGGTGATGCGGTAACTGCCGTAGCGGAAACTGGTAAGCTGGTCGATGAATTCAGGATACACCAGCGGCAGGCGCAATACCCGGCCCTGCGGACCGTAGAATCCCGGACAGGTAACCGTAATACCATGATGAAACCCCTCCACAAAATATTTCTGCACAGAAGCGCCGGCAGAAGCAATATAGGGTGCAGCCAGTCCGGCATTTATCCGGGTGTGCCTGTTAAATGCGTGAAGTATCTCCGCTTCTTCGTCGTTGTTCTGCACGCGGTAAAAATTCAGCAGGTTGTCGATGCCCAGCCCGTGCGTACTCGCCACATAACTGTCAACCGGCACATCGGCCTGCAGCGATCCGGATGTGCCGATGCGGATAATGGTCAGATGCGTTGGCCGGGGTTTGATGGTGCGCGAGGCAAAATCGATATTGGCCAGCGCATCCAGTTCGTTCAGCACGATGTCTATATTGTCTGTTCCGATACCGGTTGATACAACGGTGAGGCGCTTTGCGCCGATATACCCTGTATGGGAAACGAACTCGCGGTGACTGCGGGTGATCTCCGCCGAATCGAAATGTTTGCTGACTTCTTTCACGCGGTCGGGATCGCCTACGGTGATGATGGTGGAAGCCAGTTCTTCGGGTCTCAGGTCAAGATGGTACACCGCGCCGCGCGCATTGATGATGAGTTCACTTTCTGCAATTCTGTCCATATAATTGTATTGGCAGCAAATCTCGTGTTTTCGGATTTAGAATTTTAAAATTCGGCTGTTTGCTTTATTTTCGCGGTCCTTTCGGAAAGGTCCTGTGGCCGAGGGGTTAGGCAGAGCTCTGCAAAAGCTTCCACACCAGTTCGAATCTGGTCGGGACCTCCCAACCAAGGATCGCATAGCCGCGATCCTTTCTTATTTCTTACCCGTATTGATTCCGCACCCGCCGCCACGAAATTGCAACGATCCCGGCTACATTTTATTGCCACACAGGTGGTTCAACTACAAGCCTTGTAGTGATAGTCTTGGTTCTTTACCGCTAATTCACCGGGCTATTTCACCCGTTATTTAACGTTTAAACACATATTTACATTAACGAACTGTATTATTTTGTATAGTATAATATATTTATTTTCAATTAAATAGAAATCAATTTATCCCTTGGGAATTAGAGCCATCTTAGAAACACATTAAAGATTTGGGTATCCCTAAAAAATGTTAAAAAAAATTTTGAGACACAGGGGTTTTTGCTACATTTGTAGTATAATATCTACATAGCATACCGATGCCTGTAGGGGAAGTGGTTGATCTGTCGCGTAAATATCCTTTGAAAAAACATCCGTACATCCAATAACGGCTTTTACCATTGATTCAAATTTTACGTTCGACATGGATCTGAAATTTTACACCAAAACGAAATCCGCCTCATCGTTTTCTGTGCTTAAATTATTTGCAGTGCTGGGTATCATCGTACTCGCTTCGCAGGCATCTGCCCAGACAGCCGGATCCGGATTGCATTTTCTTTACCAGTCGTCTGCACCGGGCGTGAGGAACTCGGTGATCATTCCCGACAATGGTTCACTGAACATCAGCAGCAATATCACACTGGAAGCATGGGTTAAATTTTCTGTTACCTCGGGCAAGCAGGATGTGATCTCCAAATCTTCTTACTCTACCAACAACGGTTATATCTTTCCAAGAACCGACGACGGCTGGAGACACCTTCGTTTCATGCTGTATGTAAACACCGAGTGGAAAATACTGGAAGTAAATTACGGAACCGACAAAGCCAATCAGTGGCACCACCTGGCGGCTACCTATGATGGCTTCTATATGCGCATATTCATCGATGGCGTGCTGGCAGGTTCGCTGGCGGCATCCGGAAACATCAAAGTAAACACCAACCCGGTTACACTGGGCAACCAGACGGGTTATACCAACGAATATTTCACCGGTTCTTTAGATGAGGTGCGTATCTGGAACCGCGCGCTGTCAGCCTGTGAGATCAGCAACAGCAAGGATTGTGAACTGTCCGGATCCGAAACAGGTCTGGCCGCCTATTATAAATTCAACCAGGGCCAGGTCGGTGTTGCCAATGCACTCGAGACAACGGCGTACGATGCCAGTCCGAACGGCAACAACGGTACACTCAACGGATTCCTGCTTACAGGTCTTACCTCCAACTGGACCACCGGCGCGGTAACCACCGGCAGCCAGTGCGGCGCCTATGTTCCCGTACAGGCAACAGCCGGCAGTCTGTCTGCCGCCGTAGCGGTTGGCGATAACATCAACCTTACCGCATCGGGCGGCGACAGCTACGCATGGGTGGGTCCCAACGGTTTTACTTCCACCGCCCAGAACGCAGTGGTAACAAGTGCTTCGCTGGCTTCTGCCGGTATTTATACGGTTACGGTTACCAGGAATGGCTGCAGCGCCTCGGCAAGTACAACCATCGCCGTGGCCGACAGGGCCAAAGCGCTTTTGTTTGACGGTGTGGATGACGAGATCAGGATAGCCAACAGCGCCAGCCTGAACAGCAACAGCTTTACGCTGGAAACCTGGATGTTTCCTACCAGCGCTTCGCCGGCTATGCAGTCGGTGGTGTCAAAAGCAACCGTATCGCCCGACAAAGGTTTTATTTTCCCGCGCACAGACGACGGCTGGATGAACTGCGCCGTATGGCTTACCGTGAACGGTGTATGGCAATCATACGCAGTGCCTTTCCCCGGGTTGAACAAATGGACGCATGTTGCGACAACTTACGACGGCTTTGATCTCCGCATCTATATCAATGGCCTGCTTGTTAAATCGGAAAACCTTCCGGGCAACGTGAACTGGAGCAGTGCAGACATGATACTCGGTGGCCAGCCCGGCTATGTACAGCATTACAAAGGCAAGCTTGATGAAATGCGTATCTGGAACAGGGCACTCTCTCAGTGCGAACTTCAGAACAATATCACCTGTGAACTGAACGGCGCCAACAATGGTCTTGCCGGACTGACCGGTCTCTCAGCGTATTACCGTTTTAACCAGGGACTTCAGGATATCAACAATACCGGCCAGACAACACTGGTTGACTCCAGCGGTTATGCCAACAACGGAACCCTGTTTAATTTCGATCTCAACAGCCTGCTCTCCAACTGGACCAGCGGCGGTTCTGTAAACAATGCAACCTGCACACCCTTCCAGGCAACTGCCGTAACGATCGGCAGCAATGGCCCGGTGGTGGAAGTGGGACAGCCTATTCAGTTAACCGTATCCGGCGGCACTTCCTGGAGCTGGACAGGCCCCAACGGTTTTACTTCCATCGAGCAGAATCCCGTGATCAGCAACAGCACCACGGCTATGAGCGGTCTGTACTCGGTTGCCGTTACCGGTAACGGATGTACCACCACCGCCAATACCAGGCTGCAGGTGGCATTCAAGGCATACAGCCTGCATTTCGATGGCGTGAACGACCAGATAACCGTTCCCAACGCTTCTTCACTGAACATGAATACGCAGCTTTCGCTCGAAGCCTGGCTGTATCCCACTGACAATACAAGGGCTATTCAGGATGTAATGTCTAAATCATCCCTGAGCGCCAACAACGGTTATATCTTCCCGAGAACCGACAATGCATGGTCGTCTTATACCTTCTACCTGCATGTAAACGGACAGTGGAACATACTGGCCGCCCCTTATCCCGGCCTGAACCAGTGGCACCATGTGGCCGCCACCTATGATGGTTATTATATGCGTATCTATCTTGATGGCGTACTGAGCGCATCAAAAGAAGTGTACGGTACCATCACACAGAACACCAACGACCTGGTGCTGGGTCAGCAACCCGGATTCACCGAATACTACCGCGGTTATGTAGATGAGGCCCGCATATGGAACAGGGCGCTCAGCCAGTGCGAGATCATCAACAACATGAAATGTGAGCTGATCCCCGCACAGCAGTCCAACCTCGTGGCCTACTATAAATTCAACCAGGGCTTTGGCGATGCCGACAATAGCTCCATCACCCAACTGGTTGATGCCACCGCCCAGGCAAACCACGGATTGCTGCAGAATTTTGCGTTGCAGGGGCTGGCGTCTAACTGGGCTACCTACTATTCTACCGAGAAGGGAAGCGGTACCTGCGTTTTGTATAGCGAGCCTCCTGTTATCGCACAGGCCAACGGCGCCAATTTTGCCGTTGGAAGTACGATCAAACTGTTCAGCAACGGCGGAACACAATATTTCTGGAACGGACCAAATAATTTCAGCGCAACCGGCCAGACGGTTTCCGTAAACAATGCGCAGCTGCCTTCTTCGGGCACGTATACCGTTACCGTTCCGTTCGTGAACTGCGTGGTGAACAAGAGTGTTCGTGTAAATGTGACCAATATTGCACCGATTGCTGCCAGCGGACCGCTCAGTTTCTGTCCTTCCGGTTCTGTAACATTGACCAACCCCAACACCGGTAGCGCTTACCAGTGGTTCCGCAACGATACCCTGATAGAAGGCGCAACCGCCATTTCCTATACGGCCACGCAATCGGGCAGGTATGCCATCGGCGTAACCAACAGCGGTAAAGTAACCATTTCCGAAGGTGTAACGGTAACGGTGGAAGACCGTGTTGCACCGGTGCCGGTGCTGACACAACTGCCCACACTTAACCTGGTATCACCCGCAACAGTGACCGTATTCCCAACGGCAACCGACGATTGCGCCGGTACCATCACCGCAACCACAGTGAGCCCGCTTACCTATGCCAACGCCGGTACCTATACCATTCTCTGGAAATACGACGATGGTCATGGCAACACCGCAACCCAGGGTCAGAATGTGGTGGTTACCCGTCCGGTTGACGTACTGCCTCCCGTAATCACGGTTCCCGCACCGGTTACGCTGAGTGCAACGGCCTGTGCTGCCGTGGCGAATTTTACCGCAACGGCAACCGATGACTCCGGCGATCCGGTAACCATCACCTACAGCCAGAACCCCGGCACCCAGTTCCCCATCGGAAACACAACGGTTACGGTAACGGCAAAAGATGTCACCGGCAATACCGCTGCCGCTACGTTTGTTGTAACGGTGGCAGACAACACCGCTCCGGTGCTCGTGCTTCCTGCAGATATCGTTGCCAATACCGGCACCGGCATCAATGTGGGTGTGGCCACCGCCACAGACAACTGTGGTGTGCCCGTTGTAACACATGGCACCATCCCTGCGGTATTCCCGCTGGGCGTAACCAGCATTGTCTGGACTGCAACCGATGCTGCCGGAAATACAGCTTCCGGTATTCAGAAAGTAACGGTCAACGATATAACCGGCCCCGTACTGAACGGCGTACCGGCCAATACCATCGCTAACTGCGGTGTATTGCCATCGGTGCCAACCGTAACGGCCACAGATAATTTTGATCCGGCTCCTGTTGTTACCATGACAGAGTCTGTAAACGGCAATACAGTAACACGTACCTGGAAAGCCGTAGACGCAAGCAACAACAGCACCTACGGCAGCCAGGTGATTACGGTGATACCCGTACCGGCCGCACCGGTTGTAAGTGTTGCAGATAATTGCGGAGGTTCGGTGCTGACCGCCACCGGTACCAACCTGGTATGGAGCACCGGCGCCACTGCCAGTTCCATCAGCGTAGTGAATGCCGGCACCTTTACCGTTACACAAACCGTTGACGGTTGTACCAGTGCTGCCGCTTCTGCGGTGGCTGCCCCGAAAGCCATCCCCGCCCCTCCGGCGGTGGCGGTGAGCGATAACTGCGGCAGTTCCCTGCTCACCGCAGCAGGTTCAGGCCTGGTATGGAGCACCGGCGCTGCCACTGCTGCCATTACAGTGAACGCGGGTACCTATACAGTGACACAGTCGGTCAACAACTGCACAAGCGCCCCTGCATCGGTGGTGGCCGCGCCAAAAGCCGTACCGGCTGCACCCATGGTTACCGTTGTCAGCAATTGCGGCAGCACCGTATTGTCAACAGCCGCTGCCGGCGAACTGGCCTGGAGCAATGGCGCCACAACAGCATCTATCACGGTAACTGCCAACGGTGCCTACCAGGTAACCGCAACGGTGAACGGTTGTATATCGCCTGCTGCCGTAACCAATGTAACCATTGCCACACCGGTGGTACTTCCTGCGATAACCGGTAACACGGCTGTGCGGGCGGGTTCAACCACCCAGTTGGCCAATACGGTTTCAGGCGGTGTGTGGAGCAGCGACAATGCCGATATCGCAACGGTAAATGCGAGCGGACTGGTAACCGGCGTCACAGCAGGCAACACAGCGATCAATTATACGGTAACCACACAGCAGGGCTGCACCACAACGGTTTCGGTAACGATTACCGTCAGTCCGGCCTGTATTGCACCTGTATTGAGTGCAGATAATGTAACAGCAAAAACACCTGCCGGTGCAACAGGCTGCAATGCACCTGTAACTTATCCGGTAAACATAACGGCAGATCCTGCCGCGTCAGCCATAACCTATACATTCAGCGGTGCCACCACAGGCAGCGGTAACGGAACAGGCAGCGGCGCGGTGTTTAATACAGGCGTTACCACCGTGGTGGTAAAAGCTGTAAATGCCTGCGGTTCTGCCACCACAACATTTACCGTAACGCTGACTGACGGAACAGCGCCTGTACCCAATGTGGCCACACTGCCCGTTATTACCGGCCAGTGTTCGGTAAGCCTGGCTGCGGGCACAGCCTGCGATTGTGCAGACTACGCTTACCAGTACAGGAGCGTCGTAAGCATGCTCATATCTTATCTTGGCGATTACTACGGATGGTCTTCCGACGACGACTATAGCTGCACACACAGCACCGAGCCCGCAAATGCACCGAAGGCCACGGATAACTGTAAGGGAACCATTGTTGGTACCACAACCGATCCGCTTACCTATACAGCGCAGGGCACGTATGTGATCCACTGGAAATACGACGATGGTAACGGCAATACCACCATCCAGGAACAGACCGTTATCGTAAAAGACGATGCCAAACCCACGATCAGCGATGTGGCTGATATCACCGTCGCCTGCGGTTCTTCAACAGATCCTTCCGTAACGGGTCGCCCTGTTGCCAGCGATGCCTGCAGCGCCGTTACGACCACCTATACCGATGTGGTAAACGGCAGCCAGATCACACGTACCTGGAAAGCAACCGATGCTGCGGGTAACTACAGTACGTCGGTACAGATCATTACCGTGGTACCTGCCTTTAGCGTAAGCGTGTCTTCTGTGCCAACCAGCAGTACCTATACCGGCGGGGCTTCTACCAACCTGTACCTCGGCTATGGCGCACAAAGCACTAAGCTGCAGGTAGGCCAGCTGCCTTCTGCGGGTGCTCCCTACAGCTATGCATGGAGCGGCAGTGCGGTAAACAAACTGAATTCAACCAGCAGCGCCGCGCCTACGTTTACGCCTTCTGCGGCAGGTAGCTACACTTTTGTGGTAACAGCCACCAATAAGTACGGATGCACTGCAACAAGTTATATCACCATCTGTGTAACCGATATCCGCGTACCGGGCAGCAACGGTAAGAAAGTGTATATCTGCCACAGAACATCGAGCAAGAAGAACCCGACCGTAACCATAGAAGTGTCCATCAATGCGGTTCCTGCGCACCTGGTGCATGGCAACTGTGGCAAGGGTGATGAAGACGACAGGCTGGGCAGCTGCGACCAGGCGCCATGCGGCACCACATCGGCGGCTTTTGCCTCAACCGGTACCACGCAGGGCTCGGTAACAACAGAAGGCGCCATGGTTACAAAAGAAGCCGTTACCATCGCCGCGGAACCGGAAACATTGAAAGTACTGGTGATGCCGAATCCGAGCACTACCTATTTCACGCTGAAATTCAACAGTGCCAGCCAGGCGCCGCTGAACCTGCGTGTGATGGACGGAACAGGCAGGGTGGTCGATGCAAAATCGCAGATCGGTGCCAACAGCACGCTGCAGATAGGACACAACTATACCAGCGGAACCTATTACGCAGAGATCATACAGGGCACACAACGCCAGGTGATACAGCTGATCAAAGCCAAAGGATAATACCGATTACTTTATACCCCCGGGGCCGTTCGAGAGAACGGCCTTTTTTATATGCGCCAATCAAAATATTTCAATTTTTTTTTCGTTTTAGTGTAAAAATTGTATCATTATCCCCGAAACATTGTAGCAGCAACAGGATTTTGCCGTTTTTATTTGTCAGACAATACACCGGCGATCTGCTTCAGCTGTCACTGTTTCAGGGGTATAACACCAGGTTTCAACAGCGGAACGGGAGGTTGTATCTGATCCAAAATCCAACACTTATGAGAAAAGTTCTACACGGAACATTTTTATCGGCTCAGCTACACCTGCCGTCCCGGGCAGCTTTATTCCCCAGTTACAGTACCACCTGCCTCCCGAGGCGCACATCAAACGCCATTGCTTTGCCGCGAGGTTATTGTAAACACCGATAAAAATCCCCCCGTTATGAAGATCCTAATCGCTGATGATCACACAATCGTAAGAGAAGGCATTAAGTTATTGCTGATGGAAGCCCTGCCGGGCGCCGAAGTGGTGGATGTGGTGGATTCCGCCAGTCTGCTCAAACTCGTTTACAAGGAAAAATGGGATGTCATCATTACCGATATCTCCATGCCCCCCGGCGATTCGGGTCTTGAAGCCGTTAAGAAGATCAAAGAGTACAGTCCTTCAACCCCCGTGATCGTTTTCAGCATGCATTCGCCCGACCAGTATGCGGTCCGCGCCATGCGTGCGGGCGCTGCCGGCTATCTTACCAAGAGTGCGGCTGCGCTTGAACTGGTGAACGCCGTCAAACAGGTAAAATCGGGCAAGCGTTATATCAGCGATGATGTGGCCATTGCACTGGCCAGCGCCTTTGATAAAAAAGGGATGGACCGATCTATCGAAAGCCTGTCCGACAGGGAGCTCGAGGTGTTCAAACTGCTGGCAGTGGGTAAGTCCGTATCGGAGATCGCCCATGAGCTGATCCTGAGCATCAATACCATCAATACTTTCCGGGGGCGCTTACTCGACAAACTCAATTTCCAGAACAATATGCAGCTGATCCGTTTTGCGGTCGACAACCGGCTTGTATAACGCAGGGCAGTAATCGAATTGTAGATGATCAACTACGCAAAAAACCGTATTAACTACGGTTTTTTGCGCTTGTAACTATGGTTTAGCTCGGGTGCATGTAGTTTCTTTACCTTAAAATTTGCTTAAGAAGGGAGCGGATACGCGTTTATTTCCAGATCCTTAACTGTTAAACCCTGTTGATTTATGAGAATTCTGATTGCTGACGATCATACGATCGTGCGGGAAGGTATTAAAATGCTGCTCATCGAAGCCTATCCTTTTTCTGAAATAGTAGACGTATCCAATTCACAGGATCTGTTGCGGCTGGCCACTTCCGAAAAATGGGATGTGATCATTTCGGATATATCGATGCCGCCCGGCGACTCGGGTCTGGAAGTGGTAAAAAAGATCAAGATGCATTCTCCCACCACACCCGTGCTCATGCTCAGCATGCATTCGCCCGAGCAGTATGCTGTAAGGGCGATGCAGTCCGGCGCCTCGGGTTACCTCACAAAAGGGGCCGCTACCTTTGAACTGGTGAACGCGGTCAACCAGGTGCTTTCCGGAAAAAAATACCTGACACCCGAAGTGGTGAACGTACTTGCCGATGCTTTCGAAACCAATAATGGCACCAAAAGCCGGCAACATCTCTCCGAACGCGAATTTGAAGTGTTTAAAATGCTCGCCGGCGGTAAAACCATATCGGAGATCGCCAAGGAACTCAGTCTCAGCGCCAATACCATCAGTACCTTCCGGTCAAGGATATTCGAGAAAATGAGCTTTCACAATAACCTGGAGCTGATCAAATACGCCATCGATCATAAGATTGTCTGATGCCCCGGCCATGCTTTTGCATGGTTTCAGTGTATATATTTGTGGTAATCCCGAAACATGATTGTTGACCACACATCCGGCGGCAACAGGTATAAGACGATTTTTGAACACTCCCTGCATGCGATCTTTATCAAGCTTCCCGACGGAGCGGTGATCGAATCGAATGCGGCGGCCCTGCGCATGTTCGGTTATACTGCCGGTGAGTTTCAGCGCCTGCGGATCCAGGACCTGGTTATTTTTCCCGACACCGTCATTCCGGAAAACCTGCTTAACAAACCCGTTCCCGTTGCCGTTACGGCCATCGCCAGGAACGGCCAGCGCTTCGCCTGCTGGTATTCATCCCTGTCTTTTGCCGATGAAAACGGCGGAACCTGTATTTGCTGTATGCTGGCCGATATCACCGGCAGCTGGCAGCACAGCGGGCAGCTGCTGCGCGAAAAGGATTTATCCGATACCATCATCAACAGTCTGCCCGGCATCTTCTACCTGTTCAACACCGAGGGCAGGTTTATCCGGTGGAACAAAAATTTTGAGACCGTATCCGGGTATACTCCGGAAGAGATCGCGCGGATGCATCCGCTTGATTTTTTTGGCAGCGCAGACAAAGCGCTGATCGCGGAGCGCGTAGAGGAAGTGTTTGTAAAAGGCAGGTCAGATGCGGAAGCTTCTTTTCTTACCAAAGACGGCCGGCAGGTGCCGCATTACTTCAGCGGAACCGCCATTGAATTCGAAAACCAGGTATGCCTGATCGGAATGGGTATCGACATCACCTTACGGGTGCAGGCCGAGCAGGGCATCCGGGAAAGAAACGAACGTTTTCACATTGTGGCAAAAGCCACCAACGACAATATATGGGACTGGAACCTGCTGACCAACGAAGTGACCCGTGAAGGAAAAAAACTGGAGGAATGGTACGGGTATACTTCCTGGCAACCCGCTGAAGTGGATAAATACTGGAACCTGCTGGCGCATCCCGACGACTGGCCGCGGGTAACCGCCCGGCGCAGGGCCATTTTTGCGGATCCTTCGAGGAGCTATTGGGAAGACGAATACCGGTTTAAAAAAAGCGACGGCGAATATGCCTATGTATACGACCGCGGATACATTCTGCGCGATACCGAGGGCCGTGCCGTTCGCATGATCGGCGCTTCGCAGGATATTACCGGCAGGAAAAAAGACGAGGAGGAACTGAAAGAAAAAAACAAAGAACTGAAGCGTTTGTCTGTGTACCTGCAGAACGTACGCGAGGAAGAAAGAAAATACATGGCCAGGGAAGTGCACGACGAACTGGGGCAGCTGGCATCGGCGCTGAAGATAGATCTTGACTGGCTTACGCTTCGTATATCCAGTTCGGAAGAAACCATGCGCAACCGGCTCAGCCATGCGCGGAAAACGGTGGAAGTGCTGATCGATTCGGTCCGCAAAATGGCGTATAGCCTGCGGCCCAGCATACTGGATGATTTCGGACTCAATGCCGCACTGAAATCCTATTGCCGCGAATTCGAGCGCCTGAGCGGATGCGAATGCGTTTTTTCTGCCACGCTGGACGAAGCGGAACTGGATATGCATACCCGAACCGAGCTGTTCCGGATAGGGCAGGAGTCGCTTACCAATGTGATGCGGCACGCGCATGCCACCAGGGTAACCGTAAGCACTTATGAAGAGAACGGGATGTACTGCCTCAAGATCACCGACAATGGCAGGGGTTTTGATACCAGCCAGTTCAGCCAAACACTGGGACTGGTGGGTTTACGGGAACGCGTGGGATCGCTGAACGGAAAGCTTTTGCTGGAGAGCGGCATAGGGAGGGGAACCGAGATACGCGTGGAGATTCCCAGGCAGTCATAACAACGCAGGGTCTGAACTACAGGAGGAAACATGATGAAGATACTTATTGCAGACGATCATACCATTGTCAGGGAAGGCATCAGGATGCTGCTGGCAGATGCCTATCCCGCGGCCGAGATCACCGATGTGGCCGATGCTGCCGAGCTTGTAAGAAAGGCATCGAAACAGAAATGGGACGTGGTGGTATGCGATATCTCCATGCCCCCCGGCGATTCGGGACTGGAAGCGCTGAAGCAGATCAGGGAATACGCGCCCGCCACCCCCGTTATCGTGCTCAGCATGTACACGACCGAACAGTACGCCCTGCGCGCCATCAGGGCAGGCGCTTCGGGCTATCTTACCAAAGACGCGGCCACTTTTGAACTGGTAACGGCGGTAAAGACCGTGCTGTCGGGGAAAAGATACCTTAGTTCCGAAGTGGCGGGCATACTGGCAGACGCTTTTGCCGATGCAGCCACCGGCTACTCGGTAAAGAACCTGACCGATCGCGAATTCGAGGTGTTCAGGTTGCTGGCAGCAGGCAAATCGATATCGGATATTGCCAAACAACTTATTTTAAGTGTGAACACGATCAGCACATTCCGCGCCCGTATTTTTGAAAAAATGGGCTTTCAGAACAATACAGAATTAATCCGTTTTGCTATCGACAATAAATTGATTTAACCAAACTGCTATTTGAAAGGATATGAGCATCCATCCCCCCCAACCGGTAAACGAAATGAACCGGGTTATTGAATTATCGGAACTTGATCTTGATTATTTGTCTTTGCAGGACAGTTTTAAGGACCTCACGCGACTGGCAGCGAAAATTGCCGGCACGGAAATCTCGCTGGTGAACCTGATCGATTCGTTTACGCAATGGACGGTCTCCAATCACGGTATGGAATCAGACCCCATGCCGCGCGAGGAATCGATATGCAATTACACCGTGAATGCCAAAGACCATTTCGAGGTAAAGGACCTTGCTGTGGACCAGCGCTTCGAGCACAAGGATTATGTAACCGGTAAACTGGGGCTCCGGTATTATTTCGGCATTCCGCTGCAAACGCCATCGGGTAATAACCTCGGCGCACTGTGCGTGCTGGACAGAAACGACGGAAAGGAACTCTCCCCCGAAAAGCAGGAGCTGCTGCGCATCATCGCCGGTGAGATCGTAACCAGGCTGCTGACCATGAAAGCCCTGCAGGATCTGCGCAGCAACCTGCGCGAATCCAATGAGGCAAAGAAAAAAGTGGCGCACGATATACGCGGACCGCTGGGCGGTATCATCGGACTGGCCAATATCATCAGCCAGCAGGGTAATGCCAATAAGATGGAGGACGTGCTGGATTTCATCAACCTGATTCAGAAAAGCAGCCGCTCGCTGCTGGAACTGGCGGAAGACATTCTTGGTGCGGAAAAAAAATCGCAACAGCCGGCACCGAGGGGCAGCGAGGGCGAGTATACGCTTGCTGTTTTTAAAACCAAACTCATACAGCTGTACGGGCCGCAGGCGGTAAATAAGCAGCTGGATTTTGAAGTGACGGCTACACCGGAGAGCGAATCCGTGCCTTTTGTCAGGAACAAACTGCTGCAGATTGCCGGTAACCTTATTTCCAACGCGATGAAATTCACGCCCGCAGGCGGAAAGATAACCGTGCTGCTTGACCTGCGACCGGGAAAAACAGAAAACCTGCTTGTCATGAAGGTATCCGATACCGGCGTGGGCATGTCGCCCGAAAGCGTAACCTGCCTCTTCGACGGCAATGTTTCGTCAACCAACGGCACCGCCGGAGAGCAGGGGTATGGTTTTGGCCTGTCGCTGGTAAAACACCTGGTGGCGAGTATGAAAGGAACCCTGTCCGTACGGTCTGAACCTGACAAGGGAACGGAATTTGCTATCGAATTACCCATGAGACGCGTGTAGCTGCGTATAGCGGCGGGATCTACGCAACGTAGTGATAATACTACATTGCATGCCTTAATATTATGGGCTGGTTACCGGTATTTATCGTCATAACCGTTGGCAATCCCTACTTTTTTTAAACATAACAAGCTATTGGGCATACAGTCCGGATGGTGTCAATTTGTTGGGTATTAACTGTTTCAGTTATACCCGAACCAAACCCATGCTGTATTGTATGTTGTACAAATCCCTTGTCATCAACGACGATCCCCTGTCGATGATGATCACCCGTAAACTGATCGACATCGCCACATTTTCAAAAGAAACGGTTTCGGCGGTCAACGGGGAGGATGCACTGACGTATTTCGATTCGTTTGTTTCGGGCAACAGCTCCAGTCCGGTGCCGGAGTTTATCTTCCTGGATCTGTCGATGCCGGTAATGGACGGGTGGGGTTTTCTGGAAGTGTTCTCAAGCAAATACGCCAGCCTGTTTCCCCATGTAAAAGTGGCGATCACTTCTGCGTTCCTGGATAACAATGACCTGCTCAGGCTCGAAAAATATGCGATGGTGATCGGGTATTTTCCCCCGCCCATCTGCCTGGAAAAACTTGCCGATATCAAGGAAAAATTAGCCGGGTTCTTCAGCCACAAACGTCTGGAAGCAGTGGCCTGAGTAAGGTACTATCAGGATCTTTTCTGCCAGGTAAAATAGAAGGTGCTGCCGGTTCCTTTTTCGGAATTCACCCATATCGTTCCTCCCTGTTCTTCCACGATCACTTTCAAAAGGTTTAGTCCTACGCCCGTAGCGCTGTCTTTGTGTGTTTCGTTATCCGTGGTCTCAAATATCTTGAAAATGCGGTCCTGGTCCTGTTTAATGATGCCCGGTCCGTTGTCTTTTACATGAAACTGGTAACGGTTGTCTTTTTCGGCAACGCCGATCTCGATCATGGCTTCGGTCTTGTCGTTGTATTTTACCGCGTTGGAAATAAGGTTCTGGAATACCTGCTGCAACTTGATCTTTTTTGTGAACATGCGCGGCAGCGCCGGATCGACCGTAACCCGGAAATGTCCGGGTATGCGCAGCAATTCCACCGTTTCCTTAACCAGGGCATGGGTATCCACTTCTTCCATGGTTTGCTGTGAAGCACTTTGCCTGGAATATTCGAGTATCGAATTGATCATGCCGATCAGGCGGTCGGATGCCTGCGCAATAATGCCCGCCTGGTCATCCAGGTCAGCATGTTCCTTTATACGGGTGTCTGACAGCAGCAGGTCTGCGATCATACGCATCGAGGCCAGCGGCGATTTGAGGTCGTGCGAAACAATGTACATAAACCGCTCCAGCTGTTTGTTGATCTGTGCCACCTCATCAAGCGCCTGCGAAAGCCGGAACTGTGCAAAGTACAGCCGTTCAAACACGTTCACCTTGGCCCTGGTGATGTTTACATCAAGCGGTTTGTGGAGGTAGTCAACCGCGCCTTCTTCAAAACCCTTCAGCATGTACTTCTCTTCCTTGCTGATGGCCGTCACGAAAATGATGGAGATATCTTTTGTTCTGGAATTGGATTTGAGAATATGCGCCACTTCAAAACCGTCCATATCGGGCATCTGCACATCAAGCAGTATCAGACCGAGGTTGTCTGTTTTCAACGCCTGTTTCAGCGCTTCGTTGCCCGAGCCGGCCCTGATAAAATGCCTGCCCGGCTGATCGAGGATCTCTTCGAGCGACAATATATTCTCAGGCCTGTCGTCTACGATCAGGATGGTAAATGCATGTGAGTTCCCGGGCTGCATGGCCAGTATACGTGTTTAAGCTTTGTAATTCAGTATGCAAGGTACTATTTGTATGGGTTCCAATACCATTGCCGACGGATTTTGATCGATGGCCGCTTTTGGCATGGCATCGTACTGGGCCGTACCCGGTGCCTGCACGATGGCTTTTCCCCCTTTTGCCAGAACGGCCTGCAGGCCGTCGGCCCCATCGCGGTTGGCGCCGCTCAGCAATACAGCCAGCATACGGCTGCCATACACGCCTGCAAAACTCTCAAAACTTGCATCGATGGCAGGACGGCTGTAATGAATGGGTTCTGAATAGTCGAGCACAAAACTATGATCCGATTCGGCCAGGAGATGATAATTCTGCGGAGCAAGGTAGATCCGTCCCGGCCGGATGGACTGCTTGTCTTCCGGTTCCACCACCAAATGTTTGCCTGTTTTTTTCGACAGCAGTTCATCGAGTACGCTGGGCGTATTCTTCAGACGGTGCACTACCAGCACCAGAGGTATCTCAAAATCGGGAGGCAGCCGTTCGAGTATGTCTATGATCAGGTCCAGGCTGCCGGCCGAGCCGCCGATCAGTACGATATCGAATGGATAGGATGGCATATCAGTTTTTCCGCCGGTAGATCTTGGTGCCGGTTTGCACTTCCCCGAATGTACCGGAAATATCGCTGAACCGTACCGATTCCTTCATGCCCAGCGACAGGAAACCGAGCGGGCTCAGGCTTTCGTTAAAAAGATTCAGTACGCGGTTCTGCAGGTCCCGGTTAAAATAGATCAGCACATTCCGGCAGCTGATCAGCTGAAATTCCTGGAAAGCCTGATCCGAAACCAGGTTATGCTGCGAGAACAGGATCTT
Source organism: Sediminibacterium soli (assembly GCF_009939225.1). GTDB lineage: Bacteria > Bacteroidota > Bacteroidia > Chitinophagales > Chitinophagaceae > Sediminibacterium > Sediminibacterium soli. Next base: position 185,698 of record NZ_JAACJR010000008.1, on the reverse strand, counting down.
TTTGCGCAGTTCGCCGTGGATGATGGCATGGTCGTACATGGCGGTATAATAATCGGCGAACTCCTGGTTGCCGCCTGACTGCTGGTAGTTGGCCGTGTACTCGCGCATACTGCGCAGCGGCAAAATGCCTTTGCGGGCTTTGTCGAGGTTGGCGGGATTGATATCGGTGGCATGCAGCTGTGTGCGCTCCAGCAACCCGTATTCCTGCAGCAGGATGCACATGGAAAAAACCTCTTCGCCGCTGGAGCAGCCCGCGTGCCATATTTTGATGATGGGGTAGGAGGCAAGCACCGGCAGCACTTTCTCCCGCAGCACCCGGTAGTAGAGCGGATCGCGGAACATCTCCGTAACATTGACGGTGATCTCCGCCAGAAAATGCCGGAAACTGTGTTCGTCGTTCAGCAACCGGTACTTCAGATCGTACAGCGATCCGCAGCGCGTTTCCTGTGCAAAACGGTTGATTCTGCGCACCAGCGAAGCATACGCATACCCGCTGAAATCATAGCCATAATGCCTGGCCACCACGCGGAGTATGTCTTCGATTGCTGCTCTGTCGTCAAATTGCCAGCTGCTCATAGTTATGCGGAAAGCCAGACACGCATCAGCGATAACAGTTTCTGCGTATCCACCGGTTTGGTGATATAATCCGATGCGCCGGCAGCGATACATTTTTCCCTGTCGCCGCTCATGGCTTTCGCCGTCAGCGCAATAATGGGCAGGTGTTCGAGGTGCATGTCCTTCCTGATCCGCGTCATGGCCTCGTATCCGTCCATTTCCGGCATCATAATATCCATCAGTACGATATCGATGTCCTTGTTTGTTTTCAGCGCTTCCAGCGCTTCCCTGCCATCGGCGGCGGCGGTCACCTGCATTTCCTGTGATTCAAGCAGGTTGGAGAGCGCAAATACATTGCGCATATCATCGTCCACCACCAGCACTTTTTTACCCGAAAGACTGCCGTCGTTGATCGGCTTGTGGGCCGAGGGGGTTATGTGTTTGGTTTCCTTTACCGGTTCGTTTGCCTGCAGTTTGAACAGGAACAGTTCCAGTTCGTCTTTCAGCCGATCGTTCACAAAAGGCGATTCACGTACGATGGCATCGGACACCTTTTTCAGCATCAGTTCATCGGCCGCCGATATGTCTGTATCGAGGTAAATGATCAGGGGTATCTGTTTTTCGCGCAGCTCGTCCTGTATCTCCGACAACCTGCGTACGCCTTCGGCGATGTTCGAATCGACATCGGCGATCACACAGTCGAAACTGCTTTCGTTGATCTTTTTTCTTGCCTCGGCGATATCGGCTACCTGCTCAAACATGGTTTCGGGATGTTTCTGCCGGAACAGTTTCTCCAGACTGTCGTCTTTGAAATGCGCCGACGAAATAATCAGCACTTTACGAAGGTGCTCAACCAGGTAGGTATTGATGGTTGAGAATGCTTTTTCAAGTCCTTCTCGGTCCACCGGTTTCTTGATATAGGCCAATGCGCCCGCCGTATGCAGGCGGTTGTCGTCGAAAGCGGAAATGATGTGTACGGGAATATTCTTCAGCGCTTCATCGGCTTTCAGTATTTTCAGCAGCGACCAGCCATCGATCACCGGCAGCTGAACGTCGAGGATAATGGCATCGGGCAAATAGTTACGTGCGTACAAAAGACCTTCATCGCCTTTCAGCGCCACCAGTGTTTTGAAACCTTTTGCCCTCGCGAAGTCTTTGAGTATGGTGGCAAAATTGGCGTCGTCTTCAATGATCAGGATGGTGGGATCGCCTTTCTGTACCTGGCCCCTGTCGTCTTCCACTTTGTCCTGCTCGGTTACGTTTTCGAGCGAAACGGGTTTATCGCTGACGGTGATCTCGTCCCGCAGGGAATCTGTTGCGGAGGGTGGGGGTGCTTCATAAGTATACGGCAGTATCAGGGTAAAACTGCTTCCCTTGCCCTCTTCGCTGCTGAGTTCTATCTCGCCGCCCAGTAAACGAACCAGTTCCTTGCTGATCGACAGCCCCAACCCGGTGCCGCCGTATTGCCTGCTGGTGGAACCATCGGCCTGCTGGAATGCCTCAAAGATCAGTTGCTGCTGCGCGGGCGATATGCCGATGCCGGTATCGGTTACGCTGATACCGATACGCTGTTTGTTGAACTGGTGCCTCGGCGCAAACGATACGGTTACCGCCCCGCCCGCTGGCGTGAATTTGAATGCATTCGACAGCAGGTTCTTCAATATCTGTTCAACACGCTGTTTATCGGTGAAGATCGTGGCGGGCAGGCTGCTGTCGGTATCGATCGTATACCGGATTCCTTTTTCAGAAGCCACCACAGAGAACAACTGCGAGATATCGGTCACAACGGAATCAATACGCATTTGCTCCGGCAGTATCTCGATCTTGCCTGCTTCTATCTTGGAAAGATCCAGGATATCGTTGATCAGCTGCAGCAGGTCGGAGCCGGATTTGTGAATGATCTTTGCATACTCGATCTGCTTGTTGTTGAGGTTGCCGGGTGTATTGTCCGAAAGCAGCTTTGCCAGGATGAGCACGCTGTTCAAAGGTGTTCGCAGTTCGTGCGACATATTTGCCAGGAACTCCGATTTGTATTTGCTGGTGGCTTCCAGTTCGCGGGCTTTTACGGTGAGCGCTCTCCGGGCTTCTTCAACGATATCGTTCTTTTCCACCAGTTCGGTATTGATCTGCTTCAGCTCTTCTTCCTGTGTTTTCAGCTCTTCTTCCGATGCAAGCAGTTCCTGTGTTTGTTTGTTGAGTTCTTCGTTTGTCTGGCGAAGTTCTTCCTGCTGGCTGATCATAGCTTCCTGCTGCTCCTGCACCTGTTCAAGCAGTTGGTTGATCTTGATGCGCGACTGTCTGGTATGGATGGAGGCAGCCAGTGTACCCCTGACGGATTCCAGCAGCTGCAGCTGTCTTTCGGTGAAGGGGTTCAGGCTGCCCAGTTCGATAACACCTTTGAGGCTTTCGGCAACCCAGAGGCATACGCATACGATCTCTCCTTTGCCGCTGGTTTTGCCCAGCGCAGATTCGATACGCCAGTAGTCGAAGGGGATATCGCGGAAAATGGACATCTCGCGTTTCAATGCGGCGGAGCCCACAATGCCTTCGCCTTTTTTGAAGGCGATGCCCGCCTGTGAGGAAACGGCCACGGCCGCCATCATCTGAAGCGTTTCAGTCTCTTCCTCGTAAAGATAGATGGCCCCTGCCGGAAGTTCCATATAAGCCACCACCGAATCGATGATGTCTTTGCTCAGATCGCTTTTCCCGTCGATCGATTGAATGCCGTTGGTGATCTCCGCCACACCGCTAAGCACCCAGTTCTTGTCTTCCGCCAGTTTGTTCAAAGCCTCCATATCATCCAGGCTTTGTTTGAGTTTGTTGCCGGCGCGTATACGGCTTTTCAGCGTACTCACCACGGCATTCACCAGTACCAGCACCACCAGCAGCAATACAATGATGCCAATGACCACCACGGTTATGGTAACGTTGTTGCTTTTGTTTACGGCCTCTTCGCGGATGCTGAGCAGCCGCTGTTCTTCCGACTTTACCGTTTCGAATTGGGCGTAGACTTTCTGCAGTAATTTTTCTTCCTCGAAGATCAGCCGCGATATCCGGTCCCTTGGGGTGGAAAGCGCTATTTTACCGCTTCCTTCCCAGAAAGCCAGCAGGGTGCTGAGCGAAGCGTTCAGGTTGTTTACATTGGCAGTCTGCAGCGGATTGTCGCTGACCAGTTCTTTAAGGATTACGATATTGGCGGGAACGGTGGCCCTTCCGCGTTCATATCCTTCAATAAAATGTTCGCTGCCGGTAAACCAGAAAGTGCGCCGGCCGCCGCGCATCTGCACCACATCGTAGCGGATATCCCTGACCTTCTGCAACACCTCCACGGTATGGTGTATCCACCTGTTATCTTCCTCCTGGTCGTTTAAAGAGGTAAAGGTTACGGTGGCCACCGCAAGCACGATCAGCACGGCAAGCCCAAGACCCATATACAGTCTGAAGGAAACGTATTTGTTCATCGAATAACCGGGTTAAACTACCGGTAAGTGAAGATACTTGAAAGGGTGGAATGTGCGCGGTGAATAATGAACCGCTGCTGCAGGTTATCCAACACGGTATGAACAGCCGGAAAAGCGTTAGCCGGGGCCGGGATATTGCGCTGCTGTGCGATGGGTCTTTATCGGCCGGCAGCTCTCCGCATTCCTGCTCCGTTTTCTTCCGAAGCAAAAAAGTGATAGGTTTGCGCGCAGAAAACGACCCATGAAGCATTCCCAGACCATTGGTATTCTTGCAGCCATCGCCACTATCGCCGTTTGTTTTTTGCCATGGGTGGTTATCCCGGGTAAGCAGCTGGTGATAACGGGTATGGATGCGGCCGGCACCAATTTTGGCAAGCCCGGACTTGTCAACAGCATCCTCTGCGTAGTCATGATCGTGTTGTTTCTGGTACCGCGTATCTGGTCCAAACGCACCAATGTATTCCTTGCAGCGCTCAACCTGGCATGGTGCTTCCGCAACTACCTGCTTGTTTCCACCTGTATGATGGGTGAATGCCCCGAAAAAAAGAGCTGGCTGTTTGCACTGTTGTTTCTGGGTATTACTATACAGCTGATGGCTTTGTTGCCCAAGATCCCATTACCGCAGAAAAAATAGCGGGCGTACACCGGATATCAGTCCAGTATACGCAGCGATCTGCTGATGATCGCAACCGATTCGAGCAGCTGCTCCCTGTTGATCACCAGCGGCGGTGCAAAACGTATCTTGTCGCCATGCGTGGGTTTGGCCAGCAGTCCGTTTTGCATCAGTTCCATACAAATATCCATGGCCGCATCTTCTTTGGGATGCCTGATAATAATGGCATTCAGCAGTCCCTTGCCACGTATCGTCTCAATATGCGGCGACCCGATCGATGCCAGTTCTTTCCGGAAGACCTCGCCCAGTACAGCGGCATTCGCTGCCATATGTTCTTCTTTCAATACCGTAAGCGCGGCCATGGCCACTGCACAGGCCAGCGGGTTGCCGCCATAGGTTGAACCATGTTCCCCCGGTTTGATGTTCAGCATAACCGCATCATCGGCCAGCACGGCAGAAACGGGCAGCAGGCCCCCGCTCAACGCCTTGCCCAGTATGAGTATGTCCGGACGAACCTGTTCATGGTCGCAGGCCAGCATTTTCCCCGTACGGGCCAGGCCTGTCTGTATCTCGTCAGCGATAAAAAGCACCTGGTATCTGGTGCACAGTTCGCGAACGGTGCGGAGATAGCCTTCGTCGGGCACCACCACGCCGGCTTCGCCCTGTATGGGTTCTACCATAAAGGCGGCGGTGTTTTTATCGGACAATGCTTTTTCGAGCGCAGCCGTGTCGTTATAGGGTACCAGGTCAAAACCCGGCATAAAAGGCCCGAATCCCTCGTAGCTCGAGGGGTCGGTGGAGGAGGAGATGGCCGCAAGCGTACGTCCCCAGAAATTGCCTTCGGCAAATACGATCCTCGCCTGGTTTTCGGCGATGCCTTTTTGGGTGTAGGCCCAGCGCCGGGCCAGTTTGATGGCCGTTTCACCGCCCTCCACGCCCGTGTTCATAGGAAGCACTTTATCGTACCCGAAATAACGGGTGATGAACTGCCCATATTCGCCAAGCAGGTTATTGTGGAATGCGCGCGAAGTAAGCGTCAGTTTTTTGGCCTGTTCGGTCAGGGCGGCAACGATACGGGGGTGACAATGACCCTGGTTCACCGCGGAGTAGCCGCTCAGAAAATCGAAGTATTTTTTGCCTTCCACATCAAACAGAAAAACACCTTCTCCTTTTTCCAGCACTACCGGAAGGGGATGGTAATTGTGTGCGCCGTACTGTTCTTCCAGCGCAAGAAATGACCTGGTTTTATCAGATAACATAGGGAAATAGAAATAGTAAATGAATCATTGAAAACACCGCTGTAAATAACAAGGGAGATAAACCGCCGCGACGCGATAATCCGCAGGTATACGCGATCAGTTCGCCCGGGAAACACACGGGTGGTCGAGAAAATCAAGATTGAGCAGGAGAAAACACATAAACATCGATTGCAGCGGCAAAATACGCTAAATGGATGGCATTGCCGCCGCAGATTGCGGATCAGCAATGAAATAATCTGCGAATCCGCGGCAATTGCCCCCTATTTTCAAATTTTCACCTCTTCAAATTTTCAAATTCCCTCCCCCCGCTTATTTTCGCAGAAACCCAACCCTTGTCACTGCCGGAAGTTGCCATCGTCATCCTGAACTATAACGGGAAAATCCATCTGGAAAGATTTCTTCCCTCCGTGCTGGCATCCGGCTACCCCAAACTGCGGGTGATCGTGGCTGATAACGCCTCCACAGACGATTCGGTTTCTTTTCTGCAGACGCAATACCCGGATGTTGAATTACTGACGCATCCTGTTAACGAGGGTTTTGCGGGCGGATACAACTGGGCCCTGAAGCGGGTGGTTTCCGATTATTATGTGTTGCTGAATTCGGATGTGCTGGTAACCACCGGCTGGATAGAACCGATCGTGTCGCTGATGGAATCGGATCCGCAGATCGCGGCCTGTCAGCCCAAACTCTTGTCATGGAATGCGCCCGACTGCTTTGAATATGCGGGTGCAGCGGGTGGCTGGATAGACCTGCTGGGATATCCTTTCTCGAGGGGCCGGGTGTTTGATGTGTGCGAGGAAGACACCCATCAGTACGATACGGCTGCGCCTGTTTTCTGGGCATCGGGGGCTGCCATGTTCATCCGCGCAAAACTGTACCACGAAATGGGCGGTCTCGATGCAGGATTCTTTGCTCACCAGGAGGAGATCGATCTGTGCTGGCGTATGCAGCTGGCGGGGTACCGCATCATGGCCTGTCCGCAATCGGTGGTATACCATGTGGGTGCAGGCACGCTGCCCAGGGGCGGTAAAAAAGTATTCCTCAATTTCCGCAACAACCTGGTCATGCTCTGCAAGAACCTGCCCTGGTACGAGAAGCTATGGAAGCTGCCGGTACGTATCGGGCTTGATGCGGTATCTGCCTGGAAGGGTTTGCTGGGGGGCGACAGGGCTTTTTTCACCGCTATTTTCTGGGCCCATATGGCCCTGGTCAAATGGCTGGTAACACAGCGTTACCGGGCGCCTTTCCCGAGAAAACCACTGCAGCAGCTGACAGGCGTGTACGGAGGAACCATCGTATGGAAATATTTTATACGGAAGAAGACGCGTTTTATGGAAATTGTTGATAATAAGCTTCGTTAATATCTGATCTCTCCCTTATTTTTGCGATGCAATTCAAAACTATGTCACACGAAATAGAAGATAACAGTAAGAAAGATTTTACCAAGAGCTGGGTAAACTCTTCCCGTTTCCTGTTTTATCTGCAGGCATTCTGTATACTGGCATTTGTATTGGGCGGTTGTTACCGTTTGTACCACCAGCGCTATGAGGGTAAACCCAAGGTGGAGGTGCAGAAAAGCTCACAGTACAAACCTGAGTACGAGCAAAAAAAATAGGCCGAAAAATTTTGCCAGGAACTTCGTTTGGCTATTTTTGCACTCCCAAATTCAGTTCTTATACATCACTATCCACCTTCGCTGAAGCTTCGGTGGATGATAAACGGAAGCAGCTCATTTGGTAGAGCATCCCCACGGTATTGTGAGGACCAAGGCCGGAAGGCCGGTTTTATCAGGTGTGTTGAAATAATGCGGAAGTAGCTCATTTGGTAGAGCACGACCTTGCCAAGGTCGGGGTGGCCGGTTCGAGCCCGGTCTTCCGCTCCAGAAAGGTCCCGTCAGGTTTTGCTGATGGGATTTTTTTTGACCTATCTTCACGATATGCGCCCCGGTGGTGGAACTGGTAGACACGCAGGACTTAAAATCCTGTTCGCCGCAACGCGAGTACGGGTCCGATTCCCGTCTGGGGCACTGATAAACGGGTAACTGAATAGATCGCAATCGCGGTCTATTTTTGTGTACAGGATTTTGTTTGCAGGTAATCGGTCATATGGTCCGGTTTCTGTTCGCCTGAGCCACAGAACTGATCTCTTCGGATCCAGGCTTTCGGTAAAAGTGTCCCTGTTTCAAACCGGTCCTGCACCGTTACCGCTGCAGATAGGCTGCTATGCCGTATTTTTAGTGCAATGAAAATTTCCTTCACCAAATTGTCAATCCTTTTATTGGTATCCTGTTCTCCGGTGCTTTTTACCGGATTTCTCGGAATCGAAAACTCACCGGGTGTCAGGCCAGCAGCAATAAAACCACCAAACGTGGTTATCATTTTTATGGACGATATGGGTTACGGGGACCCGGTTTGTTATGGCGGCGGCCCTTACAAAACACCGAATATTGATGCGCTCGCTGCGCAGGGGATACGCTTCACGGATTTCTATGCCGCACAGGCTGTTTGTACAGCTTCACGCGCCGCGCTGCTCACAGGTTGCTATCCCACGCGCATTGGTATGCATGGCGCTCTCGACCATTCATCTGCGATCGCATTGAATCCGGATGAAATAACCATCGCCGAAATGCTGAAAGAAAAAGGATATAAAACCGGGATGGTAGGTAAGTGGCATCTGGGCAACAAAGCGCCGTACCTGCCGCTTCAGAACGGGTTCGATGAATTTTACGGGTTGCCTTATTCAAATGATATGTGGGCATATGATTATGACGGCAAACCCTGGAAGGACACTGCTTTCTGGCGGGCAAAATATCCGCCGCTGCCTTTGATCGAAGGAAATACTGCGATCAAGATCATCAAATCATTCAACGACCAGGACAGTCTTACATCCGACTATACCCGGAACGCCACAGCCTTTATCAAAAAAAACAGGAATCATCCTTTCTTCCTGTACTTCGCACACGCTATGGTGCATGTGCCATTGGCTGTTTCCGCAAGGTTTAAGGGGAAGAGCGGAGCCGGTATGTTCGGCGATGTAATGGAGGAAGTGGACTGGTCAGTGGGAGAGGTGGTGAAAACACTGCGTGAAAACAACCTGCTGGAGAATACCATCATCGTATTCACCAGCGACAACGGCCCCTGGCTTACATTCGGGAATCATGCAGGTAACACTGCCGGCCTTCGCGAAGGAAAAGGAACCGCCTGGGAGGGCGGATTGAAAGTGCCCTGTATCATCAGTTGGAAAGGACATACAAAAGCAGCCACGGTAAACAACAACCTGCTTACCGCAATGGATATACTGCCAACGCTTGCTGATATAACAGGAGCAAAACTCCCTGCACAAAAAATCGACGGTATATCCTGCAAAGACCTGTTGCTTGGCAAAAGCAGCAAAGCTCCCCGTGATGAGTTTGTTTATTACTACGATAAAAACAACCTCAAAGCCATCCGCAAAGGAAAATGGAAACTGGTGTTCCCTGCCAGATCGCAGACGTACGGTCCGCCTGCCACTATCGGCGGTGATCGGTATCCTGGAAAATATGCACAGGTGGATGTGCCGCTGGCATTATATGATCTGTCGACCGACCCCGGGGAAGACAGGGACGTAAAGGATCGGCATGCAGAACTGGTTAAGAGCATGACGGAGATCGCCGATAAATACCGCCGCGCACTCGGTGACGGCCTGACACAAACAACCGGCAACGAAGTTCGCCCTGCAGCCCAGTTCAGGTAATCGGATGCCTGTGCAATCCGTCTCGTCTTCAGGCAATCGAATCCGGGATGCAATAGCACCTACTGCAATAATGTTTATTTTCATTTTTTATCTATTTACCCTGCATGAAAAAGTACCTGTACCCGATGTTTGTTCTGATAAGCCTCCATACGGGAGTCTCTGCACAAAATACTATTCCCACATCCGGTGAGCAGGACCGCGCTTACTGGAGCAACCTGCTGTACACGATCGCCTACCCGGTTGTGCACAGCATGGCGCAGGGAAAACTGCACAAAGACCTGCCGCTCGAAAAAGGACCGCACTATTACCTGAAAGTGGAGAAAGTGACCTACACCGAAGTGGTGGGCAGAACAATGGCCGGTATTGCCCCCTGGCTGGCATTGCCCGACGATGATACGGAGGAGGGAAGGATGCGTAAACAGATCAGGACCGAATTGCTGCAGGGACTGCCCAACCTGGTCAATCCCGAACACGAAGATTACCTCAATTTCCGCACCGAAGGACAGCCCATCGTAGACGCCGCATTCATGGCACAGGCTTTTATGCGCGCGCCAAAAGCACTGTGGGAGCCGCTGGACCCGGTTACCAAGAAAAGGATCGTAGCGGAATTCAAATCCCTGCGCGACAGGAAAGCAGCCTACAGCAACTGGTTGTTATTTGCGGGTATCACAGAAGCGTTCCTTATGCAGGTGGGAGAGCAGTACGATCCTGCGCGCATGGATTTCGCTTATCATAAAATGAAGGAATGGTATGTGGGGGATGGCTGGTATTCGGATGGAGAGGCTTTTGCGTTTGACTACTACAATTCATTTGTTATACATCCCATGATGGTGGATATGCTCGGGGCCATGACGGAGAAATCCCTGATGAATAAAACCGAGTATGCGCTTGCGGTAAAACGGATGGTGCGTTATGCAGAATCGCAGGAAAGAATGGTATCGCCCGAAGGAACCTTCCCGGTTATCGGCCGGTCGATCGCTTACCGCATGGGTGTGTTCCAGGCATTGGCACAGGTGGCCCTGCAGCACCGGTTGCCTGCATCGGTGACACCGGCGCAAACACGCTGCGCCATGACAAGCGTGATGAAGCGGCTGTTTGAACCGTCCGGCACCTTTGATGCAAACGGCTGGCTGCAGATTGGTCTGGCCGGACATCAGCCCGAGCTGGGCGATCAGTACATCAGCACCGGCAGCCTGTACCTTACCACGGTTGGGTTTCTGCCGCTGGGATTGCCGGCAGACGATCCTTTCTGGACGGCGCCCGCGGCCGACTGGACGGCAAAGAAAGCGTTCAGCGGACAGTCTGTGCAGAAAGATTACAAAGTGAATTACTGAACGGCAGCGGCCTGGTCTCTTTTTTTGAACAACTGCGCAACCAGCTCCATCGACCGTTGTTTTTTCTCAACGGAATAAATATGCGATGCCGTCATGATCTCATCAACGCCGGTTGTATCGAGAAAGGACTGCAATTGTTTTTGTAACGTATCGGTTGTGCCCAGAAAGGAATAGGCGGTCATCTGCATCACACCCAGCTTTTCTCTTTCGGTCCAGATATCATCCATGGAGGCAACAGGAGGAGGCAGCGGTCTTCGGTCGTTCCGGAACAGGCCCAATGCCAGTTGGTAAAAAGATGTAGCCATGGATGCTGCTTCTTCATCCGATTCCGCCGCGATCACATTCACGCATGCCATGGCGTAAGGTTGTTGTAAAAATGCGGATGGTTTGAAATGTTGGCGGTACACTGCCATCGCATCCATCAGTTGCGCAGGCGCAAAATGAGAGGCGAATGCAAAGGGCAGACCCAGCATCCCCGCCAGCTGCGCACTGAAAGTGCTTGAGCCCAGCAGCCATACAGGCACATGCGTATTCTCACCCGGTATCGCCCTGATTTTTGCTTCGGGATCGCGGTCGCCCAGGTAGTTCAGTAACTCGATCACATCATTGGGAAACTGGTTCACATCGCCTGTAAGGTTTCTTCTCAAAGCATGCGAGGTAACAGGATCCGTACCGGGTGCGCGGCCAATACCCAGGTCGATCCTGTTGGGGTATAAAGACGCAAGCGTTCCGAATTGTTCGGCTATCACCAATGGTGCATGGTTGGGTAGCATCACTCCGCCCGAACCAACCCTGATCGTATGGGTTCCGCTGGCCACATAACCCGCCAGCACTGCCGTGGCAGCCGAGGCCACACTTTCCATATTGTGGTGCTCGGCAAACCAGTAACGCGTATAACCCAGCGACTCTGCCTGTCGGGCGAAGGATAGGCTCCGCGCAAAAGCGGGTCCCGGAGAACCATCGCCTTCTATGATCGTGGCCAGGTCAAGCACGGAAAAAGGGATCTCTGATAATTTCTTCTGCATAACAATTATGCAAATTGGTTTTTTCCGGAGGAACCGGCAAACAGAGATAAGCAGCGCTGTGCAAAACAAATAGCCGCAGATCCGCAGATTATCCTTAGTTATCTGCAGATCCGCGGCGTTACAAACATTAATTGAAACGGAGATTGTAGGTAACCGCTACACCTGCATTCTGCAGATCACCCAGTCCGCGATTGGAAAAAACATGGTTATAGAAAGCATATACATTCCAGTCGTAGTTCTGCCAGCCCAGCTGTGGTTTAACATATACACCTCCGTTGTGATCGGGCAGGTTGGTGCTGAAGGTATAACCCACATCGGTGCCTGCCAGCAGACCCGGTTGCTTGGGATAATACCTGATCAACGCACCAAGCGGAATGGCACCGAAATCACTGTAGCCATTCTTGCCAAAATAGTGCGTGTAACCGGTTGCCACACCCAGTCCCCAGTTAGGCGATGCCATCATTTGCCCACTCAGGTCTGCACCGAGTGCAAACGAACTTGCCTTTGCGGTATTGCCAACGGGTATACTGGGAGAAATGCCGGCCTTTAACCAGGATGTCCTGCTGTTCACATTGTCTTTGTGCGCTGTTTCCTGTGCCATAGCGCCTGCACCAAAGCACAGCGCTGCTGCGGTAAATAATAGTCCTTTCATAAGATGATGTTTTCAGCTTTGTTAAAAAAAACTATGCCAAAAATTCACCAAACCCGGAACAGGGTTTGTATAACTACTGTAAAAAGCGTTTTATGCGACTGAAGAAAATATTATTCAGAAAGGGTTTTAACAATTTTATCACAGATATCATCGAGCGGTTCCAGGTTACACGCGATGAAGTGTTGCAGGCGGTATCGCATTTCGGCGATTTCAGGGCGAAAGTGTATACCTACTTTATCGTACGCGCCTACCAGCAACGAAACGGGCTGCGCGTGGAAGATGTAAAGGAAAGCGTCGTAAACCGATGGTTCCCTTCTTAGATGGTTGGATGGATGATTGCCGATTGCCGATTTATATTATCTGCAATCGGCAATCTGCAATCTGCAATCGGACATTGTCCATCGGCAATCGCCTTATTTTTTCCTCACGCCTTCATTGGTCATCTTAACCGGCCTGATGAATCCTTTTTTATCGAAATACATTTCATCGATGCAGGTTACGCGGTCGTTGCCGCCTTTTCTGTCGAGCGGGCGGCGGTGGTATACGATCACCCAGCGGTTGTTACCTGCCTGTATCACCGAATGATGTCCTGCGCCGGTGGCGATCGTTGAGTCCTGCTGTAATATTTTTCCCACCCGTTCAAAAGGGCCGAAGGGCGAATCGGCAATGGCATAGGCAACGGAATAATTGGGGCCGGTCCACCCGCCTTCTGACCACATGAAATAATACTTACCATTGCGCAGTAACATATAGGGACCTTCCACATATCCCTTGGGGGTGATCTCCTTGAACAGGGTGCCATCATCAAAAGGAATAACGCCGGTGAAATCCGCATTCAGCTTCGCGATATTGCAATGCCGCCATCCGCCATAGATGATATAGCACTGCCCGTCCTTGTCTTTGAATACGAACTGGTCTATCGGCTGCGCACCATTGTAAAATTTATCGATCAGCGGTTTTCCGAGATGATCGGTGAACGGTCCTTCGGGTTTATCCGATACCGCTACGCCAATGCCGCCGTATTCCCGGTCGTTCTGTATATCGTTTGCGCCGAAGAACAGGTAATATTTTTTATTCTTTTCCACGATCGCCGGCGCCCACATAGCGCGCTTTGCCCACTTGATCCGCGAAGTGTCGGTGATGCGTTCGTGTTTTGTCCAGTTAACCAGGTCATCGGAAGAAAAAGCATCAAAGAACACCTGCTGCCGGTAAGGCGCTGAATAGGTAGGGTAGATCCAGAATTTCTTTTTGAATACCGCGCCCTCGGGGTCGGCATACCAGCCGGGAAACACCGGGTTGCCCGATGTTGTTTTCTGCGCATGAACATAACCGCCGCCGGTAAGCAATAACAAAACAAAAACGGTTTTGTACAGGCCAAAAGCAGAAGAAAGCCTGCCGGCGCCTGGATAAATTGTTGTTTTCATGTGGGATTATTCAGAACATTTTACGCAATTTCAGGATAATAATGGTATGCCGATATGAGAAACTTTTTTTTCTGCAGGCACATAACCTCAGAAAGATGGCAGCAAAGATCGATGCTTCTTTACCGCCTTTTACCAATCGTATCCCAAAAGCTGCTCTCTGACACATAACCAAAAAAGAAACCGCCTCAACTTGCATTGAGACGGCCCCTCACTTGCCTTACGGGCAGGTGCCTTCAGGTGTACATGATGCATCCGTACCAGCGCCGCAGACCTTGATCGAAACCTTCGGGTCTGAGCTGCAGGTTCCAGTCATCAATACCCAATCACCGCCGGCGGGAGTAGCGTTGGCTTAGCTTAGCAGAGAAATGCTTCCACCCGTATTGGTGGAAACGTTCAACCCAATCGCTGCAAGAAATAATTCTGCAGTACAGATTGCTAAAAACTTCTGTTTCATTGGAAAAGTTTTTAAGGTTAAAAGATGAATCGGATATATGGAAGATGGTTTTTATAAAAAAATAAAATGTAATTAAAGCCTTCGTGAAATTAAAGCAATTGGCATTTTTAAAACCGGACTGCCTGCATATGGTAGTGCAGGCAGCATTGATGGCTTTGGCCCCTAAAAAAGAAATGTGACGGAAGTTTCTTGTCTCAATTCAATATATACATTGGTGCCCTTGGTCAATGACTGATTAAGGAAAGGCCTTCCTGGAACATTGCACCAGATCCCAGGTCTTTTATAGTCAGGCTATTCACTGTGCCTATGCCCGCAAAGGAAATATCAATTCCATATAGGTTGTGCAATGGAAATTGATAGGAAGTGCTGTAAATCAATTTATCGTTTACAAAAAGACTCACTTTTTTATGAACCACCCGCAGTTGAATTACACCGCCCTGGCTCAGGTCGTTGCCTAAAAAGCTTAGGTTTTCTGTTCCACCATCTTTCACAACCTCTGAAAAACGAAGCGATGCCCAACTCACGCAGCCTGGCTTCAAAATAACAACACTGTGTTTAGACTTTGTGCCATAAATATTAAGGTTTACTTGCGAGCATCTTACACCCGGTCGCAAGGCAGAAGTCGTTACTTTAGCCGTCAGTTCAAAATTATCACCGTCAATGCCCATGGGCTTTACATTGGTAAAGCGTACAAAAAAAGTGTGGTTGGTGTCAACGCCTGCATGAAGCAGTTCACTTGTGTTAACCTGCAACTTTCCATTTTTGAACAGGTGATCGCTGTTGACGGGGTACACTCTGGTTGTATCATGCTCCATTTCGGCAGTAGCAGTCCAGCCATTATTTTTAAGATAGACGGAAACAGTATCTAATGGAAGCCCTGCATATTTTAAAACTGCATAATAGCGTCCAGGCACTTCATAATAATGTGTAAAAAGAGTCCCTGCCGTCTCTTTCTTTTCAGTTTTTTTATCTCCAAAATCTACAGTGAAATTTGTAGTATTTCCTGAGAATCCCGGGGGCAAATGAATTCTAAAATTTGCTGAGTGCGGATTGCCGCCTTCCGCATTGTTACAAATAAATTCTACGCCTGTGGCATTTACCGGTGGCACCGTTTCTTTTTTACTCATCAATTGCCATACTAATATTATTACTGCCGTGGATGTGACGATACCGATTGGGAGCCATTTTTTGGGGAAAGAGGCAAATGGAATTTCTTTTGCACCTATTTCCGGAGGTGACGCAGGTTGTTGAATTTCATTTAAAACCGGTTCGGGCTCTTTTTTCTGCTTTACCGGCCTATGATTTTTTTCAACAAAAGTTTCCCAACTTTTAAAGCCTGCAAAAAAGGCCAACGCGTCTCTTGTAGCTTTTTGGGGATAATATCTTTCCGGTGTTTTTAGCTTGCCAAAAATTCGTTTCAGCGTACTAGGGCTTATCTGTACGTCCGTAATCCTGGCGAGAATGCCGCTTAGTTTTATATAATCCCTGTTTGTCCAGGTCGCAATGGCAGGGTTGCCATATTTTTCCCCCACGTACCGGCAGCAAAGCTCCAGGTGATAGAAAGATTCCTTGCTTTCATATGGTTCATTCTCAGCAGCCATCGTAATGTAAAATTCTAATTTTCAGTGGTTAAACGTGCCCGAAAGTCTGATAAGCCAATTATAGGATAATTGCATAATAGGCTATTCCAGTTTAAAATGTGTTTTCAAGTACAAAAATAGATGTTTTCAATTACTAAATCCTGTGATATGTCGATGCATTGCAGCGGATTATTTTTATGTCAACTTGGTTTTTAGTAAGGGCTTAAATTTATTGTTGTAATCTTTTTATAACTCTACGCATTTTAATAAATAATTGTCGCATTTTGCTCAAATTGTGAATTCGCTTTGATGTATGGACTAAAGCTGTGCTGGTCTAAAGCCTCAGCCATTCAATTTCAACCCAATGGGGGAATTGCGATTAGAAGAAAAAACTGCCTAATTTTTTTATTCAGCAACCGTCGTTTTATAAACAATGGTTTTACTGGCTTGCTAAAATATATAAAGAGAGCCTTAGTACCACTTAAGTTTACTCTCGCGAAGTTTTATCAGCTTATGCACTGTTATGCCTGATCAAAAAATAATGCTGTTACCGGCGTCGCGATAATACTGGCGAGGAATGTGTTTAAGCCTATTCGAACGTTGGTGCCACAACTTGCCTAGACGATAAAGATACCAAGGTCAAAAAAGCGGGGTTCATTAAAAGGAAATAACCGTATTTCCGCAGGCTGCAGGATTGCCTATACAGTCGACCACCAACACTATTAAAAATATGGCCGGTTAGATGGGCATTTGCAATATTGGTGGCATAGCCATTCTTCCAAACCTTTGTATACAAATAGCTAGAGCTTATCTCAAAAGTCCGTTTTAGTTAATTTTTATATCAAAAACTTATATAGCCGCACCTGATTTTCAGATGGAAATAGGTTGATTAAAGGTTCCCGATAGTAGAAATTTATGACTTTTGAGATAGCCTGTAGTGAAGAACGGCAAACAACAATTAATGTAAGCTTAAAAAAAAATTCTGACAATCCCTGGCAAGAATGCTAGGCAGGCTTATATAATTCCGGTTTCTCCACGTCGCAATGGCAGGGTTGCCATATTTTTTCCCAACGTAGCGGCAGCAAAGCTGTAGCGGATAGAAAAAATCCTCGCTTTCATATTGTCCATTCTCAGCAGCTATTGGAATGTAAAATTCTAATTTTCAGCGTTTTAACGTGTCCAAAATTTTGATAAGTCAATTGCACAGGGCAAAACTTGGAAAGCCTGTTTTTGCAAATCTAAATTTACTTCTTCTTAAAAAAAATTTACTACCCGCGGCCCACGAAGGGTAAAAAACCAAAACGAAAGTTGCTGTATGAAAAAGAAACTGCTTTTAAATCTTCTGCTGATCTTGTGCCTATCTCCTGTGGCATGGGCACAAAACAAAGTGGTAAAGGGCGTAGTTACCGATGCCATTACCAAGGCTCCGCTCAGCGGGGCAAGTATCATCGTTCCTGGCGCCAAGGCCGGAGCCTCCACCGACAATACAGGTAAGTTCTTTCTCCAAGTTCCCAACGGAACTAAAAACATCCAGGTGTCTATGGTAGGCTATCAAACGAAAACCGTAGATGCCACTGAGCGCACCCTGCTTAACATTGCACTTACCGGTGAAGTAAAGGAGATGGATGAAGTCGTAGTAGTGGGTTATGGCGCCCAAAAGAAAAAAGACCTTACAGGTGCTGTATCTTCTATCGGTGCAAAAGATGTGGGAGGCAGACAGACGGTACAAATATCGGAAGCCCTGCAGGGAAGTATTGCAGGCGTATCCGTAACCAGGAACAGTGCTGCGCCAGGCGCAGGTGCGACAATTCTCATCAGGGGTATAACTACTATAGGAACTAATAGCCCTCTCTTTATTGTAGATGGTGCGCCAGTAAGCAATATTGATTTGGTAAATCCTAATGATGTTGAAAACCTCACTGTATTAAAAGACGCTGCATCGGCAGCCATTTACGGCTCGAGGGGGGCTGCGGGTGTAATACTCATTACCACTAAAAGAGGAAAAATTGGACAAAGCAGCCTGGAATATAATTATGAATATGGTGTGCAACAGGCAACGGCTATGCCTGAATACGTGGGTATTCAAGACTATTACCGTTATTTCAATGAATTAAAGACCAACGATGGCGGTTCGCAATTTTACCCGGATGCCTTTATTAACAGCTATCTAGACAGTAACAGGGTGAATCCTGACAAATTTCCCAATGTTGACTGGCGGAAAGTACTTCTTAAACCTAATGCTCCCCGCAATAGGTATGATCTCGTTTTCACTTCCGGGAATGATAAAATAAGAACCAAAGCTTCTTTTGGTTATCAAAAAGTAGGGGCTTTCTACGATAATTATGATTACCAGCGTTATCAATTCCGTGTGAATAATGACCTGCAGATCAGCAGTAAACTTTCCGCTAATCTGGATCTTTTTTATAGGCGTTCTTCCACCAATACTCCTTCTAATAATCCGATTTATGAAAGCCGGCAATTTCCTGCTTTTTACGATGATTTCTACGATGATGGCCGCTATGCTTATGGAAAAGATGGCCGCAATCCTATTGCACAATTAAGAGAGGGCGGTTTTGGTCATGGCATATCGAATGAGCTTTCAGGTAGAATTGGACTTCATTTTAAACCTATTACAGGCCTTACCTTAAGCGCTATGGTGGCTCCAACCTTTGACTGGAACAAGTCAAAAGGATTTGGTAAACCCATAAGTTATTTTGCAAAGGAAGACCCAGCATTAGTTGTAGCAAGAAATTCTACTCCTAAGGCTGTTTTAACTGAAGGCCGTTCGGAAAGCTTAAATATTAATGGGCAGTTTTTAGCAGAGTACACGAAGAATATCGCAAATGTTCATACGATTAATGTAATGGCTGGCTACGAAGAAATTTATGCCTCCAATGAGTCGGTTACTGCCAGAAGAACAGGATTTCCTTTGCTTGATTTTCCTTACCTAAATGCAGGTACTACAGAAATCATGGAAAGCTATGGTGGTGCCAGTGAGAATGGATTGCATTCTTTCTTCAGCAGGTTGCAGTATAATTTTAAAAATAAATATTACGTACAAGGAAATCTTAGGTATGATCAATCTTCAAGATTTGCAAAACAAAATCGAGGAGCCTTTTTCCCTTCTGTTTCTGCAGGATGGACGATATCGAATGAATCTTTTATGAAAAACATAAACTGGCTTTCTTTCCTGAAGTTGAGAGGATCCTGGGGTAAAGCAGGGAACGAGCGCATTGGCGATTATCCTTATCAGGCCACACTCGATTTTACAACAGCTTTGTTCTTACAAAACGGTCAAGTTGTGCCTTTGCCAGGCGCTGGTCAGCAAACCTACGCTGTGAAAGATATTTCCTGGGAGACTACAAAGACAACAGATGTTGGTATCGAGGCTTCTTTCCTTAACAACCGATTAAATCTGAGTGCAGATTATTATAGAAAAACGACTACTAACATTCTGCTTCCACTCGACATTCCACTATATATTGGATATGATAAACCTTATCAAAATGCCGGTACACTGTATGTAAATGGATGGGAATTGGAGTTAGGGTGGAAAGACAGGATCGGCAAAGTAAATTATTCAGCCGCCTTCAATCTCTCCGACGCCAAATCCAGGATTGGTGATCTAAAAGGCACGCAATTTCTGGGCGACCAGGTGATTAAAGAAGGTAGCGAATATAACGAATGGTATGGCTATTTAACCAATGGACTTTTTCAAACACAAAATGACCTAAATGGTGCACCTGTAGCTAATGCCAACACCAAGCCTGGTGATATTCGTTTTCTTGATGTGAGCGGCCCTAGTGGCAAACCTGATGGAAAGATAACACCTGATGATAAAGTATTATTGGGTGGCGCAATGCCTCGGTATCTCTATGGGGGTAACCTGCGAGCCGACTATGGCGGATTTGATTTTGGCATCGCATTTCAGGGCGTTGGAAAAAAATTATCAAGGCTGGGTAATGATGTGGTGAGACCTTTTCTCGAAGCTTTTGGTAATGTGCCTGCGAATCTGGCCGGTAATTTTTGGAGCAAGAATAATACGGCTGAACAGAATTTGAGTGCTATATATCCACGACTAACTGATAAGATGGCCAGCACTAACTATGCGCTATCGGATTTCTGGCTCCTGAGTGGCGCTTATTTCAGGCTGAAAAATATAACGCTTGGCTACACTTTAAAGCAAGGCTCTTTGAAAAAGGCGGGTATCGAAAGCTTGCGTTTCTATATTTCAGTTAACGATTTATTCTCAATCAGCAAATTCCCGCGTTACGTTGATCCGGAATCAGGCGATGCCGGCTACCCCATAGTAAGAACAATTATGGCTGGAGCCAGCATCAAATTTTAATGTGATTGGAAACTGAATAAAAAGAAATAATGGGTCTATTGCCTTAAACGTATTTGTCACCTTGGCAGCCCCATTCAAAAATTAATTTTATAAAAATATAGGAATGAAAAAGATATTTTTAATCATTGCGGCAACAGCAGGATTAACAGCTTGTCATAAGCTTGATCTTTCAGACCCTTCCGGACCATCAACAGGAAGCTTTTATGAAAATCAAACCCAATTGGAACTTGCTGTAAACGATTTGTATCGGATGCCATTTTGGGATAAAGACAACGAGTTCTTCTCTGATAATGTTATTTACCGTCAATTCGGAAATGCAGTCATAAACGGTACTATGAACTCCGAGGATGGCAGTGTAAAAGCCTATTGGTTGAACTGCTATAAAGCTATAGCCAGGGCCAATGCTTTTATTGCCAATGAAGGTAAGGCAGTGGGTTCTGCTCCTGCCAGCGTTATCACAAAACTTGAAGCGGAAATGAGGCTGATAAGAGCTTATGAATATTCAAGACTCATTACTCATTTTGGAGATGTCCCATTTATCACCCAGCCCACTTCTTTGGAAGGAGCATACGACGTAACAAGAACCAGTAAAGATAAAATATTGAATTTTATTTTTCAGGAGCTTGACTTCGCTTCTGCCAATCTACCTGTTTCCTATCCCACGTCAGATGTCAGAAGATTGACAAAAGGACTTGCATTTGCCGTTAAAGCCAGAACAGCACTGTATATGAGCAAATGGCAGGAAGCAAAAGTGGCTGCGGATTCAGTAATCAATCTCGCCAATAATGGGGTGTATAGCCTTTATTTTAATTTTCCGGGATTGTTTTTGAAGGACGGCGAAACAAGCAGGGAAATTATCTGGTCTGTGCCTTTGGATGAAAAGCAAAAAGTGTACAACCAGGCAGAAGGCTGGGTAAAAGAATTTATTTCACGCAATGCCGGAGGTTACGGCGCTTATTTTCCTTCATTTGATGCCATAGACGCTTTTGAATGTACCGACGGGTTGCCTATAGATAAATCACCACTTTATGATCCCCGCAACCCATTTAAAAATCGTGACCCACGCCTAACAGCTTCTATCGTTGAATTTGGTACGCCCTGGTTGGGGTTTTCTTACCAGCCTCATCCGGATTCATTGCAGGTGCGAAATTATAAAACCGGCGGATTGGTTTTAAACAGGGATTCCAGGGGTACCACCGCAGGCCAGTTTGCAAGCTTCACCGGACTTTTGTGGAAAAAGGGAATTGACCAGAGTTGGGCCGACAGGTTATTGGAAGATAACGATGTAATCCTGTTTCGTCTTGCTGAAATGTATCTGACCTATGCTGAAGCTAAAATTGAATTAGGTGCAATTGACCAGTCTGTTTTAGACGCCATTAATAAAGTAAGAGCAAGAGGCTACGGTGTGCCAGTTACGGCGGTAGGTTCTTATCCCGCCGTGAAGACCTTAGACCAGGCTGAATTGAGAAAAATCGTAAGAAGAGAAAGAAGAGTTGAGTTTATGCTGGAAGGTCTTCGTTATATGGATCTGATAAGATGGAGGTTGGCAGAAAAGGTTTTGACTAAACCGGTCTATGGACTCGTGGATCCGGCTCAACAAAAACGTGATAAATGGCCTTTTGCAGGCGTTACGCCGCTGGATAATGATGGCATTGGCGATTATTCAACGTTTTTTACCAATGGCTATATACGAAATTTACTTGAAAGAAAATTTGATGCTTCGCGACAGTATTTGTGGCCTATTCCCCAGGTAGAGAGAAATGTTAATCCAAACATCACTCAAAACCCCGGCTACTAAAAAATCTAGAAGAAGGCAGCTATAGATTCGCTGCCTTCTTTAACCAAGTTTTTACTATAGAAATTACCTGAATGAAATTTTTATCCAAATGGGTTACCCTGGCACTGTGCGTAGGAATTTATGCCCCGTCAAAAGCACAGTCATCTTCCTTTACAAAGCCATTTCATTTGAACTCCAAAAAGCCTTTGCAAATAAGCGGTGTGTATCCAAGTCTCGCCGTGTTTAACGAAGGACACACCAAAGCCATTAAAGAAAAAAATGCAAATGGCTATGCTACAAATATGGAAGGAAACGAATGTGGTATCGGCGCTATTGTGCCCTGGGAAAATAAATTGTGGATGATTACTTATTCGCCACACTCACCAAATGGTAGTGCTGATAAATTATACAGCATAGACAATAATCTTAACCAGGTGATCCATCCCGAAAGTGTAGGCGGTACACCAGCTGGCAGGATGATTCATAAGGAATCAAAACAATTGATTATTGGTCCTTATTTTATTGATTCAAATTCGCACATCAGGGTAATACCTCCATCCATTATGCCAGGAAGGTTAACAGCCATAGCCCGCCATCTTACAAACCCTGCCAACATGGTTTACTTCTATGATATGGAAGGAGCTCTTTACGAGGCAAATGTGCATACGCTTGCCGTAAATAAATTGTTTCAAAAACCGGTGCCGGGCTGGCACGGCAAAGGTGCTTATACTGCGCAACACCAACTTGTTGTTGCCAATAATGGTGAAGATGCCGTGTTTAAGGTGCCAGAAGGCATGCTGCAAGTTGGTAATAGTAAACCACAAACGCCAGAAGAAAAGGGTGTGCTCGCAAGTTGGGATGGAACGACATGGAAAATTATCAAGCGCAGGCAATTTACTGATGTTACCGGTCCTGGCGGTATTTATGGTTCGTCTAACGATAAAAGCCCTCTGTGGAGTATTGGTTGGGATAAGCGCTCTGTAATTTTAGAATTATTAGATGACGGGAATTGGCATACTTATCGGTTGCCAAAGGCTGCTCATACCTACGATCATTTTGGCGGCTGGTACACCGAGTGGCCTCGCATCCGTGAAGTGGGTAATAGTAAAATCCTGATGGACATGCATGGGATGTTTTATGATTTTCCAAAAAAATTCAGCTATAAAAACAGCGGCGGCTTATCACCTATAGGAACCCATCTTCGATACATACCTGATTTTACAAACTGGAATGGCCAATTGGTATTATCAACAGACGAAACCACTATACTGCAAAATCCAATGGCAGGCCGTTCGCAATCCAACCTGTGGTTTGGCCAATGGGATGACCTGAAGCAATGGGGAGCTACCAGCGGCTGGGGCGGGCTCTGGATGAATGATTCAGTGAAAGCCGGTCAGCCATCCGATGCCTTTTTATTCAGCGGGTTGAGTCGAAAAATGATCCATTTAAGTCATGATGCAGACCAGCCCGTAAAGTTCACATTGGAGATAGATAAAAGTGGTAATAACCAATGGCAGGTGTATAAAACGATAACAGTGCCTGCCCAAGGCTATCAATATTTTATTTTCCCTGAAGGTTTCTCTGCTGATTGGATCAGGGTAGAGGCCGATAAAAAATGCAGGGCCACCGCCTTTTTCCACTTTACCGGTAAAGCCCTGCATGCAAAGCAGGATGCCATGTTTTCTTCGCTTGCAAGCATAGATGATGCTGGCGATGTGCAGGAAACACTTATCCGCCCTGCGAGTCATAATAAAAATCTGCAAGTACTGAATGTTACCGATGGAAAAAAGCAATACGCTGAAGTAAACGAGAACATTGAATACTTAAGTGGTGTTGCAGACAGCACGGCCCAAATGGAAAGGCTGCTGGGCTTGACAAAACATTTTGAAACAGATGATGCGTCGGTGATTGTGCATGATAAAACCGGCACTTTCAGACTGCCAAAAACTTTTTCCAACTATGATGCATTCACCAACTACCGCGATGCCCGGGAAGTGGAGTCGGAAAGATATATGTTAAATGCACAGGGAACTTTTTATGAGGTGGGCAGGGAGTCTGGATTTATTGCCATTCGTCCCATAACCACGCATAAAAAGAAGATCGTGGACTTCTGCACCTGGCGTGGCTTACTGGTGATGAGCGGCACAAAAGCAAACGCAAAAAGCGATGGGCATTATTTTCCTATGCAAAACCAAAATGGCGGTTTATGGTTTGGCGCCATTGACGACCTGTGGAAACTGGGTAAACCTGTTGGTGAAGGAGGGGTGTGGAAGAACACTGAGGTGAAAGCGAACACACCCTCCCTTCCTTACCTCATGACAGGCTACGACAAAAAGAGAATAACATTAACGGCTAATAAGGATGTAACAATTACACTTGAAGTGGATGTTGATCTTATGGGCTGGCACCAGTATAAAAAAATAAAAGTGCCTGCGGGCAAAACGATTCATTATACTTTTCCTGATGGTTATAGTGCACACTGGATCAGGGCCGTCGCCGACAAAGATTGCAAAGCTACCGTGTGGTTGAAATATGATTAATACAAGATGAGAAAGGAAAATTTTATAGCCTGTATCCTGCTGTCTCTTTTTACCTGTATTGGCCCTGCGGGGGCCCAGCAAAAGCAAGAGATTCCTTATTTTTTAAAACACTATAAAAGCCTGTATGTAAAAGATCGGCGTGCGGCCACCTTGAAATGGTTTGAAAATGCCCGCTTTGGTTTATTTGTGCACTGGGGCCCTTCAGCTGCTTACAAAGCCGGCGACTGGGTATTATATGATCGTAAAATGCCGCTGCAACAATACATGGATGAAGCCATGAAGTTTACAGGCGCAAAGTGGAATGCCGATTCTATCTGTGACCTGGCCGTAAATGCCCGGATGAAATACGTGACATACGTGGTAAAACATCACGACGGCTTTGCACAATTTGCCAGTAAGGCAGGGCCATTCAACAGTATGAATGCAACAGCTCATCGCGATTTTTTAAAAGAGATGGCCACCTCCTGTAAAAGGCATGGACTGGGGTTGTTTGTATATTATTCCATTGGCATAGACTGGACGCATCCTTTTTATTTGACCGAAAAATATTACAGTGCTGCTCGTCCTAATTACGACAGTGCTCATTTTCCAAAGGACCTGATTCGTTTCAAAGGCAAGGAAGATTTTGTGCACTATTGGAATTATGTAAAAACACAGATCTATGAGCTTTGCACCAATTATGGTCCATTGGCCGGCTTTTGGTTTGACCCGATTGGCGGCGCCTATACCAATGCAGATGTCTTTGACATGACAACGATTTACAGCATGATCAGAAAATTGCAACCCCAGGCGCTGGTTTCTTATAAAACGGGATACAATGGTGAAGAGGATTATATCACCTGTGAGCATGAGGTAAAATCCATCACCGACTTGATGAGAAATGTTCAGGGAGAAAAAACAGCAGTGGCAGCCGAAGCGGCCTGGCAAAAAAACAAAGCCAAACCCGCCGAGTTGTGTACCACCATGCAAAGCATTAACTGGGGTTATTGCGAAGGTCCGAAGCAAAAACACAAGACACCGGAACAGGTAATGGCTTTGTTACAAACAGCCGCAGCCAATAACGCCAATTTGTTGTTGAACATCGGCCCTTACCCTGATGGAGGTATTGTCCCTCAGGATAAAGAAACCCTCGTTGCGGTAGGTGAAATATTAGGCAGGCAGGGATTTCCCAAACCAGACAAAACAAACTTTATGAAGTTAAGAGAAACAAAAACAAAGATTACGGCTCGAGACCTGGAAACACAAAAATGAACCGGCAATAAAAAGGTTCCTCATATAGCGTAAGCACATGGGGAATTAATGGTTCGAATTAATGCTATTAAAGAATAGCTTGCTCTTTGAAAGTATGTGGAACAAATTATGGAACGGTGATAAAATGGTACTAGTCGTCAGCGGACAGTTCGCAGCGAAGAGCAGATCGGGGTCTGGTCGAGTAATATGAAAAGAATGATTACAATGCTGTGAGCATTTACTCGCTGATCGCTACCTGCAAATTGCATGATGTAAACAACACAAACTGGCTCAATTAAGTGCTGACAGTTATGCCGACATCCTTCGAGCCGTATTGCCAAACTGCTTCCGCACAACCGGAAGTCCAGGACCGTCTAATTCATAATTTATTTGCCATAGATCAAAGAGTTGCACTACAGAAGTGACGGCAGGGATCACTATCATACCTGTAGTGTAAGCGAAATAATATTATTTAACAAAGGAAACGCTGGGCAGGCATAGGTCATACCTGTAGTTGCTCAAACGATTACCATATAGCAAGCGGTAGTTTTCCTCAGCCCCGGTTTTACAGTTCCGGGGCTTTTTCAATTTTTTTTAAAAAAAAATAAAATGTTCAGTGAGCAGGAAAATAAATAGTCCGATGACAAACAAAAAAACAACTTTTCAATACCTGTTTTGTGCGCCGGTAATTGTAGCCGCACTGGGTTATTTTGTAGATATCTACGATCTTTTGCTTTTTGGTATTGTACGCATTCCAAGCCTTAAAGATCTTCACTTGGATGACGCAGCCATATCAAAACAGGGCGCCAGCATTTTAAACTGGCAAATGACCGGTCTTTTGTTAGGAGGCATTTTGTGGGGTGTTTTAGGTGATAAAAAAGGAAGGCTGTCTGTGCTTTTTGGATCTATCATTACCTACTCTGTTGCCAATTTTGGTTGTGGTTTTGTGCATGATGTTACAACTTATAAACTGTTGCGCTTTATTGCCGGTATAGGTCTTGCGGGGGAATTAGGCGCAGGTATCACTTTGGTATCGGAAACGCTGCCAAGAAATTTGAGAGCCCTGGGAACTTCTATAGTGGCAGGCGTTGGTCTATTGGGAGCCGTAGTAGGTTATTTTACAGTGGAGCTGTTCAACTGGCGCAATGCTTATTTTGCCGGAGGCGGGCTGGGTATTCTTTTATTGCTTTTAAGAATTGGTGTTTTTGAATCCGGCCTTTTTAAAACCATGAAGGATCAAAAAGGATTAAGCAAAGGAAATATTTTGACTTTCTTCAACGACAAGGACCGGTTTTTCTTATACCTCAAATGCATTGGCATAGGACTGCCCACCTGGTATGTCATCGGCATCCTTTCTACCTTCAGCAACGAAGTAGGCCAAGCCCTGGGCATAATCGAAGAAATAAAGCCAGGCCTCACCGTTATGTGGTGTTATGTGGGCCTGGCTGCCGGCGATTTGTTAAGTGGATTTATCAGTCACTGGATGCAGTCGCGGCGTAAAGCTGTGGCCTTGTTAATGGGCTTTACATTTATCGGCAGCATTGTCTATCTCTACGCGGGCATACACAGCGCAGCCACTTTATATTTCACAGCCTTGTGGTTAGGCTTTGGCATTGGTTACTGGGCCATGTTTGTCACTATAGGCGCCGAGCAGTTTGGAACCAATGTGAGGGCTACAGCGGCCACGACTATTCCCAACATGGTAAGGGGCACGGTAGTAGCCATGACGCTTTCTTATGGCGTATTGAAACCTTTAGTGCACGAAGTAAATGCTGCCGCCATTGTTGGACTGGTATGTTTTGCCATTGGCTTTTATTCCATCCTTACAATACCGGAAACACACGACCGCGATTTGGATTTTATCGAGGGATTTTAACACTGTTTGCAGTTTGTAAGCAACTATGATTATAAATGACAAAACACATTATCCATGCTTGGTACTATATATGGCGCTTTCATTTTATTACTTCTTTGGCGGGATTAATTTCAGGTACAATTTTTAATCAGCATGGGAATAATCTCATTCTTATACCATGAATATGAAACGAATCATTAAATGTCTTCTTATTAGTTTTCTTATTGCAGGTTGCGGCCGCTTCAATAAGTAAGAAATGGATACAACTAAAGATATCCGTATCGTATCCATCTCCAAGCATCTGACCGAAATGTTGTTCGCATTGAGTAAGGACACAGTATTGTTGCATTAGGGTTTTGTCTGGTCTCGATGCCCTCATCATCGAAACTAGTATTGATTATGATCCGTACAAACAGAAAGGTCTGATTTCCTTATGTAAATTATATTCTTAAACGAAAATCGAGTTCCGAAGGAAATAGAGAAAGCGCAGGCAACACTTGCAGAATTTCATTTTTGGTGAATGGAAAATAGTATGCCAATAAAAAATAGTGAACATCAGAGATAAAAATTAAAAAGTTTATGAAAAAAACCTTCCTTGTACTCCATGCTATTCTTTTTTCTTTTATCGTTTATTCTCAAGGAAAAGCACTAAACTGGCAACAACAACGCAGCCATTACCAATTTCCTAAATGGTACACTGATGCCCGTTTTGGTATTTGGGTCCATTGGGGTGCACAAACACAACCAGATAGCGGCGGGGGCTGGTATGCCCGCCACATGTACATGCAAGATGTGGGCAATGAAACCTGGGGAACTAATGCTTATCCTTACCAGGTACGGCACTACGGGCACCCTTCAGAAAAAGGTTTTAAAGATGTGATACATGAATGGAAAGCGGAGAAGTTAAATACGGATGCATTGTTGAAATATTTCAAAAGTATTGGCGCTAAATATTTTGTGGTCCTTGCAAATCATCATGATCACTTCGACAATTTTGCTTCTACGTATCAACAGTGGAACTCAGTGAACGTGGGTCCAAAAAAGGATATTGTTGGTTTGTTTAAAAAATCGGCGGTTAAATATGATATTCCTTTCGGAGTCAGCTCACATGATGATCGTTTTCTCACGTGGTGGTTGCCCGCGTTCCGTGCAGATACTTCTGGCCCATACAAAGGGCTGCCTTACGATGGACGCATGACCAAAGCTGACGGCAAAGGGAAATGGTGGGAAGGTCTTGACCCGGCCGATTTGTACGGCCTTCCACCCGAGAAACGTACACCTGAATATATTAAAGGCGTAAAAGAGAACTATATAAGGCGCCTTGAAGAACTGGTGACAAAATATGATGTGGATATGCTTTGGTTTGATGGTTATGGGTTCCCTTATGGTGATTATGGTAAAGAAGTGTGCACCTACTATTTTAATAATACATTAAAAGAGCATGGAAAAATTACAGGTGTCATAGCGGGAAAATTTAGTAATGAGCCATCAACTGTAAAGGATATCGAGCGGGGAGGTGCCACCGAAATCCTGCCTTACCCCTGGCAGGGTACTCTTACATTTGGAAGTTGGTTCTATAAAAAAGAAAGACCCATCAGGCACAGTGCCCGGACAGTGATCGAAACCCTTACTGATATTATCAGCAAAAATGGAAACCTGTTATTGAACGTGGAATTATTACCTGATGGCACTATACCGCCAGATCATAAGTTAATATTGGACACTATTGGTGAATGGATCAACCGCAACCGTGAAGCTATTTACGCCAGCAAACCCTGGAAAATATACGGTGATAACTTAGGTGGTGGAAAACCGGCGAAAAACATGAGTGAAACTGACCTCGCCGATGTAAAAAAGCAAAGCAACGATTTTAATGAACGCACCATTGGCAGTCCACTCTATCCGAATAATGAAGTCAGGTTCACTACAAAAGGGAAAAACTTGTTCATTTTTCTATTGAATCCTATACCCGGTCAAATTGAAATACCAAGTCTCGGACGGCAATCGTACTACAATTCTAAAAAAATTACTGCTATAAAATTATTGGGATGCCACAACAAAATTTCATTTAATCAAGACAGGGATAGGCTAAAATTAACCGTACCTGTGACAGATGGTTATACGCAAGTGTTTGAAGTGAAGGGAGTGTTGTAATAAATTATTAAAAAGTTAGAAAAAATAGAAATATTTTTCTTAATGCTTCTTTATTTCTCAAAACGAAGCGGATGCAGCAGCCAGGTTGCCGTTGTTTCTGTTGTTGGTGGGTTTTATTTATCAATAGCTGGGGAAGTATGAAAAAAAGTTCGAACGAATGAGTTATCCCAATGGGCCCCTTAGCATAGCTATATAACGATATTTTGAAGACTCGCTGTACCGGTGGAGGAAGGTAGCCTTTGCCAAAGAATCCTGCTTCATTCATAAGCATTGGCAGAGTATGGAGTATTGACTACGTATTGTATCAAATTGAAAGATAAAAAATGAAACAAAAATTAATTGTAGCGCTGTTATTGCTCTTTGCACATTGTAATCTTTTTGCCCAGAAAACAGAGCGGGCATTTGCGATTGGTGACAGTTCTTTTTTGCTGAATGGCAAGCCTTATGTTATCCGTTGTGGTGAAATGCATTTTGCCCGTATACCGAAACCTTATTGGCGTCAACGCTTGCAAATGGCAAAAGCCATGGGACTTAATACAGTATGTGCTTACCTGTTTTGGAATATGCATGAAAAAGAACCGGGAAAATTTAGCTGGGAAGGACAAAGTGATGCGGCGGAGTTTTGCAAAATTGCACAGCAGGAAGGCCTGTATGTGATATTAAGGCCAGGGCCTTACTCTTGCGCAGAATGGGAATTCGGCGGGCTGCCCTGGTGGTTGTTGAAAGACAAAACCATGAAGGTCCGTACACAGCATTCATATTATTTACAGCGGTGCAAACAATATCTGAAGGAAGTAGGCAGGCGATTAGCGCCTTTGCAGATTACCAACGGGGGGGCCATACTAATGGTACAGGTGGAGAATGAATACGGAAGTTTTGGAAATGATAAAGAGTACCTCGGTATTATAAGAGATGATTTAAAGGAAGCCGGGTTTAACACGCCTTTCTTTACCTGCGATGGTCCAGTGCAATTAAAAAATGACGTCAGACCTGATATTTTTGCTGCCGTCAATTTTGGAGGCAATCCCGAAAATGGTTTTAAAGCCTTGCGCGAAGTTCAGCCAAAAGGGCCGCTCATTTGCAGCGAATATTATCCCGGCTGGTTTGACAGCTGGGGTCGGCCGCATCATACGGGCAGCAGTGAGCATGTGGTGAAAGAATTGAGCTGGATGCTGGACCACAAAGCTTCTTTCAGCATTTACATGGTGCACGGCGGTACCACTTTTGGAACATATAGCGGCGCTAACGCACCACCTTATTTGCCGCAAACCAGCAGCTACGATTATGACGCGCCTATTAATGAAAGCGGAGAGTCCACCCCTAAGTTCTATCACCTTCGCGCCTTGCTTGAAAAATATTTACAGGAAGGAGAGAAGTTGCCTCTGTTGCCAGCGGCTATTCCAAAGCAGGCCATTGCTGCGTTTAAGCTGACGCAATACGCTGCTGTGTTCAACAATTTGCCCAAGCCCATTGTTGCAGATACGGCTTCGCTTTTTGAAGACCTTGATCTTCCCTTTGGCGGTATGCTGTACGAAACAACACTGCCCGTTGGCAAAAAGGCCTTGCTGACGTTTGATGAAATTCACGACTTTGCAACGGTGTACGTTGACAGTAAATTTGTTGGCGTGATTGACAGAAGGAAGAACGTCCGTTCGCTTGCGGTGCCTGCCCGAAGCAAGCCTTCAACACTACGCATTTTTGTGGAAGCGATGGGCCGTGTGAATTACGGTGATCTTATGCACGACCGCAAAGGCATACACGGCGCTGTAACGCTGGCCGTCAACAATGCCAAAACGGAATTGAAGAACTGGAAACATTACCGCATTCCGATGGGCGAGAACAATCTTCCGCTTTCCTTTCAAACAACCATGCCTGCTAAAGGCCAGCCAATGTTTTACAAAGGCTCGTTCACCACAGACAGCAATGCCGATACATATCTCGACATGAGCAAGTGCAGCAAGGGGCTTGTGTGGGTAAACGGCATTTGCCTCGGCCGGTATTGGAACATCGGGCCTACGCAAACCATGTTTTTGCCAGGCTGCTGGCTGAAGAAAGGACGGAACGAGGTGGTGGTGTTTGATTTGTTTGGCAACAACGCAAACCCCACACTGGCAGGCGTAGTAAAACCCATTCTGGACATGGTGACAGAGACGCAGGCAACGGCACACAAAAAAACCGGACAACAATGGATGACCGGTGCAAGCGCCGCGCATTACACCGGCAGTTTTGAAAATTCGGCGGCCTGGCAATCGGTGAAATTCAAACCGGTCGCAGCCCGTTATTTCTGCATCGAGGCGCTCAACAGTTTCAACGAGCAGCCGTTTACAACCGTTGCCGAATTGGAACTGCTGGACGAGCGGGGCGAAAAAATTTCCCGCAACAACTGGAAAGTGGCGTACGCCGACAGCGAAGAATTAGGAAGCGAAGACGGCAAAGCTGACAACGTGTTCGACCTGCAGTTTACCAGCATTTGGCACACCCAATGGTCTTCTGCGCAGCCCAAACACCCGCACCAGTTGGTGATTGATCTGGGGGCAGTGAAAAAGGTTAGCGGTATAAGCTACCTTCCCCGGCAGGACGGCGCAAATGGAAGAATCAAAGACTACCGGTTGTATTTTTCAACAACGCCGTTTAAGCTGGAGAAATGAGGGCGATTAACAGGAAGCATCATCCGGTTTGTGGAGGGTTGGTGAAGCTTTAATTGCAGATGTTTTTGCCATATAAAAATCATTACGGGATGAAAAACTAGTGGACACAAGCGACGCCTTTCCAGGAATCTTACAATAAACCCGATGGAAAAAAGACTGGCACTTACATGCCTGTTGGCAACTGGACAACTTTTGTTTGCGCAAAAGCCTAATGCCCTTCACAAAGGTCCCAACATCATTCTAGTATTAACGGATGACACGGGATACCGCGACATCGCCGGTTATGGCAATCTCCTGATTCGAACGGTTTTCCTGAATAAACAATTATATCATGAAACAAAATTCTTCCGTCAAAAACCCTATCCTTTGTATTTTTCTCTTTGCTGCAATATCCGTAAACGCACAAAAGATAAAGATTGCTTGCATAGGCAATAGCATTACGTATGGCGCCTTGGTAGCCAATCGCGAAAAGAACAACTATCCCGCCCAGTTGCAAAACATGCTGGGTGACGGTTATGAAGTGTTAAACTTCGGCGTAAGTGGAAGCACCCTACTGCGGAAAGGAAATCACTCATATTGGCGGGTAGATGCATTTAAAGAAGCCTTGACCAGTCGACCTGATATAGTAACGATCATGTTGGGCACCAACGACAGCAAAATGGTGAATCGTCCTTTTCGCGGAGAGTTTGAAAAAGACTACAAAGACCTGATTGATTCCTTTCGCTCATTACCCTCGCATCCCCGTGTGGTGTTGCTGTTGCCCCTTCCTTCTTTTTTGGAAGACAGCACTTCCATTTACGACCCGGTTATCAAACAACAAATCATTCCCATGATTGAGAATGTGGCCTACGCAACCGGCTGCGAGACCATTGATCTTTACCATCCCTTCACCGACAAAGTTGGCTTGCTGGTAGATAAAATTCATCCTTCTTCCTTAGGCGCAACCCTCATTGCAAGGAGATTGTATGAAGTGGTGAAGCTGAACGAAAAGTCCTTCGACATCTTTTCAAAAATCAAAGAAGAAAAAAAGTTCAGTTCCTTTCACGGCTTTGCCTGCGCCGATTTTACGTTTGCGGGCCGCAACTGCAAAGTAGTCAAGCCCAAAAAGGCTGTTGCCGGACTTTCCTGGATTTGGCGAGCCAGGTTTTGGGGACACGAACCCCAAACCGATATCGCGTTATTGGAAAGAGGGTTTCATTTGGTGTATTGTGATGTGGCGGAACTCTTTGGCAACAAAGAAGCCGTTGATTTATGGAATCGGTTTTACGCCTACATGCAGGATTGCGGCCTTGCCAAAAAAGTGGCGATGGAAGCTATGAGCAGGGGAGGTGTGTACGCTTACAGCTGGGCCCTGGCCAATCCGGCCAAAGTAGCTTGTGTTTACGCCGATGCGCCGGTGCTGGACCTTAAAAGCTGGCCGGGTGGAAAAGGCAAAAGCGCCGGGAGCAAAGAAAGCTGGGAGGTTTTTAAAAAAGATTACAACCTTGCTGATGCAGATGCGGATAATTTTTCCAACAGCCCTTTGAACAACGCCGCGAAGATTGCCCGCCTTGGCATCCCTTTGTTGCACGTGGTGGGCGACGCCGATGAGGTGGTGCCGGTGAGTGAAAACACGGCGCCTTTTGAAGAAAGAATAAAAGCAGCCGGTGGCAGTATAAACGTGATTCACAAACCGGGCGTAAACCATCATCCGCACAGTCTGCAAAACCCAACACCCGTTGTTGATTTTATTTTACGGGCCACAGGATATAAAACAAACTTTGCATCCGTTGCAGCACCCGCCGCCGAATACCGCTCCGCTGCAGGATGGACGGAAGGCTACGACTGGTGGAGACAAAACGCCGATATTGATTCCTTGCTGGCCGCTGAAAAAAAACTTGATATTGTTTTTCTGGGCAACTCCATCACGCAAGGTATAGCAGGCCAGCGCCCGCACGTCACCCACAAGCCGGGACTTGCGGTTTTTGATTCGGTATTTGGCAACCGCAAATGGGTATGCGCTGGCATCAGCGGCGACCGTACGCAAAATGTTTTGTGGCGATTGCAACACGGCAATTACAAACTTGCCAAACCAAAGGTGCTGGTCTTAACAATTGGCGTCAATAATTTTATCGAGGACGACAGCCCCGAAGAAATTGTAGCCGGTATTCTGTCCATTGCCAAATGGGCAAAGATCAACATGCCCGCTACTAAGATAATTCTCACAGGCCCGTTACCTACCGGATTAAACAAGGAAGAAAGCAGAAGAAAGAAGTATGAAAAGATTCAACAGTTGTTAGCCATGCGGAAGAGTAAGGAGTACATCTACCTGCCTTTGACAAATACATTTTTGCAGGCTGACGGCAGTTTGAGCACGAGTGACTTTACAGGAGATGGCATTCACCTGCACACTGATGGTTACCGCAAATGGGCGCTGGCTTTGCAGCCTGTAATTGATGGGCTGCTTTAGGCTAAATGAAAGGAATACCTGTATTGACAAATCAAACGGCCGGTTCTGAAGAACGTGCTTTGGCCTGTGTTGAGGATCCAGGCCTTTGATATAAATTACTGATAATTAACTGATAACTTACTATATCTAAAATTTAATAAAATCATCTGCTGGTCCAATCTCTTCCAGTCTAACCTCAATCGGAAATCGGCAATCGCCAATCCCTTCAATTCTCCTCCCTGCAATACTGCATCATCTTCGCGGTTACTTCCATCAGTCCGTGGTAATCGTTGGGTTTGACGATATAGTCCAGGGCGCCCAGGGTGAGCGATTGTTTGCGGCTTTCCTTTGAATTGGAGGTGGTGAATACCACGATCGGCACATCGTCGAGCCCGCCGGTACTGCGTATCCGGGTCAGGGTTTCCATGCCGTCCAGCACCGGCATATTCAAGTCCAGCACAACCAGGCAGGGCCGGGGCAGGGAATTGTCCCGGATACGGTCTATCACCTGCTGCCCGTTGGAGACCACTTCCACCGTACAGGCGCTGTCGATACCGCGAAAGCTGTCGCTGATCATCTCCTGGTCGTCGATATCATCGTCTGCTACCAGGATCACTTTTCCGGTGGTATTTGTGTGCATATGGAAACAACCCTAAAATCTTATGCCCGGCGGGTGGTTATCAACAGGGGGGGCGAAATGGCACTGCCCCATCCCGGGCCTAGATGGATCCAATAGTTTTTGTAGTGGTTTTCACTACGTGTTGTAGTAATTTGGTAGATTGCGGTCGCTTCCCGGTCAGTCATGCAAAAACACTGGTTTTTCAACCCCGCCAAAACCTACAGCCACTTCGCCACCGCGGGGGTATGGCTGTTTTTTGCGGTGCTGGGCGGTTCGCTGATCGGTTGCACCAAGGACGGCGGCGAGACGCCCGTACTGGTGGATACCACGCGCAACAGACCGGTGGCACCCACCGGTATGATCAGGGAGTTTTACATCGACGATACGCTGATCGGCTACGAACGCGGCACTTTTGTGCGCTGGTATGTTTCCGAAACAAATGCCAGTACCGTGGTAACGCTCAACGGCATCAAAGTGGCGTATAACGATGCCCTGACGACTGGCCCTTTACGATCCAATGTAAACTATGTACTGGCGGTGAACAACGGTTCCCAGCAGACCAAAACCATCCGGGTGGCCGACAAACTCACCACCGGTTTGTGGAACGGCGCCAGAAGATGGGTGGTGAATGATACCTGGATATGGAAACAGGTAAGGGCGATCGGTTCGCAGGGACAGGACACGCTGGTATACGACTGGGTGAGCATTTTTGCAGCCGACAGGGCCCGTTACCTGGATGCCCGGACCAGTTTTACCCTTACCGGCGATTCAAAAGAGGAGCAGCTTACCTGGAGCTATTACGGGCAGCTGAAACCAAGCGGGAAATTTGTGGCAACCCCCGACGGTCAGCCCAAACCCTTTTTTACCTGGAAGAACAGGGTCTATTTTGTGGATACGCTTACGCCGTTGAGTATGGTGGTTACCTTCGATACAAGCAATTATTCGGGAGCGGTTACCAGGAACCGGATACGGTATATTCCGGAATAAAGCTGTTCAGGAGAGCAGGTTCTGTCGCGCCAGAAACTCGAGTTTTTCGTTTGCTTCGATCAGTTTTTCCGTAAGTTCTTTGTTTTGCCTGCGCAGGTCAAGCACTTCAAAGGCTTTGAAGATAAAGTTCTTTACATCCTCCTCATTCCAGGGTTTGGAGAGGTATTTGTACACCTGTCCAACATTGATCGCGTCTATTACGGCATTGATGTCGGTGTATCCCGTGATGAGGATACGGATGGGGTCGGGATGTGTGGTGAGGATGGACTGGAAGAATTCGATGCCCGTCATTTTCGGCATGCGCTGGTCGCTCAGGATCACGTCAATGGGTTCTGAATCCAGGATTTTCATTCCTTCTTCGGCAGATTCGGCCGTGTAAATATTGAATACACGCCTGAATGCGGCCCGGAAAGAAGTGACATTGTTTGGTTCGTCATCAACGTAAAGAACGTTGATCTTTTTTTCTTCCATGTATCCTGGATTGTGGGAGTGGTGATTTTAAATCGGTTATAAAGGTAATAAAAACGAAGATTAACGTTTACAAATAAAATAAAGCGAAAGCAGTTTCGTTATTGTGTTTGCGATAAAAATCCCCCGGAGATGCCAGAGCCCGAAGTGTTAAAGACCGAGATCCGTATCAGAGCCTTCCGGGCAGTGGATGATCCCGTGACCTGTCAGAAATTCATCGATGGCCATCGCCATGTACTCGAGCACCACGGGATTACCAAAGTCACTTCTTCCAACAACGAATGGGCCAATAACCCCGGTGTGTTCGTGATCGTGGTGGAAACGCTCGACCGCGAAAAACTTTTCGGCGGTGCGCGCGTGCATGCCGCCAATGGCATTGTACCCCTGCCCATCGAAGACGCAACAGGGTATATGGACGAACGGATCTTCGATATTGTGGGCATTTGCGCACAGCATGGCACCGGCGAGCTCTGCGGTTTGTGGAACTCGAAGGAAGTGGCCGGGCTCGGCATCGGCAGCCTGTTTCCCTCCATTGCGGCCGTGGTGATCGCCGAGCAGATCGGTTTAACCACCATGTTCTCGCTTTGTTCCCCGGCAACCGTTCGTTTCAACCAGTGGATCGGCAGCACGGTACTCAAGACGGTGGGCAACGATGGCACCTTTTATTATCCCAAGCTTGACCTGCTGGCAACCGCCGTTTTTTTGTCGGACGCCGTGGCGCTTGAACACGCACATCCCCGCGAAAGGGAAAAGATGCTGTATCTTCGAAAAAACCTGCAGTCGGTCTCCATCGAAAAATCACCTTTCAAGAACTTTGCGGTGAAAGTGCATTATGACCTGGTGATAGCGAGCGCCAACCCAAGGGAATTCAAGATACCGCTGAAGCGTAAAGAAAAACCTTCATGAACAAACTGCTGTTTACCATCGCAGCCATCCTGCTGCTGAACATTGCACCCCTTGCGGGAAAACCCGAACTCATCCTTCACTACAAATCCCTTTTACTGATCGTTGCCGCAGCCTGTCTGTGGCTCAGCCAGCCCGCTTTCAGCACGCAGGAAGCAAAACGGGATAAAAGCAGCGACCGGTTGTCCATCATCGTGATCCTTATCATGTCTTCACTGAGCGTGGTAGCCGCGGTTACCGAATGGGGCTATGCCAACAATGCGGTTCAATCGTCGGTAACCATGACGCTTATCGGGGCGCTGCTGCTGGCAGCGGGCATCGGTATCCGCGTATGGGCCATTCAAACCCTGGGAAAACATTTTACCGCCACGGTTACCCTGACCAACGATCACCAGCTGGTACGATCCGGGCCCTACCGCTGGGTGAGGCATCCCAGTTACCTGGGCGCATTCATGGCCATCACGGGCTGCCCGGTGTTCCTGAACGCCTGGTGGGCAACGGGTGTGGCCATTGCCGCCATGACCATTGCCTATTATTTGCGCATCGGTGTTGAAGAAAAGATGCTTTCTGCTTACTTTGGTGACAAATACCTCGAGTACAGCAAACAGACCAAGCGGATCATTCCCTTTATCTGGTAAAACCAATCACTGACTGCGTATGCGTTCTTTCTGCCATTTTAGGGAAAAGATCCTGTTTACCGTGCGGTATCTGGGCTGTGCGTTACTGCTGCTGTTAGCGGCCCCGGTTCTGCATGCACAGCCGCTTGTATACCGCGGGGATACAGACAAACCGCTTGCCGTAGGCACCAGCATGCATATTTTGGTAGACAGCAGCAACCGCTACAATGCCGCCACCATTTTACAAAGCGGCGGTTTTGAGCGAGCCGTCAGCACCAGCCCTATTTTTCCGGTGGTGCCGGGTACCATCTGGGTCAGGTTTCCGCTGCGGAACCTTTCGGCTGATTCTGTTTTATACATAGACCTGCAGTACCCCAATATCACCCAGATCTCTTTTTACCGGCAGCAGGGCGATTCGCTGGGTCTGCTGAAAAAGGGGGGACAGTCGCTGCCGTTTGCGGAGAACAACCAGGTAGGTCCCAATTTCACCTGCCGCATTGTGCTGCCGCAGGGTGATTCTGCCATGTATTTTGTGCGGATCAACAGCCGCCACCAGGTACTGCTGCCTTTTTTTATCGCCGACCGGATAGCCCTCGACAGATCGCAGAGCCTGCAGGAGATCGTGATCGGTCTGTATATCGGTGTTATGGTGGCGATCTTCCTGTACAACCTGTTCCTTTTCTTTTCAACGCGCGACAGCAGTTATTTTATCTACATACTCTATCTTTTCTTTCTCACCATTGCGCAGATTGCGGTGTCGGGTTACGGGTACAAATACCTCTGGAGCGATTACCCCGTGCTGAACAGGTACCTGGTTACGGTAACCTCGGCGCTGGCGGGAATAAGCGGTATCACCTTCGCTGTTTACTTCCTGCATATGAAGCGGTTTGCGAGGAAGATGATGCCGGTGCTTTTCGGGCTGGTGGTATGTTATATGGTGGCGATCGTATCTACGCTGGCGGGTAATAACAGCATCAGTTACAACATACTGAATTTTATCAGTATGGCCGGAGGGCTGCTGCTACTGGGTATCTCGCTGTACATAGCCCGCCGGAAAAAGTATAAACCCGCCTATTTCTATTTTGTGGCCTGGTGTGCGTTTCTCGGCGGTATCATCGTATTTGTATTGCGTAATATCAATGTACTGCCCTATAATAATTTCACCACCTATGTGTTGTATGTGGGTTCGGCCATCGAGGGTATACTGCTCTCTATAGCGCTGGCGGATAAGATCAATTCGCTGCGGGCGGAAAAAGAAAAATCACAGGCCGATGCGCTGCGTATATCGCAGGAGAACGAGCGGCTGGTGAAGGACCAGAACATCGTGCTCGAAAAAAGGGTGGCGGAACGCACCGAAGAACTGCAGGCCTCGAACGAGAACCTCAGCTCGGCCCTGCACGACCTGAAAGACGCGCAGAGCCAGCTTGTGGAAGCCGAAAAAATGGCATCGCTGGGCCAGCTAACCGCGGGTATTGCGCACGAGATCAATAACCCCATCAATTTCGTTAAGTCGAATATCAAGCCGCTGCAGCTCGATATCAAGGACCTGCTCGAAGTGATCGGCGAATACGATCGGCTGCATGGCACCGATCCGGAAAAAATAGAGCAAAAGCTGGCAGATATCGACAAACTGAAAAAACAGATCGATCTCGACTATGTAAAAACAGAGATCGACAGCCTGATGAACGGCATCAAGGACGGCGCCGAGCGCACCGCCGAGATTGTACTGGGATTGCGTAACTTCAGCCGCCTCGACGAGAGCGAGATCAAAACCGCGGATATCCATGAGGGCATCGATTCAACCCTGGTATTGCTCAAGAACCAGGTTCCGGACAATGTAAGGATCATCCGCGATTTCAGGGCCGGCGGTTCGATCGAATGTCTGCCGGGAAAACTTAACCAGGTGTTCATGAACATCATGGGCAACGGTCTGCAGGCGATCAGGCAGAAAGAGGTGCAGGGCGATGAAAGTCTCACCATCAGCACCGAGGATATCGGCGACCAGATACAGGTACGGATCAGGGATACGGGTATCGGTATGACCGAGGAAGTAAAACAAAAAATATTCGATCCTTTCTTCACCACCAAGGACGTGGGAGAGGGCACCGGGCTGGGACTTTCCATTGTTTTTAAGATCATACAGCGCCATGAAGGAAAAATTGACGTAATTTCTGCCCCCGGAAAGGGATCGGAGTTTATTATAACTTTATATCATACCTTGCCCGAATCGGCGGTCAACTAATTGTCGCATGATGAGAAAACAAGACACCAGGATCAGGATATTGTACGTAGATGATGAAGCCAACAACCTGCTTGCATTTCAGGCCGGCTTCAGGCGCTTTTACGAAATATACACCGCCACCAGCGTGGCCGAAGGACTCGCCATTCTCAACGATCACGAGATACACGTGATCCTTGCCGACCAGCGAATGCCCAAGGTTACAGGTGTTGAATTCTTCAGTATCGTACGCAAAGCGCATCCCGATCCCATGCGCATACTGATCACCGGGTACACCGACCTGGGCGCCCTGGTGGAGGCAATCAATTCGGGCGAGATATTCCGCTATATCAAAAAACCCTGGGACGACCTGGAACTGAAAACAGCGATACAGAACGCCTACGAAGTGTACGGCACCAGGCTGGAACTGAAGAACAAGATCCGCGAGCTGGAACGGACCAATGATGAACTCAACCGTTTTGTATACAGCACCTCACACGATCTTCGCTCGCCGCTGGCCAATATCCTGGGAATACTGAACGTGGCCAAACTGCAATCCCCCTCGGAAGACCCCACCGGTTTTTACGATATGATCGAAAGCTGCGTGAACAAAATGGACCTGTTCATTCATAAGATCATCGAGTATTACAAGGGTATCCGTGTGGACAATGTGAACGAGGTGGTGGACTTTCATACGCTGGTCAACGACAGCATCAGTCTCTGCAATATGCAGAACCCGCAGCTGGTGTTTGAAACAAAAGTGGACCAGACCGCAGAGTTCCATAGCGACAGTTTCCGCCTGTCGCTGGTGCTGAACAACCTTATCTCCAACGCGGTGAAATACCAGCGCAGCGATGAGGAGAGACCTAAGGTATCCATTACGGTAAAAGCGGATAAGAAAGAGGCGCTGATCTTCATCGAGGACAATGGCGTGGGTATCATCGAAGACCACCTGAATAAAATATTCCAGATATTTTTCCGCAGCACCGATTACCGCAATGGGCTGGGTATAGGGCTGTACATCGTAAAAGAAGCGCTTACCCGTATCGGCGGCGATATCAACGTAAATTCAGAGTTTGGAAAAGGAACCCGGTTCACCCTCAAAGTGCCTAACCACAACGAGCAGGAGGAACCGGAAGTTGCCGAAACGGCAGCCTAATAATTTTCGTACGCATACGCCATGCGGCCGATCATTTTCTTCTCTTTGTCAAAACCGGTTTCCGAGGTTTTGAGTCCTTTGTCGTTATACGTGTATTGCCATACAAAATAGTTGGCGCTGCCGAGCGAGATCTGCGTCATCCGGCTTACCCTGTTGCCGGCATCGTATTCATATTGAAAATCGGGTATCAGCTTTTTCAGCCGGCTGTTGTAACGAACGATATCGGTAAGTCTTTTGGCGTCGTCGTAGTAGTAGTAA
This sequence comes from Sediminibacterium soli, assembly GCF_009939225.1. GTDB lineage: Bacteria > Bacteroidota > Bacteroidia > Chitinophagales > Chitinophagaceae > Sediminibacterium > Sediminibacterium soli. The sequence continues at coordinate 143,400 of NZ_JAACJR010000008.1, read as the reverse complement.
TACACTTCTATATCCTTTCCCTTTCTTTTCCAGTGTTCCTCGGCAACCAGTCCTTTTTCGTCCCTGACAAAAACGATCTGGGTCGAATCCGTCCTGTTTTTTGTGCGAAGCATGGAAACAGGTTCGCCGTTTTCGTTGTATACCCAGTCGTGTGCTTCCACAGAACTGTATTTCATGGCCGTGTCTGTGGTGGTAAGCAGCACCTGCTGTATCTTTCCTTTGTCGTTATACTGGTATTCCGTCCTGTTTTCGATGCCGTTGCTGTAGGCACGCGATCTTTTTAAACGCGAAAGCTCGTAGCCATAGGTTGTATTCGATGTTTTGCCGCCGGCAACAGCGGTGTTCACCGAAACCCGTTTGCCATCCATACTGATCTCTTCTTCGAGTAAAAATCCTTCCGAAACGGAATTGTCCGCCTCGTAACTGGTGCCGGTGATCTTTTTGATCCTGCCTGCGCGCAGCAGTTTGTATTGTTCGTTGGTGCTCTGGGTGGAAATAATATCATTAAAATAATACTGGCAGTCTGCAGACAGGGTAAACACACAGGCCAGTAAAACAAACGTGATCCTCATTCGGTATACGGGTTTTGCCAAAGGTACAGAGGCATTTTTCAACAATCCAAAAACCTTCGCTTCCGGCAATCGTTTAGTTCTGTATTTTTAATCAAACGTTAACAAGTGTCTCATCTACGCGAACGAAAGGAAAAGAGCTGTCTCAACTGCCAGGCAACGGTTCATGGAAGGTATTGTCATGTCTGCGGACAGGAAAACACAGAGCCGCACGAAAGTTTCTGGCACCTGGTTACCCATTTTGTGTACGACGTTACGCATTTTGACGGCAAGTTTTTCAGTACGCTTAAGTACCTCCTGTTCCGGCCGGGGTTTCTTTCGCATGAGTACCTGAAAGGGAGAAGGGCCTCTTACCTGCACCCGATCAGGATGTATGTGTTCACTTCCGCCTTCTTTTTTCTTGTGTTCTTCAGTATGAGCAAAGACGGGGAAATGGTGAAAATGACAGAGACGCAGTCTACGGCAAAGGAACTCATAGAACGGCTGGAGAAAAAGAAAACGCGAACGCAGGAGAAACTGAAAAAGGACTCGCTGAATGCATCCCAGGTGCAGCGCTACCTGGCGCAGTTGTCGAATATCGACAGCGATCTGGTGACGATCAGAAAAGACACCAGCGCCAGGGAGCAGCTGATCACCTTTCGCGATGACTTCAATTTTCTGGGCAGCGAAAGCGATTTTAAAACCGTAAAAGCCTATGATTCGGCCCAGGCGGCGTTGCCAGTGTCGGATCGCGCGGGCTTTTTCGAGCGCCGGTTTACGCGGCAGAACCTGCACCTGAGAGAGAAATACCATGATGATTCCAAGGAAATATGGAAGGCAATCGTTGAGAAATTCAAACACCTGTTTCCCCAGATGCTGTTTGTATCGCTGCCCCTGTTTGCGCTGGCATTGCAGCTGCTGTATGTGCGGCGTAAAAAGTTCTATTATGTAAACCATGTGATCTATACCATTCACCTGTATTGCGGTACCTTTATCCTGATACTGATCGGCATCCTGCTGGCATGGCTGATGCACCGGTTTCACTGGGATACCGATTGGCTTACCGGCATATTCACGCTGCTGGGATTCTTTTACTGGTATAAGTGTATGCGGGGCTTTTATGAGCAGGGAAGAAGGAAGACCATCCTGAAATACATACTGGTGATGTTCCTCTCGCTGTTCATCATGTCGTTTATCTTTGCCATTTTTATTATTTTCTCGGCGATGTCGATTTAAAAGACCGGTTATGCAGCAAACAGCAGACAGTTTTCTACGGCTTGTAAAAATCATGGATGAATTGCGTGAGCAATGCCCCTGGGACAGGAAGCAGACCATACACACGCTCCGGCCGCTTACGCTGGAGGAAACCTATGAACTGGCGGATGCCATCACCGAGAACGACTGGAAAGGCATCCGGGAGGAGTTGGGCGATATCATGCTGCACCTGCTGTTCTACGCAAAGATCGGAACGGAGCAGCAGCAGTTCAGTCTTGATGAAGTGCTCAACGGCATCTGCGAAAAACTCATTTACCGTCATCCGCATATCTATGGTGATGTAACGGTGACGGGAGAGGAGGAGGTAAAAAAGAACTGGGAAATACTTAAAATAAAAGAGGGCAAAACATCGGTATTGGGCGGAGTGCCGGTATCGCTGCCTGCCGTGGTAAAAGCCACGCGTATACAGGAAAAAGCAAAACAGGTGGGGTTTGAATGGGATAACAGGGAAGACGTGTGGAAGAAAGTGGAAGAGGAAATGGGCGAGCTGCAACAGGCGATCAGGGAAGGGGAACAGGAGCAGGTAACGGAAGAGTTCGGCGACCTGCTGTTCAGTCTGGTGAATTATGCACGATTTTTGCAGGTGGATGCAGAAGGTGCACTGGAACTGACCAACAAGAAATTTATCGGCCGCTTTCAGCAAATGGAAGCCGTGGCAGCGGAAAAAGGAAAAAAACTGACCGATATGACGCTCGGAGAAATGGACGCCATCTGGAATGATATCAAACGAAAACCCCGATCTGCTTGATCCAGTTATTACGCCAGGCAACATACAAACACGGATACCTGATCATTACGGCCGCCTGGTTGTATACCATCTCTTTTATATTCAGCAATTACTGGAGCTATCACTCCTCTCCTGAAAAAGTGCAGAGCAGCATCGAACAGAGCCTGCACAGACAGGAAGCCCGGTTTACCCGGGTAAGCGCCGATACGGCCTTGCTCTACACCCTGATCCATCCCGGCCCCGAGATACGTAACCCGCTGGCCGATGATATCGGGCTGTTTATCTACCGCCTCAACGAAACCCGGCAAACGCCTTCACTGGTATACTGGAACACCAACCGGATGTATGTTGACAACGACGATGTAGACGGACAGGCCGCCAATTTTTTTGTGGGCACTTCCAACGGCGATTTTGAAATGGTCAAGACCACCGATACCATACGCGGCATCGTGTACGCGGTGATCGGTATGATACCGGTGCGCTGGTCTTATTTTATCGAGAACAGGTACCTGCACAGCGATTTTGCAGGCTATCCGGGTCTGAGTCTGCAATACGAGATCAGCGCCGACCCATCGGCACTGCCGGTTAACGACAGCCAGGGCGAGGAACTTTTCCGCATCAAATTAAAGGAAGGGAAATTGTTTGTGGCTTACGACGGCATCACCGTTTTTCTGCGGGTGATGGCCATTATCCTGATGCTGGTATTCCTGCACTCGGTGGCGCAGGAGATTGTGTTGCGGCGCAATTTCCGTACAGGTTTTTTGTTTCTGACGGCTGTGGTGGTACTGCTGCGGGTGATCACCTACCGGTTTGCCTTCCCTTTCGATTTCAGCAAGCTGCTGCTGTTCGACCCCTCCATCTATGCCTCCAATTTCCTGCATCCTTCGCTTGGCGATCTGTTTGTGAACGCGGTGCTGCTTTTCTGGCTGGTGAGTTTTTACAAAACCCACCACGACCACCTGCCCTGGATCAAAAAGATACTGCCCGGAGACGTCTATAATTTCGGCAGCCTGGCCCTGCTTACGTTTATCTGCTTTCTGCTGGGCAGCGTTGTCATCAGCCTGGTAAAGGATTCCAAGATCTCTTTCGATGTCACCAATATCTTCAGCTTAACCGTATACAGCGTTATCAGCATCATTGTACTGTGTTTTCTGGTGCTTTCTTTTTTCCATTTTTCGCAGATACTGCTCAAACCGGCCATTCAAACCCAGGTGCCGCTGTACCAGCAGTTGCTGGGCGTGGCGACGGCGGGCTCGCTGTGTTTGCTGTTGTTTACGGCGATTACGGACACCAGAACCTATCTCTGGATACTGGTATGGCTTACCGGTTATGTGCTGCTGCTGAATTTCCGCAGAAGAGATATCGGCAAGCCGCTGCTGCGTTCCACCTTCTTTATTTTCTGGGTGATGATCTTCACCATGTCTATTGCCTCCATCGTGATCTATGAGAACAGGATCGTGGAAGCGGGACAGCGTAAGAGCATTGCGGAAAAGCTGGCGCTGCAGACAGACCCTTCCGGGGAAAGCCTGCTGAATATTGCCGCCACCAATTTTGACGATGCCTTTCTTATCAGCAATTTTCACCGGCTGGCGGAGAGCGAGTATTCCAACAAATTCATTAAAGACAGCCTGATCAACCAGAATTTTTCAGGCTATCTCAATAAATACGATACCCGCATCTATACTTTCGACAGCCTGTATCACCCGCTGTATAACGAGGACTCTACCAGTTATGCCAGTATCAAAACCATACTGCTGAACCAGGCCAAGCCCACGGTGATCCCCGAATTGTTCAGTTACGATAACACCGCAGAAGGATTCAGTTATATCTACCAGAAAGACATCAGGGACGAGGACGGGGAACTGGGTTACCTGTTCGTGATCATCAAATCGAAACGTTACAAAAGCGAGGCGCTGTATCCCGAGCTTTTTAACCAGGTGCAGGATGTGGCGTCTGACCTCAACACCAACTATGCATACGCCGTATACAACAAGGGCCGGCTGATCAATCATTTCAATACCTACAGTTTCCCCTCGCGCATAGACAGGCGCGAGGTGCCGGATTTCGAGTTCTCTTTCCGTAAACAGGGTAATTACAGCGAACTATGGTATAACAGCGGCAACGACAAACAGGTGCTGGTGGTAAAACGAAACACCTGGGTAATAGAGGCGATCACGCTTTTTGCCTACCTGTTCTGCTCTTTCCTGCTGATCATCCTGGTGTTTCATGTGGGCAACCGGGCGCTGCAGGCCCGCTTCAAATGGCAGGAGATGCGGAAAATGCTGCGGCTGAATATCCGTTCGCAGATACAGGCCACCATTATCTTCCTCAGCGTATTTTCTTTCCTGGTGATCGGTATTGCCACCATCTCGTTTTTTATCCTCAGGTTTCACCGCGGCAACGAAGAACGCCTGTCCAAGTCCATTCAGGTAATGGCCAACGAGGTAAACAGCCGCATGAATTCGCTGCAGGCGTTCGATGATGTGCCCGATAACCTCGGCGTACGCTCCGAACTGGAGAAAACCATCGCAGAGATATCGGATCTTCATAACGTAGACATCAATTATTACAATACCGAAGGAACGCTGGTTATTTCAACCCAGCCCTATATCTATAACAAACACCTGCTCAGCGCTAAAATGGAACCACGTGCGTACCAGCACCTGCGGTATGGTTTCAGTATGCGTTACCTGCAGTCGGAGCAGGTGGGCAGTTTTGAATACCTCAGCATCTATGTGCCATTGATCGACGATGCGGGCAGTGCCTATGCCTATCTGAACATACCGTATCTCAATTCACAGAGCGAGCTGAACCAGGAGATCTCCAGCTTTCTGGCAACGCTGATCAACCTCAACGCCTTTATTTTCCTGATAGCCGGTGCGATCGCTTTTATCCTCACCAGCCGTATCACCAATTCGTTCAGCATCATCGGTAAGAAAATGCGCGAGATGAACCTCGGCAAGATCAACGAAGAGATCAGTTGGAACCGCAACGACGAGATCGGCATGCTGGTGGAGGAATACAACAAGATGGTAAAGAAACTCGAGGAAAGCGCACAGGCGCTTGCCAAGAGCGAGCGGGAAGGGGCCTGGCGCGAAATGGCGCGGCAGGTGGCACACGAGATCAAAAACCCGCTTACGCCGATGAAGCTGAGCATACAGTACCTGCAGAATGCCATACAGAAAGGTGCGCCAAATGTAAAGGAACTGTCGTCGAACATGGCCGTAACGCTGATAGAGCAGATAGACCAGTTGTCAAAGATCGCCGGTGATTTTTCCCAGTTCGCAAACATCGGCAATGCGCGTCTTGAAAAATTTGATATCACCGATGCCCTGTCTTCCGTGGTGCGGCTCTACCAGGCGCATCCCAAAGCGCAGATCGAATGGGCAAAAGAAGCGGGTGACTACGCCGTATTCTCCGACCGGGTGCAGATGAACCGCCTCTTCACCAATCTTATCCAGAATGCGATCGAAGCCAATGAGGAGCCCCACAGGCAGGCGCATATCCGCATACAGCAGCAGATCGTGGACGGACAGATACTGCTCTCCGTTGCCGACGATTCGGGCGGCATTCCACCCCGGATGCGGGAGAATATTTTCAAACCCAATTTCACCACCAAATCCTCCGGAACCGGCCTGGGACTGGCTATCTGCAAAGGCATCGTTGAAAAAGCCAATGGCCGGATCTGGTTTGAATCGGTGGAAGAAAAAGGAGCGGTGTTTTACATCAGGCTGCCAAAAGCGTCAAACTGAAAAACAGCTGGCGGGAAATAATTCCTTTTGCGCTTACCGCGCCGGTTTTACACCGTCTTGATATTCCCTGCCGAAATTCGACTATTCGATATTATTTTTATTTCCATGGAAAACACCACCATCATCATCTTCCTGCTGTTTGGAATGGCATTTATCGGGATACTGAGTAATAAGTACAAATTCCCGCTGCCGATTGCGCTGGTATTATGCGGGGTGATCATCAGCATCATGCCGGGACTGCCCGTGATTGCATTGAATTCCGATGTGGTGTTCGTGATCTTTCTTCCGCCCCTGCTGTATGGCGCGGCATGGTTTACCAGCTGGCACGAGTTTAAGGCGAACCTGCGTCCCATCGGCCTGGCGGCCATCGGTCTGGTGATCTTTACCACTGTCCTGGTAGCGGTTGCCGCTCACTGGATGATAGCGGGTATCGGCTGGCCAACAGCTTTCCTGATCGGCGCCATCGTATCGCCGCCTGATGCCGTTGCCGCCACATCCGTTACCAAAGGTCTCGGTATCAGTCCAAGGCTGATTACCATTCTCGAAGGCGAAAGTCTGGTGAACGATGCAAGCGGACTGGTGGCTTACAAATATGCGCTGGCAGCCATTACGCTCGGAAATTTTGTACTCTGGGAAGCGGGACTCAATTTCCTGCTCGTGGCCAGCGCCGGTATTGCCATCGGTCTGGTGATCGGTTACCTGATGTATATTATCCACAAACATTTTGTCTGCAGCCCGGTCATAGAAGTGACTTTTACCTTCCTTACGCCGTTTGCCGCCTACCTGCTGGCAGAACATTTTCATTTTTCGGGTGTGCTGGCCGTGGTCAGCACGGGTCTGTACCTCACTTTCCGGTCGGGAGAAATATTCACCAACCAGAGCCGTATCATGGCCTATTCGGTATGGGAAGTGGTGATGTTTATCCTTAACGGACTGGTGTTTATCCTGATCGGTCTGCAGCTGCGCGGGGTTATCTCCGGTATTGCTGAATACGGAAGGTATGAGCTGCTGCTGTACGCGGTCATCATCAGCCTGGTGGTGATCATCGTCAGGTTCGTATGGGTGATACCGGCTGCTTTTTTGCCGAGGATCATGAGCAGGAAAATACGGGAAACCGAAACCCTCGACCGCCGCAACCTGGTCATATTCGGCTGGGCGGGCATGCGCGGTGTGGTGTCGATGGCGGCGGCCCTGGCCATACCCACCCTGTTACCGGATGGTTCTCCGTTTCCGCACCGCAACCTCATCATCTATCTTTCCTTCTGCGTAATACTGGCCACGCTGGTGCCGCTCGGACTCACTCTGCCCTGGATCATCCGCAAAATGAAGATGGAGCCCTATTCCATTGCGCTGGAAGAATACGATGTGCGAACAAGGGTGGTAACGCAGACCATCACCTTTATTGAAGAAAACCTGGCATTGATACAGGACGATCTGCTGGACAATATCAAGAGCAAATACGAGGTAAAATACAACCGACTGCAACGCACAGACCTGCCTTCGAATTATTTCGGGAAAGGAAAAACGCTTGCCGGCAGCATCTTTAATGAGTTTACCCAGCTGCAGCTGGACCTTATCGGGATCGAAAGAAAAGAACTTGCCCTGATGCACAGGAAGGGAGAAGCCAACGAAGAGATCCTCCGCAAGATCGAGCGCGAACTCGATCTTGAAGAAACCAGGTTGCAGATGGAAATGTATGGAGGGTGATCTTTGGTGGTGAGGGTATTTATCGTTTGCGGTGCTGGCGGGCTACAAAGGCTTCAAAATCTTTTAGTGAAAAACTGCTGAGGTTCTGTTCGCGGGTGAGGCCCGCTTTTTGGGCGGCCAGCACGCCGTAGCGGCAGTCGTCGAACCCTTCAACGGCATGTGCATCGGGATCGATGGAAATCAGCACATTTTTTTCAAGCGCATAGGCGATGTAACGCCAGTCGATATCCAGTCTGCGCGGGTGTGCATTCAGCTCAATCACCACATCGTTGGCGGCGCAGGCGTCTATGATCTTTGCATGATCAACAGGATAGCCGTTGCGGCTCAGCAGCAGCCGGCCGGTCATATGACCAAGGATGCTGGTATAGGGGTTCTCGATCGCTTTCAGCAAACGCATCATCGCCTTTTCTTCGTTCATCTTCAGGTTGGAGTGAACCGAAGCGATCACGATATCGAAACTGCTGAGTATTTCGGGTGCGTAGTCAAGACTTCCATCGTTCAGGATATCGCTCTCAATGCTCTTGAATAGTTTGAATGGGGCCAGTTGTTTGTTCAGCTCATCCACCTGCCGGTGCTGTGCCAGTATCCTTTCCTCGCTGAGCCCATTGGCATAGAATGCTGTTTTCGAGTGGTCGCTGATCACCAGGAACTGCAGGCCTTTTTGTTTTGCCGCCTTCGCCATGGCAGCCAGGTCGTCTGCGCCATCGCTCCAGTTGCTATGGCAGTGAATGATGCCGGTAATGTCTTCCGGCTGGATAACTTCCGGAAGCGGCTGCTTTTTTGCCGACAGCAAAGTGGCGGCGGTTTCGCGCAGGTATACCGGTATCAGGGGCAGCCCTGCCTGTGCAAAGATCATGTCTTCCGTTGCATACTGTCCATCCAGCGCATGGTGTTCGGCGATCCATGTTTCCAGGAATTCGGCACTGCAGCTTGTGCGGAACAGGGTGGCGCAGAACTGGTCGGCAGTGCTGGTATAAAAACCGAACGAGATATGCTGACCGGCGCTCTGGCCCTTTACCAGCAGGTAACCGTTTTCTTCCGTCACCACTTCAAACAGGTTTTCCCCTGTGGTTTCTTTTCCGGAGGCGGGTGCAGGCGTTTCAAATTTGTCTTTGAGCGTTTGCATACCGGCCGTGGTAACCCATTCCAGTTTATTGATCACTTCCATCTGTCTCCGGAACTCGCCGGTGATCTCAAAGCGCTCGTTGGCAAACAGCCGGTGCAGCATATCGGTCCAGGCAGCTGTATTTTCCGCCACCTGCCGGTACAGGTAACTGCCCTGGTTGTTCATATAGAACTCGATGGCCTCCCGGATATTGTTCTGTGTTTTTTCGCCAAAACCCTTGTACAATGTCAGTCGGTTCTCGTTGCAGGCATAGAGCAGTTCGCCCAGCGATTCGATCTCCAGTTCCTTCCAGATGGTAGCGATCTTTTTTGGGCCGATGCCTTTGATGTGGAGCATTTCGAGTACACCGGCGGGTGTTTTCAGCAGGTATTCTTTCAGCGCGCCCAGTTCGCCTGTTGCCAGCTGCTCCCTGATCTTGGCCGCAACCGATTCCCCGATCCCCTTAATGGCCGCGATCTTGTCCGGCGCCAGTTCTGCAAGGGGCGTGGTCAGCCTGTCGATGGTAAATGCAGCCGAAGCATAGGATTTTGCCTTAAAGCTGTTATCGCCATGGATGTCCATGAGTTTGGAAAGAAGGGAGAAGTTTTCGGAGATGGTATAGTTGTCCATTTAATTTGAGAATGAGGTCATTTGAAAATTTGAAAATGGGAGGTTCAGCGGTTCAATTGTTAAATGGTTATTTGTGCGCAATTGACCAGTATAACAATTCGGTCATACCGCTAACTTCTTCATTTTCAAATTGTCAAATTACCACATTTTCAAATTGCTCTCCCTTTTTGCATAAAAAAACCCGGGAAATTTTCCCGGGTCTCTCGATATTCTCTTCGAAGAAATTACTTCTTCTTAGCGGCAGCTTTCTTTTTAGGAGCTGCTTTTTTCTTTGGAGCGGCTTTCTTTTTAGGAGCTGCTTTTTTCTTTGGAGCAGCTTTCTTTTTAGGGGCTGCTTTCTTTTTAGGAGCAGCTTTTTTCTTAGGCGCAGCCTTTTTAGCGGCTTTCTTTGCAGTTGCCATGTTTTTAGATTTAATGGTTAGTTAATGCATTAAAAATAAAAACTTATTTGGAACTGCAAAAAAAAATTTTTATGCGCTCACTTCAACCGGCTTTACAGACACGGTTGTTTTGTCGTTCTTTCCTTTCCTGAATTCAACCAGGCCATCCGACAGTGCGAACAGGGTGAAGTCAGATCCAACACCAACATTCTTACCGGGATGGTATACGGTTCCTCTCTGGCGAACGATAATGTTACCAGCAAGTGCAGGCTGACCGCCGAATATTTTTACACCTAAACGTTTGCTTTGTGAGTCGCGGCCGTTCTTTACGGAACCTTCACCTTTTTTGTGTGCCATTGTGTATGAGTTTAAAATCAGAACAATCCTTACCAGAAGAAATGACCGATTGATTAAGCGATGCTTTCAATTTTGATCCTTGTATAATGGGTGCGGTGTCCGTGTTTTTTACGGAAGCCTTTCCTTCTTTTCATTTTAAAGGCGATCACTTTATCACCCTGAACGAGGTCGCTGATGATCTCTGCTTTTACAACTGCCTTCACAGCGCTGCCGGTGGCAACTGCACCCGCATTGTCTGTAAACAGTACATCTTTGAACTCAACTTTGTCTCCGGTTTTACCCTGCAGGTGAGGAACATACAGGCTTTGACCCGCCTGAACTCTAAATTGCTGACCCGCGATTTTTACTATTGCTAACATAGCTTACCAAAATTAGGACGGCAAAGGTAGGGTTTTATTCGAAAAAACCATAAAGATTTTGCAATAAAATCTTATTAACACCCGTGGAAATCCCCAGGCCCGGGCGGCAATTGCCCATCGGGAAAGCGGCGTTTTCGCTACCTATTTCCCTACCTTTGTTTCTCTAACGATCCGTAGCAGAACATGAACCTAAAATCTCTCCTGGCGAAACCGTTCGCTCATTATATACATAACAAGATCCAGAAAAATGCGCATTCGGCCCTTGAAGACCAGGATGCGATCCTGAAATCCCTGCTAAAGATCGGTAAATCAACGGTTTTCGGAAAAGACCACGGGCTCGGCCAGGTAACCGACCATGCGGGGTTTGTACAGGCGGTGCCGGTGCGCGATTACGAGCAGTTCAAACCCTATATCCAGCAGGTAAAAGAAGGCAGGCACAATATTCTGTGGAAGGGGCGCCCGATCTATTTTGCCAAGACCAGCGGCACCACCAGCGGGGTAAAATACATCCCGATCACCAAAGATTCCATTGATAATCATATTGATTCGGCACGTAACGCCCTGCTTTGCTATATGGCGGAAACGGGTAATTCGGGGTTTGCCAGCGGCAAAATGATCTTTCTGAGCGGGTCGCCCGAACTGGAAAGGGTGGGCGATATACCCACGGGCCGGCTCAGCGGTATCGTTAACCACCATATACCCAGCTACCTGCGGTCCAACCAGTTACCCAGCTATGAAACCAACTGCATAGAGGACTGGGAAACCAAGCTGGAAAAAATCGTTGCCGAAACGGTTAACAAAGACATGACCCTGATCAGCGGCATACCGCCATGGATGCAGATGTATTTTGACAGGCTGATGGAAAAAACCGGCAAAAAAATTGCTGCGTTATTTCCCAACTTCAGTGTTATGGTACAGGGAGGTGTCAATTTTGAACCGTATAAAGCCAGGCTGTTTGAGAGCATCGGCAAAAAAGTGGACTCGATCGAGCTGTTTCCTGCCAGCGAGGGTTTTTTTGCTTTCCAGGACTCGCAGGTAAAAGAAGGGCTGCTGCTGAACACCAACAGCGGCATTTACTACGAATTCATACCCGCCGCCGAAGTATTCTCGGAGAACCCCACGCGTCTTTCGCTGAAAGAGGTGAAACTGGGGGAGAACTATGCGCTGGTCATCAACAGCAACGCCGGTTTGTGGGGATACAATATCGGCGATACGGTTAAGTTTGTCAGCATCGATCCCTACCGGCTGGTGGTAAGCGGCCGCATCAAGCATTTTATCTCGGCATTTGGCGAACACGTGATCGGCGAAGAAGTGGAGCAGGCCCTGCTCAAAGCGGTTACCGAACAGCATGCCAAGGTAACCGAATTCACCGTGGCGCCGATGGTGCAGCAGCAGCAGGGAAAAAGCTACCATGAATGGTTCATCGAGTTCGAAAAAGAACCCGATGATATGCAGCGTTTCCGCGAGATCATCGACCAGAACCTTCGCAGGAAGAATGTTTATTATGATGACCTCATCAGCGGCAACATACTGCAGCCCCTGCAGATCCGCAGGCTGCGCAAGAACGCATTCATCGATTATATGCGCTCGGTGGGTAAACTGGGCGGGCAGAACAAAGTTCCCCGGCTCAGCAACGACCGCCAGATCGCGGATGCATTGGAGGAATTCGCAGGATAAACAGCCGGCCGCAGCCTGCTCCGGACTGTGTTTAACAGGCATTTTAACAACCGATTGCCGGCTGTTATTTATTAATTGCTGATTTTTAACGATTAATCATCCTCTCGTGACGCAAAAACGTATCGCTATATTCGGTTCAACAGGTTCCATCGGCCGGCAGGCGCTGGATGTGATCGCAGCCAATCCCACTCTGTTCTCTGCAGAGATACTGACAGCACAAAGCAACGATGAGCTGCTGATCAAACAGGCGCTGGATTTTCAGCCCAATGCCGTGGTGATCGGTGATGAAAGAAAATACATCAACGTAAAGGAATCGCTTGCACATACCAATACCAAGGTATTTGCAGGAGAAGACGCGCTGGAACAGGTGGCTGCCATGGACAGTTATGACATGATGCTTGCTGCCATCGTGGGTTATGCGGGTCTGCGTCCCACGCTCAAAGCGATAGAAGCAGGCAAACCCGTGGCGCTCGCCAATAAAGAAACACTGGTGGTGGCAGGCGATATCATTATGCGCATGGCGATGGAAAAACGCATACCGATCATCCCGGTCGACAGCGAGCATTCCGCTATTTTTCAGTGCCTGGTGGGAGAGGGAAAGAACAGGATCGAGAAGATCGTGCTTACGGCCAGCGGTGGCCCCTTCCTGGGCAAGAAGCCCAATTTTCTGGTGAACGTGAAAAAAGACCATGCCCTGCAGCATCCCAACTGGAGCATGGGCGCCAAGATCACCATCGATTCGGCAACGCTGATGAACAAGGGACTGGAGATGATCGAAGCGAAATGGCTGTTTAACCTGTCGCACGACCAGGTACAGGTACTGGTGCACCCGCAGAGTATCATCCACAGCATGGTGCAGTTCGAAGACGGAAGCATCAAGGCGCAGATGGGTCTGCCCGATATGAAACTGCCGATACAGTATGCCATGGCTTTTCCGCAGCGGATACAGAACGATTTTCCGCGCTACGATTTCCGCAAACCCAATACGCTTACGTTCGAAGAACCGGATATCAAAACCTTCCGCAACCTGGCCCTGGCCATGGAAGCGCTTAAACAGGGGGGCAATATGCCCTGCATCCTCAATGCCGCCAATGAAATTGCGGTGTATGCATTTCTCCGTAACCGGATCGGTTTCCTCGATATGACGGAGCTGGTGGAACGCACCATGGCCCGCATCTCTTTTCTGCCCAATCCCACGCTGGAGGAGTATTTTGAAACCGACGGCGAGGCCCGTAACTTCGCGGCCTCACTCATACATATGTAAAGAGTGCAAGATGAACCAGGGGCAGGCCAACCTGCTTCAGGCATCGTAATCCGTAAATCCGTAATCCGTTAATCCGTAATCCATACAATGACTGGAACTTTATTAGCAATCGACTGGGCAAGCACGGGCGTTAAAGCAGCGCAATTTGTGTTGTCCTTTTCCATACTGGTGGTGCTGCACGAACTGGGGCATTTTCTTCCCGCCCGCTGGTTCAAATGCCGCGTGGAAAAATTCTATCTTTTTTTCAATCCCTGGTTCAGTCTCTGGAAAAAGAAAATAGGCGAAACGGAATACGGCATCGGCTGGGTGCCTTTTGGCGGTTTTGTGAAGATAGCGGGTATGATCGACGAGAGCATGGACAAGGAGCAGATGAAACAGCCTGCGCAATCTTACGAGTTCCGCGCCAAACCGGCCTGGCAGCGGCTGATCATCATGACCGGCGGTGTGATCGTGAACGTGATCCTCGCCATCGTGATCTTTATCGGCATCACCTGGGTATGGGGCGAAGAAAACCTGCCGGTGAAGAATATGAAATACGGTGTGTACACCGATTCGCTGGCAAGAACCCTGGGTATTAAAGACGGCGATAACATCCTATCCATCGATGGACAGTCGATCGAGAATTTCGGAACCCTCGAGTCGGAGATCGTGTTAAAAGAGGCAAAGACGCTGGGTGTGGTACGCGAAGGCCGGCCGGTGGCGATCACCATTCCCGAAGGGTTTATGAAACAGATCGTAAGCAAGAAAAAGCTGGGGAGTATGGTGTTTCCGCGTTACCCGGCGGTGGTGGATACGGTAACCAAGGAGGCCAGGTTCTTCGACGGCACTTTCTTTAGAAAAGGAGATACGCTGATCGCGATCAACGGCCACTATTTTCAATACCTGAACGAGTTCCAGGAATGGAAAAAGAAATATGCCGACTCGGTGGTAACCGCCACCGTGATACGCGGCGGCGACACCGCATCGGTAAAATTCCTGATCAATACCAAAGCGGTCAGTCTTGGTTTCAAAGACCCTGCCGAGGTATTGGGCACGGTAACCAAAACCTATTCGTTTGCAGAAGCTATTCCCATGGGCTGGAAACGCTGCTGGCAAACGCTCGACAGGTATGTAACCGGACTGAAACAGCTGGTTACCGGTAAAGTGGCCGCCAAGGATTCCCTGGGCAGCGTGATCAGCATCGGCAACACGTTTCCCGGTGTGTGGGACTGGGAGCGTTTCTGGACGCTGACCGCCATCTTCTCGATTATCCTCGCATTCATGAATATATTACCCATACCCGCGCTCGACGGCGGACATGCGCTCTTCACCCTCTACGAAATGATCACCGGCCGCAAACCCAGCGATAAATTCATGGAATACGCGCAGATGGTGGGCATGGTGCTGTTACTCGGATTGATGGCGTATGCGTTGGGGCTGGATTTCTGGCGATTGTTTAAGTAGGCAATTTGAAAATAGGTTAATTTGAAAATTTGAAAATGAGGACTCCGGATGTAGTTTGTTGATTTAACAAACGCAGCTGCCTGTAATTTTGTAATTTTGGGCCTTGGTCATTTTCAAATTGACCTATTTTCAAATTAACCGGGGTCGTACTGGTTTTGACAGCATAGGTTACGGTTGGTGTAAGCATGCAGTGCGTTGGGTAATTAGCACTTTAATCTGAATACTCAAACCTCAAATGGCAATACACAGTATGCCATGGCTGCTTAATCAGTGATTAAGTAACCATTTGGGCCGCCGCGCAGGTCTGCTTCTTACCAGGCGCCGCCGCCGACTCAACACAAAAGAGGCTGCTGCAACCCAAGGCTGTGCGGGTTGCTTAAGACTATCCAGCTAAGCGGTTTGTTGGTCTGTTCATGTCCGGCAAACCGCCGACAAGCAATCATGAAATAAGCATGTAGAAAGCCAATGGTTACGATGTTTGGACAGGGGTTCGACTCCCCTCGACTCCACAGATTTGCCAATGCCGGTCGCCTGACCGGCATTGTTGTTTGCTGTTGATTGTTGTGAGGCGACCAACGATGACATGAGCTTGTCCATTGAAACCCAACGCGAAAATGGAAGGCGAAGGTGGACTGAGGGTAAGGAAATGTAAAAGCATTTCCTTTTTTGTTCAACCTGACTCGCACTGAAAACCTGTTTTGCCCTCTGATAGTTTTACAATGAGATAATTCATGCCGCAGCAGCATCAGCTGTCGGCAGCTTTTTCATTGAAGGAGGCGGTAAGCAGGAGATCTCTTCTCGATTCGAATTGCCCTGCCTTATCTTTCATCAGGCGCATGGAGTATGTTTTTCCCTGATCAAGTGTTTTTTCAAACCCGGGGTTCCATTTATAGAATTTGTCGATGTCGATTCCCAGAGCATCCGTGATCACTTTTGCACTGTAGCGGCCGTTCACTTCCAACAGTATCGAATTATCGATCTCTTCACCTGAAAAGGGTATGGCATTGGGATTTGCCAGCAGCGCTTTCTGTACCTGCGCTTCCTGCGCGGTCAGCGTCGTCCAGCCGCCACCGCCTTCGAAGAGATAATGTGTGCCGATAAATTTCTTTACGTGATTACGCGTTTCCTCTGGCAGGTAAGACTGAAGTTCCCAAAAATTCTTACTCCCCGATTCGCGGATCGCATCTTTAACACGGTTAACGCCGCCGTTGTAGGCTGCCACCACCAGCAGCCAATCTCCAAAAACGCCGTAGAGTTCTTTCATCAGCTGCGCGGCGGCTTTTGTGCTTTTTTTGAAATCCATCCGCTCATCATGTCTGCCTACATGCAGACCAAAGCGTTTTGCTTCATCAGGCATGATCTGCCAGGGGCCAACCGCTCCTGCCCATGATACCAGTTCAGGCTTAAGATGACTCTCGATGACGCTCAGGTATTTCATCTCTCTGGGAACGCCGTAGCTGGCGAGGATTTTGTCGTAGAGGTCAAAATAGGGTTTACCCCAATCTTTCATTTTCTCAAGTTCCTCTCCCTGCTTGCGCATATATTCCTGCACAAACGATAAAGCTTGCGGATTAAGTTGCGCGATCCCGGAATGGTTACCGGTGGCCGCAGGCATATAAAGGCTGGAAAACGGCGATCTCGAAGGGATATTATTATTGGCATCAGCAAAGGACATGGTCGTCACGCCGATGATCAGAAGGGCGAAGTAGATAAGGCTATATTTGCTGGCCGCAATAATGTTACCAAGACCGAAAGTGAAGCGAAACCATTTCATAGGCTACAACTTTTTGTGATTTGTTAACTAATTGCAGTTAGTCGTTGGTAGCAGTATGTACCGGTTGCACAGGTTAGACTTTCTGTTGTCACCGTAGTTTAATCGGTTAAACGCATCAGCGTTTTAATAGAGGATTGCAAAGATAACTTTTTGTGTTATAACCCTATCACAAAGGACTCAATCAATATCAAAACGAAATGCTAATATCACGGGGTAAACAGTGTATGAATTCTTGGTGGGATTGTGTATCTGCGAATTTACTCAAGAATGATAATAGTGGAATCAAGGGTTCGATTCCATTCCCCTCATCTCCACTTGTCTGCCGAAAACGCACTTGTTCATTGAAGCCCAAAGCGAAAATGGAAGGCGAGGATGCACTAATATTAATAAGATATGTAATGCATTTCCTTGTTTGTTTGATAACCTGCTTGGAGTTTATTTACGCACCTGAACTATTCTAATTTACATTTGTTCAATGCGCGCATCTGTTTTAATTATTGACGATGAAGACTCGTTAGGTCCGGAACAATAGCCGTTTTTTAATTCTTCATAAGGTACGCCTTATGGTTACCGGCAAGGTGACCAGGAAATTTTCAGTTCAGCAATAAAGGTAAAAAGGAAGTATGGCGCTCGCGCGAAGTGTTTCTGATACCGCTGATTTAATAACAACGGCTTGAATCCAATGCGACAATGGAAGGCGTAGCAACACAAAAGGTCTTGCAATGATGAATTGCTAGACCTTTTGTGTTGCTACAATATGATCGTTCCGGGCGCAAACCCCTCTTTAGAATAAATATCTGCGATGAAGTTTTGCTTAGGCCAATAAAAGTATACGCTGCGTAGCATGGAAAGATAAGACGCAGGATAAGCCGATCGTTTCCCCGTATTACCCCTTTCTCCTTGCATCAAAATCAACCATCCATTCGATGCCGTATTTGTCCCGGAACATGCCAAAATAGGAACCCCATGGACTGTCTCCGATAGGAAATTCAACCTGTCCCCCTGCGGAAAGTCCGTTGAATATTTTATCGGCTTCTTCTTTGCTTTCCGCACTGACTGAAATTTTACTCCGGTTCTCGTTTTCGTCCACACGTCCCAGACCCGATGGCACATCATTGGCCATCAGCATACTGTTTTTGCCAATGGGCAGGGCGATGTGCATGATATGATTGGCTTCGCTTTCGGTCCATTTCGGATCGGGCTCGGCCGGCATGTCTTTGAAACGGACAACCATCGCGAATTCACCGCCAAATACTGATTTGTAAAAATTGAATGCTTCTTCGGTATTACCGTTGAACATTACATACGGATTGATCTGTGCCATGATGTTAATTTTTAATGACTACAAACCTCGGGAATTATCTCCAGGTTGGCCTGTGCAAATGCGACAATTCCGGTGGTCATATGCGTCAGAAGACAGCTCCCGCGAAAATCGGGCAGTTTACAGGTAAGGGTATTTTTTGCCTTTTAAACTGCCTGATTTTCACGGGGCACTTACACAGAGAGTACCCCGTTACGTCGATAAGTGCCAACCGGTCTTTGAAAACAGTTGGATCGCTAACGAATAACCAATAGGCAAGATTTCGTCAACCCGCAAAACAATAGCCACATCCTTTTTCCTGCGCCCTGCCCAGCGCCCATAGGCCGGAAGGAACCAGGTTTATTCCGGGCAGGATGCCTGACAGAAACTCTTTTTTTACCTCGGCGCCGTCCAGTTTCATTTTGGCGGCGATGGTATGCGCATTTACGGTGAGCGCTGCATCGCAAACACAAAAGACCACACCGCTGTTCTGCAGTTCCCCGATGCTGATGGGCACCGGACCAAACCCCGGTATCACAAATTCGCCGTCTTTGGTTTGCCACATCGGATTGCGTGTGGCAGGCTTGCCCGTGCGATGATCATCCACGCCAAAGAATTCTCCGAACCGGTATTTTTCCCAAAGCCCGTCCTCCATCGCGTAAGGAATACCATCATGGCGTAACACCACCACGGAGTTGGTTTCTTTTTCCGGCGTTCCGGTGGCCTGGTTGGTTAATAAAAAAACCTTGGGCCAGGCAAAGGCAAAAATGCCATGCGGCTTCGGCACATCAAACACCATTTTGTGTTTTCCGTTTATTTGCGCCACCCAGTCATCGGCTGCCAGGTCTGTGTTTGCGGTTGCAGAAGCAGTAGCCATGGAGCTGGGCGGATTGATCAATACAGAAAGGCCAAGCGCACCGGCTACTTTGGTTAAAAAACCGCGTCGTTGTTGGTAATTGCTTGTACTCATAATGTTGTTTTTAAAGGTTAACATTAAAAAGTAGGCAATAAATCTGTTTTTTGCAAGCAGTCCGGCGCGATACCGGTTGTATGACACGGTAGTACTATTACAACTGATTGAAGATGAATCGGCAATTTTTTCAATTGGCGGCGGTGCTGTTAACTTCCGTTAAACCTGCTGTACAAACGGGTATCCGGAGAATACCGGGAAAGATCACCGCAGAGACAGCGAGGGGGCGGCGTTTCGCAGAGATCAAATCCGCCAATCCATCATCCGTTAATCCGGAATATCTTCTCCCTGCTTTATAACTGCTTTTCAAAAACAACCCTGTCTTGTCCGGGGCCTGAATAGTTTTTCACCACTTCAATACCCTGTTCATTTTTTTCGCCGACAGGGTTCATGCCGATCTTCCTGTGAAAAAAAATGGAATGGTGGTTGCCCGGGGTGGTAATGGCTTTTAGTTTACTGCAGCCCTGTTGTTTTGCCAGCTGGGTAAAATGATCATAGAGTTGTTTGCCCAGCCCCTGCCCCTGGTAATCCTGCCTGACACCTATGAGATGCACATATCCTGTCTTGCCTGTCTGGGAGAAAAAGCCAAACAGATACGCAATTACCTTGTCTTTATCCCTGATCACAAAAGCGGTGTTGCCAAATTCATGAAGCAACATTGGATGGTGTATCGAAAGTGTGCGGTCGCTTCCCCAGAATGCTGCGATCTCTGTACTGGTCAAAGTCTTGCTTGGTGCAATGCTGTATCTCCATATTTGTTTGCTTTATTGCCAACAGATTATTTTGCAGCGAACGCTCGGGATATTGAATGAACCATCTGCTTAAAGATAATCTATTCTGCCATGTGCCTATCTGCTGTAATGCGTATATTTACTTTCCGTCCGCCTGAAAAATCGCCTGAATCTTTTCTTTATTCACAAGCAGATCATTCAACAACGCAACATGCATAAGCCCGGGCGCCAACCTGTTAAAAAAGACGAACGTACTTTCCGCCTAGCCGATTATCTCCGTAAAAACAAACTGCCCGCAGTGCCCGATAGCTGGAACTGGGATGCGCATATTGCGAAAGACGCATGGGGTGAGATGGATAATATGCGTTCATCGGACTGCACCATTGCTGCGGCGGGACATTTTATCATGACCTGGACCTCGAACACCGGTAAACTTTTCCGGCCAAGCGATGCGGCCATCGTGGCAACCTATTCCGCACTCACCGGCTACGATCCCGAAACAGGCGCCAATGACATCGGTATGAATTCGATCGATGTATTGAAATACTGGCGCAAATATTATATCCATGGGCATCGCATTTTCGCGTTTGCATCCATCGATCCGCTCGATCACGAAGAGGTAAGACAAACCATCTATCTTTTTGGCGGATGCTATGCCGGTCTGAACCTTCCTGCTTCGTGTATGAAACAAAAACGCTGGGAGATACCCGCCTCCGGCACCGTGGGCGATTTTGAACCGGGCTCCTGGGGCGGGCACGCGGTGCTCATCACGGGGTACAGCGAACATGGACTGAAAGCAGTTACCTGGGGAATTGAAAAATGGATGAGCTGGGCGTATTTCGATACCTATTGCGACGAAGCCTATGCCGTACTGAGTGAAGATTTTATAAAGGACAACAAAAATCCCGCAGGCATTGATCTCAGCGCGCTGCGGGATAGTCTTGCTGCTTTGAAAAATCCGTAATTAACCGCCGGTTTTTCCGCTTTTTCCTTTGCGGGAAGGAACTTTTTTGGCGATTTTCTTCACTGCTTTTTTAGGAGCTGCTTTTTTTACCACTTTCTTCGCCGCTTTTTTTGGTGCAGCTTTTTTCTTCGCCGCTTTTTTAACAGCTTTCTTCGCTGTTTTTTTGGCCATTGGTTTCTTTACGGGTTTTTTAGGCGCTGCTTTTTTAGCGGCCTTTTTTGCTGTTGCCATACGATCCGGTTTATGGGTTAGTAAATGAATATTTTTTTTGACCGCGGCATTTGTATCGTCTTCCTCCACCCAGTACCCCCTGCCGTAAAATACCAGGAGCTCTTCGCCGGCCCTGATGTTTTTCTTTGCCTCGATAAACACTTTCAATCCGTCGCGCACATACCTGCAGTTATTGTCAACACCGGTTAACTGTCCGGTTCCCGTGGCATCATTGGCAAACTGCGCAATACCGTCCTTGTAATTTTTCGCATCGATCAAATAACCCGGGCGCACAACAAATGCATAGGGCATATCCGCTTCCCTGACTTTTTTTCTGATCACCCCTTTGTATTCGATAATGCGGGTTCCCCCGTTGATGGCGATCCTGGTAAACAGCCCTTTGCCCGCACCGGGTAACAGGGACCGTTTAATAACCAGGTAATTTTCAGGAAGCGGCATCAGGAATAATAAACGAACGCTTTCCCTGTTTTATTGCATAATACGCGCTGTGCTGTCATCGTAAAAAAAAGAAGACCGGATAGCATCTGGTCTTCTTTTAAGAAACAGTATTGGATAGTATATCCTGTTATTTCTATTTCAATTTTACATCCAGGTAAACAGAATGGCGTCCGTAGGTTTCATAAAATGGTTTAAAGATCACATCATCAATGGTGAACTGTAACTGCTGCGGATCGCCTTTGATGGATTTGCTGATATCGCCTGCATCCAGTGTTATTTTACGCCAGTCTTTCCGGGCCTCGGGTTCCTGTGCGGCCAGCAATACGGGGCCGTAAAACAGGCTGGCGATATTCTGCTGGTCCATAACCGGTTCCAGGTGAAATTCGAAAGGCATTTTCAATTCTATCTTATCACCGTCTTTCCAGCTGCGGGATAGTTTCAGGTAGGTACCAGGCTTTGCCTGCAGCTTTTGTTCTTTGCCGTTGATCTTCACAAAAAAGCCTTTTGTAGCCCAGCCCGGCACACGCACATGCACCTCAAATTTTCCATTCCCGCGAATGGTAAGCGTAGTCTGGTCTTCATTGGGGAAGCTCGTGGTTTGCTCCACGGTTACCTTGCGTTCTGTCCATTCCAGCACGGAAGGAACGTATAAGTTAATGTACAGCGCCCGGTCATTCCCGCTTTTGAAATAAATGGAATTCTGCAGTTTGGTGTTGCTTTCTATCGCCGTGCCGTTACAGCAGGTGAACCCGGTCATATTCGGGTTGCCGAATTGTTTGATGGCGCCGGGTCTGAGCGGCACATGATAGGTGTTGGCAGGCGTATTTTCCGCCACCGAGGCAAGGATATGGTTGTATAACCCGCGTTCATAGTAATCCATTAACTCCGCGCGTGGATCGAAAAGAAACAGGTCGCTGGTCAGCTTCAGCATATTGTAGGTGGCGCAGGTTTCGTTCTGACCTCCGGCGGCAAAACCGTTTTCGTACAAGGTGCCGGGCTGACTGATAAAACATTCCGCGTTGTTGGGATTGCGCGCACCCGCAACGCCGCCGATGCTGTACATATAATCGTTGACCATCTTGTACCAGAAATTATCGGCAATCCGGTAGTATTCGGGATTATGCGAAACGCGGTACATCTCAATACTGCCCACTATCTGCGGTATGTGCTGGTTGGCATGCAGTCCGCGGAAAAGATCCACATTCTTGGCCAGTCCGTGCGAGTGGGCCGTGTCGCCAAAGAACACCCTGATGTTGTCAAACAGCTGCGCGGTTTTCAGGTGATCCGCTTTGCCCGTGGTTCTGTACAGCCGCGCCATGGCCTCATTCATACCGCCAAACTCACCGGCAATATAGGTGTTCCACATCTTGATCAGCGTATCTGTCGGCAGCTTGCTCAGTCGTGCATACACCCAGTCGCCCATACCCGAGGCAATGGCAAGCGCTTTTTGGTTGCCGCTCACTTCGTATACATCCAGCAGCCCGGCCAGGATTTTATGCAGCGTGTAATACGGTGCCCAAACCTGGTTTTTCTGCCCGCCGTACTTGGCGCCGTTTTCCAGCATGATGAACTGATCCGGCGGGTATGCGCTGATAAATCCTGTGCCCCAGTTCCAGTAGTCGTTGCGTATGCCCGTATCACTCAGGTCCGAGTCGTAAGCGGTTTTGCCCGGGCCAGGGGGCACGGCGGCAGGATCGGATACATGTGTTCCGTTCGTTTCCTTCGGCTTGCCGGATAGCCGCGACAGATCGTACAGCGTATTGACCATATAGGCCATCTTATCGGAGAAATTCGCCTGCAGTGTTTTATCGTATCCCGTGCTCGCATATGCCTGTGCAATCGCCGACAGATAATGACCCGTAGCATGACCCCGCAGCTTGGTATCGCGGCTGTCCCATACACCCAGCGGCTTTGCGCCCTCAGGTTGTTTCTGGCCAAAAGCATGACGGAACATGTACAGAAATGAGTTGGGATCTGTTTTTGCCAGCGTGCTGACGAATTTATTGCGGTTTTCGATGAACTGTGTCTCGTGTCCGCCGGCATCCGTTTTCAGTGAAACCCTGCCCAGTCCAAATGTTGCCAGTTTCAAAGCAGGCACAACCGGTTTCTTCGCCGCTTTTACGGTAACAAAAGCTTTTGGCTGAAAACTGGTTCCGGCAACGCGTCCGGTGATGGTGTAACGCCCCGGGGTAAGCACGGCGCTGTTGTCTGTGGCTTCGGGCCATACCACGCGCACCCTGGGGGCTTTGCCTTTCATATCGTCCCGGTAAGTTCCGGGCACATAACTGGGCAGCCGGGGCAGACTGCCTGCTTCTGTTTCCACTTCCACATCCGATACCTGCAAAAGATAGGTGTTATACAGCTGCGCTTCGGTGGGAGAGAAGCGGGGAAGCTCGTCTTCAACACGCCTGCCACCGGTATTCACCGATCCTTCGTTAAGTCCTCTTCCTCTCTGGGCATTTGTATAAATGGCCGCCACCTGTCTGTTGCTCAGCGGAACACGGTAAATGCGAAAATCGTGTACCATCGCATTCAGGTAAGCATCTCCCGGTGTCAGGGATTTGCCGATATAAAGCATTTTCTCGCCCGGTTGCTGACCGAATACTTCGGTTAGTTCCAGCGGGATATCTTTTGCCTCGGCAACAGGTTTGCTGTCTACATACGTGGTGATTGATTTTGAAGGTATGTCTATCACTACGGCAAGATGAACCCATTTGTTCAGCTCGATAGCAGGCGCAACCGCCCCATTCTTATTTGCTTTGCCCGATGTGATCAGTGCCTGGTAACCTTCCTGCTCTGCAGTGCCCGCAGGAGCCGCAAAAAAATGTTTGCCGGCATCTTTACCGAAATCAAAAAAGCGCTGCCCGGGCTGTTTGGATCGCAGGTAGATCCATCCCGATATACTCAGCGATTCCAGATCGGTCAATGCTTCGCCGGGAATGGTGATGAATGAACTGCTGTCGCCCGCCAGCGATAAAACCCTTCCAAACCGGCTGTCGTTCACAAATCTGCTTTCGCTTCCCTGAACCCTGGCGTGCAGGTTGTTGCGGGACCAGTCGCGGGCATCGCCGTTAAATACATACCGCGCAATCATTCCGGTTTCACCGATCCCGTCCAGTATCTGATCGCCGTTCTGCGCGAGGCCGGTACCCAGGCTCCCGGTCAAAATACCGGTAAGCAAAATAACCCGCAGGTATACTTGGTACATCTTCATATGAAAAACAATGTTTGATAATTCCCGTAAAACAAGGAATAATCCACGTGTTCCGATAAGTCTATTTTAACCAATCATCACCCGATATTAACAGGTATGCCATCGGTTAATCCGCGCAATATGGTAACACCTGCAACGCATTATCCGCATTTCGCCGGTTTCGGAATATATTTACCCTGCTAAACTGTTTACTATGAACCGGAGACAATTTATGACACAAACCGGAATGGCATCGGCTGCCGCCTTACTGGCGCCGGCTGTTTTTTCTGCCGTACCCGCGCCGAAGTATAAAATGGGACTGCAGCTTTTCACCATTCGTGCTAATATGGCGAAAGATCCGCTGGGATCGTTAAAAGCAGCCAGGGATATGGGTTATGAAGACCTGGAGATATACGGCTTCGACAGCACGAAAGGCAGTTACTATGGATTCAAGGCTGCGGAGTTTAAAAAAATACTCGGCGACCTGGGGCTTACCGCCTCCAGCGGACATTATGATTTTGCGCCCTTCCTGAACCAGACAGACGATGCGCTGCATGCATTTGTTGACCGCTGTATCGAAGGCGCCAAAGCGGCGGGTATGCAATACATCACCTGGCCCTGGCTGGCACCCGACCAGCGCAGCCTGGCGCATTTCAGGCTGCTTGCAAAAAAACTGAACCTGATCGGTCAACAGGTAAGTGATGCGGGACTGGGATTTGCGTACCATAACCACGACTTTGAATTCCGCGAACAGGATGGACAAACCGGTTACGATATCATACTCAAAGAAACGGATCCCGCGCTGGTAAAACTGCAGATGGATCTTTACTGGGTGATGCATTCGTCCAAACGCAGCCCCAAAGAATGGGTCAGGAATCAACCGGGCCGTTATGTGATGTGGCATATAAAAGATATGGACAAGGTAACCAGGGATTATACAGAACTGGGTAACGGTTCCATTGATTATACCATGGTATTACCCGACCCGGCAGAATCGGGTCTCAAATTTTATTATCTTGAACAGGGCGGCAATTTTGCGCAGGCTCCCATGAAAAGCATTGCCGACAGCGCGGCTTATTTCAAAAAGCACCTGCAGCGGTTTTTATAGCGTATCAAACAAAAGCGATAGCGGTTCAGTGATTACGACGGCCCCCGTCGCCCCAGGCAAGTGCCGTTCCCGTAATGCCAAACAGGAAAAAGCTGATCACCAGCGGCATCACTGAATGCACCATCAGCTGGCCGATCAGCGCGCCGATCAATGATCCGGCAAAGAAGAAAATGGTTCCGTAAACAGAAGCCGCAATACCCGCTGTTTCGCCCAACGGTTCCAGTGCAAGTGCGCTGCTGTTGGGTTCGATCGCCAGGTTAATGGCCATTAAAGCCCCGATACAGGTAAAGAAAACAAACATACCCGGCGGATCGCCGTCGATACAGGTTATCATTAACAGCAGGGCGGACACAACGGTATATGCCAGCAGCAGGTAGCGGACGCTTTTCGCCGCTCCGTATTTTGCTGCCAGTCGCGCGTTAAACAATGCCGATAATGACATCACCAGCCCGATAGCGGCAAAGATCCAGGCAAACAAACCGGGGCGTCCGTACAATTCACCTACCATGCGTTCGGAGCCGGAAACATATACGCTCAACCCGGAGAACAGCAGTGTGGTGATCGTGGTATACCGCATAAATGTCCGGTTACCTATTACCTGCCGCAATGCCTGTTGTATAGATATAGCACGCAACCGCGTTCTTTTTTCGGCGGGATGCGATTCTGTGAGACGGAACGACCAGAAGAAGACCAGCAGCCCGAACAGCGGCGGTGTTAGAAACACAACACGCCAGGACGCGGCCGATAACAGCGCAATCCCTACAAACGGGGCAGCGATCGGTGTAAAAAGGAAGATGGTAAAAATAAGCGACAGCGTCCGCGCCATCTGGTCGCCGGCAAAACGATCCCTGACACCCGCAATAGTGGTGGTGAACACCGCCGAAGCACCGACACCCGCAATAAACCGTGCCGCGCACATCAGCAGCAGCGTTGGCGCATAGGCAGCGGCCACACCACCCAGTATGTACAGGGGAAAACCGATCCGCAACACCCGCAAACGTCCGAACCTGTCAGATAATATCCCGAACACCAGCTGCGCTACCTGTCCCATGAAAAAGAACACGATGATGTTGGCGGTTGCCGTTGAGTCGGGTCTTAACCCGAAATGAATTCTTAATGCACCCAATGCCGGCAGCATAATATCGATGCCCAGTGCGGTAAGCATCATAATGGCGGCCGATAGACAGATGTATTCCGTTTTTGACATAGACAGATAGGGGTGCCGGGCTTGCTTCATCGGGATGGGGGGGTAGGTATTTACGAGGTGCAAAGCTAAGCGCCGGCATTCGAAACGCATGCTGGTATAAAAATTGTGTGTTTTTATGGTCGCCCGGGATAAATGTTGTAAATTGAAAGATCCCCCCTGGCAATGGCTTCAGTACATAAAAAATTCTCCATGAAAGCGTATTTCAAACGAAATAAGACCGCTTTCCTGCTCTCCCTGCTCTATTTTATACCGGGCATAGTATGGGTGTTGTTTTCAGACCGCTGGCTTGGTGGCCTGCCTGTTTCGGAGGAGGCGGCCCGTGTGCAGCAGATACATAATATCCGGGATGCAAGTTTTGTCGTTGGTATTTCGGTCATGATCTTTTTCCTGATGCGTGTGTCACGCAAAAAACTCAACAATACCCGGGCCGAATACGAGGCGCTGTTCGATAACCATCCGCAGCCAATGTGGATATATGAGATAGAAACGCTGCAATTCCGCGCGGTGAACAAAGCGGCGCTCTCGCAATATGGTTTCAGCAGGAAGGAGTTCCTGGACTTTACCTTAAAAGACATACGCCCCGAAGAAGACATTCCCCTGCTGGAAAATTATATGAACAATTACCAGACGGGCGATAAAGGACACGGCGTATGGCATCACCGTAAAAAAAACGGGGAAGTGATCATTGTTGACATTTCGGCCAACGATGTTACTTTTTTCAGAAAACCCTGCCGGCTTGTCTGCGCAACGGATATCACCGAACGGTTTAAGCGCGAGGAAGAGAACCGCAGGTTATCGCTTGTGGCGGAGAACGCCACCAATTCGGTGCTGATACTCGATGACCAGTCGCGCATAGAATGGGTGAACCAGTCGTTTACCAAACTTACGGGCTACACGATCGACGAAGTGATCGGCCGGCGGCCTTCGGAATTCCTGCACGGCCCCGAAACGGATGATGCGCTGCTGGAAAAGATCATGCAGAAAGTAACTTCAGGCAAGGCATTCGCAGGAGAGATACTGAATTACCGGAAAGACGGCAGCAGTTTCTGGCTGCGTCTTACCGTGGCGCCTGTGTATACCGGGCGAAAGATCACCAATTATATCGCCATTCAAACCGATATCACCGCCATCAAGGAACAGAACAACCGCCTGCGGGACATCGCCTATACCGCTTCGCACGGATTCAGGAAGCCGCTGGCCAATATTCTGGGGCTGGTGGAACTGATCAATACCTCCGACTGCACACCCGATCTGATCAATAACCTAAAGCGGTCTGCAGAAGAGCTCGACCGTGAAGTAAAAGTGATCGTGCACAAAACGGCGCTGATCGAATAAAGAACGATGCTGGGATCAACGCCGGTCAAGTGCAAAAACCTGTTCCTTGTATTTGGGTGGCAGCAACAGGTGTTTTACAATATGGTCGGCATTTACATACCTGCTGAAGCGGTAAAAAAACAATACGGGCCGAAGCCATTCTATACCCTGCCTGTTCAGCAGTTTTTTTGCCAGCGGCGGAAGGATCATCCGCTGTACGCCCAGCAGCAGCCGGAAACGAAAGCGCCCCAGGTGTTTGCGGTATTGCAGGTACAGATCGTTTGTATACACACTCCTGGCCAGATCATGCTGCAAATGGTATTCGCGCGATGCCAGCCAGCCGGGATAATCAGCCGGCAAACCGGTAAGCTGCATCCGGGTGCCCACGCGGTAAAACACATCGTATACTTCCTGTTTCT
Organism: Sediminibacterium soli; assembly: GCF_009939225.1. Lineage (GTDB taxonomy): Bacteria > Bacteroidota > Bacteroidia > Chitinophagales > Chitinophagaceae > Sediminibacterium > Sediminibacterium soli. Next base: position 114,527 of record NZ_JAACJR010000008.1, on the reverse strand, counting down.
CGGCGGCAGTCAGCCTGCGTTCCAGCAGTTCAAAAGCCGCGATCGAATAATGGATCAGCATATACAGTACATCGCGGTAGGCCCAGTCGGGGATCTTGGTATTCCTGGCCGCTTCCACACCCGCATGGATGGCCGTGATCCGGTCGATGGATTGATTGGCTGCGGCGGCAGGGGAGAAGACGATCGATTTTGCATAGGCAACCGTTGAGAACAACCTTCCCAGCGGGTCGGCTGGCAGCCGGCCGGTGAAGTACAGCCAGTCGACCGCCTTGTTCAGCGCAAATTCAGCAGCCGATCCGGCAAAGATGAACAGTATCGTATCAGCATCGCCCCAGATACGGCGTACGATGGAATCCTGGTTCACAAAGGGTTCTTCGGCTGGCTGCATAGCCTAAAGTTAACGACAAACCCCTACCACCGCCGCCCCCGCGCGCAATTTGTGATATGACACTATATTCTATGTGACCATGTGAAAACCAGTGGTTTATGCCATCGCCGGCACCGGGGCTGGCCCATGAACAAAGGATATCCGGCGATGAACCAGGTCCCCCTCTTTTTGCTAAAAACCGCTCCCTGCAGGTGTTTGAACGGTGAAGGGTGGCCGCTTACCGCTTGTAAAATTTTGCACAACCGGCCCGGATTTCCGAAGGCCTAAATTGGACTGATAATCTATATATTTTATATATAAATATTATCACATGAATAAAAACGGCATCAAAAAAGTACTGTTTTGACATTAAGTGTTAAAAAAACACGAATTGTGGTTGGGTAAATATTAATAAATTGGGACTTAGAAAGTTTATTCAACTTCCAAAACCAAAGCACATGAGAAAAATTCTGTCCAGCCTCCTGCTGGTAATGGCATGTTTTGCCATCGCGGGTAAGGCTCAGGTCACGCCGGTATCCGGAAGGGTTACCGACGACAAAGGAGTGCCTATCCCCTCGGCCTCCGTTATCATCAAAGGTAAAAGAGCAACCGGTGTTGCCGCCGACGCGGAAGGCAGGTACCGGATCAACGCCTCGAAAGGGGATGTTCTGGTGGTTTCCAGCGTCAACTTCCTCCCCAAAGAGGTAGCCGTGGGCAGCAACACCACGCTGAACATTACGCTTACCATGGCGGATGCCGCCCTGAACGAAGTGGTGGTTACGGCCATGGGTATCAAACGTTCGGAGAAAGCGCTGGGTTATGCCGTATCCAAGGTGGATCCCGGTGCGCTGGTGCAGAAATCCGAACCCAATATCCTGAATAATCTGGCCGGTAAAGTACCGGGTGTGGATATCAGGTCGGGTCAGGGTGCGCCCGGTGCGGCTTCCCGTATACAGATCAGGGGGGTATCCTCTTTCAACGGCGGTGAGCCGCTGATCGTGGTGGACGGAATTCCGTACAGCAATAACCTGGTAAACACCAGCAACCCGTTCAGTGGTGGCGGTACCTATGGTTCCGGTCTCGGTAACCTTGATCCGAACGATATCGAATCGATCAACGTACTGAAAGGCGCCGCGGCGGCATCATTGTACGGTTCGCGCGCTGCCAATGGTGTACTGCTGATCACCACCAAATCAGGCGCGCCGAAAAAAGGCACCAAGTCGCTTAACGTAACTTACCGCGCGGGTTACAGTATTGAAAAGATCTCCGATATTCCCAGTTTCCAGAACCAGTACGGTGCGGGCGCCAACTTCCGCACACAGTCTTCCAACGGTTCCTGGGGTGGCAGGTTCGGCAAAGGTGTTATCTATGATGCGGCCGGTCTGGTGATCGGCACTTCCGCATCCGGCATCGATTCCATACCGGCCACTACCTGGGCTACCATGTACAATTCTTATCCTGAACTGTTCCCCAACGGCCGTATGGCATACAAGGCGGTACCGGATAACGTATCCAAACTTTTCAATACCGGCAGCCTGATGGAGCATTCGATCGGTCTGAACGGTGGCGAAGGAAGTTCCTTATTCAATGTTACCCTCTCGCGCGTTGACCAGAAAGGATACATCACCAATTCCAGCTATACCAAGAACAATGTCAGCGTGGGTGGTCAGACAGCCATTGGCAATCTCACCATCGGCGCCAATGTTTCTTATGCACGTACCAAGCAGATCGGTGGTTTCATCGGCCAGGCGCAGAGCTTTCTCTCGCAGTGGGGCCGTACCTATACCATGGCCCGCAACTGGGACATTGCCGGATGGCCCACTGAAAACAGGGCCGGTCAGCAGATCGGTTTTAACGACGGGCAGTATACCAACCCGATATGGGGCGCCTACCACAACGTGATCACCTCTGTGGATGAGCGGACAGTTGCCAACGTAAGGGCTTCCTATAAATTCAGCAACAGGCTGAAACTGGATTTCAATGCCGGCGTAAACAGTTATTCGCTTTACAGAGACCAGATCATTGATAAGTCATCACTGGGCAGTGCCGATAATACCCTTGGTACGCTTACCGAAGTGGTGAACAAAACACAGGAGCTGCAGGGCAAGATCGTAGCCGTGTATACCAACCCCCGGATCGCCAACAACATCAGCCTCGATTTTAACCTCGGTGCGGATGTGAACGAAAGAACCGGTCGCGCACAGCAGGTATATGGCGTGGACTTTGTCATTCCCGGTCTGTTCAACCTGACCAATACACGTCGCCAGTTCTTCATCGACGACAGCAGGAGCACCAGAAGACTGGTGGGTGTTTTTGCGGATGCCACGGTCGGTTACAAGGGATTTGCGTTCCTGAACATGACAGGCAGAACGGACCTTACTTCTACCTTGCCGTACAAGAATGCACGGTATTTCTATCCCGGTATATCCGGATCGGTTGTTTGGTCTGATGCGTTCAAACTGAAATCAAACTGGCTCGATTACGGCAAACTCCGTGCAGGTTATGCAAGGGTGGGTAACGATGCCGCGCCGCATAACGGCGAACCCATATTTAACCTGAATGCTGCCGGCTTCCTCGGCCAGCCCCTGGCAACAAGAGGCGGTTCCAGCTACGATCCCGAACTTACGCCGGAGTTCACAACAGAACTTGAGATCGGTTCCGATATGCGTTTCTTCAAACAGCGACTGGGACTGGAAGTTACCTGGTACGATAAAAGATCAACCGATCTGATCTATGCGATCAGTCTGCCAACCACCACCGGTTACAGCTCTTTCTTCACCAATCTCGGCGAAATCCGCAATACAGGCTGGGAAGCGGCGCTGGATGCAAAACCGGTGATCACCCGCGATTTCCAGTGGGATGTACGGGCCGTATTTACCAGGAACAGGAACACTGTTGAGAAACTCGTAAAAGGACTTACCCGCGCGCAGCTGGGCGGTTTCAACTGGATCGAGGCCGGATACCCTTATGGTTACCTGAGAGGATCCTACTCTGCAAGGTCTTCCGACGGACAGCTGCTGATCAATGCCGTGTCGGGTATGCCTTATGCGGATCCCAACAACGGTATGGTGGGAAATCCCAATGCCGATTACAAACTGGGTATCACCAACAGCTTCTCTTACAAAGGATTCCAGCTGAGTGTTCTCTGGGATATGACCAAGGGTGGTAATTTCTATTCCGAAACCATCAGCAGCATGCTGGGAAGGGGTGTGACAAAAGACACAGAAGACAGGGAGAAGAACCGCGTGATCACAGGTATTTACGGCAGCCCGACTCCGGTTACGGGGGCTGATGGACTTAACCATTACGTACCCCTGCTGTCGGGCGGTAAAACCATACCCAACCAGACAAAAGTTACCACCAACGACCTGTATTTTACAGCAGGCACCGGTGCCAGCTTCGCCACCAACGGTGCATTTGAATACGCGGTGTTTGATGGTACCGTATACAGGCTGAGGGAGGTTTCCCTGGCGTATACGCTGCCTGTCACACTGGTGAAGAAAATAGGCCTGAGTGCCGTAACCGTTTCGCTGACCGGACGCAATCTCTGGTACCTTGCACCCAATGTACCCAAGTACACCAATTTCGACCCGGATATCAACTCTGTTGTCGGCAGCGGCACGCAGGGTGTTGAAACCGGCGGTGCACCCAGTACAAAAAGATACGGTATCAACTTAAATGTAACTTTCTAATCATACAAGTAAAACTTCAATTATGAGAAGGAAATACTTCCTATATTCTTTTGCAGCTCTTTCCCTGCTGGTCATGGCGGGAACCGGCTGTAAAAAGTTTCTCGACGTAAACAAGAACGTCAACAGTCCCACCCCCTCATCGGTGCAGTTATCGATGGTGCTGAGCGCGGCTGAACGCAATATATCCGGCAACATCGCGCTCGGAACCGGTCTGGGCAATACCTTATCCGTATACACCCACCAGTTAACGGGCCGTGTTGGCGCCGATAACTACAATGCAGGTGCATCGGGATGGGAGGGACTGTACGGGGCCATTGCCAACCTGAACGTGATCATCAAGCGCGGCGCCGAGGAAAAAAGATTTGTGTATGTGGGTATCGCCAAGATCCTGAAAGCCTATACATTCAGTGTACTGGTGGATGTATACGGCGATGTGCCGTTCTCCGAGTTCGACAGGTTTGAAGAAGGTATTACGCAACCCAAATTCGACAAGGGTTCCGATATCTATCCCAAACTGCTGGCGATGCTCGACGAAGGTGTGGCCGATCTGAACAACCCGGCCATCAATCCTTCCAAACCGGGTAGCGACGATTATATTTTCAAGGGTAATGTGACCAACTGGACAAAAGCCGCCAATACCATCAAGCTGAAACTGTATACGCAGGTTAGGCTGGTGCAGGATGTAAAAACACAGGTGGCTGCCCTGCTGGCTACGCCCAATCTGCTGATTAATTCGCAGGCGGATAACTTTATGATGCCTTATGGCCCGATCACTGTCACAGACGACCGTCACCCGGCCTATGGCGATTACAGTGCAACACAGCGCGGCGGACAGCTGTTCAGTCCCTGGTTGTACGAGATCATGAAGGGCAGGAACCCGGATATCCTCACCGGTCTGACCGACCCGCGGATCCCTTATTACGTGTACAACCAGAAATCCGCAACAGGTGTTCCGGAGAACTGCACCGACTACCGCGATGGTGGTTTTATCACCATCATCTTCGGCTCGAAAGGACCCTGCCGAGATGGTTCCAACAGCCAGACCTATTCCCTGCTGGGTATTTACCCCACGGGCGGACGGTATGATGCGGGCGCCGCGGTAACCATCAACTCCATCGGAGCGCTGAATGCAGGAACAGGCGCACTTCCGCACCAGTTCCTCACCTATGCCGATCGTCTTTACCTGGAGGCCGAGCTGATCAGCGCGGGAGTGGTAACCGGTAATGCAAGGGATGTGTTCAGCAAAGCGATGGATGAATCTTTTAACCAGGTGGATTACCTGATCACCAACTACGTGAAACCCGGTTCTGCCGGTTCTCCGCAGGTGGTTCCGGCCATTGCCACGCAGCCCGCAACCGCTACCTATAAAAGCGGTGTGCTGGCGGCCTATGATGCGGCCAGCGCTTCCAAGAAGCTGGAACATATCATGACGCAAAAATGGATCAACAGGATCGAGAACCCGGTTGACAACTATACCGATTACAGGAGAACCAAATTCCCGGTACTGTTTGCACCGGCGCCGGAAGGCACCGTTACCAGCGTGCTTACGCCCGAAGGAAAAACGGTTCCGGTTTCGAACGACAGGAAATACCCCTGGTCGCTGCCATTCAGCAACAACGAAATCGGTCTGAACTCAAACGCGCTGCCGCAGAAAGTGGCTGAGAACTACAAAGTGTTCTGGCAGCCTTAATCGATGATCCCTTACAATTAAACCAACAGATTATGAAATTGATAAAAATAAACTTAGTCGCAGCCATCGCTTTCGGAGCTGTTACTATGTTCACAGCATGCTCAAAGGATGACGGTTCCATCCCGAAAAGGATCGGTATTGAAGACGTGCCTGCTATGACCACGAATATTGAATCGACAAACACCAATAATGTGGGAACGATCACGTTCAGCAACCAGGCCGCGTTCTCCGGCAAATTCAAAGTGGCCATGGTATTCCCCACATCGGTGCCGCCAACAAAAGTGGATGTGGTGGTAAGGAAAAATGCTTCTGCGGCAAACGTAAAAGTATACAAGGCCAATATCACGGCATTCCCCACCAGCTTTACCATCAGCGCTTCTGAAATAGAAACGCTGTTCGGTACGCCGCTGGCGCTGAATGATACGTATGATTTCTCACCCGATATCTATGTGGGTGCAAAAAAATACGAGGCGTTTCCTTCGGTAGGCGGTGCTGCAGGCGCAGGATCGGGTGTAACCGGCATGGCGGCGATCGGGTTCTACGAATTTGCCCGTTTCTCCGTGAAATAAAGCAGACGATCTTTAGGATACCTGTAACAGGTAACAAGAACCGCCCCCAACGGGCGGTTCTTTATGTTATCAAACGATCCAGGCACCAGCCCTTATTTTTTCTTTTTCCCGAATTCGCCCGCGCGCTCTTTGCCGGCCCATGCCGTCATGGCCCTGATCACCGGTTTCAGACCCTGCCCGGCCTGGCTGAGACGGTAGGTAACATAAGGAGGCACCACCGGTCTGGATTCACGCAGCACCAGCCCGTCTGCCTCCATTTGCCTGAGATGCTGTATCAGCATTTTCTCGGTAATGGCGGGTATGGCCCTCTTTAATTCGCTGTAGCGCTTGCTGCCGGAAGACAGGTGGTACAGGATGATCGGCTTCCAGTACCCACCGATCTTTTCCATGGTATAGGTAACCGGACATAAACCCAGTGCATAATGTTTGTTCTCCTGGATGGTGGAGCTTGCTTTAACTGCTGCCATGATACATACTTTAGGGTAAGTACTTGTAAAAAAGTAAGTACAAAGATAGCTTTGCTTTTCAAATAAACAACAGTCAAATGAAGATCATCGTATCAGGTTCTTTAGGGAACATTGGAAGCGTTTTAACCGGCATACTGGTGGCGGCAGATCATACCGTAACCGTTATCAGCAGCACACCCGCCCGGCAAAAAGACATTGAAGCCGCAGGCGCCAAAGCTGCCATCGGATCGGTAACGGATGCGGCATTCCTGGCCGAAACCTGCAGGGGCGCGGACGCGTTATTTGCCATGACACCGCCCAACCTGGGTGGCGCGGATGTTATTGCCAATACCACCCGGGCAGGCCAGGCCTATGCGGCGGCGGTGCGGGCATCGGGTATACCGCGTGTGGTAATGCTCAGCAGCGTGGGCGCCGACCTGGCAGCAGGCAACGGTCCCATTGCAGGGCTGCATAACATCGAACAACTGTACCATGCGCTCGAAGGTGTATCGGTAACGTATCTGCGGGCAGGATTTTTCTTCACCAATTTTTTCAACGATATCCCGCTGATCAGACAGGCAGGTATCATCGGAGGCAATTATCCTGCGTCCCTGCAGATGGCGCTGGTGCATCCGGCAGATATCGCCGCCGCGGCTGCCGAAGAACTGCAGGTAACCGGCGCCGGCCACACCGTTCGCTATGTGGTCAGCGATATACGCCGACCGGGTGAAATTGCCGGAGCATTGGGCGCGGCCGTCGGCATACCGGCGCTTGCCTGGGTGGAATTCAGCGACCGGCAGTCGCTGCAGGGAATGGTGCAGGCCGGTTTACCCGAAGAAATAGCAGGTCTGTATACCGAAATGGGTGCCGGCTTCCGGAACGGCAGCATACAACACGATTTTGAAAAGCAGGGATCGCCGGTAACAGGTAATGTAAAACTGGTGGAATTTGCAAAAGCGTTCGGAAAGAAATGGGAGAAGGGCTGAATAGCCGACTAATAAAAGGGTGGGAGCGGGCGTTGTGCGGAAGACAAGAAATACCAGGGAAATTTCCGCTCCCCTGTTTTGAAAACCGATCCTGCGGACAAACGTTTGCATGGGTGCACCGTTTATTGGCTGATTTTATACAACTTTAGGCCGCTAAAAAATGCTCCATGAAAAAACACGTTTTGCTATTGCTTGTCCTGGTGCTGTCCGCTGCCGTCCATGCACAGGTATCCATTATTCCGCAGCCGGCCAGTATGGAAATCGGTACCGGTCATTTTACCCTTAACCGCTCCACCGTTATCGTGCTCGACCATCCCTCGCTGCGCAAACAGGCGGATTTTCTCAAGTCTTATCTCGGCAAGATCTACCAGCTGAACCTGGCAGTAAAGAACCGGGGCGCTGCTCCTGCCAGGAACCTGATCGTTCTTCGCAATAACGGCAAGCACAACGAGGTCAAAGGTGCTTACCAGCTGAAGTCATCCGCCAATACCATCACGATCAGCGGCGACGATGCGGAAGGCGTGTTCTACGGTGTGCAGTCGCTGATACAGCTGTTGCCCGTTTCGGTATCTGCCAGTCTGCAGGTTCCGCAGCTGAGCATTGCCGATGCACCCAGGTTTGCCTACCGCGGCATGATGCTCGATGTTGGCCGCCATTTTTTCCCTGTTGAATTTGTAAAGCAGTACATCGACTTCCTCGCATTGCATAAGATCAATACCTTTCACTGGCATCTTACAGAAGACCAGGGCTGGCGGATAGAGATCAAAAAATATCCCCTGCTCACAACAAAAGGCGCCTGCCGCAACGGAACCATCCTGGGGCATCACCCCGGTAAAGGAAACGACAACACCCATTCATGCGGGTTCTATACACAGGCACAGGTGAAAGAAGTGGTGAAATATGCAGCCGACCGTTTTATCACCGTTATACCCGAGATAGAAATGCCCGGCCATTCGTCTGCCGCCATCGCCGCGTATCCCAAGCTGAGCTGCTTCCCCGATGAGGCCACCCAGCCCGCAAAGAACGTGGTGGACTGGGCCGGTCCCAGAACAGGCAAACAGGTGCAGCAGGCATGGGGTGTGTACAGCGATGTGTTTTGTCCTTCAGAATATACCTTCACATTCCTGCAGGATGTACTTGATGAAGTGATGCAGCTGTTTCCGTCAAAATACATCCATATCGGGGGCGATGAATGCCCGAAAGAAGCCTGGAAACGCTCTGCATTCTGCCAGCAGCTGATCAAGGAAAAAGGATTGAAAGACGAGCATGGCCTGCAGAGCTATTTTATCGGACGGATAGAAAAATACCTGAACAGCAAGGGTCACGATATCATTGGCTGGGATGAGATACTCGAAGGAGGCCTGGCGCCCAATGCAACGGTGATGAGCTGGCGCGGCGAAAAAGGCGGTATAGAGGCAGCCAAACAAAAACACAAAGTGATCATGACGCCCACCACCTATGTGTATTTCGACTATGCGCAGAAAAAGAATGAAGACTCGCTGGTGATCGGTGGTTTCCTGCCGCTGGATAAGGTATACAGCTATAACCCGCTTCCTGCCGAACTGACACCGGAAGAACAGAAATACATCATCGGCGCACAGGCCAATGTGTGGACCGAATACATGGCCAGCCCGTCAAAAGTGGAGTACATGGTGTTTCCGCGTATGACGGCATTGAGCGAAGTGCTGTGGTCGCCACAGGAACTTCGCAACTGGGATGATTTCAAAAAACGCCTGTCAACACAATTCGGCCGGTACGATCTGTGGAAAGTGAGTTATGACCGCAGCGCGCTGACCCCGGATAAATAACTCAGGGTTCTCACTTGTTTGACAACGCCCCATTCCTGTTAGTTGCCGCGGCGGCACGGGATGGGGCGTTTTTGGGTGGGTGGTTTGAGAGGACAGAGACACGGGTTGAACACAGAGTCACGGAGATACTGAGGAACACGGAGAAGCACCTTTGTATCTCCGTGGCTTTGTGTTAAGAAAACAGGGAGGTTCATCACATGCAATTTTCTAATCTTTTCCTGGTCTGAAATATTCCTGTATATTAGCTACTGCCATTGCTCACGTAATCACCGGTAAGTAACTGTTAAATTACGTATACAATGAATTATTGCCATGCCTGTTCCCGGGCCAACAAAACCAGCCGATCCCCAACACCTTTCGCTTTCTCCGTTTTTATGTTGTTGCTGATCATGTATGCAGCTGACCTGTCTGCACAGACGCCTGTTAACTTTACAACGGAGCAGGATCATAAGAACATGATGGAGCAACTGGGTATCCGCAAACTGCGACCCGGTCCCAGCGGTAACGAATCTGCCCCCAACCACGCAAACTACGATGAGGCCCTTGCCAATCCTTTCCCCGATCTTCCGCAACTGCTGCTGACAAAAAGCGGGCAGCGCATCAGTACGGCCGAGGGCTGGTGGAAACAGCGCCGTCCCGAGATCGTGGAAGATTTTGAACGCGAAGTGATCGGCAGGGTGCCAAAACAGGTTCCCAGGGTGAACTGGGAAGTAAAGATCACCGATAACGAACGCATCGGCTTTTTACCGGTGATCGCAAAAAAACTGGTGGGTCATGTAGACAACAGCGCGTATCCCGATATCAGGGTAGATATCAAAATGGTGCTGGTGCTTCCGGCCAATGCCAAAGGCCCTGTGCCCGTGCTGGTGATGTTTGGCGGCGGCAATAACCTGCCCGCACCCGCGCAGCCCGGCCAGGAATCGATGGAAAAACTCAACGACGCGTTGAAGACAATGCTCATCAAAGCAGACCCTTCGGTAAAAGCGATCTTTGACCAGTACCCGGCCTACACACCCATGCTGGCCACACCGCCTGCCTCTCCGTTTGGACCGCAGTTGCCGGCAGGACAGGATCCACCCACCACCCAGCAGCTGATCGCGGCGGGATGGGGGTATGTGCAGATAGATCCTTCGAGCATACAGGCCGATAACGGAGCGGGCCTGACAAAAGGCATCATTGGTCTTGTCAACAAAGGACAACCCCGCAAACCCGAAGACTGGGGCGCCCTGCGTGCCTGGGCATGGGGCGCGGCCCGTGCGCTCGACTACCTGGAAACAGAGCCGATGGTGGATGCCAAGCATGTGGGTATCGAAGGTGTTTCGCGGTATGGAAAAGCTGCGCTGGTAACACTGGCGTTTGAACCGCGTTTTGCCATGGCGCTCGTGGGCTCATCGGGCGAAGGGGGCGCCAAGCTGCATCGCCGCAATTTCGGCGAGGCGGTGGAAAGTCTTACCGGAAGCGGTGAATACCACTGGATGGCAGGTAATTTCTTAAAATACGGAACGGCGGAATCGGTTTTCGGTGCAAAGAATGCAGGCGATTTACCAGTGGATGCACACCAGCTGATTGCGCTCTGTGCTCCGCGTCTCACATTCATCAGCTACGGTGTGCCCGCGCAGGGCGATGCAAAATGGCTCGACCAGCAGGGCAGTTATATGGCCACGGTAGCCGCGGGCGAAGTGTTTAAACTGCTTGGCGCAAAAGACCTTGGCGTATCCAACAATTACCGCACGGAAAAAATGCCGGCCGTACTGACGGGTTTACTGGATGGCGAACTTGCCTGGCGGCAACATGCAGGCGGACATACCGACGCACCGAATGTGAAATATTTTATCGAATGGGCCAATAATAAAATGAATAACCATCCGAATGCCGCCGGGCGTTAGGACTGAACAGGACAGCCCGCCCAGGCCTTTGTATTTTATTTGCACAAACCACCTGTATGAGAAATCACTGCCTGCTGTTTGCGTTTGTTTTGTTTAGCGGTGTCGTAGCCATGGCACAGCCCCGGCAGAAAAAACCGCCGCGCGAAAAAGACATGGCGGCATACCTGCTGGTTTATTTCAAAGATACCACGCATAGCCTGTACATGGCGCTGAGCAGCGACGGTTACCGCTTTACCGATATCAACAACGGCCGCCCCGTAATTGGCGGCGATACACTGGCCGAACAGAAAGGGGTACGCGACCCGTATATCTGCCGCGGCCCGGATGGCCTGTTTTATATGGCACTCACAGACCTGCACATTTTTGCACAGCGCGCCGGTCTCCGTTCAACGCAATGGGAACGCGACGGCAAGGAATACGGCTGGGGAAACAACAAAGGACTGGTGCTGATGAAATCTGCCGACCTGCTGCACTGGTCGCATACGGTACTCCGGGTAGACAAATCCTTTCCCGGTCTGGAAGAGATCGGTTGCGCCTGGGCCCCGGAGCTGATCTATGACGGGCAGGCAAAAAAAATGATGGTGTATTTCACCATGCGTTTCAAAAACGGCCGCAACCGTTTGTACTGGTCTTATCTTGATGATGGGTTTACCAAACTGGAAACAGCGCCGAAGCTGCTTTTCGAATACCCGAAAGATATTTCCTATATCGATGGCGATATCACCAGGGTGGGAGACCGGTACCACCTGTTTTACGTGGCACAGGATGGAACGGCCGGTATCAAGCAGGCGGTATCCGATTCGTTGAAAAGCGGTTACCGCTACGATTCGGCCTGGTACGATCCGGAGCCCAGGGGTTGCGAGGCGCCCACGGTATACAAACTGATCGGCCGGAACACCTGGATATTGATCTATGATATCTACGGCATACAGCCGCATAATTTCGGATTCAGCGAAACAACGGATTTTGTGCATTTCAAAAACCTGGGTCATTTTAACGAAGGGGTGATGAAGGCCACCAATTTCTTTTCGCCCAAACACGGCGCTGTCATCCATCTTACCAAAAAAGAAGCCAACCGGCTTGCCGCTTACTGGCATCTGCCGCAAAAGTTCTGATCCCGCAAAAAAAATCCCGGCCAAGACCGGATTTTTTTTAAAAAAATATGCAATTGTTTGGTTGCGTTTCATATATTTGCAATCAAATGGTTGCATTTTATGGGACAGGAACCAAGACGGGATGTTTTCCAGGCAATCGCCGATCCCACGCGGAGGGCGATCTTATCGCTGCTGATGTGTCATGCCATGACACCGAACGCCCTGGCACAGCATTTTGAGAGCAGCAGGCAGGCCGTATCTAAACATGTAAACCTGCTCACCGAATGCGGTTTGCTGAAGCAGGAACAATCCGGACGCGAGATCTATTATCATTTAAATAAACGAAAGATGAAAGAGATCGATCAGTGGCTGAAACCTTTCCGTAAACTATGGGAGACCCGGTTCAGCCAGCTGGATGATGTATTAAACAAACTAAAAGACTAAACCATGAGCAACACACACGAAACAAAAATTACCCGGGACGATTCCGGCCGGAAACTCCTGATCACGCGAGATTTCAGCGCACCGCTGGCCAAGGTATGGAGAGCATGGACCGAAAGCGAACTGCTGGACCAGTGGTGGGCGCCCAAACCCTACCGGGCGCAGACAAAAAGCATCCGGTTTGAAACGGGCGGCCGCTGGCTGTACGCGATGGTGGGTCCGGAAGGCGACAAACACTGGTGTCGGGTGGATATAGAAGAAGTGGTGAAGGAAAAAAGTTTTCAGGCGGTTGCCGGTTTTTGCGATGAGAACGGTGTACTGGTGGATACCGCACCGCCCATGCACTGGTTTGCCCGTTTCTCCGCAACAGACACAGGTTCAAGACTGGATCTGGAAATGCGCTTCAACAGCGAGACCGACCTGGAGACCATTGTGCAGATGGGCTTCAAAGAAGGCTTCACCATGGCCCTCGGCAACCTCGACGAACTGCTGGCCGCCTAACCACACCCCAAACAACGAACAGAACAGGGAATATCGACTATCAAATCAGTTTCCCCCAATCCCTCGATATTCGATATTCCTTGTTCCTTGTTCAATATTCCCATCCCTCCGTTCGTCATTCCTTGTTCCTTGTTCTTGATTCGATATTCCCCTCCCTCCCGTCACACAACTGTCATTTTCCTCTTTGCGTAAAACCGTTTTCCGTATCCGGCAGAGGCCTGGTTGATCGGTGCAATACTTTCGCGCCGTTTAATCAACACAATTATGAGAAGAATATACGGGTTACTGCTGTGTGCGGCCATGTTGTTGCTGGGTGCGGCAAAAGCTTCCGAAACACCGGAAGGCAATGGTTCCATCAGGGGAAAAATCACCACCACCGAAGGTGCGGCAGCCGCGGATGTAACCATTCAGGTTAAAAATTCACCCAAAGGCGCCATTTCCGATGCCGATGGTAATTTTCAGATCAAAGGACTCGCCGCAGGCAGTTACGAACTGCATATTTCACTGATGGGTTACCAGGACCTGACGGAGAAAGTAACGCTGGCGGCCAACGAAGCGGCTGTGATATCGATCAGGCTGCAGCTTACACAGAAAGAACTGGAGGAAGTGATCATCAAAACAGGTGTGCGCAGTTACAAGGCGTCTGCCGTATCGTCTTCACTGCGTCTGCAAACGCCCTTATTACAGGTTCCGCAGAACATACAGGTGGTTACCGGTAAGGCGCTGGCCGACCAGCAGGTGATCAGCATGAGCGATGGCGCTATCCGCAATGTAAGCGGTGCCATACGCATGGAACACTGGGGCGATATGTATACCAATATCACCGCACGCGGCTCGCAGATACAGGCATTCCGCAACGGCTTTAATATGGTGAATTCTTTCTGGGGGCCGCTGACAGAGGATATGAGCTTTGTAGACCATATCGAATTTGTAAAAGGTCCCGCAGGATTTATGCTGGGCAACGGTGACCCCAGCGGATTGTACAATGTGGTGACTAAAAAACCCACGGGCCAGACAAAAGGGGAGGCCGGCCTTACCATAGGAAGCTTTGACCTGTACCGCGCAACACTGGATCTCGATGGTAAGCTGAGTAAGGACGGAAAACTCCTGTATCGCCTGAACCTGGCCGGTCAGCAAAAAAAATCACACCGTGCCAATGAATACAATAACCGGTATTCAATTGCACCGGTGATCTCTTACCAGATCGACAATAAAACAAAACTCACCGCAGAATATACCTGGCAGAAAGCGAGTATGAGCGATCTGGGTTCCTATTATGTGTTTTCATCGGCAGGATTTGCCACGCTGCCCGTTGGGTTTACTTCGCTGCCTGCGGGATTGCCCGGCACCAATATCAACGACCATACGGTGTTGCTGAACCTGCAGCACCAGTTCAACAGCCATTGGAAAGTAACGGCGCAGGCGGGTTACAGCAATTATCGCCAGGTAGGCAGTTCTATGTGGCCGAATGCGGTGAACCCAAATGGCACCATGATCCGCTCGGTGGGCAGCTGGGATGCAAAAAGTGCCATGACCATGGCGCAGGCTTACCTGAACGGCGACATTGCCACCGGTAAGGTACGTCACCGCATACTGGGCGGTATCGATGTGGCCACCAAGGAATATTTTGCCGACTGGGGACAATCGCATGCACTGGACACGGTGGGCGCAGAATTCAACACACGCAATCCCAATCTCGGTGCGCCTGTTAATGGCTATCCTTCCTTCAATTTCCGCACGCCGCTTGAACAGCGGGCCGCTGCGATAGGGGGTACGATGAGCATGCGCAATACCGGTGTGTATTTCCAGGACGAACTGGGATTTTTTGATAACCTGCTGCGTGTAACGCTGGCAGGCAGGTATACCACCGTTACACAGGCACAGTGGGGCGGGGCTGCTATAACGGCCAGCCGGTTTACACCGCGCATCGGTATCAGTGTGTCGCTCGATAAACAGACTTCCGTATATGGTTTGTACGACCAGGCATTTGTTCCGCAGGGCGGACGGCTGGCCAATGGCGGCAAGGTAAAACCCATCACGGGTAATAACCTGGAGTTCGGCATCAAACGCGACTGGGCCGGCGGAAGATGGAATACAGGACTGACAGTTTACCGCATACTCAAAGAGAACGAACTTACTGCTGATCCGTTCAGTCCGCCTGCTTCCGGTCTGAGCATTGTGATGGGACAGAAAAGAGCGCAGGGTATCGAGTTCGATCTGAAAGGCCGGCTGGCAAAAGGCCTGGACCTGGTGGCGAACTATGCCTTAACGGATTCGAAGATCACCAGGGTGGCCAATGGCGTTACCTCTATGAAAGTGGGTGATGTGGTTCCGGGTTATGCCAGACACACGGCCAATGTATGGCTCACCTACCGTTTGCAGGAAGGCGTTCTGAAAGGACTGGGTTTCTCCTCGGGACTCATGTTCCTGGACGGAAGAAAAACTTACTGGGATATATCGCCCGATCCCAACCAGGTATTGCCGGCCTATACCAAACTGGATGCCGGGATCTCTTACGAGAAAGACAACCTGGTGTTCAACTTCAATGTATTCAATGTGCTGAACAAATACCTTTACAACGGATCGTATTATTCCTGGCTTAAGGCATACAACTGGCAGACAGACCCGCCGAGGAACCTGCGTTTCAGTGTTAACTATCGTTTCTAAACCTTATGCGGTTAAAAAAGATCATCGGTTTGATACACCTCTGGCTCGGACTTTCGTCCGGGCTGGTTGTTTTATTCCTGGGTATCACAGGCTGCATACTGGCTTTTCAACTGGAGATAGAGTCGGTTACCAAACCCTACCAGTATGTAAAGGAAAAAGGAGAGAAACTGCTTCCGCCGTCGGTTATCAAACCCATCGCCGAAAAAGAAGTTCCCGGCAAACACCCGCACAGCGTAAACTACCAGGAGGGAAAAGCGGCGCAGGTATTTTTTTACGGCGAGGGTTATTTCCATATCGTTTATATCAACCCCTATACCGGTGCGGTACAGCGGACAGTGGATATGAGCCGTGATTTTTTCCGGATCGTTATTGCGGGACATTATAATTTATGGCTGCCCGTTTCGATAGGGCAACCGATCGTTGCCACGGCCACCCTGGTATTTTTTGTGATGATGGTTACCGGCATTATTCTCTGGTGGCCAAAGAACAAAGCCGCCCGCAGGCAGCGTTTTTCGATCAAATGGACTGTACGCTGGCGCAGGAAGAACTATGACCTGCACAATGTGCTCGGGTTTTATATGTCGTGGGTATCCATCTTTATCGCGATCACCGGCCTGGTCATGGGCTTCCAGTGGTTTGCAAAAGCCATGTATTATGGCACATCGGGCGGTAAGACCATGAAAACCTATTATGAAGCGCTCTCCCGGAAAATACCGGTGGCAGACAGCAGTATACCCGCTGTGGACGCGGTGTACGGAAAAATGCTGGCATTGTATCCCGGAGCCGGCTTGATAGAGATCCATTATCCGCAAAGCGACAGTGCCTCCATCGAGGGCGCGGCCAATCCAAACCCCGGCACGTACTGGAAAACCGATTACCGCTATTTTGACCGGTATTCGCTGAAGGAGATCACCGTTGACCATATCTATGGCCGTTTTGAAAACACTTCTGCGGCAGACAAGATCGTACGTATGAACTACGATGTGCATGTGGGTGCGATAGGCGGCCTGGCAACCAAATGCCTGGCATTCTTTGCCAGCCTGATCGCAGCCAGCCTGCCCGTAACCGGGTTCCTGATCTGGTGGGGCAGAAGAAAAAAGAAAAAAAATACAGCACCGTAACGCTCTTGCATAGTGGTGAAGGCTGAGTTGCAACGGGCAATGCTATAACCGAATTCCCTACCTTGTGCCGGCATGAACCAGAAGTTACCCACCATTAAAGAGATTGCCCGGAGGCTCAATGTATCGGTGTCAACAGTGTCGCGGGCGCTGAGCGATCATCCGCGCATAGGAGCTGCCACCAGAGAGCGGGTAAAACAACTGGCCAAAGAACTCAACTACGAACCCAATGCGCAGGCGATTTTTTTCAAACAGAAAAAAACGCATGTCGTGGGTGTGATCCTGCCCTATATCCGCGAAGAATTTTTTTCGGAAGCGATCAGCGGTATCGAGATGGTGGCGCTGGAACACGAATACACCATACTGTTCGGGCAGAGCTATGACGATGTGGAGAAAGAAAAGGAAGTGGTTAACGCCATGCGCAGGCAAAGGGTTGACGGACTGATCATTTCTCCCTCTAAAACCACTTTGCGGTACGATCATATAGAAGCGCTGGATAATTACGATATCCCTGTTGTGTATTTTGACCGTGTGCCTCTTTCGGAGAAAGCAAACCGGGTATACTGCAATGTATACCAGGGTACCATCGAAATGGTGGGCTGGCTGTTTAACCAGGGATACAGGCGGATCGCCTTTATCAACGGACCGGATAAAATTGCGGCCAGCAGGGACAGGCTGAACGGCTACATCGAAGGCATTTCACGCCAGAAACTGAAAGTGGATATGCAGCTGGTGGAAAACACCGATCTCACCAAGGAAAGCACCCAGGATGCGGTAGCCAAATTACTCGCACTGAAACAGCCGCCCAACGCCATTATCACCTTCAACGATTATGTGCATATGGATGCGGTGCAGTATGCAGACAAACAGCATATCAAAGTGAACCGCGATATCATTTTTGTGAGTTATGCCAACCTGCCCATCACCGCCTATACAGCCAACCCGCCACTGGCATCGCTTGAACAATACCCCTACGCACAGGGCGAAAAAGCCATGAAGATGATCATACGGCTTATGAACGAAAAAAACGCCGAAACACAGGAAGCTGTGTTCCTCTCCGAAGAAATACTGCCCACGCTTGTAATCAACCAGTACCAGCCGCGCTGAGCCTGTGCAACCGACTGCGCATGCAAAAAACAAATAAGCATGCTATTTTCGGCCGGTGGTTGGAAACAGCATGAAACAACGCGTAACGATAGCAACGATTGCCTGCCTGCTGGCAGCGGTATTTTCCTGCACCTGTTTGCAGGCACAGGAAACGGTGGTGCCGGCGGGAGGAAATTCCTGGGTAACGGGTTTGTCTGCGCGGGCCAAAGAAAAAGTGACGAACGAGGGATGGCGCAACTGGCAAACAGCGGCCGCCGTCTGGAACACCTACCTAAGACCGGCAAAACCGGGCAGCCTGCGGCTGGCCGTACTGCTCTCGGTTCCCGCGGGCGAAAGCAGCATCGCTTTTACCATCAACGGCAAAACAAATGCGGTAAAAGCAGACAAGGCCGGTATGCACCGGTACGATATCGGCGAATGGGATATAGCCGCACCTGGCTATGTTATGATTTCCGCGCAGGGGCTGGGCAAAACGGGTGGCGTATATGCCGAGGTGAAAGAATTTTATATCAGCGGATCCGCGGTTGACAGCAATACCGCCTTCGTCAGGAATAACGAGGGTAACTATTTCTATTGGGGAAGAAGAGGGCCTTCGGTGCACATCAATTACGATATTTCCGGTATCAGCGATATCGAATGGTTCTATAACGAGATTACCGTGCCCGCCGGCAACGATGTGATCGGCTCCTATTTTATGGCCGATGGTTTTGCGGAGGGTTATTTTGGCATGCAGGTAAATTCTGAAAGGGAAAGACGTATCATCTTTTCCGTATGGAGTTCGTTCAGGACCGATAACCCCAAGGAAATTCCCGAAGACCAGAAGATCGTACTGGTAAAGAAAGGCCGCAGGGTAACCGCCAACGAATTCGGCAACGAAGGTTCGGGCGGGCATTCGCACCTGGTATATCCCTGGAAAGCAGGGCAGCGGTATGGCTTTCTTTTACACGGAACACCTTTGCCGGACAACCGCACCCAATACACGGCCTATTTTCAGGACCCGGACAAAAAAGAATGGCTGCTGATAGCCAGCTTTATCAGACCGGCAACCAATACCTGGCTGAAAAGACTGCATTCCTTTCTCGAAAATTTCATTCCCGAAACCGGCAACCTTACACGCAGGGCTTATTACCATAACCAATGGGTGAAGCCCAGGAACAGCGACTGGCAGCCATTGCGGACCATGTACCTGACCGCCGACGCCACGGCCGGTAAAAAATACAGGATGGATTACGGCGGAGGCCTAAGCAACGGCAGGTATTACCTTGCCAACGGCGGTTTTTTTAATGAAACGGCGGTATTGCGCCAGCCGGTGACCGTTGTAAGAACGGATACGATGCCGGATATCGATCTCGGAAAACTGAACACCTTGTTACATCCATAACCAAACCATATGAAACGCAAAGAATTCTTAGCAACCACAGGTATCGCAGCGGCGGGACTGGCGCTCAGTTCTTCCGAACTGCTGGCAGCCGGTAAAAAAGCCGATGACAAAGTACGGATGGCCATCATAGGCGTTGGCCTGCGCGGCCAGAACCACCTGGACCTGGTATTGAGAAGGAACGATGTGGACCTTGTTGCTGTCTGTGATATCGATGACCGTATGCTGGCATCGGCAAAGACCATCATCGATAAAAGCGGCAGGAAAATGCCGGAGGTATTCACCGGCAGTGAATATGCATGGAAGAAAATGCTGGAGAAAAAAAAGCTGGACGGCATCATCATAGCCACACCCTGGGAATGGCATAAGCCCATGATCATGGGCGCGCTGGACGCGGGTGTTAAATACATCGGCACCGAAGTGATACTGGGCATTACCCTCCAGGACCACTGGGATGTGGTACATGCGGCGGAAAAAAACAATGCACATGTGATGATGATGGAGAATGTCTGCTATCGCCGCGATGTGATGGCCGTGCTGAATATGGTGCGGCAGGGACTGTTCGGCGAACTCATTCACCTGCAGGGAGGCTACCAGCACGACCTGCGCGAAGTGAAATTCAACGATGGCGTGAATGCATACGGCCATGGCTGCGAATTTGGCGAGAAAGGATTTTCAGAAGCGCACTGGCGCACCAACCACTCTGTTTACCGTAATGGCGATCTGTATCCCACACATGGAATAGGGCCGGTGGCGAATTACATCAATATCAACCGCGGCAACCGTTTCCTGAATCTCTGTTCCTTTTCTTCCAAGGCAAGAGGGCTGCATAATCATATCGTTAAGGCATGCGGACCCACCCATCCCAATGCCGGTGTGGCATTCAAACTGGGCGATGTGGTAACCACTTCGATACGTTGCGCCAACGGCGAAACCATTTTGCTGCAGCACGATACCAACCTGCCAAGACCGTATTCACTCGGTTTCCGCGTACAGGGCACCAATGGCTTGTGGATGGATGTGAACAAGGGTATCTATATCGAGGGCAAATCAGCCAAAGCCCACCAGTGGGATGAGGCCAGGAAATGGCTGGATGAATACGATCACCCGTTATGGAAAAAATACGGACAGGATGCGCAGGGCGCGGGTCATGGCGGTATGGACTTCTTCGTAGTGCACGCACTGGTGGAATCCATCAAACGCAAACTGCCCACACCGATGGATGTGTATGATGCTGCCGCATGGAGTGCGATCACCCCGCTGAGCGAGCAGTCGATCGAACTGGGTAACGAAACCGTTGACTTCCCCGATTTCACCGGCGGCCAGTGGATGTACCGTAAACCCGTGTTTGCACTGAACGATGATTTTTAAGGTATTTCTCCATGCTTGAGTCGATACTGCAGCAATATGGTCTTGCCGGTGAACCGGCGCCCCTCGTCATCCCTTTGCAGGAGGGGCTGATCAATACCACCTGGAAACTGGTGAAGGGCGAAACGTCTTTTATCGTTCAGAAGATCAACCAGGAAGTGTTCCGCCACCCGGAGGATATTGACAATAATATTGCGCTTATCGCACAGCATCTGGAAAACGCGTGCCCGGATTATTTTTTCGCCGCGCCCATTGCCACACCGGATGGAAGATCGATGGTGCACGACCCGGTGCAGGGCTATTTTCGGGTGTTTCCCTTTGTCAAAGGATCGCATAGCAAGAACATTGTACAGGCGCCGGAAGAAGCCTATGAAGCCGCGCGGCAGTTCGGCCAATTCACGGCGGTGCTAAGGGACTTCGACAGCAGCCGGCTGGTGGCCACCATTCCTGCATTTCACGATCTCGGGCTGCGGTATCAGCAATTTGAACGGGCGGTGCGGCTGGGTAACCAGGAGCGCGTTAAAGAAACCGCATCCATGATCAGGCAGCTGCGCAGCAACAGCCATATCGTGGATGACTACAAACGGATTCAGAAAGACCCGTCCTGCAGACTGCGCGTAACCCACCACGATACCAAGATCAGCAACGTGTTATTCGATGCACATAACAAAGGCATCTGCGTAATCGATCTCGATACGGTGATGCCCGGTTATTTTATCAGCGATGTGGGCGATATGATGCGCACCTACCTGTGCCCCGTAAGCGAGGAAGAGGCGGATACGGCAAAAATAGAAGTGCGGCGCGCCTTCTATGAAGCCATCGCCGAAGGCTACCTGAGTGTTATGGCCGATGAACTCACGGCTACGGAAAAGCATTATTTCCTGTATGCCGGCAAATTCATGATCTATATGCAGGCGCTGCGTTTCCTGGCAGACTACCTGAGCAACGATGTATACTATCAGTCCTCTTACCCCGGTCAGAACCTGGTGCGCGCCGGCAACCAGGCGGTACTGCTGGATCAGCTCTCCGATATGGAAGTTTCCCTGCGCAGCGCGGTATAAATCCCTGCCCGTTTTTTGCTGCGAAGAACAGGCGGACAGCACCTGAATTGCCCAATTCTGCGGCTTTCGCTATTTTCACTCTATAATACCCGCTTATGGCCCTCAATTACGTCTGGATACTGTTCTTTGTGATCGGGTTGATCATCGCGCTGATCAAACTCATTGTCTTCCAGGATTACGAAATATTCAAGCGACTGGTGGAAGGCATATTCGATGCATCCAAATCATCCGTGATGGATATCGGGCTGCCGCTGGCGGGTGTGATGATCTTTTTCATGGGACTGATGAATATCGGCGAAAAAGCAGGCGCCATCAATTTCCTTGCACGGCTGCTGGGTCCGTTTATGAAACGCCTTTTCCCCGAAGTGCCGGAGAAACACCCGGCGATGGGACAGATGGTCATGAACTTCAGCGCCAATATGCTGGGACTGGATAATGCAGCCACGCCCTTTGGTTTGAAGGCCATGGGCAGCCTGCAGGAACTGAATCCGTCGAAAGACACCGCGAGCAATTCGCAGATCATGTTCCTGGTGCTGCATACAAGCGGGCTTACGCTTATTCCCATATCCATCATCGCATACAGGGCAAGCGGCGGAAGCACCAACCCAACCAGTGTGTTTGTGCCGCTGATGATTGCAACAACCATCGCCACGATAGCCAGTATCATTGTAACGGGTGTTTACCAGCGTCTGCGTTTCGACAGGGTGCTGGTGCTCTGGCTGCTGGGTATGATCACCGCGATATTGTTGTTTGCCGGTTTTATCCACAGCCTGCCTTCGCAAAAAGACCTACCGACACCCAGCCTGCTCACAAAGGAAACATTCAGCAATGTGCTGGGTAATATGATCCTGCTATTCGTTGTGTGTGCATTTATCATTGGCGGATGGCGCAAAAAAGTGGATGTGTTCAGTGCCTTCATCGAAGGAGCAAAGCAGGGATGGGAAGTGGTGATCAAAGTGCTGCCTTATCTGGTGGGACTGCTGGTTGCCATCCGTGTATTCCGTGAGAGCGGTGCACTGGAGGCGATCATCAACGGCATCACCTGGTGTTTTACCTCGCTTGGTTTCAGCGGCGAATTTGTGCCTTCCCTGCCCGTGGCAATCATGCGCCCTTTCAGTGCGGGTGGTTCCAGGGGACTGATGCTGGATATTTTCAAGACGCATGGCGCGGATAGTTTTGTGGGGCAGCTGGCCTCCACTTTCCAGGGCAGTGCAGATACAACCTTCTACATCGTAGCGCTGTATTTTGGCAGTGTGGGTATTAAAAAAGTACGGTATGCCATCTGGGCCGGTATGATCGCCGACCTGATCGGCGTTATTTCCGCGATCGTGATCGCTTATATTTTCTTTAAATGATCGCTGTCATGCAACACGAGGCCGTAAAAGACCTTATCCGGCAATTGCAGCTGCAGCCGCATCCCGAAGGCGGGTATTACCGCGAAACCTACCGTGCCGCGGAAACCATGGCAGCCGCTTCCTTGCCCGGGCGTTTTACCGGGGACCGGGTTTTTTCCACAGCGATCTATTTTTTGCTGGAGAAAGGAAATTTCTCCGCCTTTCACCGTATCCAAAGCGATGAGTGCTGGCATTTTTATGCGGGTGATCCGCTGCAGGTTCATGTAATTTATCCCGACGGGCGATATGGGTTGATCCGGTTGGGTAACGATCCTGTCAATGGTTGTTCCTTTCAGGCAGTGGTTCCTGCCGGATGCTGGTTCGCATCCGAAACAGCGTTGGGCGGCAGCTATTCGCTGGTAGGCTGCACTGTTGCACCGGGATTCGATTTTGCAGATTTTGAATTGGCAAAACAGGCTGAACTCTTATCGGCATATCCCAGTCATGCGACAGTAATCCGAAGGTTGTGCAGACAGTGACAAAAAACGCGGTCTGAAACGATTTTATGGTTGGGTGAAGCGCTTTGGGGATTTTCTCATCATCCCGATCATCATAAGAAAAGCCATGAAAATGATTACCTGTATGATAAACGATCGGTTCATCAACGGGATCCTGTTGACCGGTTCGATGGCGAAGAACAGCAGGATGGTAATCAGACCGCGCGGGGCAACAAACAGCAACGGGAACAAAGGCAGCCGGTTCAGTGTTAGCAGCATGGCCCTCAATGATACGATCGCAATAACCACACCGGCAGCCCAGCCGAGCGTGTCCGGGTTAATGATCTCTGCAATTTCTATCAGGTATCCGAACAGGATGAAGAAGATCGATCTTACCAGGAATGTGGCTTCAAGCGTGAGGTATTTGAAACGGTGTACTTCTTCGTTCAGTTTTTCCGGATGTAATTTCCGTATCCAGGCAAATCTTTTCAACTCATCGAGGTTGCCAAGAAAAAGACCGAATAACAGGATGAAGATCAGTCCTGGCAGGTGAAATATTTTAGACAGCTCATATATCAGTATCACAAGCAGGATGATCGGCGCGAACTTGATATGATGATCGATCCTGTTCAGCAGTACGGCGAGACCGATGGTTGCGATAAAGGATACAATGACAATGACAATGATATCCCATGCAAATCCGGTTACAGAATAAAAATTGATGCTTTCGTTGATGACGACAAAATTGAAGAACAATACACCGAGTATATCTGACAGGCTGCTCTCATAAATGATGAACTCCTTGTCTCCGGAGCCCAGGTTCTTCACGCTGGGTATGGCTATCGCGCTGCTGATAACGCAGAGGGGGATCGCATTGATCAGGTTCTGCCTGAAATCAGGTTGCCCGTATAACTGAAATGCGTATGCCAGTCCAAATGCAAGCACCAGCATAGGTACCAGCGACACGATAAAAGATTTCCGGATCAGTTTTGTTTTTGATGCGTTAAGTTCCAGTTCAAGTGATCCTTCCAGCACGATCAGGATAAGACCGATGGTGCCGAATACGGGTAGCAGGGTAGTAAGATCCGGTATCCGGAGCTCCAGCCACTCAGATATCCTCCTTGCCAGCCACCCCAGCAGCAGTAGCAGGATAACAGCCGGTATCTTTGTTTTGCCTGAGGTCAGATCGAATATATAAGCGATCAACAGCAATACACATATGGTAATGATAATGGATGCCGTCATACGATGATTTTTCCAAATATGTGTCCGGGGTAAAAATACGGATTCGGCAGTATGGCTGCTTATATATAAATTTTGCGCATCAGAACGCTCAGGAAAAATCCATGCGACTGATTTATTAGCAACTGCACAGATCACCAAAACGGCCCCGTCAATCGGCGACTGAAAACCTCCAGGCCATCCAGGGCTGATCCATTGTGGTGTTTGAAATGATCTATGATGATTTGCTTTCTTGTCGTATTTTGCTGACGGATTAGCTAAAACTGTATACGTGTGAGAAAATGCTGCGAAGGAACCTGTGGGTTCCTGCTTTTGTTTTTTTTCTGGATTTATGCCGTTCCTGCCGTAGGTCAGAACAAAAGGCTCGACAGCCTGCTTTCGCTGAATAACCAGCACCATTCCCCCGATTCTGTCAAATGCATCCTGCTGAAAGACATCGCCCGGTCTTACCTGCAACTGAAAAACCCGGAAAGGATGGAATTGTACATCGATTCCGCATTACTGGTTGCTTCCAGACTGCCCACCCGCAAACCGATCACCTACCTGTATAACCGTTTGGGGGCGATGTTCCATAATGCAGACCGCTTCAGGGCCATTCAGTATTATAACAAAGCCATAGAAAACGCCCGCCAGACCGGGTACCTGCGGATGGAAGGCGGCTCTTTGCTGAACCTGGGGGCGCTGTATATGACGATACAGGATTATCCCAAATCGCTCGACGCGCATGAACAGGCCTTACGCACTTTCACGGTAATGCGCGATACCGCCGACATTGCAAGCTGCTATATGAATATGTCCTATATCTACAATAATATGGGACAGAAAGAAAAAGGGATGGAGTATATCAAAAAAGCATTGCGCTCTTTTGAAACAGACAACCAGGGGAGAGGGATGGCAGTGGCTTACCAGGAGATTGCCAGTACTTATATGAACGCAACAGACCAGGAACTGCAACGCATGGGTGTGCAGCCGGCCAACCGCTGGCGCGAAGCAGCTTCGGTGCTGGATAAAGGGTTGAAAAAATCATTGTTCACAGCAGATGAGTCGCTGATCTCCTCCTTTTACGCCGCACTTGGAAAACTGAATGAGAGACTGGGCGATGTGGCTGCCGCAAAAAGAAATTACCTGCAGGCCGTTGCCATCCTGAAAGATAAACAGGATGAAGAATCCTATCCCGATAACCTGGTATATGCCGGCCGCTTTCTTGCCAACATGGCACAGGAAAAAGCCAGCGGGCTGGCCTTGCTGCACGAGGCGCTGGTTGCTGCAAGAAAAAACAGCAGTATGGGCAGCGTAGGCGATGCGCTGGGCGCCCTGAGCAGCGTACATGAAAGAACAGGCGATTACGACAGCGCATTGATCTATTTCAAAAAAGAGATACTGGTGCGCGACAGTATTTTCTCGCGCGAAAAAGAACAGGAGATCACCCGCAGGCAGATGAAGATCGATTTCGACATCAGGGAAAAAGATTACCAGAACGCCCAGCAGCTGTCGGATATCAGATTGCGGCAGCAGCAGCAGGAGATATTGCTCCGCAACCAGCAACTGCAGATCAGCGATAAGGAAAAAAGACTGCAGCGCCTTGTATTTCTCCAGCGGCAGGCTGAATTGCAGAAACAAAAAGAACAGCAGGCAGGTCTTTTGCACCGCGAACAGATGGAGTCTGAGTACAGGCAGAAAACGAGCGCACAGGAGATCGGTCTCAAAAATGTGCAGCTGGCTTCCAACAGGCGACTGTCCCTTTTCCTCGCCGTGGTGGTCATTGTTATGATCGTTGCAGCCATGCTGATCTACCAGAGCCGTAGAAAAACGGTCCGCCTGAACAGGCTTGTTTCGGAACAGAAGCAGTCGCTCGAAGAACTGGTGGATGTGAAAGACAAAATATTCAGTATCGTAAGCCACGATCTTCGCGGGCCGGTGAACAATATCGTTGCACTGAGTTCGATTATCGAAGAAGAAGCTATTGAAAAGGAAACGCTGCAGCTGTATGTGAACCAGATCAAGCGCACGCTCGATCACACCTCTACGCTGATGGAGAACCTGCTGAACTGGTCGGCCAGCCAGATGAAGGGCTTCAGACCGGTGATCGAGCATGTTGATATCTGCCAGGTGGCGGAACGCACCCTGGCGGGAATGGACCGGGTACTGCAGAACAAACACCTCAAAGCGGTGAATAAACTAATGCCGGGTTTGTATGTGAGTGGCGACAGGAATATGATCGAGCTCATCATGCGCAACCTGCTCAGCAATGCGATCAAATTCTCGCGGCCGGGCGATATGCTTGAACTGTCTGCAGACCGGCAGGATGCTGCCATTGTATTTGCTGTGAAAGACAATGGCGTGGGCATGGCGGAAACCAAGGTTCAGTACATCAATAACCCCGCGATACTGTCGGTGGAAAGCACGAGCGGCACGCAGAAAGAGAAAGGCACCGGTCTGGGTCTTATGCTCTGCAAACATTTTGCCGCCATGATGGGCGGAACCATAACGGTAAAAAGCGCGCAGGGTCAGGGCAGCAGGTTCTATGTTGCCCTGCCGGCAGCAGTTTGATAAGAAACCGCCCCTATTGCTGAATGGCTGCATTGTCAAAACAATGCAGCCATTCAGCAATAAAACAATTTACCCTGTATTATTAATTATTCCCCAAACCTGGTCAGTGTTTTCTTGGCAACGATGTTATCGAGCAATAACTGACGGTATGCGCCGCTGAGCGGAACAACGGCATTGCCCGTGAGTTTGATATCGGCAGCGCCGATATGAATGATATGGAGCAGGTTGATGATATACTGTTTGTGTATCCTGGCAAACAACCGGTCGGGCAGTTGTTTTTCTAGGTTCTTAAGGCTTACCAGTATGAAATGCGATTTGCCGCCCACGGTAATGATCTTCGAAAAATCACCCATGCTTTCTATGTACAGCACATCGCCCATGTTCACCCGTATGTAGTTGTTCTTTTCTTTTACGAAGAAATAATCCTGTGCGTCTATCGTGCGGATCATGTCCTGCATCACCTGCGCGGCAGGCAGGCTTTTTTCCGCACCCAGTTTTTTCTTTGCCAGGATATACTCCACGGCTTTGTCGGTGGCCCTGATCAGCCGGTCCAGTTGCACGGGTTTTACGATAAAATCGATCACATCCAGTTCAAAACTTTCAGCGGCATGCTCGCTGTGCGCGGAGATAAACACGAACACCGGCGGTTTTTTCAGGCTTCTGAGCAGGGAGATACCCGAAAGATCGGGCATGTCTATATCGGAAAACACGATGTCAACTTCGTTCTCTTTCAGGTAGTGCACGGCCTGCACGGGATCTTCAAAGGAGGCGGCCAGCGAAAGTTTGGTAATCTTCTTGATCTTGGAAACCAGAGAATGAAGTTCTATAATATTGTCTTCAACCGCGATACAGGAGTACGTCATAATGCCCTCAGCTATTTTGCTAACCGGTTACAAAATAGGTAAAAAGCGATAATAATGATTTTTAGCGCGGTTTTAAATGCTCATCTACTGGGTTGGGGTTTTTGTCTACTAATTAAAAGGGGTTATCAAATTTGTTTTTTGCGGTAATATGGCTGTCCTATGTTTACGCCATGAAAACAAGGTACCCTCGGCCCGCGTTTTTGTAACTAAATGACTGCTAATGAGATAGGGGTTCTCTGTCTGCAACCCAGGCAATACCCACGCAGGTTCTGACCTGTTCCTCCACATTGGTGTCTTCTTCAATCCGGTATCCGCTAAGCCAGCCTACATTATCCTGAACAGATAAATAAAGCAGGCAATTTATTCCCTAAGGAAGCCTTTGTCTTCCCGAACGGCCGGACCATATCAACCATCCTAAACATGCAAACCAAAACGTACAAATACCCTAACATGCGACAGCTAACCCATGCAGTAAGAAGCAAGCAGCTCTCCCTGGTTGCCAGGTGTTGCTTACTTGCTCTTTTTATTCTTGTTGCCATCCTCCTTTCGACGAGTAAATCGAGGGCACAGGACAGGATCGCCATCGGCAGTCTTCAGAAAGACAGTACCGCCGGTATATGGCATCCCCTGAAAACAAGCGGTTCCGTAACCGTATCTTATCAATACGTAGACTGCGGTCCGTTGGAAATGATCCAGTTCAGGATCAGCAATACCTCTTCCGACAGGCAAACGGTTTCCTGGAAGTACCGCGTTTTCCAGAACGGCACCGAAAAGACCCAGAACCCCGATGATGCTGCGGTGAAACTGACGGTTGATGCCAACGCTTCACTGAAAGGCGCCTGCTTTGCCGAGAACAGCAAACTGTCGGTACTGGTGCGCGAGTCTGGCCTGATGGCACTCGTGACAGACATTGAACTGACCGAATTGCTGGTAACCATTGCACAATAACCCTACTTAAGAACACTTATGAAACATTTGTACAAATTTTTAGGGATTCTGCTGGTATGGGTGATTGCCGCCGGTGCGAATGCCCAGACCATCACGAATATTACCAATTCAACGTATACAGAACATGCACCCGCCATTACCATTCACCCGAACTTTACCGTTACGGGTGGTGACGGTTTTGGCGGCGGTTATATGCTGTTCGATCTCACCAACGGATCACTCGGCGACCAACTGGGTATCAAGAGCGACGCCAACCCGAATGATCTGGGCGCCATATCCGTTTCAGGCACCGGTATTTTTCTCGGTAACGGAACCGGCACCAATATCATCGGTTCCATCGATGGTGTGCTGAACGGACAGAACGGGCAGAAGCTCAGGATCAATTTCACCTCCAACTTCGAGAACCCTTCTTTTGAGTCGGGACTGAGCGGCTGGACCGTGGTAAACCAACAGATATTTTTAGGTCAGACGCAGTTGTTCGGTTTCACCACACCTGCGGATCCTACCTATCCTTCCAATACCAGGAACAAAGACCTGAACGTGCCGGCATCTGCCACTTACAGCTACCAGTTCAGCACCACCGAAAAAACACAGGGCAACCAGTCGCTCCGGTTGTATGCATCCATGACCACAGCCCTTGGCTGTGATGTGGTGCACGGAGGCTATGCCTACAGCGCGCCGTTTCAGTCAAATGCCGGCGATGTGCTTTCTTTCGACTGGCGGGCACTCGGCGGAAGTGACGCTTATGATATTTTCTGCTATATCGTCAATGTAAATACCGGGGCATCTACTATCGTACTCAACCAGACCGGCGCCAATACTTCTGCGGCAACAGCCTGGGCCCCGGCCAGTGTATCCGTTCCAACAACGGGCACCTATCGTTTTGTCTTCGTTTCCGGAACCTGGGACCAGACCTGCGGAAGGGCAGCCGGTGCATCGCTGTATATCGATAACGTGAAAGTATTCGGCAATAACGTAACACCGGAGATCATAACCAGTCTTGCGCGTCATATCACCTACCAGAACAACTGCGGTGTATCTTCGGCAACACGCAATCTTACGGTAACGCTTGCCAAACCGAATAACACCACCGTGTCCACCAGTTCCACCATTGAATTGACCACCTATCCGCCGGTGGCGGTGGCGAAGAACCTTACGGCCGCGCTGGGAAGCAATGGCCAGGTAACGGTATCACCCGCTGCGGTTAACAATGGTTCTACAGACGATTGTTCCATGACATTTACGCTTAGCAAAAGCAGTTTTACCTGCACCAATATCGGCGACAACCCGGTTGTGCTTACGGTAACCGATCCTTACGGGAACGCCGCCACTGCCAACGCCGTGATCACAGTGGTTGATAATACGGCACCGGTCATCGTCTGTCCGTCAAACCTTGTCATCACCGCCCCGCAGGGCTCGTGTAACGCTGCGGTGACGGTACCTGCACTTACTGCAACCGACAACTGTACGGCTTCTGCGAACATCGTGATCAAAAACAGTTTCAATAATTCGGCAGATGCATCAGGCACTTACCCGATAGGCGTTACCAACGTTGTATGGACCGCTACCGATGCATATGGCAATACTCAAACCTGTACACAGAACATTACCGTACAGGCGCCGGAAATCAATCTTACCGGTAACAATACCAATATTGTAAATGATTCACAGACACCATCTGAAAACGATAACACCGGTTTTGGCACGGTGACTACCGCAACACAGGTTACAAAATCATTTGTGATCCAGAACAGCGGTACCAGTGTCCTGACCGTACAATCCATCGGTATCAGCGGAGCAAATGCAGGTGATTTCACCATGGGTGGTATTACCCTGCCCGTTTCTCTGGCGCCAGGTGCAACGGCCGGTTTCAGCCTGGTATTCCAGTCGGCAACCGCAGGTGTGAAGAATGCGCAGGTTACCATCAACAACACGGACTGTGACGAAGCAACCTACCGTTTTGCCGTAACAGGCACTGCCTATTGCACGGCGCCGGTATTCAGCAACCTCAATCCCTACCTGCAGGCTTCCACGGCAGCAAACAGCTGCAACGCTGTGGTGAACTATGCACTTGCGGTTTCGGGTACACCGGCACCAAACGTGAATTATACCTTTAGCGGGGCAACTACCGCCAGCGGTACAGGCACCGGAAGCGATCAGACCTTTAACAAGGGCATCACGCATGTTACCGTTACTGCGGTAAATGGCTGCGGAACACCGTCTGTTTCGTTTGATGTAACGGTGGTGGATAATGTACCGCCGGTTGTTAAAACAAAGAACACAACCCTCTACCTCGATAACACGGGTAAGGCAACGCTGAATGCCGCATCGCTCGATGATGGCAGTACCGATAACTGCGGCGCCGTAACCTTCCTTACCAACAGCAGCGGCATCATCTGCGCAACAGCGGCAGAGGGCAGCTGGCTTACCATCACCGCGCCGGCAGGGAAACTGATCAGTGCCATCGATTTTGCATCGTACGGATCACCCACCGGAACCTGCGGTAATTTTGCGCTCGGAGCCTGTCATTCTTCGCTCAGCATGTCTGTATTGAGCCAGGCCATCGGTAAGAACAGCTTTACCATTGCCGCCAGCAATGCAATATTTGGCGATCCCTGTTACGGAACGGTAAAACGTCTCTGTGTACAGGCGTCTTATGCCAGCACGGGTACCAGCAATGTGTACGACTGCAGCAAACTGGGCAATAATACCGCCACGCTGATCGTAACAGACGCCGCGGGCAATTCTGCCTCGGGCACAGCAACGGTTACAGTGGTGGATAATATCAGTCCTAAGGTTGTTACAAGAAATATCGCTGTCTGTCTGGATCAAAACGGCAATGCCGTTATCACACCGGCGCAGATAAATAACGGTTCTACCGATAACTGCAGTATCGCTTCTTATGCATTGAGCCAGACAGACTTTACTTCGGCCAATGTGGGGGCCAATACGGTTACACTCAGCGTAACCGATGGCAGCGGCAATGTAGGCACCGCTACGGCAATCGTAACGGTGAACGGACAGCCCATTGTTTCGGTAGAAAAAACCGATGTTGCCTGTGCGGGCGGTGCCAGCGGAAGCCTTGTTGTTTCGGTAACAGGCGGATCCACACCTTATCTGTATTCAAGAAATGGCGGCGGCAGCTACCAGGCTTCCAACACCTTTGCCGGATTGACAGCAGGCACATATTACGCGGCTGTCAGAACGGCAAATGGCTGCGTATCGGCCGTGCAGCCGGTGGTTATCGGTACCGTGGTGGATGTGACCAATCCGACCATTACGGCACCCGCTTCTGTCAGCGTAAATGCAGACCTGGGTTATTGCGGCGCTGCGGTGAACCTCGGTTCGCCTGTGGCATCGGATAACTGCGGTGTGCAGAGCGTGGTTAACAACAGCAGTTCCTTCCTCACCGGAGGCAGGTACCCGATTGGGGTTACCACGATTACCTGGACTGTAACGGACAGATCCGGCAACACCAGTACCGCAACGCAGACCGTAACGGTAACGGATAACCAGGCTCCGCTGATGAATATCCCGGTTGATATCAGCGTAAACAACGACGCAGGCGTTTGCGGCGCAGCGGTGGCTGCTACGGCACCCGCGACCTCGGACAACTGTGGACTGGCAAGCGTGGCTGGTGTGAGAGACGATGGTAAGGCGCTGGATGAGGTTTATCCGGTAGGGGTTACCACCATTACCTGGACAGCAACTGATCTGAGCGGTCTTACCGTAACCCAAACGCAGACCGTAACGGTAAAAGACAATATCGCACCTGTTCCGACTGTAGCAGAATTGCCGGTACTTACAGGCGAGTGCTCGGTAACAGTGCCGCTTCCTATAGCAGTTGACAACTGCGGCGGAATCATCAGTGGCGTTACAGAAGATCCATTGGTATATACAGCTCAGGGAACCTACACGGTTAACTGGGTATACAGGGATGCAAGCGGTAATGCCGTTTCGCAGACGCAGACCGTGATCGTGAAAGACATTACGGCTCCTGTTCCGCAGGTGGCAACCCTGCCAACGATCTCGGGTCTATGCTCAGCAGTGGTTATCAACGCACCAAAAGCGACAGATAACTGTACAGGCGTAATCACTGCCACAACAAGTGACCAGCTGATCTATACGACAAGAGGCACTTACACCATTGTATGGAAATACGATGATGGAAATGGCAATACCACAACGCAGAACCAGACCATTATGGTTACGGATGCAACACCACCTGTGGTGACAGCACCTGCCGATACCACGGTTAACTGCGGCGGCGCAACTGCACCGGCGGCAACAGGTACGGCAACGGCAACAGACAATTGCCATGTTTCTTCGATCACTTATACAGATGAAACAACCGGCAATCTGATCACCCGTACCTGGAAAGCGACAGATCCTTCCGGAAACACAGGAACAGCCATCCAGAAGATCGCGATCGGAGCGGTGTTTGCACCGTATATCACGTCTGTTCCGACAACCAGTACGTACACCGGTGGTGTGGCAACCAATCTCTACCTGGGTTATGGTGCGCAGAGCACAGCCCTGCAGGTAGGTACACTGCCCTCAGTGGGTGCACCTTACAGGTATAGCTGGACGGGCAGTGCCACCAACCTGCTGAACAGCACAAGCAGTGCAGCGCCGGTGTTCTCACCGGTGGCGGCCGGCAGTTACACATTCGTGGTAACGGTTACCAACAGGTACAACTGCAGTTACACAACAAGCATTACCATCTGTGTAACCGATATACGTGTACCAGGAACCAAAGGCGGTGCCAAAGTATTTGTATGTCATGCCACAGACGGTAAGAACGGTTCACATACCATAGAGATATCGGTTAACGCCGTGCCGGCGCATCTGAACGGCACCTGCGGCGGTCATGGTGGCGACAGGCTGGGCAGCTGTGAGCAGGCTCCTTGCAACAGCGGCAGCAGCAGCGCCTTCGCAACCACCACGAAGCAAACGGTAACGCAGGAAATGGCTGCAAAAGCCACCACTGCAGCTGCTGTTTCCGAAGCGGAACTTGCGGTGACCGTGATGCCGAACCCTTCAACCACCTATTTCACCCTCAAACTCACAAGCAGGAGCGATGCTCCGGTTAGTCTCCGTGTGCTGGATGGAACAGGAAGAACGGTTGAGGCAAGGACTAAACTCCAGGCAAACAGCAGTCTGCAGGTAGGACATACCTACAGCAGCGGCACGTATTATGCTGAGTTTACCCAGGGAGGCAGAAGAAAAGTGGTGCAACTGATCAAGACAAGAGGGTAGTAACCCTGGTAACTGCGTGTTACCTTCCGTATAAAAAGCAAAGATCTCCCGAGGGAGATCTTTGCTTTTTATACCTATGATCGGTGTTTGTAGGGTGGTTTATCCTTTGTGCATAAAGAAATGGATCAGCAGGTAGCCGGCAACGCAGAGCGCCAGAATGCCGAATATGGCAATCACCAGCCAGTTCTGGTCTTTCAGCCTGCGTTTGCGTTTGCGGGCCTGGCGGAGCCTGGTGTATTTCTGCAGTTGTTTGTCAAGCTGGTCCGCGTAGCTGAGCGCCTGCCCGGGGTCTTTGAAACGCTGCAGTCCTTCCACCGCATCGTCTACAAAAGCAGAATCGGCCATCTGTTTTTCAATGGCAAAACGTTCCTCTTCCGATGCGTTCCCTTCGAGGTAGCGCATCAGTTCTTCGTGGTTCAGTTCATCGTCACTGTTCAATATGTCTTTCAGGTCTGCCATTACCTTTGTTTCATTTTCTTTTCGACCAGTATTCTCAGGTTTCGTTTACCGTTCTGGATATAACTTTTTACCTGCAAAAGCGTATAGCCTGTA
Source organism: Sediminibacterium soli (assembly GCF_009939225.1). Lineage (GTDB taxonomy): Bacteria > Bacteroidota > Bacteroidia > Chitinophagales > Chitinophagaceae > Sediminibacterium > Sediminibacterium soli. The sequence continues at coordinate 79,103 of NZ_JAACJR010000008.1, read as the reverse complement.
ATAGAAACGATCTCCTGGTAGCTTTTCTTTTGCAGGTAGAACAGACGGATGCAATTTTTCTGTTCCGGGCTCAGTTCTTCCAGGGCCGCTTCCAGCTGTGTAAGCGTGAGCTCCTTATCGGCCAGCTCGTTTTTGTCCGTTTCGGTTGCCGCCAGCTGTGTTTTCTCTTCTACCGGCACCGTCACATGTTTATCGCGCAGCTTCATCAGGCAATGGTTGCGGGCCACCATATACAGCCAGCTTTTGATGTACGATACCCGGTATTTCTCCAGCTCCATGATCGCTTTCAGGAATATCTGCTGCACCGCATCACGGGCTTCTTCTTCGTTCTTCAGGTATTTCATACACACACCCAGCAACAGCAGTGTATACCGCTGCAGCAGTATGCCCAGCCACTCGTTGTTACGGTCTTTATAGAACCTGTCTAATAGCTCCTGGTCTTCAATATGGTCGTATCGTTCCTGCGCCACGCCTGAAAATAGCTTTTCTGTTAGATGCAGCCCCTGTAAATTTCCATATCTTTCCGCAAACTCGGCAAATGAATATGATCGTTTGTATCGTTCCCATATCCCCGATGCGCAAAGAGGCATCGCACAGGACTGAGATGGTAAGCCAGATGCTGTTTGGGGAGGCAGCCGAACTGCTGGAAACGACCCGGGATTTCCTACGTATCCGCGCCCTTTTTGACGGATACGAAGGCTGGTGCCAGCGCACACAATTTGCCGAGGTGCCGGAAACGGAGAAGACCTGGCACAAACAGCTTACGGCAGAATGGATCAACACGATCCTGTTCAACGATCAAACCATGCAGGTACCCCTGGGCTGTTCCATCGATATGCTGGAAAACGGCCGGGGCAGCATCGGCGCTTTTCACTGCTCCTACGCGGGCAAACGCCATGATCCATCGGGCACGCCGTTCGATAAAAGGGCGTTGGTGGCTTTTTCCAGGCAGTACCTCAATACGCCCTATCTCTGGGGCGGACGCTCTGTATTTGGCATAGACTGCAGCGGCTTTGTACAGCAGGTATTCCTTTTTTTCAACAAACAGCTGCCCCGCGATTCTTACCAGCAGGCAGAAACAGGCGAACTTGTCGGGTTTCTGCAGGAAGCGAATGAGGGTGATCTTGCTTTTTTTGACAACGAAGAAGGCCGCATCACCCATGTGGGCATATTGCTGGGTCCCGACAGGATCATTCATTCCTCCGGCCGCGTACGCATCGATCCCATCGACAATATGGGTATTGTCAGTTCCGATACCGGCGAGCGCACGCATACACTCAGGATCATCAGGCGGATCAATGGGTAACATGGATTCTTTACGGAGCCCGCATTTTTTGGCGGACATACTTCCTGTTTTATTGTAGAAAAAATTTTCAAACCAAACGATAAAAAAACATACGGATATGCTTTTCAGGCTCATGCAGGTATGCCTGCTGCTGCAGGTATCGGTTACAGCCGGTTTCTCACAGCCGCGCTACAGTTCCTTTAAACCCGGCGGGCAATGGCTCGACGAAAACGGTGTGCATATCGATGCCCATGGCGGAAACCTGTTGTATGTTGATTCCACACACACTTTTTACTGGTACGGCGAGCACAGGGGAACACCACAGGGCGTATCCTGTTATTCCTCGAAAGACCTGTATAACTGGAAAAAAGAAGGCGTGGTGCTTACCAAGGGAGAAATACCCGTGCTGGAAAGACCCAAAGTCATTTACGATCCCAAAAACAATCGTTATGTGATGTGGTTTCACTACGACAGCCGTAATTACGATGTTGCCGAACTCGGTGTTGCCACCAGCGATAAGCCGGAAGGCCCTTTCGTGCTAAAAAAACATTTCCGTCCCAACGGGCATGAGTCGCGCGATATCGGCATGTACCTCGAACCGGAAACCAAAAAAGCCTATATCGGTTATGCCGCAGACCATGTGAACCGCACCATCCGTATGGTGGAGCTGACAGAAGATTATCTCGACATCACCACCAACGATTCGGATATCAATGCCCATTGCGAGGGGCCGGGCGTCCTGAAAAGAAGGGGGGTGTATTATTTACTTACAAGCCAGTGTTCGGGATGGACGCCCAACCCCGGCACCTTTTACACCTCTTCGGCCATACTCGGTCCGTACACCAGGGGCGGCAATCCGTTTACCGGCGATGCGGGTAACAACTCCTTTAACTCGCAGCCCTGCTTTATCTTCAAAATACCCGGTTATACCGATGCCTATCTTTATATGGGCGACCGATGGAACGGCGGCGGCAAACCCGATTCCGAATACGTATTCCTGCCCATCACCATCACCGCCGACGGGAAGATGGAAATACACTGGCTCCGCGAATGGGACCTGAGTCTGTTTACCCCGGCGAGAAGAAGGTGATGGAAGAGAGGAATAGGGGAACAGAGGAGCAAGGAACAGGGAACAGGGAACAGGGGAGCAAGGAACAGGGGAATGGGGGGTGAACAATACTTATAAATAGGGATTTCCGGGGGCGTTTGGGAGGGATAGATTTGTTCTTCTAAACGCTGGGTGCTTTATGAGAAACAACAGGCTGGTCTTGCTTGTATTGGTGGTTTCCGTATTCACAGGTTGTAGGGGAGATATACGGGAGGCGACGAACCAGGTTGGTTTTTCAGCGGCCGATATCAACGGTATATGGAAAGACACCGCCACCGGGGCGATGGTGCGCATCAGCGGCGTTGACCTGCATCAAACCGGCACCGGCACCGTGTACGCCATGGGCACTGCATTACCGTCTTCGGCCCTGGGTGGTATTTGTATAAAGGAAGTGGAGTTTATACGCGCCGGTTACTGGGAAGCCTATCACCAGCAATTTACCGGCGGCAGCTGGCAGCAAACCAGGGTGATCGGTCTGACCATGAAAGTATCGAAATCCGAGTTGCGGATGGGGGATAAGGTATACAGCAGGCGGTAAGCTGCAGTAAATAAAGACAGGGGTTTCAAAATTCTCGGATACCGACATGTCAACATTCCTGCAGTTACAAAATCTGGTTTTGTTTGGCAAAGTTCACCAGGCCGGCCACGTTTTTGAGTGATAATTTTTTGAGGATATTCCTGCGATGGGTGTTGACCGTCAGCTCGCTCAGGAAAAGCTCGGCTGCGATTTCCTTGGTGCTCATCTCGCGGCATACCAGCCGGATCACTTCCACTTCCCGTTTGGTGAGCTGGTATTTTTTCAGGAACTCATCGAAGAAATAAGAGTCTTCCGAAACCGGTTTCAGTTCTTCGGTGGCCGGAAAATGCGTCTCGCCCGATAACAGCATGCTGATCGCATCCCGCAATTCGGCGGCGGTTGAATTTTTTACGAGGTACCCATCAGCCTGCATTTTCTTTACCGTGCCCACCAGGTCGGGTTGCGAATAATTGGACAGTACCAGTACCTTCACACGCGGAAACTGCTGCTTGATCTTTTCCAGGCATTGCAGTCCATCGTATCCCGGCATGTTGAGGTCAAGAACCACCAGGTCGGGTCTTTCCTGCGCCACGGCATCCATCAGTTGATGGCCATTGTGCGCGGTTGCCACAATTTCCAGGGAAGCATCGTCTTTTAAGATCGACTGTACGCCCTCCAGCATGAACTGGTGATCGTCAGCCAGTATGATCCTGCTTGGTGTCATAGGTAATGGGTATTTCTATCGTTACAATCAGTCCTTTCGGTTCGTTGCGGTCAATGGCCATCGAACCGCCGTAATAGTTTGTCTTTGACCGGATGCCTGCCAGTCCCAATCCATCGCCCGACACCTGTTCCAGTCCCACGCCGTCGTCTTCCGCAATAAGGCTGAACACATCCTCATGTTCCGATACCTGTAACAGCGCATGACCGGCGCCCGAATGTTTGGCAATATTGTTGAGCAGCTCATAGGCAATGCCGTAAAGCGCCAAATAATACTGCTCCAGTCTTGGTTCATACCTGTCAAACCCGATCACCACCAATTGCATATGGATCTTGCCCGATGCGTTAAAGATACCCACCAATTTTTCCAGCGCCGTTCGAAAGCCCACCTGCGTAAGCATGACAGGACTCAGCGCATGGCTGAGGTTACGGACCATATCAGATACGATGCCCACGGCTTCCTCGGTTTTTTCAAACTTGGCCGATGTATCGGGCTGCAGGAACAGGTTTTTTTCCCTGATCGATGAGAGATTGAGTTTTACCGCCGAAAGTAAGGATCCGGCCACATCGTGCAATTGGGTGGCGATGCGACTGCGCTCTTCCTGCTGCACCTGCATCAGCACATGCGTGTTTTCCTGCTGCTGCCGGTTCATTTCTATCAGCAGGTTTTCTTTGTCGAGCCGATACCGGCTGAACCGGTATACAAGCCCGGCGGTGAGGATGATTGCTTCCACCACATAGCCGAAAGCAAGACCATAATGACTGAAGAAATGATCGAAGCGGTTAAGACTGCCCAGTGAAAAAGACACCTGCAGCACTGCCGACACCAGCAGCACCGACTGCGAAACCAGGTAAAACACCGCCAGCCGGTTGCCACGCCAGGATGCGGAAATCAAAATGGTGAATGAAAGAATGATATAGGTAAGCGGGAATATAGGCACCAGGTATTGCAGGTACAGCCACCAGTTGTTCTGCTGGTTCTGGTCGTTCAGGCAAAGCGTCAGCACGATGCAGCCCAGCAGCAGCGTATTGATGGAACGAAATGTGTTGAGCAGCCACCTGCTTTTTATGCCACCGATATACCGTACCAGGAATATAGATGCAAAAATAAGCGGCACCACCACAAATATGGGTCGGGCTTTACTGGCAAACCAGGGCAGGTTGGGCCAGAGGTATTCAAATCCATAACCCGCATTCGATAACACCCAAAGCCAGCCCGAACCGATATAGAGGATATAGTACAGGTACAGCCTGTCTTTCTCCATGATAAAAAGATAGATACCGAAAATGACCAGCAGCAGCAGCATACCGGTAAAAAGGAAGACCGTGGTTTTGGTACCCGATTCTTCGCGAAGGGCACGGACTTTATCGGTGAGGTAATAGGAGAGCTGTAACGATTCGTTCCGCTTGTCTATCTGCGCCAGGTAAATGCCTTTTTTGTTGATGGGAAAATAAAACCCCGTTGCCTCCACCGGTCGCTGGCGGAAAGGAAAATAATCACCGGTAACCCACTGCAGCAGTGTGCTGCTGTCGCTGATAAAATAAAAATGGATCCGGTTAATATGGTGGTGGCCTATATACAGCAGCAGGGAATCTGCCGGTCTGTCAACCGGGTTTTCGTACAGCAGCCAGAAAAGCGACCGTGTAAAACCCGGATTCTTTCCCTTATCCGGCGCCTGTTTTACCTGGTGATTCCGGTACAGCTGCAATACCCGCTGCGGATCGGGGTAACGCGAGGTGTCTTCATACAGATAAAAATGCGTGCTGTTATCCTGGGCCAACAGGCCGCCCTTCCAACAGGAAACAAGCAACAGTAACAAAACCACACGCAGGGATATCGGCATCAACAAGGGGATGATGGTCAAATATAGGAACAGATGAACAAGGAGCAAGGAACAGGGGAACAAGGAACAAAGAATAAGGAACGGGTGAACATGGTTACCTGGTTCTTCAATGCATCAGTCGTTTTTCCAGGCCCTCGAGTGAAACGCCTTTGGTTTCGGGCATTTTGGTGAGGGTCCAGATCAGCTGCAGCAGCATCATAAAGGCAAAAAAAGCGAAGATGGGCCAGGGATTGTCTTTGAAGATGCCGTTCCCGGAATCAAGAAATACAGGTGTTACCAGCGTAATGATGGCGGCAAACACCCAGTGCACGCTTGCGCCGAAAGACTGTCCTGCCGCACGTATGCGGTTGGGGTATATTTCGGATATGAATACCCAGATCACAGCGCCCTGGCCGATGGCATGCGCGGCGATAAACAGCAACAGGAAACCCATCAGTAAGGCGGCGCCGGCATGTGTATAGAACGACCAGGCCACCATCGACAGGCTGAGTATGTACCCCAGCGACCCGATGACCAGCAGTTTCCGCCTGCCGGCGCGGTCGATCAGGTACAGCCCCACGAAGGTGAACAGCAGGTTGGTGCCACCGATGGCGATGGAATTGAGCAGCGACTCTTTTGCAGCAAGTCCCGCTTTCTCCAGTATCTCCGGTGCATAGTAAAGGATGAAATTGATACCCGATACCTGGTTAAAGAACGCGATCATAAAACCCAGCCACAGCACTTTCCGGTATGGGGCGCTGAACAACTGCGCCCCGCTTCCCGCGGCGGCTTCGTCCCTGTTGGCTGCCAGAATGGTTTCCACCTCTTTATCAGGATCCGTTATACCCAACTGTACCAATACCTGCCTGGCAGCAGTCATATCATTTTTCTGCGTGATCAGCCAGCGCGGACTTTCCGGAACGCCCAGTACCATCAGGGTATAGAGCACAGACGGGATGGCCAGCACACCCAGCATCCAGCGCCAGTCGTTATCGCCGCCCACACCCTGGAGTAAATAATTGGAGAGAAATGCCACCAGTATCCCGAAAACGATGTTGAACTGGTACATAGCGCCCAGCCGGCCCCGGCTGCCGGGTGTTGCTATTTCGGAAATATAAGTGGGCGCTGCCACAGAAGAAACCCCTATGCCCACGCCGCCGATAAAACGGAAGAAAGAGAACAGATAGGGATCGTTTGCCAGCGCTGTTCCAAATGCCGAAACCGCAAACAGCAGTCCCACCGCAATCAATACCTTTCTTCTTCCGTATCGCTGCGTAGGAATGCCGCCAAAGACCGCTCCGAGTACGGTGCCCCATAAGGCCATCGACATGATGAAGAAACCGTGAAACAGCGGCGAGGTATGCCAGAGATTTTTAATAGGAAGGTTGGCGCCGGAGATCACCACCGTATCAAACCCGAAAATAAAACCAGCCAGGGCAGCCACCACCGAGTAACGGAACAGTTGGTTCTTTTGCATGCAATCCTTGTTTGCACAGTAAGATAAGAAAACCGCCGCGATTCAGGAAGCGTTCCGGATCCTTTCGGCGCAGGGGATGATGGATTTGCGGATCGCGGGTTCCCGGATATGATCTCGGCGGGAGGCTGCTCCCTCGCGTCTCTGCGTTGAACAGGAATGGTCAGCCCTGCTGTCTTTTCACCATTTCGCCGATCCATACCGGGGCAAAAGGGGAGGTGCATCCTTTGGAAACGGGATAGTCTCTGTAAATACCCAGTTTCTCCCCGATGGCGATGGCGCGCTGGCGGTGTTTTTCGTGGTGGATGCCGATATTGGCCAGTGCGGTGTTCATGGTCCACTGCACTTCGGGCGGCGCGGCGGGCATCTCGGATTCAATTCTGTCCAGCAATGCCTGGATATCCACCAGTGCCGGATCGCGCGCTATATTGCCTGCGGTAAGACTCCATCCTGCACGGGCGGCCCATTTGTTCCTGCCATTCATCCAGCCGGTGCGGAAAGATTCTTTGTCGGGAAACACTTTGACCACATAGCTGTACAGCCAGTCCGCCACCGGGGCGTAACCGGCAGACTGTACCATTTTTTCCAGTTCTTTTTTTGTCAGTTTTCTGGTGTCGGTGATGAGTACGGCAAGCAGTTGTGCATCCAGGTTGCCGGTCTCCCAAAGTTCCATTGCCAGCGCCTGATCGGTTTTGATTTTGCCGGCAAGCGCGCGTATATCTCCCATTTTTACGCCAAACTGGTTATCGCCCAGGCCGAATTTCCTGTTATGCGCCATGGTTTTTTCGTTGCTCATCGATTTCAGCCGGGCCAGCGTTTCTTTCAGTGTCATAATGCTCGTTTTTCGGGCTATCCAAATGTACGCATAAACAGTGCCACGGAGCGTTCTTCCGGTCTGTCTCCGGTTGGTCGGCCTAAGCCGAAAAAAGAAGTCTGGAATGGCTTGCATTATGCAGAAACTTTTATTAGGTTTACGATATCCCCCCTTATTTACTGATCAAAACCCAACTGCTTATGCAACGGTACCGGTGTGCCATCATTGTGCTGTGCTCCGTCTTTTACCTGCACGCAAAAGCCCAGATCGTAGAAGTGGATTATACATGGGCAAAGGAAAAAATCAACAATTTGTCCGCGAGAAATATTTCTGGATTGACCCAAAAAACGACAAAGATCCAAAAGCGTATTCAGGCCGACGACGAATCTTTTCAGCTGCTTCGAAGCGGTATCATAGATTACCTCACCAACGGCGGCGTGCAGGCTTCTGCGCGGTTTCTGAAACTGAATATCGGGGAGGAAAAATTCAGCATTCCGTTTTATATCTACACAGGCACCTCAGGTACCGGATTTGGCAATGATAAAGAGAATAGCCAGTCTGTCAATTCGCTGCTCAATCAGCTCGGCGGCACGTTGAATTTTTCCATCAACCAGTCCTTTAATCTGTTAGAAAGAAATGCATCGGCCCGCACACTGCTTAAGTTCAACTATCACCTGGGTACCCGGCTTGTCAATGGCAGGGACAGTCTTACCCAGGAAAGTATCAATTACCTCAACAGCTTTGCCAATGCAGGACTGTATTTTCAAACAGGGGCCTGGGCCAATGATGATATGAGTAATATAGGCATGTTCTTTCTGCAGGCGAAGATTTCCGGGAACATGTCGGCCGAAAGCAATTTTGCGCGCATATTCGGACCAGGCTTCAAAAAAAATTCACTGCTGGGCTATTCGGTTGATATGGGGATAGAAATTGACAATATTATCAGCCTGCGTGCCGGTGTTTACCAGTATACCAACAGCCCGGTGGAACTGCTTGCCAAACCTGTTGTCAAATTTGCCGTTAACTATAAACTAAACTGATCATGGCTATCACCAACTGTCCAAAGCTAAAATACGAGGGAAACAATAGGTCTCTCACCAATGCGATCCTGGAAGCGAACCGCATCCTTTCAGATGAGGTATTTTACCAGAAACTCGAACAGATCAATTCTTTTGACAATTCTGTTTATTCCGGCCGGCAGATCGCCGCGGAATTTACCGCGTTTCCAAGAGAGATCACCGTAACCACTTTCTGGAGGCCCTGGAGCCGTTCCAACGCGGGCACACTCGACAAGATCAGTGTGAATACGGCTAAACTGAACAGAAGCCTGGCATCGATAACCAATACACTGGTGCACGAAACCGTGCATGCTGTTGACTACCTTACCAATAACCAGTTTGATTATACGCATCATGACAACAATCCCAACGGGGAAGCAAATACAGCGCCCTGGGTGATCGGTGAACTGGCGGAGTTGATGGTGCGGGACCGATAAAAAAGCATATGGTAAGGATATTGTATTTACTCGTTTCAGTTTTGCTGACGGGGCAGGCCCTTGCACAGCCTTTGCCGGCTGCGCGCTATCAGCGTTTTGGTATCAGCTACGACCAGGACTATACCCTGGAATGGTTTGGCATGAAACAATTGAATGAAGACAGAAACTACACGATGGGTTTTGGCTTCCACTACGCAACAGATGCATTTGAAAAATGTTTTCTATTTGCTCCTTCGCGCTGGCTTTTCAAAATGATAAAACCGAAACGTGTACAGTATGCCACGGGATTCTATGTAATGCAGCTGGCTAACGGATCGTTTACCCCTGATTCCTTGCCCGCTTCCTATCCGATCTACAACGACAGGCCATATGCCTCTCTCACTTATCTGCAAACAACCGGAATGTTTCTTGATCGCGAAAAGTGTCGGTTATATACTTTCGGGCTGGCTGCGGGTGCGCTGGGTACAGGAGTTTCCCGTGAAATACAAACCGCGATTCACAAGGGGATGAACAATAATGATACAAAAGACCCGCGCACGCCAAGGGGCTGGCATAACCAGCTGTCAGACGGCGGCGCGCTTACCGCATTACTGTTTTACCAGCAGGATCATTTGCTGACCCGGGGACCGCTGCGCCGGCGTGAATTGGGTTTCACAGACAGGCTTATCCGCTTCGGAGGTGAATGGAAAGCCGCCGGCCGCTTAAACCTGGGTTGGTACAATACCGCCGTCGCTGAATTGTCCTGGCGTTTTGGCTGGCTCGATCCGCGCAACTGGATGTATGCGACCAATCCGCTCGGATCTTCCTCGATGCTTTTTAAGCCCAATGCCGTTGCAACAATGGAAAACTATTATAAACGCGAAAAAGCAACAGAGCTCTTTTTCTTTGCAGCGATCAGGGGTAATTTCATTGGGTACAATGCACTGATAAGCGGCCAGAGCCGTCACGATGCGGTAAACCTGCCCAATGCCTGGGCTCGTCGCGGCGTGTTCGACGGATCGCTTGGGTTTTGTATCAATCCTTCTGTTTCCAGCAGAACCAATTTTGACGGAAAACTGAAATTCAATTTTCGCTCACCCGAGTTCGAGGCGCCCGGTCGTGCTCCGCGCTGGCATTACTGGATGAGTATCGAGATGAATGTTCATATCGTAAATCGACGGCAATAAACTGCCATTGTTTCCCCTTTGAAAGAACAGATGCCGCGGATCAGCGCGGCGGCCTCGTATGGCAATCGCGTCCCGCCCGGTACCCTGACGGGCATATTTACGCAAACCACCAGCGGTTTTGTCGCAATCCTACCCATGGTGGCGGGGAATATTGGCACAAATTTGTGGTGTAAAACATCATCAACTTTAAAACGATTCCCATGCGAAAATTAAAAGTACAGGTACAAATGACCCTGGACGGTTTTGTAGCCGGTCCCAACGGAGAACTCGACTGGATGTGGCTGAGCCAACCCGATGAAGCGGGAATGCGCTTTGTCATTGACCTGGCCGATACCTGCGACACCATCTTACTCGGCAGAAAAATGACCCGCGAATTCATCGATCACTGGGAAAATACGCTCGATAATTTGCCCGACAGTAAAGAGCAGTCGCTTGCCTACCGTATGGTCAATATGCGTAAGATCGTGTTCAGTCATACCCAGAAAGAGATCAAAGGCCGCAACCTGGAAGTGGAAAACGGCGACCTGGCCACTGCCGTAAAAGCCCTGAAAGAACAACCCGGTAAGGACATCATGGTGTATGGCGGCGCCACTTTTGTCAGTTCGCTGATCAGCCTGAACCTGATCGATGAATACTATATCATCCGGAACCCCGTGGCGATCGGGGAGGGGATGCGGATATTCAAAGAGAGAAAAATGCTGGCGCTGGAGAGCGTGGTTACTTATGCGAATGGAAAGATGCTGACTAAGTATCTGCCGGTGTAGGGTGGTGTGGTGCGGGAATTTGTTGCCACAGATTACACAGATTGACACAGCTTTTTTATGTGCTAACCTGCCTGTCGGCAGACAGGGCTGTGCTAATCTGTGCAATCTGTGGCAATTTTTTTTACACAACTAAATCTTTACCCGATCTTTCAGCGCTGTACGGGCATACTTGCGGAGTGCTAGTACCGCTCACTCCCCGCAAAATCGCTTTCGTAATTTCCCTTCATCCGCTCCATCGAAGGGTTGAAATAGCCGAATTTCAGGTTAGGGAATTCTTCACGGAGCAGTTGCATTACCTGTTTCATGCCAAGCATATCGCCCGTTTCGTAGGCGCCGATCTTGCCCATGTACCAGTCGGGGTCTATATTGAAATTGCGCCACTGGATCATGCAGAGATCGGTGTCGATGATAAGCTGTCGCAGGGCCTCGTATTCTTCCACGCTGTCTGTCATACCGGGGAATACGAAATAGTTGATGCTTGTCCAGCCTCCGAAGCTGCGCATCACTTTCAGGCTGTCGATGATGTCTTCGAAGCGGTAGTTATTGGGGCGGTAATAGGGATCGTAAATACGTTTGCGGGCCGAGTTGGTGCTTACACGTATGCTGTTGAGGCCTGCCTCGCATAAGGCGCGCACCGCATCGGGTTTGGAACCGTTGGTGTTTATATTGATGCTGCCCTTATCCGTATGCCTCCGTATTTCGATGATGGCTTCGCGTATGGTTTCCCACATCAGCAAGGGCTCGCCTTCGCAGCCCTGGCCAAAACTTACGATGGGGTAAGGTGCTGTCATCAGGTGAGGTACGGCAAACTCCACGATCTCTTCGGGGAGAGGTTTGAACGTAAGCCTGTCCTGCGTGGATACGATCGATTCTTCCTCGGGCTGGAAGGAGATGCATCCCACGCAGTTGGCATTGCAGGCAGGGGAACTCGGTATCGGGCATTCCCACCTGCCCAAAGCAAAATTGCGCGCTGCCGGACAATGGTAGGTCATGCAGCAGTTCTCCATCAGGTGTTTTACCAGTCGGTTACCGGGATAGGCCTGGAGCAGGTGTTTGGTACCCTGTTCAATTTTGGTGTCGTCGTAACCTGCGCATTCCTGTCGTATGTCTTTTTCGATGCGTACCGCAGGTACATAGTATTGGTTGTTGAACCAGCCCACAGCGGTGTAGCAAAACAGCGGCAGGGTAGGCGCATCGGGCAGGGTTTCGTATGCTGCAATAAAAAGACCGGTATGCGCGGGTGGGATAAAGGCGGCTACAGCCCATCCTTTTTCGCAGAGACGCATCTCGCCGGTGTGCACGTCTATGCCTATGCCGCGCCTGCCGGGCAGTTCGTAAAGATTGCCGCCTTCGGGGAGTATGATCCAGTCTTCCTCGGGTACGGGCATGGCATCCCATCCTGCACGGCCTGCGGCGTAAAGGCTGGTGTCTTCGAAAATATTACCGTTACCGTCGGAATAAAGTATATAGGGAGTAGGCATAATGTCTTTGTTTTTTCGCTGCGAAACGCTGCGGTGATTTTTACCGCAGAGACGCGGAGATCGCAAAGTATCGCAGAGAGAGGTCAGGCTGCCTGTGCAGACAGCAGGCACCGGCGGCAGAAATCGTTGAAATCCGTTTCGAGTTTATCGCTGATATGTTCGTTGATCTCTTTCTGTATGATCCTGTTGTTCTTGAAATCGATGGTGAGCAGGCCGTCCTTTAACACTACATTGTTCAGCTCTTTCCAGTCATACATTCTTTTGGGAAGGGAATTGAACACCACCTGTTTTTCATCAAACGCGTATTCGATGGGAAACTTTACCTGTCTTTCGAGTATGGCGGAAAGGATAAAGATGGCCGCTACCCATTTCCAATCGCCTGGCTGCGCTATCCAGCCGATGGCGGCAAGCGAAAGGGCAAAACGGTAATTGGCATTGCCTTCATGGCGCTGTTTGCGGTTGCCGATCACCAGCAATACCAATATACCTGTCATGATCAGGTACAGGTACACGGCTTTGAAGGTAATGGGATACATATGCGGCGAAGACCCGAATGCGATCAGCGAGAGAAACAGCATGATCTGGCTCACCAGGTTCACCAGTTTATAATCCGGCTGCTTGCATTCAACAATATAATCGTAGGCTTTAACAGGCATCCTATGAATTGTTATGGGTAAGCAGGTTGCATAATCTCCACAGGCAGCGCGCGCCCACATTGCTGTCCCAGTCGGTTTGTCCCACCGCTATCTCCACAAGATCAAAGCCGATGAGTTTGCGTCCGCTGTTGCTGATCCTGCGTATCAGGTAGAATATTTCTTCCAGTTCAAAACCACCGGGTACAGGGGTGCCGGTATTGGGACAGTATTTCCTGTCCAGGCCATCGATATCGAAACTGATATATACTTTTTCAGGCAGGTGGTTAACGATCTCGTCCACGATATGTTTCCAGGTCTCGCCTTCGAACTGGCGTTCCTTGATGTGTTTGTCGAGGTAAGTGACCACCCGGTAATTGCTGTTCGAGATATATGCCCATTCGCTTTCGCTGTAGTCGCGGATACCCACCTGCACCAGTTTTTTTACGGCGGGAATTTCTTCCAGCACATTGTACATCACCGATGCATGCGAATATTTGAAATTTTCATAGGCTTTGCGAAGATCGCAGTGTGCATCTATCTGCAGTATGCCAAAATCGCCGTGCCTGTCGGCCAGCGCCTTGATAAACCCGAACGGTGTGCTGTGATCGCCGCCTATCAGGCCTACCAGTTTGTCTTTGCCAAGCAGGGCCGTGGTCTGGTGGTATACCCACTGGTTCAGCAATTCGCTGCCCTCGTTGATGTCTTTCATGCTTTTGCACATGAACTTGTTCTTGTCAACGATCTCGCCCTTGGAGATATAATCAATATAGAGTTCTGCTTCCTTGCGCAGGTAATCGCTTTTCATAAGGATCTTCTTGTCCACATCCTTCATGAAAAACCCCTGTTTCCAGCCCTGGTCGCCGTCCTGGTCAAATAGATCCACCTGGATACTGGCCTTGCAGATATGCTCGGCGGCCCTGGCGGTACCGGCGCCATAACTAACGGTCACTTCCCAGGGAACGGGAAGCAATACCAGCCTTGCATCGTCTTCGGAGAAGGGGAGCCCGAATATGTTGTTAAACGGGTTACCGACCGCATTGGGGTCGAATTGCGAAAGATCAGCCATGATAATGTTGTTGCAAAAACGGATGCAAATTAGGCTAATTACCGGATTTCCGGCGTTAAAATCTGTATGCTTTGCCCCCGGATGGAAATTGCCCGGGGATTGGATTTTTTTTAACACCTGCCTTCGCGGGGCCTGGGCAGGCAGCTTTGGAGTGGGAACCGCTCCGGAAACACCGTGTACCGGCGGAACCGCTCACCACAAACCGCCGTGTCTTGGCATTTTTACGCTAATTTTGCGGCGTAAAATTGCAGGTATGAAGAAAACGCATATTGTGATACTGGTGCTGATCGCCGCAGCCATAGTGGTGCTGGTAAGTTATATGGGCGATCTGACTACGTACGAGACCATCGCATCCGCCCGCCAGAAAGAGGGTAAATTCGTGAACCTGATCGCAAAGATCGACCTGCAGCAGCCGGTGGAATACGACGCGGTGAAAAACCCCAATTACCTGAGCTTTACCGCTGTGGATACCCTGGGCAACCGCATTAAAGTGGTGTACCATAACAACAAACCCACCGATATGGAGAAAAGCGAGCGCGTGGTGCTCAAAGGCAAGGTAACGGGCGATCATTTTGACTGCAAGGATATCCTGCTCAAATGCCCCTCCAAATACAAAGACGACCCGAATGCCATGAAGAAGAATGTTCAGGCAACAGGAATGAATTGAAAACGATAATGGTTTAATGGCTGTATTGTTTTATGGCATTGCGTCACCGGCAGTCAAAAGCAATATAACAAGGCAACCATTTAACAATATAACAGAGACCTCTCTTACTTTCTAAACCCTCCCTACCGCATGGATTATATCGGCGAACACCTGCTCCCGGGTCAGATCGGACATTTTTTCGTGGTGCTTTTTTTGGTGAGTTCATTGACCGCCACCATCGCTTATTTCAAATCGTTCCGGTCTGCTGATATCGTTTCGCAACAGGGCTGGCAGCGGCTGGCAAGGCTGGCTTTTCTTGCGGAGACCATCAGTGTGATTGCGGCATTTGCCACGCTGTACTATATCATCTCTCATCATTATTTCGAATATAAATATGCTTTTACGCACAGCGACAAAAGCCTGCAGATGGAATACCTGTTTGCCTGTTTCTGGGAAGGACAGGAGGGCAGTTTCCTGTTATGGGCGTTCTGGCATTGTGTGCTGGGCTGGCTGCTGGTATGGCGCGGCAGGGGATGGGAAAGCGGTGTAATGAGCGTGATCAGTTTTGCCCAGTTTGCACTGGCCACGATGGTGCTGGGTGTTTATTTCTTTGGCGTAAAACTGGGCAGCAGTCCGTTTACGCTGGTACGCAACGAGGGTATCCTCGACAATGCACCCATATTCAAGGATGCAGCCACCGGTCTGCTTCGCGCCGATTACCTCCAGTTCCTGAAAGACGGTACGGGGCTGAATACGCTGCTGCAGAATTACTGGATGGTGATACACCCGCCTGTACTGTTCCTTGGTTTTGCATCCACCATCGTACCGTTTGCCTTTGCCATGGCGGGACTGATGAAGAAAGACCATAGCTGGATAAAACCGGCAATACCCTGGACATCCTTCTCCGCCGCCGTGCTGGGAACCGGTGTGATGATGGGCGCGGCATGGGCCTACGAAAGTCTTTCCTTCGGCGGCTACTGGGCATGGGACCCCGTGGAGAATGCATCGCTGGTGCCCTGGCTGGTACTGATCGCCGGACTGCATACCAACCTGATCTATAAAAGCACGGGGTATTCGTTGCGCCCCACATATTTCTTTTATATCGCGGCTTTCTCGCTGGTACTGTATTCAACCTTCCTTACCCGGAGTGGTATACTGGGCGATACTTCGGTGCATGCATTCACCGACCTGGGTATGAACTGGCAGCTGCTGTTGTTTGTGCTGGTATTTTTTGTGCCGGCAATGGCGATGTACGGTATCAGGTACAAAGCCATCCCGACGATCCATAAAGAGGAAAAAACCTATAGCCGCGAGTTCTGGATGTTTATCGGTTCGCTGGTATTCTTTCTTGCCGGACTGGTGATCATATCCAAAACCTCCGTTCCCGTGGTGAACAAGGTGTTCGGCACCAATATTGCGCCGCCGGAAGATGCGGAGTTCGCGTACAACCAGATACAGGTGTTCGTAGCCATCGTGATCGGCGTACTCACTGCCGTTACACAGTATTTCAAATACAAAGACACGCCCAAAGCCTATTTCAATAAGAAGATATTACTGCCAACCGTCATTTCACTGGTGATCGGTATACTGATCAGCTTCTGGGGCCATGTGGCGTTCGATAAAAAAGGCCCCGGCTTCCTGATCGCCATTCATATTGCTATTTACGCTTCGGTGTATGCCGTGGTGGCGAATATGGGTTATATCTGGGCGGGACTGAATGGTAAGATCAGGGCTGCCGGCGCATCGGTGGCGCATATCGGCTTTGGGCTGATGCTGGTGGGCATACTTATTTCATCGAGCAAGAAAACGGTGTTGAGCTGGAATACCACGGGTATTACCCCGCTGACCGGCAATCCGAAAGACAAAGCCAATCCCGCAGGCGATCCGGCGGAAAACATCACGCTGTTCAAAAAACTGCCTACGGATATGGGCAAGTACATGGTTACCTATGTACAGGATACCCTGAACGAGCGCGACCGTAAGCGGTATTTCGAGATCGATTTCCAGGCGAAAGACGGCAGCGAACATTTTAAACTCTATCCCGATGTGATCAAGCAGAACAAAGGGGGCGAGGGGTTTGCAGCCAATCCAGCTGCCAAGCACTACTGGTATAAAGATGTATTCGTTTACATCACTTCCTTTCAGGAAAACAGCCGAGAGGATACGGCCAGTTTCCAGGCCCGCCCCATCAGCAAAGGCGATACGCTGTTTTACAGCCGCGGTATGATGGTGCTGAACAATATTATGCTGAACCCCGACCGGTTTAAGTCCAGGTACCCCGATGCCGACACCGCCATTTTCATGGATATGGTGGTCATTGCCAAAGACGGCCGTACCTATCCCGCCAACCCCGGTTTTGCGGTGAAGAACGGCCAGGTGCGGATGATCGCCGATACCGTGGTATCGCAAAGCCTGGCGCTCAGGTTCAATAAAATACTGGATGGACAGAACGGTAAATTCGAGATCGGTGTTAAAGAAAGCGGGGCCATTACCGACCTGATCACGCTCAAAGTATATGCTTTCCCCATGATCAATATTCTCTGGCTGGGAGTGGTGGTGATGGTGGTGGGGTTCTTTATGTCTATTTACCAGCGGAACGGGAAAAAAGCTGCCAGATAGGTATTCGCGAAAAAAACGACCAACCGGCAATCTGCCATCGCCCATTTAACAATCCCGCTGGGTTACTTTTTCCTGCCAGGCAGCATTAATTCCCGGGAACTGTCTATTTTTAAAACCGGTGAGGATCCTGAACACATATACCGCAGCCATGCTGATCGCTTTGAGCCTGATTACCGGTAAAGCCGGCGCGCAGGTGCATGGTTCTGCCGATACGGTGAAGGTCTATGCCTGGGTAACCCCCGAAGGCGATACGATAGGGATGTCTTACCTGCCCTCCGTAGAAGTGCTTGGCCGGATGAACAGCAAATGGAGAAATTACTGGGCCGACTGGACGCGTCTGCGCAACGCGGTGTATGTAACCTATCCCTACGCAAAAGCCGCGGGCCGTGTGATGAACGAGATCAACGCAAAGCTGGTCAATGTCACCGATAAAAAGCAGCGCAAAGCCATCATACATTCGCGGGAGAAAGAGCTCAAAAAAGAGTTTACGGATAAACTCACCAATCTTTCGGTATACCAGGGTAAGGTGCTGATGAAACTGATCTACCGCGAAACCGGCAGCAACTGTTACGAGATCATCGACGAATACAAGGGATTTATCACCGCCGCCTTCTGGCAAACCGTAGCCGTACTCTTCGGCAGCAACCTCAAACAAAGCTACGACCGCAGCGGCAGAGATGCCGACATGGAACGGATCGTGAAGGATGTGGAGAAAATGTATGGGTTCAAGGGGTAGGAGGAATTTGAAAATGCGATAGGCCGCCACATCTCTCCAAAAAACTCACGCCAACTCACGAAAATCAGTCCCCCTCACTTAAACGCAAAATACACTGCGGCAATAATGCACACTATGCTGATCATGTACTTCAGTTCGAAGGGTTCTTTGAGGTAGAAAATGGCAAAGAGTACAAAGATGAACAGTGCGATCACTTCCTGGGTGATCTTGAGCTGGAAACCTGTCATGCCATGTAAATAACCGTGCCGGTTGGCGGGAACCATGAGGCAGTATTCGAAAAATGCGATCAGCCAGCTGATCAGGATGGCTTTCCAGAGAGGAACGCTGTTGTTTTTCAGGTGCCCGTACCAGGCATAGGTCATAAAGCAGTTGGATAAGATCAGTAACCCGACGGTTCTCAGCATAAAAGGTTTAATTAGGAAAGAGGCAAAATTACCGTAAATTATGTCAGTTGTTCTCCGGTTGATTGCCATAATGCCATTGGAAAGAAAGCTCGCACGGATATTGTATTACACAGGTTGTAAAACGGAAGATCATGAAAAAGTTCCAGGCGATCATCAGGTTTACGATGGATGAGGGTTTCATGTCACTGGTACCGCCGCACCGCACTTATATCAACTACCTCATCAACAAAGGGATCATAGACAGTTATGCCGTAAGCATGGAAAGCCAGACCTGCTGGGTAACGGTCAATGCAGACTCCAAAACAGAAGCCGATGGCTATATCGCCAAATCGCCTTTGTACAAATACTGGACCTACGAGATAGAAGAATTGTTTGTCTACGACAGCAAAGAATACCGCTTGCCCGCGCTGCAACTGAACTAGAGCGGATGATGAATTCGTGGATGATGAATTCGGATTTAAAAACTGTGATAACCTGCCTGTAGGCAGACAGGTCTGTGAAATCTGCGGCATACGCCCTCTCTCAAATTTCCAACCATCAAACAGCTTACCATTGACATTTTCCCGATTGCAGGTAAGCAACCGCGCTTATCCCGCGTTCTCTTCTATCGTAGCCCCGATACCGCGGTCGGTGATTGCGTCGCGCATGGGTTTGAGTGTGTCGTAATCGCCTTTTTTTACGGCGTACTTGCCCTGTGTGTGGATAAGCATGGCGCATTGTTCAGCCTGTTCAGTGGTATGGCCGCAGATATGAACCAGTGTTTCGATCACCCATTCAAACGTATTTACCTCATCATTCCATACGATCAGACTGTAGGATGATGCGAGCTCGGTCATCAGCTCCGTTTCTTCTTTTTCCCAGGGTTTCGCAGCACTGCTGAATATCCTATGCGTCATGCCACAAATGTAGGCGTTGCCGGAGAATGTTCGTGCAAATCCGCTCCCGGCAGCGGCCGGTCAGGAAGAAGGCGGAGCGGCATCACCATCATGGACGGAAACAAACTCCGAAAAAATCCAAAGTTTTTTTTGGCAGTTATGTTACAGGGCCTATTTTTGCACTCCCAATCAATCAAGGGAGCATAGCTCAGCTGGTTTAGAGCATCTGCCTTACAAGCAGAGGGTCCGCGGTTCGAACCCGTGTGCTCCCACAAAGTAACCCCGTAAAATTTTCGGGGTTATTTTTTTATGTATAAGACCTATATCCTTTATTCAGCCTCCTGCGACCGGTTTTATATCGGTTACACC